>CBIHOF010000003.1:0-312720 GCA_966211955.1 uncultured Comamonadaceae bacterium | reverse complement strand
TCCTGCGCGAGCTGCACGGCTTCATCCACATGTTCGAGGACACGCCGGAGTTCGTGGCGCGCCACATCATCCGCGAGGTGCGAAGCTACCTCGACGGGCTGGCGCCGCCGTTCTTCAAGGCACTGATGGAGTATGCGCAGGACGGCTCCTACTCCTGGCACTGTCCGGGGCATTCAGGCGGCGTGGCCTTCCTGAAGAGCCCGGTGGGCCAGATGTTCCACCAGTTCTTCGGCGAGAACATGCTGCGCGCCGACGTGTGCAATGCGGTTGAAGAACTGGGCCAGCTGCTGGACCACACCGGGCCGGTGGCGGCGTCCGAGCGCAATGCGGCGCGCATCTTCAATGCCGACCATTGCTTCTTCGTCACCAACGGCACGAGCACGTCCAACAAGATGGTGTGGCACCACTCGGTGGCGCCCGGCGACGTGGTGGTGGTGGACCGCAACTGCCACAAGTCCATCCTGCACAGCATCATCATGACGGGCGCGGTGCCGGTGTTCCTGACGCCGACGCGCAACCACTACGGCATCATCGGCCCGATCCCGAAAAGCGAGTTCTCGCGCGAGACGATCGAGCGCAAGATCGCCAACAACCCGCTGCTTGCGGGCGTGGACCCGAAGACCGTCAAGCCGCGCATTCTCACGCTCACGCAGAGCACCTACGACGGCGTGCTCTACAACACCGAGACCATCAAGCACTCGCTGGACGGCTACATCGACACGCTGCACTTCGATGAAGCCTGGCTGCCGCACGCGGCCTTCCACCCGTTCTATGGCGAGTACCACGCCATGGGCCGCTACCGCCCGCGCCCGAAGGACCAGCTCGTCTTTGCGACGCAGTCAACGCACAAGCTGCTCGCGGGCATCAGCCAGGCGTCGCAGGTGCTCGTTCAGGACGCACAGAACCGCAAGCTCGACAGGCACCTCTTCAACGAGGCCTACCTCATGCACACCTCCACCAGCCCGCAGTACGCGATCATCGCGTCGTGCGACGTGGCGGCCGCCATGATGGAAGCGCCCGGCGGTGCCGCGCTGGTGGAAGAAAGCATCATGGAATCGCTGGACTTCCGCCGAGCCATGCGCAAGGTGGACAAGGAGTTCGGCCGCGACTGGTGGTTCAAGGTCTGGGGCCCGGAGAAGATCGCCACGGACGGCATGAGCAAGAGCGCCGACTGGATCCTGAAGGCCGGCGAGAAGTGGCACGGCTTCGGCGACCTGGCCGAAGGCTTCAACCTGCTCGACCCGATCAAGAGCACCATCATCACGCCGGGGCTGGATGTGACGGGCAAGTTCGCCAAGACCGGCATCCCGGCCAGCATCGTCACCAAGTACCTCGCCGAGCACGGCGTGGTGGTCGAGAAGACGGGGCTCTACTCCTTCTTCATCATGTTCACCATCGGCATCACCAAGGGCCGCTGGAACACGCTGCTCACGGCGCTGCAGCAATTCAAGGACGACTACGACCGCAACGCGATGATGGGCCGCGTGCTGCCCGAGTTCGTGGCCGCCTTCCCGCGCTACGAGCGCATGGGCCTGCGCGACCTCTGCCAGGACATCCACGCCATGTACGCCAAGGGCGACATCGCGCGCCTGACGACCGAGATGTACCTGTCGGACCTGCAGCCCGCGATGAAGCCGACCGACGCCTTCTCGTACATCGCCCACCGCAAGACCGAGCGCGTGCCCATCGACCAGCTCGAGGGCCGCATCACGACCTCGCTGCTCACGCCGTACCCGCCGGGCATTCCGCTGCTCATCCCGGGTGAGCGCTTCAACCGCAAGATCGTCGATTACCTGCAGTTCACCCGGCAGTTCAACGCGGCCTTCCCAGGCTTCGACACCGACGTGCATGGCCTGGTCGAGCACGAAGGCGAGGGCGGCCGCACCTACTACGTCGATTGCGTGCGTGACTGAAGTGCGCTGACCAGCCATCGGGGCAGACGCGCCGCGCGCCCGCTGATACAGTGGCCCGGCCGTCATCACGTGAATGCCACCCAGCTGAATGCGAAGAATCGCGTCGGATCGCATGGTGTACCTTGGGGTCATGGGGCCGCTGCTGCTGGCCATCGTCACCCTGCTCGCCTTGTGCATCGGCGGCTTCAGCGTGCTCTCGTCAGTGCGGGCCTTCGTGGGCGGCGAAAGCCTGTGGTCCAAGGCGCGGGCGGGCGCGGTGTCCAACCTGCGGGCCCATGCGGCCAGCGGCCGGCCAGCCGACTATCGCCGCTTCATCGAATCGCTGGCGGTGCCCCTGGGCGACCGCGCGGCGCGGCTGGAGATGGAAAAGCCGCGTGGCGATGACGAGATCATCCGCAACGGACTGATTGCCGGCGAGAACGCCCCCGAAGACATCCCGGGCATGGTCCGGCTCTACCGCTATTTCCGCCATGTCGAGTTCATGGAGGAGGCCATCGGCGCGTGGGCCGAGGGCGACAGGCTCGTCGAGGAACTGCAGGTGCTGGGCGCGCGCATCCATGCGCACGTCGACCGCGGAGACCCTCAGGCGGACATCACGCCGCTGCTGATCGAGCTCGACACGCTCGAAGCCCGGCTCATCAACGTGGAGAAGTACTTCTCCGCCACCCTCGGCCGTGCGTCGCGCAAGACCGACCAGCTGCTCATGCTGACCACCATCGCGCTGGCGGGCCTGCTGGGGCTGGGCGGCGGGTTGGTCGTGCGGCGCATGTTGAGTGCCCAGATGGGCGACCGCCAGCTGCTGCTCGAAGCCAACCAGCGGTTCGAGCTCGGCGCGGACGCAGGCGGCATCGGCCTCTTCGACTGGCATGTGTCCGACGACCGGTTCGAGCTCGACCAGCGGGCGTGCGCGCTTTACGGTCTCACGCCCCGCCCTGGCGGGATGAGCGTCCCGCGCGCCGAGTTGCGCAAGCGCACCCACGTCGACGACCAGGCGTTGACGCGCACCCTCTTCGACAAGGCGGTGCACAGCGGCGAGGTGATGCATGTGCGTTACCGCATCCACCTCCCCGACGGAGGCCTGCGCCACGTCGAGGCCATCGGCCGCATGCGCGACGTGGCCGACCCGCACAACGCGCGCATGGTGGGCGTGGTGCGCGACGTCGGCGGCGAGATGACCCAGGCGCAGCTGACGGTGGACAAGGAAGCCGCCGAACGCGCCGCGCGACTGCGCGTGGAGTTCCTGTCGCGCCTGAGCCATGAGTTGCGCACGCCGCTCAATGCGGTGCTCGGCGTCGCGCAGCTGCTGCGCATCGACCCCTCCGAGCCGCTGAGCGTCAACCAGGCCAAGCGCGTGCAGATTCTCGAAGAGAGCGGCACGCACCTGCTGCACCTGGTGGACGACGTGCTCGACATCACGCGCATCGACTCCGGCGCGCTCAGGCTCGATGTCGTGCCGACCGAGTTCCTCGGGATGGTGCGAACCGCCCTGAACACCGTGGAGCCCGAACGCGCCGTGCATCATGTGCGCATCGACGACCGCATGCCCTTCAAGACGGCCACGGTGATGGCCGATCCACAGCGCCTGCAACAGGTCTTCGTGAACCTGCTGAGCAATGCCTGCAAGTACAACACGCATGGCGGGCGGCTCTCGCTGTCCTTCGGCGAGGACGAACGCTGGTACTGGGTCAGCATCGGTGACGAGGGCTCGGGCATGACGCAGGCACAGTTGGGCGAGCTGTTCGAGCCCTTCAAGCGCCTGCCTGCGAAGAGCGAGGTGTCCGGCACGGGGCTCGGGCTCGTCGTCGTCAAGCTGCTGGTCGAGCAGATGCACGGCAGCGTGACGGTGGAGAGCGAAGCCGGCAAGGGCTCGGTCTTCACCGTGAAGATGCCGCGCCTCGCAGCAGCCTAGGGAGGGCGCCGCTCAGGCAATGTGCGAGATGAGCACGCCTGGTGCGGGGTGCAGCTGGCCACCAGCATCGGCCTGCGCCGGGCCCGGCCCCACCGCCGGTGTGCGGCGCACAGCCAGCCCCACCGACATCATGTCCATCACCAGCAGGTGCAGGATGCGCGAGATCATCGACACGAAGCTGGAGCTGTCCTCGCTGTGGTCTACCGCGATGCACACGGTGGACTTGCGCGCGAGCGGCGACTGGCTGGCGGTGATGGCGATGACGGACGCGCCGCGCTCCAGCGCCTGCGTGGCGGCACGCACGAGCTCGGGTGGCTGGCCGGAGCTGGAGATGAAGAAGGCGAGGTCGTTGGGGCCGAGCAGCTCGGCCGCCATCGCATGCATGGACGCATCGGTGTGCGCCACCGACGGGATGCGGAAGCGGAACAGCTTGTGCTGCGCATCGAGTGCCACCACCGCCGAGTTGCCCATTGCGTAGAACTCCACGCGGCGCGCTTCGCGCAGCATGCCGATGGCCTTGTCCACCGCTTCCACGTTCAGCGATTCGCGGAACTGCACGATGGCCGAGATGGTGTTGTCGAGCACCTTGGCGCAGAGGTCGGCCGTGCCGTCCTGGCGGCGCACCTGCGTGCGCTGAACGGGCAAGGTGCCGGTGAGGCCGGAGCCCAGCTTGAGCTTGAAGTCCGCGAGGCCCTGGAAGCCCAGCGAGCGGCAGAAGCGAATGACCGTCGGCTGGCTCACTTCCGCGCCCTGCGCGATCACGGCGATCGGGTCGTTGAGCACGGTGCGCGGGTTGTCGAGCACGAAGTTGGCCACGCGCCGCTCGGCCGGAGACAGGCCGTCGCTTGCGGATCTCACGCGCTCGAGCAACGGATTGCCACCATCATGGTCGGGCACGTGGTCGGCGAGCAGTGATGAAACGCCGAGGAAGGACGGGTTGTCCGAGGTCAGCACATAAGTCGGGATGCGCGCGACGTAGCCGCTGAAGCGGCCCTTGGCCTCGAAGCGCTCGCGGAAGGGCGACTTCGCGAAGAGCTCGCCCAGGCGCGGCACGATGCCGCCGCCCACGTAGATGCCACCGGTGGCGCCCAGCGTGAGCGCGAGGTCGGACGCCATCGTGCCGAGCATGCCGCAGAAGCACTCGATGGTGTCTGCGCACGTCGGGCTGAGTCCGTGCAGCGCGCGCTGCACGATGTCGGCCGCGCTCAGGCCGGGTTCGGCATCAGGTTGGCCGGCGCTCAGCGCCTGGTAGATGAGCTCGATGCCGGGGCCGGAGATGAGGCGTTCGGCCGACACTCGGTGCATGGTCTTCCATGCGTACTGCAGCACGCGCAGCTCGCGCTCGTCGGTGGGCGCGAAGCTGACGTGGCCGCCTTCGGTGGCGAGCACCGTCCAACGGTCTCCGGTGGGGATGAGGCCGGACACGCCCAAGCCGGTGCCTGGGCCGAGCAGTCCGATCACGCCATTGGCTTGTCCGTCGCCGCCGCCGACCTGTACGCGGCCATCCGCGCCGATCCTCGGCAAGGCCATGGCCAGCGCGGTGAAGTTGTTGACCACCAGCAAGGTGCTGAGCTTGAGCTCGCGCTGCGCCTCCTGGATGGAGAAGGCCCAGTCGCGGTTGGTCATGCGCACCCAGTCGCCTTCGATCGGGTTGGCGATGGCCACTGCGCCGTGGCGCGGCACGATGCCGGGCAGGGTGTAGAGGTAGGCCTTCACCACCTGCACGAAGCCGCTGTAGTCCGCGCAAGGCAGCACAGCCACGTGGTCGAAGCGGCCGGGCACCTGCTCGATGGCAAAGCGCGCATAGGTGGCGCCGATGTCCGCGAGCAGCCGGGGCTCGGTGTAGGGCAGTGCGTGCGGACCGCGGGTGGGATCGATGGCCATGATGGGTAAGGATACCTGGGTGGTCGTGGCGGAGCGGCGGTTAGCGTCCAGGCCCGTGGATCCCGGCCCTCGCCGGGATCCATGGGCGGTGACGCACACTCATTTCGCCATCAACGGAATCGCCCGCTCGAGCAACACCGTGCCTTGTGCGTTGAGCTTCACCCGGCCTTCGGCCACCGTGACGCGCTGTTGGCTGTAGGTGTCGAACACCGCCTGGCCATCACGGAACACCTCAGCCACGGGGATCGTCGTTTCGCCCCTGACGTTCATCGCCACCACCACCCGGTCGTCGGTGGCGGCGTCGATGCGGCTGAACACATACGGCGTGTCCGACAGCATGCGATGCGCGCCGCGGGCTACCGCCACGTGCTTCGCGCGGAAGCTGCCGAGCCGGCGCCAGTGCGCGAGCAGGGCCTGGTCGATGCTGCCCCAGTTCATGTCGGAGCGGGTCGCTTGCTGCGGGTCGGACGAGGGCACCGGCCCCGGCTGGCGACCAGTCTCGTCGCCGTAGAAGATCTGCACCGCGCCCGGCGCCAGCATGAGAGCCGTGCCGGCCTCGGCCAGCTTCTTGCGATCGAAGAGCTCGGTGTCGTGCGATGAGATGTAGTTCAGCGCCGAGAACCCCGGCCGGCCGCCGAGGATGGTCGCGTAGCTCGCGAACAGCGCCTCGGGCTTCGCGAACTCGCCGCCGTGCTCCTGGAATTTGAAGTTGATGAGCGCATCGAAGCCGAAGTCGTGAAGCTTGTGGCGCTCGGGCCCGAGGCCCCAGTACTCGCCCACCATCCAGAAGGGCTGGTCGTCGATCTTCTTGGTGGGGTTCTTCGTCTTCCAGTCCGTCAGTGCCTTCGCGGCTTCGGTCTTCAGCTCGAGCCAGGCCTCGGGCTCGACGTGCTTGACGGTGTCGGCACGGAAGCCGTCGATGCCGTAGTCGCGCACCCAGTCGGTGAGCCACTTCACGAGGTAGCCGCGCACGGTGGTGTTGGGCAGGTCCACCGCCTTGGTGCCGGGCTTGGCGTGCAGGAATTTCGGCAGCTTCACCGGCTCCTTCGACTCAGTGCGGAAGTCCGGCAGGTAGGCCAGCTGCATCGTCAGGTCGTCGCGGCCGCCGTCGATGTAGCCGGGCAGGCCCGCGCGCACCCAGTCGCGTCCCCACCAGTCGCCGAAGGCGAAGTTGTTGTAGTCGATGAACGAGTGGTAGTTGCGCAGGTTGGCGCTTTGAGCGCCCGGCCACAGCACCTTCACGCCGAGCTCGCTGGCGGTCTGGATGTCGAGGTAGCCGGGGTGGTTCATCACCACGTCGAACAGGATTCGGATGCCTTGCGCATGGGCGGTGTCCACCATCTCGCGCAGCTCGTCGGGCGTGCCCATGTTGGCATCGAGCACGGTGTAGTCGAGCGCGTAGTAGCCGTGGTAGGCGTAGTGCTTGAACTCCTTGTTGCCGCCGACGACCCAGCCGTGGATCTGCTCATAGGGCGCGGTGATCCAGATGGCGTTCACGCCCAGCTGCTTGAACCAGTTCTCGCGCAGCTTGTTGGTGATGCCCTTGAGGTCGCCGCCATGGAAGGTGGCCACGTCGTCAGCGGGCGTTGATTCACGCTTGCGGCCGTAGCTTGCATCGTTGGCCTTGTTGCCGTTCTCGAAGCGGTCGGTCACGACGAAGTAGACGATGGGGTTGTCGGCGAAGCTGCCGGGCGAGGCGAGCGGGCCGGGGATGATGGGGACGATCTCGGCCTTGGGCCCCGACGCGGCCGGTGCCGGCGCCGCCGCAGAAACGGGCGCGGGCGCAGGTGCGCTGGCACAGCCGGCGAGTGCGATGGCGGAGCAGAGGGTGGCCAGCTTCTTCATGGTGGTGATGCGATTCGAGTGATCTGGATCGAGGGGCCGTTCGCCTTGAGCTTGTCGAAGGGTTTGTGGTGACAAGAAGGCTTCGACAAGCTCAGCCCGAACGGGTGTGCGCGCGAAACGGAGCGGGCAGGCGTACCACCCCGTTCGCACTGAGCCTGGTCTTTGTGCCTCACCTCACTTGCAAGGATTCTCCGCCCGCGCCTTCTTCGCGTCCTCGAGCGACGTGTAGATCTTCTTGTCGCCGTTGAGCACCCAGATCTCCTTCACCGTCTTGCCGTCGAAGGACATGTCGCGTCCACCTTGCTCCTTGGAGTCGCCCTTGTGGATGATGTAGTTGACCTTGCCCTTGCCGCCGAAGTCGGCGAGGTCGGCATGCCAGTAGACGCCGAAGTCGCTCTTGCCGGTGGGCGGCATGGGCTTTTGCCATTCGACGCCGGACAGCGGAATCCCCGGGTCCTTCCAGAGGTGCGCGCCCCAGCCGTCGTAGCTGTTGTCGCAGCGGTTGTAGTTGATGCTGACCTTGCCCTCGGGGGGCGTGGTCTGTGCCATGGCCGACGCAGCGGTGATGGCGAGGAGGGCAGTGACGAGTGTCTTGAGCATGTGAAGCCTCGGTGTGGGTTGAAGAGCTCGGCTCATCCCTTGACGCCCCCCGACGTCAGCCCGGAAATCATCCATTTCTGGGCGAGGATGAACACGACGGTGATGGGCAGGCCGGACAGGATCGCTGCCGCGGCGAAATCGCCCCAGAGGTACTTCTGGTCGTACAGGAACATCTTGGAGCCCACGGCGAGCGTGAGCATGTCCTGCTGCTTGAGAAGAATCGATGCGACGGGGTACTCCTGGATCGCGCTGATGAAGGCGAGCAGGAACACGACCATGAGGATGGGCACGGCCATGGGCAGGAGCACGAGGCGGAAAGCCTGCCACGGCGTCGCGCCGTCGACCTTGGCGGCTTCCTCGATCTCGACAGGGATCGTGTCGTAGTAGCCCTTGATGGTCCACACGTGCAGCGCGATGCCGCCCGAATACGCCAGCAGCAGCGACCAGTGCGAATCGATGCCCACCGCCGGGAAGGCGTTGCCGATGCGGTCGAAGATGGCGTAGATGGCCACGAGCGCGAGCACCGCGGGGAACATCTGCATGAGCATGAGCCCCGTCAATGCCTGCTTCTTGCCGCGGAACTTCATGCGGGCGAAGGCATAGGCGGCGGTGGTCGAGAGGAAGAGGCCGATCAGCGCCGACAGCGTCGCGATCTTGATCGAGTTCCACAGCCAGCGAAGCACCGGCAGGTCCGGCTCGACGAGGCGGCCCTGCGCGTCCTGGTACGAGAAGCCGAGCGCGAAGCGCCAATGGTCGAGGCTGATGTGGTCGGGGATCACGCTGCCTGAGGCGAAGTTGCCCGGACGCAGCGAGATCGACAGCACCATGAGGAAGGGAAAGATCACCAGCGCGCACAGGCTGATGAGGAACACGTGCGCCGCGACGACGCGCCAGCGGTGGGATTTGTCGAGGACGATGGCCATGGTGGTGTCTTGCTCCTCGATGAATCAGCGCGCTTCGTCGCCCACGATGCGGGTGAAGCGCATCTGGATGAGCGACACCACGGCCACCATCAGGAAGATGACGGTGGAGATCGCTGCGGCTAGGCCGTAGTTGGCGCCCGAGTCCTGGAAGGCGATGCGGTAGGTGTAGCTCACGAGCAGGTCGGTGGTGCCCGCGGGCACGCTCGTGTCGATGAAGTCGGGCCGGCCGCCGGTGAGCAGGCTGATCAGCACGAAGTTGTTGAAGTTGAAGGCGAAGGATGAGATCAGGAGCGGCGTGAGCGGCTTCAGGATCAGCGGCAGCGTGATCTTGGTGAAGTTGGTGAGCGGGCCGGCACCAGCCACCGCCGAAGCTTCGTAGAGGTCCGACGGAATCGCCTTGATGAGCCCCATGCAGATGACCATCATGTACGGGAAGCCCAGCCAGGTGTTCACGATCAGCAGCATCGTCTTGGCCAGCAGCGGGTCGGAGAACCACGCCGGCTTGATGCCGAAGATCGATGACAGGATCAGGTTGATCTCGCCCACGTTCTGGTTGAACAGTCCCTTGAACACCAGGATGGAGATGAAGCCCGGCACGGCGTAGGGCAGGAACAGCAGGATGCGGTAGGTGCCCTTGAAGTTGAGCGCGTCCCAGTTCAGCAGCACCGCGAGCAGCATGCCGAGCGACGTGGCGAAGAGCACGGTGAGCGCGGAGAAGACGACGGTCCACACGAAGATGCGGATGAAGGGCTCGCGGAACTTCTGCTCGGTGAAGATGCGCTGGTAGTTGTCCCACCCCGTCTCGACCTGGAAGCCCGGTTGCAGCCGCTCGCCGTTGGCATCGACGAAGTAGCCGGCCTTCATGTCGGGACGGATGATGGCGTTGGTGTCCTGGTTCTTCAGGCTGCCGTCGGGCTGCTTGACCCACAGCGGCTGCACCGGCGCGAACTCGCGCAGGCCGGCCATCTTCACCTTGGAGTTGTCGGGCAGCACGATGGTGAGCGAGCGGATCTGCTTCTGCCGGCCGATGACGTCCTTGAGCGGCAGTGGGTCGCCGAGCGGCACGCTCGCATCGAGCGGCTGGGCGTGCACGTCCAGCGGCGTGTCGGTGGCAAGCGCCAGTGGGCCGACGAGGAAGACCTTGTCGCCTTCGCTTTGTGCGAGCTTCAGGCGATAGGCATTGCCTGCGCTGTGCAGGCTGAATTCGTACGAGGGGCCTTCAGCACGGAAGGTCTCGGTGAGGAAGTACTGCTCGGCGCGATGGAAGTCGAGCAGGTTGCGCGAGCTGTAATTGGTGAAGCCGATGGCGATCGTGTAGACCATCGGGAACACGACGAAGATCAGCGCGGCCGCGATGCCCGGGAAGAGGTAGCGGAAGGCGTAGGTGGTCTTCGAGGTGTAGATCCAGGCGGCGAGTGCGGTGATGACGAGCATCGTCCCGGCCAGCAGCAGCTCGCCCGTGGCGTACACGCGCATCACGAGGTAGAGGGCACCGATGAGGATGAGCGTCAATGCCGCGGGGGCGGCGAGGGCGCGCAGCTTGGAGTCAGGTCGCATGAAGTCTTTGCGTGTCGGACCACGAAGGCCCTTGCCGGGAAAAGATTCAGTCACCACGGAGAACACAGAGGACACAGAGAAAGATTTCCTTTCGTCTGTGGTCTCTGTGTCCTCTGTGGTTGAAGAGAGCCAGCGAAGGTGCGAGCGCACCCCGTCGGCTTACTTCGCCGTGATGCGCTTGGCCGCGCCGTCCATCGCTTCCTTCGGCGATTGGCGGCCATCCATCACATTGCCCAGCGCCGACACCATCGACGACCAGAAGCGGCCCATCTCCGGGTTGTTGGGCATCGGTGCGCCGTCCTGCGCCGAGGCCATCGTCGCCTGGATCTTCGGGTCGTTCTTCAGCTGTGCGTAGAAGGTCTTCGATGCCGGCACGCCGAGCGGCACGTCGTCGTTGATGGTCTTCAGGCCCTTTTCCGACAGCATGTAGTTCTCGATGAACTCCACCGCCACGTCCTTGTTGGGCGAGGCCTTGTTGATCATCGCGCCGAGCACGCCGACGAAGGGCGCGGCCTTCTTGCCGTTGACCATCGGAATCTTCGCGACGCCGAAGTCGATGTTGGCCTTCTTCAGGTTGTCCCACGACCAGGGGCCGTTGATCATCATCGCGACCTTGCCCTGCGCCATGCCTGCTTCCATCTCGGCGTAGCCCGAGCCCGCGGGCATGTACTTGTCCTTGATCAGCTTGTCGAGCAGTTCCACGCCCTTGAGCGCGCCGGGGTTGTTCACGCCGGTGTCGGCCGGGTCGTAGTTGCCGTCCGGCTTCAGCTTGAAGGCGTAGCCGCCGTTGGCAGCCAGCAGCGGCCAGGTGAAGTAGGTGTTGGTGTAGTCCCAGAGGATGGCCTTCTTGCCGTCGGCGGCCAGCTTCTTGTCCAGCGCCATCACTTCCTCGAAGGTCTTGGGTGGCGTGGGGACGAGCTTCTTGTTGTACACCAGCGAGACGGCCTCGATCGACATCGGGTAGCCCCAGGTCTTGCCGCCCACGCTGAAGGCCTTCCAGGCCAGCGGGTCGATGTCGGCCTGGATCTTCTTGCTCGGGGTCACGGGCACGAGCAGGCCCCCACCGATCCACTCGCCGATGCGGTCATGCGGCCAGATCCAGATGTCCGGCCCCTTGCCGGCGGCTGCGGCCTGCTGGAACTTGCCCGGGGCGTCTTCCGGGTGCTCCACGACGACCTGCACGCCCGTCTTCTTGGCGAACTCCTCGCCGATCTTGGCCAGGCCGTTGTAGCCCTTGTCGCCGTTGATCCAGACCAGCAGCTTGCCGGCTTCGGCGGCGTGGGCCGGCAGGGCGAGGCCCGCGGCAAGGGCGGCAGCGGCTGCCAGCAGGGTGACTCGTTGGCGTTGAATGCTCATCTCGATCTCCTTCAGTGGGTGCCCTCGTGGGGTCTTTGTTGGAACGGGTGGGACGGTAGGGGGTCGTCAGGGTCAGCCCGCAGTGCCGTTGGCCGTGCGTGGCAGGGTCTTGCCGGTCTCGTCGAACAGATAGCAGCGGGAGACCGGGAAGTTGAGGTGGGCGATGTCGCCCGTGTGCAGCGGGTTGTCGGGGTCGGTGCGCACGACGAGCGGGGTCGAATCGTTCAGCACCACGTGCAGGTAGGTCGTGTCGCCCAGGTGCTCGGCGAGCTGCACATGCGCGCGCACGCTGCCGGTGGTGGGCTGCGGCCCGGCCATCGCATGCTCGGGGCGGATGCCCAGCGTCACCTTGGCGCCGGCCGCGACGCTCGATGCGTCGGCCGCAACCGGCACGGTGGCGCCGTCAGCGAGTTTCACCATCGCGTGGCCGTTCACGCTCGCGGCGAGCTGCCCTTCGATGAAGTTCATCTTCGGCGAGCCGATGAAGCCCGCGACGAACTTGTTGACGGGCGAGTGGTACAGCTCCATCGGCGTGCCCACCTGCTCGATGCGGCCCGCGCTCAGCACGACGATGCGGTGGGCGAGCGTCATCGCTTCCACCTGGTCGTGCGTCACGTAGATCATCGTGGTCTTGAGCTCCTGGTGCAGCCGCGAGAGCTCCACGCGCATCTGCACGCGCAGCGCCGCGTCGAGGTTGCTCAAGGGCTCGTCGAACAGGAACACGCCGGGCTTGCGCACGATGGCGCGGCCGATGGCCACGCGCTGCCGCTGGCCGCCCGACAAAGCCTTGGGCTTGCGTTCGAGCAGGTGCTCGATCTGCAGGATCTGCGCGGCGCGGTCCACGGCCGTCTTCATTTCCTGCTTTGAAAAGCCGGCGAGTCGAAGGCCGAAGGCCATGTTCTCCCCGACCGTCATGTGAGGGTAGAGCGCGTAGCTCTGGAACACCATCGCAATGCCGCGCTTGGAGGGCGGCACGTCGTTGACCCGTTCATCGCCGATGAACAGGTCCCCCGACGTGATGTCCTCCAGGCCGGCAATGCACCGGAGCATGGTCGACTTGCCGCAGCCCGAGGGGCCGACGAACACCATGAACTCGCCGTCGCGGATCTCGAGATCCACGCCGTGAAGGATCACGGTCTCGTCGAATGCCTTGCGCAGGCCTTGAAGCTTCAGGTCAGCCATGTCGGTCTCGTCAGTCCTTCGTTCTTGTCTGTCGATGATGCCGGGGGCAAGGTGATTCGTCACCCGATGCCCCCGCCATCAGATCACCACCAGGCTTCGACCTGGGCGCCGTAGGTCATGCCGTTCGTCTTGGTGCCGAACACGCCGTTGGTACCGACGTCGCCGGCCGCGGTGTTCCACTTCGCGTAGGTCGCGAAGGCGCGGAAGACCGGGCGAGCCCAGAAGCCTCGCGACAGCGACACCTGCGGCGCCACCGTCAACTTGGCCAGCTTGGCCGTCGCTTCGCTGCCGTTCTTGACCTGGTCGTAGCCTGCTTCGACCGCGAGGCTGAAGTTGTCGGTGAAAGCGTACTGCGGACGGATGCCGAAGCTCGTCCACTTCTTGCTGCCGCCGGTGGAACCCCAGGTGCCGCCGAAGTCGCAGCAATCGAGCTTGGCGTAGACGAAGGTGGCCATGCCCGACCAGTTCGTGCCCTTCAGGTCGAAGTACAACTGGTCGACGACGCGGAACTGGTTGCCCGCTGTCTCGTCGCTCTTGGCACCACCGTTGTAGGTCGGCGCCCAGGGCACGCCACCGAGCTTGCTGCCGTAGATGAAGGCGAGCTTGTTGAAGCCGCCCAGCAGGCCGTCTTGCGTGTGCTCGATCATCAGCATGGTGCCGCTGCCGGTGTCGGAGGTGCCTGCGGTGCTGCCTTGCAGGTACACCAGTTCGCCCTGCAGCTTGCCGCCCGGGTTCACGTCGATGTCGTAGAAGCGCGCGGCGTAGCGGCGCGGCGCCACGGTGGTCGACGCCGTGCCGTCGCCGCCGTTCTGGTGGTACGACAGGCCCAGCTTGGCCGAGCCAAGCTTGATGTCGTCCAGGCCGAAGCCCTGGCCGCTGTTGTTCCAGTAGTAGTAGTCGTTGATGTGGACGTCGTGGCGGTTGTAGTAGCGCTTGCCGACCCACACCGAGGCGTCCTCGAAGGCGCTGCCCTTGGGGAAGAAGCCGCCGGCCTGGAAGAAGTTCTGTCGGTTGGCGATGTTGAAGCTGCCGTTCTTCACGTCAGAGAAATCGCTCTCGGTGCCGTTTTGCAGCGCGAGCATCAGGCTGTACTTGGCCCAGGCGCCGTCGGACTTGCCGAAGGGCACGACCACCATCGTTTCGCCATAGGTGTCGCACTCGTTGCCGAGGCGGTACTTGGCTTGGGCGGCGCCGCCCAGGTTGAAGCACTGTTGGCTGCCGCCTTCGCTGGTGGTGCCGGTGCCGGTGCGCAGATAGCCGTGAAACTCCACGTCGTCGGCACGCACGGCTGTGCTTGCCAGCGCGCTCGCCATGGCCGCCGACACGGCCACGAGCTTCAATCTGTTCTTCATAAAGGACTCCTCGGAAGGGTTTGCTTGGGTTGTTTGCCGGAGCCTCATGGCCTTGCGGCATGGGGTGACCCGGCACGGGGGCGAACACGGCGAGGAGACTTCGAAAAAAACCGGGCGGCGCGGGGGGACGCCGCCCGAAGTCTCTCGCCGCAATGAAACTCGGCAGATGTAGTTGTTGCAACGCCAGTAATATGACTACAAGGCGCGATGTAGTTTCGAATCAGAGCGAACTCTAGTAATGGAACTACAACAGGTAAACGCGGGTTTGTACGGAGTTTTGCCTGGCTGCAACGCCTTGCTGGGTTGAATCAGGGTTCTTGCTGAGCTCGATTTCCTGGACTGCGCCAACCAGGATCTGTAAGATCAGAAAAGTAGTTTGGCTACATTGTGTCGAGCGAGTCTCGGGAAGGCTTGACGCGCCCCGCGCGGGCGCGCATGGTCCAGCCCGCATCCAACCGACTGGAATATTGAGAGAGGATCCTTCGTTTCATGCAGGCAGAGACTTACCCCCGCCTCGTCGGGGACATCGGCGGGACGAACGCTCGCTTCGGCTGGATCGAATCCGCGGACACGCCGCTCGCCGACATCGACACCCTTCCTGGTGCCGACTACGCCACCATCGTTGACGCCATGCGTGCCTACCTTGCCAGGCATGGCAAGGCAAAGCCGCGCTGGTGCTCCATCGGCATCGCGAACCCCGTCGTGGGTGACGTGGTCAAGATGACCAACCACGACTGGTCCTTCTCCATTTCCGGCGTGAAGGCGGAGCTGGGGCTCGATCGCTTCCTCGTCATCAATGACTTCACGGCGCTGGCGCTGTCGCTGCCGGCGCTTCAGGCCGCGGACGTGCGGCAGGTGGGGCAGGGGACGGCAGTGCCGGGCGCGCCTCTCGCGCTGCTTGGCGCGGGCACGGGCCTCGGTGTGTCGGGCCTTCTGCCAGCGGGCTCCGGGCATCGGGCCATCCCGCTCAATGGAGAGGGTGGCCATGTGACGCTTGCCGCCATCGACGAGCGCGAGGAGCGGGTGGTGGCGATCTTGCGCCGCCGCTTCGGCCACGCGTCGGCCGAGCGAGCCTTGTCCGGGCCGGGCATCGAGAACTTGCATCAGGCGGTGTGCGAGATCGCCGGCGAGACGGCGCCCGTTCTCAGCGCAGCGCAGATCACCGAGCGCGCCACGGCCGGCACCGATGTGCGCTGTGTGGACGCGATGGACCTGTTCTTCAGCTTCCTCGGCACGATCGCGGGCAATCTCGCGTTGTCGCTCGGTGCGCTCGGTGGCCTGTACATTGGCGGCGGCATCGTGCCGCGGCTCGGTGACGCGATCGACAAGTCGCGGTTCCGCCAGAGCTTCGAGAGCAAGGGACGGTTCCGCCGCTATGTCGAGCAGATTCCGACCTGCGTCCTGCAGGCCAAGGTGTCGCCCGGCCTGGTCGGCGCGGCGCGGGCGCTGGACGATCTCTGAGCGGCGCGGCGCCAACGACCATTCACAACGATCACAGGAGATGTTTTCGATGAAGCCACTGCACACGCGCGCACTCGCGGCGCTCGTCTCGCTCGCGCTGGGCGCGTCATGCGCCAGCGCCGAAGCCGGCGTGATGGACTTTCTGTTCGGCAAGAAGTCAAGCGACTCCAGCACGACGAGCAAGTCGAACGCATCGCGCAAGACCTGGCGGCTGAACGAGTTCACAGCGGTGCAGATCGTTGCGCGCGAGGCCGGAAGTGTGCCGAACAACCAGCCGGCGATGCTGCAGCCCGAAGGCCTGCGTCAGCAGTTGGCGCTCGTCGCTGCGACCATCGACAACAAGTCACAGCCGCTCTTCTACGGCGACGAGCTGAAGGACCTGGTGGAGCCCATCGCGCAGGCGCTCGCAGTGGCGGGCCCCGATGAAGACATCGTGCTGCTGAGCACCTCGCGTCGCGGCGAGAGCTTCATGTCGCCCCCGCTCGGGCTGACCGCGCGCATGTTCGTGCAAGGCGGCAACCTCAACTTCATCGTGCATGACGCACGGCGCGATTTCGTCGATGCCTACATCGGCACGAAGGTGCCGCCGACCTTCCAGTTCGGCTCGCGCGGCGCGGCCAGCAGGGTGACACTGCAAAGCACGAGCGCTGCAAGCAAGCGGGCAGACTGGATCACGATTCCGATCGCAGCTGCTGCCGTCACGGCCACGGCTGTCGCGCCTGCACCGACTGTGGCGGCGCCCATTCCTGCGGCGACAGGGGTCGCCAACGTGACGCCGGCTGCCGCGCCGGCGCCGGCTCCAAGTCCTGCCGTGGCGCCCGCTGCGCCCGCGCGTGACACCGCGTACTACGAAGAGCAGGCGCGCCGCCTCAAGGGCTTGAAGATGCTGCGCGACCAGGGCGCGATCACCGAAGAGGAATACCAGCTCAAGCGCAAGGAGATCCTGTCGGGTCTCTGAGGCGCTTTGGGCGAACCGGCTCGCCCGCCCGGGTGGCTCCGACACCATTGGCTTCTGGGTCGGCGCGTGGTGCTGGCGAGTCCGCAAGATTCGCACGGAGCACTGCGGGTCTTCCATCTCTGAAATCGCTTGCAAGCCGGCTACAGTATGGCGCAGCGGCGTCGCTCGACGCCTGATTTCAGGAGACCTGGCAGTGAAGAAAACGGTGTTGCGCAAGGCCTTGCTGGCCCTGGCGCTCGGCGGTGCGTTCGCGGTGGCGATGCCGGCTCAAGCCGGCTTGCTCGAAGGGCTGTTCGGCGGCAGTACTGATCTCGGACCTTCCACGCAGCGCTCGTGGAAGCTGTCGCAGTTCACCTGGGTGAAGCTCGCGGAGGACAAGGAATCCGCCGCGGCGCGCAACCTGCATCCGGTGAATGTGGATGCGGCATCTCTGAAGGCGCAGCTCGGGGCGATCCAGGTCGCAACCCGCAGTGGCGTGGAGCCGCTCTTTGATGGCGAGGAACTGGCGGAACTGACGCCCGTGCTCGCACGTGCCTTGTCGCTGGCCAGGCCCACCGACGACGTGCTGCTGCTGAGCAACGCGCGGCGCGGGGGCCGCATGGCGGCGCCCACCGGCGTGACGGCGCGATTGTTTGCGACCAGTGAAGGCCTGAACGTGCTCGTGGATGACACGCGCTTCTCGTTCATGGCGGACTACATCAACACGCGCGTCGAACCGCGATTCACCTACGGAACGCGCGCCAAGTCGAGCAGCGCCGTGCTGCGGGGCGAGGGGATCGTCAGCAAGCGCGCTGATTGGGTCTTGCTGCCGATGGCCGGCGTGGCCGGCGCGTCCGTGGCTGGCGCCGGCGGCGTGATGCAGCTTCCGGCACGCGCCCCAGGCCCCGCGACCGCCGTCGTGACGCCGCCTGCACCTGCGGCAGTGGCGCCCGGATCAGCAGCCGCCATTGGTGATGAAGTCGAGCAGCGCCTGATCACGCTCAAGCGGCTGCGCGACAAGAACCTGATCACCGAAGAGGAATACCAGCACAAGCGCCGCGAGGTGCTGCAGAAGCTGTAGTGCGGGAGGTGCTCAGCCCGCGGCCTCCGCACCGCCGGCCATCGCGTGGCTGAAGCCGCCGTCCACGTACGTGATTTCGGAGGTGACACCTGCCGCCAGGTCCGACAGCAGGAAGGCTGCCACGTTGCCCACGTCATCGATCGTCACGTTTCGGCGCAGCGGCGAGTTCGTCGCGACGACGTCGAGGATCTTCCCGAAACCCTTGATGCCCGAGGCGGCCAGCGTCTTGATCGGGCCAGCCGATATGCCGTTCACGCGCACGCCCTTGGGGCCGAGGCTCGCCGCGAGGTAACGCACGCTCGCTTCGAGCGAGGCCTTGGCGAGGCCCATGGTGTTGTAGGCCGGCACGTGGCGCATGGCGCCAAGGTAGCTCAGCGTCAGCAGCGACGAGGCCTGGCGCAGGCGCGGCGCGGCCGCCTTGGCCATCGCGGGGAAGCTGTAGCTGGAGATGTCATGCGCGATGCGGAAAGCCTCGCGAGACAGGCCTTCGAGGAAATCGCCCGCGATCGCTTCGCGCGGCGCGAAGCCGATGGCGTGCACGAAGCCGTCGAACTCGGGCCAGGCCTCGCCGAGCTGGGAAAAGGCGCGCTCGATCTGTGCATCGTCGGCCACGTCGAGCTCATAGGTGAGCGTCGAGCCGAATTCGGCCGCGTACTCGGCAATGCGCTCCTTGAATCGCTCGCCCTGATAGCTGAAGGCCAGCTCCGCACCCTCGCGGTGGCAGGCCTTCGCGATGCCGTAGGCGATCGAGCGGTTGTTCAGCACGCCGGTGATGAGGAAGCGCTTGCCGGCCAGAAATCCCATGGTGTCTCCAAACGAAAATAGGTGTCAGCCTCGAATTCTGGCATGCAGGCTGGCCGCCGCATCCCGGCCACACGGCCGAGCAGCGGCCGTGAGGCATCCCACGCCCGGTCTGCACGCCCGCAGGCTGCTGTCGTGAACAGTGCCCGCATGCCGTCTTGACAGGGCAAGATCTTGCTTGTACTGCCTTTGCGCGCTACAATCCTCGTTTCCCGAGAAAGCTGCATGGGCGGATTCTTCCAGCCCATTTTTTTTGCTTGGTCGTTTTCTTTTCGCTTCAAGACACACCCGAACAGCATCGATGAATTGGCAAGCCGCCATCGAACGAACCGTCACCGGCCTGGGCTACGACCTGGTCGATATCGAGCGCAGCGCTCGGGGTTTGTTGCGTGTGTTCATCGACCGCCTGCCCAACGACCCCACCGGTGAATTCATCACCGTGGACGACTGCGAAAAAGTCACCCGCCAGCTGCAGCACGTGCTCGAAGTCGAAGGCGGCTCCTACGAGCGCCTCGAAGTGTCTTCCCCTGGCCTCGATCGTCCGCTCAAGAAGGCGGCCGACTACGCACGTTTCGCGGGCGAGCAGATCGAGCTCACGCTCAAGATGCCATTCCAGGGTCGCAAGAAATACACAGGCGTGCTGCAAGCTGCGCAAGTGGGCGATGGCGAGGAAGACGCTGCCGGCTGGCAAATCGTCTTCAACGACGGCAAGGCCGACCAGGCGCTCGATTTCTCGCTGGAAGAGGTTCGTGAAGCCCGGCTCGTGCCGGTGATCGATTTCAAGGGGCGCCGGTTCGCGCCGGCCCCGAATGAGCCCGGCGATGCGCCGCAGGCCGACGAAGAAGTTGGAGGTCAAGAACAATGAATCGCGAATTGTTGATGCTGGTGGACGCCATCTCGCGCGAGAAGAGCGTGGATCGGGAGGTCGTCTTCGGCGCCGTCGAGGCTGCGCTTGCGTCTGCGTCGAAGAAACTGCACGGCGGCGAAGTCGACATGCGTGTCTCGGTCGATCGTGAAACCGGCGACTACGAAACCTTCCGCCGCTGGCACGTGGTGCCCAACGAGGCCGGCCTGCAACTGCCCGACTCTGAAATCCTCCACTTCGAAGCGCTCGAGCAGATCGCCGATATCGAAGTCGACGACTACATCGAGGAGCCGGTCGAATCCGTCTCCATCGGCCGAATCGGTGCGCAAGCCGCCAAGCAGGTCATCCTGCAGAAGATCCGCGACGCCGAGCGCGAGCAACTGCTCAACGATTTCCTCTCGCGCGGCGAGAAGATCTTCGTGGGCACCGTCAAGCGCCTGGACAAGGGCGACATCATCGTCGAGTCGGGCCGCGTCGAAGGCCGCCTGCGCCGCAGCGAGATGATCCCGAAGGAAAACCTGCGCTCCGGTGACCGCGTCCGCGCCTTCATCGCCGAAGTCGATCCGACACTTCGCGGTCCCCAGATCCTGCTGTCGCGCAGCGCCCCCGGCTTCATGATCGAGCTCTTCGCGCAAGAAGTGCCCGAGATCGAGCAAGGCCTGCTCGAGATCAAGAGCTGCGCCCGCGACCCGGGCAGCCGCGCCAAGATCGCCGTGCTGTCGCATGACAAGCGCGTCGACCCGATCGGCACCTGCGTCGGTGTGCGCGGCTCGCGGGTGAATGCCGTGACCAATGAGTTGGCCGGCGAGCGCGTGGACATCGTCTTGTGGTCGGAAGATCCGGCGCAATTCGTGATCGGCGCCCTGGCCCCGGCCAACGTGCAATCCATCGTCGTCGATGAGGAGCGCCACGCCATGGATGTGGTGGTGGACGAGGAGAACCTCGCCATCGCCATCGGCCGCGGCGGCCAGAACGTGCGGCTCGCGTCCGAGCTGACCGGCTGGCGCATCAACATCATGACGGCCGAGGAATCGTCCGCCAAGCAAGCCGAAGAGAGCGATTCCGTTCGCAAGCTATTCGTCGACAAGCTCGACGTGGACGCCGAAGTTGCTGACATCCTCATCGCCGAGGGCTTCTCCAGCCTCGAGGAAGTGGCCTACGTCCCGATGCAGGAAATGCTCGAGATCGAAGGCTTCGACGAGGACACCGTCAACGAGCTGCGCACCCGCGCCAAGGACGCTCTGCTGACGATGGAAATCGCCCGCGAGGAGAAGGTCGATGACGTGTCGCAGGACCTGCGCGATCTGGACGGGCTCAACCCCGACCTGATCGAGAAGCTGGCCGACGGCGGCATCCACACCCGCGATGACCTCGCCGACCTCGCCGTCGACGAACTGACTGAGATGACCGGTGTCGACGAGACACAGGCCAAGGCCCTGATCATGAAGGCGCGCGAACACTGGTTCACCGCTTGAATCTGAGAACGCACCACTTGACCAGCAAGCCGCACCGCAAGACCCAAGCAAGGATTCAACAATGGCTGTGACCACCGTCGCCCAACTCGCCGCAGAGCTCAACCGCTCGGCCACGGCACTGCTAGAGCAGTTGCAGTCGGCTGGCGTCAGCAAGGCGTCGACGGATGACGCGCTGACCGACGCGGACAAGGAGCGCTTGCTCGATCACCTGCGTTCCGCCCACGGCACGGCCGGCGGCGAGCGCAAGAAGATCACGCTCACCCGCAAGTCGACCAGCGAGATCAAGCAGGCCGATGCGAGCGGCAAGGCACGCACCATCCAGGTCGAAGTTCGCAAGAAGCGCACCTTCGTCAAGCGCGACGAGTCGCCCGCCAACGAGGCGCCAACGGCTCCCGCCGTGGACGAAGCCGAACTGGAACGCCGCGAGCTTGAGGCGCAGGCCCAAGCCGAGTTGCTGCGTCGCCAGGAAGAAGAACTGGAAGAGAAGCGTCGCCAGCGCGAAGAGCAGGCCCGCATCGAGCGCGAAGCCGCTGAGGCCCGCCAGCGTGAGGCTGCGGAAGCGGCTGCACGTGCTGCCGAAGAAGCCGCTGCCGCAGCCGCCAAGGCCGCTGCCGCCGCTGCTGCATCCAGCAGCAAGAGCGCCACGGCTGCGGCCGGCAAGGCCGCTGCCACGCCCGCAGCTGCACCTGTTGCCGCGGCTCCGGCTGCGCCCGTGGCGCCCGCCGAGCCGCCCAAGCCCGCACTGCGCGTGATCAAGGCGGCCGACGTCGTCGATGAGGAAAAGCAGCGCGCCGCCGACCTCGCCAAGCGCCGCAAGGCCGCCGAGGACGAAGCCGCTGCCATCCGCGCGATGATGAACGCGCCGAAGAAGGTGCTCACGGCCAAGAAGCCGGAAGAGCCGCCCAAGCCCGAAGCGGGCAAGGAAGGCATCAAGGGCACGATCCACAAGGCCGCTGGCGCCCCGGGCACGGCAGCGCCGGGCGCACCGGGTGCTGCCAAGCCGGGCGACAAGAAGTCCGTCAAGTCCGAGAAGCTGTCGTCGAGCTGGGCCGATGACGCCGCCAAGAAGCGCGGCGCCGTCAAGGGGCGCACCGACGCACCGGCGGGCGCCGCACGCGCCGGCTGGCGTGCGCCGCGTGGCGGCCGTCGCGGTGGCGATCGCGACGGTGGCCAGCAGTCCAACTTCGTGGCGCCGGCGGAAGCGCAGATCCAGGAAGTGCACGTGCCCGAAACCATCAGCGTGGCCGATCTCGCCCACAAGATGTCGGTCAAGGCTTCCGAGGTCATCAAGCAGTTGATGAAGCTGGGCCAGATGGTCACCATCAACCAGCAGCTCGATCAAGAGACGGCCATGATCCTCGTCGAGGAAATGGGCCACAAGGCGTTCGCCGCCAAGCTGGACGACCCCGAGGCCTTCCTCGAAGAGGGCGAAGCCGAAGCGACGCACGAGCTGCTGCCGCGCGCGCCGGTCGTGACCGTCATGGGTCACGTCGACCACGGCAAGACTTCGCTGCTGGACTACATCCGCCGTGCCCGCGTGGCCGCTGGCGAAGCCGGCGGCATCACGCAGCACATCGGCGCATATCACGTCGACACGCCGCGCGGCATGATCACCTTCCTCGACACCCCGGGCCACGCGGCCTTCACGGCCATGCGTGCTCGCGGTGCCAAGGCGACCGACATCGTCATCCTCGTGGTGGCGGCGGACGACGGCGTGATGCCGCAGACCAAGGAAGCCATCCACCACGCGAAGGCCGCAGGCGTGCCGATCGTGGTCGCGATGAACAAGATCGACAAGCCGGATTCGAACATCGAGCGCGTGAAGAGCGAACTCGTGGCCGAGCAGGTCGTGCCGGAAGATTTCGGCGGCGATTCCCCGTTCGTGGCAGTGTCGGCCAAGACCGGCCAGGGCATCGACGACCTGCTGGAGCAAGTGCTGCTGCAGGCCGAAGTGCTGGAACTCAAGGCGGCCAAGGACGCGCCGGCCAAGGGCCTCGTGATCGAAGCGCAGCTCGACAAGGGCCGCGGCCCGGTCGCGACGGTGCTGGTGCAATCGGGCACGCTCAAGCGCGGCGACGTCGTGCTGGCGGGTTCGAGCTACGGCCGCGTGCGCGCCATGCTCGACGAGAACGGCAAGCCGACCAACGAAGCCGGCCCGTCATTGCCGGTCGAGATCCAGGGCCTCACCGAAGTGCCGCAGGCGGGTGATGAGTTCATGGTGCTGGCCGACGAGCGACGTGCGCGCGAAATCGCGACCTTCCGCCAGGGCAAGTACCGTGATGTGAAGCTGGCCAAGCAGCAGGCCGCCAAGCTCGAGAACATGTTCGAGAACATGGGCCAGGGCGAGGCGCAGACGCTGGCGCTGATCATCAAGGCCGACGTGCAGGGCTCGCAGGAAGCGCTGGGCCAGTCGCTGCAGAAGCTCAGCACCGACGAAGTCAAGGTGCAGATCGTGCACGCGGCGGTGGGCGGCATCAGCGAGAGCGACATCAACCTCGCCATCGCGTCCAAGGCCGTCATCATCGGCTTCAACACGCGGGCCGATGCCGGTGCGCGCAAGCTGGCCGAGAACAACGGCGTGGACATCCGCTACTACAACATCATCTACGACGCCGTGGACGAGGTGAAGGCGGCGATGACGGGCATGCTGGCGCCGGAGCAAAAGGAAGAGCTCATCGGCACGGCGGAGATCCGTACGGTGTTCGTGGCATCGAAGATCGGCACGGTGGCCGGCTCGATGATCACCTCGGGCCTGGTGCGCCGTGGTGCACGCTTCCGCCTGCTGCGCGACAACGTGGTGGTCTACACCGGAGAAATCGAATCGGTTCGCCGCTTGAAGGACGACGTGCGCGAAGTCAAGGAAGGCTTCGAGTGCGGTATCAAGCTCAAGAACTACAACGACATCGCCGAGGGCGACCAGCTCGAGATCTTCGAAGTCAAGGAAGTGGCCCGAACGCTGTAAAGGCGGCGAGGGCTTCGTCCCCAAACCCCGCCTGACGAAAGCAGGCGGGGTTTGTGTTTGATGGGGAGCCAAAGATGAAACACAAGCGATCGATTCCCAACCGCAGCTTCCGCGTCGCCGACCAGATCCAGCGGGATGTGGCCGAGCTGATCCGCGAGCTGAAGGACCCGCGCATCGGCATGGTCACGGTGAATCACGTGGATGTGACGCCGGACTACGCGCACGCCAAGATCTTCTTCTCGCTGCTGGTGGGCGACCCGGTCGAGTGCGAGACGGCGCTGAACGAGGCGGCGGGGTTCATCCGCAACAGCCTGTTCAAGCGCCTGCAGATCCACACCGTGCCGACGCTGCACTTCCTGTTCGACCGCACCACCGAGCGGGCGGCCGAGCTGAACATGCTGATCAGCCAGGCCAACGCCAATCGGGCGAAGGAAGACTGAGCGCGGTTGATTCGCGATCGAGCACCTCCCATGCAAACGCAACGCCCCCGCATCCCCAAGCGCGCCGTCCACGGTGTGCTGCTGCTCGACAAGCCGCTCGGCCTGTCGAGCAACGATGCATTGCAAAAGGCCAAGCGCTTGTACCGTGCCGAGAAGGCCGGCCACACTGGCACGCTGGATCCCTTGGCCACCGGCCTCTTGCCGCTGTGCTTCGGTGCGGCCACCAAGTTCAGCCAGGTCAGCCTGGACGCCGACAAGCGCTACACCGCCACGCTGAAGCTGGGTGTCACGACCACCACGGCCGATGCCGAAGGCGAGGTGCTGAAGACCCGCAAGGTGGACGTGAATGCCGCCGACGTGACGGCCTCGTGCGCGAAGTTCGTCGGCGAGATCGACCAGGTCCCGCCCATGCACTCGGCGCTCAAGCGCGACGGCAAGGCGCTCTACGAATACGCCCGCGCGGGCATCGAGGTCGAGCGCGAGCCACGTCGCGTCACCATCCACGAGATCCATCTCATGGGCGGCCTGCACGACGAGTGGGCCATCGACGTGCGCTGCAGCAAGGGCACCTACATCCGCACGCTCGCCGAAGACATCGGCGAGGCGCTCGGCTGCGGCGCGCACCTCATTGCCCTGCGTCGCACGGGCAGCGGGCCGCTCACGCTGGACGGCGCGGTCACGCTCGACGAACTGGCTGTCATGAGCGAAGAACAACGCGACGCGACACTCATGCCCGCCGACGCGCTCGTCGCTGACTGGCCGAGCGTGCGGCTTGGCGATGAAGACGCCGGCCGATTCCTGAGCGGCGTGCGTCGCAGAACCTCCATGGCCGACACGCCCAACGTGCGCGTCTACGGCCCGCAAGACCGAGCCTTCCTGGGCAGCGCCCACGTCACGGCCGGCGAACTGATTTCAAACAGGCTCTTGAGCCCGGTGGAGGTGCAAGGCCTCCTGCAAGCGCAAGAGAGAGCAACGACATGACCCGACAGATCCGCAACATCGCCATCATCGCCCACGTGGACCATGGCAAGACCACGCTCGTGGACCAGCTGCTTCGCCAGAGCGGCACCTTCCGCCAGAACGAGAAGGTGGCCGAGCGCGTGATGGACAGCAACGACCTCGAAAAGGAACGTGGCATCACCATCCTCGCGAAGAACTGCGCGGTGGAATGGAAGGGCACGCACGTCAACATCGTCGACACCCCGGGGCACGCGGACTTCGGCGGCGAGGTGGAGCGCGTGCTGTCGATGGTTGACAGCGTGCTGCTGCTCGTCGACGCGGTGGAAGGCCCGATGCCGCAGACGCGCTTCGTGACCAAGAAGGCGCTGGCACTGGGCTTGAAGCCCATCGTCGTCGTGAACAAGGTGGACCGCCCGGGTTCGCGCACCGACTACGTCATCAACGCAACGTTCGACCTCTTCGACAAGCTCGGCGCGACCGAAGAGCAGCTGGACTTCCCAGTGGTGTATGCCTCGGGCCTGAACGGCTGGGCGACGCTTGAGAAGGGCGCCACCGGCACCGACCTGGCGCCTCTATTCGACGCGATTCTCGAGCACGTGCCGGCGCACGAAGGCAGCCCGACCGACCCGCTGCAGCTGCAGATCTGCTCGCTCGACTACTCGACCTATGTCGGCCGCATCGGCATCGGCCGGGTCAACCAGGGCACCTTGAAGCCCATGCAGAACGTGGCCGTGTACAGCGGCCCGGACAGCACGCCCTTCAATGCCCGCGTGAACCAGGTGCTGAAGTTCGAAGGCCTGGAGCGCCAGCAGGCCACGGAAGCCGGCCCGGGCGACATCGTGCTGATCAACGGCATCGAGGGCATCGGCATCGGGGTGACGCTCACCGACATCGAGAATCCGCAGCCGCTGCCCATGCTCAAGGTCGACGAGCCCACGCTCACGATGAACTTCTGCGTGAACAACTCGCCGCTCGCGGGCCGCGAAGGCAAGTTCGTGACGAGCCGCCAGATCTGGGACCGCCTGCAGCGCGAGCTGCAGAGCAACGTGGCGCTGAAGGTGAAAGAGACCGACGAAGACGGCATCTTCGAGGTGTCGGGTCGCGGCGAACTGCACCTCACCATCCTGCTGGAAAACATGCGCCGTGAAGGCTACGAGCTGGCCGTGTCGAAGCCGCGCGTGGTGTTCCGCCATGAAGGCGACGAACGTCTCGAGCCGATCGAGATGGTCACGGCCGACGTGGAAGACCAGCACCAGGGCGCCGTGATGCAGGCGCTGGGTGAGCGCAAGGCTGAACTGATCAACATGGAGCCGGACGGCATGGGCCGCGTGCGGCTTGAGTACCGCATTCCGGCGCGTGGCCTGATCGGCTTCCAGAACGAGTTCCTGAACCTGACGCGTGGCACCGGCCTCATCAGCAATATCTTCGACAGCTACGAGGCCTACAAGGGCGAGATCGAAGGTCGCAAGAACGGCGTGCTGATCAGCCAGGACGATGGCGAAGCGGTGACGTATTCGCTCGGCAAGCTGGACGACCGCGGCCGCATGTTCGTGAAGGCGGGCGACCCCTTGTACGAAGGCATGATCATCGGCATCCACAGCCGCGACAACGACCTGGTCGTGAACGCGGTGCGTGGCAAGCAGCTCACCAACTTCCGAGTGTCGGGCAAGGAAGACGCGATCAAGATCACGCCGCCGATCATCCTCACCCTCGAGTACGCGGTGGAATTCATCGCCGACGACGAGCTGGTGGAGATCACGCCCAAGTCGATCCGCATCCGCAAGAGGCACCTCAAGGAACACGATCGCAAGCGCGCGAGCCGAGAGAGCTGACGGCCCCCCAGTCGCTGCGCTCCTGCCCCCGAGGGGCGCCACCCAGCGGACCGGCATAGCCGGATCCGCGGGCGTGGCTTGATGGGGGCTTGGCAGGGACTGCCAAGCATCGAGCGGGAACGTCTGGTGCTCGGTATGGAGCGCTTGTCGCGCATGTGAACGCCTGGCGCGCCGCTGCGCTGGCAAACTCCAACCATGCATCCGCTGTCCCACCGCCAGGCCGTCCTCGGCATGCTTGCCGTCACGCTGCTGTGGAGCAGCGCCGGCATCGTCACCCGGCATCTCGATTCGGCGCAGGCCTTCGAGATCACTTTCTGGCGCAGCTTCTTCCTCGTGATGGCGCTCGGCGTGTACTTCGTCGCACTGCATGGGCGCGATGCGCCGCGCGTGCTCACGACCGGCGGCCGGCCGCTGTGGATATCGGGCGTGATGTGGAGCGTGATGTTCACCTGCTTCATGGTGGCGCTCACGCTCACGACGGTGGCCAACGTGCTCATCACGATGAGCATCGCGCCCTTGCTCACCGCCTTGCTCGCTCGCTTCATGCTCGGGCAGCCCGTCGCGCCACGCACCTGGCTCGCCATCGTGCTGGCCGGCGCCGGCATCGGCTACATGTACGGCAGCAGCATCAGCGGCGAAGGCACGCACATGCTGGGCACGCTGGTGGCGCTCGGCGTGCCGGTGTGCGGTGCGATCAACTGGAACACGCTGCAGCGCGCCGGCAAGGGCGTGGACCTGGTGCCGGCGCTTCTGATCGGCGCGGTGCTGTCCAGCGCCACCGCCTTGCCCTTTGCCCTGCCTTTCCAGGCGACTCAGCACGACGTGTTGTGGCTCGCGGCGCTGGGCGTGTTCCAGCTCGCCATCCCGTGCACGATGGCCGTGCGGCTGACCAAGTCGCTCGCCGCGCCAGAGATCGCCTTGCTCGCCTTGCTGGAGATCATCTTCGGCATCGCCTGGGCGTGGGTGGGTGCAGGTGAACGTCCGGCGCCCGAGGTGCTGACCGGGGGCGCGCTGGTGCTGGGCACGCTGGCGCTGAACGAAGCGTGGGGCATGAGGAGCCGAGGGGTCCGATGAACACAGACACATCCATGGTCGTCGCCGAGAAGCGGCGCAACGTCGGCGTCATCACGCTGAACCGGCCGCAGGCGCTCAATGCCTTGTCGCTGGACATGATTCGCGACATCACCGCGGCGCTGCTCGCCTGGCGAGACGACAGCGAGGTGGTGGCGGTGGTGCTGCGCGGCGCGACGCACGAAGGCAAGGGCGTGGCCTTCTGCGCGGGCGGCGACATCCGCTTCTTCCACCAGGCGGCGCTCGCGGGCGACGCGCGGCTGGAGGATTTCTTCACCGAGGAGTACACGCTCAACCACCTGATCCACGCCTACCCCAAGCCGACCATCGCGCTGATGGACGGCATCGTGATGGGTGGCGGCATGGGGCTGTCGCAGGGCGCGGCGATGCGCATCGTGACCGAGCGCTCCAAGCTCGCGATGCCCGAGACGAACATCGGGCTCTTTCCCGACGTGGGCGGCGGCTACTTTCTCTCGCGCTGCGAAGGCCACATCGGCGAGTACCTTGCGCTGACAGGGCAAGTGGCCGGCGCGGGCGACGCCATCGCGCTCAGGCTCGCGGATTTCTTCGTGCCCTCGGGCAACCTCGCCGCGCTCGTCGAGGCCTTGTGCGACCAGCCGATGGAAAGCGGCGCGCAGGTCCGCGCGGCCGTCATCACGCACACGCAGCCGACGCCCCCGGCGCAGTGGAGCAGCCAGCGCGCGCCCATCGACACGCATTTCGGGGGCGACGACATCGCGGGCATCCTCGCTTCGCTGGCATCGGATGCCAGCGACTGGGCCACGGCCACGCTCGCCACCTTGCGCAAGCGCTCGCCGCTCATGATGGCCGTGTCGCTGGAGCAGGTGCGCCGTGCCCGCTCGATGAGCCTGGCCGACGACCTTCGCATGGAGCGCGACCTGGTTCGCCATTGCTTCCATCTGCGGCCGGGCGCAGCGAGCGAAACGGTTGAAGGCATCCGGGCGCTTGCCGTGGACAAGGACCACGCACCGAAGTGGAACCCGGCACGGGTCGAGGACGTGAGCCGTGCGAATGTCGAAGCGTTCTTCGACAGCCCCTGGCCAGCGCACGCGCATCCCTTGCGCATGCTGGACTGAGGTTTCAGGCCCAACGCGGTCCCGGCCCCCCCAGGTCCACCCCGGGTTACACCGGGGCTGCGCAAATCCAGCCGCCGCCTAGCATGCGCCGAACACCTCCAGGGAGACTCGACCAATGAAGCAACTGTCCGGACTCGACGCCAGCTTTCTCTACATGGAAACGCCGCAGATGCCCATGCACGTGGGCGCGCTGCACATGTTCGAATTGCCGCCCAGCTACAAGGGCGACTTTGCCGCCGACCTGCGCCGCCACATGGCCGACCGACTGCCGCTTGCGGCCGCGCTGCGTCGCAAGCTCGCGTGGATGCCGTTCAACCTGGCCAACCCGGTGTGGATCGATTGCGAGGTGGACCTCGACGAGCACATCTTGGCGGTCAAGCTGCCCAAGGGCAGCGGCATGCCCGAGCTCGAGGCCAAGGTCGGCGAACTGCATCCGCAACTGCTGGACCGCGAGAAGCCGCTGTGGAAGTTCTATGTCTTCGACGGCCTGGCGCCCGGACCGAACAAGGAGAAGCGCTACGGCATGTACACCCAGCTGCACCATGCGGCGGTGGACGGCCAGGCCGCGGTGGCACTGGCCTCGGCCATCCTCGACGTGAGCGCCGAGCCGCGCGACATCAAGCAGCGCGACAAGCCGGCGAAGAACCTGAACATCGGCATGGCCGAGATGCTGAGCGGCGTGTTCGCCAACCAGTTGCAGCAGTACGCCAACATCGTGAAAGGCCTGCCCACCACGCTTGGCGCGCTGGGCACCGTGGCCAAGCAAGGCGCGAGCGGCGTGACCGGCGCGGCCGTGGCCAAGGTGCGTGGCAAGTCCACAGACAAGGACGAGTCGGTGAGCCTGGGCCTCGCGCCGCGTACCAAGCTGAATGCCTCGGTGAGCGACACACGCTCCTTCGCGTCGGTGAGCCTGCCGCTGGCCGAACTCAAGGCGTTGCGCCGCGCACACGACGCCACCTTGAACGACGTCGTGCTGATGATCTGCAGCGGCGCGCTTCGCCGCTACTTCCTCGAGCACGGCCCGCTGCCGCGCAAGTCCCTCGTGGCCGCCGTGCCGGTGTCCACGCGGGCAGCCGGCGACACCTCGTCGAACAACCAGGCGTCGATGACGGTGGTGAACCTCGGCACGCACGTGGCCGACCCGATGAAGCGGCTCTTGTATGTCAAGGCGGCGACCGCTGCGATGAAGGCCACCATCGGCAGCGTGAAGAGCCTGATGCCCATGGACTTCCCGTCCCTGGGCGTGCCGTGGATCATGAGCGCAGTGAGTGCGGTGTACGGGCGAGCGAAGGTGGCTGATCGCATCCCGCCGATTGCCAACGTCGCGATCTCCAACGTGCCGGGGCCGGCGTTTCCTCTTTACATGGCCGGCGCAAAGATGCTCGTGAATCATCCGACGTCGATGGTCGTGCACGGCGTGGCGCTGAACATCACCGTGCAAAGCTACAACGAGAACCTCGATTTCGGCATCATCGCCTGCGGCAAGGCGATGCCGGAGGTGGCGGAGCTCGCACGCCACATGCATGAAGAGTTCGCGCTGCTCAAGTCGCTGCCGCCCACGGCGCAGGCGGCGCCCGCCGCTGCCACGGGAACGCCAGTTGCCTCTGACAAGGCCCGGGCCCGGGCGGTGAAGTCGGCCAAGCCGACGAAGGCGCCGGCGAGCCCCAAGTCCGCGGCTGGTGCCAAGGCTCCCGCGTCACGGAAGAAGCCTGTCGCTCAGGCGACAAGGTCTCCTAGGGCAAGCGCTCCATCGAAAAAGCGAACACGCAGCTAACATGGTTTTTTCAACGCAGCAGCTCTCTCCCCGAATGTCGATCCAAGGCCGGCGAACCCACGCCCACGAGCACATCAAGGCTCCCAATGCGCTGCTGCTGATGCTGGAGGGAAGGGCACCGTGGGAATACGCCGCGATGCTCGCTGCCACGCCGTGGCTGCGAAGGCTCAAGCGCGGCGACGGCCACCCCGTCGTCGTCTTTCCGGGCCTGGGCGCCGCGGACTTCACCACCCTCCCGTTGCGCAACTTTCTCGAGCAGCAGGGCTACGCCACTTACCCCTGGCAGCAGGGCCTGAACCTCGGGCCGCGCGAAGGCGTTGTCGACGGCGTGCTCGACCGGGTGCGTTCGGTGTACGAAAAACACAAGGAACCGGTGAGCCTCATCGGCTGGAGCCTGGGCGGTGTGTACGCCCGCGAGGCCGCGAAGGAATTGCCCGAGATGGCGCGCTGCGTGATCACGCTCGGCACGCCTTTCACCGGCAACCCGAAGGCGAGCAATGCCTGGCGCTTCTATGAATTCGTGAGCGGCCATTCGACCGACGACCACGAGACGCTCGCGCAGGTGCGCCAGCCGCCGCCGGTGCCCACCACATCCATCTACTCGAAGACAGACGGCATCGTCGCGTGGCAGTGCAGCGTGAACGAGCCGGGGCCACGCACCGAGAACATCCGCCTGCATGCGAGCCACGTGGGCATGGGGATGAACCCGCTCGCGCTCTATGCCATCGCCGATCGGCTGCAGCAGGATCCGACCGACTGGAAGCCTTTCGACGCCTCGGGCGTTCGCAAGCTTTTCTACCGCACCTGAGCGTGGCCACGCAATGAAGATATCCGCCAACGGCATCACCCTCGAAGTCGAGGACCATGGCTCGCCCTCGGGTGAGCCGCTGGTGCTCATCATGGGCCTGGGCATGCAGCTCATCGCCTGGCACGAGGACTTCGTGCAGATGATGGTGGAGCGCGGTTTTCGCGTGATCCGCTTCGACAACCGCGACATCGGGCTGAGCGAGAACTTCGATCACCTCGGCATGCCCAACCTCGGCGTCGAGGCACTGAAGCACACCTTCGGCCTGCCGGTGCGCAGCCCTTACTCGCTGGCGGACATGGCCAACGACACCGCGGGGCTGCTCGACGTGATGGGCATCAGCCGGGCCCACGTGTGCGGCGCGTCGATGGGCGGCATGGTGGCGCAGCAACTGGCGCTGCGGCATCCGCAACGCGTCAAGAGCCTCACGCTGATGATGACCACCAGCGGGTCGCGCCGCCTGCCCGGTCCGTCGATGAAGGTGCGCAGCGCCATGCTCTCGCGCCCGGACGACCCGAAGAGCTTCGACAGCATCGTGGCGCACTACGTGAGCATCTACAAGCTGATCGGCAGCCCTGGTTACCCGGCCGGCGACGAGTGGCTCACCAGGCGCCTGGGCATGTCGGTGCGGCGCAGCTACCGGCCGCGTGGCACGGCGCGCCAGCTCACGGCCATCGTGGCCGATGGCGACCGCAGCCGCGCGCTGCCGCAGATCAAGCAGCCCACGCAGATCCTGCATGGGCTGCAAGACCCGCTGGTGCCGGTGGAAGCGGGGCGCCAGCTGGCCTCCATCATCCCGGGGGCGAAGGCCGACTTCATCGACGGCATGGGCCACGACCTGCCCGTCGCGCTGTGGCCGCGCTTCGCGGCGGGCATCGCCTCGGCGGCGTCGCGCGCCTGAAGTGCCCCCCCGAAGCGCCTTCGGCGCCTCCCCCCAGGGGGCGCCGCCAGCGGACCGGCAAAGCCGGACCCGCGGCGGCCGCTTGATGGACCGTTTTCAATCGACGCGGCTCACTCGTGGCGCGCACCCTTGCCGAGCGCGCGCTTGAGGCCCGCCTCGAGCTTGCTCATGTCCATCGGCTTGAGCCAATAGTCGTAGGCGCCCAGGCTCATGGCCTTCACGATGTCCATCGAGAGGCTGTCGGCCGTGAGCAGCGTGATGCGCAACTGGCCGGCGGCGATCTCCTCGTTGAGCGCGCGCACCACTTCGAGGCCGCCGATGTCGGGCAGGTGCATGTCCAGCAGCACGAAATCAGGCTTTTCCGATCGCGCGAGGCGCACGCCTTCCATGCCCGTGGTGGCCGTCACGAGCCTGATGCCCGGATAGCGCGACAGAGCGGCTTCGACCAGCTCCACGTTGAGCGGGTTGTCCTCGATGTAGAGCACCTTGCCCTTGAGATCCAGCGGCTCGGCCACGGTGGCAATGTCGGTGTGCTGAGGCATTGATTTCCTTGCCTGCCCGCTCCCGACGGGCGTTTCGATGATTGTGGATTCCTGCATCGCGCGAGTCACCTTCCTGACTCATGTCCATGCCGTAATCAGGGTGCATGCACGCATGTCATGCACTCGACATCCGGCCTCTTTCGTAGCATCCTCAGGCCGACTCTCTCCGGTGGCGCGGCAAGCAGAAGACGCAAGGAAAGCGATGACGCACAGGGCGGGCGACGCAAGCGTGCGAGCCTTCGGTGACCAGATTGCCTCGCGGCTGGGGCTTCGGTTTGGCGGCGGCCGGCAGTTCGATCTGCGGCGTGCGGTCGAAGCACTGGCCAGCGGCCACCCCGGCGGCGAGCATGGCGCCATCAACGAGTGGATGTCTCGCGTGTGGTCTGCCGACGACATCCAGACACTGGCCCGGCTCTTGTGCGTGGGAGAAACCTACTTCTTCCGCGAGCCGGCTGCCTTCGACGTGCTGGAACACGAGGTCTTGCCGCCCGCGATCATCGATGGGCGCGCAGGCGCCCGGCGGCTGCGCGTGTGGAGTGCAGGGTGCGCGACGGGGGAGGAGGTCTATTCCCTGTCGATCATGTTGCACCGGCTGCTGCCGGACATCGACGACTGGGACGTGAGCATCCTCGGCACCGACCTGCATGATGGCTTCCTCGAGCATGCCCGTGATGGCGTGTATGGCGACTGGTCTTTCCGCGGCGTGCCGGACATCGTGCGCGAGCACTGCTTCGAGCCGATGGACGAGGGGCGCTTTCGCGTGAAGGACCGCTATCGCCGCATCGTGCGCTTCGAGCAGGGCAACTTGGTCGACACTTTCATCGCCGCCGAGGCCTTCGACCTCATTTTCTGCCGCAATGTGCTGATGTACTTCGGCCGCGACCACACCCGTCATGTGCTGCAGCAATTGCACCAGGCCCTCGCCAACGACGGCTTGCTGCTGGTTGCCGGCCCGGAAGCTGCTGGGCGCGGCTTCGACGGCTACGAGCCGATGCGGTTCGCGCACGCGCTCTTCCACCGCAAGGCCCGCACGGCCCCAGACATCGCGCCGGCTGCCCATGCGCCCTGGCTTGCGAATGGGGAGGAGGGCGCGATGACCGCGCCGCAGGCCACCACCATCGCCCGGGCCGAGCCCGATGCCCATCTCCTGCAGGCGATCACCCGGTGCGAGGCGGCCATTGCACGCGACAAGTGCGATGCGGCGCTGCACGTGCAGCATGCGGCGCTGCTTGAGGAAGCGCATGAGCCTCGCATGGCGCACGATGCGCTGCGCCGCGCGTTGTTCCTCGAACCCGAGCTCGTCCTTGCGCGCAGCGCCTTCCAACGCTTGTCGCAGGCGCTGGCGCTGCGTGCCGAGTTGCATCCGGAGACGGCGCAATGAGCCCCGACACGCCCCGTCGCGTCGACTGGGACGCACTCAAGCAGCGCCTCGCGCAGGCCGAGGAGGCCTTGCAGCGCGGCACCACGTCCACGCCCGAGGCGCGGCTCGCGGCCCACGAGGCGCGCACCCGGGCCATCATGGCGCAGCCCGCGCCCCGCGGCGCAGGCACCGAAGCGGTGGAGTTCGTGCTGGGCGGCGTGCACTACGCCGTGCCCTCGTCAAGTGTGGTGGAAGTCCGCGCCTTGAAGACTTTGAGCCCACTGCCTTGCACACCCCGCTTCGTGTCAGGCATCATGAGCGTGCAAGGCCGGATCATTGCGGTGATCGACCTGAAGACATTCCTAGATCTTCCCGAGTCGGGACTGACGGATCTGAACAAGGTGATCATCCTGCGGCAGGCAGACATGGAGTTCGGCATCCTGGCCGACGAGATCGTGGGCGGGCGCTGGATGGCGCAGCAGTCCACGACGGCGGACCAGCCCGCCATGCTCGATGTGCAGGCCATTGCGCGTGACCCCCGCTTCGTGATCGATGCCGAGGTGTCCGCATGAGCGGCCTCTGCGCCAAGAGCGGCGCTGGCGTGATTCACCGGTTTCAGAACGATGACGGCCTGAAGGCCGCACAACCCCAGGCGAGGATCCATGACCCGATGCATCGGAGAGCCGGCTTCGTCCGGAACAGCACAAGCTAACGCTGAGTCACACGCACCGACGATTCACCGCGCGGCCATCGTGCTGGCGGCATGTGCCGCTTTCCAGGCCCCAGGGTCCTGCATTGCTGCTGTCGCCGATGCCGCACGCACGCCCGCCGGGCTCGCTCGGCTGTCCATCGAGGAACTGGCCGAGATCGAGGTGTCGTCGGTGTCCAAGCGGCCCGAGCGCCTGGCCGATGCGCCGGCGGCCGTGTACGTCATCACCCGCGAAGATATCCGCCGCTCGGGTGTCTCCACGCTGCCCGAGGCGCTGCGCCTCGCGCCCAACCTGCAAGTGGCGCGCACGTCTTCAGACAGCTATGCGATCAGCGCACGTGGCTTCAACGGGTCGAGCGCCAACAAGCTGCTCGTGATGATCGATGGCCGAACGGTGTACACGCCGCTTCACTCCGGTGTCTTCTGGGACGTGCAGGATGTGATCATCGCGGACATCGAGCGCATCGAGGTCGTGAGCGGTCCCGGCGGGACTCTGTGGGGCGCCAACGCGGTGAACGGCGTCATCAACGTGATCACGCAGTCGGCGCTCCAGTCGGTGGGCACGGTGGCGAGCGTCGCGGCGGGCACCGACGAACGCGGCGTCACCGTTCGCCACGGCGTGGCGCTCGGCGACAACACGGCGGTGCGCGGCTACGTCAAGTCCTTGCGCTTCGATGCGAGTGAAGACGCGAGCGGCCGCACTCTGCTTGACGCCTGGGACCGGCAGGAGGCGGGATTCCGGGCCGATTTTTCGCGGCTGGGCGCGACGCTGCAGGGTGACGTCTACCAAGGCGATGCGCAAGGTTCCGGCTTCGTGGACCGCAAGGTGTCGGGCGGGAACCTGCTGGCACGCTGGTCGCGCGAATTCGACAACAGGTCGGGCCTGCAGGTGCAAGGCTACTTCGACAGCTACAAGCGCAGCCAGCCGGGCTTCTTCAGCGAGCACCTGGACACCTACGACCTCGACGTGCAGCATCACTTCGCGATCGATGGCGGCCATGAGATCGTGTGGGGGGGCGGCATTCGCGAGCAGCACGACCACACCGAGGGCGGCGCGCTGCTGGCGTTCTTGCCGCCGGACAGCGTGCTGCGCCTGGCCAACGTGTTCGCACAGGACACCTGGACCCTCAAGCCGGGCCTGCGGCTTACGCTGGGTCTGAAGGCCGAGCGCAACAGCTACACCGGCATGGAATACCAGCCCAACGTGCGCATTGCGTGGAAGCCGGCCAACGAATCGCTGCTGTGGGCATCGGTGTCCCGCGGCGTACGCACGCCGTCGCGCCTGGACCGGGACTTCTTCGTCTTCGTCAACCTCGGCCCTCCGTACAACGCGCACCTGCTCGGCGGGCCGAATTTCATGTCCGAGCGGCTGACGGCCTACGAGGTGGGCTACCGGGCGCAGCCGGCCAAGGCGCTGTCGTATTCGATCGCTGCCTTCGTGAACGACTACGACCGCCTGCGCAGCGTCGAGCCCAACGGCAGCGGCGATGTCGTCATCGGCAACGGCCTGCGCGGACGCACGCAGGGCATGGAGGCCTGGGGCGCCTACCAGGTGAACGACGACTGGCGGCTGACACTCGGGCTCACGCTCTTGAACCACGACTTCCACTTCGTGGCGGGCAGCCTCGACCCGGGCGTGCCAGGCTCGGAGGCGAACGACCCGCAGGCGCAGGCCTCGCTGCGATCGAGCTGGACCTTCCCGCGCGGCTTGACCTTCGATGCGGGCGTGCGGCGTGTTGGCGCCTTGCCGCAACCCGCGACACCGGCGTACACCGCCCTCGATGCGCGCTTCGCCTGGCGCATCAGCCCGCGCTACGAGCTGTCGCTCGTGGGTTTGAACCTCCTGGGCGGACGGCATGCGGAGTTCGGGTCCGGCGTGAACAGCTCGGAGTTCGGGCGCAGCCTCCTGTTGAGGTTCACATGTCTGCTGTGAGGCGATTCAGCATTCGAATGGCGCTGGCCCTGTGGCTGGGGGCTGCAGGCATCAACGCCTCGGCCGCCGAGCCGCTGGAGGCCTCGGTCAAGGCCGCCTACCTCGCGAAGTTCGCGTTCTACGTGGACTGGCCGCCCGCGGCGTTCAGCAGCCCGACGGCGCCGGTGGTGCTGTGCATCGTCGCCGACGATGCCTTCGGTGCGCTGGTCGAAGAGGCGGCGACGGGGCAGTCGGTGCAAGGCCGGGCGATCGCGGTGAAGCGGCTGAAGGCGATCACCCGCGAGTCGGGTTGCCACATCGCGTACGTCGGCGCCGAGGCGAAGCTGGATGCGGTCAAGGGCAGCCCGGTGCTGCTCGTGACGGACGCGCAGGGCGGCAACGGCATCATCAACTTCGTGTTGCGCGACAACCGCGTGCGCTTCACGGTGGACGACGAACTCGCCGCGCAGTTCGGCCTGAGCATCAGCTCCAAGCTCTTGAACGTGGCGCTCGCCGTCAAGCCGCGAGGAGCCAGATGATGCTGCGCTGGCTCGAGGACATCCCGATCCGGCGCAAGCTGTTGTGGATCACCGTGCTCGCCTCGATGGTGGCCTTGCTGCTGGCGGGCAGCATCATCGTGGTCTACGAGGTCTACAGCTATCGCCAGGCGCAGTCGCAGGACGCGAAAGTCCAGGCCGAACTGCTGGCCGCGAGCGTCACCGCATCGCTGGAGTTCAATGACACCAAGGGCGCGCAGGAGTACCTCAACGCACTGCGCACCAACCCGAACTTCGTGGCCGCGGCCATCTACGGCCCGCAAGGCAAGGTGTTCGCGACCTACGTGCGCAAGAGCGTGCAAGCCGAGGTGCCCGCGCGCTCGCCGCCGCTCGGCCAGAGCTTCGAGGACGACGACCTGATCACCGCCTGGCCGGTCAAGCAGGGTTCGGGGCAGGTCGGCACCGTTTACCTGCGCATTGCCACCGAGACGCTGGGCGTGCGGCTGCTGCGCTATGGCGGGATCATTCTCTTCGTGATGATCGGCTCGCTCGTCATCACCGTGCCCGTCACCTGGCGCATGCAGGCCGTCATCGCCGAGCCCTTGCGCGAGATGGCGGGGGCGGCACGTCGCCTTGCCGCCGGCGAGACAGTGGTGATGCCACCCAACGGCGGGCGCGCCGACGAGATCGGCCAGCTCGAAGACGCCTTCAGCCAGATGAGCGCGTCGCTGCACGACAAGGCACAGATCGCGCGGCAGATCGCCGAGGGCGACCTGGCGGTGAAGGTACGGCCGCAATCCGACAAGGACGTGCTGGGCCAGGCCTTCGCCGACATGCTCGAGAACCTGCAGGACAAGGCCGACACCGCGCGACGCATCGCCACCGGCGACCTCACCGCACCGGTCAAGCTGCAGTCCGAGCGCGACGAGTTCGGCCGCGCCTTCGCGACCATGGTGGAGAACCTGCGCGAGATCAACCGCCAGGTGAGCGACAGCGTGAGCGTGCTGGGGTCGTCCACCAGCGCCATCCTGAGCGGCACCACGCAGGTGGCCGCGGGCGCCTCGCAGGCGGCGGCCGTCATCAGCCAGACGGCGGTGACGCTGGACGAGGTGAAGCAGACGGCCATCGTCTCGACGCAGAAGGCGCGGCTCGTGTCCGAGACGGCGCAGAAGGCGCAGCAGGTGTCGCAGACGGGCCGCCGCTCGGTGGACGACGCGATGCAGGGCATGCGGCAGATCCGCGAGCAAATGGAGATGATTGCCGACAGCATCCTGCGCCTGTCGGAGCAGACGCAGGCCATCAGCGAAATCATCGCGAGCGTGAACGACCTGTCCGAGCAGTCGAACCTGCTGGCGGTGAATGCATCGATCGAAGCGGCCAAGGCCGGCGAGCACGGCATCGGCTTCGCGGTGGTGGCGCTGGAAGTGAAGAGCCTGGCCGCGCAATCGCGCCAGGCCACGGCCCAGGTGCGCTCCATCCTCGGCGAAATCCAGAAGGCCACGGGCAATGCGGTGGTGGCGGCAGAGCAGGGCGCGAAGGCGGTGGACGCGGGCGCCCGGCAGAGCAAGAGCGCCGGCGAGGCCATCGAGCGCCTGGCCGACAGCATCGCCGAGAGCGCGTCGGCCGCCAGCCAGATCGCGGTGTCGGCGCAGCAGCAATTGGTGGGCATGGACCAGCTCGCGCAGGCGATGGGCAACATCCGCACGGCCACGACGCAGAACATGGACAGCACGCGCCAGGCCGAGGTTGCAGCGCATCAGCTGCACGAGCTGGGCTTGCGCCTGAAAGGAATGGTGGGGTTGTACAAGGTGTGAACACGCTGTCGATGAATGCCCGAGCGAACCGTCTTGTAGGGAGGCGGTCTTCCGAACGACCTGACCAGTGGAACGAAAGGCCATGGAAGACGACAAGTTTCTGAAGCTGCTGCTGCAGACCTTCGCGGTCGAAGCACGCGAGCACCTGGCGGCGATGTCGCAGCAGCTGCTTGCGCTTGAAGGCGCCCCGTCGCCGGCCGATGTTCCGGGCGTGGTCGAGACGCTGTTCCGCGAAGTGCACAGCCTCAAGGGCGCGGCGCGCTCGGTGAACATGGCCGACATCGAGCGGGTGTGCCAGCCGATGGAGCGCGTGCTCTCGGCGCTCAAGCGCGGCGAGCTGGCTGCCACGCCCGCGTTCTTCGAGGCGATGTACGGGGCCGCCGATGGGCTGGCGCGCATCCTCGCGCGCGATGTCGGTGAATCGACGCAGATGGAGCCGGGCCTGCCGGCGACGCTGGCCAACTCGATGTTCCTCCTCCTGAACAAGGCGTCGCAGGCCGGTGCCGCGGTCGCCGGCGGACCGCCTGCATTGACGACGACATCGATGCCATCGGTGCAAGCGGAAGCCACCGTTGCTCCGGTGGCGGAGCATGGCGCGCCCACGCCGCCCGCCGCACCTGCAGACACCACGGTGCGCATCGCAGTCACGAAGGTCGATGCGCTGATGGCGCAATCGCAGGAGCTGCAGGCGCTCAAGCTCGGCGGCGCGCAGATCGCCGAGGAGCTGCAGGCCCTGGCCGACATGCTGGCCAGTTGGCGCCGCGGCTTCGACAAGCGGGCCGGGCACGCCCGACGCCTCAAGCGCAACGACGGCTCCGATGCCGCGGACGGCCCGAAGTCCCGGCGCCTGCTCGCGAGGCTGCTCGATGCCTTCGACAGCGATGAGCTCTTCGTGAAGTCGCTGGCCGAGCGCATGGGCCGCGTGGCCCGCGCCGCGGCGCAAGACCGGCGCGTGCTCGCCTCGCGCATCGACCGGCTGGTGGACGAGGTGCGGCAGGTCTCCATGCTGCCGTTCTCGTCGCTCTTCACCGGACTGCCCAAGCTCGTGCGCGACCTCTCGCACGACAGCGGCAAGGACGTGGCGCTGGACATCACCGGCACCTCGCTCGAGGCCGATCGCCGCATCCTCGAGCAGCTGCGCACGCCGCTCACCCACCTCGTGCGCAACGCGATCGACCACGGCATCGAGACGCCGTCGCAGCGCGTGCGCATGGGCAAGTCGCCGCGGGGCCGGCTGTCGGTGGCTGTGTCGGCGCGCGAAGGCGGCCGCGTGGAGCTTGCCATCAGCGACGATGGCGCGGGCATCGACGTGCAAAAGGTTCGCGCGCGTGCGCTGAAGATGGGCCTGCGCAGCGAAGAGGCGCTGGCGCAAATGGATGCGGCGCAGTCGGCGCAGCTCATCTTCGAATCGGGCCTGTCGACGAGCCCCATCCTTACCGACCTCTCGGGCCATGGCCTGGGCCTCGCGATCGTGCGCGAGAAGGTGGTGGCGCTCGGTGGTTCGATCGTGGTTGCGCCCGCGAATGCACATGGCGGTGACGCCGGCGATGCATTCGGCAGGGGCACGCGCTTCGTCATCGTGCTGCCTTCGGCGCTTGCAACCTTCCACGGCCTGCTCGTGCGCGCGGCCGACCGGCTCTTCGTGATCCCCTCTCGCCATGTGGAGCGCGCGTGCCGGGTGGCGCCATCGTCCATCCGTTCGATGAATGGCGTGGACACCATCGACGTGCACGACGAGCCGGTGCGGATGGCCTCGCTCGCGCTGACGCTCGGGCTGCAGCCGCCGCCCGGCGCACCGTTGCCTGCCTTCTTGCAGCTGGTGGTGCTGAGCTGCAATGGCGAGCGCCTGGCGTTCGCCGTCGATCAGGTGGTGGGCGACCAGGAGGTGCTGGTGCAGCCGCTGGTGCCGCCCTTGCGGCGTGTGCCCAACATCTCGGCTGCCACGGTGATCGGCGCTCAGGTGGTGCCGCTGCTGAACGTGGCCGACCTCTACAAGTCGGTCGATGCGATGGACGCCGGCCGCACGGCGCCATGGCGTGCCGAGCCGCGCGAGGGCGCGGTCGTCTCGCTGCTCGTGGCCGAGGATTCAGTGACCGCGCGCACGCAGCTGCGGCAGATCCTCGAGAGTGCGGGCTACAGCGTGACCACCGCGGCCGATGGCATGGAGGCGCTGGCCAACCTGCAGAGCGGCGAGTTCGACCTGCTCGTCTCGGACGTGGAGATGCCGCGGCTGGACGGCTTCGGCCTGACCGCGCGCGTGCGCCGCGACCAGCGCTTGGCCGACCTGCCGGTGATCCTCGTGACCGCTCTCGATTCGCGCGAGGACAAGGAGCGCGGCGTCGAGGTGGGCGCGAATGCCTACATCGTCAAGCGTGGCTTCAACCAGCAGCGCTTGCTGGACACCATCCGGACGCTCTTATGAGCGCCGCACGGCCGCCCGAAGGGGCTCATACCGCAGTGCGCAGCACGGAGGTTTCCTGATGACCAACACGCCTTCACCGCTCGTGCGCGTGATGCTCGTCGACGATTCGGCCACCTACCGGGCCTTGCTGGCGGGCTTGCTGGGCGACGATCCGCGCCTGAACGTGGTGGGCGTGGTGAGCGATGGCGAACGGGCGGTGCAGCAGGCCGCTGCACTGCGGCCCGATGTGATCGTGATGGACATCCACCTGCCGGTGATGAACGGTTTCGCGGCCACGCGCCGCATCATGGAGACGGCGCCCACGCGCATCGTGATGGTGACCGCGACATCGGTCCCGCACGAGGTCGCGCAAAGCTTCGAGGCGCTTGAGTCTGGCGCGCTCACCGTGTTGGGAAAGCCACCGGGTCCCGGCCATGCCGACTTCGATGCGATGCGGCGCGAACTAGTGAACACCGTGGCGCTGATGGCCGAGGTGCCGGTGGTCAAGCGCTGGCCGGCCCAGGGCGCGCGACCCGCCGCGCCCATGCCCGCCGTGTCGCATGCCGGTGCCATCGACCTGATTGCCGTGGGTGCGTCCACCGGCGGGCCGCTGGCGCTGCAGGCCTTCCTGTCGGCGCTGCAGCCGAAGGTGACACCACCGGTGGTCATCGTGCAGCACATTTCACACGGATTTTCCGAAGGCCTGGTGCAGTGGCTGTCGCGCGTGTGCTCGTACCCGGTGAAGCTGGCCGCGCATGCGGATTGCCTCGAACGCGGCATGGCCTACGTCGCGCCCGACGGGGCGCACATGGAAGTTCAAGCGGGAGGCCGCATCGTCCTGACCGACGCATCTCCGATCAATGGCTTCAGGCCGGCCGTCGCGGCCTTGTTCGCATCCGTCGCACGCGAGTACGGCCGCCGCGCAGCCGGGCTGCTCATGACCGGCATGGGGCGCGACGGCGCCGAGCAACTGCTCCAGCTGCGCCAGGCCGGTGCACTCACCATGGCGCAAGACCGTGCCAGCTCCGTCATCTTCGGCATGCCCGGCGAGGCCGTTCGCCTTGGCGCGGCCATGCACGTGCTTTCGCCGCAGGACATGGCGGTCACTTTGAACCGCCTCCTATCAAAGTCGTCAGGGGAAGTTTCATGAACACCAACGAACCGGTCGAGATCCTCCTCGTGGAGGACAGCCCGACCCAGGCCGCCAAGCTGAAGTACCTCATGGAAAGCCGCGGCTACGCCACGCGCGTGGCGACCAACGGGCGCCGTGCGCTGGAGGCGATCCGAGAGCGCAAGCCGCGCCTCGTGCTCTCGGACGTCGTGATGCCCGAGATGGGTGGCTACGACCTGTGCCGTGCGATCAAGACCGACCCGGCGCTGCAGGACATCCCGGTCATCCTCGTCACCTCGCTCATCGATCCGAAGGACATCGTGAGTGGTCTCGAATCCGGTGCGGACAACTTCGTGCGCAAGCCCTATTCGGAAGACTATCTGCTCAAGCGCATCCAGCACGTGCTGCTGAACCAGGAGCTGCGCCAGGCCGAGGGCGGGCGCATCGACCTGGGCATCGTCGTCTACATCGGCGGAGCGAAGCATTTCATCAATGCCGAACGCCAGCAGATCCTCGACCTGCTCATCTCCACCTATGAGCAGGCGGTGGCGGTGAACGAGGAACTGCAGCTGCGCGAACACCAGATCGTCGAGCTCAACGCGCACCTCGAGCGGCGTGCCGAGGAGCTGGAGATGATCAACCAGGAAATCGGCCGCAAGAACGCGGAGCTGCAGCGCGCGAGCGGTCTGAAGTCGGAGTTCGTGGCGAACATGTCGCACGAGCTGCGCACGCCGCTGAACGCCATCATGGGTTTCTCGGAGATGCTCAAGGACGGCTTGCTGGGCGAGCTCACCGAGCGGCAGAAGAACTCCGCAGGCGCCATCTTCGACAGCGGCATGCACCTGCTCTCGCTCATCAACGACATCCTCGACTTGTCGCGCATTGAGGCCGGCAAGATGGAGATCAACCTGGAGAAGACGGAGGTCGACGAGCTGCTGCAGAACAGCGTGTCCATGCTCAAGGTGCGCGCGCAATCACACCAGATCGACCTGCGGCTCGAATCGAGCGTGCACGACCGCATCGACGTGGACCGCCGCAAGGCGCGGCAGATCGCCTACAACCTGTTGTCCAACGCAGTGAAGTTCACGCCCGACGGCGGCACGGTGACGCTGCGCGCGGACGATGTGGCGGCGGTGAGCTTCGAGGGCCTGCTGCGCGTGGGCGAGCTGCCTGTGCAGCCGGCGTCACGCTACCTGGAGCTGAGCGTCATCGACACCGGCATCGGGATCGCGCCCGAAGACATGGGAAGACTTTTCCGACCCTTCTCGCAATTGGACAGCGGGCTGGCAAGAAAGTACGAAGGCACGGGTCTCGGCCTCGTGCTGGTCAAGCAGCTGGTGGAGCTGCATGGCGGGGCGCTGGCCGTGCAAAGCAGCGTGGGGCGGGGCACGACCTTCAAGGTGTGGCTGCCCTACCGCGAACCCGCGCGTGCGCTGCCGGCGCCTGCGGAGGCGCAGATGTCATGAGCGGCCCGCAACGAGGCCAAGCCGGGGAAGCGTGCATCGACGCATGCTGGGCAGACGTCCGTTCGCGACAAGCACCTATCGTCCAGTCGGTGCCTGCTCGCCTGCATAAGCGCGGGTCGCGCGGCTTCGGGCCGGCTTGGCAAGCAGGGACATGGCAATCAGCGTACCCACCGACGCGCTCGTTCGCGGCAGGCTCATCGCAGCAGGGCGAGATGGATGTGCGCCGCGGCCTTGGCTGCACCGCCCACTGACACCGTGATCTGGTTGAGCCCCTGGGCCACGTCCCCCACCGCGTAAAGGCGCTCGATGCTGGTCTGCTGGTGCTCGTCGATGTGCAGGTAGCCGTGGCTGTCGTGCGCCGCGCCGAGTGCGGTTGCCAGGCTGGAGTGCACTTTCATGCCGAGTGCGCAGTACAGCGAGTCGAGCGTGGTCTCGGCATCGCCGTGCGCGACCACCACGCGCCCGTCCCACAGGCGAATGCTGCGCACCGGCTCGCGCACGAGCGTGATGCCGGCGCGATCCAGCTCGTGCGATTGCGCTTCGGTGAAGCGCACCTGCTCGTTCACCAGAAACATCGTGAGCCGTGGCGTGAAGTGCCGCAGGTACAGCGCCTCGAAGGTGTCCGCGCCCTCGTCGGCGATCACGCCCACCGCCTGGTCGATGACTTCATAGCCGTCGCAGACCGGGCAGTAGCGCAAGGCGCCTTGCTGCAAGGCGTCGGCCAGGTAGGGCATGCGAGGCGGGATGTCGCTCGTGCCGGTGGCAAGGACGACGTGGCTTGCGCTTGTGCGACCCGTGGGCCATGAGGCGAAGAAGCCATTCGACTCATGACGCAGTGTGTCGACGCGCCCCGCCTCGAAGCGCACGCCGTACTTCGCCGCCTGCGCCTTCATGCGCTCCAGCAATGCCGGCCCGGCGATGCCATCGGGAAAGCCGGGAACGTTGTGCGAGCAGGGTATCTTGGCGACGCGGCTGCTGCCTTCGTCCACCACGAGCACGCGGCGGCGGAACCGCGCGAGGTAGAGCGCGGCGGCGAGCCCACCGGGCCCGCCGCCGATGACCAGGACATCGGCGTCGATGCTCTGCGCCATGGACTGCGCTTTTGCGAGGCGAGGAGACGAGAGGCAGGCGAGGGGATCAGTGCGTTCCGGAATTCGGCTGCGGCCGATCGGGCTCCGATGGCCACGAGACGTCGCGCAGCACGGCGTCGGTGTGCGAGGACTGTCGGATCGCCAGGTCGCCCAGCGACACGATGCCCACCACCTCGTGGCGCTCGTTGAGCACCGGCAGCCGGCGGATCTGCACGTCGCCCATCTGCTTCATCACGTCGTCGGTGGTCTGTTCTTCGGTGCACCAGCGGGTCTGCTCGGTCATCACCTCGCGCACCACATGCTGCGCGGGTTCGAGCCCTGCGGCAGTGGCGCGCACGGTGATGTCGCGGTCGGTGATCATGCCCACCAGTTCGCGGCCTTCGCACACCGGCAGCGCACCGACGTTGAGTTCATCCATCAGCTGGGCGGCGCGTTGCAGCGTGGTGTCTGGCGCAATGACCTGAACGCCGCGCGTCATCACTTCGTTGATCGTGGTCATGTAGAGCTCCTTGTGAACGGTGGATCGTGAAGGTGCGGCAATCCACGTTCCTCGTCCATTCGCTGCGGGAAGTGCTTGGAAATGGCAGGAACCCCGATTGCTGCTGTGTCCAACATGCATCGCATCCCTGCACAGCCATGACCGAATTGCTGAACCGCTACTGGCAAAAGCGCGACTTCGCCGCGACGCCCGAGCCCCGCGGCAAGACCGTGAAGCCGGGCAAGGCGCTCAGTTTCGTGATCCAGAAACATGCGGCCTCGCGGCTGCACTACGACTTCCGGCTTGAGCTGGACGGCACGCTCAAGAGCTGGGCCGTGCCCAAGGGCCCGAGCCTGGACCCGAGCGACAAGCGCATGGCCGTTCACGTGGAGGACCACCCGCTGTCCTATGGCAGCTTTGAGGGCGTGATACCGCCGGGGCAGTACGGCGCCGGGACCGTGATCGTGTGGGACCACGGCACCTGGGAGCCGGTGGGCGACCCGGCGGCTGGGTATCGGGCCGGCAAGCTCAAGTTCAGGCTGCATGGCGAGAAGCTGGGCGGCGCCTGGACGCTGGTGCGCATGCACGGCCACCAGAACGAGAAGCAGGAGCCGTGGCTCTTGATCAAGGAGCGTGATGACGCGGCGCGGCCGGCGGCGGAGTTCAGCGTGGTGGACGAGATGCCGGACAGCGTGATGTCTGGGGTGAAGTGGGCGGCGGGGTTCGAGAAGAAGGAAAAGGGCAAGGAGAAAGGCAAGATGCCCGCGACGAGGCCAGCCAAAGGCGCGGCCGCCACGAGAGGCGCTGCCGCAACAAAAGGCGCTGCCGCGACGAAACGGGCGGCCACGGGACCTTCGTCATCCCGACGAAAGTCGAGATCCATGGCCCTGCCCGAGCTTCCCGCCGCGGCGAAGAAAGCCAAGCTCCCATTGACGCTCGCCCCCCAACTCGCGACCCTCGTCGACCGCGCCCCGCCCGGCGACGACTGGGTGTATGAAATCAAGTTCGATGGCTACCGGATCGTCACGCGCATTGATGGTGGCGAGGTTCGGATGTTCACGCGCAACGGCAACGACTGGACTTCGAAGATGAAGGGCCTGGCCGCCGAGATCGCGGCGCTTGGCCTGCCCTCGGGCTGGCTGGACGGCGAGATCGTGGTGCCCAACGCGCAGGGCACACCCGATTTCAACGCGTTGCAGAACGCCTTCGATTCGACGCACACCGAACGCATCCAGTATTACGTCTTCGACCTGCCATTCTTTGACGGCCACGACTTGCGGGAGCTGCCCTTGCAGCAGCGCCGCGAGTTCCTGTCGCGCCTGCTTGAAGGGCGAAGCACCGAGCGCATCCGCTTCAGCGAAGACTTCAACGCGGCGCCGCAGGAGATCCTGCAGAACGCCTGCCGGCTGCGGCTCGAAGGCGTGATCGGCAAGCGGCGCGATTCGACCTATGTGTCGCGCCGATCGCCGAACTGGATCAAGCTCAAGTGCACGCACAGGCAGGAGTTCGTCATCGTCGGCTACACCGACCCGGCCGGCTCGCGCGTGGGCATCGGCGCGCTGCTGCTAGCCATCCACGACGAGGCTGGCGATTTGCGCTATGCGGGCAAGGTCGGCACCGGCTTCGACACCGACACGCTCGCGATGATCGAGAAGAAGCTCAAGGCGCTGGCCGCGGACAAGACGCCACTGCGCGACAAGCCGTCCGAGGCGCGCGGCCATTGGGTGAGCCCCAAGCTCGTCGCCGAGGTGTCCTTCGGCGAGTGGACGCCGGACGGCCGCATCCGCCATTCGGTGTTCCACGGGCTGCGCGACGACAAGCCGTCGTCGGTGATCACCAAGGAAACGCCGGTGCCGGTGAAGGCCGTGGCCAAGGCCGAGCCCAAGACCGCGGCAGCAGCGCCTCTGGCACGCAAGCCGAGCGCGGCCTTGCCCGACCTGCCCAAGGACGTGCGCATCAGCAACCCCGACCGCGTGATCGACAAGAGCACGGGCATCACCAAGCGCGAGCTGGTGGACTACTACCTGCTCGCTTCGCGCCACATCCTGCCGCACCTCGCGAAGCGCCCGGTGGCGCTGGTGCGCGCGCCGTCGGGCATCGAGGGCCAGTTGTTCTTCCAGAAGCACGGCGAGACGTTGAAGATCACCGACATCACCACGCTCGACCCATCGCTGGACCCAGGCCATCCGCCCATGATGTCGGTGGACAGCTTCACCGCGCTCATCGGCGCGGCGCAGATGAACGTGGTGGAGTTCCACACCTGGAACGCGAAGCTGCCGAAGATCGAGCAGCCCGACCGCATGACCTTCGACCTCGACCCGGGCGAGGGCCTGAGCTGGGCCACCATCCAGGAGGGCGCGCAGCTCGTGCACAACCTGCTGGACGAACTGGGCCTCAAGAGTTTTCTCAAGACCAGCGGAGGCAAGGGCCTGCACCTGGTGGTGCCGCTCACGCCGCGCGACGACTGGGACACGGTAAAAGACTTCTCGCAAGCGATCGTGCAGCATCTCGCGCGCGTCTTGCCCGACCGTTTCTCGGCCAAGAGCGGGCCGAAGAACCGGGTGGGCAAGATCTTTCCCGACTACTTGCGCAACGGCCGCGGCGCCACCACCGCCTGCGCCTTCTCGGCCCGCGCGCGACCAGGCATGGGGGTGTCGATTCCGGTGGCTTGGGATGAGTTGCCCGAGCTCACCGGCGGCGCGCACTGGACCATCCGCACCGCGCACGAGCGGCTCGAATCAGGCATGGACCCGTGGGCCGACTATGGCAAGACAAGGCAGACCTTGGTCAAGGCGATGAAGATCCTCGGCAACAGATGAGGACGACGCGTGCACCGCCGCTATGCGTTGCGGCGGCCTCTCGGAAAGCCAAGGCGACGACGAAGACCGAGCCGGCCCGCTGCCGCGAATCCGCCTGAGGCGTGAAACCAGCGGCCGCGGAACCGCGTTTGCGGCTCGCCGCCACTGAACAGTCGGGGAGGGCGCTGCGGCTGGTCCTGCGAACCGCCGAGCAGGCGGTCGCACAGGGCGGAGAACTCGTCGTAGTCGAGCGTCAGGATCGGCATGGGCGCACCTCGGACAACATGGGCTGGCACATCGAGTTCGGCAACCCGCATGCCCAATCGGGGCCTCACGCGCGATCCACGGCCCTCCTCAACGCGGCGGCCAGCTCGGCCGGCGGGCAGGGCTTGGCGATCACGGCCAAGCCTGCAGCCACCGCTGCATCCAGCCGCGAGGTGTAGCCGGTCATCAGCACCACGGGCAGCGTCCGATGGGTCTTGCGCAATCCGAGCGCGAGTTCGATGCCGTCCACGCCGCCGGCCATCACGATGTCGCTGAGCAGGCAATCGAAGCTTGCGCCGGGCTGCGCGAGCATGTCTTGCGCTGCGACGGCGGACGCGGCCCTCACCACCTCGTAGCCCAGCCCGTCGAGCAGCGATTTCGTCGCCTGCGCCACGTCGTCGTTGTCCTCGACGAGCAGGATGCGTCCGCTGCCCTCGGGAATCTGCAACCCAGGCGCAGGCGCCGGGGCAGCGGTGTCGACGGTGGCGCGAAGGAACATCGACACCGTGGTGCCCTGGCCCACGCGGCTCATGACCAGCGCCGTGCCGCCCGCCTGCGTGCAGAAGCCGTAGACCTGGCTCAGGCCCAGCCCCGTGCCCTTGCCGACCTCCTTGGTGGTGAAGAAGGGCTCGAACACGCGCTCGATCACGTCCGGCGCGATGCCCACGCCCTGGTCGCTCACGCGAATCTCGACGAACTCGCCCTCCGCGCTGAAGCGCTCGTCCTGGCGGGCATTGCGCACCTCGATGCGCAGCGTGCCGCCGTGCGGCATCGCGTCGCGTGCGTTGATGGCGAGGTTGATGAGCGCGAGTTCCAGCTCGGCCGCATCGACCGACACGAGGCGCAGGTCGGTGGACACCTCGTGCTCGATGCGGATGTCGTGCGTGAGCGTGTGGCGCAGCAGATCGATGACCGAAGGCAGCCAGCGCCGCAGGTCGATCACCTCGGCCCGCCACGCCTGGCGGCGCGAAAACGCGAGCAGCTGCCGCGTGAGCCGCGTGCCGGCCTCCACCGCACGCTTGATGGAGTTCAACGCCGGCGCCGAGTCCATGCCCGGTCGCAAACGCTCCAGCAGGTGGGCGTTGTTGTTGACCACCATCAGCAGGTTGTTCACGTCGTGCGCCACGCCGCCGGTGAGATGGCCCATGGCCTCGAGCTTCTGCGACTGGCGCAGCGCCGCCTCGATCTTCAGCCGCTTGTCGGCCTCCTCGTTCAGCTCGCGCAAGGCCTGCACCTCGCGCCGCGTGCGCCGCCGCGCGATGGTGGCCACGTAGACCAGCGCGACCGCCAGCGGGAAAGTGAAGGCGGCCAGCAGCCACAAGGCGGAGCGCCATTCCGCCACGATCTCTTCGCGTGCCTTGGCCGCCGCGGTGTAGAGCGGCGTGTCGCCGACGCGCCGGTACTCGATGAGCCGTTGGCGGTGGTCCAGCGGCGAGGTGATGGTCAGCATGGCGACGTCCTCGCCGGCGGCCACGCGCTGCATCATGTGCCCGGACATCGGTGCGCGTTGCACCGGCGAACTCGGCAGCGGCATGCGCGTCACGATCGCGCCGGTGCGCTCGAACAGCGACAGCGACATGCCAGTCTCCGTGCGCCCGAGCTCGGTGTAGTAGTCGAAGAAGTACGACGGCTTGACAGCCGCCACGACCACGCCGGCGAACCGGCCCGATGCGTCCACGCGCCGCCGGCTCATGAGCAGCAGCTGGCCGGTCGGGTCGCCAGAGGCGGGCGTCACGCTGTAGACGGTGGGTGATGCGCCGTCCACGGCGGCGAGGCGGAAGAACTCGCTGTCTTGGGCCTGGACCGCGGCGCCTGCCGCCGCCGAGGCTGACGGTGCGTCCGTGGTGGCGAGCAGCCGCCCATCGCGGTTCCAGACGCTCAGCGTCTTGAGGGCCGGGACGCGCTTGAGGGTGTGCAGCAGATGGTCGCGAACGCGGGCCTGCGCACCAGGCCATTGCGCGTCGCCCAGCTCGGCGATCTCGTCGTCGATGCGGTCGAAGACGAGCTCGTTGGTCTGCACCACGCGCAGCGCGTGCTCGTTGGCCATGCGCGCCGCGTGGTCGACGTCGGCTTCGCCTTGCGCGAAGGCACTGCGATAGCTCTGCACGGCGGCCACGCCGAACATCGCGGCAGGCACGATCGCCGCGGCCCAGACCCAGGCGAGCATCCAGCGTTCACTGACGGTTTGTTTGCGTTCTTTGGGTGCGTCCGGCAACTGCATCAGTCGTGCCCGTTTGACCTTGCGAGAAACAGTCAATTACAGGTGCAAGGGGGTTGTCCGTTCGCACATAATGCCCCATCTGCTGAGCGCCGCGCGAGACACGATCCATGCGCGGATTCGAGCATTCAATGGAGGAAGTAGACAATGCCCCACGCATTGGTTGTCGACGACGAAGCAGACTCCGCGGAGATGATGGCGGCGCTGATCGCCACCGAAGGCTTCACCGTTGCCACCGCCGGATCCTTGCGCGATGCGCGCAAGCAGCTTGCGCTCCAGGAGCCGGACATCGTCCTGCTGGACCTGATGCTGCCCGATGGCAGCGGCATGCAGCTCTTCGAGGACGGAAAGCTCCTGGCCAACACCGAGGTCGTGCTCATCACCGGGCATGCAAGCCTCGAGACATCCATCCAGGCCTTGCGCCTGGGTGCGGCGGACTATCTCGTCAAGCCGCTGAACATGAAGCAGCTGCACGGCATCCTGTCGCGCGTGACCAAGCCGGCCACGCTGCGCGCCGAGGCCGACAGCCTGCAGTCCGGGCTCGAACAGGAAGGCCACTTCGGCTTGCTGTGGGGTCGGTCCGCCGGCATGCGCCGCGTTTACGAGCAGATCCTGCGCGTGTCGGGCACGGCGGTCACGGTGTTCGTCACCGGCGAAAGCGGCTCGGGCAAGGAAGTCGTCGCCCGCACGGTGCACGACCTGAGCCGACGTCGCGCCAAGCCCTTCCTCGCCGTGAACTGCGGCGCGATTTCTCCGCACCTCATCGAGAGCGAGATCTTCGGCCACGAGAAGGGCAGCTTCACCGGCGCCGACCGACAACACCAGGGCTTCTTCGAACGGGCGAGCGGTGGCACGCTGTTCCTCGATGAAATCACCGAAATGCCGCTGGACCTGCAGGTCAAGCTGCTGCGCGTGCTCGAGACCGGCACCTTCATGCGAGTGGGTTCCACGCAGGTGCTCGAGACCGACGTGCGCATGGTCGCGGCCACCAACCGCAACCCGATGGAAGCGGTGTCGCAGGGCAAGCTGCGCGAAGACCTGCTGTACCGCCTCAACGTCTTCCCCATCCACCTGCCGCCGCTGCGCGAACGTGCCGACGACATCCCGCTGATCGCCGAGCATTTCCTCGACGAGATTTCGCGCCGCGAGGGCCAGGTGAAGCACTTCGCGCCGGCTGCGCTGCAGCGCCTGCAGGGCTACCGCTGGCCTGGCAACGTGCGCGAGCTGCGCAACATCGTGCACCGCGCCTACGTCATGGCGCCTGACAGCACCATCGTCGATGAATGCTTGCCGACCACCGACGCGCCGTTGCCGGTGATGACCGGCGCCCCGGTGCTGCAGGTGCGCGTGGGCACGCCGCTGTCGGAGATCGAGCGCCAGGTGACGCTTGCGACGCTCGAATACTTCGGCCGTCACAAGGAAAAGACCGCCGCCACGCTCGGCGTGAGCCTGAAGACGCTCTACAACCGGTTGAAGGAGTATTCGACCGTGCCGGAGAAGCAGGCCGGCGCGCAGGGCGACGGCATGGACAGCTGATCGCGCGCGGTCAGCCTCAATGTGGCCGGCCCGCGGCGACCCAGTCGTCAGTCGCCGCAAGCCCCAGCCGATAGCGCGCGCAGTTGTGGCTGCCCAGCTTGGCGAGCTCGTCTTCCAGCAAGCTGCGAAACCCCGGCGCGCTTGATTCATCGAGCCTGAGCGCGGCCATTGCATCGGCCGCATTGCGCCGCTCGCGCACGATGAGCTGGATCGCGTCGTTCAGCGATTCGCGGTACCGCAGGCGCACCGGGTCCGGTGCGCCCATGGCTTCGAGCACCACGACATACTTGGCCATCGAGCGCTGGTAAGTCCAGGCAAAAAGGTCCGTTGCCATGGACACGTCCAGCCGTTCGTACACACCCGTCATCGCCATCGCGTAGTCGCGTGCATCCACGTCGTTGAAAGACAGCGGCGAGCAGTTGTAGAGCATCAGTGGCAGGTTGGCCGCGAGCCGGCTCGTGCGCTTGTTGCCGTCCTCGAAGGGCTGCAGGTAGGCGAGGTTGACCCAGAGAAAGAACGCGGCTTCGACCGGGTTCTTGATGAGCCGGGCCTTGTCCACCACGAGTGCGAACATTTCTTCCAGCAGTGAAGGCATTTGCGTCGGCACGTAGGTGGTGTCGCTGATGTTCACCACCTTGCGCCGGATCGTGCCCAGGGCATCGGCATCTGCGAGCAGGTCTTGCAGCAGAACTGCATGGATGTTGCGGATGAGCGGCGTGTTGAGCCCGTACTCAGGCACCGCGTCGACCATGAACTCGATCGCGCGCTTGTGATTGAGCAACATGACCGCGTCCGCATCGCCATTGGCGAGCCCGGTGCGAAACAGCTCCAGCGTTGCGAGCAGCGTGTAGCGGTTGCCTTCAAGGCGTGATGACGACCACGACAGGTCGATCAGCAGTTGCTCCAGCACCTTGCGTGCATAGGTGCCGGCGGGCTGCTGGCCTTTCATTCGGCCAGCCTGTGCGAGGTCAGCCGCGAGGGCGGCTGGCAGCAATGAGCTTTCGTTGGGGACGTACGCATCCACGAATGTGCGCCGGTAGGTGACCGGGTCGCGGCTCGCGAGCGGCCTGTCCAGCGTGCGACGCAGCGCCAGGCTTTGCCGCGACCACGGGGGCTGTACGTAAGGCGCCGGCTCCGGTTGGGCGGTGCTGAGCGTCATGGTCGACGTCAGAACTTGAACACGCAGGTAGCGCGTGGCCCGCGCCTTGCCGGACCGCTGGACCTGGCCGGAATCGACCAGCCGCTCCAGCGCACGCTTCACCGTCGCCGGACTCGTTTCGCTGATGCGCGCGAGCTCGGTGCTGGAGTGGGCGCGATCAGCAATTGCGGCGAGCAGCAGGCTGTCGAGGGAGTTCATGGAATCGGCTCATGCGAAATCATCGATTGGCTCAATATGAGCCAATTTGAGCCGATTGTACAAAGGTGTCGTGAGCCGATTCAAAAATCAGCTCACCGACCGCTTCTTCACCGACACATCCACCGTCATCCCCTGGTAGTCCTCCGGCGACCCGATCCACGTGCCGCCCACCGGCGATGCCAGGCTCGCATGCCGGGCCACGCCGACGCGAATGAGGTCCGTCCCGCCGATCAGGTTGTTGGTCGGGTCGAACGGCATCCAGCCCGCGCCGGGCATGAACACCTGCACCCAGGCGTGGGTTGCGCCGGGTGCGGTCTTCTCTTCCTTGGGGGCGTCGAGTTCAGGCGTGTAGACGTAGCCCGAGACGAAGCGGGCGGCATAGCCGAGCCGGCGCACCGCCTCGACCATCAGCGTCGCAAAGTCGCGGCAGGTGCCTTCCTTCTTGTCCAGCGTCTCGCGCGGCGACTGCACGCCTTCTTCATCGCGCGGCTTGTAGCTCATCGTCTCGCGGATGCTGCGTGTCATGTCGACCAGGATCTTCCGGCTGTCGGGCCCGACGAACTCGCGCGCCCAGGCCATCAGCGTCTCGTCCGCGTCGTAGAAGGGCGTGAGGTAATGCTGCAGCACCTGCCGGTCTTCGGCCGCGTACTCGAACGGGTAGTGCTCGGCACCAGGGCTCAGCGGCAGGTCGAGCGCCCGCGAACCGGTGTGCTCCACCGTGAACGTGCAGGTGAACTTGAGCTTGTCGGACGGCGTCGCCGGTTGCACGAGGGCGATGGAGTTCTCGTAGGCGTCCTGGATCAGGCGGATGTCCGCGGCCGCCGGCTCCACCTGCAGGTCGGTGGCCAGCACGCGCAGGTCGTGGCTGTCGCGCGGCCTGAACATGAGGCGGTGTTCACCCAGCTCCACCGGCTTCGCATAGCGGTATTCGGTGGTGTGGGTGATGTCGAAGATGATGGACACAGGTCCCCCCGGCGCGTTTGTCTTGGGCGCCATTGTCCCGCGCGGGGATGTCACAGCCCGCGCTCAGGATTGCGTGGTCTCAGCGCTTGCCGGAAGAAGGTGGACTGGACTTCTTCTTGCCCAGGTCGCCGGGTGCTTCGCCCTTGGAGTGCGACTTGCCTTGCTGCTCGGCATCGCTCAGTTCGGCAGCTTCGGCCGAGTCGTGGGGCGCAGCCTCGCCCTTCTTCTGCTCGACCTTGCCCGACTTGACGAACTCCTGCTGCGACTTGTCGTAGTTGCGGCCGGCGACATAGTCGCCTTCGCCTTGCACGGTGCCGCTCTTGGCCTTGTCTGCGGGGGTACCCATGGTGTGAATCTCCGAAAGTGTTCAGGAAGCGATCAGCCGATCAGGCCGCCGCATCGATCACGCTCGCGTGCGGCTCCACCGCCCGCGGCGCAGGGAAGGGAATCGGGTCGGGCGTGGCCCGGCGCGTCGCTCCCGGGCGCATCCAGCCGCTGGACGCCGGCACATCGGTGCCCGCCTCTTGCGACCGCTCGATGTCGGGTTGGGCGAGGATCCAGTCCAGCCGAACCAGCGTCGTGCGCATGTCCATCGGCTTGTGCCAGATCTCGCGAAAGCCCTGGCCCGTGAGGTCGCTCATGCCTTCGGCCGTGACGGCGACGGCCGGCACCTGGCGCAGGTGCTCGATCTCGCGCATGCGCTGCAGCAGGTCCACGCCGTGGCAGTCCGGCAGGTTCAGGTCCAGCAGCAGCAGCTCGGGCTTCTCTTCGATGGCCATGCGCAGGCCTTGCTCACCGTCGGTGGCCACCATCAGGCGCAGCTCGGGCCGTTTGGCAAACAGGGCCTGCATCAGCAGCACGTTGACCGGATGGTCCTCCACGTACAGCACGGTGCGGGTCGGCGCGGCATGCTGGTCGAGGATGTTGTCTTGGGCGTGGATGAACGTGGGCACGGCGTGTCCTGGGTTCGAGTGGTTTCGAACAAGGGGAATGGCAAGCGATGTGCCCGCGGGCCGCGGTGTCACCCGTGGCTCCATTCGCCACGGCCGCGGTGGGGGCGCGACGAAACCCGTAAGCTCCCTGTCCCGACCCGCAGGAAAGTTTTACAGCCGCCATGACACGCCGCCGAATCGAGACCGACTCCATGGGCCCGGTGGAGGTCGATGCCGACCGCCGATGGGGTGCACAGACGCAGCGATCGCTGGAGCACTTTCGCATCTCCGGCGAGCGCATGCCGCGCGAACTGCTGATGGCGCTGGCCGCCATCAAGCGCGCCGCGGCCGGCGTGAACCTGGAGCTCGGCATGCTGGACGAGAAGCTCGCCCGTGCCATCGAGGCGGCGGCCACGCGGGTGCTCGAAGGCGGCTTCGACGACGAGTTCCCGCTCGTCGTCTGGCAGACGGGGTCGGGCACGCAAAGCAACATGAACATGAACGAGGTGCTGGCCAACCTCGCATCGGAGTCGCTCGGAGGCGCCGAGGGCGCCCGGCGCCTCGTGCACCCGAACGACCACGTCAACAAGGGCCAGTCGTCGAATGACGTCTTCCCCACGGCGATGAACGTGTCCGCCGCCGTCGCGGTGTCACGCCGCCTGCTGCCCGCGCTCGCGGCGCTGCGCGACGAGTTCGCATTCAAGGCCGGCGAGTTCAAGGACCTGGTGAAGATCGGGCGCACCCATCTGCAAGACGCAACGCCGCTCACGCTGGGCCAGGAGTTCTCGGGCTACGTGGCCCAGCTCACCCAGGCGCATGCAGCGGTCTCGTCGGCCCTGGTGCCGGTGTTCGAGTTGGCGCTGGGCGGCACGGCGGTGGGCACCGGGCTCAACGCACATCCGGAGTTCGGCGCGCGTGTCGCCGCACGCCTGGCACGGGAGTTCGACCTCCCCTTCATCAGCGCACCCAACAAGTTCGCCGCGCTCGCCGCGCACGATACGCTGGTCATGCTGCACGGGGCATTGAAGATGGCGGCCACGGGCCTGATGAAGATCGCCAACGACCTGCGCCTCGCGGCATCCGGCCCGCGCAGCGGCATCGGCGAGCTCACCTTGCCCGAGAACGAACCGGGCAGCTCGATCATGCCGGGCAAGGTCAACCCGACGCAGTGCGAGGCGATGACGATGGTCTGTGCACAGGTGATCGGCAACGACGTCGCCGTTTCGATTGGTGGCGCATCGGGCCATTTCGAGCTGAACGTCTTCAAGCCGCTGATTGCCCACAACCTGCTGCAAAGCATTCGCCTGCTGGCCGATGCTTGCGACAGCTTCAACGAGCACTGCGTGAAGGGGCTTCAGGCCAACCGGGAGCGCATCGCGGAGCTGGTCGAGAACTCGTTGATGCTGGTCACTGCGCTGGCGCCGCACATCGGCTACGACCGCTCCGCGAAGATCGCGCACAAGGCGCACCACGAGGGCACGTCGCTGCGGGAGGCGGCGCTGGCATCAGGTGTGTCAGCTCAGGACTTCGATGCGTGGGTGGTGCCTTCGAAGATGGTGTGAAGTCGTGTGCTCCCGAACCGTTCGAGCGGGAATATCCACTCGTTCTCCGCTACTCCAGGGTGGAGTCGGTCTGGTATTGCTCTCTCTCCCAGAGGCTAAGGCCCCAAATCCCGCCGCCTGCTGCGAGCGTCCTCATCCTCGTTCGTCCCTGTGCCCAAGCTGCCTTCGCTGCCCGCGCGGTCTTGTTCCGCGCTCGACCGGCGCGTCGCGCGCTCGCCTTGTGGATGGTCGTGTGGGGTCTTGTCGCGGTGGTCGGCCTGCTCTTCCGGCTTGACGGGTTCGGCCGGGGCGGCTTGGGGTTTGTCTTGCGGATTCATGATGGCTCCTGCAAGTGATGGATGCCTTGTTCGAGGCAATCCACATGCCGGTACGGGCACGTCAGTTGCCTCTCATGAAGACATCGTCCCCTTGTGAGGTTCACATGCTCAAACGATTCATTTCCTTCGGATTGACCGCTCTCACGGCGGCCACCTTGTACGAGCTCAGCAAGCAGCTTCAGCGCTCGAGCCAGACCAAGGGCGTGCACAAGCCTGAACACGTGCAGACCTGGGAAGGCGAGGGCGGCGCCCTGCCGATGACGGGTGCGCAGTTGGGCCCGGACCCGGCGATTGCGCAAACCACCACGCAGAAGAATGACGAGACGCAAGGCATCGTTCACTGACGCAAGGTTTGACGCACCGCTTGCTCGTGCAGGCACAAAGAACAACGGGGGCCCAGGCCCCCCGTTTCCATGTTCGCGCAAGCGCCTCAAGGCGCGGCGGCGAACTGGCCCTTTTCGTCAGAGAACACCACCTCCACGCGCCGGTTCTGCTGGCGGCCGGCCTGGGTCGAATTGCTCGCTACCGGACGTGCCTCGCCAAATCCGCGGGTGTCGATGCGATTCGCTGGCACACCGCGCGCGGTCAATGCATTGCGCACGGATTCGGACCGTGCACGCGACAGCTCCAGGTTGCTGTCGCTGCTGCCCACGCTGTCGGTGAAGCCCTCGACGAGGACGCGCCGCTCGGGATGGTTGCGCAGCACGACCGCGAGCTGATCGAGCCTTGCCTGTGCGCCTTCCTTGAGCGTGGCGCGGCCGGTGTCGAACAGCACGTCCTGCAGCATCACCACGAGCCCGTGGTCCGTGGGCTTGGCGGCCAGCTCGGCCAGCTCGCGCTGCAAGCGGTTGGCGCGTTCGGCTTCGGCCGCGGCCATGGCTTGCGCGTTCTGTGCCTGGGTCTGCGCGAACTGGGCCTGGGCCTGGGCGCTCTGTGCCTGGGCCTGTGCCGTCTGGGCGTTGCGCTGCGCCACCTCGGCCTGGTGGGTGCGGATGTCGGCGCGAAGGCGCTCGCGTTCTGCGCTGGCGGTCTGCACGCGCGCGTCGGCCGCGCGCTGCGCAGCGACGTTCATCGCGATCTGCGTTCGCTGCTGCGCGAGGTAGGCGAGGTGATTCACCTCGGAGTCGTCCTGCTTGTCGCTCCAGGACTTGTCAGCGCGCGACAGGGATTCGCGTGCCCGGCCGAGTTCAGCCTGCGCGTACTGCGTCACCTGGCCGTTGGATGAAGCCTGGTCGAAGCTTCGGTGCGCATCGCTCAGCATCGTGTTCTGCGAGGGCACGCTGGAGCATGCGCCCAGCGCCAGCGCCGCCGCGATGCTGGCGGCCAACGTCGTCCATTTCTTGTTCATGATGTTCTTCATTTGCTGCTCCTGTGCCGGTCAAGGCTTGTTCGTTCGCGTCATCTCGTCGCGCAAGGTGGCGAGGCCGGCATCGAGCTCGGCCGCAGCCTTCTGCGACCTGTCGGCCGCCATCTTCGAGCGCGCGACGAGCGCATCCACTTCCGCCTCTTCGGCGAGGTGGCGCGCGCGCACGTTGTCCTTGGCGCGCGATGCCGCGTCGGCCTGCGCGAGCTTCTCGCGCGCCTTGGCCATCTCGGGCGATGCATCGTCGGTGGCACCAGCCATTTGCGCGGCCTCGACGGAAGCACGTGTCGCCCCCAGTTGTTCGGCCGCCGGCACCTTGCCGGTGGAGCATGCGGCGAGCATCGAGCCGGTAGTCAGTGCGACGGCGAGCGCGAGCGCGCGTGAGTCCAGATCTCTTGGCATGGGAGGACCTTTCAGGTTGTCGAACACGGCGATCGACGTGCAACCGCCGTGCCCGGGGGGGGGCAGACGTTCAGACCTTGCGCGAGGTCGCGCTGGTGTGCACGTGGGTGGTGTCGAAGCCCTTGTTGCGATTGGCCTCGGCAACTCGTTCTTCGTCGCTCTGTTCTTCGCCCTGGTTCGCGCCCGTGGGCGGCGTGCCGGCATCGCGGTCGTTGTTCTTCATGGGCTGCCCGCGGTCGGGCACCCAGTCGCCATAGGTTCCGCCAGCCTTGCTGCGCGAGCCGCCGCTGTCCGCGTCGGTCGCATTGGCGCCTTCGCCACGCTTGCCCGATTCAGTGTCGCGACCGGCTTCGGGCCTGTCCTTGTCGTTGGGGGAATTCATGCGGTGTCCTCGATCAATGGAAGATCAGGTACAGCAGCACGAGGACGATGGCCGGAACGCCGAGCAGCCAGCCGATGAAGTACTTGCCCATGTTTCATCTCCGAGGAGTGGTGGATGAACATGACTGGCAAGCGCTGTACCCGCCTTGGGGCCACCGCGCCAGACGGCCTTCAACCGTCGGAGAAGCGCTCGCGCAGCGCGATCTTGTGCTGCTCGCGGCCCCGCTCGGTCACCGTGAGCGTGTTGCCAACGCGCGCGAGCAGCCCGCGGCTGACGTTGTCGTCGACGAGCTTGGGTGGCACGAGCTGTGCGCGGCCCTGGTCGATAAAGTCGACTGCTTCGCTGAAAGCAATGCGGTCCGAGGCGCTCTCGAAGACGTCGGCCATGGTTCATGCCGCCGTGTCGGCGGACTCCTTTGCTTGATCGTCGTGGTCGGCCGAGCTGCCGTGCGCATTGCACAGCGGCAGCGAGAGCACGAACTCCGCGCCCTCGTTGCGCCCGCCGCTGAAAGCGGTGATGTCGCCGCCATGCATCTGCGCGAGCCGTCGAGCAATCGTGAGCCCCACGCCCAGTCCGTTGTTCGTGCGCGGCTTGCTGTGGTTCTCTTGCGTGAAGGGCTCGAACACGTGCGGCATGAACTCGGGCGAGATGCCTTGGCCGCGGTCGCGCACGTGGATGTGAAGCTGTGGGCCATCGACTGAAGTGAACACCTCGATCACGTTGGGCATCGGCGTGAATTTGGCGGCGTTGGACAGCAGGTGCGACAGGGCCTGCGCCAGTCGCGAGGGGTCGCCCGACACCGTGAGCGCCGCGTCGCCGAGCTTGATGTCCAGCCGATGCCCGCGGCTGTCGACCTGCGCCTGCGCACTGGCCACGGCGTCACGCACGAGGTCGGCCACCGGCAGGCGCTCATGGTGAAGCTCCACCTTTGCCTGCGTGATGCGGGTGACGTCGCGCATGTCGCCGATCACGCGGCGCAATTGATCCAGCTGGCGCTCCACGATCTGGCGCACCGGCGCGATGGCGGGCGTCTGGTTCTCCATCATCTTGAGGATGGCGGTGGCGTTCGCAATCGGTCCGAGCGGGTTGCGAAGGTCGTGCGCCAGCATCGCGAGGAATTCGTCCTTGCGCCGGTCTGCCAGGCGCAGCGCACGCGTGCGTTCGGCCAGCCGCTCCTCGAGCTCCTTGCGTTCATGGATGTCGATGCAGCTGCCTGTGTAGCCGTGGAAGCTGCCATCCGGCGCATGGCGCGGCACGCCGTGCATCAGCACCCAGCGGTGGCTGCCATCTTGGCGTCGCAGGCGAAAGTCCATCGAGAAAGCCTGCCGCGCTTCGAAGCTTGCCTGCCAGATGCCGACGCATCGCTCGAGATCCTCGGCGTGGACCTGCTCGAACCAGCCGCTGCCGCGTTCGTGCTCGGTGGATCGGCCCGTGAAATCAAGCCAGGTCTTGTTGAACCATTCGAACTGCTTGTCCGGCCCGGCCACCCAGATCATCACGGGGGCCGAATCGGCCATCACGCGAAAACGGTTCTCGCTTTCCTGATGCAGCGATTCGTAGGACGGCGCGGTCGCGTGCGGCTCCGCATGGCGCATGGAATGTCTCCTTCAGTGTTCCCGCGCCACGGCAATCGGCGTGCCCAAATGCGAAACGGGACGGGCGCCCCCCCTGATCAGGCGGCTTGGCGCTGGCGCAGCAGCTGGACGAGCTTGTCCACTTCCACCGGCTTCACCAGGTGCTGGTCGAAGCCGGCATCGCGCGCACGGGCACGGTCCTTCTCCTGGCCCCAGCCGGTGATGGCGACGATCACCGCGTCGCAGGTCGCCGGCTGCCGGCGCAGTCGCTGCGCCACGTCGTAGCCGTTCATGCCGGGCATGCCGATGTCCAGGAAGATGTGGTCGGGCATGATTCGGCCGGCCGCCTCCAGCGCGGCAAAGCCGTCGTGGACGACGGTGACCTGCTGGCCCAGCGATTCGAGAATGCTCGACAGGCTGTTGGCGAAATCGACGTTGTCGTCGGCCACCAGCACGCGGCGCCTGGGCAGCGGCAGGGCGATGACGGGCGGCTCGTCGGCCTGTGCTGCCGGCACGTGCCCGCGCGGAACGCGCACCGTGAACTCCGATCCCTTGCCCAGGCCGTCGCTCTTCACCGTGAGCTGCCCGCCGTGCAGCTCCACCAGCTGTCGCGCGAGCGTGAGCCCGACGCCCAGGCCCTTGTTGCCACGCTCCAGGGTCTGGTCCACCTGCACGAACATGTCGAAGATGCTGTCCTGCTGTTCGGGCGCGATGCCCAGGCCGCTGTCGACGATGTGCACCGCCACGTCCTCGGAAGACTCCTCCAGGCGCACGTCGATGCTGCCGCCCTCGTCGGTGTACTTGGCGGCGTTGTTGAGCAGGTTCGCGAACACCTGCGCGAGACGGGTGGAATCGCCTTCCACGAAGATCGGCCCGGGCGGCACGTTCAAGGACAGGCGATGGTGCCGCGCCTCGATGCCCGGCTGCGAGATCTCCACTGCGCTTTGCAGCACCGCGATGACGTCCACCCGGCCCAGCTCGAGCAGAACCTTGCCGGTGGTGATGCGCGAGACGTCCAGCAGGTCGTCGATGAGCCGCACCATCTGCTGCACCTGGCGCGACATGATCTGCAGCGCGCGTTGCTGCACCGCGTTATCGGCGGCCGAGCGGCGCAGGATCTCCACCGCGTTGGTGATGGGTGCGAGCGGGTTGCGCAGCTCATGCGCGAGCGTCGCGAGGAACTGGTCCTTGGTGCGAGCGGCGGCACGCAAGGCGTCCTCCGCGCGCCGGCGTTGCGCCATCTCCACCGACAGGTGGTTGTTGGACTGCTCCAGCGCTTCCGTGCGCTTGCCCACTTCCTCCAGCATGTTGTTGAAGGCCTCGACCAGCGTGCCCACTTCGTCGTCCGAGGTCTTGGGCGCACGCAGCGAATAGTCGCGCGTGCCGAGCACCTTGCGCGCGACGTCGGCCACGCCGAGGATGGGCTCCGTCACGCTGCTTTGCAGCCGGCGGCTCACCAGCACGGCGATGAGCAGGCTGGTGGCCATCACGGCGGCGAGGATGAGCAGGTAGTCCCTCAGCCGCCCGAGGATGTCGTAGCTCGAACGCAGGTACACCGAGCCCACCACCTGGTTGTTCTCGCGGATGGGCTGCACGAGCTCGATGCGGTCGTTGTCGATCATCACGCCGACGGGGCGCACCTGCGCCGGCACGGCGGCTTCGGCGATCGACGAGTGCACGTAGCTTGCGAACAGCTTGCCGTCGGCGCGGTAGACGGCGCCGAGCGTGATCTGCGGTCGCAGCTGCAGCAGCGACATGTTCTCGGCGGCCGCCTTCGGATCGTCGAAGTTCAGGGCCGGGCCGCTGGCGTGCGCAATGATGCGTGCCTGCGTGTTCAGGTCGGCGACCGCACTGTCCTGGTAGCTGCGCAACTCGTAGATGAGAAGGGCGGTCGACGCCAGCATCAAGGCCATGCAGGTGGTGGCGAGCACCACCACCATGAGCTTTCTTCGCAACGAAGTGCGGGCGCTCTTCATCGGCAGGGTCCAGCGGTCCATCGGGGCGGCTTGCGCGGATGACGGCATGCAGAATTTCCACACAGATCCGACTCGTCCAATGCGGTGCGGCTGGGCCGCGAAGCGCTGTTCCGCGCCTGGTCTGCGAAGAGTCTAACAACGCTGGCGTGCTGCGCCAGCCCCCCGGACAAGGCCTTGCGTGCCGCTGCACTTCTTACATGCGGCACGGCACAGCGCTTGCCGGGACCAGGTCATGCATGAGCGACAAGGACTGCAATGACCCCCACCTCCAAACGACGCTGGCGCATCGCCGCCTGGCCGCTGGGCATCATCGCTGCCGTGGTGCTTGGCCTGATCGCCTGCGAGGCCGCGGGCTGGCCTTTCTTGAAGGGCCCCGCTCAACGCGAGCTGACCAAGCGGCTGGACCGGCCGGTGGAGTTCGGCGACACCTTCCGGCTCAAGCTGTTGCGCTCCATTCGCGTGGACACGAGCGCGTTGCGCATCGGGCCGCCGGCCAAGGCGGGGCCCGGCTCTCCGCTCGGTGGCGACCTGGTGAATGCGAAGGACGCACATCTGGAGCTGCCCTACGCGACGGTGCGGCAGCTCATGCACCACGACGACAGCCAGCCGGCACGCATCACGTCGCTGCGCTTCGGCGAGGTGGACGGCGCCTTGAAACGCACCGCGGATGGCCAAGCCAACTGGACTTTCGGCTCCGCCAAGCCGGACAGCGAGCACAAGCAGTTCGAGCTGCCCACGCTCGACGAGCTGGTCATCACCCGGGGCCATCTTCTCTTCGACGACGCGATCCTCAAGACCTCGCTGGAGGCGCGCGTCAGCACCAACGAGGGCAGTGCGCACGAGGGCCAGGGCGGCCTGGTCGTCGAAGGCCAGGGCCATCGCGAGGACGTGCCGTTCAAGTTCCGCGTGACCTCGGCCGGCGTGCTGCCGCTGGTGGCGCGCGAGACGGCCACTGCGGTGCCGATCAGCATCCAGCTGCATGGCGGCAGCGAGGCGAAGTTCAGCTTCGAGGGCACCGGCACCGACATCCTCAGCTTCCAGGCGGTGGACGGCAATGCCACGCTGTCGGGGCCATCGTTGGCAAAGGTGGGCGACATCTTCCACCTCACGCTGCCCAACACGGCGGCGTTCACCCTCAAGGGCCATCTCAGCAAGTCGGGCCAGGTGTGGGCGCTGAAGAAGGCTGACCTCGACGTCGGCGACAGCCACCTCGGCGGCGACTTCACCGTGGACCGCGCGCCCAAGGTGCCGATGATGCAGGGCGAGCTGCGCGGCACGCAGCTCGTGCTCTCCGACCTGCTGCCGGCCTTCGGCGCGCAAAAGCCCGGCACCGAGCGCGCGAAGCAGCAGGTGCAGGCGCAAGGCGGCAAGGTGCTGCCTGAGAAGGAATTCGACATTCCTTCGCTTCACAAGATGAATGCGGACGTCAAGGTGCGGCTCGCCCGTGCCGACCTCGGCAGCCTGTTCCGCCAGCCCTTGGCGCCGCTCGATGGCGACCTGTCGCTGCAATCGGGCGTGCTCAAGCTGTCCAACCTCGTCACGCGAACCTCGGGCGGCGAGCTCAAGGGCAACCTCGGCCTCGACGGCAACCCGCCGAACCCGCTGTGGTCGGCAGACCTGCGCTGGGCCGGCATCGAGCTGGACCAGTGGCTGCGTCCACGCAACAAGGCGTCGCAGGTTCCCAAGCCTTCCGGCGAGAACGTGGGCTACGTCACCGGGCGGCTCGGCGGCCACGCGAAGCTGCAGGCGCGCGGCAAGTCGACGGCGAAGATGATCGCGTCCACCGACGGCACGGTGCAGGCGTGGGTTCGCGACGGCACCATCTCGCACCTGGTGGTGGAAGCTGCCGGCCTGGACGTGGCGCAAGGGCTGGGCGTGTTCCTCATCGGCGACAACCCACTGCCCATGTATTGCGCGGTGGTGAAGGCCGACGTCAAGAACGGTCTGCTCAAGCCCGAGGCTGCAATGATCGACACCAAGGATTCGACGCTCTTCGTTGACGGGACCGTGTCGCTCGGCGACGAGAAACTGGCCCTGACGATGACGTCCAAGCCCAAGGACATGACGCCGCTGTCGTTGCGCTCGCCGGTGCATGTGGACGGCACCTTCAGCAAGCCGCAGTTCCACGTCGAGAAGAAGCCGATTGCACTGAAGGCGATTGCCGCGGTGGCGCTCGCGGCAGTGACGCCGCTGGCCTCGTTGATCCCGCTCTTTGACGCGGGCGACAAGGAAGGCGCCGGTGGTTGCCAGCGTGCGCTCGGCTCGCTGCGGGACGCGAACGGCCCGGCCGGCGCGCGCGACGCGAAGGCACCGAAGCCGAGTGACAAGAACCTGCCGCCTGAGCCAGCGAACCGCCACGCCGCCGCTTCGGCGCCGGTGCGCAAGTGAGCGGCATGGGCGCCGAGGAGTGGGTGGGCTGGGCGAGCGCGGCGATCCTGCTCGCCACCATCGTGCAGCAGGTGTGGACGCAGTGGAAGACACGCAGCACGGCAGGCGTGTCGAAGTGGTTGTTCGTGGGTCAGACGCTCGCGTCGGTGGGCTTCACGGCCTACAGCGCAATGACGGGAAACGTGGTGTTCACGACGGTCAATGCGGCGCTGCTGGCCAGCGCGATCCTCGGGCAGTTGATTTATTGGCGGAACCGGCGGGCGGCGGGGAGGGCGCAGAGCAGTTGATCACCACGCAGAACACAGAGACCACAGAGAAGAGAATTCCTCTGTGGTCTGCGTGTTCTCTGCGGTGAAGCGTCTCTTCGACCATTCACCACTCAGGCCGCCGATCAAGCGTGCTTGCGACGCCGCTCCACCGCCGGCACCTTCAGCATCTGCCGGTACTTCGTTACCGTGCGGCGTGCCACCGTCAGGCCTTGCCGCGCCAACTGACGCGCGATCTCGGCGTCGGACAGCGGGTCCAGCGGGTTCTCGCCGGTGATCATGTCCTGGATGACGCCGCGGATCGCAGTCGCAGAACACGCACCGCCGCTGGCCGTCGGCATCGCGCGCGAGAAGAAGTACTTGAGCTCATAGACGCCCGAGGGCGTTGCCATGTACTTGTTGTTCGTCACCCGAGACACGGTGGATTCATGCAGCCCCACTTCGTCGGCGATCTCGCGCAGGCCGAGCGGCTTCATCGCGAGCGGCCCGTACTCGAGGAAGTGGCGCTGGCGCCTGAGAATCGCTTCGGCCACGAGCAGGATGGTGGAGAAGCGCTGCTCCACGTTGCGCACCGTCCAGCGCGCTTCCTGCAAGTGAGCGGCGAGCTCGGCGTGCTTGGAGTTGCGGTGCTGCTGGAAGAGCTCGGCATACACGCGGTTCAGCCGCACCTTGGGCACCACCGCCGGGTTGAGCTGAGCCTGCCACTGGCCGCGGATCTTCTTCACGATCACGTCGGGCACCACGAAGTGCACATGCGACGAACCGAAGCGCCAGCCGGGGCGAGGGTCGAGGTGGCGGATTCGCTCGCACACCACCTCGATGTGCGCCGCGTCGCGGTCGAACAGCCGCGCCAAGCCCGGGATGTCGCGCTGCGCGAGCTTGTCCATGTGCTCGCTGATGATGCGGCGGGCAAGTTCGCGGTCCACCGCGTCGTCGATGCATTCGAGCTGCAGCAGCAGGCACTCGGACACGGTGCGCGCGCCAACGCCACACGGGTCCAATGACTGCACGAGTTTCAAGGCCGTGTTCATTTCACACTGGTCGACCAGCGGGTCGAGCTCGGCGATCTCGGCCAACTCCTCCAGCGACAAGCGAAGGTAGCCATCGTCGTCCAGCGATTCGATGACGGCGCACACCAGCACGCGGTCGCGATCGCTCAGCGGCATCACGTTGATCTGGCTGTGCAGGTGCTGGCGCAGGTCCACGTCGGCCGCCACCATCTCCATCACGCCGTCGGTGTCCCCGGAACTGCTGGCGGAGCTGCCGCTGCCGCCGGTGGTCTGCCAGGATTCACGTTCCCACGCGGCATCGGCCTCCGCATCGGCCGACGAGGTGATGGTGGTGGAGATCGCGGCCTCGGTCACGGGCGCGACATCGGCGCCCGGGCTGCCATCGTCGCTGCCATTGGCATTCGCGTTGGCAGCACCTTCGCCCGAGGGGTCCTCGATCTCGAGGAACGGGTTCTTGCCCATCGCATCCATCACCTCCTGGGCGAAGTCAAGCGATGAAAGCTGCAGAAGGCGGACTGCGTGCTGGAGGCGAGGCGTGAGCGTCTGGTGCTGACGCTGCTCGGTGCGTGTCTGGAGCGCCGGTGAACTCATGCGAAGTGCTCGTTGGTGGTTGTCCGTGCACTGTCAACGCAACACCTGTGCCAAGTCCATGGATGCGACTGAGACAGCCGTAACAAGCTGCGGCAAAAGCTTGCACGGGTTGCCCCCGACTCGGCTGCAGCCCGCATGAATGCTGTGCTTGCGCGCGATCGGCGGGATGTAAGAGGCACCTTGCGGTTTTGGGGGTGTGGAGCAAACGGCGTGCGCAAAACGCCGCTCGGCGGTCATATTTTCGTGGCCGTTTGTGCGATTTACCGCAAGTGCTGCGACGTCCGAACTCAATCGGGCCCCCTGGGGCGCGGCATGTCGATTGCCGTCCCACTGCACTTGCTGCCGTTTGCAGCATTTCGCAACCTCCAGGAGAAACTCATGGCCACACGATCCACCAGCAGCAGCGCCTCCGGCGGCCGCAGCACCGCCAAGACCGAGATCATCAACATGCTCAAGGCTGACCACAAGAAGGCGAAGAAGGCCTTCAAGGACTTCGAGAAGCTGGACGTCGAGGAAGACGGCGAGAGCGCCGAGGCGCTGGTCTCGCAGACGCTTGCCGAACTCGAGATCCATGCGGCGCTGGAAGAGCAGATCTTCTATCCCGCTGCGCGCGGCGCCATCAAGGAAGAAGACCTGATCGACGAGGCCGAGGTCGAGCACATGACCGTCAAGGTGCTGATCGAGCAGCTCAAGAGCATGGGCGCGGAAGAAGAGAAGTTCGCCGCCACCTTCAAGGTGCTGGGCGAGTACATCAACCACCATGTGCAGGAAGAGGAAGGCGAGATGTTCAAGCAGATCACCAAGCCCGGCGTGGACTGGGATTCGGTGCTGCAGGAGATGCAGACGCAGCGCGCCCAGCTCTTCGAGGAGAAGGGCCTGCCGCCGGAAGAAGAGCAGGCGGCTGCCAAGACGACTCGTTCGAGCAGCGCAACGGGCTCCAGCCGCTCCGCGGGCAGCCAGGGCGAGTCCAGGCCGCAAGCGGCCTCGCGGTCCTCGAAGTCGCGCTCATCGCCCGAAAAGGGCTGAATCTGAAAAGGACGGGGCGCTCAGCGCTCCATCGACACCCTCATCACATCCTTGTTGAATAAGGCAGTTCTACATGTCTCACGTCGTCGTGTTTTGCCATTTGCGCTGGAACTTCGTCTACCAACGTCCCCAGCATCTTCTTTCCCGATTGGCGAAGCACCACGAGGTGCTGTTCGTCGAGGAGCCCGTGAAGGGCGAAGGCGAGGCGTGGATCGAGGCCACGCAGGTGGCACCCGGCATCACCGTGCTCAAGCCGCACACCAGCTCCTCGGCAGTCGGCTTCCATGACGACCAGCTGGCGCAATTGCAACCGCTGATCGGCGACTACCTGCGCGATCGCGAGATCGAGGACTGGGTCGCGTGGTTCTACACGCCGATGGCGCTGCCGTTGATTGCCGAGCTGCATCCGCGCGCCATCGTCTACGACTGCATGGATGAACTTGCGGCATTCAAGGACGCGCCCAAGCAACTGCGCCAGCGCGAGTCGGCCTTGATCAAGCAGGCCGACCTCGTGCTGACCGGCGGGCCCAGCCTGTACGAGGCCAAGCAGTCGCTGCATCCGAACGTGATGTGCCTGCCGAGCGCGGTGGATGCGCAGCACTATGCACCCGAGCAGGCCACGGCACGCATCGACGCGATGCTCCAGGCCGAGGCGATCCAGGGCCGCATCCCCGGACCGCGGCTTGGCTTCTTTGGCGTGATCGACGAGCGCCTGGACACCGACCTGGTGGCGGCGGTCGCCGACGCCGACCCCGACTGGCAGGTGATCATGGTCGGCCCGGTCGTGAAGATCGATCCGGCCCGCTTGCCGCAGCGCACCAACATCCACTGGCTGGGCCAGCAGCCCTACGCCGTCCTGCCGCAGCTGGTGGCCGACTGGGATGTCTGCCTGCTGCCCTTCGCACTGAACGAATCGACGCGCTTCATCAGCCCGACCAAGACGCTCGAATACATGGCGGCCGAGAAGTCGGTGGTGAGCACGCCGGTGCGCGACGTGGTGGGCTTGTATGGCGACGTGGTGCGCATCGGCCACGACCGCGCTTCGTTCATCGAGGCCTGCCGCTGGGCGCTCGCCGAAAGCCCGGAGAAACGGGCCGAGCGGATCGCCGAGATGAGTGCCACCGTGGCGCGCTACTCGTGGGACCGCGCGGCGCAAAGCGTGGCAGATGCGATTGCGAAGATCCTGGCAGAGCGTCCGCCGCTTGTTCAGCCGACGGCCGACGAGGTGGCGCCCACCGGGCTTGCCATTTGCCGCGAGCTGAAAGAAGCGGCCGTTTGACGCCCCCGGATGGGGCTGCGGCGGCCGCGACTCGGCAATTCCTACCGGCGGCAGCAAGGACTGCCGCTGCCCGCTCGTGCCCAATGCAGGGAGAACTCGCATGCCCCACGCACTGATCGTCGACGATGAAGCGGACATCGTCGGCTGGATGTCCGAAGTCGTCCAGAGTGAAGGCTATACCGTGGCCACGGCGGATTCGCTGCGCAGCGCCCGCGCGCAACTGGTTCGCCAGTCGCCCGACGTGCTGCTGACCGACTTGCAGCTGCCCGACGGCCGCGGCACCGACCTCGTGCGCGACCTCGAGTCGCCCTCGCAGACCGAAGTGGTGGTGATCACCGGCCACGCGTCGGTGGACAGCGCCATCGAGGCGGTGCGCATCGGCGCCAGCGACTACCTCGTGAAGCCGGTGGACGTGGAGCGGTTGAAGGCCATCTTGCGGCGCCAGCCGCAGGCGGCCGAACTCAAGAGCGAGATCGGCGAGCTGCGCGAGGAGCTGCGACGTGCCGGCCGGTTCGGCCACATGGTGGGTGAATCGCCGCCCATGCAGTCGCTGTACGACAAGCTCACGCGTGTCGCGCCCACGGCTGCCACCGTGCTGCTGACGGGCGAGAGCGGAACGGGCAAGGAGGTGGCGGCGCGGACCATCCACGAATTGAGCCGCCGGCGCAAGTTTCCTTTTCTTGCGATCAACTGCGGCGCCATCTCGCCCAACCTGATCGAGAGCGAACTCTTCGGACACGAAAAGGGCAGCTTCACCGGCGCCGACCGGCAGCATCGCGGCTTCTTCGAGCAGGCCAAGGGCGGCACCATCTTCCTCGACGAAGTGACCGAGATGCCCCTGGACCTGCAGGTCAAGCTGCTGCGCGTGCTGGAGACGGGCACCTTCGTGCGCGTGGGCACGACCGAGCCGGTGAGCACCGACGTGCGCATCATCGCCGCGACCAACCGGTCGCCCGAACGCGCGGTGGCTGAAGGCAAGTTCCGCGAAGACCTGTACCACCGGCTCAATGTCTTTCCCATCACGCTGCCGCCCTTGCGCGAGCGTGGCAGCGACATCGAGATGCTGGCGCAGCAGTTCCTGCGCGAGCTGAACAAGGCCGAGGACACGAACAAGACCTTCTCTGCCGATGCGCTGGCCAAGCTGTACGAGCTGACCTGGCCGGGCAACGTGCGCGAGCTGAAGAACTACGTGCAGCGCGCCTACATCCTCGCCGACTCGGTGGTGGAGGGCGCGGACACGCCGCCCAACGCGCCCCTGGCCGCGGAAGACCAGAGCGGCCTGATCGTGGTGCGCGTGGGTACGCCGCTCGAAGAGGTGGAGCGCCGCGTGACGATGGCCACGCTCGAATCATGCGGCCGCGTGAAGCGGACCGCGGCGCGCATCCTCGGCATCTCGCTGAAGACCCTGTACAACCGCCTCGAAGCGTATGCCGCGAAGGATCGGGCCCGCGAGCTGGAAGAGACGGGGCCGATGCCGCTGGTGGAGGAGCATGAAATCCCGAGCACTGAACGCGGGACGCCGCCCGGGCAGTTCAGGCGGCACTGAGCGAGTCGGGTCGCTGCCGCAGGGAACTGGGCAGCGCGCCCCGATCAAATCCGCCGCTGGACCCGCCGCTGCGGGAATCGCAGCACCACGCAAGGCACGCCTGGCGCCGACGGCGTCGAGCGCACCACCCGCCGCAGCCTCGCGGCATCGATAGACACCGGCGCAGCAGCGACGCTTGCTGCACGTGTGCGCGCAGGCAAGGGCGAGCGCACCGGCTGGATCGGGATGACGCGCCGCGGCGAGGCGAGATGGTCGACGGCTGCGGCGAGCGCGCCGGCAAAGAGCACGCACTGCATGCACAGGCAGGCCCACAGCACGCAGGCCACGGCATCGCCCGCGAGATCGAGAGGCGAGGCCATGCTTGATCGGGCGAGCTGGAGGCCGAGCGCCAGCGTAGCCAGGGCCATCAGCCCTGCGCTGCACGCGGCGCCGATCTGCGTCGACTGGGTGGACGACGGCACGTCCGGCAAGGAGCGCAGCATCGCGTGGACCGCCATGGCCAGGACCCCGCCGGTGATGACCAGGTGGCCGATGGCCAGCAGCACCTGCACGAAGGCCTGCCGTTCGCTCACGAGGGATGCCAGCGCGGGCAGGGCCGCCGCTGCCACGAGCATCGCAATCGCCGCCAGCCCGCAGGCACACACCGCCGCGAATCCGAGCACCCGCGTGCGCATGAAGGGGTCGAACACCGTGGGCAGGGTGGGTGCGCGCACCACGCCATTGAGCCCGCGGCGCACGTGCGCGGCCAGGGCCGCGGCGCTTGCGAGCGCTATGCCACCGGCCAGCAGCGCCATCGAGGTGCTGAGGGCACGGTCCCATACGACGCCCAGCAGCCCGACGCTGGCCATGGCCAGCACGGCATAGAAGGACGCGGCCGAGGCGAAGCGCGAGCCGTCTTCGAGCCAGCGGCCGACGGCGTCGCGAGCGACGCGGTTCGCGCGTGCTGCGGTCCGCTCGTCCAGGCGCCGGCGCAGGTCATCGGTGGAAATCGACAGGGATCGCATGCCGCTGCATGAGCAGTCGGCATGCCCAGAGGCACCGCTCACCCGAGGCGATTTGCGGGAAACCGATGCGTGGCATGCCGACTGCTATGGCGTGTCGCATGTACAACGTCGATCTGAAGCCCACCGCCGCTGCCTCCAAGGCGCCCGCCAAGGCGCCCACCGAGGGGGACGGCACGGGCACCGCCGTCGTCGCGAAGTCGCCGACGGCCTCGTGGCCGATGCGCATCCTCGTGTGCGTGGCCATCGTCTTCTTCATGCAGCTCGCACGGCCGCTGTTGCTGCCCGTGGCCCTTGCGGTCGCTTTCACCTTCCTGCTTTCGCCGCTGGTGCGGCGGCTGCGGCGGCTTGGAATTCCGGAGGCGGTGGGTGCGGCCATCGTCGTGGCGGCAGTGCTCACGAGCCTCGTGTTGATGGTGTCCACGCTTGCCACGCCCGCTGCAGAGTGGCTGGACCGTGCACCCACCACCGTGCGGCAGCTGCTCGAATCGGCGGACAAGATACGCAGCTCGATTTTCGAGATCTCCGGCGGTAGGCGAACCCGCGCAAGCGTGGCCGCGGCGCAGCGCGCCGACCCCATCGCAGAAAAGATCGCAAGCGAAGGCCTCACCTTCACCCGCGTGGTGCTCGGGCAGCTGTTTTCCGTCGCACTCGAGGCGGCCGCCACCGTCATCCTGCTGTATTTCTTGCTGGCGTCGGAACATTGGTTGCTGTCGCGAACCGTCGAGGCGGTGCGCAGACGACGCACGCGCGCCCTCGTGCTCGGCGGCGTGCGCCAGGCTCAGCGAGAAATCGGCCTGTACCTGGGCACAATGACCCTCATCAACATCGGACTGGGCACCCTCACGGCGCTGGCCATGGCCGCGCTCGGCGTGCCCAACCCGCCACTATGGGGAGCGCTCGCTGCGCTCATGAACTACGTGCCCTACCTCGGGCCGGCGGTGGTCACCGGGGTGCTGCTGCTGGCCGGCAGCATCACCTTCGGGACCAGTGCTGACATGCTCGGCCCGCCGGCTGCCTTCCTGGCGCTGCATGCCGTTGAGAGCAACTTCGTGACGCCTTGGGTGGTGGGCCGGCGGCTGCGGCTCGCGCCGCTGTCGGTGTTCCTGTCGGTGATGGTGATGGGCTGGCTCTGGGGCATTGCGGGCGCCTTCGTGGCCGTGCCCATCGTGCTGGGCCTTCGCACGATATTCAAGCGCAGCCGGCGCTTCAAGCTTGCGTGCGTCTACTTCGAGGGTGACGCGACCCCACCGCCCAGCCTGCGATCGCTCCTGCGCGTGAAGCGGCGGCCCAAGGCGGAGATCGGCTAGGAAACGGGGCTTTCGATACGGTCGAGTCAGGAATTGACGCGCAGCTCCTACAGCCGCGTGTAATTTCGGGGAAGGGGTGATGCGGGTACAAGTGAGCTCCTACGAGGGAAGCGTCACCAACTCATCCGTGGCACGCCGATTGCCTCCATGCAACGAACCCGATTTGGAGCTCCCCGATGTTTCGCACTGAACGCACGTCCGACCACCCGTCCCGCGACCCGGCGGACCATGCCAACCAGGACCGCCGTCGCCGCGGCAAGCACCCGCGCGGCAATTCGCCGGGCAAGCCGTCGGCGCGCTGACCGGCACGATCCTCCAGGGGCCCTGCGCCTCTGGAGTCACGCCCCCTTGATTTCATTGGCGCGCAGTCGCCGCGCAATGCCATAGGCGAGGTCGCTCGCCAGGTGTTGCCGCTTCGGCCCGCGCGCCTCGTGCCAGACGGCGAGTTCATACGCCGTGGCCGGGCCGCCCAGGTTCGTCACCAGGGCCTCGGGCGCCGGGTCTTTCAGCACGTCCGGATGTTCCGTCGCCGCTTCGCACAGCAGCCGCCGCACCAGCTCTGAATCGGTGCCGCTGGCGACTTGCACCGGCACGCGCAAGCGAATCGGCTGCTCGGTGTAGACCTGGTTCACCACGTTGTCCAGGATGAAGCGCTGGTTCGGCACCAGGATGGCGAGCCGGTCGTTCGTCACCACCGTCGTGCGGCGCGGCCCGATCTCGCGCACCGTGCCCTCGATGCCGCCCACTTCCACCCGGTCGCCGATCTTGATCGGCCGCTCGAGCATGATGATCAGCCCGCTCACGAAGTTGCTGATGATGTTCTGCAGGCCGAAGCCCACGCCCACGCCCACGGCACCCGCGAGCACGCTGAAGGCCGACAGGTTCAGCCCCGCGTTCTGCAGGATGAGCATCACCCCCACCACCAGCACCACGTAGCGCACGATGCTGCCCACCGCCTCGCGCGTGCCGAGGTCGAAGTGCGTGTGCTTGAGCGCCCGCTCCACCGTCCAGTCGCGGATGCGTCCGGCCGCCCACAGGAGCACGAGCGTGAGTGCAATGAGCTTCACGGCTGACGAGACGCTGATCTCGGTGCCGCCCAGCGTGAAGAGGTGAACGTCGTAGCGTTCGAAGCGATCCAGTAGAAGCTGCCAATCCATCGGTCAATCCAGCGGTCGAGGTGACCGGCGAGTGGGACATTCGACGGGTGCAGCACATCGTGTGCCGCCTTCCGTCGCATGCCAGGCGGATGGGTATGTGGCTTGCTGAATCCGAGGCAATCCAACGACCTTCCCGAGGGGCCGCCGTGCGAATCGCCTACATCACCGAAACCTATCCGCCTGAAGTCAACGGCGTGTCACTCACCGTCGCGCGCACCGTGCGTTACCTGCGCTCGCGCGGCCACGAGGTGGATCTCATCCGCCCGCGCCAGCCCGGCGAACCGGCAGGAGACGATGGCAGCGAGCTGCTCACGATGGGCTGCCCGATTCCGATGTACCCGGACTTGCGCATCGGCCTCGCCTCGACTGCCACCTTGAAGCAGCGCTTCGAGCGCACGCAGCCCGAGCTCGTGCATTCGGCCACCGAAGGGCCGCTGGGCTGGTCGGCGCTTCGTGCCGCACAAGCGCTGTCGCTTCCCGTGACCAGTGACTTCCGCACCAACTTCCACGAGTACAGCCGGTATTACGGGCTCGGCTGGCTGCAGCCGGTCGTGCTCGACTATCTGCGCCGCTTCCACAACCAGGGCCAACGCACCTTCGTGCCCACGCACGCGTTGCAGCAAGGCTTGCGCGAGCAGGGCTTCGAGCGGCTGGAGGTCGTGGGCCGAGGCGTGGACACCGTGCTCTTCTCGCCCGAGAAGCGCTCACAGTCACTGCGTGAAGAGCTCGGCGCGGGGGAAGGCCCGATCCTGCTGTACGTCGGGCGGCTCGCAGCGGAGAAGAACGTCGCGCTTGCGCTGTGCGCCTTTGACGCGGTGCGCCTGCGCATGCCCGAGGCCACGATGGTGGTGGTGGGCGAAGGTCCCATGCGCCGCAAGCTGGAGGCGGAGTTTCCAGCGGCGCGCTTCGTCGGTGCGCAGCACGGCGAGGACCTTGCACGCTGGTACGCGTCGGCGGACTTGTTCCTCTTCCCGAGCATCTCCGAGACCTTCGGCAACGTCACGCTGGAGGCGCTCGCCTCGGGCCTGCCGGTGATCGCCTTCGACACGGCGGCGGCGGCCGAGCACGTCGACGACTGCGACAACGGACTGCTTGCGCCCGTCGGCGAGGAGGCTGCGTTCATCGCGTCCGTGTGCAGCCTCGCCTGGCAGCATCGCCACCTCGGTGCCGTGCGCGCGCGTGCGCGCCAGGCGGCGCTGAAGGCGAACTGGGCCGACGTGCTCGGCCGGTTCGAGCTGCTGCTGCAGGAAACCGCGCAAGCGCATGCGGCCCGTGCCGTGGGCGGGGTCGCGCTTGCTGCTTGAGGAGCGCCGCCGGCTGCGCCAGGAGCGAAAGCGCCTGTGGGTTGCGCGCGAGCGTGCCGTCGCGGTGTGGATGCACGGCGCGTCGGCCATCCCGTCGGTGGTGCTGCTGCTCGTGGCCGTCAGCTGGATCGCCGACGGCATCGTCTGGTATGGCCTCGTGGGGGCGCTGCCGTTCATTGGCGGCGTCATCGGCAAGAAGGTGGCGCTGTACATGCTCGCGCTCGGCGCGGTGAACCTCGTCTTCTACAAGGCGCTCAAGCATCGCATCGCCCGGCCGCGGCCCTATGTGAACTGCCCCGACATCAAGGCCTGCGCGCGTTCGCTGGACGAGTTCAGCTTCCCGAGCGGCCACACCATGCATGCGGTGGCCTTCAGCATGCTGCTGTCGCACTTCTACCCGGCCTTCGCGCCGGCGCTGTGGAGCTTTACCACGCTGGTCGCGCTCTCGCGCGTGGTGCTCGGGCTGCACTACCCGAGCGACGTGCTGATCGGCGCGGGCATCGCGGTGGTAACGGCGAAGTTCTTTCTTGTGGTGGTGTGAGGCTTCGCCCACTGCCATCGGCGCTTCACCCAGTCGGGAAGGAGGAACTCCCGTGGTCGCCCTCGAGCGCGAGGCTCTGGAGGGGAGAGCGCACCTGCGGCTGGTCCTCGCTGGCGGCAGGCCGCGGGGCAACAGGCGCCTGCGCCTCATCGTCGTCGACTTGCGTGTCCATGCCGCTGCCCAGCGAATCCCAATCGGTCTCATGGCGGTAGCGGTCCGCCACTTGCGCGAGCGTCAGCGCCTCGCGATCGGCCAGGTGCTTTTCAAGCAGGCCTTGCCATGAACGGCGGACGGCGTCGTGCTCCACGTCGCGCGGATGCAGCTCCAGGCGCAGCAGCGGATTGCGCCTGAGCGTCGTGGCCAGCGCCGTGTTCCAGCCGATGGATGCCTGCCGCCGCCATGCGCTGTCGGTGCTGTAGACCAGGCTCTGGCTCGTGATGTGCCGCCGCTCGGGGATGAGCGTGATGCGACGCAGCGTGCAGGTGTAGCTCACGTCGATCCAGCGCAGCGCCTCCCATGTGCCTTCGCTCATCAACCAGGCCGGCGCGACGAAGCCGCGCAGCGGCAGGTACTGCTTGTGGAACCAGTTCACGCCGGCGGTGAGCCGGCGCATGGCTTCGGGCAGCGGCAAGTCGGCGAATTCGCCTTCGCCGCGGGTGTAGTGGCGGCGGCGGAGGTGGTCGAGGAAGTTGCGCGGGACGCCGTCGTCCAGGTGCGTGTAGCCGTGCAGGGCCACCTCGTCGCCCAGCACGAAGCGTTCGCGCAGCCAGCGGCCGAAGCTGTGCGAACTCGGCTCGCAGTGGTAGCGCGGCACGGCAAGCAGGGTGATGGGCACCGGCGCCACCTCGTGGATGGCGTCGATCATGCGGTTGCACAAAGGCACGGTGGCGTTCGCCACGTCGTGCAGCACCACGCACAGCGCGCGCTTCATTGCCACAGGCTCGCCGGGCGTGTCTGGGGCAGGGTGGAGTCCTCGTAGGGCACGCGGCCGCGCGGCCCGCCGCGAAGCAGTTGCCGGTAGTGCATCAGCAGCAGCGGCAGCATCTGGTTCCAGTCGTAGGCCTCGGCGCGTTCGCGTGCGCGGCGCGAAGGCCCGCAGCGGTCGTGCAGGAAGAGGCTGGAAATGGCGCTGGCGAAGCTCTCGGGCCGGTCGTCGTGCACGGCCGCGCCCACGCTGTCGTCCACGAGCTCGGTGAGCCCTTCGGCGGCGCGCGCCACCACCGGCGTGCCGCAGGCCATGGCCTCGAGCACCGACAGGCCGAAGGTCTCCTGGTTGCCGGCGTGCACGAAGACGTCGGCGCTCGCGATGGCACGGGCCAGCGACATCGGGTCGGGCTCGAAGGGCCGCACGATCACGCGGTCGCCGCTGGGCGGCGTGGGGCCGGCGCCGATGGCCAGCAGCATGTAAGGCGCGCCCAGTTTCTCGACCGCGCGCACGAGCACGTCCAGGTTCTTCTCGGGCGCGAAGCGGCCCACGAAGACCAGCAGCCGCGTGTGCGCCGGCAGGCCGAGCTGGTTGCGCCACATGGCGCTGGAGCGTGCAGGGTGGAAGGTCTGCGTGTCCACGCCCAATGGTTGGCACACCACCCGATCGAGCCCGGCGTCCAGCAAATGGACGCGCATGACTTCGCTGGGTGCGAGCACGAGGTCGAAGTTGCGGTACAGGCGGCGCACGTAGCGGCGGGCCGTTCGCCTGGCCGTGCTCGCCAGCCTCGGGCCGACAAGCGAGGCCGCCAGCATTTCAAGGTTGGAGTGGCAGAAGGCGACGGCCGGCACGTGACGCGCGTCGGCCGCGTCCAGCGCTGCCCAGGCAAGGCGGTAGGGGTCGCCGGCCTCGATGAGATCCGGCTCCAGCGACTGCAGTGCCGCGGCCAGCGCGCGACGGCGCACCGGGAGCCGATAACCGCCAGATCCGGGGAGTGCCACGCTCGGCAGCGCAGCCATTCCCGGCAGGTCCGCCATCGGCGCGGCGATGGTGTGTTTCCACCCCGTGTTGCGGGTGAGCCAGGCGTGCTTGGCCTGCAGGTAGCGGCGCACGCCGCCTCCCGTGGCGCTCCAGAACATGGTGGCGTCGACGAGGTGCGGCGCGGCATCGGCCGGCATCGGGACGGAGGGGGTGTTCATCACGCGCTTCGGGCAAGCCATGTGCCCGATCGGCTGCCTGGACGGGCACGCTGCCTGCCAGCAATTCCGAGGCACCGGACGCGTCGCGTCCCGGCCCGCCACATCGAAAGGAACCCACCATGTCCAATGACGACATTGTCGACACCCTCAACGACCTCATCGAGACCTGCAAGGACGGCGAATTCGGCTTCAGCGCCTGCGCCAAGCACACGCAATCGGCGGAGCTGCGCACGCTCTTCCTGCAGCGCGCGGCCGAATGCAAGACCGCTGCGGCCGAGCTGGATCCCTATGTCGTGCAGTACGGCGGCAAGCCCGACCACGGCGGAAGCGCTTCCGGCGCATTGCACCGGGGCTGGGTGGCGGTGCGCGGCTCGCTCGTGGGCTTCTCCGACCAAGCCATGCTCGACGAATGCGAGCGCGGCGAGGACGCGGCTCTCGCGCGCTACCGCAAGGCCCTGAAGCAGGAGCTGCCTGAGCAGCTGATGGCGCTCGTGCAACGCCAGGAAATGGGCGTGCAGCGCAACCACGACCAGATCAAGGCACTGCGCGACCGCGCCAAGGCAAGCACCTGAGCTCGGCACCGCGAGCCCTTGTAGAAGCTTCTAGCAGCGTTTACGTGACCCGGGCGCCCGCCCGGCGGGTTTCCTATCAGTCCATGACGAGGAGTCAGTGAAGATGATCCATACGAACAAAGCACGTTTGAGCCTGTCCTTGGTGGCCATGGCGGCGGCGTTGGCGCTCGGCGCCTGCCACCGCAATGACCAGACAGCCGCGAACGACACGTCCACCAGTGGTTCGACCACCGCCTCCACGGCGCCGTCGGACAGCACGTCCACATCGGGCACCTCCAGCACCGCGCCGTCCACCGGCACCGCGGCCACCACGCCCTCGAGCGACATGAACAACGCGGCCGCCACCAGCGGGACGGGGATGACCGCCGGCACATCGAAGAGCGCCGACACCAGCAGCGTGACGAGCACCAGTGGAACGGCATCGACAGCCCCTCTTGCACCCGCCGACCAGCAGTTCGTCACCAAGGCGGCCGAAGGCGGCATGTTCGAGGTGGAGATCGGCAAGCTCGCCGCCGACAAGGCGACCGATGCGAACGTCAAGACCTTCGCGCAGATGCTCGTGGACGACCACAGTGCTGCCAATGACAAGCTGCGCCAGATCGCCAGCGGCCACAACGTGGCGCTGCCGGCATCGATGTCGGCCGAGCAGAAGAAGGAGGTGGACCAGCTGTCCAAGCTGTCCGGCGCGCAGTTCGACAAGCAGTTCGTGAAATTGGTGGGCATCAAGGACCACCACCACGACATTGCCGAGTTCGAAAAGGCAAGCAAGTCGGCGCAGAGCCCTGATGTGAAGGACTTCGCTTCCAACGCGCTGCCGACGCTGAAGAAGCACCTGGCTGCGGCCGAGAAGCTGCCGAGCAAGGGGTGACCGAGCCGGCGCCATCGATCGCGCAGGCACCGCCCGGCCTCGTCTACGTGAGCGACGAGTCGCCGGGCATTTCGCGCCAGCGCCGCGGTGACGCCTTCATCTACCGCTCTGCGGACGGCCGCATGCTGCGCGACAAGGCGCAGCTCGAGCGCATCCGCAAGCTCGCGATACCGCCGGCCTACACCGATGTGTGGATCTGCCCCAAGGCCAACGGCCACCTGCAGGCCACCGGCCGCGACGCGCGAGGCCGCAAGCAGTACCGCTACCACGCCGACTGGCGCACCGCGCGCGATGCCGACAAGTTCGCGCGCATGCTGGAGTTTGGCCAGGTGCTGCCGAAGGTGCGGCGCCGCGTGCAGGCAGACTTGCGCCGGCACCGCGGCAGCAAGCCTTCGCGCGAGGCGGTGCTCGCTGCTCTCGTGAGGCTGCTGGACACCACGCTCATGCGCATCGGCAACGACGAATACGCGCGCACCAACGGCTCGTTCGGGCTCACCACCTTGCGCAACCGGCATGCGGATGTGAAGGGCAGCACCTTGCGGCTGCGCTTCAAGGGCAAGCATGGCATCGTGCACGATGTGTCGGTGGAAGACCCTCGCGTGGCCCGCGTGGTGCGACGGTGCCAGGCCATGCCGGGCCAGGACCTGTTCGAGTACGAGGACGAGGACGGCGCCGTGCGCTGCATCGGCTCGTCGGACGTGAACGACTATCTGCGTGAAGCCAGCGGCGCCGACTTCACCGCCAAGGACTTCCGCACCTGGCATGCAACGGTGCACGCGCTTGATCTTGCGAAGGCGCCGGTGAAGGAGGGCGAGACCCGAGCCACGGCCAGGGAGATCCTCGCCGAGGTAGCCTCTCGCCTGGGCAACACCGTGGCCGTGTGCAAGAAGGCCTACGTGCACCCACGCGTGCTGGAGCTGGCCTCGCAGGAACTCGTCGACGAAGCGGCTGCGGCGCCCAAGCCCCGCAACGGCCTGTCCAAGGCCGAGGTGGACCTTCTGCACTTCCTCAAGCGGCTCGATTGAGGGCCGGGAGACACATCATGGCGACCCAGCGAGACCGGCCCGGGGCAGGCACGCACACACGTGGCAGTGAAACGAAGAACCCGGCACCTGCGCCCGTGGATACGAGCGAAGAATCGGTGGCCGGGGAGGAAGACCCCGGTGCGTCCAACGAGGAGCTGGAAGAGCCGGCGTTCAACCGGCCGCCGCCGAAGAAACCCTCGGCCGGCGGTGCCGGATCCTGAGGCTCACTGCTTCTTGTTGCCCGCTGCTTTCGGGTTGCCTTCCTTGTCCACCACGCCCTTGAGTTCACGCGCCATTTCCAGGTGATGCTGCAAGGCAGGCACGCCTTTCTCTGCGAATGCCTTCACCTGCGGGTCGCTTGCGCCGGTGGCTGCCTTCTGGAACAGCTTGAGCGCGCTCTCGTGCGCCTTGATGCCGATGGCGTCGGCGAACTTGCGATCAAAGCTGCCGCCGTCGGCCGATGACAGCAGCTTGATCCTGCCGCGCTGCATGAGCGACGGCTCGATCGGCAGCCGCACGCCCTTGCCCCCGGCCAGCGTGCGCAGCTCGGCATGCATGCGCGTGTGGTCGTCGATCATCTGCTGCGCAAAGCCCTTGACCTGCGTATTCACACCCTTTTCCACTCCGAGCTTGCTGCCTTCGACCTCCATCAGGCCGGCCTCGGCCGCCTGCTTGAGGAAGTTGGCATCGGCCGGTCGCAGCCTGGTGGCGCTCGCTGTTGCAGCCGGCGCGCTGGCTTGCGACCAGGCCACGCTGCTCCAGAGGGTGCCGCACATCGTGAAGCCGAGGAACAGCGCGAGAAGCCGCGTCGATGCCGAATGCAGGAACGAAGGCAGGAATGAAAGGCGCATGGGAAACCTCCAGGGTGGACTGGGCGTGTCCTTGCAGAGGCAACCGGTGTGCCGGATGCCTTCATGCGCAGGTCTCGCGGGCGTCGGCCGTCAATGGTGGCGGCGCGACTCCAGCCCGCGGCTGATCAGGTAGGCGCCGGCGATCAGGCCGCCCGCCACCAGCATCGTTCCTGTCGGCATCGCGCGGGCGGTGGCCGCGGCCATCTCGGCGGCATGCGGTGCGGCAAGCTGCACGCGGCGCTTGGTCATCTGCGCGCCGAGCTCGGACAGCCTGTCTGCGAGCAGCCGTTCGGCCGCAGGCAGCAGCACCGATTCCTCGTCCGCCACGTGGTGGATCACGTCGCGCATGAGCTCGAGGAATTTCTCGTCATAGCCGGCATCGCCCGCTTCCGTCTCGCGCAGCTCGGCGATGAGCCGTTTCATCTCGTCGTGCTCGGGCCGGGCCTTGGCGAGCACCTGGTTGTTGCCGTCCACCTCGCGCAGCGCCGGGTAGAAGATTTCCTCCTCCAGCTGCGCGTGGATCTCCAGCGCCAGGCACACCGCCTTGACGATGGCCTGCTTCTTCGCAGGCGAGCTTTCGGCCTCGAACCGATGGAAGGTGGCCATCACGTGCGTGTGATCCATGCGGATCATCTTCGTGATGCTCGGGGACAACTTGGCGAGGATGTCGGTCGTGTTCATGTGCGCTCCTGGGTCATTGGGCAGACCCGGGACGCGGCAAGCGCCGTTCCCTGAACACAGAGCGTGTGGAAGATCAGTCCGCGGCGATGGCGCGGATGGCGCGTGCCCGGCGGCCGGGCGACGGGTGCGTCCCGTTGTCGCTGCCTTCGCCGATGCTGTCGAAGATGCGCGCCGCGTCTTCGGGGTCGAGCCCGGCATCTTGCATGGTGCGCACCGCGAAGGCGTCGGCATCGAGTTCGGCCTGGTGAGAAATGGCGGCCAGGCCGGAGGAAATGAGCGCGCGCGCCGCTGACTCATCGGCCGACGAGTTCACCGCCCGCGCCACGAAGCTGAGGATGGCTGCGTGGTGCTGCAGCTTCAGGTGCCCCATCTCGTGGGCAATGATGAAGAAGCGCTGCGGCGCCGACATGCGGGCCAGCCGGGCGCTGATGACGATGGTGCGGCCCTTGTGGACGAAGCCGTCGACGGGGCAGTCCATCACCTCGAAGCGCACGCCGGCCGGCACGGCCACGGTTGCGGTCACGCGGGCAATGTCCGCCTCGATGGTCCGGCGCTGGGGAAGGCCCGGCGACACCGAGCCGCAGCCGGTCGGGCTGGCTTCGAGCTGGTCGACGAGCTTGTCGACCAGGGGGTTGGCATGTGCGGCGGCTGCAGCGAGAAGCAGTGCGGCCAGGGTGGCGATGGTCTTGATACGGCCCCCGCGGGTGAAGCTCTGGTGGAGCCATCACTGTCGCGTGGGGCAGGTTTTTCAAAGGCACGACTAGAGGGGCGCTCGGGCCCCTTTTCAAGTCTTTCGAGTTCACTCCAGCGGTCGCGCGGGCGGCGGGGAAGAACTTGCGGTAACCGGCAAGGCTTGCGGGGGGCAAGCTGCCGGGTGCCGGTTCGCCGCCGTGCTGGCTTCAGGCGGGCACGCCCTTGTGGCTCAGCCGCTCCAGCGTGCTCAGCACATCGGCGACGTCATAGGGCTTTTGCAGGAAGGCGTCGTAGAGCTGGCAACGCGGGCGAACCATGTCTTCGGGCAGGCCGCTGGTCATGAGGATGGCGATGCTGCTCGTGCGCTCATCGCCCTTCAGCTTGGCGGCCATGGTGGCGCCATCCATCATGGGCATGACGTAGTCGAGCATGACGACGTCCGGGTCGGCGGTGCGCAGGCAAGCCATGGCTTCGGCGCCGTTGCGTGCGCAGACGACGGCGTAGCCTTCGCCTCGCAGCACCTCTCCGAGGACTTCGAGATTGGCCGTGTCGTCATCGACCAACAAGACCCGCCGTGGAATTCGCGCCATGTGTTCTCCCTGTCGACGCTGTCCGCGGATCATACGAACTCCTGGCCAAACCTCGATGAATAAATTACTCACGAGGCATCGCCTCCCTGACGAAGCCTCAACTTTCGGGTTAGGCAATCGGTGTGCCTGCCTCGGGGTGCATCAGGCGGGAGAGGACCGCGGCCATCTCTGCCGCGCCGTAGGGTTTGCGGACGACGGTCCACGGCAGATCCTGAGCGCTGTCGGTGTAGCCGGTGGCCAACACCACGGGCAGGCTGGGGTGCGCCCGGGCCAGTTCGCGGGCGAGCTCGATGCCGCTCATGCCACCGGGCATGACGATGTCCGACAGCACCGCGTCGATGCGTGCCGTCGACGATGCGAGCGCGAGCGCGTCATGGGCGTTCGAGGCCACCATCACCCGGAAGCCCAGCTCCTGCAGCGAGGCGGCGGTGAGCCCGCGAGCGAGCGCGTCGTCTTCCACGAGCAGCACCGTTCCTTCATGGCGAGTGGCCGCCGCCTGTGACTGTGGCGCGATCGCCGGGCCAGGTTGCCGCAGGCTGCGGGGCAGGTAGACCGACACCTCCGTGCCGCGGCCGGCGACGCTCTGCACGGTCGCGACGCCACCCAGCTGCTTGGCGAAGCCATAGACCTGCGGCAGCCCCAGCCCGCCGCCTTCGCCCGCCGGCTTGGTGGTGAAGAAGGGCTCGAACACCCGCGGCAGCAGCGCCTGCGGAATGCCGCGTCCGTTGTCGCGCACGCGCACGGCCACGTAGGCGCCCTCGGGCAGGCCGCTCAAGTGCAGCGCGCTGACGTCTGCATTGGCGATGTCCACCTCGACCAGGCCCTGGTTGCCGATGGCATCGCGCGCATTCAGCACGAGGTTGAGCACGGCCAGCTCGAACTGCACCGGGTCCATCTCCACCGGGTGGGTGTCGTCGGCCACCGTCAGCGCGAGCGCGATCGATTCGCGCAGGGCGCCGCTCAGCGTCTCGCGCAGCCGCGGCGCCATCTCGCGCAGGTCCGTGACCTCCAGCGTGCCGGGTTGTGCGCGGCCGAAGGTGAGCAGCTGCCGCGTGAGCCGCGCACCCTTGTCCACCGCGCGGTCGCAGGCGTCCATCGCCTTCTTGATGCGCTCGTCGGGCGACAGCTTGTGCGTGAGCCGGATGCCCATCGTCATCGTCTGGAGCAGGTTGTTGAAGTCGTGCGCGATGCCGCCGGTGAGCCGCCCCAGCGCCTCCAGCTTCTGCGCATTGAAGGCCGCTCGCTGCGCGCGTTCGGTCTCGGCGACGGCCTCGGCCACCTGTTCCTTCAGCCGCGCGTCGGCGGCGCGCAACTCGTCGCTCGCGCGCGCGAGCCGACGCTGGATGGAGTCGGTTTCCAGCAGGCCCGTGTCGGAAAGTTCCACGCGCTCGGCGAGGCCCAGGCGCACCGCGTCCGCCTGCAGCTTCTCCAACGGGGCGGTGATCTTGCGGCCCACGCGCCTGGCGGCCAGAACGCCCAGCACCGTCAGCAGCAACGACACCGTGCCGATGGTGGCCAGCGCCCGCAATGCCGGCTCGCGCAGCTGCGCGCGCGGCAGGCCGATGAGCACGTGCCAGCCCGACTCCGGCGCACGCGTGAACACCGTGAGCACCGGCGTGCCGTCGAGCGTCCGCGTCTCGTGCATGCCTTGCGCTTGCGCATCGAAGCGCTCGCGCATGTCGTCGGTGGCGCGCTTGCCGAGCGAGGCGGCGGGGTTCTGGTTGCGCGCCACCACGTAGCCCTTCGAGTCGACGAGCGTGCCGACCCAGCCTGACGGCAGCGGCTGTTGTTCGAAGATGCGCTGCAGCTGCGACGCGAAGCTGCCCATGGACACGACCCAGCGCACCTCGCCGTCGCGCACCACCGGCACGCGCACGCCGAAGCTGTATTGCTTGCCCAGCGGGGCCATGTAGAGGTCGGTCACCTGCATGCCGGTGGCCGAAGCGTCGCGTGGCGGCGCGTTCATCATGTGCGGCAGGTTTTCGGTCTCCAGCGGCGCGCGGGTGTTCAGCAGCTGCTGCCCGTCGAGGGTGGCCAGGATGATGCTCGTGTCGAAGCCAGGCGCCACCGCCTTGGCCTGCTCGTAGAAGGCCGCGAAGTCGCCGCGGTCGAGCGAGGGCGACGCCGCAAGCGTCTTCAGGATGCCCGCGCGGTGTGCCATCTCGCGGTCGACGACGAGGCTCAGCGCCTTGGCCGTTTCAAGTGCCGCCATCGAGACCGTGCGCCGCGCGTCGCGGTAGGCGATGGTGCCGGCGATCAGCGTCACGCACAGCATGGGCAGCAGCATCGCAAGCACCAGCGTGATGAGTCGTCCGCGGATCGATTGCGGCCGTCGTTGAGTGGCTGCTGCGGCGGCGAGCGCGGGATCGAGGACGGCGGTCATCGGACGATTCTAGGGAGCGGGTGGCGCCCTCGTGCGATGCAGGCCATGCCATGCGGCCGGCGGCATCGCCGCAGGCCTGGTGTTCGAGGCTCAGTTCAGCGGCGTTTGCGGCGGCATGTGCAGCGAGTTCGCCGCAAGCGTGGGACTCGACTGCAGGATGCGCTGCACCACCGCCCCGAGCTCGTCGAAGGAGCCTCCCTTGTGCACCACGCCGCGCACGCCGAGCCGGGCCGCTTCGCTGCGTACCGAGTCGGAGATGTGCCCGGAGTGGATGACCACCGGCAGGTCGGCGCGGATGCGCGCGACGTCGGCGGCCAGGCCCAGGCCGGTGAGCGTGGGCATGTTGAAGTCGGTGATGATCAGGTCGAAGGCCTCGGGCCGTTCGCGCACCGCGGACACCGCCTCGTGGGGGTCGCAGTGGCAAGTGACGCGGTAGCCGGCTCGCGTGAGTAGCGCGTCCATGAGGATCATCACTGTCTCGTCGTCGTCGACGTAGAGCACGTGCTGCAGCTGCGAGCGTGGCGCTTCGTGCTCGCGGTGGACGAGCGACACGGTCGCATGCGCCGCATCGGCCAGCGGCAGGATCACGTGGAAGGTGCTGCCGCGGCCCGGCGAGCTGTCCACCGACACCACGCCGCCATGCGAGGACACGATGCCGTGCACCGCCGACAGTCCCAGGCCCACGCCCTGGCCGACGGCGCGCGTGGTGAAGAAGGGCTCGAAGATGCGGCCAAGCGTGCTCTCGTCCATGCCCGCGCCGGTGTCGGACACCCACACCCGCGCGTACTTGCCCGGGGCGACGCTGCCCGGCCGGTCGCTGGCGGCGTCGAAGGACAAGCTCTCCACGCCGACCTCGATGCGGCCGGGCGTGCCGTGAAGCGACTGGACGGCGTTGTGGCACAGGTTCATGAGCGCCTGCTGCAGATGAACCGGGTCGGCCATGACGGCCACGTCATCGCCGCCGGCCATGAAGTCGAGCACCACGTCCGTGGGCAGCTCGTGGCGCATCGCTGACGCCGCCGCTTCGGCCAGTTGCCGCAGCGATTGCCGCGACAGCTCCGGTGAGAAGTTCTTGCTGAAGGCGAGAATCTGGCGCACCAGGTCGCCGGCTCGCAGGCCCGCCTTGTTGATCTGCCGCAGCCGGTCCATCGCCGGGTGCCCGGCGCCCACGTCTTCCATTGCGAGCGCGGCGTTGCCGAGCACCGTCGCGAGGATGTTGTTGAAATCGTGCGCGATGCCGCCGGCCAATGTGCCGAGCGCCTCCAGCTTCTGCGATTCACGCAGGCGCAACTCAAGCTCCTGGCGTGCCTGCTCGGCCGCCTTCTGCTCGGAGATGTCTCGCACCACGGCGAAGATGGTCTCGTCGGCGACCACCGGGTAGGCATTCCACGACAGCCATCGGTAGCTGCCGTCACGGCACTTGTGGCGGTTCTCGAAGCACACCGACGGCTTGCCGGAGAAGAGCGCGATGCCGGCCTCGCGGCTCGCGCGGCGGTCGTCGGGATGGACCAGGTCTTTCCAGGAGAAGGCGAGCAGCTCCGCTTCGGTCCAGCCGAGGGTGCGCGACCAAGCGGGGTTCACCTGCTTGAAATAGCCATCGAATCCGGCAACGCAAAGCATGTCGAGCGAGAGCTCGAACAGTCTCCCCCGCTCGGCCTGATCGCGCGCGCCCAACACGCCCGTCATGACCGTCTTCTTTCGCCCGGTGGCAAAAATGGTGATGCCGCACTCGCCCTGGTAGGGCGGTGCAGTCTCGGCGGATTGTAGGGAGCGGACGCTACATGTAAACGGGCGTTTCACCGGAGGCCAGTGGTTTGCAACTGGGCTCCTGCGCCACGATGCAGCGTGCCGCCTCGAGCAGGTCGGGCGCGCGGTGGTGCGGTGTTCGCAAGGGCGATGTTCGCCAGACCGTTTCATGGCCGACATCGAGCAGCACGCTGCAACACCCCGCACGCCGGCCGGCTTCGACGTCATCCAGCAGGTCGCCGATCATCCACGAGCGCGCGAGATCGATGCCGTGCGCGCGAGCCGCCTGTCGCAGAAGGCCCGGCGCCGGCTTGCGGCACAGGCATGCCGGCACGGGGCCCGGCCCGGCGGCGTGCGTGCAGGCGTAGAAGTCGAGCAGCGGGACGCCTTCGCGTTGCAGCATTTCCTGCAGCCCGAGATGAAGCTGCGTGAGCTGGGCGCGGGTGTAGACGCCGAAAGCAAGGCCCGGCTGGTTGGTCACGATGACGATCTCGAAGCCGTGTTCTGCCAGGAGCCGCAAGGCCTCCGTGGCATGCGGCGTGAAGCGCACGCGGGACGGATCGACGTTGTGCGGCATGTCCTCCACCAGCGTGCCGTCCTTGTCGATGAAGACGGCACGCAAGGGCGCAGGGGTGTCCGTGGGACGGACGAACTGAGGAAACAAGGCGGGCATCCGCGACCTCCCGGGGCAATGCTCGACAGTTGGCAAGCGACATGCCTGTCGCTGCGCCGTGTTGCACGCACCGATGCGCGCTGGCACACCCCCTTCGCGCTCAGCCTTCGTCCGGCTCGCCGTCTGCGTCTTCGCCGTAGTCGTTGAGGTCCTGCTCGCCCAGGTCTTCCATCTCCGCCTTCTCGATCAGATCGAGCTCCGCCTCGGACAAGGCGGCATCCGACTGCAAGTCGTCGGCGAGGTTTTGCACGCGGTCGGGAAGAATGTCGTTGCCTTCGCGCTCGGCATCTTCATCCATCAATGCGGCGCCGCGTTCACCCGTGCCGCCCGAATCCGAATCGCTCGACAGGCCCGTCTGCGTGTTGCCGAAGAGGGTGCGGTCCAGGTCTTCGGGCGATGCGAGATCGAGTTCGCCCTGCACGTCGCTGCCGCTGTCCGAGGTGTCGCTCGGCCCGAGCCTTTCGACGTCCCGGCCTTCGGCCTGTGCGGGGGCGCGCTCTGCGCCGAGGATGCTGCTGGTGGCCATTCGTGGCTCCTGTGTCTGGTTCAACGCCCTGGGGGCAGCAAATGAGATGCCGCCGGCGTGTCGTGAAAATGGAACGGCCCCGCGCGGTGTTGCCACCGGGCAGGGCCGCCGCAGTTGTCGGGTCTCTAACGTGACGACGACAGCTTGCTCAGCAGCACACCGGCGAGCACGCCGATGGCAATGGCGGTCAGCGGGTTCTCGCGCACATAGCCGCGAGTGTTCTCGACCCACTGCTCTTCGAGTTCACCCAGGGTGTCGGCCTTCTCGCGCAGCGTCGTGCCGATGTTGCCGGTCGATGCGCGCAATTTTTCAACGGCCGGTCCCGCCTTGCCGGCGATGCGGTCGATGGCTTCGTGCGCAGTCTGCGCGACGCGATCCACGGTCGTGTGTCCGCGCTCGGTCACGGTGCCAAGCGTCGAATCGGTGGTCGTGCCGGTGATGGTCGGGTCCATGGAAAACCTCCTCTGCGGTACCGAAGATGTATCCGCCACCCACGGCGTGCGCGGGTGGCGGATGTGTTGTCAATCAGGTGGCTGTGATCGATTCAACCCGCGTCAGCGAACGCGTCCGCGGCGGAACAGGTTCACGATGCCAAGCAGGACGACCGCGCCCAGCAGCGAGACGACGAACGAGCCGATGCTGAATCCGGTGTTGATGCTTGGTACACCGACCAATGGCGAAATCAGCCAACCGGCGACGGCGGCACCGACGATGCCGACGACGATGTTGAGGATGACGCCTTGCTGGGCATCCGTGCGCATGATCATGCTGGCAATCCAGCCAACGAGACCACCGACTACCAGCCATACGATGAAGTTGATCATGAAGTGGGTCCTTTCAAAGGTCGATTGAGGGGTTGCCGGCCACCACCAGGATCGGCGACTGGCCTCAGGGAGCATTCGGCAATCGGCATGCCGCATGTCACGGTGGCGGGCTTTCTTCCCGGCGTGGCGCAGGGCGCGGCGGGGTGCGCCGGGCGGGCACGCGGCTTGCGCAGAGGGCGTATGCCAACAGGCGCCGCTGGTATAGAGAACATGAAACAACCCGCCAACGACCCCGACTCGAAAGTCCGCCGAAAGCCCGAAAAGTCGGGTGCGCCAAAGGCGCGGGGCGGACAACGCGATGTCGACGTGAAAGAGCTCCTGGCACTGGAGCGGCAGGCGCGTGAGCAGGCGGAAGCGGCTGCGCAGGCCAAGGACGAGTTTCTCGCGGTCGTTACCCACGAATTGCGCTCACCGCTGAACGCCATACGCGGGTGGGCGCACGTGCTGCGCCACAGCGGGCTGCTGCAGCCCCTGCAGGTCAAGGCGCTGGATGCCATCGACCGCAACACGCAGGCCCAGGTGCAACTCGTGGACGACCTGCTCGACAGCCAGCGCATTCTTTGCGGGAAGCTGGAGCTCATTCATTCACGTGTTCCGCTGCAGACCGTCGTGGACGAAGCACTGGAAGTCGTGCAGCCGGCGGCGCAGCACAAGCGCATCCGCCTGGAGAGCGCATCGGACGACGCGCTGCTCGTTCGAGTGGACCCCGACCGCTTGCGGCAAGCCTTGGTAAAACTTCTGTCCAATGCCGTCAAATTCACACCCGAGGACGGCATCGTGTGCATTGGCACCACGCTCACGGACGACCACCTGCGCATTGCCGTGCGTGACACCGGCGTCGGTCTTGACCCGTCGCAATTACCGGCCGTGTTCGATCGGTTCACACAGGCTGACAGCTCCAACAAGCGGCGCGCGAACGGACTGGGCCTGGGGCTGTCGCTCGCGCGGCAGCTCGTTGAGCTGCACGACGGAAGCATCAAGGTTGAAAGCGAAGGCGCGGGCCTGGGCAGCACTTTCACCATCGAGCTGCCACGCGCGGTGGTGCAGGGCGATTCGCCGGAGCCTGCCCATGAAACCGACGCGTCGCCGCTCGCCGGCAAGCGCATCGTGATCGTGGAAGACGACGACGACGGCCGCGAGGTGCTCGGCCTCATCCTTCGCGAGGCGCAGGTCGAGCTGCACAGCTTCGACCGCGCGGACAAGGCCTACGAGTACATCGCGCACGTGGCACGCGACGAGCAGCCTGATGCGCTCATCTCCGACATCGCGATGCCCGACGAGGACGGCTACGAATTCATCCAGCGCGTGCGCAAGCTCGAAGGCCGGCAGCACCGTCCGCACGTGATGGCGCTGGCGCTCACGTCCTTCGCGCGCATCGAGGACCGCGTGCGTGCCCTGAAGGCCGGGTTCGACGAGCACGTGACCAAGCCCATCGACCCCGAGCGCGTGCTCAAGACGCTGGTCGATGTGCTCAGGCGCGACGACGCACCGGCGGTTCAGGCGTAGTCGTCGAGAAAGCTCTCGATGACCGACGGATCCACCGGCTTCACCAGGTGGGCGTCGAAGCCGGCCTCGGCCGATTTCTCGCGGTCGCTCGGCTGGCCATAACCAGTCAGGGCGGCCAGCACGATCTCGCGCCCGAACGGCAGGAGCCGCAGTTCCTTTGCAACTTCGTAACCGTTCATGCCGGGCAGCCCGAGGTCGCAAAAGACAACCTCGGGATGAAATTCCTGCGCGAGCCGCAATGCCTGCCCACCGTCGCCTGCCGTTCGCGCGTCATGTCCCGACAGCGAGAGCAACTGGGCGAGCGACTCGGCCGCATCGACGTTGTCGTCCACCAGCAGGACGCGCTTCGCCTTGCTCATGTGAATTCTCCATGCTCATGAATGTGAGCAAGTGCTGCAAATGTGATGCCGGGGTCTGATGCCCGAAAACACCGCTCCCGGACCCTCGAATCGGTAAACCTTTCCTCTTCCTTTTACGGAGATTCCAGGAATTTCCGGGTTGGCGTTGATGCTTTTCCGGCGCGTGCCAGCCCATGCAAATGGGGCGTTTTCATAGGAGAAAAGGCCTCCAGTTGAGCACTTCGGGCGGGGCTTGTGAACCCGCCGAAATGGTTGGTACGGCACTTGCTGTCTAGTCCATCAGGAGTCCCGAGCGCGCGTCGTCCAACGACAGCATCGCGCAACGGCTCCAACAGTTTCTCCGGCTCGGGCACTCAACTGCTTCGCTCCTCCCCCCTTCCTCCCGACTCATTGGGCGATGCGGGCTCGAGACGGTATTTTTTCCAAAGCAAAAGGCCGCGCATTGCGCGGCCTTTTGCTTTGGAAGCTTCACAGCGGGCCGAAGGCCGGCGCTCATCAAGCAGCCGCCGCGGATCCGGCTCTGCCGGTCGGCCAGCGGCGCCCCCTCGAGGGGGAAGCGCCGCAGGCGCTTCGGGGGTGGTTAACGATATACGTCCTCGGCGCTGTAGTCGCGCCAGGTCTTCTCGAAGTGAGCGGCGTCGTCGGTGCTTCTGGGCTTCACGCCCATCAGGATGCCGCCTTCCTTGATGCCCTGCTCATAGCGCTTCACGCGCTCTTCGGGAATGCCCCAGCCGATCAGGGCGCCGACCAAGCCGCCCGTGGCTGCGCCCGCGCCTGCGCCTGCAAGCGCCGCGGCGACCGGACCCGCCACCACCAGGCCCAGGCCCGGGATGGCGATGCTCGTGCCGACCGCAGCGATGGCCGCTGCAATCGCACCGAGCGTGCCACCGATGGCGCCGCCGATGCCTGCGCCTTCAGCCGCCTTGCTGCCGAGCTCGGTCTGCTCGGTCGCGGCGCCGAAGTGGCGCTTGCGGGTGTCGTCGGACATCACGAGGTTCACATCGTCGCGGTCATAGCCGCGTTCGGTGATCGAGTTGTAGGCGCGCTCGGCGCTGTCGCGGTCCCTGAACAAACCGGTGACCATCTTCGATTCAGCCATTTCTTTCTCCTCATTCCTTGAGTTGCGAGGCAGATGGGAAACGCAGTTCCATCTGCCATCCATTGAGCAAACGAAACGCCCGTCGCAGGCCTGCGGCAGCGCTTGCGCCGCTGAGGTAGTTTTTGCCGGCGGCGTGCAGGATCGTTGCTTGCCGCGGGTGACGTGACCCACCAACGTCCGTGAGAAACGCCGTGTCCTTGATCGCCCATCAGATGCCGGAGCCGCCGACATCGCCACCCACCGTGCCACCGCCGAAGCCACCAGGGCCGGAGGTGGATCCGCCTGACGTGAAGGACCCGCCGGCGCCATCCACCGAGCCAGTTCCGGTGCGTGAGCCACCGGCCACGCCACCGCCGGTGATGGACACGCCCGAGGTCCCGACCTTGCACTAGTCGTCCGACGGCACACGTCCGCAACATCGCCTCACACGTCGTGCCGCTTCGGCACGACGGTTGCCTTTTCTTGTTGTTCCAACCACAAGGAGAGAAGACCATGGCAACGACTTCCCGGCTGATGGCCTCGCTGTGCTGCGCGCTCGCGTTCAGCGGTGCCGCGTATGCGCAAGGCTCGAATGGAGACAACCCCTCGCCATCGGGCGCTTCCAGCGTTGACTGCGACCGGGGGAGCTACAGCAGCGCATCGGGCACGGGCTCGAACCAGCCCTTGCGCAGCCATCGCTCGCATGCCGCATCGCGCCAGACCGCTGCGCTTCACGGCAACATGCCGGTGGCCTACGAGCGCTGCATCAACGGCAACGACCGCAGCGCGCGTGCCGAGTGCGTGCGCCGCACCTACGAAAGCCGCATGAGCACCTCCGGCACCGGCAACACGACGATGGCGGCCAACGGCATGCGCCGCCCGTGCTGAGGTAGCGCTGGATTCAGGTCGATGGACGACAACGACAAAGGGGCCTCGCGGCCCCTTTGTCGTTGCAGGTGTATTCGCGGCTTACCAGCGCTGCAGCTGGTTGTCCTGCACGCGCACGCGGTCACCCACGCGCAGGCCGTTCAGGTCTGCATAGTCGAAGGTCTTGAAGTCGCCGTTGTCCATGCGCACGTCAACCTGGTAGTAGTTCGAAGGCGCATTGCGGCCTTGCTCGATCTTGTTGCCGATCACCGCGCCGCCGACGGCACCTGCGGCGGTCGCCACTGCGCGGCCCGTGCCCGAGCCGACCTGGTTGCCGACCACGCCGCCCACCACCGCACCGAGAAGTGCGCCGGCGCCGGAGCTGCGGCGCGACGTGTCCAGCTGCTGGATGTTGCGCACGTAGCCGTACTGCACGCTTTCATAAGTGCCGGAGTTCGAAGAGGCGGGCGACGAGCCGACTGCGCCGTAGGTCGGCGTCGGGTCACTCCGCACGGAGGAGCAGCCCACCGTCAACGCGAGGGAAGAGGCAAGCAGGGAGAGGGTGAGAATCTTGCGAGTCATGGTTCGAACTCCTTTGTGGCCTGACATGGCAATACATCCTCGACCTTTGGCGAGCGGCCGGATGCCAGCCGTCGCCGATTGACGTGTCGGTCCGCAACGCAGCTTGTTGTGAGGCGAAGACTACAGAGCGTGTAACTCCTACCCCATGCGGGCACACCGATTGCCAGATTTGCCCCGAGTCGCCTTCGCTTCTGGGGGTGCGCCCTGGAGATACGTGTGCCTTCAACTCCCATTGCCGGAGCCGATGCTGCAAAGCTCGGCTCTCACTTCGTCCAGTTCTATACGGACGATGCTGCCTTGCTCAGTGAAGTCGCTGATTTCATGGACGGCGCGCTTCGGCGTGGCGACACGGCCATCGTCATCGCCACCGCCGAGCATCGCGCCGAGCTCGACCTGCGGCTTCACGGCGCACGCGAGGCAGTGGGCGCCACGCACTGGTTCACCGGCGAATACATCGCGCTGGATGCCGACGAGACACTGGCGCGCTTCATGCAAGACGACTGGCCCGACGATGCACTGTTCGACGAGGTGGTGGGCGGCTTGATCCGCGGCGCCGCGCAGCGCGGCCAGCGCTCGGTGCGTGCCTTTGGCGAAATGGTGGCGCTGCTGTGCCAGCGCGGCAACCATGCAGCCGCCATCCGCCTGGAAGAGTTGTGGAACGGGCTGTCCGCACAGCAGGATTTCTCGCTGTACTGCGCCTACCCGCTGAACCTCTTCTCCAAGCCCGAGGACAGCCTGGCTTTCCAGCATGTCTGCGCGCGTCATTCGCATGTGCTGCCACCGCAGACGAGACTGGTGACAGCGGGCAGTGCGCGCGACGACCTTGCGCTCGCGCAGCTGCAGCAAAAGGCCATGGCGCTGGAAGTCGAAGTGGACAAGCGCACGCATGCCGAGACCACCTTGCGCATGCGAGAGAAGGAGCTCGCGGAATTCCTCGACAACGCGGCCGAGGGCTTGAACCGCATCGGCCCGGACGGTGTCGTCCTGTGGGCGAACCGCGCCGAACTCGAAATGCTCGGGCTGGAGCGCGACGATTACATCGGCCAGCCCTGGTGGCGCTTCCATAACGACACGCACCATGGCCAGATCATCGCCGCCCGAATGCGCGAGGGCGAGGTTCTCTACAACGAGAGCGCCAGCCTGCGCTGCAAGGACGGCAGCGTGCGGCATGTGCTCATCCACACCACGCCCGTGATGGAGCATGGCGAGTTGCAGTGCACGCGCTGCTTCACGCGCGACGTGACCGAGCAGCAGCAGGCCCGCGAGGTGCTGGAGAAAGCCAACGAAGAGCGCACCCGGCTCTTGCGCGAACTGGCCGCGGCCAACCGGGCGAAGGACGAGTTTCTTGCCATGCTCGGGCACGAACTGCGCAATCCGCTCGCACCCATCGTCACCACGCTGCAGCTGATGAAGATGCGCGGCGGCCGCGAGACCGACCGCGAGCAGGCAATCATCCAGCGCCAGGTGGACCACCTCATCCGCCTCGTGGACGACCTGCTCGACGTCTCCAAGATCACGCGCGGCAAGATCGAATTGCGGCGCGAATGTGCGGACATCGGCGGCGTGCTGTCCAAGGCGGTGGAGATGGCGAGCCCCTTGATCGAGAAGCGCCGCCACCGGCTGGACGTTCGCATGCCGACCGAGTCGATTGCCTGGTACGGCGACCCCGTGCGCCTCGCGCAGGTGGTGTCGAACCTGCTCACCAACGCGGCTCGTTACACGCCCGAGGGCGGCGAGATCGTGCTGCGCGCCCGACGTGATTCGAGCCAGCTCGTCATCTCCGTGCGCGACAACGGCATGGGGATCGCGCCGCACATGCTCGGCCGCGTGTTCGACCTGTTCGTGCAGGGCGAACGTGGCGTCGACCGGGCCGAGGGCGGGCTGGGCATCGGCCTTGCGCTGGTCAAGAGCCTCGTGCACCTGCATGGCGGACGCGTGTCCGCGCTGAGCGGCGGGCTGGGCGAGGGCAGCGAGTTCCTCGTGCGCCTGCCGCTGGACACGTCGGAGGCCGCAACCGCACCGCACAAGCCCTTCGAAGCTGCGGCGCCCCATGGCGGCGGCCTGCGGGTGCTGCTGGTGGACGACAACGCGGATGCGGTCGACACGCTGGCGTTGGCGCTGGGCGCGCAAGGGCATGACGTGAAGGTCGCGCACGACCCTGCTGCCGCGCTCAGGCTGGTCGAGGACTTCAAGCCCGACGTGGCGGTGCTGGACATCGGCCTGCCGGTGATGGATGGCTACGAGCTCGCGATGCGCTTGCGCCAGCAGCTCGGCGAGCAGGCGTGCCGCCTCTTCGCGCTCACCGGCTACAGCCAGGAAGGCGATCGCCGGCGCAGCGTGGAAGCCGGCTTCGAACTGCATCTCGTCAAGCCGGTCGACGTGGACCGGTTGATCACTCTCGTGAACGGCACGAACGAGCCTGCACAGGCCGGCGCGCTGCATTGAAAGGAGCCGTGACATGGCTGTGGACAAGCAACTCGATGGCCTGAGGGTGGCCATCCTCGTGTCGGATCTCTTCGAGCAAGCCGAGCTTGCCGAGCCGCAGCGCGCACTGGAGGATGCCGGCGCGCAGACGACCATCATTGCGCCCAAGGGGCCTTCGGTTCGCGGCATGCACCACGAGAAGATCGGCGACAGCTTCAGTGTCGAGATGGTCCTGCATGATGCAAGCGCACTCGATTTCGATGCACTGGTGCTGCCCGGCGGCACCATGAACGCGGATGCGCTGCGCATGGTCGAGCTGGCCCAGCGCCTGGTGCAGGACTTCGATGCCGCGGGCAAGCCCATCGGGGTCATCTGCCACGGACCATGGCTGCTCGTGTCGGCTGGCCTCGTGGAAGGGCGCACGCTCACGAGCTGGCCGTCGCTGCAGGACGACATCCGCAATGCCGGCGGCAACTGGGTCGACCGCGAGGTGGTCGTCGATGCCAACTGGATATCGAGCCGCAAGCCCGACGACCTGCCGGCCTTCAACCGCGAGCTCATCGATGCGCTCGCTCGAGCGCCGGACAACGTTGCGGTGATGCCGCTGGCCGACTGAGCCGCAACGCCCCTAGACGCTTCCCATCAAGCAGTTTGGACCATGGCCATCTCAACCCACGCCTTGATCGAAATGTGCAAATGGCACATTTCGCGCGGCTTCAGGCTCGACATATCGTGCAACGCCTGAGCGCACTTCGCCCGCTGCGAGACACCAGCGCCGCCCCGAGCGGGGACGAAGGGCTGGCCGCTCTCATGCGCGCTTGCAAGGCGGTGATGGCACCGCTTGCGAAGCTGGCGGTGGCACGCGGGCTGCGGCACGGCGAGCTCGATGAACTCTTGCGCGCTGCCTTCGTCGAGGCGGCGCGCGACGCCCATGCCGACGTGCTGCCGCATCGCGCGGTGAGCCGCGTCAGCGCCGCCACGGGCCTGAACCGGCGTGAGGTCGCACGGCTGATGCGAAGCAGCGCGCCCGAGTCACCACGGCGGTCGCTCGCCACCGAGCTCTTCACGCGCTGGATGAGCGATCCCGCATTGCGCCATCGCGGCCAGCCGATGGCAGTCTTGCGGCGGCAAGGCCCGGCGCCAAGCTTCGAGAGCTTGGCGCAGTCGGTCACGAAGGACGTGCACCCGCGCACCCTGCTCGAGGAGGTGTGCCGGCTCGGACTGGCGCGCTACGACGAGGCGCGCGACGCGGTGCTGCTGCTGCGCGAAAGCTTCGTGCCCGAAGGCGACCACCAGCGCCTGCTGGGTTTCCTCTCGTCCAACGTGGGCGACCACCTCCAGGCGGCGGTGGGCAACGTGCTCAACGAGAACCCGGGCGACGAGCCGGGCCGCACGCCTCGGCACCTGGAGCAGGCACTTTTTGCCAACGAGTTGTCGCACGAATCGATCGGCCGCCTGCGGCCACTCATCAAGCAGCAATGGCACCACGTCCTCAAGGAACTGGCGCCGGTGATTCAGGAGTACATCGACGACGACGAGGCTTGCGACCGACCCCGGCAGGAACGACTGAGGGTTGGCATGTATGCCTACAGCGCCTCGATGGGCGTTGAGCCGCCACGAGCCGCACGCGCCAGGGCAAAGAGCGCAGCACAGAAAGAACCGGGACGTCGAAGGAGCAACAAATGAATCCCCTGAAGAGTCTTGTCGGGCCTGGATTGCGCCTCGCCGCAGCGCTGCTGGCGGCGGCGTCCGCCGCCGTCGGCATGGCGGGCGGCGGCGTGGACAGCGGCGGCACCGGCCGCATGAACTTGTCCTATTCCATCGGGCGGCTCTCCGGCTTCGGCTCCGTGGTGCTCAACGGTGTGCACTTCGACGAAACCCGTGCGCTGGTGTTCGACGACGAGGGCGCCCTGCACCGTCGCAATGATCTCAAGCTCGGCATGACGCTGGACGTGACGGCGGGGCCGGTCAGTACCGACGCGTCGACCGGCATCAGCAGCGCGGTGGCCGACAAGATCGTCTTCACGAGCGCCATCCGCGGGCCGCTGCAGGCCTGGAACTGGAACGGCTTCACGATCACCGTGCTCGGGCAGACGGTGAAGGTCAACACCGACACCGTCTTTGAATCGCCGCTCAATGGCATGGCGGGCCTGCGCGGCGGCCAGGTGCTGGAAGTGCATGCGATGCTCGACGAGGCGAGCGGCCAGTACATCGCCACACGCATCGATGCGCCGCAGGCCGTGACGAGCTACAAGCTGCGCGGTGTCGTCAGCCGGCTGGACACGGCGGGGCGCACCTTCTACATCGGCAATGCGCGCATCAGCTACGGCAGCGCCGCGCCCGCCGATGTGCCGGCACTCGCGAACGGTGCGATGGTGAAGGTGAACCTGCGCACCGCCGCGGCCAAGAACGGCAACTGGGAGCTGCTCGACGGTTCGCCCGGCAACAAGCCGGTGCCCGCCGATGCCGAACGCCTGGCCCTCGATGGCATCGTCTCCAGCTACCACGGCCTCAACGACTTCAAGCTCAACGGCACGAAGGTGAATGCCGCGGGCGCCGCGGTCATCTTCAAGGGCGGCACGAATGGACAGATCGCCAACGGCGTTCGCTTGCTGGTCACGGGAACGGTCTCGAACCACGCGCTGGTGGCCGGCGAGGTGGAGTACCGTCAAGGCGGCAGCAACAGCAACGGCAGCCCGGAGAAGGTGTCGCTGAAGGGCGCCATCGAATCGGCGAACGCATCGGAGCACACCTTCGTGCTGCGCGGCAGCACCGTTGCCTACGACGCCAACGCCAGGTTCGAGCATGGAAGCGCGGCGAACCTCGTCGCGGGCGCGTCGGTCGACGTGACCGGCGCCATGTGTGCAAGCGGCACGCAGGTGTGCGCCGCCAGGATCGAGGTCGGCAAATGAGCCACCGTCACGCACCCGGACGACAGGGTCGCTGAAACACTGAGGAGTCAGGCAATGCAACATGTGCTGGTAGTGGATGACGAGCGCGATGCGGCCGAGACCATGGCGATGCTGATCTCCGACGCGGGCTTCACCGTGTCGACGGCCGGCAGCCTGCGCGATGCGCGGCGGCAGCTGGCCATGCGCCGGCCCGACCTGGTGCTGCTGGATCTCAAGCTGCCCGACGGCAGCGGCTTCCGGCTCTTCGACGACGAGGCGCTGCAAGAAGACACCGAGGTCGTCTTCGTCACCGGCCACGGCGATCTCGAGAGTTCGGTGCGCGCCCTGCGGCTGGGCGCGGTGGACTATCTGCTCAAGCCGGTCAGCGGTGCACAGCTCAATGAGCTGCTCGCACGCGTGAGCCGCGCTGCGGTGAAGCAAGTGCACGGCATGCGCGAGGCGGGCGAGGGGAGTGGACCGCGTGCGCCAAGGCTGCTGGGCGAATCACCGCTGATGCGGCGCGTGCACGAGCAGATCGATCGCGTGGCGCCCACTGGAGTGACGGTGTTCGTGACCGGCGAGAGCGGCAGCGGCAAGGAACTCGTGGCGGCCACGCTGCACGACCGCAGCCGGCGTTGCGACAAGCCGATGCTCGCAGTGAACTGCGGCGCCATTTCCCCCCACCTCATCGAGAGTGAAATCTTCGGCCACGAGAAGGGCAGCTTCACCGGCGCCGACTCGCAGCACATCGGCTTCTTCGAGCGCACCAAGGGCGGCACGCTGTTCCTGGACGAGATCACCGAGATGCCGCTGGAGCTGCAGGTGAAGCTCTTGCGGGTGCTGGAGACCGGCACCTTCATGCGCGTGGGGTCCACGCAGGTGCAGACAACCGACGTGCGGCTGGTGGCCGCGACCAACCGCGACCCGCTCACGGCGGTGCGCGAAGGCAAGCTGCGCGAAGACCTGCTTTACCGCCTCAATGTCTTTCCCATCCACGTGCCGCCCTTGCGCGAGCGCGCGGAAGACATCCCGCTGATTGCGCGCCACTTCCTCGAGAGCATCGCTCGCCGCGAAGGCGTGGCCAAGCGGTTCACACCGCAGGCGCTGGAGGCGCTGGCGAGCTACGTGTGGCCGGGCAACGTGCGCGAGTTGCGCAACGTGGTCGAGCGCGCCTACGTGATGGCCACGGGCAGCGAGATCGCCGATGCCTGCCTGCCGGTGCCTCACCGCCCGCTGGCGCTCGACCCGATGCGCCTCGACATGCCCGTCGTGGCGGTGTGCGTCGGCGAGAGCTGGGCTGACATCGAGCGCCAGGTGGTGCTCGCCACGCTCGAGTACTACGACGGGCACCAGCAGCGCGCAAGCCACGCGCTCGGCGTGAGCGTGAAGACGCTCTACAACCGGCTGCGGGATTGGTCCATGCTGCCGCACGCGGCGATGACGCGCACGCGCAGTGTGTTGAACAGCTTGCGGGTGTGAGGCGCCGTCAGGCCAGGATCAACGCGGATTGATCTCGAACGCGCCGCCGCTGCGGCTCGATTCGAAGGGCAGGGTGCGCACGCAGTTGCGGCCGTCGGACTTGGCGGCGTACAGCGCGGTGTCGGCCTCGTGGATCATCCAGTCCAGGCTCGGCAGTTCGGCGCGCATCGGCGCCACGCCCACGCTCACGGTCGTGAACACGGTGTTGCCCTTCCAGTCCACCCGCAGTGCCTGCACCCGTTCTCGGATGCGCTCGGCCACGTCCAGCGCGCCCAGCGGGTCGGTGTGCGGCAGGAAGACGATGAGCTCCTCGCCACCGAATCGGGCCAGCACGTCGGCCTGGCGCAGCGAGCCGCTCACGGCCTTCGCGATGGCTCGCAGCAGCTCGTCGCCGCAGAGGTGGCCGTGCTGGTCGTTGACGCGCTTGAAGTGGTCGGCGTCGATGAGCAGCAGGGCGGCCTCGGTGTTGTAGCGGCGGGCGCGGTCCCATTCGCGCTGCACCACGGCCATGAAGTGGCGGCGGTTGTGCACGCCGGTGAGGTCGTCGTGGGTGGCGAGCACCGTGAGCTGCTGGCGCGCCAGGTCCAGCTCGAACACCAGGCGCAGGATCATCGAGCCGATGATGGGCGTGAGCACCACCGAGCACAGGCTGGACGACACCAGCGCGATGATGCGGTCGCCATGGCCGGCCACGGTGATGACGAGCTGCGAAATCACCACCGCCGCCAGCGCGACGACGCCGGTGAGGGCGGCGGTCGCGCGGACGATGCCAAGGCGAACCAGCCGGCTCAGCCAGCGGAACCAGCGGGGTTCGGTTTCAGCGGAAAACGGGGTGTGCATGGGGACAACGGCGGCACTGCGGCGACGAGCAGCCACCATTCGACCACATCCCGCCCACGCGTGCGAGCGCCGGGGCCGGCAGCCCCGGGGCGGCCGTGAAATGCTGTTCGCGAACTGCATGTGGGCCCGCTCTTGTGGCCCCGCGCGAAACCCGCTAGCGTGGCTTCTTTGACCGACCGGAGACCCGTGATGAGCAACCACGTCTACAAGCACCTCGAACTCACCGGCTCGTCCGCCATCAGCATCGAGGAAGCCGTGCAGAACGCGATCGCCAAGGCGCACGAGACGGTGCGCAACATCCAGTGGTTCACCGTCTGCGAGACGCGTGGCCACGTGATCGATGGCAAGGTGGCCCATTGGCAGGTCACGATCAAGCTCGGCTTCACGCTGGAGTGAGCACGCTCGGCCGCAGCGCCGAAAACCTTTAGCACTTTCGCGAGCCTTTTCGCTGCGAACTTCGTCACGGCTCGCCTGCCTTCGTGACGCTCGGGCCGTCGCGGATTCCCCAGCGGACGTTTCCTTTCGATACAGTCCCTCCAGACGACAAAGGCACACCCGCGCGAAAGCCGGGGTCGCAAAGCCTCCGGTCTACCGCCCGCAGTTCGATGGAGCTGCAGGCCATGACAGCGGGGTTGCCCAGAAGGCTCGATGGTGATCACCGTCGTGACCCGTGCACGTGCGCCGATGTCTTCGCAAAAAAGGAGAACCGCACATGCCGCTCGCAGGGACAGCGCCCGCCGCCACACTGGCCGACAACTTCACCGAACGCACGATGGAGCTCGTGTGCTTCATGGTCGAGCGCCACGGCAGCTTGCCGAGCGTGCGCCAATGCGAGCAGGACGTGGGCGACTGGATCAGCCGCTGGCGCCGCAAGGAAGCGCGCCGCGCCAATGCCGCGCAGCACTTCGAATCCACCGAGCTCGGCATCATCCTGCGCGTGCTCAATGGCCCCAACGCCACCGGCCCCCGGTTCGAGGAAAGCGCCAACCAGCAGCTGTGCTGGCTCGTCGCGCGCTGCCTCTCCCAACAGACTTGAGCAGTACGTCCATGAAAGCCCCCACCACCCGCCCCGTCTCGAGCTTCAAGGTGCTGGTCATCGACGACCAGCAGCAGATGCGCCAGATCATCCGCGAATCGCTGTACCGCCTGGGCATCCGCAACGTGGTGATGGCCGGCAACGCGCGCGAGGCGCTGAAGGCGATGCAGGTCGAGAACGTGGACGTGGTGCTCAGCGACTACAACCTCGGCGAGGGCACCGACGGCCAGCAACTGCTGGAGGTGGCGCGCTCGACCAACGTGCTCAACCCAACGGCGCCCTGGATCTTCATCACCGCCAACTCGCTGCGCACCGACGTGCTGTCGGCCGGTGACTTCATTCCGGACGGCTACATCGTCAAGCCGTTCACCGATCAGCTCCTCTCCCGCTACATCGAGACTTTGTCGGCTCGCAAGGCACTTCTCGCACCCTTGCTGCACGCCATCGACTCGAAGAAATGGGATGAGGTGCTGACCGTTTCCGCGACATTCATCCAACGGCGCGATGCGCTGTCCGTCGAAGGCCTGAAGCAGAAGGCCAACGCGCTGATGAAGCTCGGCCGCTTTGACGATGCCCACGCGGCGTATGAAGACGTGCTGCGCATGAACTCCGAGCTGCCCTGGGCGCGGCTCGGCGACGCAGGGGCGCTGCGGGCGCTGGGCCGGGTGGACGAGGCACGCAAGGCACTGGAGTCGCTGGTCGAGTCGCACGCCGACTATGCGTCGGCTTACGACGCGCTGCTGGAAATCGTCGAGGAGCAGGGCGACCAGGAGGCGGCGCTCGCGACCGCTCGCGCGGTGGCCGACCTCGTGCCCAATGCGCGCCGCAAGTTCCGGCTCGGCAGCGTCGCACTCGATGCCGGGCAGGCCGACGTCGCCGTGAAGGCGCTGGAGCAGGCTGTCGCGAAGAACCGGAATGCCGTGACGCGGTCGCACCAGGAAAACGTGCTGCTCGCGCAGGCACACCTGGACAACGGCGACGCCAAGAAGGCGCTCTCCGTCGCCACCGATGCCGCCAAGCTCTACGCCGACCACCCGGTGGCGCAGGTGCTGGCCAAGGCAGTGTGCGCACAGGCACACCAGCACAACGGCAACGTCGAAGAGGCGACGAAGCTGATGAACGAAGTTGAGCGCGGCCTGGAAGTGACGCCGCTGCCCGATGCGAACAAGCTGCTGGTCGCCAAGAGCGCTCTGGCCACCGGCCGGCTGGCGCTGGGGCAAGGCCTCATCGAGGCCGTCGCGCGCAGCAACACCGACAAGCCGCTGATGCTCAACGCTGCCTTGCGCGCCGCGCAGGGCACGCCGGTCGAGGCGGCCTGCCAGGAAATCGTGGCCAAGGCAGGTGCCGACGTTCAGCAGGCGTTGCAAGAGCTGCAGCAGGCCAAGCGCAACGCGGACTTCCTCAAGGCGATCGAGGTGGGCGAATCGGCGCTGGCGGTGTCGCCGGCCAACTTCCACATCCAGATCGAGCTGTGCACGCTGTACCTCGTGGCCATGGGCCGCGCGGGCGGGCAGGGCGACCATGCGTCGCGCGCGCAAGACTTGCTGCATGCGCTGGACACCAGGCACCCCAACCACACGCGGGTGGCGGCAGCCCGCAAGTTCTACCGCGAGCGCGTCGGCGTGGCGGCGGCAGCAGCGGCATGAGCTTCGCGCTGTCGTCGGCGGTCGCGCACGACGTCAAGAACCGGCTCGTCATCCTCGGCGAGGAGCTGTCCAAGCTGGCCGCGCTGGACCTGTCGGCCGAAGCCCAGGCCCATGTCGCCAACGCAAACCAGCAGGCGATGATGCTCACGAGCAAGCTCGTCGAATGGCTCACGGTGCAGCGCGCGAGCGAGGAATCGGGCTTGCGCGCGGTGCCGCATGAAGAGATGCCCGGGCTGTTTCTCGAAGACCTGCACTCGCAGGCCGTGCCGCTGGCTGGCAATCGGCTTCAAGTGGTGAAGGAGGAGCAAGGAGAGCTTCCTGCCTTCTGGTTCTACGACCCGCAACTGGTGCGGCTCGCGCTCGATTCCGCACTGCACAACGCGCTGCGTTTCGCACGGCACCGGGTCACACTCGGTGCCCGAATGGACGGCACGAGCCTGTGCTTCTACGTCCGTGACGACGGCCCCGGCCTGGCTGGCAGCGCGCCCGGGCCCGCGTCCACGGGCCTCGGCCTCAAGCTGTGCCGCGAGGTCGCGAATGCCCACAAGAACCGCGGCGTGCACGGACACTGCAGTTTGCGCGATCATCCGGGGGGAGGCGCACTCTTCGAGCTCTACCTACCGTGATCCCAGGAAACAACCGACGTATCCATCCCCGCAAGGTGCTGCGAGCACCGGCCAAGGTCACTCTTCCGGGGCAGCCGCCGCGTGACAGCAAGACCTGGGACGTCGGTCTCGACGGCATGAGCCTCATGACCCCCAAGCCCATCCCGCCCGGCACCAAGTGCGAGGTGAGCTTCGAGCTGCCGATGGGCGGCGGCAAGATGTGCGCGGTGACGGCCGCGGTGAAGGTGCTGTACTGCTCGTTCTCGGGCGCGGACGGCTTCAAGGTGGGCACGGCGTTCGGTGATCTCGATGACGAGAGCCGCGATGCATTGACCGGGTTCTCCGGCTAGCACTGACTAGCCCATCCTCGCTTTCCCTAGCCTCGTAACCAATCGAAGGCCATGCACTTGGCCTTCTTGGTCAATGTCTCTTCGCACCGACGTGCCGAAGATCGCACTCGCGCTGCACTGCTGTCAGATCAAAACACGCAGCCGACCTGGGTCAATCCACGTTGAGAGAAAGAGGAGACATGAACACTCTGCGCATTCTTCGGATGCTCCTGGCCGCTGCCGTCGTCTCGGTGGTGAGCGGCTTCCAGCCGGCCATGGCGGCCAACAACTACCCGGTGATCTTCGTGCACGGCTTTGCCGGGTTCGGCCGCAGCGAGATGCTGGGCTACAAGTACTGGGGCGGGCTCACCGACCTCGAGGTGCAGCTGCAATCGAAGTACAGCAACCAGCTCGTGCGGACCGCGCAGGTCGGGCCTTTCAGCTCCAACTGGGACCGTGCCGTCGAGCTCTTCTACCAGGTGAAGGGCGGCTGCGTGGACTATGGCCAGCTGCATTCGAACAATGCCGGCCACCTGCAAAAGCCCGAGACCTACTGGCACAACGGCCGCACCTGCTTCACGGGGCTGTACCCGCAGTGGGATGCGACGCATCCGGTGCACTTCGTGACGCACAGCATGGGCGGCCAGACGGCGCGCATGTTGGCGCAACTGCTGGCGAACAACGGAGCGCCCGGCAACCCGGGACTTTTCGCGTACGGAGTGAACGCGAGCTGGGTGAAGAGCGTGACCACCATCTCCACGCCCAACGACGGCACGACCCTCGCGTACCGCGTGGTCGACTGGGTGCCCGTGGTGCAGCAACTGGTCACGGGCTTTGCAGGGCTCACGAGCGGCACGCCGGCTCAGACGGTGTACGACTTCAAGATGGACCAGTGGTACATCGGCCCGCGCAAGGCCGGCGAGAGCTTTTCGGACTACTCGAACCGCGTCATGAGCTGGTCGCTGTGGGACAGCGGCATCAAGGACCTGTCGCCCTATGACCTGAGCCCCGCGGGGGCGATGGCCGAGAACGACTGGGTGAAGGACCTGCCCGGCGTCTACTACTTCAGCGTGAGCACCGATTCAAGCTACCGGGGCCTCTTCACCGGCTGGTCGTACCCCAACGTGGACACGAACCCGCTGGTGTTCCTCTTCGTCGGCCCGGGATGGATGGGCAACTACGGGCCCGACAGCCGGCCGTTCGCGCCGGTGGACCCGAGCAGCTGGTACCCCAACGACGGCGTCGTGAACACCGTCTCGCACAAGGCGCCGACTTGGGCGATGACGAGCGGGGGTTCGATCTACGCGCGCCCGGTGACCATCAAGGACCTGAGCCATGGCGGCACGCCGCAGGCGGGCGCGTGGAACTGGAAGGGCCTGATGGGCGGCTACGACCACTTCGACATCATCGGCTGGACGCTGTTTTTCGACAGCGTCGGCTGGTACAAGTCGCACGTGGACCAGCTGCGGGCCCTGTAGGGTCAGACGAACGCGTTGGCGAAGGTCGTGACGAGGATCGCGCCGGTGGCGAAAAGCACGAGCACCCAATTCGGCACGCAGCCGTGGGGTGCGCGGGTGGTGCGGTGACGTTGTTTGTCAGTCATGTGAGTTCCAGCAAGCAAAGAGCGGCAATCGGTGAATCTTGTGGCCGTCCCGCGGGAGCGTTTCAGCCAGCTGCGGGTCTTAAGCGACTCCCGTGCCAGCTTTATGCCCGAATGCTCAATGCGAGCTCGCCAGAAAGCGAATTGAAGGCATCACGCGACGAAGTTCTCGTTCCATCGCTCCAAGCGTCAGCGGCTTGCTGAGGTAGCCGTCCATCCCGGCCTCGACGCAGGCCGGGTGGCCGATCTCCTTCGCATCGGCCGTGGCCGCCACGATGCAGAACTCCGGCAGCACGCCGGCTTGCTGCAACGCGCGCAGGCGGCGCGTGGTCTGCAGGCCGTCCATGCCGGGCATGTGCACGTCCATCAGCACCACCTGCGGCGGCTGCTCGCGGCAACGGGCGATGGCCTCTTCGCCGCCGCCTGCGGTGCGCACCTCGAAGCCCGCCACCTGCAAGAGGCCAGCGGCCACCAGCAGGTTGACTGCGTTGTCGTCCACCACCAGCGCATGGGGGCGATGCTGGTAGCCCAATGGCGCGGGGGCGGTGTCGTCGGAGAAGGCGGCGGCCGCGGTTTCGGCCTGGCGCGTCATGTCTTCCAGCTCGCGCGGGCTGAAGGGCCAGGGCCGGCACGCGATGCCGTTGTCATGGAGTTGGCGCGGCTTGAGCGAGGCGAGAACGAGCTGCGTGTGCTGCGGCAGTTCGGCGCGCAGGGCGCGCATCCCGTCCACGTTCACGAGTTCAGATTCGGTGGCGATCACGAGCGCGGGCCGCGTCATGCCCGCGGACATCGTGCGCAGCTGCGTGTGCGCCTGCTCGACGGAGCGGTACAGCGTGATGGACCAGCCCAGCCGCTGCAGCCGGCGCGCGAGCGACTGATGCTCGCCGTGCGCGTCGCTGATCAGCCATGCACGTGCGCCTTCCGCATGCGGCGCCGGGCCGCCGTCGAGCAGCTGTGCAGGCGCGCGAATGTCGATGCCGAAGAGGATGCCGTCGCTGCGGTTGGCCGCGAAGCTCAGGCGGTAGCCTGTGTCGGCGCATTCACCGTCGGCCACGCGCGCGCCGTCCGGCAGCCCCCCGTCGCCCTGGCGTTCAACCATGCCCAATTGCTGCAGCACGGCGGTGATGCGCGCTTCGTCGGCACGACCGCCGGTGCCGGCCACGCTCACCGCCACGTCGGCGAAGCCATCGTCGCTCCACTCCGTCTGCGCGGTCACGAACAGGAAGCCGTCATCCAGCAGGTCGAGTGCTGCGTCCTGCACCCGCCGCAGGCATGCCGCCAGGCCCACCTCGGGCGCGCTCACGTCGATGAAGGGCCCGCGATAGTCGAAGAGGAATAGCAGCCCCCGCGCACGGGCCACCGCGGCGACGTCTCTCGCGCTGCGAGTGAAGAACTCCGCGAGGTCCAAGCGCTTCCTTTCCGTTTGATGGTCTGTGCGTGGCGCAGCAAGCTCTGTACCTGAGCAGCGGGCCTGCGCGGGCACGTGGACTGCTGAATGTACGCGCGGCGCGTCCGGCCGCAAGGAAAGGTCCGACATGAAAGATGCCCATTCACGAGCCCGCGAATCCGATCGCCTGGACGGCCAGGCCAAGTCGCCGTCGGCCAAGGTGCCGACCTACCAGGAGTTGCTCGATGAGTCCCTGGACGAGACCTTTCCGGCCAGCGACCCGATATCGCCGAGCGCGGCGATGCATGCCGAGCGCCAGGTGACCACGGGCAAGGACGACGTGGATTGGCAGCTCAAGCCGGGGGGCGCGGTGCCTTGCGGCAAGCCGGCCGCGAAGCCCGATTCCGAGGATGAGAAGCCCGCGGCGGCAAAGCGCCGACGTTCAGGGCCGGATGCCTGAGGCGCTGTGCCCCGGGCGGATGCCCACGCCGAATACGCCGCCGCCGGGGCGCCTGCCCGACTCCACCACGATGTCGCCATCGATTGCGAAGTCGGCAGCGTTGCGCAGGTCGCGAGCCGTGCCCGTGCCTGAGCCGAGCGCCACCGTCGGATAGGCGCTCACGCCGCCTTGGCCGGCAGTGGCCGAGCGGGCGGGGGCAGTCGACGGCGCGGGTGACTCGCTGCAGGCAGCGAGGCCGCCGAACAGCGGCACGAAGATCAGCGCCTTGCACAGGGTGTCCATTGGTAAAACCTCCAGAGTCCTTGTGAGCAGGCGTCGTGCCTGCCCTTTCACACGTCGGGCTGCCGGCCGTTGGTGGCGTGTTGGACGAACGGCCGGAGCTCGTTGCTGCATGCCTGGGGTTAACCCGCCGATGGCATCGCGCTTGCCGAATGGGTGCTGGGCTCACCGTCACTCGTGACGGCCAGGCGCCGGAGAAAGACATCTGCCCACGAGGCAGTCACCCACTGAAAGGAGTTTCACCATGGCTTCCAATAACCAAGGCAGCGGACAGAACCAGCAAGGCAAGTCGTCGCAGGGCGACCAGGCGCCATCGCAGGCGTCGCAGTCCCAGGATTCCCAGCGCAACGAGCGCGGCATGGCCAACAGCGGACAGAGCGGGCAGACGGGGTCATCGAGCAACCAGGGCCAGGAGCGTGGCAACGCCGCGGGCGGCGGCTCGGGGATGGGCAATCAGAAGCAGGGCGGCCAGAACCAGGGCGGCCAGGGCTCGGGCCAGCGCGGTCAGGGCCAGGGCGGCCAGACGCCCGGGCGCATGCAGGGCGACGACGAGGGTGGTGAAGCGTCCAACGATGACGAGGACCTGGGTGGCCAGGAGTCGGGCGGATCACCGGGTCAACGTGGCAACCAGGGCGGCAAGCAGGGCGGCAGCCAGGGCGGCAAGCAGGGCGGCAGCTCCGGCGGCGGCATGGGCGGTGGGAACGACCGCAGCCGCTGATCGCTTGCTTGCATGAGTACGGGGCGATGCGCAGGCATCGCCCCTTTTCTTTCGCAGCCTTGGCGCTCGCGCCCCGCTGTGTCCGCACTACGGCAAGTTTCACTGCGCAGGCTAGAACCTGCACTTTCTGATGGCTCTCGCGCCGCGGGCACGTGCGTTGCCGACTTCGCGACATGAAGCACCACGAACACTACACCGAACTCGAGCAGGACCAGCTCGACTGGATCAGCCGGTTCGCCGATCGCCTGCGGCTGATGCAGCCGCACTTCGCCGAAGAGAACGCGAGCCAGCAGGCCAGCGAGATCGCAGGTGTTGCCTGGGAAAGGCAGGATTGGCGAAGCCAGTCGCCCGAGGACGCCGCCGACCGCTGGCTGCGCGAGCAACCGGTGCCATGACGACGACGCCATGACGACGATTGCGAGCGAGATTCCTCGCGAGACCTGGTGGGCACTCGCGCGGCGTGCGGCCAAGTCCTGGTCCGACGACTACGCGCCGAGCATGGGTGCGGCGCTGGCCTACTACACGCTGTTTTCCATCGCGCCGCTGTTGCTCATCGTGATCTCGGTGGCCGGTCTCGTGTTCGGCGCCGAGGCGGCGCGCGGCGAGATCCTGTCGCAGCTGCGCGACCTGATGGGCGAGGAGGGCGCACGTGCGGTGCAAGGCCTGCTGGAGGCGGCGCACCACCCGGGCAAGGGTGCGGCGTCCACGCTCATCGGCGTCGCGTTGCTGGTCGTGGGCGCGACCAGTGTCTTCAACGAACTGCAGGACGCGCTGGACCGCATCTGGCGCGCACCGGCGAGGCGGCGCAGTGGCGTGTGGAGCCTCTTGCGAACACGTCTCCTGTCCTTCGGGATGATCATGGCCATCGGCTTCTTGCTGATGGTGTCGCTCGTGGCCAGCGCGGCGCTCGCGGCCTTGGGCAAGGTGTGGGGCCCGCTTTTCGCCGACTGGGAAATCATGGGCCACTTCATCGACTTCGTGCTGGGCTTCGCGACCATCACGCTGGCCTTTGCGCTCATCTACAAGATCATGCCGCGCGTGCACATCCAGTGGCGCGACGTGTGGATCGGCGCGGCGGTGACGGCCTTGCTCTTCACCATCGGCAAGCTGCTCATCGGTCTGTACATCGGCAAGAGCGGCGTCACGTCCGTCTTCGGCGCGGCGGCCTCGCTGGCCGTGCTGCTGCTGTGGGTCTACTACTCGGCGCAGATCTTCCTCATGGGCGCGGAATTCACCTGGGTCTATGCACACACCTTCGGCTCGCTGCGGCATGAGCCGCTGACGCAGGCGGCTGCGGTGCCGGTCCGGCCAGAAACCCCTGCCACTGGTTGATCCGCAACCGATCGCAGCACGCATTTGTCGCCGCTGGCAGGGCGCTCGATGGCAACCTGCGTGACGTGCCCCAAGCTGTCGCCGAGCTGATCAAGGATGTAGCTGCAAAGATTCTCGAGTGTGGCCGGGCCGATGTCCTCGACATCATCGAGAAAGCGGTGGTCCAGGAGGTCACGGACACGGGCGATCTCGCGACGGAAGAAGCCGAGGTCGACCAGCATGCCCGTCGAGGGGTCTGGATCCCCGGAGATGGAGACTTCGACGTGGTAGGTGTGGCCGTGGATGCGACGGCTCGGCTCGGCGTCGACTTCCCGCTCGAGGGAATGTGCCGCCTCGAAGTAGAACTTCTGGCTCAGTTCGAATGATCGTGTCATGGAACGAATGTGCGCTGCTGATGACGGGCAGGTTATGCGCCCCACGCCCAGACGGAATGTCCCGACGCGAAGAAGTGAGGCTGCTGCCGAATGGATGGGCGTCAGGCGTCAGGTGGCCGCAACCTGACATGACCATCGTGAAGGCAGTCTTCGGTTGCTTCGCTTGCTCGGACCGGTATTCGGGGATTCGGGCGACGGAAGTCCCCGATGACCCCAACATCACTCCGCCTCGATTTGTATCGGCGGAGGGATTGCATGTCCGGTCAACTGTCAACGGCTCGTGAGGTCGCCACCAGCGGCAGTGAATCCTGTCCGTTGTCCGAGCTGTCGTCACCGTACAGGTTCCCTATTCTCATGCGTCGGTACCTGACGGTTGGAGCAAGCAAGGCGGTCGCGGCGACCGAGGATCATCAGCCTTGCGCCGAAAACGTCGAAGCTCCGCGGATGCCGCCCAACCAGGACGCGTAGCCCTGCAGGGTGAGTCGGCGCCGGGATGGCGCCCTACGCCACGAAAGTTCGAACGAGGCCGATCCCAGCGCATAGCGCGAGCAGCGGCAGCACGCCCACCTTGAAGCGGAACAAGGCCACCGCGGACGCGAGCGCGATGCCCGCCGACAACGCGTCGAAGCGCCCGTGGAAGCCCGTGGGCCAGAAGACGTGGTACGCGAAGAAGGCGGCGAGGTTGACGATGACGCCGACCACCGCCGCGGTGATGGCCGTGAGCGGCGCGGTGAACTGCAGCTTGCCGTGCGTCGATTCCACGAGCGGCCCGCCCGCGAGGATGAACACGAAGCTCGGCAGGAAGGTAAAGAAGGTCACGACGCCAGCGGCCAGCGCGCCGGCCGCGAAGAGTGCATCAGGCCCGAGCAACGCATGCTGCCAGCCGCCGAGGAAGCCGACGAATGCGACCACCATGATCAGCGGCCCCGGCGTCGATTCACCGAGTGCGAGGCCGTCGATCATCTGCGGGCCGGTGAGCCAATGCTGGTGTTCGACCGCGCCCTGGTAGACGTAAGGCAGCACGGCGTACGCACCGCCGAAGGTCATCATCGCGGCCTTGGTGAAGAACCAGCCCATCTGCGCGAGCGCGCCGTCCAGCCCCCGCCATGCGATGAGTGCCGCCATCACCACGGCCCACAGGCCGAGGCCGATCGCGATCACGCGTGCAAACCTGCCCCGAGAAAAGCGCGCGTGCGGCGGCGTGGGCGTGTCGTCGTCGATGAGCGCCGGCCCGTAGCCTTGCTTTGCGCTGCCATGCCCGCCGCCCACCGCGAACACCTGCGGTGCATGCTTGCCGCCGAAGTGGCCGATGAGCCCGGCCGCCAGCACGATGGCCGGGAAGGGCGTGTCGAAAGCGAAGATCGCGATGAACGATGCCGCGGCGATGACCCACAGCCACGGGTTCTTCAGCGCCCGCGTGCCGATGCGGTGTGCCGCATGCATCACCAGCGCCGTCACCGCGGGCTTGATGCCGTAGAAGATGCCCGCCACCGCCGGCACCTGCCCGAAGGCCAGGTAGATCCACGACAGCGCGATGAGGATCGCCAGCGACGGCAGCACGAAGAGCGCGCCCGCCACGATGCCGCCCCAGGTGCGGTGCATCAGCCAGCCGATGTAGGTGGCCAGCTGCTGCGCCTCGGGTCCGGGCAGCACCATGCAGTAGTTCAGCGCATGCAGGAAGCGGTTCTCGCTGATCCAGCGGCGTCGCTCGACCAGCTCGGCGTGCATGATGGCGATCTGCCCGGCGGGCCCGCCGAAGCTGATGAAGCCCAGCTTCAGCCAGAAGCGGAAGGCCTCGGCCCGCGGGATGGGCGCCGGGGCGGATGCGTCGACAGTGGCGGCGGTGGGAATGCTGGACAAGAAGCGGCTCCGATGGAGCCGCGAATCATGCCTGCAAACCTTGACCCAGCCGTTGCGCCACCACCTCCAGCACGCGTGGGTTCCAGCCGAGGCCGCAGTGGCTGCCATCGACCTCGATGTTCTCGGTGTGCGGCGCCTCGTCGTTCAGGCAGGCTTGCCAGGCCACGATGCCATCGGTGCGGCTGTAGATGGAGGTCGTGGGCACGGGAGGCGCCGTGCGCAGTCGCTGCGTCAGCGCATCGTCCACGGGTGGCTTCTGCCCGTTGACGAGGCGGTACACCCACGCCACGTTGGTCTGGTCGGCGGTGCCCGCGAAGGGCGTGCCGATGGTGATGACGCGACGCACGCGCCCAGCCAGCTTCTTGGCCACCTCGCGTGCGTAGATGCCGCCCAGGCTCCAGCCGATGAGGCTGACCGTCTCGTCGTGATGCGCCACGAGCTCGGCCACGTGGTCGGCGAGTTCGTCCAGCCACTCGTCCACGTCGCCGACGGGCCCGGTGTTGAAGCCGCGGCCCCAGTCGTACGCGGTGTAGCCGAGCTCCTCGCAGAAGGCCTTGAGCGGTTCGGTGGCGTGACGATCGCTCGCCAGTCCCGGGAAGATCACCACCGGGTGGCCGTCGCCTTGCGGCAGCGCGGCCTTGCTCATGAAGCGCATGCTGGCGTACTCGAACGCTGCGCGCAGCGGCTCTACGCCCAAGAGCGAGAGCGGCGGCGCGCCGAAGGATTCAGTGGCTACCGTGGAGAGTGCGGAGTTCATGTCGTGTCCGTTTGAAGGTATTGGTGCGATGCAGCAATGGTGCGGTTTGCTGCATGCGCTCGCCAACCCGGCGAACGCCCGTCGTGGTGTGGGAAATCGCTGACGTGGGGCTGCGCAGCACCGTCCGCTTGGATGCGGCACGAATGACCGATCCGCCATGCGAAATGGGCAGGGTCGGCGGCACAGGGTTTGCTCCTATAGGCCGAATTGCCAACTGAACAGGAGGAATTCAATGTCCACCCGCCCCGACTTGACCGATTTTCAAGACGCGACCACCCCGCCGCTGGCCTCCTCACCCTCTTGGAACGCGCCCATGCGCCTCACCAAGGAGCAGCTGGCCGCCGCTGAACGCACCCGCGAATACCACGTGCGAAAACTGCAGGAACAGGTCATCCGTGCCGAATATCCGGCCGAAACCCGCTCGCGCGCAGAGCACTGAGCGGGTGCGATTGCGCACCATGGGCACACGCGTTGCCCGCGATGAATGCCCGGCAATCCTGCCGGCCCTTCAAGGAGTCAGACGATGAGCCAACGAAACGACCAGCAACAGCAAGGTCAGGACACTCGCAACCAAAGCGGCCAGAGCGACCAGGGCCGCGACCGTGGCCAGGCGCAGAACGAGCAAGGCCGAAATCGTCAGCAACAGCAAGACCGCAGCTCGGCAGGCAACCAGAGCCGCCAGCAGCAAAGTGATCGCGACTCTGGCTCGTCCAACAACATGGACCAGGGCTCGAGCAACAGCCGCGACAGCAGCAACAAGAGCAGCCGCTGATCGAACTTGATGGTCGAGCAAGAGGCCGGCATTGCCGGCCTCTTCTACGTCCCGCCTTCCACCACCGCAGCTACAGCTGCGAGCCGATCAGAGACGCCGTGCGCTCCGCCAGCTTCTGGGTCCAGGGCCGCTGCGCCCAGGCAGCCATGGTGATGCGCTGGGAATGCTTGAGGTCGTCTTCGAACACCTTGGCCTGCTGCTTGGCGAAATCGGCGTCGATGACGTTGAGGTTCGCTTCGTCATTGAGCGCGAACGAGCGGTTGTCGAAGTTGGTCGAGCCCACCGAGACGAGCAGGTCGTCTGCAATCAGTACCTTGCAGTGAAACATGGTGGGTTGGTATTCGAAGATTTCGACGCCTGCGGCGAGCAGCCGTCCCCATTCGGCGCGGGACGCACTGCGCACCGTCTCCGAATCGGTCTTGGTGCCGGGCGTGATGATGCGAACGCGCACGCCTCGCTTGCGCGCATCCACGAGCGCCTGGATGGCGAGGTCGTCCGGCACGAAGTACGAGCTCGACAGCGCGATGCTGTGCCGCGCCGCGGTGATGACCATGAGGTACATCAGGTGCATGCTCTCGCTGCCGCCCGTGGGTGAGCTGCTGAACATCTGCGCCGTCTGGCTGCCCTTGGGCGTCAGCGGCGGGAAGTAACCGTCGCCATCGAGGACGCGGCCGGTGGACTTGACCCAGTTGTCGTTGAAGACCGCCTGCATCTGCGCCACCACCGGGCCCTCGGCACGGAAGTGCGTGTCGCGCCAGTGGTCCTCGTCCTGCGCGTGGCCACGCCACTTGTCGGCAATGCCCACGCCGCCGGTGAAACCGACTTCGCCATCCACGATCAGCAGCTTGCGGTGCGTGCGGTTGTTCATCCGCGCGGGGTGCCACCACTCGGGCTTGTGATAGCGCTCGACCTCCACGCCGGCCTCGCGCATCGATGCGATGAGCTTGTCGTCCATCTTGGCGCTGCCCACCCAGTCGAGCAGCAGGTGCACTTTCACGCCTGCCTTGGCGCGTTCGGCGAGCGCCTGCGCAAAATCGTCGCCGATGGTGCCCGCCCAGTAGATGTAGGTTTCGAAGGTGATGGTGCGGCGCGCGTGGCGAATGGCATCGAGCATCGACGGGAAGATCTCGTCGCCATTGAGCAGCACCTCGACCTTGTTGCCTTCGAGCAGCGGCGGCCCGAGCAGCACGCCCATGGAGCGGCGGAACTGCGGGTCTTCGATGCTGTAGAGGCGGTCGAGCTTCTGTTCGATCTTCTTTTCGCCGGCGGTCGCGTGCAGGACCAACACGCCGAGCACGAGCACAAACGCCGCGACGATCCACAGGAGGACGACAGTGTGATGCTTCATTGGTTGCAATGCATGAGCAGGAAATCCCCGGTCACCTCATGGGGCAGCCGCCGTGCCCGACAGTAAGGCGGGCCTGGCTCGTCAGCGGTACTGAAGCACGTCCACGGCCGACACGACGGGCGCCTCATGGCCCCAGGAGCGGCGCGTGTAGGTCAGCACCGCGGCGATCTGCGCGTCGTCCAGCACCTGCCCGAACGGCGGCATGCCGTAAGGACGCGGGTTGCCCGCCGTGCTCGGCAGATAGCCGCCGCTGGTGACTGCGCGGATGAGGTTGGCCGGGTTGGCCAGGGTCACGGCCCGGTTGCCGGCCAAGGCCGGATAAGCGCCGGGCGTGCCTTCGCCATTCTTGCCGTGGCATTGGGCGCAATGTTTCTCGTAGACCTTTCCGCCCTCGGTCAGCACCGCCACGATGGGCTTTTTCTCTTTTTCCTTGTCCTTCTCATTCTTTTCCTTCGGAGGCGGCTCGTCTTCGGACTGCGGCAGCGCCTTGAGAAACACCGCCATCGCCTGCAGGTCGTCAGCCCGCAGGTGCTGCGTGCTCTTGAACACCACCTCGGCCATCGGCCCCATCACCGACGCGCGTGGCGAGACGCCGTCGCGCAGCAAGGCGACGATGTGCGGCGTGTCCCACTGCGCCACGCCCGCTTCGCTTGGCGAATTCAGCGCGGGCGCGTACCACTTCTGCATCGGGATGAGCCCGCCGCTCAGCTCCAGGTTCTCGCTCGTCGCGCCGAAGATGTTGCGGCTTCCGTGGCAGGCATTGCAGTGGCCGAGTCCGCGCACGAGATAGCTGCCGCGGTTCCATTCGGCGCTCTTGCCTGCCTCGGGCTTGAAGTTGCCCGGCTCGAAGAACATCGCGCGCCACACGGCGAGCGAGGCCTGCGTGCTGTACGGAAAACGCAGGGTGTTCGCGCGATTGGGCTGCTTCACCGCGGGCACGCCCTTCAGGTAGGCGAACAGCGCATCGCTGTCCTCGCGCGTGACCTGCGTGAAGTTGGGGTAGGGAAAGGCGGGGTACAGCAGGTGTCCGTCGCGCGAGCGGCCGTTGTGCATCGCGCGATAGAACTCGGCGGCCTTCCAGCGGCCGATGCCTGTCGCCTCGTCGGGCGTGATGTTGGTGGAGTACACCGTGCCGAAGGGCGTGTCGATGCCAAGGCCGCCGGCGTAGGCCGCGCCGCCGCGCGTCGTGTGGCAGGAGGTGCAGTTGCCGGCGATGGCGAGGTAGGCACCGCGGTCGATCGCAGCGGGGTCCGCGGCGACACGTGGTGCCTCGCCCGACACATCCACCTCGTCGCGGCGGTTCAGCGCGAACACGGCGGCGGTGAGTGCGAGCAGCAGCACGAGCACACCCGACAACCCGCGAAGCCAACGGCGCTTCATCGCTCAAGCCCTCCGCAGTCCATGGGCAGCGGCATCGCGATGCTCGTCGCAGGCCTGGTGCTCGCAGGAAGCGGGCGCGTCGCCAGCCAGCCTGCCACAGCCGCGATGTCGTCCGGCGACAGGCGCTCGGTGATGCGCGCCATGCAATCGGGCGCGGCCGCCTTGCGCTGGCCGGTGCGCCACGCACCGAACTGGCTGATGACGTAGTCGCGCGGAAGCCCGAGCAGGCCGGGCACCGAAGGCGCGACGCCCGTGAGGTTCGCGCCATGGCACTCCACGCAGCCGGGCACCTTGCGGGCGGCGTCGCCATGCAAGGCGAGTTCCTCGCCGCGCTGCAGCACGGGCTGCGCCAGCTGGAGGATGGGCGCGCTCGGGTAGGGCAGGTCGAGCGACGAGAAGTGGCTGGCAATCTCGTGCAGGTAGGCATCGGACATGTGCTGCACGAGGTAGGTCATCGCTCCGTTCTCGCGCCGGCCTTCGCGAAAGTTCACGAGCTGGTTGAAGAGGTAGCCGTCGGGCTTGCCTGCAATGCGCGGAAAGTAGCCTTCAGGGGTCGCGCGGCCTTCCTTTCCATGGCAGGCCGTGCAAGGCCGGGTGCGCTCTTCGATGCTGTTCATCGGCGGTTTGACATCGGCAGTAGCCAATGTCGCAACAGCGGACGCAGCCGGCGGCGCGCTTCGGGCCGTTTGCGCCGGAGGCGAGCCTTGGCCCGTTTGCGCCTGCGTCGCCTGGGCGAATACCGCCGCCCCGAGCGTGGCGGCGACGAGCATTGCGAACTTCCTCACGCTAATTCATTTCCCATGTGGCCGGCTTCCCTTGGGGGCTTCCGGCTTGTGTTTCCGTTGGATACATTCTCTGTACCGAGGACACATTCTTACCCCATGAACGCCATCACGATTCAGCAGACCCTTCTCGAGTGTGGCAATGCACGCGTGGTGCTGGCCAACGATTCCGAATTTCGGCCGGTGGTGGGGCTCAGCTGCGGCGACGGCGCAACCTTCGTGCAGATCGATCGCGTCACCATGCTCGAACTCGAGCGCGGCACGGTGGACACGCGCACGGTGCTCGCCGAGCGTTGCGCAGGCTTGGCGCTGAACGCCTGAGTCGCGCCACCGCCACCGCACCCAAGCGGCGCTTCGGCGCCGCTTTTTCATGGGCATTCCGGTGTGGCACAGTCCGAGGCTGTGGACACACCAACCCTCTGGATCGACAGCCTCTGCGACGGCTTCGTGGTCGTCGATGCGAACTTCCGCGTGAGGCACGCCAATGCGGCGTCGCACGCCGTCTTCGCCGTGGACGCGGCATCGCTTCCTGGTGCTGACTTCTTCGAGGCCTGCCCCGCTGCGCGCGCGGCGCAAGCCGAGTTGCGCGACGCGGCCGCGAGGTCTGCCGCACACCTCGTCGAGGCGCCGTTCGGCGCGGGCGAGCAATGGTTCGAGATCCATGCGAGCCCCTTGCCCGATGGCGGGCTCGCGCTCCTGTTCGTGAACCTGCGTGTGCGCCTCGCGGCGCAGCGTCGCACCGGCGAAGACCTGGCGAGCCTGGCGCATGACTTGCGCAATCCGCTCGCGCCGCTGCGCACCTCGCTGGAACTGCTCAAGCGGCCCACCGTGCCCGACGCCACCAAGGAGCGCGCTCGCGGGATCATGGAGCGGCAGATCCTCGAGCTGATCGGACTCATCGACCGGCTCCAGTCGATGTCGCGTGGTTTGCGCGACGGCAGCACGCATCTGCCGACCATGCCGGCGCAGCCGCCCGCGGCAGAGCGTGCCACGCACGAGGCGCCGCGCGACCGCGGGGCGAGGGTGCTCGTTGCCGACGACAGCGCACTCGTGCAGCAGTCCATCGTGGCGTTGCTGAAAGCGGAAGGCTATGAAGTGCGCACCGTGTCCGACGGCGTCGAAGCCTTGTCGGCCGCGGCCGAATGGCGGCCGCGCTATGTGCTTCTCGACCTGCACATGCCGCGTCTGTCGGGCATGGACGCGGCCCGGCAGCTGCGCCAGTCCGACCCGGCGCACGACATGGTGCTCGTGATGATGAGCGGCGTGTCGCTCAACGATTCATGGCACACGCACGCGAAGCTCGCGGGGTTCGACCTGTGCGTGGACAAGACCACCGACCCGGTGGAATGGCTTGCGGCCATGCGGGCGGCCGGCGCCCGGTGAACGTGAGCCGAGAGGCCTTCGCCGGCCTCGGCTTTACCGGCGGCGCTGCGGCCGCATCGACACGCGGTGCACGACCTTCATCACCCGGGCCACCGGCTCGGCTTGCTCCGGCTCGCCGCCGACCAGCCGCTGGATGTTCAGCACGTCGAGCGCGCGCTCGGAACCTTCCATCGCGCCCATCAGCACCACCAGCAGCTTGCGGCCGGCGGATTCGAGCCGCATGCTCAGGCAGCGGCCGGCTTCGTTGGTGAAGCCCGTCTTGGAGACCGAGATGTCCCAGCCCGGCTGGCCGACGAAACGGTTGGTGTTGTGGAAGAGGCGGCCGCGACCGTTGACGGCGATGCGGCTGCTGGATTGGCTCGTGGCGGCGACGATGTCCGGGTAGCCGGACGCTGCCTTCAGGATCTTGGCCATGTCGTGCGCGGACGCATGGTTCTGCGGCGACAGGCCGGTGGGTTCGATGATGCCGGTGTTCTCGAGCTTGAGCTCGTCGATCTTGCGCTGCGCAGCGACTAGGAAAGCCGGCAGGCCGCCCGGGTAGGTGCGCGCCAGGGCCGCCGCGGCGTGGTTGTCCGACGACATCAGCGCGATCTCGATCAGCGTGTGGCGCGGGAAGACCGAGCCCACGGGGACGCCGGAGCGGGTGTGCTTGAGCGTGTCCAGGTCGGCGCGGTCGATGCGGATCACCTCGTACGGCGCCAGGTGCGCGTCCAGCACCACCATGGCCGTCATCAGCTTGGTCATCGATGCGATGGGCGCGGCGGTGCCGGCATCCTTTTCAAGCAGGACCTCGCCGCTTTCCTCGTCCATCACGAGCGCATGCGCCGACTCGAGGGTCACGGCATGCGTGGCGAAGGAGCTGAGGGCGATGGCCAGGGCGAGTACAGCGTTCTTGAGCATTGTGGGCAGGGCGTGGGTGCGGCAAGTTGAAAAAATGACAAGGCTTTGCGCTCGGCGTGTCAAAGCAACGCGCGCATGGCCCCTTCCGACTACGTCCCGTTGCGCTTGTTCCGTGATCGGCAATGTTTTTTGGGCGGTTACCGCCAACAAGTTCCGCAGCTTGAAAAAACTGCACGCGGCAGTGGTGGGAACAGGCGCGGCCAAGAACCCCGCATGCCAAGGGAACGGCCCTTGCCGCAGCGGTTCATCGGCGCACTTCGCGCTGACGCAACAGGAGCTCTGAATGGACGACCACAACGAACGAGAAAAGCTCTGGAACCTCATCAAGGACATGCGCATGGGCATGTTCACCACGCAACACCCGAACGGCCACCTTCATTCGCGGCCGATGACCACGCAGAACAAGCCCATCGACGAGGACGACAGCCTGTGGTTCTTCATGTCACGCTCGGGCGACCCGGTGAAGGACCTCGTGGCTTCGGAAGAAGTGAACGTCACCTACGCGGACCCCGGCAAAGACACCTACGTCTCCGTGTCCGGAAAAGCGATGCTCGTGGAAGAGGCTGCCACCAAGCGACGCCTGTGGGCCAAGCTGAACGAGGCCTACTTCCCCAACGGCCCGGAAGACCCCGACTGCGCGCTGGTGCGGGTGCGCATCAGCCATGCCAACTACTGGGACGTGAAGTCGAGCAAGCTCGTGCAGCTCTTCGAGATGGCGCGCGCCGCCGTCACCGGCCAGCCGCCGAAACACCTCGGCGACCACGGGGAAGTGCGCATGCATTGAGGCTGGCTTGAAGTAGGCTAGGCGCTTTGGTCTGGGATGGGTCCATGGCGCATGCTGGGCGGTTGAGCGCGGGGTTGCGTGCCTACGGCCTGGCCGTGGTGTACACGATCGCCGCCGGCCTGCTTCAGTGGGCCGTCCTGCCGCTGGTCGGCGTGCGGGTCCCGTTCCTCTTCTACCTGCCCTTGCTCGCCATTGCGTCGGCCACCCTCGGGCCGGGTCCGGCGTTCGTCGTGCTCGTCGGCGGGCTGCTCAATGGCGTGCTGTCGCTGCCGCCCACCGGGGTCGTTTGGGTCGCGTCGCCGGCCGACCGTGCCACGCTGCTGCTGTACCTCGCGGTAGGCATGGTGATGCTCCTTTGGGGCGCGCGCGTGCGCGTGATCGGCGTGCGTGCGGCCCAATCCGAAGAGCGCCTGCGCATGGCCCAGGCAGACACCGGCGTGGGGCTGGTCGAGGTCGATTTCGAAACCCGCACGGCCTATGTCACGCCCACCATGGCGCAGCTGCTCGACAAGCCCTTCACAGGCGAACGCATTTCGCTGGCCGAATGGATCACGATGCTGCCCCCCGACGAAGTGCAAAAGGGCAGCAACACCATCAAGGCGCGGCTGCGCGAAGGCAGCGCAGGCTACGAGCGCGAACACATCGTGGCCTTGGGCGACGGCAGCATCCGCTGGCTGATGTCGCGCGTGCACCTGGAGTGCGGGGCCCGGGGGCAGTTGCGCAGGCTGCGCTGCGCCTCCGTGGACATCACGCACCGCAAGCAACTCGAAGCCATGCTGCGACAAGCGCGTGACGACCTCACGCAGCAGGTGGCCGACCTGCAGCGCCTGCACGAGCTGACGACCCGGCTGCTCGAACCCTCGGACATGCCCTCGCAGCTGCGCGCCATCCTTGTCGCGCTCGCCGATTTCCACGGCACCCGGCGGGGCGTGCTGCTCTTGCGCGATGCGTCGCTGAATCGGTTCTTCACGGCCGCGAACCTGGGCTTCAGTTCGCGTGCGCTGGAACGGCTGGAGCAGATGGCGATGGACGAGAGCGTTTGCGGCCGCTGCTTCACGAGCGGCCGCCGCCTGGTCGTGGAAGACGTTGACACCCAGAGCGGCGATTCGATGTACCGCGTGGTCGCGCACGACGAAGGCTTCCGTGCGGTGCATGCCACGCCGCTCATCACGCCTGCCGGCGAGACCATCGGCGTGGTGTCGGTCTACTTCGACCGCCCACGGCGCCCGAGCGAGCGCGAGATGCGGCTGGCCGACATCTGCGCTCGCAAGGCCGGGGTGTTCGTCGAGCGAGCCCGGGCGCTGGAATCCCTGCGCGAGGCGGACCGCCGCAAGGATGAATTCCTCGCCACGCTGGCGCATGAGCTGCGCAACCCGCTCGCGCCGGTGCGGCAGGCGGCGGCCATCTCCCGCGCGCCGGGCGCGACGGATGCGCAAAAGCGCTGGAGCCACGAGGTCATCGACCGCCAGGTGCAGCAGATGGCCTTGCTGCTCGACGACCTGCTGGACGTGTCGCGCATCACCCGCGGCATGCTGGAACTGCGCAAGGCAACCGCCGAGCTTGGCGCGGTGGTCGATGCAGCGGTGGAGACAGTGCGTCCACTCATCGACGCAAGGCGGCACACGTTGCGCATCGAGCTGCCGGCCGAGCCGGTGGCGTTCGAGGTCGACCCGCTGCGCGTGGCGCAGGTGGTCGCCAACCTGCTCGGCAATGCGGCGAAGTACACCGAGCCGGGCGGGCGCATCGAACTGGTCGGTCGGCGGGTGGGCAGCGACGTGGAGCTGCGCGTCACCGACAACGGCATCGGCCTTCGCCAGGAGGCGATGGACGAGATCTTCGAGATGTTCACGCAGCTGCGCGCCGAGGATCGGTCGGCCGGCGGGCTGGGCATCGGCCTGGCGCTCGCCAAGGGGCTCGTTGGCCTGCACGGTGGCAGCATCGAGGCGAGCAGCGAAGGCCCCGGCCGCGGCAGCACGTTCGTCGTGCGCCTGCCGGTGGGCAAGGTGGAGCCTGCGCTGACGCTGGTGCCTGCACCCGGCCAGAACGGGCCCGATTCCGCCAAGCGCATCCTCGTGGCCGACGACAACCGTGACGCCGCAGAGAGCCTGGCGGAGCTGCTGCGCCTGAACGGCCACGAGGTGACGGTGGCCTTCGATGGCAAGTCTGCGCTGGACGAATTCGCACGCTTTCACCCGCAGGTGGCGCTGCTGGACATCGGCATGCCCAAGATGGACGGCAACGCGGTGGCCACCGCCATCCGCCGTACGTCGGCAGGCCACGGCGTGACGCTGGTGGCCATCACCGGCTGGGGCCAGGAAAAGGACCGCAACCAGGCCATGGCCGCGGGGTTCGATCACCATCTCACCAAGCCCGTGGACCCGGACCGCGTGCAGGAACTGCTCGCAGCGCGATGAGCGCACCCGTGTTTGCAGTGATGCGCCGGCCGTGAACCATTCACGCCGGTACTGATCAGTACCTCCCGATAATCCCGCTCGGCGCCGGCTGCCGCCCGGCGATTTGCCTGTTGATTTCCGAATGGTCCTCTGGAGAGTCGTTTTCGCGAGTAGCACGCGCCGCCAGCGCGACACCTTCGCCTCGGGGCCATGGCATCCGGACAGGTCGGTGGTCGAAGGCTGGGCTGCGTGGTTCCGCCAGCTCGGGCATGCAGTGTCGGTGGAAGACAACCGCGGGGCGGGGAGGTCGGTGCTTTAGGGCAAGACGCTCACGATCGCGACCGAGGTCGAGGTCGAGGTCGAGGTGCACGAGCAGGCGCTGAGCGTCCAGCGCAACGCGTCGGTCTACTGCCTCCTTGCCCGATGTCACTTGAAGACGCCGCTGCGGCTGCGGGCAAGGCCCGATTGCGGGTGTTCGTCACCGGACGGACGATGCCCGGTGATGAACACGCCCCGACCCGACGCGACACCGCCCTGCGATGCGGACGATCCGGCACCGGCACCGTATGTGCCCTACGTGGCGCAGACCACTGACCCGCTGATCCGTCTCAATCGGCTGGATGCCGGTGCGCCCTGGCGCTGGTTGAAGTTCGGCTGGCGCGACTTCGAGCGTGCTCCGCTGATCGGTCTGTTCTACGGCGCCTGTTTCGCGACCATGGGCGGTCTGCTCGTGCTGGTGTTCCGCCACGCGCCGGCCTACGTCCTGGCCTTGTCCGCCGGCTTCATGCTGGTCGGACCGTTTCTGTGCCTGGGCATGTACGACGCGAGCCGGCGGCTCGAGCGCGGTGAGCGCCCGCGCCTGGCGAGTTCACTGGTGGCATGGCGCACGCGCACGGGCGCGATGGCCATGTTCGGCACCGTGCTGCTGGTGCTCGAGATGCTGTGGGCGCGGGCGTCGCTCGTGGTGTTTGCGCTCAGCTTCAACGGCATGCCCGACTTCAAGGGCTCGCTGCTGGCCCTGCTGGATCCGCAGAACCTGAGTTTCATTGCCACCTACCTGGTCGTCGGCGGCGTGTTCGCGGGGCTGATCTTCGCCGTCAGCGTGGTCGCGATGCCGATGATTCTCGACCGCGAGACCGATGCGATCAGCGCTGGGCTCACGAGCATGCGCCTGTGCCTCGCGCAACCCGGGTTGATGCTGCTCTGGGGTTCGCTGATCACGATCGTCGTCTTCGTCGCGATGCTGCCATGGTTCCTCGGGCTGCTCGTGGCCGTGCCGGTTCTCGGCCACGCGTCGTGGCACGCCTACCGGGCCGCGGTGGCCCCGTAGACCACGCGGACCTTTGCAATCAGGCCTTGGGCTTGAAGACGTGGATGGTCTCGCCGCGCGCGAGCATCTCCACCAGTTGGGCGATGCGCCTGGCGCGCGTCTCGGCCTTCACCGCCGTCTGGATGCGCCACAGCACCGCGTAGCGATTGGCCGCGTTGATCGTTGCGAAGAAGGCCTTGGCCTTCGGCTCGGCCTCCAGCGCAGCCAACAGGTCGTCGGGCACGGCGGACGTGCGCGCACCGTCGTAGGCCTGCGCCCAGCGCCCGTCGGCCTTCGCGGCCTCGATCTGCGCGTGCCCTGGTGCCTGCATGCGGCCCGCCTCGATGAGCGCCGCGGCTTTGTCGACGTTGATCTTCGACCAGATGTTGCGTGCGCGCCGCGGCGTGAAGCGTTGCAGGAAGTGCTGGTCGTCGAGGCCCTTCTTCTGGCCGTCGATCCAGCCCCAGCAGAGTGCGATCTCCACCGCCTCGGGGTAGGTGACGCTGGGTTCGTCGGCGCCCCGCTTGGCAATCTTGAGCCAGAGGCCGTCGGAGGTGGCGTGGTTCTTCTTCAGCCAGGTCTCGAAGGCCTTGGCGCTCTTGAACAAGGTCGCGGCGGTGTCGGCGTGGGGGGAGGATTTGGCAGCGGGCATCGGATGAAGTGTGCCGCAGCAGAGCCAGCGCGGACGGCCGCTCCTGGCCGTCGACGACCGGCCAGCAGACGGCGCCGACCGGCAACAGTGCGGCGCATAGCTGCCGGCCAATGTTGTCCGACTGCCATGCCACTTTGACCGGCCTGTGGCGTTCGCCTTCTGAGCGGTCGTGGACGACCCTTCTGCGGACATACAAGTACCGGATCAGACTGCCTGAAAGCAGTCGTTCAGCCCAAGGTGTTTGCACTTCGATTTTGAGCCGGCCGAGAGTACGAACTCATCAATGCAGAGGACTCAAGGACGACCTCAAGCCTCCGCTGCTCTGTGGCGGTACCCCAGGCAGTCAGGGTCCGCGCCGCGCCGACTTCGCCGCAATATGCCGGTTGACTTCGCCAGACAGACTGCGAATACTCACCGTCGCGCGGTCAAACTTCCGATCCACCTCCACCATCCGAGGGCGCCATGGCAAAGCGATATGCAAACATCCTTGAGACCATCGGCAGGACCCCGGTCGTTCGGATCAACCGGCTTGCCCCGCCCGGGGTGAACCTGTTCGTCAAGTGCGAGTCGCGCAATCCGCTCGGTTCGGTCAAGGACCGCCTCGCCATCGCGGTCATCGAGGCGGCCGAGAAGTCAGGCGAACTCAAGCCCGGCCAGACGGTCCTCGAGGCGACCAGCGGCAACACCGGCATCGGCCTCGCGATGGTGTGCGCCGCGAAGGGCTATCCGCTGGTGCTGATCCAGGCCGAGCCGTTCAGTGTCGAGCGTCGCAAGATGATGCGGTTCCTCGGCGCGAAGGTGGTGATCACCCCTGCTGCCGACCGAGCCGTCGGCATGATCACCAAGATGGAGGAGCTCGCCGCCAAGCACGGGTGGTTCATGACGCGCCAGTTCGAGAACGAGGCCAACCCCGACTACCACTCGCGCACCACCGCGCGCGAGATCCTCGACGATTTCGCCGGCGAACCGCTCGACTACTGGGTGACCGGGTACGGCACCGGCGGCACGCTCAAGGGCGTGGCGAGGATGCTCCGCAAGGAGCGACCGGAGACGAAAGTCATCGTTTGCGAGCCCACGGATGCGCCGCTCCTCGTCAGCGGGATCGAGCAGAAGCGCAAGCCCGACGGCACGCCCGCCGCGCCGCACCCGAGCTTCAAGCCGCACCCGATGCAAGGCTGGACACCCGACTTCATCCCGAAGCTCACGGGCGATGCGGTCGCGATGGAGTTGATCGACCGCATCTTGTCGATCCAGGGCGCGGAGGCAATCCAGGCGAGCAAGGATCTCGCGGCCAAGGAAGGCATCTTCTGCGGCATCACCTCCGGTGGCACCTTCGCCGGCGCGCTCAAGATCGCCGCCGAGGCGCCCAAGGGCGCAAACATCCTGGCCATGCTGCCGGATACTGCCGAGCGCTATCTCAGCACGCCGCTGTTTGCCGACATCGGGGCGGACATGAACGAGGAGGAGCTCGCGATCTCGCGCTCCACGCCCACCTGCCAGCTGAAGACCTGAGCTGGAGAGGCCATGACCGTTGTCTCGCTACGCGCCATCGCGGCCGAGCGCGCGTTCGAAGCTATCAAGCACTTCGCCTTCCACTCGCGCTACGGCGAGCGGCGCGGCGACGCGGACATCGCCGACTTCACCTTCGGCAACCCGCAGGAGATGCCGTTGGCCGGGCTCGTCGCGGCCATCCGCGAGGGCGCGGTGCCGCACGACAAGAACTGGTTCGCCTACAAGACGAGCGAGGAAGCCCCGCAGGCCTTCCTCGCCGACGTGCTGTCGCGCGAGCTTGATCTGCGCTTCGAGCCGCCGGACATCGCGCTCACTGCCGGCGCCTTCGCCGCGATCTCGGTCGCCTTCCGGCTGTTGCTCGACGCCGGCGACGAGGTCGTCTTCTCCGAGCCCGGCTGGTTCTGCTACGAGCCGATGCTGCTCGTCGCCAACGCCGTGCCGCGCAAGGTGCCGCTCGCCAAGCCGCGCTTCGATCTCGACCTCGACGCGATCGACGCGGCGATCGGGCCGCGAACGCGGCTCGTGATCGTCAACACGCCGCACAACCCGACCGGCCGGATCTACGGGCGCGACGCGCTGGCGGGGCTCGCCGATCGGCTTGAACGCGCCTCCAAGCGGATCGGCCGGCGGATCTTTGTCCTGTCGGACGAGCCGTATCGGCGGCTGCGCTTCGACGGCCGCGGCTTCCTGAGCCCGGCAGCGGTGTATCCGTGGACGCTGATCGCATACAGCTACGGCAAGGTTCTGCTCGCACCAGGGCAGCGCCTGGGCTATCTCGCGATCTCGCCGCTGATGCCTGCCGAGGACCGGCAGGCGCTGCGCGACGCGACGTTCGCCACTCAAATGGCGATCGGCTGGTGCTTTCCCAATGCCGTGATGCAAAACGCGCTCCCGCGAATCGACGAGTTGAGCATCGACACCGAGGCGCTCACCCGCCGGCGCGACGCGCTGAGCGAGGCGCTGGCGAAGGCCGGCCACGCCGCGCTGCCGCCGGAGGGGACGTTCTACCTGTGGGTGAAATGGGCAAGCGGCGACCCGGAGCAGCAATGGAACGCGTTCGCGGATCGCGGCATCTTCGTGATGCCGGGGAGCGTGATGAACGCTCCGGACTACTTCCGGATCAGCCTCACCGCGTCCGACGAGATGGTGGCGCGTGCGTTGCCGGTGTTTGCCGGGGCGACGTGAGGGATCGGCGGCGACGCGACTGCGCGGGGCAGCAAGCCGCTCGCTCGGCGATGCAGCCGCTGGCCAACGGCCGCTCATGGCCGTGTCTTGCCGACCGCGTCGCTTGGTTGTTGGTCGGCTGACCGTCGCATTGCTGCTGTTCATTCAAATGCTGGCGACCCTTCCTGCGGCAGCCGCAGCGGGTCAGCATTTCCGAGCGCGGCGGAGGGCTGCACAAAGCGATAGAAGCGCTCGTTGAGGTAGCGTGCCACTTCGGCGACGTCGTCCTCGCTCCACTCGAGCCGGGCGGTGGCTTGCCAGGTCCGCACCTGGGCCTTGAGACTGTTCCAGTCGGTGGCCTGCTTCTTGTCGCGCCAGTGCATCTGCGTCGTATGGCAGGCGATGCAATGAGTCGAGTACAGCAGTTCGCCGCGTGACTGGGCCTGCGCCGGCGGGGCCAGCGCCAGGGCGCCGACCAGGACGCTGCCGGCCAGCAGCATGGTGCTCGAGCGTGGGGTCATCATCAACCTCGCAAGTTGTGTGGCAGGTGGGAATTCAGTCGCGCAGCCTGGCCCACAGCGACGGCCCCACCGAGGCCGCGGCGAGCAGCCTGATGGCATCCCACATGCTGCGAGCTCCTTGCACCCGAGGAACGGGGCGAACCCCATCAATCTAGGCGTTGCCCGGCGCGCGGCCTTGTTCCGCATCAAGCCAGCGTATTCGGGCCGGCGCGACACTGCAAAGCCTGCGGGCCCAAAGCACCCGCAAGGAGAGCGTGATGCGCAGCGTCCTGGTTCCCATCGACGGCTCCGACAATTCGCTGCGTGCAGTGCAGGCAGCCTGCGACCTGAGCGACCCGCGGCAGCCGGTGACCCTGCATCTGCTGAACGTGCAGCCCCTGAACCACTCGGGCGTCGTCAGGAAGTACCTCAGCCAGGACCTGATCGACAAGTTCCAGCAGGAAGAAGGCGAGACCGCCTTGCGATCTGCCCGCGCGCGGCTGGACGACGCGCACATTCCCTTCACCTCGCGTGTCGAAGCCGGCGACGTGGCACAGACGATCGCCCGCTGCGTGCGCGAGTTGCATTGCGACCAGGTCATCATGGGCACGCGCGGCCTCGGCGCCGGCGGCGTCGCGGCCCTGTCGGGCTTGCTGCTGGGCTCGATCGCGACGAAGGTGCTGCACCTCGTCGATGTCCCTGTGACGTTGGTGAAGTGATCCGCGGCAATACGCGCGTCTCGCCGCCCGCTCACCAGTGGCGCACGCGCCCGAGTCGTACTGCACGAAGGAGCGCTAGCAGATGCAGACCTTGAGCGGAGTGGATGGCGCCTTCCTCCACCTGGAGACGGCGCAGACGCCGATGCACGTGGGGTCGCTGCACCTGTTCGACCTGCCGGCCGGCCACGCAGGCCGTTTCCTTGCCGACGTCAGGCGGCAGATGCGGCAACGCCTGCGCCTCGCCCCGATCCTCACGCGCAAGCTCGCGCCGATGCCGCTGCAGTTCGCCAACCCGGTGTGGGTCGAGGACGAGCGGCTCGATCTTGACTACCATGTGCAGCACGTCACGCTGCCCGGCCCCGGCACGCAGGCGCAGCTCGAAGACTGCGTCGGCCGCCTGCACTCGGAGCTGCTGGACCGCGCCCGCCCTCTGTGGCGCATGGCGGTGATCGACGGCTTGCAATCAGGCCAGGCGGCCTACTACTTCCAGGTCCACCATGCGGTGCTCGACGGGCAGGCCGGCGTGCTGCTGGCGCAGGTGCTGTTCGACCTCACCCCGAAGCCGCGGGCCATCGCGCGCGGTGCCCGGCCGCATGCCGAGCACCCCGGCATGGCCGAACTCGCCGCCGCCGCGCTGAAACACGACCTTGGCCAGTACATCAAGCTCGTGCGCCACCTGCCGGATGCGCTGAAGACGCTGGTCGGCCTGCTCGGCGGCGCGCCCGACGAGCCGACGGGACGGCTCGCGCAGAACTTCTCGTTCGGTCCGAAGACGCCGCTGAACGTGCCGATCACCGGCGAGCGCGGCTTCGCCGCGGTGACACTTGCGCTCGACACGCTCAAGCAATTGGCCACAGCGCACGAGGCCAAGCTCAACGACATCGTGCTAGCGCTGTGCGGCGGGGCACTGCGCCGCTACCTGGCCGAGCATGGCGGCATCCCGAAGAAGCCGCTGATCGCGGCGATGCCGATCTCGCTGCGCGAAGCCGGCAACACCGTGTTCACGACCCAGGCCACGCTGAGCCTTGTCAACCTGAACACCCAGATCGCCGACCCGGTGAAGCGTCTGCGCGCGATCCGCGACGCCGCCGGCGCCGTCAAGGCGCTGGCCCGGCGCACCCGCGGCGTGATCCCGACCGACTTCCCGTCGATCGGCGTGCCCTGGGTGCTGCGCGGTCTGGCCGCGCTGTACGGGCGCTCGGGGCTGGCCGGCGCGATGGCCCCGCTCGCCAACGTCGTGATTTCCAATATCACCGGGCCGCAGGTGCCGCTGTATGCGGCCGGCGCGCGCATGACCGACTATTGGCCGCTGTCGATCGTCGAGCACGGCGTCGCGCTCAACATCACCGTGATGAGCTACGCCGACACGATGGGCTTCGGCTTCACCACGGCGCGCAGCGCAGTGCCGGACGCGCGCGAGTTGTCGGCGGCGCTGCTCGCGGCGCTGGACGAAATGGCGGCGTGCAGCCCCCGACCACGAAGGCCGCGCCGGGCACGATCCTAGGTGATGGACACAGGCTCAACAATCCACGGCCCTCTTGTTTGCACCGGCCTTGATGCACGTCAGCCCGCCGCTGCAGCGAATGTGGTCCAAATGACAAGGTCGCTGGGGATCCGCCCCGCATCTCTTCAGGAGTACCAAGATGGAACACGCATGGCTGAAGCACTATCCGAAGGGCATTCCTGCCGAGGTCGACGTGCATGCCTTCGCCTCGCTCAAGGAGGTGCTGCAGCGCAGCTGCGAGCGCTTCCGCGATTTGCCTGCATTCACCAACATGGGCGAGTCGTTGACCTATGCGGAACTCGATCGGGAGAGCCGCGCCTTCGCCGCCTACCTGCAGAAGTCGCTGCAGCTGCAGCGCGGCGACAGGGTCGCGATCATGATGCCCAATCTGCTGCAGTACCCGGTGGCGCTTTTCGGCGTCCTGCGCGCCGGACTGGTGGTGGTCAACGTCAATCCTCAGTACACGACGCCCGAGCTCGAGCACCAGCTCAAGGACTCTGGCGCCGCGGCCATCGTCGTGCTGGAGAACTTCGCCCACACGCTGCAGGAAGTGCTGGACCGCAATCCGGCGCTGAAGCCGGCCGTCATCACGACCGAGGTTGGCGACATGTTCCCTGCCGTCAAGGAACTGCTGACCAACGTGGCCGTCAAGTACCTGAAGCACATGGTGCCGCCATGGAAGATCGCGGGCGCGACCGAATTCAACGCGGCCTTGCGCGCCGGGCGGGCGCAGGAGCTTGACGACGTGGCGCTGGGCCACGATGACAAGGCCTTCCTGCAGTACACCGGCGGCACGACCGGGGTGGCCAAGGGCGCCGTGCTGACCCACGGCAACCTGGTCGCGAATCTCCAGCAGGTGGGTGCATGGATCGCGCACGACCTGCTCGACGGCAAGGAGATCCTCGTTTGTCCGTTGCCGCTGTATCACGTGTACGCGCTGACATCGAGCCTCGTGTTCATGAACAAGGGCGCGCACACGGTGCTGGTCACGAACCCGCGCGACATGCACGCCTTCATCCACGACCTGAAGAAGTACCCCTTCACGGCCATCATCGGCGTCAACACGCTCTACCGTGGGCTCCTCGATGCGCCCGAATTCGCCGATGTGGACACGCGCAGCCTGAAGATGGCCAGTGCCGGCGGCATGGCGGTGCAGCGCGTCGTCGCCGAACGCTGGAAGAAGGCGACCGGCGTGCCCCTCATCGAAGGCTACGGCTTGACCGAAACCTCGCCGGTCGTGATCTCGAACCGGCTCGACATCGACGACTGGACCGGCATGCTCGGTATGCCGATACCATCGACCCTGGCCACCATTCTTGACGACAGCGACCGTGAAATGCCGGTCGGCGAAGTTGGCGAGATCTGCGTGCGCGGCCCGCAGGTCATGCCGGGCTACTGGAACCGGCCCGACGAGACCGCCAAGGTGTTCACCCAGGCCGGCTGGCTGCGCACCGGCGACATGGGTTTCATGGACGAGCGCGGCTACTTCAAGATCACCGACCGCAAGAAGGACATGATCATCGTGTCCGGCTTCAAGGTCTTCCCGAATCAGATCGAGGACGTCGTCGCCCTGCATCCGGGCGTGGCCGAGGTCGCGGCCATCGGGGTGGCCGACGAAAGGTCCGGCGAGGTCGTCAAGATCGTCGTGGTCAGGAAGGATCCGGCGCTGACCGAACAGGACTTGCTGGCGCACTGCCGGCAGCACCTGACCGACTACAAGCAGCCCAAGGTGGTGGAGTTCCGCACCGAGCCGCTGCCGAAAAGCAACATCGGCAAGATACTGCGCCGACAGTTGCGCGACGCGGCGCCCGCTGCATGACGGCCCGAAGCGCTCTCGACTCGCGCTTCGCCGCGCGCAAGAACAGGTACGTCGACAACCCGCAGCCCGAGCCCAGCACCCCAGGCCGCGCCGCCGAGGCAGCGCGGCGTGCCCTTCGCGTCAGGCGGGGGCAGCACGACTTGGCCGGAGCGGCTACCGCGAGAGCGGTTTAGTCCCCTGGCCGGCTTGAGGCGGCTAGTTGACCGCAGCGAGCGGCCGCTGAGCCTCGTAAACGTGTCGCCGGACGCTACTGCAGCCGGCGCTGCGGGACTTCATCGACTGGTCGGAGAAGGCCGCGCCGCACTGGCTGCAGACCCACGGTGCCAAAGACACCAGTTCGCCGGCGGCCATCCCTTTCAGCGCTCCCAACGTCCTCGGCGCGCGGCAACCTGTCCAAAGCAGGCCGTGAAGGGCAACCTCTCAGAGGCAGCCCCGGAGTTCGCCCTGGCCTACAAATCCAGCACCAGCCTCGCGCTCTTCGCCCTCGAACAACACGGCGTGAACTGGTCGTTGGCCGCCTGCTCCTCGGGCGTGAGGTACATGTCCTTGTGGTCGGGCACGCCTTCGAGCACGCGCGTGAGGCAGGTGCCGCACACGCCTTGCTCGCACGACGTCTGCACCTCGACGCCGGCTTCGGTCAGCGCCTGCACCACGGTCTTGTCGCGCGGCACGACGATGATGCGGCCCGTGCTGGCAACCTGCACCTCGAAGCTCTCGTCGCTGGCTGAATGCACGACCTCGGCGGAGAAGTATTCGCAGTGCAGCTGCGATGCCGGCCAGCCGCAAGCGCGCGCCGTGCCGAGCACCGCATCCATGAAGCCCTTGGGCCCGCAGACGTAGAGGTGCGTGCCCGTGACCGGTGATGCAAGAAGCCCGGCGATGTCCAGCTTCTGCGCTGCATCCCCGTCGTCGAAATGAAATTGCACCCGATCGCCAAAGCGCGACCCCGCGATGCGTTCGCGAAACGCGGTGCGCTCGGCCGAGCGCGTGCAGTAGTGCATCTCGAAATCCGCCCCCGTCGCGGCCAGCCGCTCGGCCATGCACAGGATGGGCGTGACGCCGATGCCGCCGGCCAGCAGCAGGCTCTTCTTCGCCTCGTGCGCGAGCGGGAAGTGGTTCTTCGGCGCGCTGATCTCGATCACGTCGCCGACGTCCACCTGCTCGTGCATGGCAGACGAGCCGCCGCGCGAATTCGCATCACGCAGCACGGCGATCTGGTAGCGGTGGCTTTCGCCCGGCTCGTTGCACAACGAGTACTGCCGCGTGATGCCACCCGGAAGCGGCACGTCGATGTGCGAACCGGCGGAGAAGGCCGGCAGCGGCTTGCCGTCGGCGGACACCAGCTCGAAGCTGCAGATGTCCGGCGCCTCCAGCGTCTTCGCCGCGACGCGTACCTTCAGCACCGGCGTGGCGCCAGTCATGCCACCGCCTTGATCTGCGCGCCCGCGGCGTTCTCGGCCGCGATCAGCCGATCCAGCACACGCCGCGACTGCACGCCGCCTGCATCGATGTTCAGCTTGAGCAAGTTGCGTTCGGGGTAGGCGAGCAGGTTCTTCTGTTGCCGTTCCAGCATCTCCAGGTCTTCGCTGAAGATCTTGCCCTGGCCTTCGCGGATGCTGTCGGTCAGCGCCTGGTCGCCGGGCTTGAAGTGCCGGGCCATGCCCCAGAAGTACCAGATGCTGGTCTCGGTCTCGGGCGTGATGAAGTCGACCACGATGCTCGCGGCCTTCTTGTCTTCCGGTGCGTCGTAGCCGCCATGGCCCGCGAGCGCCACGCCCACCTCGATCATCACGTGGCTGGGCGGCGAGAAGCGGCAGATCTGCCAGCGGTCCACCGGCTGGTCGTCGGGCAGGCCGTTGCCGCGCAGCGCCATCTGCCAGAAGGGCGGCGCGATGATGTTGTTCATGAAGCGGCTGGTGACGACCTCGTCGCCTTCGCTCGTCGTCGCGGGCGCGGCCTCGTCGATCTCCTTCTGCCCGATGCTCGTCGAATGCACGTAGGTCTCGTGCGTGAGGTCCATCAGGTTGTCGATCATCAGCCGGTAATCGCAGGCGATGTGGTACAGCCCGCCACCGTAGGCCCACTCCGGGTTCTCGGCCCAGGGCAGGGCGTGGATCTTCGCCGGGTCGGCCTGCGCCGCATCACCCGGCCACACCCAGATGAAGCCGTAGCGCTCGGCCACGGGGTAGGTGCGGATGGGCGGGAAGCCGCGCACGCGCTGGCCGGGCATGGCGATGGTCTTGCCGTCGCAGCCCATCTCCAGGCCGTGGTAGCCGCACACCAGCTTGCCGTCCACGATGCGCCCGAGCGACAGCGGCGCACCGCGGTGCGGGCAGAAGTCTTCGAGCGCCGCGACACGGCCTTCGCCGTCGCGGTAGATGACCATCTGTTCGTTGCAGACCTTGCGGCCCAGCGGCTTGCCGTCGATCTCCGACGGCGTGCAGGCCACGTACCAGGCGTTCTTCGGGAACATGCTTGTCTCTCGCTTGTTGTGTGGGTGGCAAATCAGATGTCGAAGAACACCGTTTCGCCGTCGCCCTGCAGGCGGATGTCGAAGCGGTAGACGATGCCGCCGCCGCGCTCTTCCCGCTGGGCGATGAGCGTCTTGCGGCGCACTTCCCACTCGATGAGGTTGATGACCGGGTCCTTCGCGTTCGCGGCGGCTTCGTCGCTGAAGTACATGCGCGTGTTCAGCCCGAGGTTGATGCCGCGCGCCACGATCCAGAAGTTGATGTGCGGCGCCATCACGCGGCCGTCGCGGCCCGTCACCGGCCCCGGCTTGATCGTGTCGAAGGCATACAGCCCGGTCTCGAAATCGCTGCAGGCCCGGCCCCATCCGCGGAAGGACGGGTCGATGCGCTTGCCTGCCTGCCGGTCGCCCGGGTGGTTGTACTTGCCCTGCGCATTGGCCTGCCAGATCTCGATCAGCACGTCGCGCACCGGCGTGCCGCTGCCGTCCGTCACAGTGCCTTCGATGCGGATGCGCTCGCCCTCGGTCTGCGGCGTGACGAGCACCGGGCCGAAGTTCTTCTCGAAGATGTCAAAGCCCGCCGCATTCGGCGCGAGGCCGATGTGAACGTAGGGACCAGCGGTCTGCGAGGCAGTTTCCCGGAGGAGGGTGTCGGTCATTGCGCTTCCCCTTGCACGCGGTTCTCGAAGTAGGTGGCGCGCTGGCCGCGCAGCACGATGTCGAATCGGTAGGCGCGGCTGTCCAGCTGCACGAAGGAGCCGGTGTCCTGCGAGGCGATCAACCCGCGCACCTGCGATTCGTCGGCGATGGTGCGCAGGATGGGGCAGGTGGCGATCAGCGGGTCGCCTTCGAAATACATCTGCGTGATGAGCCGCTGCGCCCAGCCGTCGCCCGAGATGGCCACGTGGATGTGCGAGGGTCGCCAGTCGTTCACGCGGTTGCGCCAGGGGTAGGGGCCGGGCTTGATGGTGCGGTAGAAGTAGTAGCCGTGCTCGTCGGTGAGCATGCGCCCGCAGCCGCCGAAGTTCGGGTCGAGCGCGCCGATGTAGGTGTCCTTCTTGTGGCGGTAGCGGCCACTCGCGTTGGCCTGCCACACCTCGACCAGCGCGTTCTTCACCGGTCGCCCGAACTGGTCGCGCACGAAGCCGTGCACGATGAGCCGTTCGCCAATGGGCAGGCCGGTCTTCGCGCCATTCTTGATGAGGTCGTTGTCGAGCGGGCCCAGCTCTTCGGGCAGGAACACCGGCGCGGTGGTTTCAGACAGCGATTGCTGCAGCGAGATCAGCGCATTGCGCGGGCTGCGCAGCACGCTGGTCTTGTAGCCGGGAGCAAGCGCCGGTGGGTGCGACGTGGTGTCGCGCATCAGGAATTCGTCGCCGGGCTGCGGTGCACGGGTCATCGTTGTCTCCTCAGTCAGAGGAAGCCACTTTAGGGTTCACCGGCGCTCATGTAAATTGAAAATTCAGGCGCCGATCCATGACGACCGGTTATGGCTTCCTCGTGCGCTTCCTCACCGGCTCACGCCGCGCCGACGCCTCGTCGCGTGCAGCCTGCATCAGCGTGTGCACCGCAGGCGACGGAAGTGTGTCGGCACGCAGCATGATGCCCACCGGCTCGTCGGGCGTGATGACCGCCGGCAGCTTCACCATGATGCCCGCCTCGAGGTCGGGCTGGGCACAGCCGAGCGGCGTGAACCAGGCGTGGTCGTCCGCGAGCACCAGGCTGCGGGCAAGCGCCGTCTCCAGCGTGTCCAGCGTGATGGCTTGCGGCACGATGCCGTGGCGCAGCATGAAGCCATCGGCCATCTGCCGGATGAGCGTGCCTTCGGGCGGCAGCACCAGGCTGTACCTGGACAGCTCCGACATCGGCGCCGCGCGCCGTGCGTGCCGCAGCGCGAAGGGGTGCGACTTGCGCAGCACGATCACCATCGGCTCGGCATAGAGGTGCTCGAAGGTCACGCCGAGCATCACGTCGGGGTCCGACTGGCGGCCGATCACCACGTCGAGCTCGCGATTGCGCAGCGCCTCGATGAGCGTCTTGTTGCGGCCCGAGATGACGCGCATGCGTGCCGACGGGCGGGAGGCAGTGAAGCGGCGCAGCACCGCCGGCATGAAGGCCGGCGCAATCGTGGGCAGCACGCCGATGTTCAGGGGCGGCTCGCCCGGGCCGGCCGCCACGCTGTCGACGGCGCGGCCGAGCGCATCGAGGCTCGCGTTGGCATGCAGCAGGAAGACCTCGGCCTCGGGCGTGAGCGTCGCACCCTTGCGCCCGCGCGTGAAAAGCTTGGTGGCCAGGATCTCTTCCAGCTCGTTCATCGTCTTGGTGACGGCCGGCTGGGTGATGGACAGGGCCTGCGCCGCGCCGCCCAAGGTGCCGGTGCGCACGATGGCCAGGAAGCATTGAAGGTGGCGCAAGCGGATTCGGGCGAGGGCGGTGCTGGCTGGCATGAGTTGCAAGCATGCCACTCATTCGAAAGTTCGCTAGCCAAACCGTTCAAACCGCACGTTGACCGGCCCAAACCCGGTTGAGCATTCGCGCCGCCGGTCCGCATACTTCTGTTACGACATGCAACCGCTCGTGAGGATGCGAATGAACAACCGCCGTGCCTTGGTCCTGAGCGCCTTCGCGCTCGCCTCGTCGATGCTGCTGGGCGCCTGCAGCCGCATCCCCGACACCGTGAAGATCGGCGTGGCGCAACCCATGACCGGCCCGCTCGCGGCACTGGGCGCCGACATGAAGAACGGCGTGCAGCTCGCCGTCGATGAGCTCAATGCCAAGGGATTCAAGATCGACGGCAAGCGGGTGTTGCTGGAGGTGGTGGCGGTGGACGACAAGTCCAATGCCGAGCGCGGCAAGGAAGTGGCCAAGGTGCTGGTGGATGCCAAGGTTGTCGCGGTCATCGGACACCTGAACTCCGGCGTGAGCATCGCGGCCGCGCCGGTGTATGCCGAGGCCGGCATCGCGCAGATGGCGATTTCCACCAAGCCCGAATACACCCAGCTGGGCCTGCCGACCACGCTGCGCCTGGTGGCCAACGACGCATTGCAGTCGAAGGCGCTCGGCTCCTACGCCGCCACGCAGATCGACGGCAAGAGCTTTGCGGTGGTGGACGACAACACGCCTTATGGCAAGGGCCTGGCGGACCTGGCTGCCGCCGAGATGAAGAAGAACAAGAAGGAGGTGGCCGTCCGCGCGAGCCTGGACGACAAGACCACCGACTTCAGCAAGCTGCTGCCTGAACTGAAGGCGGCCAACGTCGACGTGTTCGTGACGACGCTCGCCGACTTCCAGGTGGCCGCGCTCATCCAGCAGATGGCAAAAGCCGGCATGAGCAACATGCAGGTCGTCGGCGGCGACACCATCAAGACCGACAAGATGCCGCTCGCGGTGGACGGCATCAAGGCGGTGTACGCCACCTCGCCGATCATCGAGGCGCGCGAGTTCGTGGCGGGCCCGCAGTTTCTCGCCAAGTTCCGCGATGCCTTCAAGGGCGACCCGGTGTATGGCGCGCACTATTCCTATGACGCGGTGTATGTGCTGGCGGCGGCGATGCAGCGTGGCACCACGGCGGACCCGAAGAAGGTGCTGGAAGAACTCAAGCGCATCGACGCGCTCGCGCCGGTCACCAACAACATGCGCTTCCGTGCCGATGGCGAGCAGCATTACGGTGTGGTGAGCGTGTACAAGGCGCGCGGCAACAAGTGGGAGCCGGTGACGCGAAGTGATAGTTGGTGAGCCGCCCAATCGCTGCGCTCCTGCCCCCGAGGGGCGCCGCCCGGCGGGCCGGCGGAGCCGGTCCCGCGGGGCGTGGCTTGATGGCGGCTGCGCGGCGCTTGGCCGATCAACGGCGGGCGAGTGCGCGTTCGATGAACTGCCGAGGTACCGTCGTCCTCGGCACGCGCATGTCGAACCAGCTGCGGATGTCCGCCTCCAGGCCGATGCCGTGCATGTAGTTGTACAGGGCCTTCTTCAGGCCCACGCCGAGCGTGTCGTGGTCGACGCCCGTCGGGTCGATGAAGCCGACATCGTTCTTCGCGAAACTCACCGGCGGCAAGGGCTGCAGGGTGACGCCGTAGTCCTGCGGGTTCTTGCCCACGGGTGAGTGCACCGTGCAGGCGAAGCGGTGGAAGAAGCCGGACTGGATGCATCCGTTCTCGAAGAGCTGTCGCACGTATTCGAGCGCATCCACCGTGTCTTGCACCGTCTGCGTCGGGAAGCCGTACATCAGGTAGGCATGCACCAGCACGCCGGCGTCGGTGAAGCCGCGCGTCACGCGCGCGACCTGCTCGACCGACACGCCTTTCTTCATCAGCTGCAGCAATCGGTCGGATGCGACCTCCAACCCGCCTGAGATGGCGATGCAGCCGCTGTCCGCGAGCTCCAGGCAGAGCTCGGGGCTGAACGACTTCTCGAAGCGGATGTTGCCCCACCACGAGATGGACAGGTTGCGGCGCGCGAGTTCTGCGGCGAGCGCACGCAAGGCCTTGGGCGGCGCGGCCTCGTCGACGAAGTGGAAGCCCGTCTGCCCGGTCTCGTCGATGATGCGCTCGATGCGATCCACGAGCGTCGAGGCGCTCGCGCCTTCATAGCGCGAGATGTAGTCGAGCGAGACATCGCAGAAGCTGCACTTCTTCCAGTAGCAGCCGTGGGCCACGGTCAGCTTGTTCCATCGCCCGTCGGACCACAGCCGGTGCATGGGATTGAGCATGTCCAGCAGCGACAGATAGTCCGCCAGCGGCAGGCCGTCCCAGGTGGGCGCGCCGACCTCCTCGAAGGCAATGTCGGGCTCGCCGACGTTGGAATGGATGTAGCGCACGGTGTGTTCCGGCGTGCGCACGAAGGTCCGCACGAGGCGGCTTTGCGAGCGCTCGCCGCGCAGGTGTTCGAGCAGCGCGAGCAGCGGACGCTCGCCGTCGTCCAGCGTGACGAAATCGAAATGGTCGAACACGCGCGGCTCGGTCAGCTCGCGCAGCTCGGTGTTGACGAAGCCCCCGCCCAGCGCGGTCACTGTCTTTGGTGCGTGCTGCTTGATGGTCTGCGCGATGCGGAAGGCGGCGTAGACGGAGCCGGGGAAGGGCACGGAGATCAGCACGAGATCGGGTTGGTGGCGCTCGATGGCGGCGATGGTGAGTGCCTGCAGGGTGCTGTCGACGAGATTGGGCGGCGCGGCGAGGGCATTGGCCAATGGATCGAATGTCGGCTGGCTTTGAGCGAGCGATTCGGCGTAGCGCACGAACTCGAAGCGCGGGTCGACGGCATCGCGCAGCACGTCGGCAATGTCGTTCAGGTAGAGCGTGGCAAGGTGCCTTGCGCGGTCCTGCATCCCGAGTGCACCGAAGGCCCAGGCGAGCGGGTCGCCGCCGTCTTCGTCGATGTAGACGTCCAGCGATTCGAAGCGCGGCCCCTCGGGCAGGAAGCTGCGGCCGGTGATGCGGTGGCCGATGGTCGGGTCGCGCCCCTGCAGGAAGGCGATGACCGGGCCGATGGTGGCGAGGTAGCGGTCCAGCTGGGCGCGGAAGGCGGCGACGCGGGGCGTGGGTGCCGCTGCCGGATGCGTGTCGATGTGTGATGCGATGGCCGCCAGGCCCTCCTTGCTGAACAGCCGCAGCACCAGCGCGAGGGCCAGGTCCTCCTGCACGGCGTCCACGCCGCGCGTGCGCAGGAAGCCGGTGAGATAGGCGGTGGACGGGTAGGGCGTGTTCAGCTGCGTCATCGGCGGGATGAGCGCGAGGACGCGAGGGGACGGCTTGGCGGACATGGCTCGATTGTCCGGCAGGCGGGGCGCGGAGGTTCGCGGCTGTGGCAAGCTTGCGAACTCGACCATTCCATTCCTATTCGTTGGAGTTCGCCATGAAGCGCTTGTTGTCCACCCTCACGATCGCCGGCTTCGCGGTCATTGCCTACCCCGCCTCTGCCGCGTTCGCGGCCGACGCCAAGGCCAGGCCGCCCGAAACCGTCGCCGGCGTCAAGCTCAGCGGCGTGTGCAATGCCTGCGGTGTCGTGTCCAACGCCCACACCGTGACGCGCAAGGGCAAGGCGAGCGGCGTCGGCGCCGTCGGCGGCGCTGTTGCAGGTGGCGTCGTGGGCCACCAGCTGGGTGGCGGCTCGGGCAAGACGGCGCTGACCGTGCTGGGCGCCGTGGGTGGTGGCCTGGCAGGCAACGAGGTGGAGAAGAACCTGAAGAAGTACACCGTCTGGGTCACGACCGTGACCTTCAAGGACGGCATCAAGAAGACCTACGAAAGCACCACCAACCCGGGCCTGAAATCCGGAGACGTGGTGAAGATCGAGAACGGCCATCCGGCCAAGGCGGGCTGACCCCGCACGGGCGGCCGGCGATGCACGCCGCCGCCCACGACCAACCACACCAATACAGGGAGACTCACGCTTGACGAAGACAACTTGGTTGACGCTCACCGCCGCGGCGGCCTTCACGCTCCTCGCAGGCTGCGCGACGACGAACGACGGCACGGGCGCTGCGGCGTCTGCCGATGCGGCGAGCAAGCCCGCCGGCGCTGCAAGCAAGCCTGCCGGCGGCGCGGCCTCCCATGACACGGCCACCCAAGTCACCCAGGCGGCCGTCACGCCGCTGAACGACCTGAACCTCGTGCGCGCCGACATCCCGGCGGCGCTGCTGGTCGCGCTGAAGGCACCGTATGCATCGCCTCCGCAGAAGTCCTGCCCCGCGATCACGGCGGACGTGCAGGCGCTGGACGCGGCGTTGGGCGCCGACCTCGACACACCGGCCACGGCCTCCAACCCGAGCCTCATCGAACGCGGCACGGGCGCGGCCGGCAATGCGGCAGTCGGTGCGCTGCGCGGCGCGGCGGAGGGCGTGATCCCCTTTCGTGGCTGGGTGCGCAAGCTGAGCGGCGCCGAGAAGTACTCGCGCGAGGTGGCGGCTGCGATTGCCGCGGGCACCATCCGTCGCGCCTACCTGAAGGGCGTGGGCCAATCCCTGGGCTGCACCGCCCCGGCCGCGCCGCACGCCTGACGCCTGACGCCTGACGCCGCATCGTCAGGAGCGCAGCGCCTTCGCGCGCTCGCGCTGGAGGATGGCGTCGATCTCGCCACGCCGGTTCATCGCGCGCAATTGTTCGGTCAAGCGTTCCGCCAGGGCCGCATGCCGCTTGTTCAGGTGGTGGTACATCGGCACGCGCTCCAGCGTGCCGGGCATCTTGCACAAGGGCCGGTCCTTGTGCCGCAGCATCTCGCGGTCCGTCTCCAGGCCGGTGCCCACGGCCACGTCCACCATGCCCCGTTCGAGCACGCGAAAGAGCTCGGACATGCTTTCCACCGGCACCGGGGTGGCCTCGCCCAGGCGCCGCTCCACGGCCAGCACGCCGCGGATGTAGGCGACCCGCCGGCCTCGCAGCCCGGACCAATCCTTGATCGCGGGGGCGCAGGGCTCCCGCGCATAGGCGGTCACTTCGAGGAAGTTGATCGGCACTTCGATGCGGATCAAGTTGCGGTACTTCTCGCTCGCTTCGGCGATGCGCATGACGTCGCCATCCAGCGTGCCGGCATCGGCCATGACGAGCGAACGCAGCAGCGGGTATTCCTCGAAAGTCGGCGTGATGCCCAGGTGGCCGTAGGCCGCCCTGAGCACGGCTTCGCTCGCATCGGCGAAGTAGGCGGACGGGCCGCCATTGCGGCCGATGCGCAGGGTTTCGTCCGCAAGGGACGGCGTTGGTGCCTGCAGCAAGCCGATGGCCAGGCAGGCCAGCCGGGCGAATCCACGGACAGTTGCGAAGCGGCGCATGCCCACACCTTAGCGCCACGCGGCGCGGGGGTGACCGTGAACAAACCCTTGCCCTCGGAGCCATGGCGAGGGCCGCCCTGTCACCTGTCATAGCTTACAGATGGCCCAGCCAGGGCCTGCTCGGCAGAATGCCCGCCCAGGGAGTCCGCGACACGCGGGGCCAGTCGTCCACGGCCCTGTCTTGATCACGAAAGACAAGAAGAACAATGGGTGCATCCGCACAGGTTTTCCAGCTCGCCAATCCACACGCCCTCGCCACCATCGTCGACGCCAGCGCCACCCGCAAGATCGTGGCCTCGCAAGACATCTTCGACGCCCACGGCACCAAGCTGTGGGCCCGCGACCAGCCCATCTCGCACTCCCTGCACCAGCGTTTGCTCGAACGCAAGTTGCGCCAGCCGCTGGAAACCTGCCTGCGCGCCGAGGACGGCATCACACCCTTCGAGCTGCACGAGGCGCTGGTGACCTTTCTTGCGAGCGACCATCCCCTGGCTCAGGCGGCCGCACCCTGGGCCGAGCGGTTGATCGAGGAGGTGCGCCACCTGCCGCTGCATGCGGCGGTGCAGCTGCTGCTGACCGCGGCGCACGCCACCAAGCCCTCGGTGTTCGACCACGCCGTACGTGCCATGGCGGTGGCTGGCGCCATCCAGGCGAGCATCCGGCTCGATCGCTTCGAGCTGCGCCTGGCCATGCTGGGCGGGCTGCTGCACGACATCGGCGAGATGTACGTGAACCCCCAGTACCTCGATGGCAGCCAGCACCTGGACGTGGGCAGCTACCGGCACGTGGTCACGCACCCGCGCATTGGCGAGCTTCTGCTGGCGACCATGACCGACTATCCGCCCGCGTTGGCGCGCGCCGTGGGTGAGCATCACGAGCGCGTGGACGGCACCGGCTACCCGATGCGCCGGCAAGGCGAGTCGCTATCGCCGCTGGGCCGCCTGCTGTGCGCCACCGAGGCGGCCGTCGGCGTGAGCGCTGCCAAGCCTGCCGCCTTGTCGCGCACCAGCTTCGCGTTGCGCATGGTGATCGGTGAGCACGACGCGGCCTGCGTGAGCTTCTTCGCAGGCGCAGCGGCACGCGTGCAGGAAGACGTGTCGCAAGCCGGTGCCGAGTCGCACGGGGATGTCGTCGTGCAGCTGGCCCTGATGGACACCGAGCTCAGCATGCTGCTGGAGGAGTCGCAGTCGCTCGCCGAGCAATCCGGCGAATCGGCCATCGTGAAGGACGTGGCCCTGCGCGTGGCCGACCGTGTGCGCCGATTGCGCACCGGCTGGAACTCGATCGGCCTGTGGTGCATGGCACAGGCCGAAGGGTCGCCACAAAGCCTCTTCGAGCTGAGCCGGGCGCGCGACGAGCTTCGCTATCGGATCAGGACCATGGAACGGGACTGTCTGTGGCCGCATGGAGAGCTGGTCGATGGCGATGCGGCGCGGCTGGAGGCCTTGTGGGGTGAGGTGAACGCGTGACGCCTTGACCAAGGCGACGCCAACCCTGGGGTCAGTCCTGCGAGTAGGTCCAGCTCACCCCCAGCGCCTCCTCGATCGCATCCAGCAAGTGTCCGATCTCGATCGGCTTCGGGATGAAGGCATTCGCCCCGGCCTTCAGGCACCGGTCGCGGTCCGAGGCCATTGCGCTGGCCGACACGCTGATGATGGGCGTGGCCTTCAGGTGCTGCGTCGCGCGCATGCGGGTGATCGCCTCGACCCCATCGACCATCGGCATCACCGAGTCCACGACGATCAGGTCGGGCCGCAGCTTGAGCGCGAGCTCGCAGGCTTCCTGGCCGTCGCCGGCGTCATGCACCTCGAAGCCGAGCGGGGTGAGGATGCTGTGCAGCAAGGTGCGGTTCAGCGCCACGTCGTCGGCCACGAGCACGCTGCGCACCTCGCCTTCGTAGCCCGTGGGCAGTCGGCGTTCGGCCGTGTCGGGACGCGTCGCGGCCAGCGGCGTTTCGACGTCGAACCAGAAGCGGCTGCCCTTGCCCGGGTGGCTGATGACGCGGATCTCGCTGTCCATGAGCCGCACGAGCTGGCGCGTGATGGCCAGGCCCAGCCCGGCTCCGGCGCGGCGGCGGCGCACCTCGCCCACTTGCTCGAAGGGCTGGAAGATTTTCTCCAGATCGTCGCGGGCGATGCCCGAGCCGGTGTCCAGCACCTCGAAGCGCAGGCAGGCGGACGCGGAATCGGCCTTCAGCACGCTCACGCGCAAGGTCACCTGGCCTGCGTCGGTGAATTTGGCCGCGTTGTCCAGCAGGTTCAGCAGCGCCTGCCGCAGCCGCTTTCCGTCGGCCACGATGGTCGCCGGAAGATCGTGCGCGGCCTCGAAGGTGAAGCCGATCTTCTTCGCCTCGCAGCGCAGCGCGCAGGTCGAGCTCACGCCGTCGAGGAAGGCACGCAGGTCCAGCGGCGCCGGATACAACTCCAGCCGGCCGGCTTCGACACGCGCGATGTCCAGCACGTCCTCGATCAGCCCGAGCAGGTGCTCGCCGCTGTCGCGGATGAGCGTGGCCTGCCGCCGCTGGTTGGCGCCGGCCGCTGGGTCCAGCTCCATCAACTGCGAGAAGCCGAGGATGGCATTGAGCGGCGTACGCAACTCGTGGCTCATGTTGGCGAGGAAGGTGGTCTTGGACGCATTGGCCAGCTCCGCCGATTCGCGCGCGCGGCGTTCGGCCTCGTGCCGGCGGTGTTCGGAGTGGTCGAGGACGAAGGCGACGCTTTCCTGGCGATCCGCAAACCACACGCTGCTCACCAGCACCGGCACGCCGGTGCCTTCCTTGTGCATGAAGTCGGTCTCGTAGATGCTGCGTCCGGTGCGCTTCATGTCCAGCAGCGCCGATTCGAAACGCATCCACTGGTCGCGCGGCACGAAGGTGGTGGGTTGCACCAGCCCGGCGTCGAAGTCGGCCTGCGTGAAGCCGAGCATGGCGACGAAGGCGTCGTTGGCGCGCGACACGCGGCCCAGCCCGTCGGAAATGAGGATGCCCACGACGTTGCCATCCACCAGCCGCCGCTCGCGCTCTTCGCTGCGTGCGAGTGCGCGGGCGCGAAGCTGGGCTTTCTCCAGCGCGCTGACGAAGATGCGCGCGGCCACCACCAGGAGCGCCGCGATGGCGCCCATCTCGACCGCGGCCTCGGCCAGGAAGTGCCAGGCCTGCAGCGTGGGGATGTCCGACAAGTGCAATGCCACGGCGAGCGCCAGCAGCTGCAAGGCGAGCGCGACAAAGCCTGCGAGTGGCCGCACGAACAGGGAAGCCGCGACCACCGAGATCATGAAGGCCACGTCCACCACCGGCACCGGCCCGGCGTACAGGTGCGGGTCGATGCCCAGGGTGGTGGCCATGATGAGCAGCACCACCAAGCCGGCGGCGCCGGTCATCGAGCCCCTGCGGTTCAAGCCCCAGCACACGAGGCACAAGGGCGTGGTGACCAGCGCCGCGCCCACCGTCAGCGGCGGGCGGCCGATCCAGATCAGCACGCCGCCCATGATCGCGGCCAGCACCGCGATGGCCAGCAGCACCCAGGACAGCCCGGCGTTGAGCGCCCGGCGCACCGGGTCGGCCGAGTCGACGTGCTGGAACCAGCGGGCGGCGCGCTTGAGCGGGCTCGAGGGGCCAGGGGAAGGCGTGGGCATGGATGGAAGCGCGACGACGGCTTGGAAATGCGAAGTATCCCGCTGTTACCCGCTGCCGCCCATCGGTTCAGACAATGAGTTCGCAGCCGTTCGCATGGTGCGCACGCTGTCCCGAACAGGAGACGATGATGGGCAAGAAGATTCTTTTGCTGGCCGGCGACTACGTGGAAGACTACGAAATCATGGTGCCCTTCCAGGCTCTCGGTGCGGTGGGCCACACGGTGCACGCGGTGTGCCCGGACAAGAAGAGCGGTGACCACGTGCTGACCGCCGTGCACGACTTTGAAGGCGCGCAGACCTATTCCGAGAAGCCGGGCCACCGCTTCACGCTCAACGCGACCTTCGACGAGGTCAAGCCGCAGGACTACGACGCTCTCGTCGTGCCCGGCGGCCGGGCGCCCGAGTACCTGCGCATGAACAAGCAGGTCATCGCCCTGGTGCAGCATTTTTCGCGCGAGAACAAGCCGATCGCGGCCATCTGCCATGGCGCGCAGCTGCTGGCGGCAGCGGGGGTGATCCGCGGCAAGAAGGTGTCGGCCTACCCGGCCTGCGCGGCCGAGGTGGAACTGGCGGGGGCAAGCTATGCCGAGATTCCGGTGGATCAGGCCGTGACTGACGGAAAGCTCGTCACCGCGCCCGCCTGGCCGGCCCACCCGGCATGGATCAGCCAGTTCCTCGTTGTGCTGGGCACGCGCATCGAGACCTGAAACCCACCATTGCGCAGGGGCGGCCAAAACGCCTAAGGTATCGGCCGGGCCCACCGTGGCCCGGCCAACCCCGGAGCGTCCCCATGTGCGAGATCTTCATCAGCGCCAACCCCGAGAGCTACGAATCGCGCACCCGCTCCGTGCGCCTGCACGGCGTGGTCACCAGCATCCGGCTCGAGAACCTGCACTGGGAAGTGCTGGAAGAGATCGGCCGGCGTGACGGCATGTCGGTCACGCAGCTGCTGGAGCGGCTGTACGACGAGCTCGTGGCCGCGCGCGGGGAGGCCGGCAATTTCGCGTCGTTCCTGCGGGTGAGTGCACTGCGCTACATGGGCCTGCAGGCGCGGCGGCGCATCCCCATGGACGTGGACGTGCCCATCCGCTCGCTCGATGCCGAGCGGGTGCTGCACGAGCTGCCGCAGAGCTGGGTCAAGCGGCAGGGCGAGGTGGCTTGAAGCGCGTCTTCAGCGATGGCCCAGGATGCGGGCCGGCAGGTGGAGCAGGGCGCCCAGCAACGCGAAGAGCGCGCCGAAGGTGATGCCGATGAGCCGGAACGGCAGGCTCAAGAGCCACACCACCGGCCAAAGCACGAGCGCGAGCAGCGCCAGCGGCCAGCACAGCACGAAGAGCACGCACCACAGCAGCAGGGTCAAGAGCGATCCCATGCCGGCATCTCCTGATTGATCGATGTGTGGATGATGGCGCTGTGCCGCGTGGTGAGCCAGGGCCATGCGACGAACTGCATTCTCAAGCGATGGGCGGTGCTCCTTCGCCGCGGCGCGATTGCCGCACCCGGCTTTGCCTGAACGAGCCGCCCGCACAATATCCGACCGCCTCATCCGTCTTCACGGGTGCATGGACACCACCCCCGCCGCCAGACTCGCCATGAGCTCACGCGATGCGTCGATCACCGCGACCTTCGCCCGCGAGGCGGGGCGGCTGCGCAGCTTCATCCGGCACCGCGTGCCGGCGCCGGCGGATGCGGAAGACATCCTGCAGGACGTCTTCTCGGAGCTGGTGGAAGCGGTGGACCCGGTAGAGCAGGTCGGCGCATGGCTCTTTCGCGTGGCGCGCAACCGCATCATCGACCTGTTTCGCAAGCGCCGAGGTGCGACGACGGTGGACTTGCCTTCCGACGATGCCCTCGTGGTCGATGATGACGCGGCCGAGATCGACGCGCTGCTGCCGTCGACCACCGATGGCCCCGAGGCGGCCTACGCGCGCCGCATCCTGCTCGACGAGCTGGAAGACGCGCTGGACGAATTGCCCGACGAGCAGCGTGAGGTCTTCATCGCGCACGAGATCGAGGGCCTGAGCTTCAAGGACATGGCCGACGCCACCGGCGTGGGCATCAACACCTTGCTGTCCCGCAAGCGCTACGCGGTGCTGCACCTGCGCGAGCGCCTGCGGGCGATTCACGACGAGTACCTGGAACCCTGACAAAGGATGATGAACATGAGAATGCATTCGAGAAGACACATGTGGCTGCACGGCCTGAAGTTCGCGGTCTTCGCCGTGGTGGCGGTGGGCGTGGTGGGCGCGGTGGTGATGTCGCTGTGGAACTGGCTCACGCCGGCCATCTTTGGTTGGCACACCATTGACTTCTGGCAAGCGCTTGGTTTGCTGGTGCTCGGCCGGCTGTTGTTCGGCGGCTTGCGCGGCGGCCACGGCCGGCATGGGCACTGGCGCGCCCGCATGGCGCAGCGTTGGGACGAGATGTCCGATGAAGAACGCCAGCGTTTTCGCGAAGGCATGCGCCGGCGATGCGGCGGGCGGCACATGGAGCGTGGTGCGGGCGACCAACGCGTGGACCGTGCGCCCGGCGATCAACCGACCTGATTCTCGTGTGAGCCCCGCGTACCATCGCGGGGCCGACCCCTGCCGAGAAGGCGTGCCATGAGCCTGCACCGACACAGCGCCACCCGCGGCGCCCGCGTGGAACAGATCGACTTCGACCGCCGCAAGTACGGCCCGGAGCTGCTGGCTGATGCTTGCGTCATCAGCGACATCCCGGGCTTCATTACCGCGCCCCGGTCGCACCGGCTCATGTTCCACGAGATCGCCTTCATCACGCAGGGGCGTGGCCGGCTGGACATCGATCATGCGTCGCTCGATGTCGCCCCGCGGCGCGTGCTGGTCACCGGTCCCGGCGAGGTGAGGCGGTGGCGGCTGGACGAGCCGGGGCTCGAGGGCGTGCTGGTGTTCTTCGAGTCCGAGTTCATCGACGCTTTCTTCGGCGACACGCGTTTTCTCGCGAGCCTGCCCTTGATGGTCGCGGCACCCGAGGCTCGTGGCGTGGCGGCGCCGAGCCGTGACTTCGACGCGGTGATGGACATCGCGGGGGCGATGGTCGGTGAGCTCAAGGCTCCTCGCTTCGACACCCACCATGCGCTGCGTGCGCAGACCTATCGGCTGCTGATTGCATTGCAGCGCTTGGCCGTGGGCCGGGTGGGTGACGAACGCCGAGTGCTTCACGCGAAACGCCTGGGTGCACATCGGCTTGCGCGCCGGTTCACCGGCCTGGTCGAGCGGCATCACGCCGAGCATCACGAAGTGGCGGACTATGCCGGCCGGCTGGACGTGAGCCCGCGCCATCTCAACGCCTGCGTGCGCGAGGCCACCGGCATGACGGCCAGCGAGACCATCCATCGCAGGCAATTCCTCGAAGCGCGGCGACTGCTCTCGCACACGGACATGAGCGTGGGCGCCATCGCAGAGCGACTCGGCTTTGCCGATGCGTCCTACTTCATCCGATTCTTCAAGCGCCACGCCGGGCAGACGCCACTCGCGTGGCGGGCAGGGCGCGAAAGTGCCATTTCTGTTCCTGTGGATGACTTGCCGCACAGCGGCGGCTGAACGACCATGCGGCGCATGATCGAGCGCCGCACACTGCCTTCCCTTCGTCGGGTTCTTGCATCCAGCATTGCCGTGATCGCGGCCCTGTCCAGCGCGGCCGGGGCCTTTGCGGCGGACGCGATGTACCGGGGCGGCCCGCGGCTGGACGGGGTCTACTCAACGCAAGCATCGGCTGAATGGGTCGCCGGCGTGCGCTTCACCGTGGCCACGGGTGGGCCCATCCGCAGCACGCCCGTCGTCGACCAGGGCCGCGTGTTCTTCGGCAGCAACGATGGATTCCTCTACGCCGTCGATGCGAGCACCGGCGCGACGCGATGGAAGTTCGCGACCGGCGGCGCGGTCACGTCGTCACCTGCGACCGATGGCCGGCTCGTGTTCTTCTCGAGCCGCGACGGCAACCTCTATGCGTTGAACGCGGCCGATGGCACGCCGAAGTGGAAGCATCGATTCGGTGCCGAGCTTGGGGCCCACAACTACTGGGACTACAACCTGTCATCGCCGGTGCTTGCCGACGGCCGCCTCTTCATCGGCAGCGGCGATGGCCATGTCTACGCCTTCACCGCGCGTGACGGCAGGCTGCAGTGGAAGGTTGACGCGGGCGCGCGTGTTCGATCGACACCGGCCGTGGCCGACGGCCTGGTGGTCTACGGCACGATGTCCGGCCATGTGCAAGCTGTTCGCGAGCGCGACGGCGGTGCGGCCTGGAGCTTCGCAACCGCAGGCGCCGCGAGAACCTTCGATGAGGAGAGCAACGACACCACCTCCATCGTTGCGTCGCCCACCATCGCTGCGGGCAGCGTGTTCATCGGTGGCCGCGACGGCTTTCTTTACGCGCTCGACCTGCGCGACGGCCATCAGCGCTGGCGCACGACACACGACGGCTCGTCGTGGATTCTCTCGACCGCCTTCGCCGGCGACACCCTCTATGTGGGCAGCGGCAGCGCCAAGATCGTGCAGGCCGCAAACCCGGCGACGGGCGCCGAGAAGTGGCGATTCGCGACGCAGGCTGCGGTGTTCTCGTCACTCACGCTCAGCGGCAACACCATTGTCTTCAGCGATTTCCTGGGCACGGTGGTGGCGTTGGACAAGGCATCTGGCGAGCCGCAGTGGCGCTTTCCGATGGGCGGCCGATCACTGTCCACGCCTGTGGTCGCCGGTGGCCTCGTCTATGTCGCTTCCGACAAGGGCGTGCTCTTCGCGCTGGAGGTGTCGAAGCCGCCCGTTGCCAATGCGAAGCCCGCGAGGCGCATCGTCTTCAGCGCCGGCAAGAAGACGCCCAAGTCCTTCGCATGGTTCACCCCGGGGCTCGAAGCCGCCATCGCCGAGCAGTTCAAGGCGGCAGGTTACGAATCGCTCGACGTCGCGCAGATCGCCGCATTCATGCGCGAATTCCGGCCCGGGGCGGCGAGGGCGGTGGTGGTGTTCGCCGACAACCGCATCCCCGCGGAACTCGCGCAGGAGTCGGGCGACGGCGCCTTGATCCGCCGCTTTCTCGATGCAGGCGGGAAGGTCGCCTTGCTCGGACCGAACCCGCTCGCCTACGTCAGCGACCCCGAGACCGATGAAGTCACCGCCATCGACTTCACCGCACCGCGCCGCATCTTCGGCGTGCCCTATCCGGACCTGCACGAGGTCGGCGGCTACTACGCGAGCGTGCCCACCGCGGCGGGCCGCCGGATGGGATTGCGCAGTGTCGTCGTCGGTTTCCCCGCCCTCGCGCCCGACGAGCACATCACCTCGCTCGCCAATGACGAATTCGGCAAGGCGAGCGCCTGGCTGCGCAACTACGGCGGGCCGCCGGGCACGGGACTGCTGCAGCTCAGCGTGTACCGGCAAGAGTTGTCGGACCTGTCCGAGATCCAGGCCGCCATCGAATACGGCATCACCTGGTGAACTGGCCTAGACCAGCCGCGTGATCTTCGACTTGCGCCACACCAGACGGTAGAACGCCGACTGCAGGACCAGCATCGAGACAAAGGCAATCGGGTAGGCCATCCACACGCCCTTGATGCCCAGCTGATGCGACAGCGCATAGGCCGACGGCACCTCGATGGCGGCGATGCAGAAGATGGCGATGGCCATCGGAACGAGCACCGTGCCCGAGGCGCGCATTACGCCGCTGACCACCGCCGCGAGGCCGTAGACCACGCTGCTCCACAGCATGATGTGCAGCAGTGATTGCGCGAGCTCGATCACCGGCTCGCTCGTGATGAACAGCGCAATCAGATGACGCGAAAACAGGTAGCCGATGACCACGAGCGTGCCCGTGATGAGCAGGTTCATCTGCAAGCCCGTGCGCGTGATGGCGCCCAGCCGGTCGGTGCGGCCCGCGCCGATGGCCTGCGCGCCGAGGATGGACGCGGTGATGGCGATGGACAGGGCAGGGAACTGCACGTAGTTGACCACCTGGTTCACCGCACCGTACGCCGCCGTCGCGTTCGAGCCGTAGCTGTTGACGAGCGCGAGCAGCGCGATTTCGGCGAGGGAGATGACGATCATCTGCACCCCGGTGGGCATGCCAATCCGCAGCACGAGCTTGAAGATCCTGGTGTCGATGCGCAGCGCCCGGAACAGCTCACTGTCGGGCGCGAGAGCGTGGCCGCGCCGGCGCATGTGAATCGCGAGGTAGATGAGCGCGATGACGAACGATGCAATGGAAGCTGCCGCCGCACTCGTCACGCCCAGTTGCGGTAGCCCGAACCAGCCGCGGATGAAAGCCGGCGTCAACAGGCACGACACCAGGGTGGACAGCAGCAACGCGAAGAGCGGCGTGACCGTGTCGCCCACCCCGCGCAGCAGCTGCGTGATGAGGATGAACACCAGCAGGCCGGGCATCGCAAGCATCATCACCCGCGCATACCCGATGGCGTCGGGCAGCACGTCGGCGGGCGTGCCCAGCAGGCGCAGCAGGTTCTCGGTGAACACACCGCCCACGAGCGCGATGGCCAGGCCCAGCAGCAAGCCAAGCGTGATGGCCGTGCCTGCGATGGCCTTGACCTTGTGCGCTTCCCGCGCACCCCAGGCCTGCCCGATGAGCACCGAGCCGCCGGCGCCAATGCCGATCACCATCGAGATGAAGAAGAACACGATCGGGAACACTGCCGAGGTGGCGGCCAGCGCCCGCGTGCCGAGCATCTGGCCGATGAAGACGCTGTTGAACGTGCCCGAGAGCGACTGCAGCACATTGCCGACGATCATCGGGCCGAGAAAGCCGATGAAGGTGCGCCAGAGGTGGCGGGTGTCAGGTGGGGTCTGGTGGCGGGACGCTTGGGTGGAAGCGGGGGCTGAGGGCTGTGGCATGGGGCGAACTGTATCGGCGCTGGCAGGCAGTTGATTGGCAGGGGAATTCCTTGCACTCAACTGGTACCCTCTGTCGCCATGACTGAAGCGAAGCTCCTTGTCCATCGATCCGAAGGCATCCTGACGCTGACCCTCAATCGTCCGGACAAGCTCAATGCCATCGACAACAAGCTGGCAGCGGCTGTGCTGCAAGCGCTGGGCCACGCCGCCACCGATTCATCGGTGAGGACGATCTGCCTTCGGGGCAGTGGCCGCGCCTTCTGCGCGGGCCGCGATGTCGCCGCAGCCCCGACCGACAGGGACCTCGAGCTGGTCCAGTCGGTGGCGTGCGCCATCGTCGACAACCCCAAGCCCGTGCTTGCAGCGGTGCACGGCTGGACCGTCGGAGCCGGACTGGAGTGGGCTCTGGACGCCGACATCGTCATTGCATCCGACGATGCGCGCTTCAAGCTGCCTGAGGCTTCGCTCGGCGTTTTCGTGACCGGCGGCCTGGTGACCACCTTGCCCGCAGCAATCGGCTTGGTCCGCGCCAAGTCTTTGCTGCTGCTCGGCGAGGAGATCAACGTGCGCCAGGCTCACGAGTGGGGTTTGGTTTCCAAAGTCGTCGCTCTGGCCGAGCTTGACAAGTCATGTGCAGAAGCCTGCAAGCGTCTGGCCGCCTTGGAGCCAAGGGTCGCAGCGCAGTTCAAGCGTGTGCTCAACATGTTCGGCCAGAACGAATTCAGGCAAGCCATTGCCGAGGAGTCGAGCGTCCAGCGTGTGCTCTCAGGACGTGGGGGCTCGAATGCCTGATCCGATGATCGTTGGCGTACCATCCGTGCCCTCGGTTTCGCAGGGCAAGCAATTGAAAGAACCACCTGACGGCCTTCCCGTGTACCGACTTCTCACGGGCAAAGACGACGCGACTTTCTGCCGTCGTGTCAGTGAGGCACTTGCGCTCGGCTACAAGCTCTATGGTTCGCCCGCTGCCACGTTCAACGGCACCGATGTGATGGTCGCCCAAGCCGTCTTGTGGCCGACGGCTGAACGATCCATCGCTGCGCCCGTCATGTCGTAGCCATACAGGAGAACGCATGTTCGACCACGTCAAATTCGGTGTCAGCGATTACGAGGCGAGCAAAGCCTTCTACCTGAAGGCACTCGAGCCTCTGGGCGTCACTGTCGTCTCCGAGGGCGTGCCCACCTACGGCATCGAGCTCAGCCCACCGGGCGGGAAGTCGTCGTTATGCTTGTTCCAGACCGAACAGAAGCCGGCGCATCTTCACATCGCGTTCATGGCCGAGAGCCGCCATCAAGTCGAAGCCTTCTATCGCGCGGCTCTGGAGGCAGGTGGCAAAGGCAACGGTGGCCCTGGTCTGCGGCCGAACTACCACGCGAACTACTACGCAGCCTTCGTCATTGACCCGGACGGGCACAACATCGAAGCGGTGTGCCACGCACCCGGTGCCTGATCGTCTCCCTTCGAAACGGGGTCAAACATGGTGTTTTCTTGCATGGGAAGTGGAAGGCAAGCAGCACCGATGAATCACGCCAGGAAGCCCAGATTGCGCGCACTCGCGTCGTAGTTCGACAGGTTCGGCAGCAACGTCAGCAAGTCCGCGTCCGACACTCCCAGCCACTTGCCCAGCGTCGCCGCGTACTGGTCCACCGACGTGCTCGGCAGCAGCCGCCCCTGGCCCACATCGTCCGGCCCGTTGTTGGCCACGGCGGGCGGCGTGCCATAGAAGCGCTGGCCTTTCACCGCGTCGCCCATCATGAAGTGCATGCTGCCCCAGCCGTGGTCGGTGCCGTCGTTGTTGCCGGCGAGGGTGCGGCCGAAGTCGGATGCGGTGAAGCTCGTGACCTTGTCGGCCACGCCAAGCTCGACAGTGGCGCTGTAGAAGGCCGACATCGCCGCGCTGACCGTGCCGAGCAGGCCGGGGTGCACGGAGAGCAAGCCGTCGTGGTTGTCGAAGCCGCCCAGCGACACGAAGAAGACCTGACGTTTCGCGCCCAGCGTGGAAGCGCAGGAGATCATGCGTGCCACCATCTTGAGCTGATCCGCCAGGCCATTGCCTGTGGGGAAAGGCGTAGCGATTGCCGGTGCACCGGCGAGCGCAGCAGACAGCACCGCATCGGCATCAATGGACCGGTTGACGATGCGGTTGTATTCGGCCGCGAGCAGGTCGGTGCTGCCTTGCGTGACGAGCGTGCGTAGTGCATTCGAGCAGGCCGCAGACCCGAAGAGCGGCTTGGCGATGCCGTTGATCGCCACTGACCCGTTGGTGGACACCTGGTACTGCACCGCCGTCTTGCCCGCCATGAACACCGCATTGCCCGACACGTTGACGCATGTGAAGGTGGCATTGCCGTTGCCCGACTCGAACACGTCGCCCATGCGCCCGCCCCAGCCCGACGTGGCGCCTTCGGGCGAGGACGATTGCCACACCGACTGCTGGTCGTTGTGCGAGAAGAGCTTGGGCGGCAGCGGCACCGACCGGGCGGTGTACTGCGCCTTGGTGGTGGGCTGCACCAGCGTGCCCACGTTGAGCATCACGCCCAGGTGGCCGGCGTTGAAGATGGGCAGCAGGGGTGTGAGCTCGGGTGCCAGTGCGTACTGCCTGCCGCCTGCGAGTGCGACGGACGGCGTCAGGGCGGTGGCGGTGAGGGCGTCTCGCGCATAGGCGAGCGTCGGCCGCTGTGTCTGGTAGGCGAGGTAGTTGTCGCTGTCGTAGGGCACCAGCGTGTTGGCATAGTCGTTGCCGCCATACAGGAAGACGCAGACGATGGCCTTGTAGTCGGTGGCCGTGGCGGCCGACGCCTGCGACAAGGCGGCAAGGTTCAAAGCCCAGGGCGTGGCCACGCCCGCGAGCGAGAGCGTCGATGCGCGCTGCAGGAAGGCGCGGCGCGCGGCATTCATCGGCCCGGTGTTGTTCTTCATGGTCGTCTCCCTCACTTCTGCACGATGAATTCGGGCGCTGCCATCACGAGCAGCACGGCGGCGTAGATGCGGTTGAGCCGCGTCGCGTCGGTTCCCGAGGGCATGCTGTCGACGGCGGTCCGCAGCGTGCTCAACGAATCGCTGCCGATGCGCCCCGCGGCCAGCAGCACATTCAATTCATCGAGCAGCGTCTGCGCGTTGTCGGCCAGCGGCATCAAGGCGGTGTAGTCGGCCCGCACGTCGTTGATGCCGGTGCCGATGAGGCGCTGCATGAAGTTGAGGTAGCCCACCACCGTCGATTCATTGGTGATCTGGAACTCCGGCGCGACCAGGGAGGCACCCGCGATGCCGGTGTTGGGCGGCACATAGCCCGGCCGGAAGAAGTTGAACACCGACGGCGAGCGCAACGGGCTCTGGCCCAGCCGCGTGGCGGGGTTGGTGGTGTCGCCCACGGCCCAGGCATCGCTCGCCGACGTGACCTTGAAGGCGCGCGCCCAGGCCGTCATGCGCAGGATGGGTTCGCGCAGCTTGCCGAAGTTCGGGTCGGCGAGGTGGGTCGCATCGCGCGCCTCCTCATCGAGCAGGATGGCCTTGACGACCGCCTTCAAGTTGCCCTTCACGCCGCTGCCATCGTTGTTGAACACCGAGGCCACGCGGCTCACGTAGGCCGCGCTCGGGTTGCTGCACACGAGCCGCTGGATCAACTGCTTCCCGATGAAGGGCGCGACGTTGTCGTGCGCGAAGATGTGGTCCAGCGCGAGCGTGAGGCTCGTTGCGCCATCGGTGTTGACCGGAATCGTGAAGCCGAGGAAGGTCTTCTCGCCGAGCTCGTGGCGGCTCGCCACCTGGGCCATCGGCCGGCGCTTGAAGTCGGGCGTGGCGGTGGAGGTGCCGCTGAGGTCGTAGTCCCACCCGGTGAAGACTCGGGCGAGGCCGGTGATGTCGTCCAGCGTGTAAGTTTCCTGCGGCTTGCCGCCAACAAGCTTTGGCGTGCCGTCGAGATTGAGCTGCAAGAGGCCGATGGAGAACAGCTGCATCACCTCGCGCGCATAGTTCTCGTCGGGCGCGGCGCCGGTCTTGGCGTTGTACTTCACGTTGCCGCGGTAGGTGAGGTATTCGCCCATCGGCGCGCTGAGCGAGACCTGCTGCAGCAGCGTGCGGTAGTTGCCGAAGGCGTTGGCTTCGAGCAGATCGAGGTAGGTGGCAGCGCTGAAGGCACGCCAGCCGCCGCCCACCAGCCCGTCGATCGCCGCGACGGTGATCTCCGACAAGGCGAAGGTCACGCGCTGGCGCAGCGTGTCGGGCGCGCTGAGCAGCTTGCGCCAGGCGCAAGCATCGAAGCCGGCCTCGGTGTTGCGGTTGGTGGCGGCGTCGAAGCCGGCGGACACCAGCCAATCCCAGCGGCTGGTGCTCGGTGCCATCGCCATTTGCTCGTCGAGCCAGGCGCCGTAGCCGATGGCCTGCACCCGCGCGATGTGGTCGGCCGTCGCACCCATGGACGCCTGCGCGAGGAAGCGCGATGCCTGCGCGCGCGAGATGGCCGCAGGCGGTGGCGGGGGCGGTGGTTCAGGCGCCGGCGCGGGGCTGCCGCTTCCGCCGCCGCAGGCTGCGAGCAGGCTCGATGCGAGACCGCTCACGATGGCAGCCGACCGTGCGGACCAGCTGGCTGGTGCCGGACCTCGGCCCGGTGCTGGCGGTGTTGGCAGGGCCGCGGCTTGGGCTTCGGTCGCGTCGCATGCGGCGGCGCAGCCGGGTTCTTCCAGGCTGATCGGGTTCATCCTCTGTCCCCTCTTGCTGTTGCTTTGATGGGGCCACAACCTCCGCGCTCCGGCCGTCGTTGACGCAGTCGCATTTGATTACTTCGGCTTTACGCGAGCGCTACATTGCGTGACTCAACTTCGCACTCGAGGAGCACTGATTGCGACCACCTGCGGGCGATTGAATGGCGTGCCAACGTGGAACACCGGGCGCCGTGCTCGCCAGCGGCCAGCGGGTCTTCGCCCGGTTCGACTGGTAGGCCGGCGATGGTCGCCGCAAGCGGCTCAGGCTTCGCGAAGATCGTTCGAGAAGCCTGAGAGCACCACCCGGGCCTCGTCGATCAATTCCCCCGCGGGGCGCGGTTCGGCCGAGGGTTCCTTGTCGAACACCAGGCCGAACTCGGCCGCGACTTGGGCGGCGAGCGAGCGGTTTTCTTCCGGGGTGAGCAGCCGGTCGATGGCAGGGACGAGGGCTTCGAATTCGAGGGCGCGCTGCGCAGCGAAGCGCGGCAGGAATTCAGCCAGCCGCTGGTCGAAGGCGATCGGCGAGGTCCGTGCGGCCAGCACGTCGGCAAGGCAGCGCTTCAAGTGGGCATGCCCGACGAGGATGTCCGAGGACACGTCCTTCCATCCCTGGGCGCGCAAGGCCGGGATGATGGCGTGGTCCATGGCGCGGAAGTGCCCGCCGAGCGCGCGCGAAAACTGGTCGAACAGGGTGCGGCGGTGCGTGGGCGTGCTCGCCTCGACCATCCGCTCGATCTGGGACCGGAGGGTGTCGTGATGGTCGCGCAGGGCACTCTCGAAGTCCGGCAACACGTCAATTTTGCCAAAAACCACGGGTTGAGTAAGGGGAGTGACCCTATGGAGCAAATGGCGTACCTCCTTGTCGCAGATTCGGGAAACTGGTGCGGCCCGCGCGCATTCAACGGCCGTGGGTGCTGGCGGCGAGTGCCGTTTGCGAATGGGCTTGCGCCTGTGACAGTCGAGAGCCGAGCACGCGCAGATTTGCCAAGTGGCGGCAAACCTTGCATCCGGGCGCAGTGGCTATCTGGCGGCCGCCGATCTGTCGACCTCGCCGGTCAGAGGTTCGCAATCTCCAGGTACTCCGGCACCGAGCAGGCCCACCGGTGTCGTTCTTCGATGGCTTGCCGCAGGGCATCGGCAGCCACCGGCTCGCCATGGTTCACATAGACACGGCGAGGGGCGCGGGGCAGTGCGCCGATCCAGTCGAGGAGGTCTGCGCGATCGGCATGCGCGGACAAGCCGTCCAGGGAGGCCACCTCGGCGCGCAGCGGAATCCATTCGCCGTGGATCTTGATCTCCTTCGCGCCGCCGATCATGGACGCGCCGCGCGTGCCTGCCGCCTGGAAGCCTGCGAAGACGATGGCGTTGCGTGCGTCGGGCGCAAACGCCTTGAGGTGGTGGACCACCCGTCCGCCCGTGGCCATGCCGCTGGCCGACACGATGATGCCCGGATAGCGCAGGCTGTTGAGCGCACGCGATTCTTCTTCGTTGTTGACGATCTTCACGCCGGCGGACATGGCTCGGCAGGCGTCCGGAGAAAGCCGGTGTTCTTCAGCGTGGCGCGTGAAGATGGAGGTCACGTCCGCCGCCATCGGGCTGTTCAGGAACACCGGCAGGTCGGGGATGCGATGCGAGGCCTTCAGGATGCGGATGGCGTGCAGCAGCGTCTGCGCCCGCCCGACGGCAAACGCGGGAATGACGGTCACGCCGCCGCGTGCCGCCGTTCGGGACACGACGTCGGCGAGCTTGGCGAGCGGGTCGTCATCGCCGTGCTCGCGGTTGCCGTAGGTTGATTCGACGATCACGCAATCGGCGGCTGGCGGCGGTTCGGGTGGCCGCATGACGAGGTCGTCGCTGCGCCCGAGGTCGCCGGAGAAGAGCACGGTCTTTTCACCGCAGCGCAGGTGCACGCTGGCCGCGCCGAGGATGTGGCCTGCCCGCTGGTAGCGCATCTCCATGCCCGGCAACGGCTCGAAGAGCTCCCCGAAGGCGCGGACCTTGAAGTTTTCGAGCACCTTGAGCGCGCTCTTCAGCGTGTACAGCGGCAGCGCCGGCGCGTGCTTGGAGAAGCCGCGGCGATTCGCGTAGAAGGCCTCTTCTTCCTGCAGCCGCGCCGAGTCGGGCAGCAGCAAGCGGCACAGTTCGTGCGTCGCCGCCGTGCAGTACACCTTGCCGCGAAAGCCCATGTCCAGGAGTCGGGGCAGGTAGCCGCTGTGGTCGATGTGCGCGTGCGTGAGCACGACGGCATCGATGCTGCCCGCAGGGATCGGCAGGGCCGACCAGTTGCGCAGGCGAAGCTGCTTCAGGCCCTGGAACAGCCCACAGTCCACCAGCAGGCGGCGCCCGTCATGTTCGACCAGGATCTTCGAGCCGGTGACGGTGCCGGTGCCGCCGAGAAAGCGCAGTTGCATGGCGTGCGCCTGCGTCAGCGCTGCGTGGTCGTGATGCCGAAGATCGAGTAGAGCGGGCAGCGCGCGACGAGCCCCGTGACCAGCGGAATGAATCCGATGTAGCCCCACCAGCCGATGGTGCCGGCGAGCGTGAGCCCGAGCAGGGCGAGGCCGAGAAGGATGCGCAACATGCGGTCTGCGTTGCCGACGTTCAGTGAGCCCATGGCCGTGTCCTCGATGGCTGAAGTGATGGGCCCACGATAGCGAGATGCCGGCGTCGCACCTTGATGCGGCGCAAGAGTTGATCGCCCGGTGCTTGCGAGCTCACACCTTTCGTGCCTTTGCACGCGCGCCGTCCTTCAGCGTGGCCGGCGGATAGACGACCACGGTGGTGCCGACCGCCGGGCCTTCCTGCAGCCATGCATCCACGCCATTGCGCGCGCCGAGCTTCACCGGCACGAGCTGCGCGCGCCCGCCATCCAGCACGAAGACCGCGCTGCGCCCCGGCGGCTGGCCGTCGCGGTCGGGCAGCGGGAACACCGCGCTGACGGGCACCTTCAGCACCCGGTCCAAAGACAGCGTGACGATGTGCACGCCCACCCGAAAGCCGTCGCCCAGCGCCTGCCATTCCTGTGGCGGGCTGGTGATGTCGATGAGCACCTTGACGCGTTGCTCCTCCACCCCCAGCGCCGACACCTTGGTGAAGGCCGACGGCTCGATGGAGCGCACCCGCCCCTGCAGCACGCCGTCGCCGCCCCATCGGTCGATGACGACATGGGCGCCCGGCGGCATCTTCAGTGCATCGGTGGTCAGCAGCTCGGCCACCACCTCCAGCCGCGCCGTGTCCCCCAGTTCAAGCAGCGGCGCGCCCAGCGGCACCGCGCCTTCGCTGGTCTGCGCCACGCGAAGCACCCGCGCGCGGACCGGCGAGCGCAAGGCGAAGCTGCGGGCCGAGGCGCCGTCGCTGCCGCGCACGGTCGTGAGCGCGGCGCGCGCCACCTCCAGCTGGTGGCCGGCGACATGCCGCTCCTCGCCGGCGGCGTCCAGCTCCTTCTGCGCGGCCATCACGTTGAGGCGATCGGTTTCGAGCTTGGTGGGCGACACGAAGCCCTGCCGCGCCAGTTGCTCGCTGCGCTGCAATTCGTTCTTCGCCTGCAGCAGCGCCACCTTGGCGGATTCGATGCGCACGCCGGCCCGCTCGAGCTGGGCCTGCGAACTTTCGATGCGGTGCTGCTGCTCGCGCAGCGTGCGCTCGTCCAGCATCGGTGAAAGAGCGGGCCGCAGTGTCGCGATCACGGCGTCGGCTTCGACCGTGTCGCCTTCGCGCAGGCTGATGCGGCTGAGCACGCCGGCCAGCGGGGCCGACACGACGTAGCGATCGTGCAGGCGCGACTTGCCGTCCTCGTCGATGGTGCTCTCGAAGCGGCCCTGCGTGACGCGTGCCGTTTCCACCTCGACAGGTCGCGGGGAGAAGGCCCACGCGAGCAGCGCGACGGCGGCGGCCGAGGCCGCGCCCGCCATGATCCAGTGAGTGCGTTTCATCTCAGTCCCTTGTCTTCAATGCCGCCACCATGTCCAGCCGGTCGATGCGCCGGCGCACCACGAGGGCGCTCGCGGCGCCCGCCAGCACGACGCACACCGCTGCCCACGCGTAGGTGCGTGCGCGCACGACCACCGGAAAGAAGAACTGGTCCGACTTGAGCAGTTCGGTGACGAGGTGGGTGAGGCCGAAGCCCAGCAGCATGCCCAGGGGCAGCGCAATGGCGATGATGATGGCGAGCTCGCCGAGCAGCAGGCCCGACACCTCGGTGCGCGTGAAGCCCAGCACCCGCAGGCTTGCGAGCTCCCATGCGCGTTCGGCCAGTGCGATGCGCGCGTTGTTGTAGACCACGCCCACCGCGATGATGCTGGCGAACACGGTGAGGATGGTGCTCATGATGCGAACGTTGCGCGCGCTGATTTCCTCCATGTTGCGCAGCATCGTCGCCTTGCTCCAGGCGCCCGCCGCGCGCGGCAGCCCCTTGGTGGCCGCGAGCACGCCGTCCTCGCGGCCACGCAAGACGCTCATCACGAACCCGGTGGACACGTCCCCATCGCCCAGCAGCCGGTCGAGTTCGCGCCGGTCCATGTAGGCGTTCATGCCCATCATCTCGCGCACCGTGCCGCCCACCGGCAGCGTGAGCGTGCGGGCGCGGCCTTCGAGCACTTCGACCTGCACGGGGTCGCCGGTGCGCACGCCCAGCTTGTCGGCGAGGCGGTCGGTGAGCACGAGGCCGCGGCCTTCGAGCAGCAGCTCGTGCAGATCGGCATCGATCACGCGGTAGAGCTCGGGCCGGGCCGCATAGCCGCGGATCATCCCGCGCTCGCGGCGGTGGCCGTTCGCGAAGGTCACGCCGACGAAGCGGGACGACTCGACCGCCGTCACGCCAGGCAGCCGCGCGAGTTCGAGCCGCACCGCGTCGTCCACCGGCTCTGCCGTCCAGACGGTGAGGTCCGCGCGCAGGCCGAGCGTGAGCTGCGCATCCAGCACCACGTCCATCGCATCGCGCACGAAGTTGCCCATGATGACGATGGCCACCGCCGCGGCCACGCCCGTCACCGCGAGGCCGCTGCGCAAAGGGCGGCGCTCGAAGTTGCGGATGATCATGCGCAGCGACACCCCCATGCGCTGCAGCCCCAGGCGTTCGATGATCGTGCGGTGGTAGCGCGCCGGTGCGGGAGGACGCATGGCTTCGGCCGGCGGCAGGCGCACCGTGGCCACGATGGCGTTGAGCGTGCCGGCCACCGCGGTGGCGGCGGCAATGCCTGCGCTCACCGCGAGCAGCCACGGCGCGATGCGGTGCTCGAAGCTCGGGAAGCGGAAGAACTCGGCGTAGAGGCCCGTGAACATCGTGCCCAGCTGGTCGCCCAGCAGCACGCCGAGCGCAAAGCCGATGCCCACGATCACGAGCACCATCTTCAGGTAGTGCACCCCGATCTGCAGATTGGCATAGCCCAGTGCCTTGAGCGCGGCGATCTGCTCGCGCTGCGTGGCGACGAGCCGCGACACCACCACGTTGAGCAGGAAGGCCGCGACGGCGAGGAAGATGGCCGGCAGCACCGTGCCGAGTACGCGCTGTTCCTTGATCTCGTTGTCCAGCATTGCGTGCGACGGCTGGTCGGTGCGGCCATGGGCCTCGCGCCCGCCGTAGGGTGCGATCACGCGCGAGACGCCATCGACGGCGGCTTGCTCCGAGGCGCCGGGCGCGAGCTTGATGGCCACGCGATTGAAGGCCCCTTGCATGTCGTAGGCGGCGGCCAGGGCTTCGCGATCGACCCAGAAGACGCCGAAGCCGCGCGTGTCGGGCATGCCCCACAGCCCCGCGAAGATGAACTCGGGCGAGAGCGCCGTGCCGGTGACCACGAGCGTGCGCTGCCGGCCATTGACGAGCGCCGTCAGCCGCGAGCCGGGCCGAAGGTGCCGTGACTCGGCGAAGCCCTGCGACACGAGTGTCTCGATGGCACCGTCCGATGGCGAACCTTCGAGCATGCGGCCACTGTTCACCGACACGAGGTTCATGCGCCGCGGTTCGCGACGATCGAGGCCGATGAGCTGGCCGATGATCGGGTCGGGCAAACCGGGAATCTCGACTCGCACGATCTCCTCCAGCGTGGTCTGCACGTCGGCCACGCCGCTCACGTGGCGCAGCGAATCGACCAGCGCGTTCGGTGCGCGCTTGACCCCGGCGAAGACGTCGGCGAACCGGCCGTCTGCATAGAAGCGGTCGCGCGCCAGCGCGAGCGAGTCGACCGCCGACAGGCTCGTGATGAAGCCGCCGACGCCGCTTGCCACCACGAGCGCGATGGTGAGCGCCTGGCTCCACATCAGGCGCAGGTCGCGCAGCAGCTTCCGGTCGAGGGCTTTCATGCTGGCCTCACCACGACAGCTCGGACGGCCGGCGCTTGTGCGCATTCGGCTCGATGCGCTGGATGGTGCCGTCGCCCAGCATCACCACCCGATCCGCCATGGCTGCGATGGCGGCGTTGTGCGTGATGACGATGGCCGTGGTGCCCAGCGTCTCGTTCACTTGCGCGATGACATCGAGCACCAGCTTGCCGGTCTGGTAGTCGAGCGCGCCGGTGGGTTCGTCGCACAGCAGCACCTCGGGTTGCTTGACGATGGCGCGTGCGATGGCCACGCGTTGCTGCTCGCCGCCCGAGAGCTGCGCCGGGAAGTGGTCGCGCCGCGGCGTGAGCCCGACGAGCTCGATCGCATCGTCCGCCTTCATCGGGTGCTCGACGATGTCGGTGACGAGCGCGACGTTCTCGCGCACCGTGAGGCTCGGAATGAGGTTGTAGAACTGGAACACGAAGCCCACGTGCCGGCGCCGATAGGCCGTGAGCTGCGCTTCGGTGGCAGCGGTGAGGTCCTGGTCGTGGAAGCGGATCAACCCGGCACTGGGCACGTCCAGCCCGCCCAGGATGTTGAGCAGCGTGGACTTGCCGCTACCCGAGGGACCGAGCAGCACGATGAATTCGCCCTTCGCCACGTCCAGGTCCACGTCGTGCAATGCCCGCACCTTCACTTCGCCGCTGCCGTAGGTCTTGGCCAGGCCGCGAACGTGAAAGACGGTTCGGGTCTCGACGGCGGCATCCATGGGTTCAGTCGCGCGGGTGGTTGAGCAGCCATGACAGCGCGCCGATGAGCAGGGCTGCGATGACCGCCGCGAAGCCGATGCCGGCGACCGTCCATTCGAGCAGGTTGTTCCAGTGGTCCACGGTGAAATCTCCTTCAGCCGCGCGAGGCAGTGTGTGCATCGGGCGGTGCGTGCCAGCCATGCTAGGCAGCCACGGCGCGGGGCGATTGACCCAGCGCAAACGCGGGGGCTTGCGCTGGCTCATGTCCGCTGCCGGTGGGGCCGGTCAGAATCACCTGATGGGATCGTTCTTCTGGAAATTGGTCGCCGTCGTTGCGTTGACCATCGGGCTCGTGGGCGCGGTGCTGCCGGTGCTGCCCACCGTGCCCTTGCTGCTCATCGCTGCGGCCGCGGCCTCGCGCGGCTGGCCGTGGCTCGATCAACGGCTGATGGCGCACCCTGCCTACGGCCCGCTCATCCGGCAATGGCGAGAGCACGGCGCGGTGCCGCGCGCAGTCAAGTGGTTCAGCACGCTGGGCATGATCGGCAGCTGCGTTGCGGTCTGGTGGATGCCGGCGCCCGATTGGCTGAGGTTCATCCTGCCGATGGCGATGGCAGCGGTCGCGCTGTGGCTGTGGCGTCGGCCTGAGCGTTGATGCCTGGGCCGGGTCTCAACGCATGAACACGTAGCGCCCCGGCGCGTCGCACAGCGTCGGGTAGCCACGCGCAGGCGCACCCATCGAGGGTGGCGCCACCATGCGGCTCGAATGGCTCGCGAGCCATGCGTGCCAGGTCGGCCACCACGAGCCCTCGTGCCGCTCGCTGCGAGCGAGGAACACGTCCGGGTCCGCATACTTGCCGTCGGCCGCCCGCGCGAGCACGCGATGGCTGCGGCCCGCATGCCCCGGCGGGCTCACCACGCCGGCGTTGTGCCCGCCGGTGGTGAGCACGAAGGTGATGGGCGCGTCGCTCAGCACGTGCAGCTTGTAGACCGAGCGCCATGGCGCGACGTGGTCGGTCTCCGTGCCCAGGCAGAAGATCGGCACTGTCAGGTCGCCCAGGGCGACCGGCTTGCCGCCCACCTCGAAGCGCGCGGCCGCCAGGTCGTTGTGAAGGAACAGCTGGTTCAGGTATTGCGAATGCATGCGGTAGGGCATGCGCGTCGCGTCCTGGTTCCAGGCCATGAGGTCGTTCAGCGGGGAGCGTTCGCCCATCAGGTAGTCGCGCACCGCGCGGGACCACAGCAGGTCGTTGGAGCGAAGCAACTGGAAGGCGCCGGCCATCTGGCTGCTCTCGAGGTAGCCGCGGTCGAACATCACGTCCTCCAGAAAGCTCACCTCGCTGTCGTCGATGAAGAGGGCGATCTCGCCGGGCTCGGTGAAGTCGGTCTGCGCCGCCAGCAGCGTGAGCGTGGCGAGCCGGTCGTCACCATCGCGCGCCATGGCCGCCGCGCCGATGGACAGCAGCGTGCCGCCCAGGCAATAGCCCACCGCATGCACGCGCTGCTTCGGCACGATGGTGGTGACGGCGTCCAGCGCATCGAACAGGCCCATGCGCAGGTAGTCCTCGAGTCCCAGGTCGCGCTGCGCTTCGGCGGGGTTCGTCCAGGAGATGCAGAAGACGGTGTGGCCCTGGTCCACCAGCGACTTGATGAGCGAGTCCTGCGGCTGCAGGTCGAGCACGTAGTACTTCATGATCCATGCCGGCAGGATGAACACCGGCTGCGCATGCACCCGCGGCGTGGACGGCGTGTACTGGATCAGCTCGGCGAGCGCATTGCGCATCACCACCTTGCCGGCCGTGACCGCGAGGTTCTTGCCCACGATGAAGCCTTCGGTGCCCGCCGGCGGGCGCCCGGCCTGCAGGCGTTCCCAGTCTTCGCACAGGTGCGCGAAGCCCTGCACGAGGTTCATGCCCATCGTCTCGCGCGTTCGCGCCAGCACCTGCGGGTTGGTCGCGATGAAGTTGCTCGGCGACACAACGTCAAGGAGCTGCCGCGTGATGAAGCTCACCACGTCCTCGTGGTGGCGCGACACGCCGCGCACGCCGGTGGTGGCGTTGTGCCACCACTGCTGGGTGAGCAGGAAGGATTGCGAGATGACGTTGAACGGCCACTGCCGCCAGGCCGGGTCGGCGAAGCGCTTGTCTTGCGGCAGCGGCTCGATGCAGCCGGGCGATTCGGCATCCAGCGCGTGCGGCAGGAGGAGCGCCAGGCGCTGCAGCTTGCGCGATGCCTTGTGCCGCAGCTCCGCCTGCTTGGCGGGCGAGAGCGCGAGGTGCGAGAGCCAGTCGGTGTAGGCCAGCAGCAGCGCCGAGGGCGAGACGCCTGCGGTCGCGCGGCCGAGCTGCGCATGCAGCCACCTGTCGAAACCTTCGGTGGGCTCGCCGACGTGCAGGTCGGTGCCCGGGTTGGCGTCGGCGACGTCCGTGCCGGTGTCGGCGTCCGTGCGGTTCGGGGCTTCGAGCATCAGTCCGCCTGCGCCGCTTCAGCCGCGCGCACCAGCAGCACGGGCACCGGCGACAGCCGCACGATCTGTTCTGCATCGCTGCCCAGCAGCAGCCGGCCGACCCCGCGCCGGCCGTGCGTGCCGACGACCACCACGTCGGCGTCCCACTTCTTCACCTCGTCGATGACGAGGTCGCAGACGCGGCCGGAGAGGTTGTCGAGCAGCACCGTGTCGCTCGCGATGCCGGCCTTGGCCGCCGTCGCCTTCGCGGCCGCGAGGATGGCCAGGCCACCTTCGCGAAGCATGTCCAGCAACTGCGGCGTCGCCGTCATGCCGTACTCGGGCACTGCCGCCATCGACAGCATGTCGATCGCATGCAGGAACTTGATGCGGCCGCCGGTCAGCGCGCTGAGCTTGACCGCCTCGGCCACGCCCAGATTCGAGGTGGGGCTGCCATCCACTGGCACGAGGATCCTGGCGTACATGGAGATCTCCAGCGAGAGTTGCGTGGAGCAAGAGTAGCCATCACCTGCCGGCCGGGGCTTGATGGGGATCAAGCCGGCATCGCCCCGGCACATGCCGAGGCCATCCTCGAAGCCTCTGGACGCTCAGGTCGTGAGCAGGACGCCCGTGCTGTCGAACACCTGAACATCCACCGGGACGCCGGCTCGCACGCTTTGCGTCACCACGCAGAAGTCCTCGTATTGCGCGAGCACCCGCGGCAGGCTCTTTATTTCGGATGCCGGGGCAGGCAGGTGAAGGTCCACGGCGATGCGGCCTACTCGCAGGCGCCCGTGCTCGTTGCGCGACAAGGTCGTCAGACCCACCGAGCGCATGGCCTCCGGGGTGTTGCCGAACTTGCGCAGCGCGAACAGCAGGCTGGCCGAGAGGCAGTTCACCACCGCCGCGGCCAGCAGCCGCGCCGGGTCCGGGCCGACGTCGTGGCCGAGCGGCGGCGGCTCGTCGGTCACCAGCGCCGGCATGCTCGGGACATCGAAGTGCACCTCGAACGAGAAGCCGTCGCGCTGGACGAGTTCGATGGTGAAGGTGTCGGCGGTGGTGGACGCGTTGGCGGGGTCTGCAGGCATGGAAGGTGTCCGGGCAAGAAGTCGTTCGCAACCGGTGCATTGTCGCCAACTGTGCCGGCTCATCCGGGCGGGCGCCTTGACCCACCGCAAAGCGTGGAGAAGGTCGCACTTTCCCGAGGTTTTCTGCGGAAGCGGGGTTGCCTCCTTCGAGAACAATCGAGCCTGCAGTCTTCATGTCCGGGGGCAAGCGCAGCCTGAGCCCCCGGCGTGCCCCATCGCCGCCATGCCCCTTCACCCATCCCCAGGCCGACGCCACCCAAGCCCCAAGCGCAGGCAGCGCGCGTTCACGCTCGTCGAGATCGTCCTGATCGTCGCGCTGGTCGGCATCCTGGGTGCGGTCGCCTACCCGAGCTATGCGAGCCACGCGAAGAAGGCGCGTGTGCAGGCGGCGACGAACGACATGCGATTGATCGAAGCCGCGATGGAGCGCTACTTCTCCGACCACTACAGGTACCCCGCGACGCTGGACGAAGTGCGCACCGGCCTGCTGGACCCATGGGGACACCCGTACCAGTACCTGCGCATGTCCGATGCCAAGGTGGGTGACGTCCGCAAGGACCGCTCGCTGCACCCGCTGAATACCGACTACGACCTCTACAGCATGGGCGCGGACGGCCTCACCACAAAGGCCCTGACCGCCAAGTCGAGCCAGGACGACGTGATCCGCGCGAATAACGGCGCGTTCTATGGACTCGCGTCGGACTACTGAGTGCCGCCGATGAACCTGCGCCGTCTGTTCACGAGCAGCCTGGGCCTGCGCGCCTTCGTGCTGTATGTGTTCGCGGCCGCCGTGCCGGTGGCGCTGCTGGCGATGCTGTCCAGCCGAGCGGTGGACGACGCCGCCACGCAGGCACTGGCCCAGACGCTGGCCGGCAATGCCAAGTCCACCGCCTTGCTCACGCTGGACCGGCTGCGCGTGGCGCAGCAGCACTTGCGCAGCGGCTCGAACTCCCAGGCCGGCGTGGGCAGCGTGCCGGACGTGACCGCGGCCTTGCCGCCCATCGAGGCCGCCGTGGTCGCGGACCCGGCACACCCTGATCAACTGTCGCTCGGCCGCCTCGGCCCGCTGCAGATCGCACCGGTGCTGGCCGCGGCGCAGAGGGCCGACCAGCGTGACGTGCTGATGGTGGTGCCCGCCATCGGCCCTGGGCACAAGGCCGGCATCGTGATCGGGCAGCGCCTGGCGGGCCGGCAATGGCGGCTGGGTGCCGTGAACGCCGACTACCTCTGGCAGGACACGGGCGATCTTCCGCCGGGCTTCTGGGTCTGCGTGGTGAGCGCGGGCCGCGAGATCCTCTTCTGCCCGGACGACGCGGCCACCAGCCAGGCCCTGGACAGGCTGCGCACCGAGGCCTCCGACGGTGGCCGCACGATGGGCCCGGACCCTTCGGTCGTCGGCCGCGATGTGTTCCTGTCCGGCAGCTTCGCCGCGGACAACTGGCGGGTCATCGCGGGTGCCGGCAAGGACGGCGACCCGAGGTTGGCGCCAGACCTGCGCTTGCGCGTCCTGGGCGCGGGCGTTGCGGGCATCCTGCTGGCGGCGGTGCTGAGCTTGACGCAGCTGCGCCGCATGCTGGTGCCGCTGCACCGCTTGCGCGACGGGGCCCGGGCCTTGGCGGCGGGGCGGCTGGATGCACGCATCGCGGTGACGTCGCAGGACGAATTCGCGGAACTTGCCGGCTCGTTCAACGACATGGCCGGGCGGCTCGAGCGGCAGTTCACCGAGATGGAGACGCTCGCGTCGAACGACAGCCTCACCGGCTTGCTGAACCGCCACGGATTGAAAGAAGCCTTCGAGCAGCTCTCGCACGGTGGCGGCGAACTGGCTGTCGTGTACATCGACGTCGATCGTTTCAAGACCGTGAACGACACGCTCGGCCACCACGCGGGCGACCGGGTGCTCGAACAGGTGGCGCAGCGCTGCCTGCATGTGCTGCCGGCCGGTGCCTGCCTGTCGCGGCCGGCGGGCGACGAGTTCGTGGCCCTGTTGAGTGGTCCGGACGTGCGTGCAGCCGCGCAGCGCATGGCGGGCGACGTGTGCGCTGCCGTTTCCGCGCCGCTGAATGCGGCGGACTCAGTCTTCTTCCTGGGCGCGAGCGTCGGCATCGCGTTCTACCCGCACAACGGCAGCAGCATCGAGGCATTGATGCGTTGCGCCGACATCGCGATGTACCAGTCCAAGCACCGTGGGTCGGGGCAGGTGACGCTGTTCGATGCGCGCCTGGACCAGCAGGCCCAGCGGCGGCACTGGATCGAGCGCGACTTGCACGCCGCCGTGTCGAAGGGGCAGCTGCACCTGGAATATCAGCCGCGCGTGCAGGCCGGCAACCACCGCGTCTCCTCCGTCGAGGCGCTCGTGCGCTGGCGGCACCCGGTGCATGGCCTGGTGTCGCCCCATGATTTCGTGCCGGTGGCCGAGGAGAGCGATCTCATCCTCGGCATCGGCGAGTGGGTGATGAACGCGGCCTGCCGGCAGGCGAAGGCTTGGCGCGACCTCGGCCTGATCGAGCTTCGGGTGGCCGTCAACGTGTCGGTGCGGCAGCTGCGGCTGGACGACCTCGATGCGAGGCTCCTGCAGGCCACTCGGCGCTGGGACGTGCCGGCCTCGTGCATCGAGATCGAGATCACCGAGAGCGTGCTGGCGAGCGACATCGAGCATGTGAAGGCCGTTCTCTCGCGCCTGCGCGCGGCGGGCTTCACCGTGGCCATCGACGACTTCGGCACCGGCTTCTCGTCGCTGTCCTACCTGCGCCATCTTCCCTTCGACATCCTCAAGATCGACCGCGCCTTCGTGCTGGACCTGGACGCCGACCCGTCGGCGCGCGCGATCGCGCATTCCATCGTGGCGCTGGGCAAGGCGCTGGACAAGCGCATCGTGGCCGAAGGCGTGGAGACGGCGTCGCAGGCGCAATGGCTGTGGGCCATCGGCTGCGACGAGATCCAGGGCTTCCACCATGGGCGGCCGGTGGAGGGCGGTCGGCTGGACGAGCGGCTGCTCGCGGAAGCCGCGGTACGCTCCGGGGATGGCATCTGCACGACGGCTGAACGCGACGAGTGAGGCCCCCACGGGGCGCGGCCAGGCGCTTCGCGCCTACGCCGGAACCTATGCGCCGAAGGGGAAGGGCATCTATCGCTTCGACGTGGATGCGGACACCGGCCGCGCCGGCGAGGCGGTGCTCGCAGCGGAAACGCCGAACCCATCATGGCTTGCCTTCGACAAGACCCGACGCTTCCTGTATTCGGCCGACGAGGTGGCCGACTTCGGCGGCAGCAACACCGGCTCGGTCAGCGCATTCGCCGTGGATGCGGCAAGCGGAGGCCTGCATGCGATCAACCGTGTGTCATCGGGCGGTGCCATTCCCGTGCACCTTGGCCTGCACCCTTCGGGCCGCTTCATGCTCGTGGCCAACTACGCAAGCGGCAGCGTGGCGGTGCTCCCGCTGCGCGAAGACGGCGGCCTCCTGGAAGCCATCGAACTCAAGCACGACGCCGACGCGTGCGGCCCCACGCCTTGCCAACCGGGCCCCGACCACGCGGTAAATGCGCCACCGGGCAGCTTCGCCGTGAGCGACCACGATGCGCCGCATGCGCACATGGCGGCATTCGACGCCAGCGGCCGCTTCGCGATCGTCAACGACCTGGGGCTGGACCGCAGCATCGTCTGGCGCTTCGACGACGGCAGCGGCAGCCTGTCACAGCCGCGCAGCGTGAGCGCTTCGGCCGGGGCCGGCCCGCGGCACTTCGTGTTCCATCCGAACGGGCGGTGGTTCTACTCGATCAATGAAGAGGCCTCGACCATCGGCTTCATGAGCTGGGACGCGGCCAGCGGCACGCTCACGCCCCAAGACGAGGTGCAGACGCTGCCGCCGTCCTTCGTCGGAACGAACTTCGCGTCGGGCATCTTGCTGTCGGCCGATGGGCGCACGCTGTACGGGTTGAACCGGCTGCACGACAGCATCGCGATCTTCACGATCGATGCGCAAGGGCGGCCCCAACTCGTGGGCGAAGAGTGGACGCGAGGCTCCTACCCGCGAGGCGCCGGCATCGACCCGAGCGGGCGGCTGATGCTGGTGTGCAACCAGCGCAGCGACAACATCACCGCGTTTCGGATCGACGGTGACAGGCTGCACTTCACGGGGCAGTACATCGGCTGCCCGAGCCCCGTCACGATCGAATTCGGCGGCGCCTGAGCGGGCCGCCGGTTGTTGCCTCGGCCAATACATCCTCGACCTCGAATGAACGTCCCCACGATGAGCTCACTGCAAGACTTGCTCGACCCCCTGCTCGATGCCTCGGCCAAGGGCTTTCCGCACGGACACGCGCCGCTGCGGCGATCGCAGATCGGCGCACAAGGTTGGAACCTGCTGGCCGGCGACCTGCCATTGCCCCTGGCGGTGGTGAAGCGCGATGAGGTGGCGCACAACATCGGCTGGATGCGGCGCTATTGCGAGGACGTGGGCGTGGAGCTCGCGCCGCACGGCAAGACCACGATGTCGCCGCAGCTCTTGCGCCAGCAACTGGATGCCGGCGCCTGGGGCCTGACGTTTGCAACCGTGACGCAGCTGGCTGTCGGCGTGGCCGCGGGCGCGCGGCGCTGCATCATCGCCAACCAGGTGTTCGCGGATGTCGACCTGGCCGGCATCGCTGCGCTGAGGGCCTCGCACCCGGGTCTTCGCGTGATGTTCCTGCTCGACTCCTTGCAGCAGCTCGCGCTGATCGAATCGTGGCATGCGAAGCAGGCATCGGCCGACGCCTTCGAGGTGCTGCTGGAGGTTGGCATGCCCGGTGGACGCACCGGCGTGCGCGACCATGCAACGGCGGTGGAACTGGCTGAAGCAGCGCGTGCAAGTGTGGCCGTGCGCATGGTCGGCATCGAGTGCTACGAAGGGCTGGGCCTGAGCGGCGACACGGCCGTCGACCAGCCGCGAATGGAAGCGCTGATGCAACGCGTGAACGACATCGCGAGGCACGCTGACAGCGAGTCATTGTTCGAAGGCGACGAAGTCATCGTCTCGGCGGGCGGCTCGGCCGTGTTCGACCTCGTCGCGACGGAGCTGAAGCCAACGCTCTCGCGCCCGGTGCGCCCGCTGCTGCGCTCGGGTTGCTACATCACGCACGACCATGGCTTCTACCGTCGCATGCTCGCGGCCGTGACCACTCGCCTGGGGTGCTCTGACACGCTGCATGCAGCGATCGAGGTGTGGTCGGCGGTGCAGTCGCTGCCTGAACCGGGGCTCGCGATCCTTGGCGTGGGCAAGCGCGACATCTCCCATGACCTCGACCTGCCGGTGCCCATCGGCTTTTGCGCTCGCACCTCGATGCAGCCGGCCGCGGCGTCCGAGGGCTGGCGCATCGCCGGCCTCAACGACCAGCACGCCTACCTGCGCTGGGATGGCGAGCCGCCGCAGCCTCTGCAGGTCGGCGACCGCGTCGCGCTCGGCATTTCGCACCCGTGCACCACCTTCGACAAGTGGCGTTGGCTGCCTGTCGTCGATGCGCAATACCGCGTGGTGGATGCGCTGGTGACCTTCTTCTAGAACGATTTGACTGCGACAAAAGGAGCATCGTGAACAACAGCAAGACGTGGGACGTGGTGGCCATGGGCGAGGGCCTGGTCGAGTTCAACCAACGCGGCAGCGATGTGCGCGAATATCGCCTCGGGCATGGTGGCGACACGTCGAATTGCGTCATCGCTGCATCGCGCCTCGGCGCGCGCTGCGCCTACGTCACGCAGGTGGGCGACGACCGCTTCGGCACGGAACTGCTCGACTTGTGGCAGCGCGAGAACGTCGCGCTCGATGGCGTGCGGGTGCTGGCAGGTGGCGTGACCGGCCTGTACTTCGTGGACCACGGGCCGCAAGGGCATCGCTTCAGCTACCGGCGGGCGGGCAGCGCGGCGAGCCTGCTGCGAGCCGAGGACGTGCCCGAGACGCTCATCGCGCAGGCCAAGTGGCTGCATGTGTCAGGCATCTCGCAGGCCATCAGCGCCTCGGCCCGCGCCGCGGTGCGGCACGCGGTGCAGCTCGCGCGCTCACACGGCACCAAGGTGAGCTACGACCTCAACTTCCGCCCGGCGCTCACGTCAGTGGATGGAGCCCGCGCGATGGCGGCCGAGGTGCTGCCCCATTGCGACTTGTTCTTCCCGAGCGTGGACGAGATCGCCATGCTCACTGGCATCGGCGAAGCCCGCGACATCCTGCGCTGGTCGCACGAGCAAGGCGCGAAGTCGGCTGTGCTCAAGCTGGGCGCGCAAGGCTGTCTGGTATCGGAGGAGGGCGCCATCACGGCCGTTCCTGGCGTACCCGCCAAACCGGTGGACGCCACCGGCGCCGGTGATTGCTTTGCAGGCGCCTGCCTCTCGCGGCTTGCGCAAGGCAGCAGCCTCGTCGAAGCGGCGCGCTTCGCCAACCGTGCAGCAGCCTTGAGCACGCAAGGCTTCGGCGCGGTCGAGCCGCTGCCACGTCTGGCGGACGTGGCTGTCGACTGAACATCCGACACGCTGCCTTCGCAGCCTCGGCCACTGCTTCGCCACGGCGGTGCGCCGGCGCGAAGCGCTGAATGGGATCCGGTCTTCCATCGAGCCAGGAAGGCCATCGCGCACGGAAGAGGCATTGCGGGTTCCACCCCGCGCAGCCTGCAGCCGAAGCCCAACGCCAGTGCGAACGCGCAAGCCCCGCAGACCCTTTGCGCCGAACACAGTAACCGCGCAGCCGGGAGCCGCTGCAGGCGCCAAGCCGACGGTGCGCAAGTGCCTCGAGGCTGGAACATCTGGGCAGTGGACGTTCCGAACCCCGCCGACGCGCCGAAGCTCGTGATCTCGCGTTCGTGCGCCAGCGCCTCAACACGGACCTGGCGGTGACACCGCGTTCGCGAGGACCGGGGCGCACGGACTCAGAACGCGCTCAAGGCCGCAGCAGCTCGTTGATGCTCGTGCGCGCCCGCGTCTGCGCATCCACGCGCTTGACGATCACCGCGCATCCCGTCGAATAGCTGCCGCCTTCGGCCGGCAGCATGCCCGGGATCACCACCGAGCCGGAAGGCACACGGCCGTAGCTCACGTTGCCCGACACGCGGTCGAGGATCTTCGTGCTCTGGCCGATGTGCACACCCATGCCAATCACGCTGTCACGCTCGACGATCACGCCCTCGACGATGGACGCATGCGTGCCGATGAAGCAGTTGTCCTCGATGATGGTCGGCGTGGCCTGCATGGGTTCGAGCACGCCGCCGATGCACACCCCCACGCTCACGTGCACGTTCTTGCCGATCTGCGCGCAGGAGCCGACGTTGGCCCAGGCATCGACCATGCAGCCTTCGTCCACGTAGGCGCCGATGTTGACGAAGCTGGGCATCACCACCACGCGCGGTGCAAGGTAGGCGCCGCGTCGCACCATGGCCGGCGGCACCATGCGCACGCCGCTCGCATGCATCTCGGCCTCGTCGAAGCCGGCGAACTTGGAATCCACCTTGTCGAAGTACGAAAGGTCCCCGGCGCGGAAGAGCCGGTTGTCATGCAGGCGGAACGACAGCAGCACCGCCTTGCGCACCCATTCGTGCACCTTCCATTCGCCCGGTGCGCCGTTGGGCGTGGCCACGCGCAGTTCGCCCGCATCGAGTGCGTCGATGACCAGGTCCACCGCGCGCCGGGCCACGGTCTGGTCGCCGGTACGTTGCACGTCCGCCCACAGCTCGTCGATCAAGCCGGCGAGGTCATCCACCGCCACGCCGCCCGCGCGGCCCATCTTTTGTTCGCTCATCGCACCACCCTGTCATCTTGGTTGTCATGAATTCCGGCAAGACCCGTGCCCCTCGGGGTGGAACCCGAGCCCAACACACTGCCGCTGCCGTCTGAGAGAAGGCTAACGCGTGAGGTTCCCGTCAGGTTCCTAGCGAAAGCCCCAATCTATTCCTCGCGATGGATGCCATACAACTAATAAGCTAGTTTAAAATAAATGACATGATCAAACGCGACTTCAGCCATCGCTTCGGTTTTCTGGTCAACGAGGTGGGCCGCTTGTATGGCCGCGCCTTCGACCAGCAGGCGCGCAAGCAGCTGGGCCTGTCGCGGGCACAGTGCCGGCTGCTGGGCGCCTTGGCCTCGCACGATGACGAGACGCCGCTCACGCAGACCGAGCTTGCCGAGCGCCTGGATCTCACGCCCATGGGCGTGACGGGCCTGTGCGACCGCATGGAAGCGTCAGGCTGGCTGCGTCGCCGGCCGAGCGACACCGACCGCCGTGCCAATGCCATCGAGCTGCTGCCGGCAGCGCATGAGCCGATCGATGCAGCCATTGCCCTGGGCGACACGCTGCAGGCGAAGGCGCTAGCCGGCCTGAGCGCGGCCGAGCGCACGCAGCTCATGGCGTTGCTGCGCCGGGTGCACGCCAACCTCAGCGAGGCGGTGGTGCGATGAGCGCAGGCGCCGTGCCGTCAGCGACCCCGCAGGTGCCGGCGCAAGCGGGGCACCACGTGCCCCACCGCGGCATGATCACCGTGTCCATCATGCTCGCCACCATCATGCAGGCGCTGGACACCACCATCGCCAACGTGGCGCTGCCCCACATGCAGGGCAGCCTGCAAAGCTCGCAAGACCAGATCAGTTGGGTGCTCACGTCCTACATCGTGGCCGCGGCCATCGCCACGCCGCTCACCGGCTGGCTGTGCGGGCAGTGGGGACGCCGCCGCGTGTTCCTCATTGCCGTCACCGGCTTCACCATCGCCTCGGCGCTGTGCGGCATGGCGGGCAGCCTGTGGCAGATCGTCGCCGCGCGGCTGCTGCAAGGCGTCTTCGGCGCGGCCCTCGTGCCCTTGTCGCAGGCCGTGTTGCTGGACATCAACCCGAAGGAGAAGGTCGGCCAGGCCATGGCAATCTGGGGCGCCGGCATCATGGTCGGGCCCATCCTCGGGCCGCTGCTCGGCGGCTGGCTCACCGAAAACGCCAACTGGCGGTGGGTGTTCTTCATCAACCTGCCGGTGGGCCTGATGGCCTTCTACGGTATCGCCCGGTACCTGCCGGAGAACCGGCCCGCGGGCGAGCGTCTCGATGTGTTCGGCTTCGCGACGCTGAGCCTGGCCATCGGCCTCCTGCAGATGTTCCTCGACCGCGGCGAGCAGCTCGATTGGTTCGAGTCCGCCGAGATCCGCATCGAGGCCGCCGGCTGCCTCGTGGCCTTCGCCTTCTTCGTCGCGCACACCTGGACGACCGACGGCGTGTCCTTCTTCAACCGCGCGCTGCTGAAGGACCGCAACTTCGTCACCGGCACGCTCTTCGCGTTCGTGGTCGGCATGATCCTCTACGCCACCATGGCGCTCTTGCCCGCGCTGCTGCAGGGCCTGCTCGGATACCCGGTGGTCTATACCGGCGAGGTGATGGCGCCGCGCGGCATCGGCACCATGCTCGCGATGCTGATCGTCGGGCGGCTCGTGCAGCGGGTGGACTTGCGCGCCATCATGGCCTTCGGCTTCGCGCTCACGGCCATCTCGCTCTTCCAGATGACGCGCATGACGCTGGACATGGACGGCTCGCTCATCATCGTGTCGGGCTTCCTGCAGGGCCTGGGCATCGGCTTCACCTTCGTGCCGCTGAGCGCCGCGGCCTTCGCCACGCTCGCGCCGCGGCTGCGCAACGAAGGCACGCCCATCTACAGCCTGCTGCGCAACATCGGCAGCAGCGTGGGCATCTCCATCGTGCAGGTGCTGCTCACCGAAGGCACGGCGCGCGCGCATGCCGAGCTCGCGTCAGATATCAACCTCGCCAACCCGGTGCTGCAGACACTGCCACAGCTCCTCAACCCCGCCACGCCCGGCGGCCTTGCGGTGCTCAATGCCGAGGTGACGCGGCAGGCGGCGATGACGGCCTACGTGAGCGACTTCCGCGTGATGATGCTCATCACGGTGCTGACCATGCCGCTGCTCCTGCTGATCCGCCGGCCGGGGAGGGCGAGCGGCCAAAGTGCAGCGGCGGCGGACGCGGGGCACTAGCTGGCAAGACAGCGCCAAGTCAGGCCTGTCCTCACCACTGCCCGCTGATCATCACGCCTGCATAGTGCGGCCCGGCCTGGGGAATGATGGCCACCGCATCGCGCTTCGGTGTCACGAGCCACCAGTTCATGGCCGTCGTGACGCCGGCCGCACCTGCCACGTCGATCCAGCGGTGCCGGTTGGCATGAACGCGTGTGTACCCGACGAAGGTCGCAAGGCCGTAGGCCGGCCACGCGTTTTCCAGGCCGTATCGGCGATGAATGAAGCTCGCTGCGGCGAAGGCGCCGGTGGCATGGCCCGAGGGGAATGACATGTCATTGGTCTTGTCCGGGCGCTCGACGTGGGTGCTGCGCTTGAGCACCTCCGTTGCGGCCAGGCTGGCGGTCAGCGACTCTGCGTATTGCCAGGCCGCCGGCCGATCATCCAGCGCAAATTCGTAGCCCAGCGTGGCGATCGGCATGGCAACGGACAAGATGTCGCCCCAACGCCGCTCGTTGGGTGCGGCGTGCACTGCAGTGACGGTGCTCGCAATGAGCACACCGGCCCAGATGCGGTGAGGGCGAAGGCATTGGAGTCTCATCGCCCAAGTCTCGCGCCCGGCGCATTAAGAGGTCCTTAACACCGGGTCCGTGTCACGGACATCCCCGATCAGGCACGAGGCGAGTAGGCCATGCACCAGCCGACTGGCAAGACGTCCCCATCGACCACGGCGCATGTTCCCCTGCTGGAGTCCGAGGTGGTGTAGAGGCGGCAGTTCGCACAGCTCTTTCCGTCCTTCGGTTTGTCCTGGTAGAAGAAGTCGGCCTTGGCAGCCTTGCCGGCATGCGCGCGCGGCGTGCCGGCCCATGCGATGACGCTGCCCGCAAGGAGCAGCCGCGTGCCCTGTGCGACCGCGTCGCGACGGGTGAGCTTCGAGTCTTCGGCTTTCATGGCGCCTCCTCACGTGTCAGAACGGAAACCACCCAACCAGGTACAGGGTGTTGTTGTCTTTCGCATTGCGCCCGAACCCGTCGTAGTTGGTTTTGGCACCGTTGAATTTCTGGTAGGCCGTGTACTGCAAGCTGAAGCGCCGGTCGCGCACTGGCAGCCAGTTCAGCTCGACGATGAAGGACGATGAATCCGGGCTGCCATTGGCGCTGCCGGCAACCGCTTCGCCGGAGTTGTAGAGCAGGTCGTCCGCGTCGCCGTGAATGTGCTGGTAGCCCACGGTGATGCCGTACTTGGTCTGGTAGTAGTAGGTGAGCTTGGCGGACAGAGACCTCAGGTCATTGCTCGGGTTCGTCGAGCCGCCGGCCGTGAACGTGCCGTCTAGCGTCTGCTTCTCGCGGATGTAGTTCAGCTGCCCGCTCCACCGATGCATGTCCGTGATGTGCTGGTACTGCGCATCGAAGCCCACGTCGCTGAACTTGTCGGCCGGGCCGGTGGGGTCAGTGGAGTCGGGGTACTTCTTCACCGTCAAGCCATAGGCGCCGACCATCGCGGAGTTCGTGCCTTCGTCCCACTCGCGTTGCAGCGCGAGACGCCAATAGGGCGCCGTGCCCTGCAGCACCGCGGCCTCGTCGCGAGGAATGCCGGCACGCAGGATCGAAAAGGCGCCGTCCGCGGTGCGGTAGCCACCGAACTCCGCATACAGCATGCGGTTCCACATCGAGTACACGCTCAGGCCGGCCACCTGCTGCGCGAGGCCTTCCGCAATCATCGGGCTCGCGGCGGGCGCCGGCGCCACGCCCGAGGTGGTGAAGGGCCAGCCCCACACCGGCGTGGTGTTGTAAATGTCGGACATGGTCGGGCTGTTGTTCAGGCTGAGCCCATACATCACGTCCATGCCGTTGCCGCTGTAGCGGTTGGCAAGCCGCACGTCGAAGTTGTCGATCGAACTGTGGTGCTCGACGCCGTCGTAGGTCCATTGCGAGAACGCGCCGGCGTGGTCGGATATGCGCCCTGCGAGGAAGAGGCTGAGCTGCTGCAGCACGAGCTGGTTCTGCTTCGGAAAGCTCGTGTCATCAGTGCCTGCCGTGTTGGTATTCGCGGTATGCGACACCGATGCCTGCACGAACCCGGCCAGCGGCAGGATTGGCGCGTTGCCGTCCTTGTCGAATGAGATGAGCGGCCGCTCGCCGCTCAGGACCGGCTTCATCAAGGTGTAGCCGCCGAGCTTGAACTGCCGCCCGACGGTGGTCAGTTCCAGCCAGCTCATGTGGCACGCAACGCATTCCAGACCGGTCTGTCTCGCAAAACTTGGCAAGGCCCAAGCTTCACTGCTCGCCGCGAGCAAGGTGCACCCGACTGCGAACAACCACGCCACCTTCCGAACGATCGTGTTCATGCAAACCCCCGGTGAAAGTTGGGCCGGATGGCCTTCGGCTTCTGCGTTTAAGCAAAATCTAATGAGCCGCTCATCGGGGGGCGATGAGAGTTTTCCGATATTTGGGAGTGGGTGTGCCCCCCAGTTGGTTCTTCGCGTTGACGGGCCTGACCGGTAGCTGATCGCGAGGTTTGTCAAGCCGCTATTTCTTGCCGCCGAGGGGCGGTGCGCACTGGAATTCGGTCTTCCACGGTCAGCGTCACGCGCCGATCGTCGTCAACCCGGCCCCAAGTCAGTCCGGGTCGGCCAGGCGCAACCCGGGCAGCACCGAGGTGTGCTCGCGCCGCACGGCCGCCAGCTCGTGCGGCTCAAGGCCGAGTGCATCGAGGATCGTGGGCGCGATCTGTGTCGTCTGCACCGGCGACTTGATCACGCGTGCAGTCAAGCCCGGGTTCGAGACGAGCAGCGCCACGTTCGTGTCCGCGTCGCTGAAGCCGCCGTGCTCGGCGATCTTCTTGCCCGACGACGTGAAGATCACGCCGGGGTTGGGCAGTACCACGATGTCGGGCGTGCGCGTGTCGCGCGCCGGGTCGTTGAAGCGCAGCGTGAGGCTCGGGCCAGCGAGCACGTCCTGGATGTTCCAGGCCGACTGGTTGGCGCGCAGCAGGTCGGCCACGGCCTTCGTCTTCGATGCATCCTTCAGCCAGATCAGCGCCACATCGTCTTCGGTGACTTGCGCGATGGCGCCGGCCAGGGGCGTGGCGGCGAGCTTCTGCGACAGCTTGCCTGCCTTGAGCGAGCGAGCCGGGTCGATGGGCGACTGGCCGTGCTTGGCGCTCACGATGACAAGCGTCGAGTCGTAGAGGCCGGTGGATTTGAGCGTGGCGATCATGCGAGCGAGCGCCGCGTCCGTGCGTTCGAAGCCATAGGCCAGCACCGCGGAGGGCGTGCCGTCGGCGTCCACGTAGCCGCCTGCCTGCGCTTTCACGGCATCCTTGGCAATCTTCTGGCCGACGCTCACCGCCTGGAAGTTCATGCCCAGCATGGCGGGCACGCCGACGTAGCGCGCGCCGCTGTGGTCGCGGCCCTTGAGCTCGTTGATGATGGCATCGACCTTGAGCGCGTCGTTGTCGGCGGTGGTGACGACGCTGGTCGTCGCATCGGCGCCGTCGACGATCGTGATCTCAGGCGTGTAGAGGTCATCCACGCCCTTGCCCGACGGGCCGTTCACGAGCTCGTAGGCCGGGTGCTTGTCGGCCCAGGCCGTGCGCCGGCCGCTGTGCTTGACCACCTCGAACACGGTGTTCACCTTCAGGAACTGGTGCGGATAGACCGGCTTGCAATCCGGCCCGACGGGCAGCAGCACGGGGTTGATGGCGAGATGCGTTGCGTCGTCGATGCTTTCGTCGAACAGCGCCTCCGCACCCGGCGTGCCGCTGCAGTTCGTGGTGCCCGGCGGGAAGAAGCCGCGGTCGTAGCTGTCGTCGTAGAACACGCCGGTGCTGGCAGGCGAGCCGCCGGTGACCATCGCGAGCAGGCCGGGGAAGGAGTCGGACGGCTTCGACGACGAGGCGCCGGTGTAGCGCACGCCGTGGCGGCTCAGCTCGGCGAGGGCCGAATCCGGATGCTGTTGCACCTGCCGTTCGAGATCGAGCGCATGCATGCCGTCGATGCTGATGAGAAGCACGTGGCGGATTTCCGAGCCGTGCGGCAGGTGGCGGAACTGGCTTTGCGCATTGGCAGCATTGGCAGCCAGGGTGAGCGCAAGCGCGCCCGCGGCGAGGGTGGTAAGTCTCGAAATCAGCATCGGAGCTCCAGCGGCTGGGTTGAGCCCGCGAGCTTGGCGTGGCTGCGTGTCAGCACCGTGTCATGACGCATGAAACCAGGGGGACGCATATCGCCCGTGACGGCACAACGAGACGCAGATGCCGAGCCCGCCGGCCGCCGCCGTCCACGAGAAGGTGAGGTTCACCCAATCGCCGCATCCGGCTCATCGACGATGTGCTGAACGCCTCACGGTCAACGCCATCAAGTTCACCGAGCGAGGCGAGGTGACGGTGCACATCGCCGTGGCCGAACAAGGTCGCGAGCGCTGTCGCCTGAAGGTCGGAACCGCGGCGGCTGTTCGAGACGGTGTTGCGGTGGTTGCGAGGCTGTCACGAAGGAACGTCGTCGTTCTCGCGCCAACGCGAGCAGCCCTTGCGAGTGATGTCGTGCTGAGGGGGCAGTGCGATCAGCCGCGCGGGCAATGAAGCCGATTCCAATCCGCGCCGAGCACTCCGGTCAGGCATGGCGACCAAGGCCCTTTGTATCGCCCGTCCGAGGACAGGCCGCCTCCAGGTCCCGACGACATTCCGCCGCCCGGCCCCGCGTACAGCCCGCCACCGGGCCCGGACGACATGCCGCCTTCCGGACCGGTCGAGAGCCCGCCACCCGGCCCGCTCGACAGCCCGCCTCCTGGGGCCGTTGACAGGCCGCCGCCCGGCCCACGCGCGCGTCCGCCGCCTTCGCTCGTGGAGCAGGCGAGCGGATTGCGGCAAGGTGCGTATTGGGCAGGGCTGACTGTTTGTGCGTGGGCCGCGCCTGCGATGAGCAGTGCAAGCACGAGGGACGTGGGTGTTCTCGACATCGGAATCCTCTGATTGAATTTCATGCCGCGTTCCGGGCAGACAATTCGAGTGCAGCAAACGACGTGCGGCGCCCATGCCCTGCTTCAGCGAAAATCCGCCCTGGACCCTTCTAGCAGCTCTCCCTTGCGAACTCCCTCGTGACCACCAACCCCTGGCGCCTTTCCGTCGCACCGATGATGGACTGGACCGACCGGCATTGCCGCTACTTCCACCGCCTGCTCACCCGCCGCACGCGCCTGTACACCGAGATGGTGACGACCGGCGCCTTGCTGCATGGCGACGTGCCGCGGCACCTGGATTACAACGACGAAGAGCACCCCGTTGCCCTGCAACTGGGGGGCAGCGAGGCGGCGGACCTGGCGCATTGCGCCCGTCTCGCGCAGAAGTGGGGCTATGACGAAGTCAACCTGAACTGCGGCTGCCCGAGCGAGCGCGTGCAGCGCGGGGCGTTCGGCGCCTGCTTGATGAACGAGCCGCAGACGGTGGCCGACGGCGTGAAGGCGATGCGCGATGCGGTGAGCATCCCCGTCACCGTCAAGCACCGCATCGGCGTGGACCAGACCGAGAGCTACGAGTTCGTGCGCGACTTCGTGGGCACCGTGGCCGAGGCCGGCTGCGAGGTGTTCACCGTGCATGCGCGCAATGCCTGGCTCAAGGGCCTGAGCCCGAAGGAAAACCGCGAGGTGCCGCCGCTGCGCTACGAGACGGTGCATCGGCTCAAGCGCGACTTCCCGTTGCTCACCATCTGCATCAATGGCGGTGTGACCAACGATGCGCAGATTGCCGAGCAGCTCGCGCACATCGACGGCGTGATGGTGGGTCGCGAGTCTTATCACAACCCATGGATCATGGCGTCGTGGGACGAGCGCTTCTTCGGCGCCGACGCGGTGGCGCGAGACCGGGCAGACGTGGAGGCGCACATGGTGGCCTACATGTCGCGCTGCGTGGCTCGCGGCGAGCCGTGGTCGCGCGTCTCGCGGCACATGCTGGGGTTGTGGAACGGCACGGCGGGCGCAAGGCGCTGGCGGCAGGTGTGGTCGGACCATCGGCTGAAGTCGCACGCGCCCGAGGACGTGGCGGCGCTTGCGCGCGAAGCTCGCACAGGAGCGTCCCTGGCTGCATGACCGGGCGTGACGCCGGGTGGAAGCCCAGGGCAAGCTTCACACGGCCGCTGCAAAGGCGGCCGTAAATTTTTCCGGGGGCAGGGGCCGACACGTGTAGGTCGCACTCATCCATGGTGAATGCCCGCAGCCCGCACCCGGCCAAAACACCGGTCTTCATGGGGTTGTCACCGGCGAAGGCGTGCGAAAAGTACCGCGCGATGACTGCCACGCGACTGCTCCGGGCAGACCCTCGTACCGGTGGCACGGGCCGTGCTCTCCCGACCCCATGCTTGGCATTCAAGCCGGACGTGATTCGTGCCTCGGCGCGACCGGCGGGGAAGCAATGTTTGGGGGACACGGGTTCGAAGAACCTGACGATGGGCCTGCCGGTTCCGTGCTGTCTCGCGGCGCCGGCGACGCGAACGGGAACATTCAATGATTGCCTACGACGAATCGACGCTCCTGGCTCCTGCCGAGGAGCTATCGGCGCTTCTGGCCGCACTCACCGCATTGCGCAAGGGCGACGCCACCGTGCGATTGCCCGCGCACTGGACGGGCCTGGCCGGCAAGGTGGCCGACGTGTTCAACGACGTGGTGGAGATGAACGCCACCATGGCCGAGGAAATCTCGCGGCTGCGGCAGGTGGTGGGCAAGGAAGGCAAGCTCAAGCAGCGCGCCTCGGTGCCCGATGCCCGCGGCTTCTGGGGCGAGCAGGTCAACTGCATCAATGCGCTGATCGACGACCTCGTGCACCCGACCTCGGAAGTGGCGCGCGTGATCGGCGCCGTGGCGCAGGGCGACTTGTCCAAGTCCATGGCGCTGGAAGTCGAGGGCCGCGAGCTCGAAGGCGAGTTTTTGCGCACGGCCAAGACCATCAACAAGATGGTGGAGCAGCTCGGCAATTTCTCTGCCGAAGTGACGCGCGTGGCGCGCGAGGTGGGTACCGAAGGCAAGCTCGGCGGCCAGGCGAAGGTGAAGGGCGTGGCCGGCACCTGGAAGGACCTGACCGACTCGGTGAACTCCATGGCCGGCAACCTGACCGACCAGGTCCGCAACATCGCCGACGTGACCACCGCGGTGGCCAAAGGCGACTTGTCCAAGAAGATCGACGTGGACGTGAAGGGCGAGTTCCTCACGTTGAAGAACACCATCAACACCATGGTGGACCAGCTGCGGTCCTTCGCCTCCGAAGTGACGCGGGTGGCGCGCGAGGTGGGCACCGAAGGCTCGCTGGGCGGACAGGCCCGGGTGGAAGGCGTGTCCGGCACCTGGAAGGACTTGACCGACTCCGTGAACTCGATGGCCGGCAACCTGACATCGCAGGTGCGCAACATCGCGGACGTGACGAAGGCCGTGGCCGCGGGCGACTTGTCCAAGAAGATCACGGTGGACGTGAAGGGCGAGATCCTGGAGCTGAAGAACACCGTGAACACCATGGTGGACCAGTTGCGGTCGTTCGCGGCAGAGGTGACGCGCGTGGCGCGCGAGGTGGGTACGGAAGGCAAGCTGGGCGGCCAGGCCGACGTGCAGGGCGTGGCGGGCACCTGGAAGGACTTGACCGAATCCGTGAACTTCATGGCCGGCAACCTCACCTCGCAGGTGCGGAACATTGCCGAAGTGACGACGGCCGTGGCGGCGGGCGACTTGTCCAAGAAGATCACGGTGGACGTGAAGGGCGAAATCTCCGAATTGAAGAACACCATCAATACGATGGTGGACCAGTTGCGATCCTTCGCTGCCGAAGTGACCCGGGTAGCGCGGGAGGTGGGTACCGAAGGCAAGCTGGGCGGCCAGGCCGAGGTGCAGGGCGTGGCCGGTACGTGGAAGGACTTGACCGACTCCGTGAACTCGATGGCGTCGAACCTGACCTCTCAGGTGCGCAACATCGCGGACGTGACCAAGGCCGTGCAGGCGGGTGACTTGTCCAAGAAGATCACCGTGGAGGTGAAGGGCGAGATTCTCGAACTGAAGGCCACGATCAACACGATGGTGGACCAGTTGTCGTCGTTCGCGGCGGAAGTGACGCGCGTGGCGCGGGAAGTGGGCACCGAGGGGCGCCTCGGCGGGCAGGCCGAAGTGCAGGGCGTGGCCGGTACGTGGAAGGACTTGACCGAGTCGGTGAACTCGATGGCGTCCAACCTCACATCGCAAGTGCGCAACATCGCGGACGTGACCAAGGCCGTGCAGGCCGGTGACTTGTCCAAGAAGATCACCGTGGAAGTGAAGGGCGAGATCTCGGAGCTGAAGAACACCATCAACACGATGGTGGACCAGTTGCGATCCTTCGCCGCGGAAGTGACCCGCGTGGCCCGTGAAGTGGGCACCGAAGGCAAGCTGGGCGGCCAGGCCGACGTGCAAGGCGTGGCGGGCACCTGGAAGGACTTGACCGACTCCGTGAACTTCATGGCCGGCAACCTCACCTCGCAGGTGCGAAACATCGCCGAGGTGACGACGGCCGTGGCGGCGGGCGACTTGTCCAAGAAGATCACGGTGGACGTGAAGGGCGAGATCTCGGAACTCAAGAACACCATCAACACCATGGTGGACCAGCTCTCTTCCTTCGCCGCGGAAGTGACCCGCGTGGCCCGCGAGGTAGGCACCGAAGGCAAGCTGGGCGGCCAGGCCGACGTGCAGGGCGTGGCCGGTACGTGGAAGGACTTGACCGAGTCCGTGAACTCGATGGCATCGAACCTGACCTCGCAGGTGCGGAACATCGCGGACGTGACGAAGGCGGTGGCGGCGGGCGACTTGTCCAAGAAGATCACGGTGGACGTGAAGGGAGAAATCCTCGAGCTGAAGAACACCGTGAACACCATGGTGGACCAGCTGCGAAGCTTCGCCGCGGAAGTGACGCGGGTGGCGCGTGAGGTGGGCACCGAAGGCATCCTGGGCGGCCAGGCCGACGTGCAGGGCGTGGCCGGTACCTGGAAGGACTTGACCGAGTCGGTGAACTTCATGGCCGGCAACCTCACCTCGCAGGTGCGAAACATCGCCGAAGTGACGACGGCCGTGGCCAAGGGCGACTTGTCCAAGAAGATCACGGTGGACGTGAAGGGCGAGATCTCCGAGCTGAAGAACACCATCAACACCATGGTGGACCAGCTGCGGTCGTTCGCGGCTGAAGTGACCCGCGTGGCCCGCGAAGTGGGCACCGAAGGCAAGCTCGGCGGCCAGGCCGACGTGCAGGGCGTGGCCGGCACGTGGAAGGACCTGACCGACTCCGTGAACTTCATGGCCTCCAACCTCACGAGCCAGGTGCGCAACATCGCCGACGTGACCAAGGCCGTGCAGGCGGGCGACTTGTCCAAGAAGATCACGGTGGACGTGAAGGGCGAGATCCTCGAGCTCAAGGCCACCATCAATACGATGGTGGACCAGTTGTCATCGTTCGCCGCGGAAGTGACCCGCGTGGCGCGCGAAGTGGGCACCGAAGGGCGGCTCGGCGGCCAGGCGCAGGTGCAGGGCGTGTCCGGCACCTGGAAGGACCTGACCGACAACGTGAACTTCATGGCCGGCAACCTCACCTCGCAGGTGCGAGGCATCGCGAAGGTGGTGACGGCCGTGGCCAACGGCGACCTGAAGCAGAAGCTGACGGTGGAGGCCAAGGGCGAGATCGCCGCGCTTGCCGAGACCATCAACAGCATGACCGACACGCTCGCGACCTTCGCCGACCAGGTGACCACCGTGGCGCGTGAAGTGGGCGTGGAAGGCAAGCTCGGCGGCCAGGCCAAGGTGCCGGGCGCGGCGGGCACCTGGAAGGGCCTGACCGAGAACGTGAACAACCTCGCGGCCAACCTCACGACCCAGGTTCGCGCGATTGCCGAGGTGGCCACCGCCGTGACGCAGGGCGACTTGACGCGATCGATCACGGTGCAGGCGGAAGGCGAGGTGGCGTCGCTGAAGGACACCATCAACGAGATGATCCGCAACCTGAAGGACACCACGCAGAAGAACACCGAGCAGGATTGGCTCAAGACCAACCTCGCGAAGTTCTCGCGCATGCTGCAGGGCCAGAAGGACCTGGTCACGGTGGGCCAGCTGATCCTGTCGGAACTCGCGCCGGTGGTGGGCGCGCAGCAGGCGGAGTTCTACGTGCTGACCAGCATGGACGCCACCCCGAAGCTCAGGCTCTTCGCGAGCTACGCCTCGGGCGGCCAGCATTCGCACGGCAAGGAGATCGAGCTCGGCCAGGGCCTGGTCGGCCAGTGCGCGATCGAGAAGGAAAAGATCCTGCTCACGAACGTGCCGAGCGATGCCTTCCGCGTCGCGACGGGCCTGTCGCACACCGCGGCGCTCGACGTGCTGGTGCTGCCGGTGATCTTCGAAGGCCAGGTGCGTGGCGTGCTTGAGCTTGCATCCCTGCAGCGCTTCAACCCCTCGCACCAGGCCTTCCTCGATCAGCTGACCGAATCCATCGGCATCGTGATCAACACCATCGCGGCCAACATGCGCACGGAAGACCTGCTGATGCAGTCGCAGTCGCTCGCGCAGGAGCTGCAAAGCCGCCAGCAGGAACTGCAGCAGACCAACGAGGAGCTGCAAGAGAAGGCCCGGCTGCTCGCCCACCAGAACCAGGAGGTGGAACGCAAGAACCAGGAAGTGGAGCAGGCCCGCCAGGCGCTGGAAGAAAAGGCTGAGCAGCTGGCTCTCACGTCCAAGTACAAGTCGGAGTTCCTCGCCAACATGTCGCACGAGTTGCGCACGCCGCTCAACTCGCTGCTCATCCTGTCCGACCAGCTGTGCAAGAACACCGAGGGCAACCTCTTGCCCAAGCAGGTGGAGTTCGCCAAGACCATCCACCTGTCGGGCAACGACTTGCTGATGCTCATCAACGACATCCTCGACCTGTCGAAGATCGAGTCGGGCACGGTGGCGGTGGACGTGAGCGAGCTGCGCGTGGACGACCTGGTGCGAAGCGTCGACCGCAGCTTCCGCCATGTGGCCGAGAACAAGCACGTGGACTTCGTCATCGACGCGCTGCAGCCGCTGCCCAAGTCCGTGGTGACGGACGTGAAACGGCTGCAGCAGATCATCAAGAACCTGCTGTCGAATGCGTTCAAGTTCACGCACCAGGGGCAGGTCACGCTGTCCATTGCCGCGGTGGAGAGCGGCTGGTCGCGCGACAACGACGAGCTCAATCGCGCCAGCCAGGTGCTGGCCTTCTCGGTGTCGGACACCGGCATCGGCATCTCCACCGACAAGCAGCAGATCATCTTCGAGGCCTTCCAGCAGGCCGACGGATCGACCTCGCGCAAGTACGGTGGCACGGGCCTGGGCCTGGCCATCAGCCGCGAGCTGTCGCGCCTGCTCGGCGGCGAGATCCGTCTCGTGAGTGCGCCGTCGCAAGGCTCGACCTTCACGCTTTACCTGCCGCAGAGCTACAGCCCGGTGCGCAGCGCGCATCGCGGCCGCTCGGTGCACGAAGTGGAAGCCAAGGCCCATGCGGAGCGCCTGCGCGAGAGCGAGCGCGAAGAATCGCGCATCTTGTCTCTGCCCCAATGGCAACCCACCGACGCCGCGCCGCTGGAGGTGCCGCACGACGAGCCGACGCTGCTGCATCACAACGTGGCCGACGACGACCGCAACGACATCATGAGCGGCGACAAGGTGCTGCTGATTGTCGAAAACGACCTGGGCTTCGCCAAGGTGCTGCTCGATGCCGCACGCAGGAACGGCTTCAAGGGCCTGGTAAGCACGACGGGCGCCGCGGCGCTCGCGATGACGCGCGAGTACCAGCCCTCCGTCATCACGCTGGACATCTTCCTGCCCGACATGGAAGGCTGGCGCATCCTCGAGCGGCTCAAGGGCGATCTCGCGACGCGGCACATTCCCATCTGCGTCGTGTCCACGGACGACTCGCGCCAGCGCGCGCTCAACTCCGGCGCCATCGGCTTCCTCACCAAGCCGCTGCAATCGGTGGACGTGGTCAACGATGCGCTTGCGCACCTGTACCAGTTTGCCGACCGCAGTGCCAAGCGGCTGCTGGTGGTGATGGACGACACGCCCACGCGCGACGAATACCTGTCGTGCCTGGACAGCGAGACGCAGATCGACATTGCAACCACGGCGAAAGAGGCACGCGCCAAGTTGTCGGGAGGCGGCATCGACTGCCTGGTGACCGATGGCGGCGTGCCCGACTTCGGGCCGGAGGATGTGATCGAGACGCAGGAAGGGCGTCCGCTCTTCCGGCAACTGCCCATCGTGCTCTATTGCGAGGAAGGCTCGGACGCCAACAACGAGTGGAAGCGCGGGCACAGCGCCTTCGCCTTGCGAGAGGCGCACACGCTGGAGCGGCTGCTCGATGCCACGGCCTTCTTCCTGCACCGCGGGACGGCGGCGATGTCGGAGCAGGAGCGGCAGTCGGTGCAGGCGCTGTACGACTCGCAGCGAGTGCTCGACGGCAAGAAGGCGCTCATCGTCGACGACGACATGCGCAACATCTTCGCGCTGGCCACGGTGCTGGACGACCAGGGCATGGTCATCGTGTCGGCCGACAACGGCCGCGATGCCATCCGCCTCGTGCAGGAAGACCCCACCATCGACATCGTGCTGATGGACATCATGATGCCGGAGATGGACGGTATCGCGACGATGAAGGAGATCCGCAAGCTGCAGCGCGGCAAGAACCTGCCCATCGTGGCGGTGACGGCGAAGGCGATGAAGGGTGACCGCGAGAAATGCATCGAGGCCGGGGCCTGGGACTACCTGTCCAAACCGGTCGACACGGCGCACATGCTCGTGGTACTGCGGAGCTGGCTGTGCCGCTGAAGCGCGAGCCCACAGCCGCGCTGCCGCTCGCGGCGACGGGCGTTGACGACCTGGATGCGTGGGACGAGAAGTCCAACATCCTGATCGTCGACGACCTGCCCGAGAAGCTGCTCGTCTTCGGCACCGTGCTCGAGGACCTGGGGCAGAACCTGGTCTTCGTGAACTCGGGCAGCGAGGCCTTGCGCGAGGTGCTCAACCGCGAGTTCGCGGTGATCCTGCTCGACGTCAACATGCCCGACATCGACGGGTTCGAGACGGCTGCGCTCATCCGCAAGTACAAGCGCTCGGCCCACACGCCCATCATCTTCATCACGGCCTACACGGATGAGATCCAGACCGCCAAGGGCTATTCGCTGGGCGCGGTGGACTACATCCTCTCGCCCGTCGTGCCCGACGTGCTGCGCAGCAAGGTCAAGGTCTTCGTGGACCTGCACCAGATGCAGCGCCGCGTGCGCCGGCAGGCCGACGAGCGCGTGGCGCTGGTGGCGGCCGAAGCGGCGCGGCGCGTGGCCGAAGACAATGACCGGCGATCGAAGTTCCTGTCGCATGCGAGCCGCGTGCTGAGCGGCTCTTTGGACGTGAGCATCGGCACGCAGCTGCTGCTGGAACTGGTGGTACCGGAGGTCGCATCCTTTGCCTTGCTGCAATTGATGGAAGACGGCACGCCGCATGGCCAGGTAACGGTCGGCCACTCGCGCGACGGCGGCCCCTTGACGGTGGTGAGCACGCCGCACGCCGGGCTGCCCCCGAGCGTGCAGCACGCGCTGGAAGAGGCAGTGCTGGGCAAGCAGCGCGTGCCCGTGCAGACCGCGCCGTTGCGCCGCGTGAGCAGCGAGGTCTTCGGGCTGAGCGGCCCGCTGGTGCTGCGCTCGGCCGTGGTCGTGCCCCTGATGATTGGCGAGCGGGTGCTGGGCGTGCTGCTCGTCGGTGCTCAGGAATCCGAGGCCGGCCATGCGGCACGCGACTGGGCGGCGCTGGAAGAGCTTGCAAGCCGCGCGGCCATCGCCTTCGAGAACGCGCATCTGTACCGCAGCTTGCAGGCCGAAATTGTCGAGCGGCGCACGGCAGAGTCCGAGTTGCAGGAAGCGAACCAGCGCAAGGACGAATTCCTCGCGATGCTGTCGCATGAATTGCGCAACCCGCTCGCGCCCATCCGCAACGCGCTGGAGGTGATCCGCCGCATCGCGCCGCCCGACCCCAAGTTCACCTGGGCGGGCGACGTGATGGACCGGCAGGTGCGCCACCTGACGCGCCTGGTGGAAGAGCTGCTGGACGTGGCGCGGATCAGCCAGGGCAAGATCCAGCTCAACCGCGAGTCGGTGGACCTGGCCGCAGTCATCGCGCAGAGCGTGGAAACGGCGCAACCCTTCATTGATGCGCGTGGCCACACGCTGACGGTGAAGCTGCCCGAGACGCCGGTGCGGCTGCACGGCGATTTCGCGCGGCTTGCGCAGGTGGTGTCCAACCTGCTGCACAACGCCGCGAAGTACAGCGACGATGGCGGGCGCATCCAGGTGGAGCTGTCGGTGCAGGACGGCGAGGCGCTGATCGTCGTGCGCGACAACGGCATCGGCATCGAGGCGGCGTTGTTGCCACGCATGTTCGACCTGTTCGCGCAAGGCACGCGCTCGCTGGACCGAATGCAAGGCGGCCTGGGGGTGGGGCTCACGCTCGCGAGGCGGCTGGTGGAGCTGCACGGCGGCCATGTGCGCGCAAAGAGTGAAGGACCGAAGAAGGGCGCGGAGTTCCACGTGACCATCCCTTGCGTGAGCGTGGTGCACGGCCCGGACGATGCCGATGTGGCCGTGACGGCCGCGAGGCCCACGCTCGGCCGGCGCATCTTGATCGTGGATGACAACCAGGATGCCGCCGAGAGCGTCGCGCAGTACCTGCAGCTCGAGGGGCACGAGGTGAAGACGGTGGGCGACGGCATGCAGGCGCTGACCTGCGTGCCGGTGTTCGCGCCGCAGATCGTGGTGCTCGACATCGGCCTGCCCATGCTTGACGGCTACGAGGTCGCGCGACGCATGCGCATGCTGCCGGCGACGAAGAACGCCTTGCTCGTCGCGCTGACGGGCTACGGGCAGAAGGAAGACCAGCTGCGCGCGAAGGAGGCGGGCTTCGACCGCCACTTCGTCAAGCCCACCGACCCGCGCGTGCTGGTGGAGTTGATCGAGTCGTGGCCGGCGACCATGGCGGCTGCGGACAAGGCCGAAGCGGCCACCGAGGTGTCAAAGGCCAGTTGAATCAGGCGCTGATGCACCACCCGGCCAAGTGGCCAGCACCACGCCCGCGAGCGCGAGGCCGTAGGCGGCGGCTTGCACCGTGCTGAAGTGCTCGCCAAGAAGCAGCACCCCCACGGCGGCTGCGCTCACCGGCAGCAGCACGGTGAACACGCCGGCCGACGCGGCGGGCACGTGGCGCAGGCCAGTCATCCACAGCCACACCGTGAACATGCTGGCTGTGAGCGAATAGAACAGCAGCAGGCCCCAGGATGCGGGTGGCACGACGGCGAAGTCGAAGTGCAGTGCTTGCCAGAGGCCGAAGGGCGTGACGAGTGCGAGGCCCCAGAGGTTCACCAGTGCGCTGATGCGCTTGGCCGAGACGTTGCCGGTGAGCCGCTTGCCGATGACCACGTAGCTTGCTTCGCAGAAGACGGCGCCGACGAGCAACAGGTTGCCGAGGAGTGAGCCGCTTGTTTCTGAGCCGCCTTCATGTTTGACCAGCGACACGAGCGCGATCCCGCCGACCGCGCATGCGATGCCCATGGCGACGCGGACGCTGATGCGCTCCTTGAGGAACATGGCGGATAGCAGCGCCACTACGCCGGGAATGGCCGCCATGATGACGCCCGCCGCGAGCGCCGAGGTCATGGCGACGCCGAAGAGCATGCAGATCGAGAAGAGGAAGTTGCCGAGGAAGGATTCGAGGAAGAGCAGCTTGTGGTCGTGTGGGCTGAGGGGAGCTTCGCTCGAAGGGCGCTTGACCCAGGTGGCCATCGCGAACGCGGCAATGCCGAAGCGCAGCCAGGCGAGCAAGAAGACGGGGAAGACGACGACTAGAAGCTTGGAGAAGCCCACGTAGCTGCCGACGAGGGCCATGGCGCTGGCGAGGCTGAGGTACGAGAGCAGGGGAATGGGACGATGCGACGTCATCGGTTGGACGTGGGCCGTTGCGACAAAAGCATCGATCATGCCGCAAGCGCAGTCTCTTCCACCCGGAAACGACAAATGCCCGCCTGGCAGACCGTCCTTGTTGGAACAACCTGCCCAGCGGGCACCCGGGCCTGGATCAGCCAGCCGGCGAACCGGCGTCGATCAAGGCTTGCGATTCAAATCGCGATCCTTGCTCGCATCCTTCAGCGTCTCGCGCGCATCGCCAACGTTCTTCTGAACCTTGCCCTCAGCCTCACGGGCCATGCCCTTGGCTTGCTGCTCGGTGCTGCCGATCACGTCGCCGGTGTTCTTCTGAACCTTGCCCGCGACTTCCTTGGCGGCGCCCTTTACTTGATCCTTGTTCATCTCAAGTCCTTTCGGTTGGTTGAACGGACACGACGCATTGCATCGTGAACCTGCGATCAGGATAGGCCGACGCGCAGGCTGCGGCAGTCGTCGCGCGCCGCGATCACACGTCAGCCTGTTCCTACTCTGCTTGCTTCCGGTCAGGAACGCGCAAGTACCTCACTGCCGAGTTCCTTCGCACGCAGTGTGGTCATGATGCCCAGCAGCGTGGAGAAGGCGTTCGCCTCGGTGCCGCCACTGCCGAGCTGGATCTGCGGCACCAGCGGCACGCGCGCCGTCTCGAAGGCCTCGGCCATGCGCAGCATCACGGTCTGCATGAGCTGCTTGTCGGCGCCCGAGCCCTCCATTGCATCTGAGCGTGCCTTGATGGCCGCGCCTTCGGCCTCGCCCACGCTGCGGATCGCGGCGGCGCGACCGTGGCCTTCAGCCTCCTGCTTGAAGCGCTCGGCCTGCGCCAGCGCCTCCACCTCCTGCCGGCGCTTCTCGGCCGCCTTCACGTTGGCCGAGCCGTGGTTCTCCTTGATGGAGATGTCCACGAGCGACGCAGTGAGCTCCGATTGCTTCTCGGCGCGCTTCTCCGCCTCGTTCAGCTCGCGCTGCTTGTTCGCCGCGATCTCCTTCTGCGCGAACGTCTCGACCTGCTCGCGGGCGATCTGCCGGTCGCGCAGTTGCGACATGATGTTCTCGATCTTGTTGTCGCCCGCCTGCGGCTTGGGCGTGCCGATCAGCACTTCCTGGAACTCCAGCGAGTAGGCGAGGAAGCGCTCGCGCATGTCGGTGGACGCATTGGTTTGCAGCTCGCTGCGCGACTGGATGAGCTCGATGAAGGTACGCGTCTGCGATGCGTTCTTGAAGTACGACGACACCATCGGGTCCAGCGTCTGCTCGACCAGCTGCTTCACATTGCCAAAGCGCTGCACCACCATCGGCGCCTTGCGATAGTCGATGTGCACGACCACGCTCAAGGGCAGCTGCGGCTCGAAGGCGTCCTTGGTGATGAGCGTGATCTCGCGCAGGTTGGAGTCGAAGTTGGAGCCGCTCTCGCCCGTCTTCCACATCAGCACGAAGTTGGTGGTGGGCACGAGCTCGATCTTGCCGGCGTAGGTGTTGAAGGCGTACTTGCCCGGCATGAGCGGATCGCGCCACACGCCGCGGCAGCCGGTCTGCACGAGCTCGCCGTGGCTGTACTCGGTGCCGGACATGTCCTCGCCCTTGCGGCCGGTGTACGACACCACCACCCCGACGAATCCGACGGGGATGATGGTCTTGTTGATGAACTCCACCGTCGCGAAGAGCCGATTGATGTAGTAGGTGCCTTCGACGAGCACGCGCTCCTGCCGGCCGCGCTTGCCGCCAGCGGCGAGGAAGCGCTCGGGCTCCTGGAAGGAGTTGTGCGTGTCGCCCACGTCGGGTGCCAGCAGTTCGTCGCGGGGCAGGGCAGGGCCGTCCTGCACGGTGACGACGGCCAGCTGGTCGGAGTCATGCGTGCCGGTGCGCTCCTTGATGACCACCGGCGTGAAGCCATTGCGCTCGTCCAGCACTGTCCGCATGCGCTCGTAGTACTCGCGCTCGCTTGCGTTCATGTTGAGCGCGTAGGTGCCTTCCTCCGTCATCACGACGAAGAGCGCCGGGTTGATGATGTGCGTGCCCTCGCGCAGGATCTTGCGCTGCGGGCCCTTCTGGCCGCCACCCGCGATGAAGCCGCGCACGTCGAGGAAGTCGTTCACCTCGCGGTTGCTCGCAAGCGTCTGCCCCGCGGGCAGGTCGATGCCGTCGCGTGCGAACACATAGGCGAGCTTGCCCTGCGTCACCGACACCATCGGATGGATGTGCACCTTGTACTGGAAGGGCGCGAAGAAGTGGAAGCCGCCGCGCCGCAGCTCCGCTTGGAAGCCGGCCTCACCATCGAGCGCGAGCAGGCCCGCCTTGACCGAGCCGCGGGCGCTCCAGAGCTTCTCGACCACGCCGATTCGCTCGTTGGGGATGTACCTCACCATGCCCGACGCATAGGTGAAGAGAGTGACGACGAGACATGCGATCAGACCGAGCACGACGGCACTGGTGAGGCCGTGGCTCGCAAAGTCGCTGAACATGGGGTCCTTGCCTTTCTTGACTCTCGCGCGAGACGCGCGCGTGCGTACCGCCGCCCACGCGGGCGGCAATTCAAAGCATTGGGATCAGATCTGTACCCGCGTGCCGAGCTCGATCACGCAGTTGTTGGGCAGGCGGAAGAAGCTCGCCACGCTGCCCGCGTTGCGCGACATGGCGGCGAAGAGCTTGTCCCGCCAGTGCGCCATGCCCGCGCCGCCAGCGCCCTTGATGGGCACCACGGTTTCGCGGCTGAGGAAGTACGAGGTCTCGAACAGGTTGATGTCCAGCCCATGCGAGCGGCACAGCTCCAGCGCGTTCGGGATGTCCGGCGTGTTCTTGAAGCCGTAGTTCACGCGCACCTGCCAGAAGCCGCGCACCAGAGGTGTCACCTCCACGCGGTCGGCGAAGGGCACCCATGGCACTTCATGGAACACGACAGTGAGGATCACGTTGCGTTCATGCAGCACCTGGTTGTGCTTGAGGTTGTGCATCAGCGCCTGCGGCACGGTGCCTGGGTTGGCCACGGCGTACACCGCCGTGCGGCTGGTGCGCGGGATGTCCTGGTCTTCCACCAGCGAAGTGATGAAGGGCATCAACTCCGGGTCGTCGCTGCGGATGCTGTCCATCAGCAGGTCGCGCCCGCGCTTCCACGTCGCCATCACGGTGAACATCAACCCGCCGATGACGAGCGGGAACCAGCCGCCCTGCACGAACTTGAGCGAGCACGATGCCACGAGCAGCGCATCGAGCAGCAGGAAGACGCCGGTGGCGGCCAGCGACACCCACATCGGGAAGCCCCAACCATGGCGCACCACGAAAAAGGTGAGCAAGGTGGTGATGAACATCGTCACCGTCACCGCGATGCCGTAGGCACCCGCCAGGGCAGCCGAGCTGCCGAAAGCCACGGTGGCCAGCACCACGGCGACGAGCAGCACCCAGTTGACCTCGGGCAGGTAGATCTGGCCCGATTCCTTCACCGAGGTGTGCAGCACCTGCATGCGCGGCAGGAAGCCCAGCTGCATGGCCTGGCGCGTCATGGAGTAGGCGCCGGAGATGACGGCCTGCGATGCGATCACCGCGGCCAGCGTGGCGAGCACGACGGCGGGGATGAGCCACGATTGCGGGAAGAGGCGGAAGAACGGGTTCTCGAGCGCGGCAGGTTCACGAATCAGCAGCGCACCCTGGCCCATGTAGTTCAGTGCCAATGCCGGCAGCACGAGACCCAGCCATGCAAGGCGGATCGGCTTCTTGCCGAAGTGGCCCATGTCCGCATACAGCGCCTCGGCGCCGGTGAATGCGAGCACGATGGCGCCCACGGCGACGAAGACGTGCCAGCCCTGCTCGCGCAGGAAGGCGATGGCGCGCAGCGGGTCCAGCGCCTGCAGGATGGACGGCTGCTTGGCGATCTCCACGATGCCAGTGAATGCGAGCACGCCGAACCAGATCACGATGACCGGCCCGAAGAGCTTGCCCACCGTGCCCGTGCCGTGGCGCTGCACGACGAAGAGGCCGAGCAGCACACCCACGGAGATGGGCAGAACGAAGGACTTGAGTGCCGGCGTGACGACTTCCAGGCCCTCGACGGCGCCGAGCACCGAGATGGCCGGCGTGATCACGCTGTCGCCGTAGAAGAGCGCGGCGCCCAGCACGCCGGTGAGCAGCAAGGCCGTGCGACGCTTGACGCTGCCACCAGCGGCCTGCGCGGCGAGGGCGGTGAGCGCCATGATCCCGCCTTCGCCGCGGTTGTCGGCACGCAGGATGAGCATCACGTACTTGAGGGTGACGACCATCATCAACCCCCAGAAGATGACCGACACGGCGCCCACGATGTGCGTGGCGTCCAAAGGCACGCCGGTGTCGGTCGAGAAGATTTCCTTGATGGTGTAGAGCGGGCTCGTCCCGATGTCGCCGTACACGACCCCCACGGCGCCGAGCGTCAATGCCGCCAGGCTCTCCCGTTGATGTTGCTGGTTCATTCGATTGTCTTGATGCGGCGCTTGTGCGTCCGGTGCGTGTTTATCAGCGCGCAGACATCAGGAATGCATAAGTATTCGCTTGGGGCGGGCCCGCCAGAGCCTCCTGCACCGAACTACTGGGGGTCCTTGAGCGACTTTGCGAGAAAGTTCTCGAGTTGCCGGTAGTAGTCGGCCTGGTTGGTCGGGTTGTAGAAGCCGTGCCCCTCCTCCAGGTACGTCACCTCCTGCACCGACACGCCGGCGCGTTTGGCGGCTGCCACGAACTTGCGCGAGTGATCGATGGGCACTCGGCGATCAGAGCCACCGTGTGCGACCAGCAATGGAATCTTGATCTCGGCAACACGCTTGAGCGGCGAGACGGAGGACAGGAGATCGGCATCCTTGACGGGATCTCCGATCATCTGCGGCATCGAGTACTGCTTCGCAGCCTCTGTCGTGTCGCTCCAGAGAATGTTGTACATGAGGTCGATGTCGGTCACGGCCGCGAAGCTCGCGGCGCAACGGAAGACTCCCGGCGTGGCGATGGGGGCCATCAGCGCCGCATAGCCGCCATAGCTGCCGCCGACGATGCAAACCTTGCCAGCATCCGTCAGCTTCTGCTTCACGGACCACTGCACGGCGTCGGCGAGGTCATCCTGCATCGCGCGGCCCCATTGCTTCCAGCCCGCGCGGAACAGCTTGCTTCCGTAGCCCCAGCTGCCACGAAACTCCGGTTCCAGCACGCGGTAACCCTGTGAAGCAAGGAACTGTGGCTCTGCGTGCCAGAGTACGTTCGTGCCACGCAAGAACGGCCCGCCATGGACCAGCACCACCGTCGGCAACGGCGCATCGGCCGCGGCATTGGCCGGGCTTGTCACGTAGACCGGCATCTGCATGCCGTCGCGCGTGGTGATGCGATGAAAGCTGCGACGCCCCTGCGAAGCCTCTGTGATCCACGGCCGTGACAAGCCGATCGCCTGCAGCGAGGACTTTTGCCGATCAAAGAGAAGGTACTCGCCTGGCAACCGATCACTTTGCGAGCGGATGACGAGGAAGCGGGTCGATTCGCACCTGCCGCACAGGAGGGTGTTGCTCCGGTCAGGGAGTACCGTGTCGATGCCGCGCTGAATCTTCTGCAGCGTTGGATCGAACCAGTAGCTCACCGGCCGGTCGGCGGCCAGATGCACGCCCACGAGGTGGCCGCTCTGGCTGTCGGTCTCGAGGTTCGAGCTGAGATCGAAGCCGGACACCTTGATGACGGGCTCGGGCTCGACGCGCTTGGCCACGGGGTCGAACTTGTAAAGTCCCGTGGTGTCGCCCTCCATGCGCGTGTAGACGAGGATCTTGCCGTCGCCGTCCACGAGGCTCGGCGTGAAGCCGGCGGTGAGCGGATCGAAGTCGGCGACTTCCGCCCACGGGGTCGAGGGCGCTGCGCGCCAGAAGACTTTGGTGCGCCCGTCCTTGTAGGTGGTGAGCACGCGCGGCTCGTTCTTCATGTCCAACAGCCATGTCGCCGTTCCCTCGGGCATGCCATGGCTCAAGGGTTGGACGATCCCGGTCATCGTGTTCAGGCGCGCCAGCTGGATCTGCAGCGGCTCCCCCCGCACGTCCGACACGTTCTTGTAGATGAAGATGTCGTTGCTGCCATCATCCGTGGCCGAGTGGAAGAACCAGCCGTAGGGCAGGATGCGCAATGCGATCCGGGAGCCCGGTATTTCAGTGCCCGAATACCTCCAGCTGATCAACTGCCGCGGCGCTGTCCCGTCATGATTCACGGCGAACGTGCCGGCGCCACCTTCGCGGATCTCGGGACCTTGCTGGAATGCCTCATACACGAGCCGGTCGTCGCTCACCCAGTGAACCCGGGTCACGTCGGCATCGCCGTACTCGGCGACGACACGCGGCTGCCCGATGGGATCCAGGTCCATGATGCCCAGCCGCCGCTGACCGGACGGGCCGAATAGCAGGAGCGCCAGGCGTTTGCCAGAAGGTGATGGCACCACGGAATCGATGTCGGGCCGTCGGGCGTAGTCGTCCGCGGTCAGCGGTGCGGCTGCAGCCATGCTGCCTTGCACGGCCAGGAGGACGAACGTGATCGTCCGCGCGCGAGCCCATAGCCAGTTGAAAGTGGCTTTCATTTTTGTCTCCCTGTCCCGAGCTGAAAGTTCAGCGCGAATCGTAGCCGCAGTCGATGCGCTCACTCCACGGCCAACCGATACCCCACGCCCGTCTCCGTGAGCAAATGCCGCGGCTCGGCCGGGTCTGCCTCGATCTTCGCCCGCAGCTGGCCCATGTACAGGCGCAGGTAGTGTGTGTGCTCGGTGAACTCCGGGCCCCAGACGTCGGCCAGCAGCTGGCGGTGGGTGACCACGCGGCCGGCGCTGCGCACGAGGCGGGCGAGGAGCTTGAATTCGGTGGGGGTGAGGTGCAGCGTCTCGCCGTCGCGCTGCACGATGCGCGTCTCGAGGTCGACGTGCAGGCCGTCGAGCGTGTGCACCGTCAGCGCCGGGGCGAGCGCGGTGCCCCGGTGACGCAGGGCCACCCGAATGCGGGCAAGCAATTCGCCGACGCTGAAGGGCTTGGTCAGATAGTCGTCCGCGCCTTCGTCGAGCACCTGGATCTTCTGCGCCTCCTGGTGCCGGGCCGATACGACGAGGATGGGCACGGTGCTCTTGCGGCGGATGTCGCGCACGAGCAGCGCGCCGTCGCCGTCGGGAAGGCCGAGGTCGAGGATGACGAGATCCGGAGGGTCATGCTGAAGCAAGGCCGTGGCCTCGCTCAGGCTCACGGCCGTCTGCACCTCGAAGCCTTCGACACCCAGCGACGATTGCATCAGCGTGCGGATCTCGCGGTCGTCTTCAACCACCAGTGCCTTCAGGCTCACTGGGAAACCCTCCGCGCTGTGCGCTCCGGAATGAGCGCCTTGGAGCGGCCATGAGCGCTCATGCCTTCGCCCCCGCCGGTTGATCCGCCTCGACCGGCAGCGCGAGGCAGAAGCTGCTGCCCCCACCGCTGCGCCGGCGCACGCCGAGCGTTCCGCCATGTGCCAGGGCGATGGCGCGGCACACGGCCAGGCCCAGGCCCGCGCCGCGGTGGCCGCTCTCGCGTTCATGCCGCCCGCGGATGAATGGTTCGAAGAGGCGTTCGTGATCGTCGGCCGGAATTCCAGGGCCGCGGTCCTTCACGGTCGTGATCACGTGGCCTTCGTCCAGCTGCACGTTGAGGTCCACCGCGTCCTCGCTGTACTTGAGCGCGTTGTCGAGCAGGTTGGTGAGCAGCTGCGCGATGAGCACCGGGTCCACTTTCACCAGCGGCAGGTCGCGCGCAACGCGTGACTTGATTCGCCTCGTCGGGTCGCGCTGGCGCACGCGGGCGAGCACCGCGCCGATGATCTCCTCCATCGACTCCCAGCCGCGCTGCAGCTGCAGCGAATGGCCCGACAGCCGCACGAGCTGCAGCGTGTTCTCGGTGACGGACGCGAGGTAGTCGGCTTCGTTCTCGATGCTCGCCAGCAGCCGCGTCTTCTCCGCATCGGCCAGCCGGTCGCGCTGCGACTGCAACGAGGACACCGCGCCGACGATGGCGGCAAGCGGCGTGCGAAGGTCGTGCGACACGGCAGCCAGCAGCGTGCGCTGCGTCTCGTGCCGCTGCACTTCGTCCTGCGCCTGCTGCATCTGCGCGGCAAGCCGGATGCGCCACAGCGCTTGCGCCATCAGGCTGCACAAAGCCTGTGCATGCTCGCGCGCGGGCACGTCGCTGCCTCGTGCGGGCTGCACGCCCGCAGCCCCGAAGACGTGGCCCTTGTCGCCCAGCGGTACATACCACGCGTCCAGCCCCGGCCAGCGCGAGGTGCCGGGGCCGAGCAGGGCAGCCTCCTTCATGGCGCAGCGCAACCCGTCCAGTCGCGGCGTGCGTTCGGTGCTGTCGCGCAACTCGTCGTCGAGCGCAATGCTCACCGGGCCTTCGAAGGCGCGCTGCAGCTCGCGCAAGCCCAGCTCGCGCACCTGCGCTTCGGTGCTCGCTTCGGTCAGGTCCTTCGCCAGCCGCTGAAGTTGCTGTGCCCGCCGCTCCGATCGCCGCGCCGCACGCGACTCCTCGCGCAGTGCCGCGGCAAGCTGGCTCACCGCGAGCGACACGCCCAGCATGGTCACGAGGGCGATGAGGTGCTCGTGGTGCTCCACCGCGAGCGTGTAGCGCGGCGGCACGAAGAAGAAGTTGAAGGCCGTGACGGATGCCACGGCGCAGACGATGGCGGCCAGGCGATCCAGCGTGTATGACGCGACGACCACGGCCGCCAGATAGAGCATCGCCTGGCTGGTCTGCGAAACCTCATTGTCCAGCAGCCTCGCGGCGAGGCTCGCCAGTGCCACGAGCGCGACGACCGCGCCCCAGCGCTTCCAGGGCGAAATGGACTCGTGCAGCGTCTGCGCGACATCGTTCATGGCGGCAAGCGTATCAGCGAGCGAGTAAGGATTTCATATGGATGCTCGCGGCCGTGACTGCATCAAGTCGACTCGCCACGCAAATGCATCACAAACATCGCCTTCGTCGCGGCTTCGAAGCCGGGCGGCGCCGCCGACAATCGTGGGCTATGCCGATCTTTCCGATGCAGTACCTGGGAACGAGGCGCACACCGGTCTTGTGCATGGCCGTGACGCTGATGGCGCCCCTCGCAGCGAATGCCGACATTGCAGGCCTGTCGGATGACGGCCTCCGTGTGAGCGGCTACGGCACGCTCGGCGTGAGTTCGGTCCATGGCGCCGACCCATGGCGCTTTCGTCGGGAGATCATCCAACCCGCGAGCAGCGGCCAATCATCGGCGGCCGACATCGACACGCGCATCGGTCTTCAGGCCGACTGGCGCGCATCGCAGCAGTGGGAGCTGGTGGGGCAGATCCTCCTGAAGCGCCGCGCTGCGGCTGCACCTGCCTCGGAGAGCCTGGCCTGGGCCTTCGCTTCGTACACGCCCAACCCGCAGTGGACGGTGCACATCGGCCGCACCAGCCCCGACCTCTTCCTGCTGGCCGACTATCGCAACGTCGGCTTCGCCTTCCCGTGGGTACGGCCCAGCGTGGAGTTCTACGGCTGGAGACCCATCTCGGCCATCGACGGCGTGGATGTGATCCGCGCCTGGGAGCAGGGCGACGCGCACTGGCGGGCGAAGGCCTTCGCCGGCCGTTCACGGCTGACGCTGGCCGGCGCGGACGGTGACACGCCGGTGGACGGCAAGCGCATGGCGGGCTTCACCTTGTCGCGCGAAGAGCAGGGCCTCACGTTCAAGGTGAGCCTGGCACGGGCCGTGAGCCAGCCGTCCGACACCGGCCCGCTGGAAAGCTTCCGCAACGCCTTGCTCGCTGTCACCCGACTGCCGGTGCCATCGGTGGCCGCGGAGGCGTCGGCGTTGATCGCCTCGGTGCCTGGCAGGGACTTTGTCACGCGCTATGGCGCACTCGGCGCATCGTGGGACCTGGGCGCGTGGCAGCTGCAGGCAGAGGCCGCAAAGATCAGCGGCAACTTCAGCGCCAGCCGTGCGAGCTGCGGCTATGCGAGCGTGGCCTACCGGCTGCGCAACGCCACGCTGTACACGATGCTTGGCGCCGTGCGCCCGACCGACGCGGCCATGCCGGTGCCGGCCTGGGCAGAGTCGCTCACGCCGGTCGTCGGGCCAGCCGTCGCCGCACTTGTTCAACAGCTCGGCGCCCAGGCCGCGGCGCAGAACAATCTCTCGCGACAGGATCAGCAAACCGTCACCTTCGGAACGCGCGTGGACCTGGGCGCGAGCACTGCCTTGAAGCTGCAGTGGGATGCCATCCGTGTGCGGTCCAACGGCAGCGGCCTGTGGTATGGCGCATCCGCCGAAGCACGCAAGGTGAACGTCTACTCGGCCGTGCTGGACGTGGTGTTCTGAGCGATGGATTCGTCGCTCCTTCAACTTCTGCGCATCATGGCGATCGCGCTCGTGGCAATGGCCTTCGCCGCGAGCGCGAAGGCCGACCTCTACGTGGTCGTCAACGCCGCCAACCCGGTGAAGGTGCTCAGCCAGAAGGAAGTCGTGGACATCTTCATGGGGCGCACACGCGCATTTGTCGGTGGCGAGTTCGCGCAGGCGCTGGACCTGCCTCGTGACAGTGCCACGCGCGCCGCGTTCTACACCGCGCTCACCGGCATGACGGCGGCACAAGTCAACAGCTACTGGTCGCGCCTGATGTTCTCGGGCCAGACCATGCCGCCGCGGCAGCTCTCAAGCGAGCCCGCGATGCAGGAGCAGGTGCGACGCACGGCAGGCGCCATCGGCTACCTCAGCGCAGAGCCGGCGGACAAGAACCTGCACGTGGTGCTGGTGCTCAAGGAGCCGCCCAAGTGACCGGCGGCCTGCAGGCCCGCATCCTGCGCGTGGTCATCGGCGCGGCGGTGCTGTTTTCATTGGTCGCGGGCTCGCTGGCCTACAAGCTGGAACATGGCCGCACCACCGATGCGGCCCGCCAGTCCATCAACGACCTGGTGAGCGCCGTCGAGAAGACCGCGGCCGTCGCGGCCTACACCCGCGATGCGCTGTTGCTGCGCGAGGTGGCCGATGGCCTCGAGCGCAACAGCCTGGTGGCAAGCGTCGACATCCGCACACCCTCGGGCGAGCCCTTGCTGCCGGTGCGCGCCGGCGCGAAGCCGGCCGCAGCCGAAGGCCAGCTCGAGGTCGCGCGCCCGCTCATTTCGCCCTTTGACGCGAAGGAAATGGTCGCCGAGCTGAGCATCCGCGCCGACATGCCGCAGCTCGAGCGCGCCGCCCGCAACCGCGCCTGGACGTTGGCGCTCGCGATGGTCACGCAGACCGCGCTGATCGCCTTCGTGCTGTACCTCGCCGCGGCGAGCTTCGTCTCGCGGCCCATCGCGCGCCTGGCCGGCGGCCTGCGGGCGATGTCGCCCGGCACCTCGGCGCGGCTGGAGTCGCCGGGTGGCCATGCGGGTGACGAGATCGGGGCGCTGGTGTCCTCGGCCAATGCGCTGCTGTCGGCCAACCAGGCGGCGCTGCTGCGCGAGCGCGAGCTGCGGGCCGAGATCGAGTCGATGGAAGCGCAGTACCGGCAGATCTTCGATTCGACCAGTGCGGGCATCTTCGTGCTGGACCACGAAGGCCGCCTCATCAACGGCAACCCCACGGTGCTCAAGGTCGTGGGCGCTGATGTGGACGACATGCGGCAGTGGCGGGGGCAGGACTTCCTCGAACGCGTCTTCGCGCGGCCCGACAAGGTGCGCGCCATGATGGCCGAATCCGCCGAGCGCGGCGAGACGATGTCCGCCGATCTGGAACTCAAGCGCCACAACGGAGGCGCGCGTTGGGTGCACTGCCTCATCTCCGTGCAGGATTCGCCCACGGCCGAACAGCCGGTGGTCGAAGGTGTGATGTACGACGTGACCGAGCGCCGTCGCGATGAGCACGACGTGCGGCACAAGGCCGAACACGACGCGCTCACGGGCCTGAAGAACCGGCCCGCGAGCGAGGCCACGCTGGATCGCTTCCTGGCCGAGGCGGCCGCGAGCCAGGACGAGGTCGTGGTGATGTACGTGGACCTCGACGGATTCAAGCAGGTCAACGATGAACTCGGCCACAAGGCTGGCGATCGTGTGCTGGAGGAATGCGCCCACCGCATGCTGGGCTCGGTGCGTCGCGCATCCGACCTCGTGGGCAGGTTGGGCGGCGACGAGTTCGTCGTGGCCTTGCACCGCACCGGCCCCGACGACGAGGTGGTGGACACGATCGCGCGCACGCTGGTGCAGCGGCTGTGCGAGCCGGTGGGCATGGGCGATGGCGCCAGCGCACGCATCGGCGCGAGCATCGGCATCGCAGCCTTCCCGCGGCACGGTGCATCGCGCCGCGCCGTGCTGGACGCGGCCGATGCGGCGATGTACCGCGTCAAGCGCAGCGGCAAGAACGGCTTCGCGCGGGCGGGCGACGATGACCAGGGTGCGCCGGCAAGCGCCGGTGCGTTGATCGAATGAGCCTGCGCGCTTTGCGCGCACCATCGTGTTAACCCTGCTTCAGCCGGCTTGGTTGCAAGCCGATACAGATTGATGGCCGTCAGCATCCAGCATCAAATGCGCCAGATTGGCGTGGCCTACGCGGATGGTCAGATCGACCACCCGACGGCACGCCAGCGGCTCGTGGCCCTGGTCCGCGAGAACTTCCAATGCTCGCGCGTCTCGTGCTGGGAGTTTCATGGCGACCCAGGCCAACGGGTGATGGAATGCATCGTTTCCTGTGGGGCGGATGCGAGCAGCCATTCGCCCGGTAGTCGGGTCCTGGAAACCGATTCGCCCGCGTATTTCGAATCGATGTCCAAGGCGCGCATGTACGTGTGCGACGACACGCTGGCCGATCCGAATTTCGCGGGTCAGCGCGAGCGCTACAGCCAGCCTGGCGCGAGCCGCGCGATGCTCGACGCCTGCCTGTCGGCCAACGGCAAGCTGATCGGCGTGCTGTGCCTGGAGCAGGTGGGCGAACCGCGCAAGTGGACGCGGCCGGAAGTGATGGCGGCGATGCGTGTCGCCACCGCGATCTCGATGTTCATCGCAAGGTTGAACACGCTGGTCACCGCCTGAGACGCTGAGCGTCGCGGCGTCAGCCGTCGATCCGGATCCAGGTCGTCTTCAGCTCGGTGTACTTGTCGAAGGCGTGCAGCGACTTGTCGCGCCCGTTGCCGCTTTGCTTGAAACCACCGAAAGGCACGGTGATGTCGTCCTCGTCGTACTGGTTCACGTGCACGGTGCCGGCACGCAGCGCTCGTGCCGCGCGATGGGCGCGGTTGATGTTGTCGCTCCACACGCTCGCCTGCAGGCCGTAGCTGCTGTCATTGGCGAGGCGGATGGCTTCTTCCTCGGTCTTGAAGCGGATGACCGACAGCACCGGCCCGAAGATCTCCTCGCGCGCAATGCGCATCTGGGGGTGCACGCCGTCGAACACGGTCGGCTCGACGAAGAAGCCGCCGGTCTCTGCCATCACGCGCTTGCCGCCGGCGACCACGCGTGCGCCTTCGCTGTGGGCTGAGTCGATGTAGCCGAGCACCGTGCGCATCTGCGTTTCGTCGACGATCGCGCCCATCTCGGCGCTGCCGGAGAGCGGGTCGCCGGGCTGGTACTTGGGCGCCTCGCCCTTCACGACGTCGAGGAACTGCTCGGCCACGCGCTCATGCACGAACACGCGCGACGGTGCATTGCAGCTCTCGCCCTGGTTGAAGAACATGCTGCCGGCCACGGTCTTCGCGGCGCGCGCGATGTCGGCGAAATCGTCGAACACCACGAAGGCCGACTTGCCGCCGAGCTCGTTGAAGACGCGCTTGAGGTTGCTGCGGCCTGCGTACTCGAGCATCTTGCGGCCCACGCGGGTCGAGCCGGTGAAGCCGATGGCATCCACGTCCATGTGCAGCGCGAGTGCTTCGCCGGCCTCGCCGCCGTGGCCCGGGACGACGTTGAAGACGCCCTCGGGCAAGCCTGCTTCGATTGCGATCTCAGCTAGGCGCAGGGCGGTGAGCGGCGATTTCTCGCTGGGCTTGAGCACCACGCTGTTGCCGGTGGCGAGTGCCGGGCCGAGCTTCCACGCCGCCATGATCATCGGGTAGTTCCAAGGCACGACGGCGCCGATCACGCCCATCGGCTCGCGCGTGATGAGCGCGAGGCCCGAGCGCGGCGTGGGCGCGATTTCGTCGTAGACCTTGTCGATGGCTTCGGCGTACCAGGCGATGGTGCGTGCTGTGGACTGCACATCGACGTTCAGGCTGTACTGCACAGGCTTGCCCATGTCCAGGGTTTCCAGCAGGGCGAGTTCTTCCTTGGCGGCGAGGATTTTTTCGCTGAAGCGCTGGAGGGTCTTCTTGCGCTGTGCGGGTGATTTGTGGGCCCAGCGGCCGTCGTCGAAGGCTTGTCTTGCGGCCTTCACCGCGGTGTCGATGTCGGCCTCCCGGCCGCGAGCGACCTGCCCGAGCACGCGGCCGTCGATGGGCGAGATGCAGTCGAAGGTCTCGCCTGATTGCGCGGCGACGCGCTTGCCCGCGATGACGGCCCGGCCGTCGATGCGGAGGTCAGCGGCGCGCGCGCGCCAGTCGATGTTGCTCATGTCGGTCTCCGTGACGATGGATCCTGGCGAACGACTGGATCCATGGGTCTCACAACCATCCCCGCTGCCTCAAATCCATCAGCGTCAGGTCAAGGCACTTGCGAATCAGCCGCATCATCTCGTCCACCTGCGGCTTGGTCATCACCAATGGCGGCGCGACGATCATCCTGTCGCCCACCGCACGCATGATGAGCCCGTTGCCGAAGCAATGCCCGCGGCACACCATGCCCACCTCCAGCGACGAGTCGAAGAGCTGGCGCGAGGCCTTGTCCTTCACCAGCTGAATCGCGCCCATCAGTCCGCAGGTCTGCGTCTCGCACACGAGCTGATGCTGCTTCAAGGCCTCGAAGCGCTCCGCGAGATACGGCCCCGTCTCTTCGCGCACGCGCTCGACCAGGCCCTCGCGCTGGATGAGCCGGATGTTCGCGAGCGCCACTGCACAGGCCACCGGATGCCCGCTGTAGGTGTAGCCGTGGTTGAACTCGCCGCCTTGCTCCACCAGGACCTTGGCAACCCGATCGCCCACCATCACGCCGCCCAACGGGATGTAGCCCGAAGTCACGCCCTTGGCGAAGGTCATCAAGTCCGGCTTGAAGCCGAAGGTCTCGCAGCCGAACCAGTTGCCGGTGCGGCCGAAACCGCAGATGACTTCGTCCGACACCACCAGCACGCCGTGCTTGTCGCAGATGCGCTGCACCTCGGGCCAGTAGCTCTTCGGCGGCACGATCACGCCGCCCGCGCCTTGCACCGGCTCGCCGATGAAGGCGGCCACCTTGTCCGCGCCAATCTCGAGGATCTTTGCCTCCAGCCACGAGGCTGCTTCGAGCCCGAAAGCCTCGAAGTTTTCCGACGATCGGCCATGCTCGAAGAAGAAGGGCTGCTCGATGTGCGCGACATCGGGAATCACGCCGCCTTGCGCATGGATGCCGCTCATGCCACCCAGCGCGCCGCCCGCGATCGTCGAGCCGTGGTAGCCGTTGTTGCGGCCGATGATGACCCTGCGTTGCGGCTGGCCCAGCACGTCCCAGTAGCGCCGCACCATGCGCACGATGGTGTCGTTGCCCTCGGAGCCGGAGCCCGCGAAGAACACATGCTCGAACTGAGGTGGCGTGACTTTGGCGAGCAACTCGGCCAGTTCGATCGCCGGCGGCGTCGTGGTCTGGAAGAAGGAGTTGTAGAAGGGCAGGGTCTTCAGCTGCTCAGTGGCGGCGTCGATCAGCTCTTGCCGCCCATAGCCGACGTTCACGCACCACAGGCCCGACATCGCGTCGAGGATCTTGCGGTCGTCGCTGTCCCACAGGTAGATGTTGTCGCCGCGCGTGATCACCCGCGTGCCCTTGGCCGCGAGCGACTTGAAGTCGGTGAACGGATGCAGGAAGTGCGCCGCGTCCGCGGCCTGCCACTCTTTCGTAGTGCGCATGGAACTCACTTTTCACCTTTCTCAATCACGCTTCGCCCCTGCGTCGTCACCCTGGCGTTCGCCCGGATGACGGGTTTGCACACATGGCTTCACGTCGCTCAGACGTGAAGCAACAGGTGCTCACGCTCCCATGGCGAGATGACCTTCATGAACTCCTCGTACTCGATCTCCTTCACTTCGGAGTACACGGTGACGAAGTCCTTGCCCAGCACGTCGTGCAGGTCCTTTTCATCGGCCAGCCAATTCAGCGCCTCGCTCAACGAGCGCGGCAGCTGGTATTCCGACAGGTAGGCGTCGCCCGTGCATTCGGGGCCGGGTTCGATGTGGTTCTTCATGCCGAGGTAGCCGCAGGCGAGAGTGACTGCCAGCGCGACGTAGGGGTTGGCATCGGCGCCGATGACGCGGTTCTCGATGCGCCGGGCGCTTGGCGATGCGACCGGCGAACGGATGCCCACCGTGCGGTTGTCCGTGCCCCACTGGATGTTGATGGGCGCGGCCGTCGAACGCGCGAGCCGGCGGTACGAGTTGACGTAGGGCGCGTACAAGGCCATCGCCGCCGGCGTGTACTTCTGCAGGCCGCCGATGTACCAGTAGAACTCCTTGGACGGCGAGCCGTCTTCGTTGCTGAACAGGTTGCGCCCGGTGCTCTTGTTGATGATGCTCTGGTGCACATGCATCGCGCTGCCCGGCTCATGCGCCATGGGCTTGGCCATGAAGGTCGCGAACATCTCGTGGCGCAGCGCCGCTTCACGGATTGTGCGTTTGAAGAAGAACACCTCGTCGGCCAGGCCCAGCGGATGTGCATGGAAGAAGTTGATCTCCATCTGCCCCGCGCCGACCTCGTGGATCAGCGTGTCCACATTCAGCTCCATCTGCTCGCAGTAGGCGTAGATGTCTTCGAACAGCGGATCGAACTCGTTCACCGCGTCGATGGAATACGCCTGGCGCGACGTCTCCGCGCGGCCGCTTCGGCCCTTGGGCGGTCGCAGCGGCGTATTCGGGTCGGAGTTGCGCTCGATGAGGTAGAACTCCAGCTCCGGTGCCACCACCGGATCCCAGCCCTCGTCTTCATAGAGCTTGCAGATTCGCTTGAGCACCGAGCGCGGCGCGAATGTGATGATGTTGCCGTAGCGGTCGAAGCAGTCGTGGATGACCTGCGCGGTCGGGTCCACCGCCCAGGGCACGATGCGCACGGTGCTCGGGTCCGGTCGCAGGTGCATGTCGCGGTCGGTGACGTGGATCACGTCGTTGTACGGCCCCTCGGCCGGGAACTCGCCCGTCACGCCGATCGCGACGATCGCCTCGGGCAGCCGCATGCCGCGGTCCTCGGTGAACTTCTCGCGCGGCAGGATCTTGCCACGCGCCACGCCGGTGAGGTCGGGCACCAGGCACTCGATCTCGGTCACGCGGCGCTCGTTGAGCCACTGCTCCAGTTCGCTGAATGTGAAGTTGTCTCGCACCACCATAAGTCACCTGTCTGAGTCTTCGCGCGCCATGCCGGCGCCTTCGTGTCATCCGTGGGTTGCCGCCGGTTGAACGAGGGCACGCTATCGATCGGGCTCGGGCACGCGTCGGTGGCGGTCGCGGTAGGCGCGGCAGGCGTCACCGAAGGCGGTGAGCAATCGCATGGAGACCGGGTTGCTCGCGGCCTGCCATTCGGGGTGCCATTGCACGCACAGGTTGAAGGCGCCTGCTTTTTCGATGGTGAAGGCCTCGACGAGGCCGTCGGGCGCGCGTGCCTCGACGCGCAAGCCATCGGCCAGGCGGTTCACGCCCTGGCCGTGCACGGAATTGACGGTGATCTCCCGAGAGTCGACAAGGCTCGCGAGCAGCCCGCCGGGCATGACCTCGACCGTGTGCGCCATGCCGTAAGTGACTTCGGGCGGCGCGTTCTTGGCGCCTCGGTGGTCGCGCTGCCCGGGCACCTCGTGGACGGCTTGATGGAGGCTTCCGCCAAGCGCGACGTTGGTTTCCTGGAAGCCGCGGCAGATCGCAAAGAGCGGGATCTCGCGCTTGATGACGCGCGGAATGAGCGGCAGGGTCCAGGTGTCACGTTCAGGGTCCAGCGGCAGGGCGCTGTCATGCACCGTCTCGCCGAAGTGGGCCGGATGCACGTTGGACGGCGAGCCGGTGAGGAAGACGCCGTCGGCCACGTCGAGGAAGTCCTCGATCTCGTCGGCCGCGATCGAGGGCACGACCAGCGGCAGGCAGCCGGCCAGTCGCACGGCTTCAACGTATTTCTTCCCGGCGACATGGAAGGGGTGCTCGCCGAGCACCCGGTTGCAGGCGGGAATGAGGACAACGGGTTTGCGCTTCATGGGCGTTCTGGCGCCGAGCTCTGGTTATGCCACAAGTCGGGCAAGGCATGTGCCCATGCGTGGCCCGCTCGTTGACTGGATCACGCGGCGCGCTGGATCGCTCCTTTCAGTGTGCTCACGATCTGCTCGATGTGCGAGTCTTCGATGATCAGCGGCGGCGACAAGGCCACCGTGTCGCCGGTGGTGCGCACGAGCAAGCCCTTTTCCCAGCAGTCGAGGAAAACGGAGAACGCCCGCTTGCCCGGCTCGCCCGCGATGGGTGCGAGCTCGATGCCGCCGACGAGGCCGATGTTGCGCACGTCGATCACGTTGGGCAACCCTTCAAGTGAGTGCACGGCCTGCTCGAAGGTGCCGGCCATCTTCGCGCCGCGAGTGAGCAGCTGGTCGTCTTCATAAGTCTCGAGTGTGGCGATGCCCGCGGCACAAGCCAGCGGATGGGCCGAATAGGTGTAGCCGTGGAAGAACTCGATGAGGTGCTCGGGGCCCTTCATGAAAGCATCGTGGATGTGGCGCTTGGCGACCACGGCGCCCATGGGCACGGCACCGTTGGTCAGGCCCTTGGCGAGCGTCATCAGGTCGGGCGTGACGCCGAAGTGCGTGGCCGCGAAGGGCGAGCCGAGCCGGCCGAAGCCGGTGATGACCTCGTCGAAGATCAGGAGGATGCCGTGCTTGTCGCAGATATCGCGCAGCCGCTGCAGGTAGCCCTTGGGCGGGATGAGCACGCCCGTGGAGCCGGCCACCGGTTCGACGATGACTGCAGCGATGGTGGACGCGTCATGCAGTGCGACCAGCCGTTCCAGGTCGTCCGCCAGCTCGGCGCCATGCTCAGGCTGGCCGCGGGTGTTGAAGTTGCGCGCATCGTGCGTGTGGCGGATGTGGTCGACGCCGCTCAGCATCGTGCCGAACATCTTGCGGTTGGCCACCATGCCGCCCACCGAGATGCCGCCGAAGTTCACGCCGTGGTAGCCGCGCTCGCGGCCGATGAGCCGGGTGCGCTGGCCTTCGCCGCGCACGCGGTGGTAGGCGATGGCCATCTTCAGCGCCGTCTCCACCGATTCGGAGCCGGAGTTGGTGAAGAAGACGCGGTCCATGCCTTCGGGCGTGATGCGCGCCACCTTGTCCGCGAGCTCGAAGGCCTTGGGGTGGCCCATGTTGAACGGCGGCGCGAAATCCATCTCGGCCGCTTGTTCCTGGATGGCCTGCACGATCTTCTTGCGGCCATGGCCGGCATTCACGCACCACAGGCCCGCGATGGCGTCGAGGATCTCGCGGCCGTCCGGGGTCCAGAAGCGCATGCCTTCGGCTCGGGCGAGCATGCGGGGCGACTGCTTGAACTGCCTGTTGGCGGTAAACGGCATCCAGTAGGCGTCGAGATTCTGTTTCATGGCTATGGAATTCCTGTGGACCTGCGGACAGTCTAGTGGGGCATCATGCTTCTGGCACAAGGCATGGCTATTGCCGACATGACGTGATGAAACCTGTCCTCATCCTGCAGCACTTGAACGCGGACGGCCCGGCTTACCTGGCGCAGTGGCTTCATCGGCAGAAACGGCCGTTCGAACTGCGGAACACCGAGGCCGGCGACGCCTTCCCGAGCGAGATCGGCGACTACGCGGGCCTGGCGGTGCTGGGTGGCGAGTGGAGCGCCAACGACGATCGGCCTTCGTTGCGCGATGCCGAGCGGCTGATTCTCAACGCCATGGAAGCCGGTGTTCCGGTGCTTGGCCATTGCCTGGGCGGCCAGCTCATGGCGCGGGCGCTGGGCGCGCGCGTGCGGTCATCGCCGCAACCGGAGGTGGGCTGGCATCGCATCCGTGTGTTGCCGGGCTTGCAAAGCACGCACTGGTTCGGCGATGCTGATTCGGCGGTGGTCTTCCAATGGCATTGCGACAGCTTCGAGTTGCCTCATGGCGCGGTGCAACTGGCCACGAGCGACGCGTGCGGCCAGCAGGCCTTCTCGATCGGGCCGCATCTGGCGATGCAGTTCCACGTCGAACTCGACGAGGCCAAGCTTCGGGCGTGGGTGGCGCACGAGCTTGCGAAGGGCGCGCCGCACGAAGAGGAGAGGGCGCAACCCACGGTGCACGGCGCGGCGCGGTTGATCGCCGACACGACGACGTTTCTTCATCCACAGCAGCGCTTGGCCGACCGCATCTACACGCAGTGGTTGTCTTGAGAACGCCTCCGCGACAGGCATTTCACGATCAGAAATTGCCGTTTCACATCATGAGAAACCACGATGCTGCATCGCCGCAAAATTTTTCATGACGGCAAATGATATTTCGCATCATGCAACGACACTCATAAGTCGTTGATTTTAAAAAACAACATTTTTAGTCTTCTATAAGACATAAGTCTTCCCAAGGCCATCGCGGCTTTGTATTCTTGATCCCAGAGATTTCGGTTTTTTTCGTTTCCCTTCTCACCCTCTGGAGATCCACATGACGAACCTCACCCGCGAACAGCAGATCGCCGCCCTCGAAAAGGACTGGGCCGAGAACCCCCGTTGGAAGGGCATCAAGCGCAGCTACACGGCCGCTGACGTGGTCCGCCTGCGCGGCTCGCTGCAGATCGACCACACCCTCGCCAAGCGCGGCGCCGAGAAGCTGTGGAACCTCGTCAACACCGAGCCCTTCATCAACGCGCTCGGCGCGCTGACCGGCAACCAGGCCATGCAGCAGGTCAAGGCCGGCCTGAAAGCGATCTACCTGTCTGGCTGGCAAGTGGCCGGCGACGCCAACAGCAACGGCGAGATGTACCCCGACCAGTCGCTGTACTCGGTGGATTCGGTGCCCAAGGTCGTCAAGAAGATCAACAACACCTTCAAGCGCGCCGACGAGATCCAGTGGTCCGAAGGCAAGAACGACATCGACTACTTCGCGCCGATCGTCGCTGACGCGGAAGCCGGTTTCGGCGGTGTGCTCAACGCCTTCGAGCTGATGAAGTCGATGATCGAAGCGGGCGCCGCCGGCGTTCACTTCGAAGACCAGCTGGCCGCGGCCAAGAAGTGCGGCCACATGGGCGGCAAGGTGCTCGTGCCCACCCGTGAAGCCGTGGCCAAGCTGAACGCTGCCCGCCTCGCGGCCGACGTCTGCGGCGTGCCGACCGTGCTGCTGGCGCGCACCGACGCCGAAGCCGGCGACCTGGTCACGAGCGACGTGGACGACAACGACAAGCCCTTCTGCACCGGCGAGCGCACGGTCGAAGGCTTTTTCCGCACCCGCAACGGCCTGGACCAGGCCATCAGCCGCGGCCTGGCCTACGCCGAAGTTGCCGACATGATCTGGTGCGAAACCGGCAAGCCCGACCTCGCCTTCGCCAAGGCCTTCGCCGACGCGATCCACAAGAAGTTCCCGGGCAAGCTTTTGGCCTACAACTGCTCGCCGTCGTTCAACTGGAAGAAGAACCTCGACGACGCGACGATTGCCAAGTTCCAGCGCGAACTCGGCGCCATGGGCTACAAGTTCCAGTTCATCACGCTGGCCGGCTTCCACGCGCTGAACTACGGCATGTTCGACCTGGCCTACGGCTACGCTCGCAACAACATGAGCGCTTTCGTCGAGCTGCAGGAGAAGGAATTCGCTGCCGCCGAGCGTGGCTTCACCGCCGTGAAGCACCAGCGCGAAGTGGGCACGGGTTACTTCGATGCCGTGACGACCACGATCGAGCGCGAAGCCTCGACCGCGGCGCTCAAGGGTTCGACCGAAGACGAACAGTTCTTCGACGCGAAGCACGCTTGACCAGGGCGCTGGCACCAGCGCATTCCCTTCCAGAGGAGCCCGGAAACCGTCACGGTTTCCGGGCTTTTTCGTGTTTGAGGTTTGGGGGCATCGCTGCATACTTGCCCGATGCCAGGCGCACCACAGGGCACGCGATCGCGCACCAAGCGAGCGGTGCTCGAAGAAGCTCGCGCATTTCTTCAGGCGGCGCGCGATGCGCGGATCGCCGGCAACCATCGGCTTGGTGTCGAGCAGGCCACGCGCGCGCTCGGCCTGGCTGAGGCCTGCGGCCAGCAAGGGCTGAAGGCGGCGGCACTGTCGGTGCTTGCGCTCAACCAGTTCCGCCTGAGCGACTCCGAAAGCGCGATCCGCAATTGCCAGCAGGCCTTGCCGCTGCTCAAGCGCGCGCGCGATGCGGCCGAGCGCACGCAGGTGCTGTGCACGCTGGTCATGGCGCACAACGACATGGGCCTGTACGCCGACTCGCTCGGCTACGCCACGCAGGCGATGGATTCCGCCCGCATTGCCGGCGATCCGGCGCTCATGAGCTGGGCGCTCAACCGGGCGGGCCTCACGTACGAAGAACTGGGCGACCCGGCGCGCGGCGAGCCATTGATGCTGCGCGCGCTGGAAATCGCCCGCGAGATCCACGGCCAAGAGGAAATGTTCAGCGCCTTGAACAACCTCGCGAGCAACCTGCTGCATGCCGCCAAGTCGCAGCAGGGCGAGCTCGAACGCGCCACGCTGACGCGCGCCTTGCAATACGGCCTGGAAGCGCTCGAGCTGGCCGAGGTGTCGGGCAACGGGCATCGGCAGGCGGTGTGCCTCGGCAACCTCGCGAACGCGCAGACGGCGCTCGGCGAGCATGCGCAGGCGCTGTCGTACATCGAGCGCCAGGAGCTTCTCGCGCAGGAGAACGGCTACCGGGGCATGGCCCTCACCGCGGTGTCGAACCGCGCTGCTCTGGAGCGTCAACGCGGCGACCTGGATTCGGCCATTCGACTCTTCAACCAGGCGTTGTCGGCCGCGCACGACACCGACGACCACGCCATGCTCTTCGAGATGCACCAGGGCCTGTACGAGAGCTACAAGCAGCGCGGTGATCTCGCCGATGCGCTTCGCCACCACGAGGCCATGCTGCCGCTGGAGCGTGAGGAGATGAAGCAGCGCGCCGACCGGCAGGCGCGCATGCTGCTCAATCGCATCGAGGTAGAGCAGGCGCAGGCGCTGGCCATGCGGGCCAAGCTCGATGCCGAGGTGCAGCGCTTGCGCGCATCGCAACTCGAGTCGGAAAACCAGCGCCTCGCGTCCAAGGCCCTCGAGCTTGGCAAGCATGCGATGGAAGACCAGCTCACGGGCCTGGCCAACCGCCGCCGCGTGGACCATGAACTGCCGCTGCAGCTCGCCTTCGCGCGCGAGCGGCAGGGCGCGTTGAGCGTGGCTGCGGTGGATCTCGACCATTTCAAGCAGGTCAACGACCAGTTCGGCCATGCGGTGGGCGACGACGTGCTGCGCGCCATCGCTCGCGTGCTCACCGACAACACCCGCAACACCGACGTGCTCGCGCGCATGGGCGGCGAGGAGTTCCTCGTGCTCTTCGTCGGAACGCCGCTCACGGTGGCCGCCGACATCTGCGAGCGCCTTCGCCGCGCGGTCGAGGCCTTCGACTGGGCGCAGATCGCGCCGGCGCTGAGGGTGACGATCAGCGTCGGCCTGTGCGACGCCGCGGCCAGCGCGGACGTGCGCGCCTTGCTCGAATGTGCCGACGCGTCGCTTTACGCCGCCAAGCGGGGAGGGCGCAACCGCGTCGAAGTGGCCCTGCCGACGGCCGGCGCAAAGCCTGCTACCAGTGCCTGATCGCGCGGTTGACCAATCGGGCTGATGCGCAAGGTCCAGCTACATCGAGGCTTCCAGCATCTCGCGATAGTCGTCGGCCGTCGCGATCCGCGGATTCGTCTTGTGCGTGTGATCAGCCAGCGCGCCGCTGATGATGCGATCGAACATGTCGCGCGTCACGCCCATCGCGGCCAGACCGGTGGGTAGGCCAAGGCGCATATTCAACGCGCGAATGGCATCGGCCACCTCGGTGCCCAGCGAATCGCAGCTGCCGATGCCCATCGCATGCGCCATGCGCTGCAGGCGGCGTTCCTTCACCATCGATTCGGCGCTCGCGTTGAACTTCACCACCGCCGGCAGGAACATCGCGTTCAAGGTGCCGTGGTGCAGCTTCGGGTTGGCGCCGCCCAGGCTGTGGCTGAGCGAATGCACGCAGCCCAGGCCCTTCTGGAAGGCCATCGCGCCTTGCATGCTCGTGCTCATCATGTTCCAGCGCGCTTCACGGTCGCTGCCATTGCGCGTGGCCCGCTCGATGTGCAGGAAGCCGCGCTCCAGCCCGTCCAGCGCGATGCCGTCGGCGGGCGGATTGACGGCACCGGCCATGAAGGTCTCCATGCAATGCGCGATCGCGTCCATGCCCGTGGCCGCGGTGAGGAAGGGTGGCAATCCGAGCGTGAGCTCGGGGTCGCAGATGGCGGTCTTGGGCACGAGGTGCCAGCTGTGGAAGCCGAGCTTGCGGCCATCGTCCACGATCACGATCGCGCCGCGTGCCACCTCGCTGCCGGTGCCTGCGGTGGTGGGCACGGCGATGACCGGTGCCACGCGTTCGGTGATCTTCGGGCTGCCGCCCTCGATGGTCGCGTAGGTCTTGAGCGGGCCCTCGTGCGTGGCGGCGATGGCGACCCCCTTGGCGAGGTCCATGCTCGACCCGCCGCCGACAGCGATCAGCCCGTCGCAGCCTTCGCTTCGATAGAGCGTCGTCGCCAATCGCACGGCGGCTTCGGTGGGGTTGGACGGCGTCTGGTCGAACACCGCATGCGGCATGCCGCCGAGCGCGGCGAGCGCCTGGTCGAGCACGCCGGCCGCGCGCACGCCCGCATCGGTGACCACGAGCGGACGCTTGATGCCCGTGCGTTCGCATTCCTGAGGCAGCAGCTTCACCGCGCCAAAGTCGAGTTGAACCTGGGTGACGTAGTAGATGAAGGCCATGGCGTCCAGCAGTCGGTGGATGCTGCGAGTATCCTCGCAGGCCCGTCCTTCGCACACCCAGGTTTTCTCCGTCCAAGGGTGTTACTCGCGTGACTTCGCCTTCTTCTGACAATCCTTCCAAGATACCCAAGCTGACGCAGCGCATGGCCGACGTGCTGGACAAGATTCGCCGGGCCAACCGCCCGCCGTTCTACGCTCTCAGCGTGCCGGATGCGCGCGAAGCCTATGTCGCCGCATCCGAGATCCTCGAAGTGCCGCGTGCGCCGCTCGCGCGGGTTGAAGAACTCACGCTGCCAGCCGCCGACGGCTCCATGCGTGCGGCACGCCTGTACGCGCCCTCGGCGGACACCTTGCCCGTGTTGCTGTACCTGCACGGCGGCGGCTTCACCATCGGCAACCTCGAGACGCACGACAGCCTGTGTCGGCAGCTCGCGTTGCGAAGCGGCGCGGCGGTGGTGGCCTGCGACTACCGTCTCGCGCCCGAGCACCGCTTTCCGGCGGCGGTGGAAGATAGTTGGTGTGCCTTGCAATGGCTCGCCAACCATGCGCACACCATTGGCCTGGACGGCACGCGCCTCGCTGTCGGCGGCGATAGCGCCGGCGGCACGCTCGCGGCGGTGGCAGCCATCCATGCGCGCGACGTCGGCCTGCCGCTGCGCGCGCAGCTGCTCATCACGCCGGGCACCACGGCCCATGCCGACACGCCCTCGCACCGCATGTTCGGCCGTGGCTACCTGCTCGAAGCCGACGGCATCGCCTGGTTCTTCGACCACTACATCTCCCGGGACCAGCGCGAGGACTGGCGCTTCGCACCGCTCCTGGCCGACGACCTCGAAGGTGTCGCGCCGTCCTGCGTCATCCTCGCGGAGTGCGATCCGCTGGTGGACGAAGGCGTGGCCTATGCCGACCGCCTGCGCGCCGCTGGCGTGGCAGTGGATCTCGAGTTGTACCGCGGCGTGACGCACGACTTCATCAAGCTCGGGCGCGTGCTGCCCGAGGCACACCATGCGCAGGCGGCCGCTGGTGCCGCGCTTCGGCACGCCTTCGAACGCTGAATCACCTTGCGAATCGAATGGATACAAGCGACTTGGGGTAAGCCATATCCCCACCTTGAATGATGCAAATCTTGAATTCATGAACTAGCATGAATTCAAGGGTGGGGCGTCCTGATAGCCCGGCGTTTGGCGTATGTGCCATGTATGCGGGGGAGGAAAACCCATGGAAACGCAGATGATGACGTTGGCGGCCGACCTGACCATTGCCAACATGACTGCGAGAACGACGCCGGCCGCGCCGTCAGTGCCCACGCTGTTGCTGGTGGACGACCACGAACTCGTGCGCTATGGCGTGAAGTCGCTGTACACCGACCTGCAGGGCGTGCCGCTGCGCTGGCTCGAGGCGGGTTCGTTGCAGGAGGCGCTTGCCATCTACGCCGAAGAGCCGCGCATCGATGCCGTGCTGCTCGATCTCAACCTCGCCGACTGCAAGGGGTTGCAGGGCTTGCGGCGCTTTGTCCACGACTTTCCTGCGGCGCGCATCGTGGTGTTCAGCGCCACGCAAGACGAATTCGTCGTGCGCCAGGCCCGCGCGCTCGGCGCCGTGGGCTATGTGCCCAAGGGCGTGCTGACGGCGGAGATGCGGGAGACCCTTTCGGCCTTGCTGTGGCCGCACGGAGGTCCGCAATCGCGCGGTTATGCGCCGGCCAACGCGCTGTTCCCGCGCTTTCCGTCATCGGCCATGTATGACCGCGTGGCTGAACTCGGACCGCGGCACCTCGAGATCCTGGAGCTGGTGCTCTCCGGGTGCACGAACCAGGAGATCAGCGACTCGATGCATTTGTCGCTCGGCACCGTGAAGAACTATGTGTCGTCGCTGCTGCTCGCGCTGGACGTGAAGTCGCGATCGCACATGGTCAGCCTCTTCCGCTGAGGTCGTGGCCATCGTTGCGGACGCGGTCAGGCGGCCGGCGCTCGCCGGGCCCGCCGCGGTTGCGCCACGGGCTGTGTTTCATGCTGTCACCGGGACGCCAGGTGGGGGCGTCGGAGAACAGGCCTCGACCCTGCATGCGGAGCGCCGTACCTGGCGCCGGCGGCTGGCCGACGAAGCCCTGGCGTCCGAGCTCGCGTCATCGCCGGTGGTATCTGCAGGCTTCCTCGTCGCTTGCATCGTCGGCGCGGCAATGGCCGATGCTTCGGCATGGCTCGTCGCGTGGACGGCCGGCGCCGCGCTCGTCGTGGCCATGTGGCTGGCCCTTGCCTGGCTCGGCACTCGCAGGCCACGCCTGCTGCGCGACACGCGCCGGCATCGGCTGGCGGTCGGGGTGCTCGCCGCGGCGGCGATGGCGCTGCTCGCCGCGACGCCCTGGCTGCCGATGCCCATCGGCACCGACCGCCTGGGGCTGACCGTCACCTTGGGCGCGATGGCCGTGAGTGCTGCTGCGGTGTTCTGCGCGATGAAACCCGTGGCGGTTGTGGCCATCGCCTTGCCGCTCTCCGCGGCGTTGTCAGATTGGTGGCACGCGTTGCCGGCGCAAGTGCCCGACCTTGCGATCGCGAGCGCTTGCCTGAGCGCCGCCGCGGCACTGGTCGCGTTCGGCCAGTACCGCCTTTGGCTCGTGCGCGCCCGCCGCTCGATCGAGCGTGAAGACCGCATCCGCTCGCTGGAGGTACAGCGAGATGCCGCCCTGCGCGCCGATGAGGAGAAGAGCCGCTTCCTCGCCATCGCGAGCCACGACCTGCGCCAGCCGGTGCACGCGCTCGGGCTCTTCGCCGCAACGCTCGAAAAGCGCCTGCAAGGCACGAGCGAGGAGCCGCTGGTGCGCAATGTCGTGCGTTCCATCGACGGGCTGGATCGGTCGTTCTACGCGATGCTCGACATCTCGCGGCTCGATGCCGGCACCGTGGAGCCCAACTTCCAGCACTTTCCCTTGCGCGACCTGTTCCGGCGCTTGCACATGCACTTCGCCGGCCAGGCCGAACTCGCGGGGCTGGGCCTTCGTTTTTCGCCGGGCGGCAAGTCCGTCACCAGCGATCCGCAGTTGCTGGAACGCATCCTCGGCAACCTGATCCAGAACGCCATCAAGTACACCCGCACGGGCGGCATCGTGGTCGTCGCGCGAACCACGCAGACTCACTTCAACGTGGAGGTGTGGGACACCGGGGTGGGCATCCGCGCGGCGGAGCTGCCGCGGGTGTTCGACGAGTTCTACCAGGCCGACCACGCACGGCGCACACGCACGCAGGGCCTGGGCATGGGACTGGCCATCGTCAAGCGGCTCGCGCGGCTCTTGGGCCACACGCTGACTGTCGCCTCGCAACCGGGCTGCGGCACCATGTTTCGCATCGGCATCGCGCGCGGCGCCTTGCCGGAGATCCAGGACGTCACCGCCGCCGCCGACACGCTGCCCATGCCCGCGCTGCAGCCGCGCACGGTGCTCGTCATCGACGACGAGGAACCGATCCGCGAGGGCCTGTTGATGCTGCTGGAAGAGTGGGGCTACCAGGCGCTCGCGGCCGGCACGCTCGACGAAGCGCGGCACATCATGCGCACGCTGGAGCTGCCGCCGGACCTCATCCTGTCTGACCTTCACCTGGGCGACGGGCCAGACGGCATCGCCGTCATCGAGACGGTGCGCCGCGAATGCGGCTGCGAGCTGCCCGCCATCCTCATCACGGGCGACACCTCGCACGAGGAAATGCGCCGCGCAGGGGCCAGCGGCCACCCGGTGCTGTTCAAGCCGGTTCAGCCGCACAAGCTGCTGAATGCGATGCGGGGCTTGGTGTCGTAAGTGACGGTTTCGGCGCGCTGCATCTCGGGGGCTTTGCCATAAGATTCGGCGCCATTGACGGCAGAGCCTGCAACAGGGGGGCATGACGATGGCGGGAGCACGGGTACCCACGACCGGGCAGGTCGTGACTACGCAGGGTCCGGTCTTGCGCGCTGTGGAACGCAAGGTTCTGTTTGTCAACAAGGTTGGCGCAGATGGCTGGCTACAGGCGCGACAAGGAAGTTCGGCGATGTTGGTATCGCTGGCCAAGTACACCAGGGTGGCGCTGATCGAATCCAGGCTCGGTAGAACCTATTTCAAGGTCATGGACGGCGCCGCCAAAGGGCAAACGCTCAGTCTGACGGATGTGAACGCGACCGAGTACCTTGGATCGAAGGCGCCTGTGCAAAGCTTGGCCGAAGTCGTTGTGACGTATGGCAAGTACGTTGATGACTGGATATCGCGAGCTCGGGGTGGACAGAAACTTGGTCAGCAGATGGCCACGCTCGAAGTGGCAGGCATCAGCACTCAGGTCACGATGAATTCCGTGTGGACTCAGAGTTTCACGCCGTTGCCGGCGGGCCAGTACACCGTGCTGCTGCCTGATGCCCCGCACGACAAGAGCATGACCCGGTTCTATCGAGACGTCGAGCCAAAGCTGAAGTTCGACCAGGTGTGGTTCCCGATCAAGTTCGCAGGCAACAGCCGATACGTGCACGTTGGCAACCTGTCGGAGGGATGCGTGACGGTGCTGGACCTGGCGCGGTGGGTCGATATCCACGAGGCTCTGCTCAGCCACCGCGGCGCGGACGGCGACAGTGTCGGCCGCCTCATCGTCAACGGTCATCCGGAGAGGGCGAAGTAGTGCTTCTGGCCCATACGCAACGAATCACGGCCTTGATGGTTTTGGCCGGCTCACTGCTGGTGTCCGTCGCCTGTGCAGCAGACACGCCCGCCTCGCCGGAAACCGCAAGGATTCTCGATTGGATCGAGAAGAACCGCAGCAAGCGAACGCCGGCCGACTTGGCGGCCGCTCGCCGACTCAACGTCCAAGGCGACCGCGCCTACAAGAGACAACACTACGACGCGGCGTTCACGGCGTATTCCAATTCGTATCCGAACCATCCGAATGCGCATGCCTACATCCTGACCGGCGACGCTCACTGGCGCGGGGTTGTGCTGTACCACGAGGCGCAGGCTCGCAAGACGAGCAGTGAGCCGCAGGCCTGCAGTCTCGACAACACCCACTTTGCGCACGACCTGGCGTTGGACGTGGCCCAGCACCACGACGTCGGCGTGGCGCTCGCCGTCAGGGAGCGCGATCAGCGCTTCATGCAGTCTGCGTTGTACCGGCGCGCGCGCGAATCGGCTGCCTGCCTTCATGACCTCGCTGCGCTCTATGAGACGCAACCGCCGGCGACATGCGTGGACATCAGCAAGCTTCGCGCTTGCCTCGGAAAGCCCTTGATCCGCTGATTGCTCGGCCGGCGCAGGAACGCTTCTCGCCCCTGCGGTCGAAAGTGACTTTCGACCACTGTGCGCCGAAAGCAGCGCCTCTAGAGTGCCGTGAAGCACCTCAATGGCCGGAAGTCCCATGCCTGATGCCGAACTGGAGACCTTGCTGTCGCCGCTCGCGGACGACGCCCCTTGTGGCGTCGACCTGGAGTACGACCCGGCTTTCCTCGGCCTGCAGGAATCGGCCGCGGGCAAGCCCGAGCAGCAGTACGGCGACACGCTGATCCCGGCGCAAGAGCCGGACTGGCCGGCAGTGCACGAGCAGGCGATGAAGCTCGCGGCGCGCACACGAGATTTGCGCGTCGCGACCTGGCTCACCCGCAGCGGGGCGCGCGTGCAGGGGCTGGCTGGTGCCGTGCGTGGCCTGCAGCTGGTGCAAGGCCTCGCAGCGCGGCATTGGGACCATGTCCATCCAGCACTCGACGCTTCCGACGGCAACGACCCCACCGCACGCATGAACGCCTTGAGCCCGCTGGTGCATGCGAGCGCCGGCCTGGCCGACTTGCGTGCAGCAAGCCTCACCGGCAAGCGCGGCGCGGTGACGGTGCGCGACATCGAGTTGGCGATCGGCCATGCCGAACCCCTGCCCGGCGAGGCAGTGCCTACCGCAGATGGCGTGCTGCGAGGCGTGAACGCGGCTCTGGCCGAAGTGCCGGCATTGGCCGAATGCATGCAGGTGGGCGTCGATGCCGTGCAAGGCCTTTCGAAGGCGCTGGAGCAGCATGTGGACGCCAGCCGCAGCCCGGAGCTCGCGCCGCTGGAAAAGCTGATGCGCCGCGTGGCCGATGCGGCCCGCCTGGCGCGCGGTGAAACGGTGGATGCGAGCGCCACCGGCGAGGCCGCGGCGACTGCCCCGAACACCCGCGCCGTCGGCGCCATCGCCTCGCGCGAGGACGCCATCCGCGCGCTCGACCACGTGGCCGAATGGATCGAGCGCAATGAGCCGAGCAACCCAGCGCCGCTCTTGATCCGGCGCTCGCAGCGGCTCATGACCAAGAACTTCATCGACATCATTCGCGACCTGGTGCCCGATGGGCTGAACCAGATCGAGAAGCTTGCCGGCAACAGCAACTCGTAGTGCCACTCAAGGAGCGACCATGGCAACCAGCAGCCAGAAATTCATCGCGAGAAACCGCGCACCGCGCGTGCAGATCGAATACGACGTCGAGCTGTACGGCGCCGAGAAGAAGGTGCAGCTGCCGTTCGTGATGGGCGTGCTGTCCGACCTCTCGGGCAAGCCGAGCGAGCCGCTGCCGCCGGTGTCGGACCGCAAGTTCCTCGAGATCGACGTGGACAACTTCGACGCCCGCATGAAGTCGATGAAGCCGCGCGTCGCTTTCCCGGTGCCCAACACGCTCACGGGAGAAGGCAACCTCGCGGTGGACATCACCTTCGAGACGCTCGACGACTTCTCGCCGGCGGAAGTGGCACGCAAGGTCGATGGACTGAAGCAACTGCTCGAGGCGCGCCAGCAGCTCGCCAACCTCGTCACCTACATGGACGGCAAGACCGGCGCGGAGGAATTGATCGCCAAGGTGATCAAGGACGAGGCGCTGCTCAAGTCGCTCGCGGACGCGCGCAAGCAGGCCGTCTAAGGCCAGTGACGCAACCCACGCGCGACCACCCACGCACGACGCACCAAGCACCACGCACGGAGATGAGCCATGGCTGAAGAGACCCTCCAACAAGCCTCTGCGCTGCAAGGCATCGAGTACCAGGGCGGCGAGTTTGCCGCGCTCTTGAACAAGGAGTTCAAGCCCAAGTCCGATGGTGCGAAGTCGGCCGTCGAGCAAGCTGTGCTGACGCTCGCGCAGCAGGCGCTGTCGCAGACCAACCTGATCAGCGGCGACGTGATCATGTCGATCGAGGCGATGATCGCCGAGCTCGACAAGCGGCTGTCGCAGCAGGTCAATGCGATCCTGCACCACCCCGACTTCCAGCAGCTCGAAAGTGCCTGGCGCGGACTGCACTATCTCGTCAACAACACCGAGACCGACGAGATGCTGAAGATTCGCGTGATGAACATCTCCAAGCTCGATCTTGGCAAGACGCTCAAGCGCTACAAGGGCACGGCCTGGGACCAGAGCCCGTTGTTCAAGCGTGTGTACGAAGAGGAGTACGGCCAGTTCGGCGGCGAACCCTTCGGCACGCTGGTTGGGGACTACTACTTCGACCACAGCCCGCCCGACGTGGAGCTGCTGGGCGAGATGAGCAAGGTGGCGGCCGCCGCGCACGCGCCATTCATCTCCGCTGCGTCGCCGACGCTCATGGGCATGGGCTCATGGCAGGAGCTGGCCAACCCGCGCGACCTCACGAAGATCTACTCCACGCCCGACTACGCCGCCTGGCGCTCGCTGCGCTCGGCCGAGGACGCGCGCTACGTGGGCCTGGCCATGCCGCGCTTTCTCGCGCGCCTGCCGTATGGCGCGAAGACCAGCCCGGTGGAGGAGTTCAGCTTCGAGGAAGAGACCGCCGGTGGCGAGCATGGCGCCTACACCTGGGCCAACTCGGCCTATGCGATGGCGGTCAACATCAACCGCTCGTTCAAGATGTACGGCTGGTGCTCGCGCATCCGCGGCATCGAATCCGGCGGCGCGGTCGAAGGCCTGCCCACGCACACCTTCCCGACCGATGAGGGCGGCGTGGCGATGAAGTGCCCGACCGAGATCGCCATCAGCGACCGCCGCGAGGCGGAGCTCGCGAAGAACGGCTTCATGCCGCTCGTGCACCGCAAGAACTCCGACTTCGCCGCCTTCATCGGTGCGCAGTCCCTGCAAAAGCCCGACGAGTACGACGACCCCGACGCGACCGCCAACGCAAACCTCTCGGCACGCCTGCCGTACCTCTTCGCCTGCTGCCGTTTTGCGCACTACCTGAAGTGCATCGTGCGCGACAAGGTGGGCTCGTTCAAGGAGCGCGACGACATGCAGCGCTGGCTGAACAAATGGATCATGAACTACGTGGACGGCGACCCGGCCAATTCATCGGAAGAGGTGAAGGCGCGCAAGCCCTTGGCCGCGGCCGAGGTGACGGTGGAGGAGATACCGGGCAACCCCGGCTACTACAGCTCCAAGATCTTCCTGCGGCCGCACTACCAGCTCGAGGGCCTGACCGTGTCGCTGCGGCTGGTGTCCAAGCTGCCTTCGCAGAAGGCGGCATGAGGCAAGGCACATGCATGGGCACACACGCACGGGGACACACGCAACCAACACACAACAGCAGGGAGCACACGCGCGTCGTGTGTGTTTGACGTAAGGGCCCTGAAGGACGAATGGAACGACGCTCAACACTCTAGGAGGCTCGCGACATGGCACACGTAGACTATTTTCTGAAGATCGAAGGCGTGAAAGGTGAATCCACCGACGACAAGCACAAGGATGAGATCGAACTCGAATCGTGGAGCTTCGGCGGCACGAACGCGGGCGCGTTCTCCAGCGGCGGCGGGGGCGGCACCGGCAAGGTGGCGCTGCAGGATTTCAACTTCGTCAAGAAGACCGACAAGGCGTCGCCCAACCTGTTCAAGGCCTGCTGCACCGGCGAACACCTGAAGTCGGCCACGCTCGTGTGCCGCAAGGCCGGCAAGGAACAGCAGGAGTTCCTCACGATCGTGATCACCAGCGCCATCGTCAGCTCCTACCAGACCGGCGGCTCGGCGGGCTCGGACATCATCCCGATGGACCAGGTGTCGTTGAACTACGCCAAGATTGAATACAAGTACAAGGAGCAGAAGCCCGATGGCTCGCTGGGTGGCGAGATCGTCGGCGGCTGGGATGTGACGACCAACAAGCCGGTCTGACGGCGCGGCGTTGGCAACGCACCGAGGTGGCGGCGACGCTGCCTCGGGGGCGGGCTCGCGCCGGTTCTTTTCCACCGACCGCACTCGCAGGTCGCTGAAGGAAGTGTCCAGCCATGTCCATTCCACAGAATGCGAACCAGGGCGCAGCCGACGCCGGTGCCGATGTGTTCTTGCACGTGCAGACCAAGCGCGCCGGCAAGATCAAGGGCGAGAGCACGACCACCGGCCACACCGACGACATCGAACTGCGCGGCTGGACCTGGGGCGCGCAGGCGGGCTCGGCCATCGGCTCGACCGCCGCCACCGCGAGGCGCTCGTACAAGCAGTTGGTGGTGATCAAGGGGATGGACTCGGCATCCACCGGGTTGCTGAGTGCGCTCGCCACCAACGACGAGGTGCGCGAGTGCACGATCGCCATGCGCAAGGCCGGCGGCGAAGCGCTGGACTACTACCGCATGACGCTCAGCGGCGCACGCGTGGTGGCCATCGACCTCGACATCGACGCGCAAGGCCGCCCACTGGAAAAGGTGGCCTTCGCGTACACCAAGATCGACATCGAATACAAGCGGCAGGACGCGGCGGGCGCAAGCGCAGGGGCCTTCGCCTTCACTGACGAAGTGCTGCCGGCCTGAGAGGGCGATGCCATGACCACCACCCCTGAATCCCTCCTGGCCGCTGGCGACACGCAGGGCGCACTCGAACTGCTGCAACGCCAGGTCCGCGAGCACGCGGCCGACGCGAAGCTTCGGGTGTTCCTCTTCCAATTGCTGTGCGTGCTGGGGCAATGGCAACGCGCGCTCAACCAGCTGCAGGTATGCGGCGAGCTGGATGCAAGCACGCTGCCGATGGTCAACACCTACCGCGAGGCTCTGCAGTGCGAGACCGTGCGCGAAGCGGTCTTCGCGGGAGCCACCACGCCGATGGTGTTCGGCCAGCCGCAGGCGTGGGTGGCATCGCTGGTGGAGGCGCTGCAGGCGCAGACCCGTGGCGAGGGCGAGCTGGCTGCGCACTTGCGCGAGACGGCCTTCGAGGCGGCTCCGGCCACCGCGGGCACGCTCGATGGCACGGCCTTCGAATGGATCGCCGATGCCGATTCGCGGCTCGGCCCGGTGCTGGAGGTCATCATCAACGGGCGCTACGGCTGGGTGCCGTTCGCTTCCATCACGAGCGTGCACGTCGACGAACCGTCTGACCTGCGCGACCTGGTGTGGGCGCCGGCGCGGCTCACGTTTGCGAATGGTGGCCAGACGGTGGCGCTCATTCCGACGCGCTATCCAGGCTCGGGTGCGCAGCCCGACAGCGGCTTGCAGCTTGGCCGGAAGACCGAGTGGTCGGCCATCGGTCCCGAGCAGTACAGCGGCCTCGGCCAGCGCGTGCTGACGACTGACTCGGCGGAGCTTGGCCTGCTGCAGGTGCGGGAGATTGTGCTGAGCGGTGCGCCGCCATGACCGTCGACGCGCGCAACCGCCTGCAGCCGGCGCTGCTGGACCGGCTCACCGACGACAACCGCGGGGAGCGGGTCGAGGCCGACGAGCACCGGATGATGTCCAAGGCGCAATTGCGGCAGGCTGTGCTGCGCGACCTGGGCGCCTTGTTCAATGCGGTGCAGCCTTTGGGCGCGGCAGCAGAGCCCTACCCGATGCTGGCTGCGAGCGTGCTGAATTTCGGACTGCCCGCCTTGTCGGGGCAGCTGGCCTCCAAGCTCGACGTGAGCGTGCTGGAAGCCGCCATCCGCCAGGCCATCGTGCGCTTCGAGCCGCGCATCCTGCCCGACACCTTGCAGGTGCGCGCGCTGGAGGCAGCCACCGTGCTGGACACGCACAACGTCATCGAGTTCGAGATCCGCGGCCATCTGTGGTCGCAGCCCGTGCCACTGGAGATCCTGCTGCGCACGCAGCTGGACCTGGAGGCAGGGCAGGTGGAGGTGGCCGACGCAGCCAGCTCGACCTCCAAGCGCTGGCGAGAAGCTTCGCCGTTCAACAAGCCGTGATCAAGGAGGATCTCCATGGCACTCACCTTCGACGCCGGATGGGACGACCATGTCGATGACGAACACGGGCCGGCATCGACCGCCGGCAAGCCGAGGTTCAGCCAGCACTTCGTCAGCCAGTTTTCGCACAACGACCGTCCGTACCAGCGCATCGCGCAGAAGGTCTTCGCGGTGCAGATCATGGACGTGTTCTACGACAGCAGCGGACGGATGATGTACAGGTTCTACGGGAACTTCGACCCCCACACCACGGGCTACGAGGGGGGGAAGGAGCTCAAGGGCGTGCAGCTCATCTGCCGAGGCAACGACAAGCAGGACGGCTACGTCTGCGAGACCATGTATCCCAAGGGCTTCAAGAAGTAGGGTTGCGGGAGCATCGACCTCATGGACCCACGCCTGCTTCGCCTCTACAACGACGAGCTGACTCACCTGCGTGAGGTGGGCGCGGAGTTCGCGCACGAGTTCCCGAAGATCGCCTCGCGCCTTGGCATGGAAGGCATGGAGGTCACCGACCCTTACGTCGAACGGCTGCTTGAAGGCTTTGCCTTTCTCGCGGCGCGCGTGCAGCTGAAGATCGATGCGGAAGAGCCGCGCCTCATCGCGCACCTGCTGGAAACGACCTACCCGAACTTCCTCGCGTCGGTGCCATCGATGATGGTTGCGCGCCTGGCCATCGACCCGGCGGACCCGAACCTGGTCAAGGGCTTCGGCGTGCCGCGCGGCAGTGCCGTGATCTCGCAGGTGGCGCGCGGGCAGGACACGCATTGCGAATTCCGCACGGCGCATCGTGTGACCTTGTGGCCGGTGGAGCTCGAGAGCGTGCAGTATTTCAGCCATGCACCCGACCTGCCGCTGGCGCGCTTGCCACCGGCGCAGGGCATGCGTGGCGGCTTGCGCATTCGCCTGCGCTGCGCGGGCGGCATGGTGTTTTCGCAGCTGGGCATGGACGAGTTGGCGTTCTTCATCAGCGCGCCGGACGACGTCGCCTTTCGCCTGCACGAGCTCGTGCACGGCGCCGCGATGGGCACCTTCGTGAAAGGCTCGGGCGAGATCGGCACGGCACCTTCACGGCAATGGCGCGGGCCGGAGTCGGTGCAGCCCCTGGGCTTCAGCAATGACGAGGCGCTGCTGCCCGAGTCCCAGCGGGCTTTCTCCGGCCATCGCCTGCTGCAGGAGGTAGCCGCCATGCCGCAGCGCCTTCTGTTCTTTGAACTGACAGACCTGGCCGCCCGCCTCGCGGAGGTCGACGACGATGAAGTCGAGCTCATCGTCTTGTTCCAGCGCGGCGACGGCGGCCTCGAGGCGATGGTCGATCCCACGAGCCTCGCGCTCTACTGCACCCCCGCGATCAACCTCTTTCACAAGCGGCTGGACCGCATCCAGATCGGCCCAGGCGCGTGGGAGTACCACGTCGTGCCCGATCGCACGCGGCCGATGGACTACGAGGTGCACAGCGTCGCGTCGGTGACGGGGTTCGGCATCGGACTCGTGTCGCAGCAGGAGTTCTTGCCGCTGTATGCGACACGCGAGAGAGAGACAGGGATGGCGCCCGTGCCGGCCAGCGGCTACTACACCGTGCGTCGCGAGCCGCGGCTGCTGTCGTCGCGGCAGAAGGAGCATGGCGCCCGCTCCTCGTACATCGGCGAGGAGGTGTACGTCTCGCTCGTGGATGCGCGCCATGCGCCGTACCGCGAAGACGTGCGCCAGCTGTCGGTGTCGGCCTGGGTCACCAACCGCGACTTGCCGACGTTGCTGCCGCATGGCGGCGGAAACGGAGGCGCGAATGGCGATGCGCGATGGCGTCTGGATTCGCCGGGCCCGGTGTCGCGCGTGGAGGTGCTGCGCGGCCCGACGCGGCCCGTCACGCGGCGGCCGGTGGGTGAGCTCGGGTGGAGCTTCGTGAACCACCTCGCGCTCAATCATCTGTCGCTCGTGGGCGAGACGCCGCAGCAGGCGGCCGAGGCATTGCGCACGACGCTGCGCCTGTATGCACCGCCCGAGGATGCGGGCTGGTCACGGCAGGTGGAGGGCATCCGCGGGCTGTCGGTGAGTTCGGCGGTGCGTCGCCTGCCGGTGAAGGGGCCGCTGGCGTTTGGCACTGGCGTGGAGCTCATGCTGGACCTCGATGAGCTCGCCTTCCAGGGCACGAGCGCATTCCTGCTCGCGAGTGTGCTGGAGCGCTTCTTTGCGCGGCACGCGGCCATCAACAGCTTCAGCCAGCTCACGCTGCGCACGCCACAGCGCGGGGTGGTGATGCGCTGGCCACCCACCGTCGGACGGCGGGAGGTGGTGTGAAGCGCGAGGCGGGGCTCACAGCGGCGGTGCCCGACCCGGCAGCGCTGTCGGCCTTGTTCGACGAGCTGGCTTCCAAGCCGCGCGAGCACGATTTCTTCGCCGTGTTGCGACGGGTGGAAACGCTGTGCCCGCAGTGGCCGCGCTGGGGACAGGCGCGGCGGCCATCGCAAGAAGCGTTGCGGCTGGGGCAGGACGCGGAACTTGATTTCGCACCCGCCGCCTTGCAAAGCTTCGAGGCCGGGCGGGGCGGCGCGCCGCGGCTGGGCGTACGCTTCTTCGGCCTGCTGGGGCCGCAGGGGCCGATGCCGCTGCATCTCACGGAGTACACGCGCGAGCGGCTGAGGTTGCGCGGCGACCCGACCATCGCGCGATTTCTCGACGTCTTCCATCACCGGCTGCTCGTGCTGTTCTATCGCGCGTGGGCGCAGTCACAGCCCGCGGTGCATCGAGACCGGCCGGATGACGACCGCTTCGCCGCCTGGCTGGGCGCGGGCTTCGGGTTCGATGCGTCACACGGCCGCGGCACGGTCGCGCGCGAGGCGCGGCTCTTCCAGGCCGGCCTGCTGGGCTCTCGCAGCCGGCATCCGGAGGGCTTGGCAAAACTGCTGTCGCAGTACTTCGGCGTGCCGGTGCGGATCGACGAGCGCATCGCGCAGTGGCTGGTGCTGGCCGACGAGGACCGCAGCCGCCTCGGCTACGCACGCAGCCGCCCTGAACGCAGCCGCGCACCTGCGGCGTTGCTGGGCACGAGCGCCACCAACGGCGCGAAGTTGCGCGACCATCAGTTCAAGTTCCGCATCCGTCTCGGGCCGCTCACGCTCACGCAGTACGAGTCCTTCTTGCCGGGCGGCGAGCACTGGGCCGCGCTGCGCGACTGGGTGCAGCAATACACCGGGCTGGACCTCACGTGGGACGTGCAGCTCGTGCTGGCCCGAGCCGCGGTGCCGCCGCCGCGCGCGGGCCGCCACGTGCGGCTGGGCGTCACCTCCTGGCTCGGTCCGCAGGGCGCGCAGCATGACCGCGCCGACCTGCGGCTGCGCCCCGATACCTCCTTCCTGGCTCGCCATGGAGCTTCCCATGCCTGAAATCTCGCGCACTGCCTTGTTCGGCAAACTCAATCCGCTGGCCTACAAGGCCATCGAGGGCGCCACCGTGTTCTGCAAGCTGCGAGGCAACGCGTATGTGGAGCTGCAGCACTGGCTGGTGCAGATCCTCAACACGCAGGACTCGGACCTGCACCGCATCATCAAGCACTATGGCCTGGACAGTGCGGCGCTCGCCGCCGACCTCACGGCGTCGCTGGACCGCCTGCCGCGCGGCGCGAGTTCGGTCACGGACCTGTCGAGCTGGGTCGAGAACGCCGTCGAACGCGCCTGGGTGTATGGCTCGCTCATGTTCGGCGACACGCAGGTACGCACCGGCTACCTCGTGGTGGGTCTCTTGAAGACGCCGTCCTTGCGCAACGCGCTGATGACCGTGTCGCGCCAGTTCGATCGCATCAAGGTCGATGACCTCACCGACAACTTCGCGCGCATCGTCGGCGGTTCGCCGGAAGATGGCTTGCGCGCGAGTGATGGCAGCGGTGGTGACAACGCCACGGGTGAGCCCGGCGAAGCCAGCGGCGCGATCGCACCCGCCGCCATGGGCAAGCAGGAAGCACTCAAGCGCTATGCGGTGGACCTGACCGAACGTGCTCGCAAGGGCGAGATCGACCCCGTGGCTGGACGCGACGAGGAGATCCGGCAGATCGTCGACATCCTCATGCGTCGCCGGCAGAACAACCCCATCCTCACCGGCGAGGCCGGGGTGGGCAAGACGGCGGTGGTGGAAGGCTTTGCGCTGCGCCTCGCGCGTGGCGACGTGCCGCCTTCGCTCAAGGACGTGTCGCTGCATGTGCTGGACATCGGCCTCCTGCAGGCGGGCGCCAGCATGAAGGGCGAGTTCGAGAACCGGCTGCGCTCGGTGATCGACGAAGTGCAGGCCTCGGCCAAGCCGATCATCCTGTTCATCGACGAGGCGCACACACTGATCGGCGCCGGCGGCTCGGCCGGCACGGGCGATGCCGCCAACCTGCTCAAGCCGGCGCTGGCACGCGGCAAGCTGCGCACGATTGCTGCGACCACTTGGGCCGAATACAAGAAGCACATCGAGAAGGACGCGGCACTCACGCGGCGCTTCCAGGTCGTTCAGGTGGACGAGCCGAGCGAGGAGAAGGCGGTGCTCATGCTGCGCGGCGTGGCGTCCATCCTCGAGAAGCACCACCGCGTCGCCTTGCTCGACGAAGCCATCACGGCAGCGGTGCGGCTGTCGCATCGCTACATCCCTGCGAGGCAGCTACCGGACAAGGCGGTGAGCTTGCTGGACACGGCCTGCGCGCGTGTTGCGGTGAGCCAGCATGCGACGCCGGCCGCGCTGGAGGACTGCCAGCGGCGGCTCGAGGCGCTCACGATCGAGCGCGAGATCATCGGGCGAGAAGAAGCGATCGGCATTGACGTGGCGGAGCGTCGCAAGCGCACGGTGCGGGCGATCGACGACGAACAGACGCGCCTGGCGCTGCTGCAAAAGCGGCACGAGGAGGAGAGGGCGGTGGTGGACCGCATCCTGGAGATTCGGGCGAGCTTGCGAGCGGCGATGCAAGAGAAAGCCGAGGCGAGCCCCGAGACGCCCAACGCACCGCCTGCGCCCGATGAGGCGCGCGCCAAGCTCAGCGCCGCCGAGCGCGACACGTTCCTGCGCGAACTGTCGACCTTGCAAACCCGCCTCGACGAACTCCAAGGCGACTCCCCGCTCATCCTGCCGACCGTGGACGAACAGGCCGTCGCAGGCGTCGTGCAGGATTGGACCGGCGTGCCCGTGGGCCGCATGGTGAAGAACGAAGTCGAGGCGGTGCTCAAGCTCGCCGACACGCTCAACCAGCGCGTCATCGGCCAGAAGCATGCGCTGGAGATGATCGCGCGACGCATCCAGACCTCGCGCGCGCGGCTGGACAACCCGAACAAGCCGATCGGCGTGTTCATGCTGTGCGGCACCTCGGGCGTGGGCAAGACGGAGACGGCGCTTGCGCTCGCCGAGTCGCTTTACGGCGGCGAGCAGAACGTCATCACCATCAACATGAGCGAGTTCCAGGAGGCGCACACCGTGTCCACGCTGAAGGGCTCGCCGCCAGGATACGTGGGCTATGGCGAAGGCGGCGTGCTGACCGAGGCCGTGCGCCGGCGCCCGTACAGCGTTGTGCTGCTCGATGAGGTCGAGAAGGCCCATCCTGATGTGCACGAACTCTTCTTCCAGGTCTTCGACAAGGGCTGGATGGAGGACGGCGAAGGCCGAGGCATCGACTTCAAGAACACCATCATCCTGCTCACGAGCAACGTGGGCAGTGAGCTGATCATGAACATGTGCCGCGACCCGGAGCTGATGCCCGAGCCCGAGGGCATCGCCAAAGCGTTGCGCGAGCCGTTGCTGAAGGTCTTTCCTGCGGCCCTGCTGAGCCGGCTGGTGGTGGTGCCGTACTACCCGCTGTCCGACGAGATGATGGGCAACATCGTGCGGCTGCAGCTGGGGCGCATCAGGAAGCGCGTGGCGGACAACCACGGCATTCCCTTCGAATACGGGGACGACGTGGTGAAGCTTGTGGTGTCGCGTTGCACCGAGGCCGAGTCGGGCGGGCGGGTGATCGATGCGATTTTGACGAACACCGTGCTGCCGCGCGTGTCGCTTGAATACCTGCGCAGGTTGTCCAATGGACAGGCCTTGAAGGCGGTGAGGCTCGGGGTGAAGGACGGTGACTTCGACTACTGCTTCGAGTAACGAAACCAGGCTCACGGAGGTGAGATGACATGACGACACCCGACTGGTTCGCCGGAATTCCATGGTCTGCGCCGATTGCCGTGGAGGCCCTGCGCAGCCAGCGCCAGCGGTTGCCCAACTTGTCCGGCGTCTACTGTTTTACCAACTACGACACGGCGCTGGAAAGAAACACCGGCGTCCTCTATGTCGGGAAGGCCGGCACCTTGTACACGCGGGTGCAGAGTTATCTCGTTGACCCGGCCAAATTGATTGTCATGTCGGCACGCTCCGGCGGGCAGCGCGTCACCTCGTCCCTTCGTCACGCCGGAAAGGCACAGCTGCTGATGCAGATCCAGCAGAAGTCCAGAGGGCCAGGCCCCTGCGGCATCTTCGTTCGCTGGACCGTCACGGCTTCTCCAGAGGTTCTTGAGGATCTGCTGATCGGCTACCTGCGACCTGCGTTCAACACTCACGGTGTTGACTGAAGAGGGCCACATGCAGCGGTTCCAATTGCTTTCAAGACTTTGTGGGCTGGATATCCATCGAGCAAGCCATACGTCGACCCGAAGACAGGCGATCCGCCCAAGGGTTTCGAGAATCAGTGCGCAATCAAGGTCAGCGTCGCCTTGCATGCTGCGCGCGTGGAACTGAACTCTCTGCGTGCCGCACGCGTCATCGTGGGCGGCAAGCCCGCGAGATTCATGGTGCTGTTGGCATTCCTGGGCGGCTGTGCCGCGAGCGTAGGCCTTTGGGCGTTCTGGACTCCCAGATGCAACGAGGCCTGTCCGCAATGGCTGGCGCTTTCGATGATGGCCTTCTCGGTGGTCTTTCCGCTGCTGTGTGCGTCGACTGCCGCAGTTGTCGCGGCTCATCGCCATGCCCCGGGCAAACGGTGGACGCTGCCCGTCCTGGTCACCATTGCGTCGGTTGTTGCGGTGGCTTTTCTGACGCAAGCGGCGCGGTAGTCGGGGGTGTGAGCGTGCGCGTTCGCTTGTCGAAGCGGCTGCGCAATGACTTTCGTCGCTTTACGCTGGGCGCCGCTGCCTCAACCATGCGGCATCCGGTGAAGGCACGACATGCCGCCTCCCATCACTCTCAAATCGCCGCTGCCTGCCGATGACCTGCTGTTCGAGTCGATGAGCTCGTCGGCGGGCCTGAGTTCGCTCGGCGAGATGCAACTCAACCTGCTGAGCAAGAAGCCTGATCTCAAGCCCGAAGACTTGCTGGGCAAACCGGTGACGGTGACCATGCAGTTGCGCGACGACGGCAAGCGCCACTTCAACGGGTTCGTGACCCGCTTCGGCGCCGGCGTGCACCGTGGCAGCTACTTCACCTACCAGGCGACGGTGAACCCGTGGCTGTGGTTTCTCACGCGAACGTCGGATTGCCGCATCTTCCAGGAGATGAGCGTGCCGGACATCGTGAAAAAGGTGTTCGAGGACCATGGCGTTGCCAACTTCCAGTTCAAGCTCTTCCGCAGCTATCGCAAGTGGGTGTATTGCGTGCAGTACCGCGAGACCGACTACAACTTCGTCGCGCGATTGATGGAGCACGAAGGCATCTACTGGTACTTCGAGCACAGCGATGGCAAGCACAAGCTGGTACTCGTGGATTCGCAGAGCGCGCACGACGCATCGCCGCTGTGCGCATCGCTGCCCTACATCGAAGAAGGCGCACAGGACGCGCCCGACATCGAATGCGTGTCGAGCTGGAGCTTCTGGCGCGAGGTGCGCGCGGGCAAGGTCGCGCTCACAAGCTATGACTTCGAACGGCCGTCGACCGACCTGAAGGTAAAGGCCGACAAGACCCGGCCCTACAGCCTGTCCGACTACGAGGTGTTCGACTTCCAGGGCGACTATGTGCAGTCCAGCGACGGCGCGCAGTGGGCCGAAGACCGCATGGACGAACAGCAGACACCCTTCGCGGTGCTCAAGGGTGATTCGAATGCGCACGGCATCGAGGTGGGGCACCTTCTGAAGCTCACCCACCACCCACGCCCGGACCAGAACGACCAGTACCTCGTCACCAGCCTGTCGATGCAGGCGCAGGTGGATGGCTACGAGGCAGGCAACCCGGCGGGGTCGATGAACTGCCAGTTCTTCGCCATTCCGTCTGCGCAGCAATATCGGCCCGAGCGGCGCTCCCCCAAGCCCTTCGTGCAGGGGCCGCAGACGGCGCTGGTGGTGGGGCCTGCGGGCGAGGAGATCTTCACCGACAAGCACGGCCGCGTGAAGCTGCAGTTCCACTGGGACCGCTACGGCAAGAAGAACGAGAAGAGTTCATGCTGGGTACGGGTGTCGCAGCCGTGGGCGGGCAAGGGCTGGGGCGCGGTGTCGATCCCGCGCATCGGGCAGGAGGTGGTGGTCGATTTCCTCGAAGGCGATCCGGATCAGCCGATCGTCACCGGCCGCGTCTACAACGCCGAGCAGACGGCGCCCTTTGCACTGCCCGAGGGCGCAGTGCTCAGCGGCATCAAGTCCAAGAGCCACAAGGCCACCGGCTACAACGAGATGTCGATGGACGACACGCCGGGCAAGGAGAAGTTCACCATCCACGGCCAGTACGACATGGGCTCGACCATCGAGCATGACCAGACGACGACGGTGCACAACAACCGCACCGACACCATCGACGTGGACGATACGGAATCGGTTGGCAACAACCAGACGCAGTCGGTGGGCAACAACCACAAACAGTCGGTCAAGGTGAACCAGACGATCACTGTCGGCGGCAAGCAGGACATCACCGTCACCGGCGATCGCATCAAGACGGTGAAGGCCAACGAGAACCTGAGCGTGGTCGTGAACCAGAGCGAAAGCGTCGGCGGCACTCGGACGCTCACCGTCACGGGCGCGGACTCGCAGACCTTCTCCAGCACGCAGACGGTCAAGGTGGCACTGATGAAGACCGAGACCATCGGCGCGGTGTATGCACTGAGCGTGGGCGGGGCCATGAACCATGCGGTGGGCGCCGCGCTCTTGCAGGAAGTGGCCGGCGCGAAGATCGTCGGCGTGGGGGCGATCAGCACGGAGAACGTCGGCATCAGCAAGTCCATCAAGGCCGGCACCAACATGACGCTGGATGCCGGCGCGAAGATGGCGCACAAGGCGGGCGCCGCCTACTCGGCACAGGCGGGTTCCACCATGAGCCTGCAGTCCGGCGGCGACACCACCGTGAACAGCAAGGCCAAGGTCGGTATCGAGGCGGCGTCCGAGCTGGTGCTTCGCTGCGGCAGCGCGGAGCTCATCCTCAAGAGCGGGGGCGACATCGCGCTCAAGGGCTCGGGCATCACCATCAACGGCAGCGGAAAGATCGTCATCGAGGCGTCCGGCGACCTGGACCTCAAGGGGTCCAACATCAACCAGAACAGCTGAGGAGGCTCGCATGTCCAATCTTCTCGATCTCGCGCCGCAGCTCGTGCCGCTGCTCGCGCAGGGCCAGGCGATCCGGCGGGCGGAGGTCACGGGCTTCACCGACGGCGGGCTGGTCGAGGTGCGCCTGCCGGGCATGGCGCAGGCGCTGGCCTGCGAGCTGCTGAACCCGGAGTCGGCCAGCGCGCTGCTTTCTCAAGGCGATGCGGTGCTTTTGTGGCTGGGCGACGGAGCGCATGCGCAGCCGGACGTGCCGGTCATCCTCGGCCGCATCGGTGCGCGCGAGGCGGCGGCACAGCCGGTGGTGTCGGCTGCGCAGTTTGCATCCCGGCCCGAATCGCTCGTCATCGAGACGCAGGGCGACCTGGTGCTGCGCAACGGGCAGGCGCGCATCAAGCTCGGCGCGCAAGGCGACGTGGAGATCGTCTGCACGAGTTTCGCGACCCGCAGCCAGCGGCTGCTGCGATTGCTCGCACCGCTCATCAAGCTCAACTGACCACGGCGGGCACGCCCATGCTCCGAGCCTTGACCGACGTGCCGCGCTGCCTGAACCTGGAGGCCTGCTATGTCGGCCCGCCGCACCGCATCGCCGCCCCCCCGGGCGCGTGGGAGCGCGCCTGGGGCCAGCCTTCCCGCGAAGGCGGCACGCAGGCGTTCCGGCGGCAGGCGGTGCAAGAGTGCCTGGACACGGTGGCCGTGCTGCGCTCGTACCGCGAGCCGCTCGAAGGCGAGACCTGGCTGATCCCCGCGGGCTCTGAACGGCGGCTGCTCGCGCAGGTCAATGCCATCGTCGCGCTGGGCCCGGCGGCTGTGGCACAGGTGGCCGATGCCGCCATTGACGGTGACGTGCCCGACCCGGCGCGCGTCTTCGCTGCGCTGTTCATCCTCGGTTGCGTGGAAGGACGGGCATGGCTGCAAACCATGCAGCTCATCTTCGTGAGTGCAGTGGTGCGGCATCCCGGCGAGGCGATGGCGGCGGTGGAGGCGATGGGATTGGCACCCAACCCCGAATTGTCTGCGTGCATGGAGCCCCTGCTGTCCGACGACCGGCCGCGTCTTCGCGCCGCGGCACTTCGAGTGCTCGCGTACCGGGGTGTCTTGAAAGAGGACTCCTGGCGAGACGCGATGCAGGAGACCGATGCCGGCGTGCTGCACGCGGCCGCCTGCGCCCCCTTGCGCGGCTATGAGCGAGGGCATTGCGACCGCGCGATCGAGCCCTTGCTCGCGCAGTCGTCCGAGGCGCTCGTGGCGGCGGCCCTGCGCGCCGGCCTCGGATTGCGGTCGGCAGCGGCGCATTCACGGGCCTCGGCGATCGTGCGCGAGGGCGCCGACTGGGCCGATGCGCCCAAGGTGCTTGCGATGTTCGGCTACACGAGCGATGTGCGACACATCCGGCCCATGATCCACGGCCCGCGATGGTCTGCCGGCGTGAAGGCCGCTGCTCGGCTGGGCTGCGTCGGCCTGGTGCCCGACCTGCTCGAACTGCTGGAAGAGCCGGCCTTGACACCCGAGGCCCTCGTTCAGGCCAGGGCCGCACTGCAGACCATCACCGGCGCGCCGTTCGAAGCCACCGGGAGCGCGGCCGAGGCGTGGCAGCTTTGGACCGAGCGCTCACCGGCTTTCCATCCCGATGCGCGCTACCGCTTCGGCCATGGGCTGGACCTGCAGGCCCTGTTGCACGCATTGAAGGCGCCGCCGGGTTCGCGCGAGGCGCGGCAAGACACCTACCTGGAGATGCTGGCCGCCAGCGAATGGGCCGTGCCGCGTTTCAGCGCCTACGACTTCGTGGGCGTTCAGACCGCCTGCATCCGCCGCATCGAACAATGGCTGGCTGAGTCACGCGATCGCGTGCGCGGCTCGCACCTCTTGCATTGAACGCCATGGACGAGCCGGCGCTCCACAACCACAGCGGCTTTCATGCGAGCGTGCTGCCCATCCTCGACCGCGATGGGGCGCCATGCCGCATCGTCATCGTGAAGGCGAGTTATGCGATCCGCATCGGCCAGCCGCTCACCGCCGCTGCCGAGCCGCGCGAGGTGCGCATGGGCGACGAGCTGTGGGGGCCGCCGGAGATCGCGGACATCCGGCTGCCCGGCGACTTCTGCATCGCCAAGCCCGGCACCGACTTCGTGCTGAGCGGCCACGCCGTGTCACGCCCGGACCAGCCAACTGGCACGCATGTGGACGTTGGCATCCGGATCGCCGACCGGGTGAAGGTGATGAGGGTGCATGGGCCGCGCGTGTGGCGTCGTTCGATCCTCGGCGTGGTCCCCGGCCCGAGCGGCCCGATGGAGCCCACGCCGCTGGCCTGGTCGCGCGCCTACGGCGGGCAGGACTTGAGCGAACCCACGCGGCCACTCGAGGAGCCGCGCAACCCGGTGGGCAGCGGTGTCGCGCGGCACCCTGACCGCCTGATCGGCGCACCCGCGCCGCAGATCGAGGCGCCCGATGCGCCGATCGGCTCCGCGGGTGGCCGCTTTGCGCCGGTCGGTTGCGCACCGCTCGGGCGCAGCTTCGAGCCGCGGCGCAAGACGGCGGGCACCTATGACGCGGCATGGATGCGATCGGGCTACCCGGGCCGCCCTGCGGACTACCGCGAAGAGCATGAGAACTGTGCGCCGTCCGAGTTCGTCTTCAAGGACGCGTTGCGCGGCGGCGAGCCGGTGAGGGTGACAGGCGTCCACGCCGAAGGGCCGCTGGACTTCGCGTTGCCCAAGATGCAGATCGTGGTGGACGCGGTGATCGACGGCGCCCTCGTCGAACGCCGTCCGCACCTGGACACAGTGCTCGTGGACAGCGACGCGATGGTGCTCGAGATGGTGTGGCGCGCGCTCTTTCGCTGCCCGCCGAAGATGCGCAACCGTTTCACCTCCGTGCGTGTGCAGTCCAAGGAGTTCATCGCATGAACCTCGCGCATGCTTCGCGGCCCTTGGCGCGGATGGTGGCGTGGGACGCCATCACCAGCCTGGGCGAGAGCGCGGCCGAGACGGCGCTGTTGCTGCGTGCGGGTTTGAGCAATGTCGAGCAGTCGAACTTCATCGATGGCAAGGGCAAGCGGGTGATGCTGTGCGGCGCGCCGGCGCTTGCGCCCGGGCTGCCGCCGCAAGAGCGCATGACGGCACTGGCGAGCCATGCGTTGTCGAGCCTTTGGCGCTCGCTCGAGGCCGCATCGACGGAGGGCGTGCCGCTGCCGGCGCCGACCGTGCTGCTCGCTCTGCCCGAGCGCTTCTCCGCCGGTGAACTGAGCTTCGACCTGACACCATCTGGCCAGGCCTTCGTCGATGCGCTGCGTGCGAGCCTGCCACCGGTGCTGGCGCATGCTCAGATCGAGTGCTTCCCCTTCGGCCGAGCAGCCGGCGCGCTCGCGATGCGCCGCGCGCTGAAGCTCGTGGGGACGGACCGCACGGTGATCTGGGGCGGCGTGGATACGCTGCACGACTGGCAGGTGCTACAGGCGCTGGAGAAGGCCGATCGCCTGCTCACGATCGAGAACGTTGACGGCGTGAGGCCCGGCGAGGGCGCGGCGTTCGCGGCACTCGGTCCGTCCGACGCTGCGGGCGACGTGACGGTGCTCGCGCTGGGTCTCGGTCGCGAGCCGTGTCCGGTGGGTGCCTCGGGCACCTGCAAGTCCGATGGCCTGAGCGCGGCGCTCGAGGCTGCGGTGGAGCCGCTGCGGGCAGCGCGCGTTCGCAGCAACTGCTGGCTGCTGGACACGACGCACGAGGCCTACGGCACGCAGGAGGTGCAGAACATCATCGCGCGCTTTGGCGACGTGCTGGGGCTGGACACCGAGCTGCAAATGCCGATGAAGGAGCTCGGCGATGTGGGCGCGGCATCGATGCCCTTGCTCGCGGTGCTTGGTGCCCAGGCGTGGCGCCTTGGCGTCGCGAACGACGACACCGCGGTGATCGCCGGTTGCTCCGAGCGCGGGGCGCGTGGTGCGTTGCTGCTGGCATCGCATCCGGGCGCGGCATCGGGCAGGAGCGCCTCATGAGCGTCGTCGCCAACAACCGCGAGGTGGCCGGCGAATCGACGGGCCACAAGATCGTCTACATGAGCCCGAGCGTGTGCATCACGCCGGCGGCACCGAGCCCTCTGCCGATTCCCTATCCGATCATGACGCCGGCAGGTACGGGCAGCCTCGACGGGGACACCCGCAAGGTGAAGATCGGCGGCAAGCCGGTGTTCAACACCGACTCGGTGGTGTCCAGTTGCACGGGGAATGAGGCGGGGTCGCAAAAGGAGGTGGTGAGCTTCAAGACCGGGTCCAGCTGCTTCATCCTGGATGGCAGCCCAAGCGTGAAGGTGGAAGGCAAGCCGGTGGTCTACACCGGCAGTTCGGGCATCGGCAACCAGATGTGATTCGTCATGGCAACAACCACGGGGATGTCGCAGGCGAAGGTGGTGAAGGGCGCAGGTGCCGGCAGCCTGGACGACATGGACTGCGACGCGATCTTCCAGTGCTTCGACCCGCCCATCGAGATGGGACCGCACGAGGACATGGACAAGTCGGTCGAGCGCCAGGCCGAACACGTGCCGCCGTGCTCGAACATGCACGTGTCCGGCCGAGGTGGCGCCACCATCCCCGGCTGCGAGAACTACAGCACCTCCAAGGCCATGACCTGGATGGTGGAAGACGGACAGCGGCTGGGCACCGAGCACCAGCAGTTGACCAAGGCGATGCGCGACTTCAGCAAGGCCAACGGTAGTACCCACAAGTCCTTGAAACAGTGGATGGACAAATACGAGAAGGAGGCGGCAAAAGTCCTGAAGAAGCGGCGTGTCAAGCGCAACGCGAAACACCACGACAAGGACGCGCTTGCTGCCGCGGCCGCCAAGTGCATCCGGGATAAAGTGGATGAGTCGTTCAAGGGCAAGGTGGCGCAGAGCACGCCGCTGCGAAACGGCCAGGCACGCGGCAAGCCGCCGCCGGCGCCGGCCAGTACCCCGGCTCGTCGCGTCAGCACGAGATCTGCATGAGGTCCAACTTCGGAGAGTGACAAGTCATGGCTGAAAAGATCAGTGAGATCGTCCACGTCGCGGAGGTCGGCAAGGCCCTGTACCTGCTGATCGTGGAGTACGAGGAAGGCGATGGCGGCAATGGGGTCGGCCACGTGTTCCGCACTGACGGCTCCCGCGACGCCGTCTCGGAAACCGTGCTGTCGACCAACGACACGCTGCGTTCCATGTGGGCGTCGCCCGGCGGCTACTTGTGGATGTCCAGCGAAGACGGCAACGTGTGGACCAACGCGCCCGTTCGATGGAGCAAGCCGCGCGACCAGGACGCAGGCTTCATCGCGCACGATCCTTCGTTGAAATGGACGCTCACGACCTTGCCTGAACTGAAGGACGAAGGCTATGCGCCCACCCTCGGCGCCATTTGGGGCACCGGTGATGACGACGTGTTCACGGCCGCCTCGGGCGGACACATCTACCACTGGGACGGCAAGGCCTGGAGCCAGGTGCACACGGCGGCCGGAACCGTGCGCGCCTTCAGCGGCACGGGGCCATCGGACGTGTTCGCCGTGGGCGAGGACAGCGCGCTCGTGCACTTCGACGGGCGCGCCTGGCGGGCGCTGCGAAACCCGGACGACGCAAAAGGCGACGAGCTGTTCACCGGCGTGCGCCATGGACCTGACGGCGCGGTCTACATCTGCAGCCAGGACGGCCGGCTCCTGCATGGCAGCGCATCGGGTTTGACGGTGCTTGCGCAGGACGAAGACCTGCCGCTGATGGGCCTCGCGTTCCTCGGCGAGCGGCTTCTGTTCGCAGCCGGAGCCGAGGGCGTGGCCGAGCTGCAGGACGGGTCGATCGACGTGATCCGCTCCACCTTTCATGCGGTGTCGGTCACGTCGGGCAAGAAGCGCCTGTATTTTCTCGATGCGTCCACCGAGACCTGCTACATCGAGTACGACCCGGCGAACAAGAAGGCGCCGTGGGTGTTCATCTCGCTGTGAGGCGCCAAGCATGCTGATCCCGGACGAACTGGCCTCGGTCGAGACAGTGCCCGCGTGCACTGTCTTCGTCCGTGGATCCCTGTCGCCGCATTGGGATGGCGTGGTGCAGCTGCTGCAACGGGTGGTTCGGTCGGCTGTGGGACGTCGCCTGGTGCGCTATCGAACCGGTGCGGCTGCGCAGTGGTTCTCTCTCGATCGTGACGACAGTGCCTGGTTGCGAGAGCCCGGCCAGGCAGCGACCGGTTGTCGATGGCTGGAGCTGGCGCAGGGACCGGGCGATTCCGGCCTGCACGTCGAGCTTGCCGATCTGATGGACGTGGGTGGCGTGCAGCGTGCCAGTTATGTGCAGGTGCGCTTCAACGCCGATGCGTTGCCGGCGGACATCGTGCAAGTGGCGGAGCTCGCGATGAACCACCTCCCGGTGTGGTGGGGCACGGCCGGCTGGATTTTCCATGTCGACAGCGGCCGCCCCTTCACTGCGCACACTCGCCTTGCCGCCCTCGCCAAGCGCCTGTGGGGAGTGCAGATCATCGACATGACGGCCCTGCAATGGGAGGCGCTTCGTGGCATGCCCGGGGTGAACTGGCTCAACCTTGTGAGCGGTGATTTCGCCGAGGCACATGGCTTGAACCTGACCGACCTCGCCGCCGAGGCGACGAGCGCGCTGGGCGAAGGCATCTTCCATCGTCGCAACGGCCGGTCGATGGCGCTTGCGGCCGGGCCGCACCCACTCATGGGTGACATCAACCAGGGCGACGAGATGGCGGCCTATGTGCGCCTGGCGAGGATGCTTGGTCCGCTGCTGCTCTCGGCGCATCGTCCGCTCGCCGGGCCGTTTTCCAAGCCCGAGGTGCTCTCGGCGTGGCTGGCTCGCTTCGAGCAACCGCGCGCATGGTTGCGCTGCGAGGTCATGGCGGACTGATGCGATGGACATGCTGATGGCCTTGCACTCGCTGCCCGATTCCGCGCATGGCATGGCTGGGCGGGGCGAAAGGATTCGCAAGCCCATCGGCCCCGAGCACGGCGTGATCGAACGCTGGGTCCAGCAACACTTCACCACGGGCTGGCTCAGCGAGGCACGCGTCGCGCTCGCCAACCGCCCCGTCACCCTCTTCATCGCCCTGCGCGACAGCGAACTCCTCGGCTTCGCCTGCTACGACGCCACGGCCCGCGGCTTCGTGGGGCCCATCGGCGTGGCCGAAGGCGCACGCGGGCAGGGTGTCGGCGCTGCCTTGCTGGCCGCCTGCCTGCACGACATGCGCTCGGCCGGCTACGGCTACGCCATTGCCGGCCACGTCGGCGCGCCCGACTTCTTTCGCCGTGTCGCCGGCGCGGTGGAGATACCCGACTCCACGCCGGGCCTGTACGCGGGAATGCTGAGGTGACTTTCGGTCATTGATCGACAGCCGCCTCGCGCACAGGATGCACCGTGCGGAGTTGCGCCGCGCAGATGTTTTCCATTCGTCAGGCAAAGGCTGCAGATGTCACAACCACCAGGCTCGAACGGCCGGCGCTCGCGCAGCGACGGAGACGCCGTGGAGACGCCGACGTCACCCATGCCGCTGCACGACGACGACGTCACCCAGATCGCGCCCGCCACGCCCCACCACGCGAGGACACCGTCGCGACCCACCGTGGGCCTGGGCGTGGCCGGCCCGGACGCCACGCCGCCAACCGCCACCAAGCCGATGGTGCACCGTGAAGGCACGGCCGCCTCCGCGGCCGACGGCCTGCCTGGTTCGCAGGAACCCGTGACCCAGACCCTGCCGGGCCACGCCGAAGCCGGCGGCCCGCAGACGCGGCAGGTCGGGCGCTACCTCATCCGCGAGCGCCTGGGCCGTGGCGGCATGGCCACCGTCTTCAAGGCCCACGATCCGGGCATCGGCCGTGACGTGGCCATCAAGTTCTTGCACGCCACGCTGTGCGAGGACGACGAATACCGTGGACGATTCCTGCGCGAGGCGCGCGCCGCGGGCGGGCTCTCGCATCCGAACATCGTGACCGTGCACGACGTGGGCGAGATCGAAGGCCGGCCCTACATGGCCATGGAGCTGCTGGACGGCGAACCGCTTTCCGACATGATGCAGGCGGGCCGGCCGCTGCCGGTGCGCGACATGGTCATCATGGGAATCCAGCTCGCGCGCGCACTGGACTATGCGCATGCGCACCGCATCGTCCACCGCGACATCAAGCCCGGCAACATCGTGCGCCTCAAGGGCACGAACACCATCAAGGTGACCGACTTCGGCATCGCGCACATGGAGGCGAGCGGCACCTCCGAGCAGCGCACGCGGGTAGGCGATGTGCTGGGCACGCCGCAGTACATGTCGCCCGAGCAGACCCAGGGAGAGAAGCTGGACGGCCGCTCGGATCTCTTCTCTGCGGGCATCATGTTCTACCAGATGCTCACCGGCCAGCGCCCGTTCCAGGGCGACAGCCTGGTGGCGCTCGCAATGAAGATCGCCAAGGAAGAGCCGCCGCCGCTGGACAAGCTCCGGCCCGACCTGCCGCCGTCGCTGCGGCGCGTGGTCGAACGCTGTCTTGCGAAGGCGCCCGACCGGCGCTACCAGACGGGGCGCGAACTGTCGGATGCATTGAGCCGCGTGCTGGCCGAACTCGACGACGCCGAGCGCAACAAGGAGAAGACCCGCATCGTGCCGCTGCGCGTGAAATGGGCCGCCACCATGGCCTTGATCGTCGCGGTGGTCATGGGGCTCACCGCGGCAGTCATCACGCAGCGGCAGTACGACGCGATGATGAAGCAGGTGACCGACTACGGCGCCTCGCTCGCCCGCTTCATCGCCGCGCAGAACGCGGTCGGCGCCCTCGGCGATGAGTGGGCCGCCGTGGACGTGGCACTGCAGGAGATGATGAAGACGGGCGACTTCCAGAGCATCACCGTGGTCGACCGCGAAGGCGTGGTGCGCGCCGCGAGCGACGCGGCGCTGGTCGGCCAGCCCTACACGCCGCGATCGGCCCAGCCGCTGGGCGTGCGCGACGGCGGCGTCGTCGTCTCGCGCTTCGTGCTCAACGGCGGCCCGGTGCTCGGCTTCACCGCGCCCATCACCTTCACGGGCAAGGTGGTGGGGCGCGTCGTGCTGGGCATCCCGGAGCGGCCGCTGGTGCGGGTGGCGCGCTTGTCGATGGGCCTGATGGCGGTGCTGGTGGTGGTGACGGTGCTGGCGGTGGCCATCGCGATGTTCTTCGTCGCCAACTGGTTCGCGCGGCCGATCAAGCTCGTGAGCGAGGCGATGGGTGAGATCGCCAAGGGCCGCTTCGACCATCGCATCGGCGAGCAGCGCAAGGACGAATTCGGCCTGCTGTTCGCGGCCTTCGACCGCATGGGGCAGGCGCTGCAGGATGCGCGCGCGAGCGGCGGCGCATCGATGGCCGTTCCCACGCCGACACCGGTTCGTGCGCAAGCGGCGGCGCCGGCCGAAGGCAGCGAGAGCCCGCCGCCGGCTCCTTCCTCGACCTGAGGCGCCGGCCGTGCGCGCGTCCTGGGTCGCCATGCGGCTCGCGATCCTCGCCGCGGCGGGGCTGATGTCGGCCTGCGGATCCGCCCCGCCGGCAGGCCCGGTCCCGGTGCCATCTCCCAAGGTGTCGCCGCAAATGCTGCCCGCCAGCGGCGAAGTGCTCGCGCGCAACGAACGCTTCGTGATCTACCAGCCGCAAGGCGACGACACGCTGCGCTCGATCGCGGCGCGCTTTCTCGGCAGCGAGGAGCGCGACTGGGTCATCGCTGACTTCAACGGCATCTCGCGCGCGGAAGCCGGACAGCCGCTGGTCGTGCCGCTCAAGTCATCGAACAACCTCGGCGTGCGCGGCGACAGGTACCAGACGGTGCCCATCCTGTGCTACCACCGCTTCGGCAACTCCGGCGGGAAGATGGTGGTTTCGCCCGCCAACTTCGCGGCGCAGCTCGACTGGCTGGCGCGCAACGATTACCACGTGATCCGCCTGTCGCAACTGGCGGGCTACCTCGAAGGCCGGCAGGCGCTGCCGCGCCGTTCGGTGGTGATCACCATCGACGACGGCTACGAATCGGTGCACCGCATCGCCTTGCCGCTGCTGCGCAAGCACGGCTTCCCCGCGACGCTCTTCGTCTACACCGATTTCATCGGCGCGGGCGATGCGCTGAGCTGGGCGCAGCTGCAGGATCTTGCGGCGTCGGACCTCGTCGACATCCAGGCGCATTCGAAGTCGCACCGCAACTTGATCGAGCGCGCTGCCGGCGAGACCGATGCGCAGTATGTGCAGGGCCTGGAGGCGGAGGCACGGGTGCCGCGCGATGTGCTGGAGCGGCGGCTGCCGGTGCACGTGCACCACTACGCCTTTCCGTTCGGCGATGCCAACGACCTCGTGCTGGACGCGCTGCACCGCCAGCAATACCAGCTCGCCGTCACCGTGAACCCGGGCGGCAATGCCTTCTTCGCGCAGCCATTCATGCTTCGCCGGACCATGATCTTCGGCGACCATGACCTGGAAGCCTTCAAGGCCCGGCTGCAGACGAGCCGGGCGATCGGCGCGCCATGACGACGTCTTTCGATCGTGCCCGGCCCGTGCGGCTGCCCATGATGTGCGCCGCATGGCTTCTCGCGCTCGCCGGCTGCGGGAGCCCTGCGCCATTGCCCATCGGTGCCGCGGCCGAAGAAGAGGCGAGCGTGCCGGTGCATGCGTCCACAAGCCCAGCCGCCTTCGAGCAGAAACTGCGCGAGCGGGCGCTCGGCCAGGGCCGCCGGGGCCACCTCGCGGAGGCCGCGACCTCCTGGGAAATCCTCACCGTGCTGCGGCCAGAGTCGGCGGAATACCGCGACCGGCTGGAGGAAACGCGGCGCCTGATCGATGCGGCCGTGCCAGAGCGCATGCAGCGCGGCGCGCAGGCGCTCAAGCGCGGGGAACTCGACGCGGCCACTTCGCACTACCTCGCGGCGCTCGCGCTGCAGCCGGACAACCTGCAGGCAGCCGATGCGCTGCGCGGCATCGAGCGCGACCGAAACCGGCGCAACTACCTCGGCAAGTCGGCACGCACCACCATCACGCGCCGCGCCATCAACGAGGCGCAGGCCACGGCAGCCGCCCCCGGCAACCCGGACCGCAACGCGATCGAACACGCCACCTTGCTCGCCGGCCAGGGTGAATACGACGACGCCATCGTGCTGCTCGAGCGGCAGCTGGCCGCCGACAAGCGCGACGTGGCTGCGTGCCAGTTGCTGTCGGAGGTGTACTTCCAGAAGGCCGAGAAGCTGCTGCCACGCGACCGCGGCGGCGCCGTCGCCGCGTACGAGCGCAGCGTGCGGCTCGATGCTGCCAACGCCCGTGCCGCCGCGCGGCTCAAGCAGCTGAAGCCACGCGGCCCGGCCGCGGCGCTTGCGAACGTCGCGGCCCGGGAAGGATGCAACGCGGCGCGCTGACCGCGTCGCGCGGCCTCAAAGCTTCTTGACCTTCTCCTTCAGTGCCAGCGCGCGCTGGCGCTCGAGCCTGGCGGTGTCGTTGCCCGGGTCGACGGACAGCACGCGCTCCCATCCGCGGATGGCGCCGTCCAGGTCCTGCTTGGCAAAGGCGGTGCGCGCACTCATGGTGTAGCGCTGCACCAGCTGCCGGCGCATCTGGTCGACCTTCGCCTCGGCGCCTGGTTGATCCAGCGACGCTGCCTTGCGGTATTCGTTGAAGGCGCGCTCGGCGTCGCCGGTCCGCTCTGCGGTGGCGCCCGCTTGCATCGCGCGTTCGCCGGGTGTGGGTTCTGGGGGTGGCGGGGGCGGCGCAGGTGGCGGCGGCGCAGGTGGCGGCGCGGTTGCGACTGGCGGTGAAGGCGGCTCCCGCACCACCGGTGCGGACGGCGGCGGCGCCTTGCCGGGGATGCGCAGGACCTGGCCGCCACTCACCTGCCTGGGCACCGCGATGCCGTTGTAGCGGGCGAGGATGTAGAAGGAATAGATGTCGCCGAGGAAGCGCTTGGCGATCTCCGACATCGTGTCGTTCGGGCGCACGGTGTAGTTGAAGTAGTCGCGCCCGAGCATGGTCACCGGGTCGGCGGTGATCTGGCGCATGAGGCTGAGCGCGAGCTTGTTGTTGGGGTCGGCGGCGAGCGCGCGCTGCAGATCGGCTTTCGCCAGGTCCTCGTGCCCTGACTCGAGCAGCGTGGCGGCCCCGATCGCGATCTTGCTTGCCTGCTGCTGCGTGGCCGGTGAGGCGGGCGGCGCCGGCGGCAGGGCACGCGCCGGCTCGTGCTCGGCCGGCGCGGGCGCGGGAGCAGGCAAGGGCGAGCGTGCGGGTTCACCGGGCGGCACCTGGGCGCACGCGGCCAGCAGCCCCACGCAGGAGAACAGCAGGACGACACGCGGGTTCGTCATGGGCTTCTTCGGCATTTCCCTGAAGACTCCGTCGGCCGGACGCGCGAAGAGCGCGCCATGCACCGGAGCGACGCGCCGAGTGTCCCTCCGAATCGGCGCGTGCACAGGTGACTTTCGGTCATTGCTGGCGAGCCCCCGGCAGTGGACCATTCCCTCGCACCTTGCGGACCCCAGCCAGAGGGACGAGCACGCCATGACCTTGACCCTGCGCGCCGTGTCGCTCAACGACCTGCCGCTGACACAGCCCATCACCGCGCACTTCGACGGGCATGGCGGCACGATCGGGCGTGCCGACCACAACACCATGGCGCTGCCCGACCCGGTGCGCCACATCTCGCGGCAGCAGGCGGAGATCAGCACCGGACGCAGCGGCTACATCATCAAGAACGTCGGCAGCGCCAACCCCATCCTCGTGCGCAACCAGGCCTTGGGGCAGGGCGAGTCAGCGCCGCTCATGCACAGCGACCAGGTGCGCATCGGCGGCTATCTGCTGGAGGTCATCGACGATTCGGCAGGCGGCGACGAGGACGCGACCACCGTCACACGCGGTCGCGCGGCATCGAAGGCTCGGCCCGATGCGACCGCGCATGCAGCGCCGATGTCCGGCGCGGATCTTGGTGCGCCGCTGTCGCGCAGCAATCCGTTCGCAGAGCTCTTCGGCGATGCGGCCAAGCCTGCCGTTGCGGGCATCCCGGGCGGGGCGGCTGCCACCTCACGGTTGCCGGATGACTTCGATCCGTTCGCCTTGCCGGCTGCTGCCCAGTCGCCCGCAGCGAGCGCGGCGCCCGCGCCCGCAGGCGCGTTCGACGACCTGATCCCGAGCGCCGCACCCTCGTCCATCGACGAGATGTTCGGCCTGCAGCCGAGTGCATCGAGAGACCCGCTCGCGGCATTCATGGCCGACATCGCCGTTGTCCGTCCGCAAGCGCCTGATGCGGCGCCGTTGTCCACCGACCCCCTGGCGCTGTTCGGCTCCGCCAAGGACAAGCCCGTGGTCCTGCCGCCCGAGACGCTGCCCGACCAGACGCCGGAGTTGAACGCCGCCTTCGTTCCTCCAAGGCTGGTGGTGGAACCCGAGACACCGGCTCCGAACCCCGCGAAGACGCCACCGCTGGAAGAGGCACCACCGCCGCGCCCGGTTCAGGTCCAGCCGGTGCCGACGGCCGACAGCAGTCCCGATGAAGAGACCTTGTGGACCGCGTTCTGCGAAGGCTCCGGCATTCGCCTTCATCCGCCACAAGGCCTGAACCCCGACCTCATGCGCGTCATCGGAATGCTGCTGCGCACGGCGGTCGAAGGCACGCTGCAGATGATGGCGGTGCGTTCGGCCACGCGCCACGAGTTGCACGCCCAGGTCACCGTCATCCAGCCACGCAACAACAACCCGCTGAAGTTCTCGCCCGACGCGCAGTCGGCGATGGAGCAGCTGCTGCAACCGCCCTTGCGCGGCTTCCTGCCAGGGCCGGCCGCGATGACCGATGCGATGAACGACCTTGTCGGCCACACCATCGGCACCATGGCCGGCACGCGCGCCGCACTCGAAGGCGTTCTCGGCCGCTTTTCTCCGCGCGCGCTCGAGGACAAGCTAGTGGGCAAATCCATGCTCGACAGCGTGCTTCCGATGAACCGCAAGGCCAAGCTGTGGGAGCTGTACCTGCAGCACCATGACGCCATCCGCGACGAGGCGCAGGAGGATTTCCACACCCTGTTCGGCAAGGCCTTCCTGGCCGCGTACGAGCAGCAGCTCGAACGTCTGCGGCGCGACAAGGCGCCGCCCGCGGCGTGAGCCCCCGATGTTCGACATCACCGTCGCCGCGCGCAGCGAGACAGGCGGCAGGGACCACAACGAAGACCGCGTGAGTGTGTGCCGCGATGGCGCGCGCTGGTTCGCCGTGCTGGCCGATGGCGCAGGCGGCCATCGGGGCGGGGCGCAGGCATCAAGGTGCGTGGTCGATGAGATCGAAACCGCGCTGCACGACGCCTCTCGCCCCTTTGCACCCGACAGCCTCACCGACGCCGTGCTCCGCGCACACGACCAGGTCCGCTTGCACCAGGCATCGGGCGAAGGCCTGGACCGAATGCATTCCACGGTCGTGGTGCTCTGGGTCGATACGTCGTCGGACCATGCCCTGTGGTCCCACGTCGGCGACTCGCGCCTGTACCGCGCGCGCCGCGGTGCCGTGAGCCTGCTGACGTCCGACGACAGCGTCGTGCAGCGCATGCTCGACGCTGGCTTGCTCACGGCACGGCAGGCCGAAGCGCATCCGCAGAAGAACCAGCTGATCGCGGCGCTCGGCATCGACGACGTCATCGAGCCGCACACGCCTGGCGAACCGGTCGGGCTGGAGGAGGGCGATGCGTACCTCCTGTGCAGCGATGGCTGGTGGGGCGGGCTGGAAGCCTCTGCCATCGCCGATGCGTTGACGAATGCGTCATCGCCGGACGAATGGCTGGCCACGATGCAGCAGCACATCGAAGCGCTCGGGCTGCCGCGGCAGGACAACTTCAGCGCCATCGGCGTGTGGGTGGGGGATGTGTCGGAGGCGACTCGGCCGATGGCCGGGTGAGCTTGTGGGCTTGTGTTGGGTGTGCCGCCTGCCGCTCAATGCAGGGGGAGAGGGAGTAAAGCCGCTCGGTGTTGCTCACTCCACCTCTTCGCCACCCATCAGCAACCTCACCAACCCCGTCCCATCCGGCAGCCCCTGCAAGACATCCAGCGTGTCACCACCAACCACCGTGTCCGTGCGCCACCACAAGCTGCAACCTGACAGATGCGCCAGCAGCTCGCGAGCCGCATACGCCGGCACCCAGCGCGACAGGGGCGCCCGGTGCGGCAGGCGCAGGCGCTCGTGAGGCCCGGAACCCAGCGTCCCCATGGACGCGCCAGCCGGCGACGGCCATGCAGGCGCATCTTGAAGCGTGGATTCCAACGACTCCACCGTGCCGTCCGCGTCGTTGAGCGTGCCCATCGCCGCGTGCGCGAGATGGTCGTACCAGAGTTCGAGGTGATCGAGTGCGATGCGGTCATCAGGTGCACGCATGCGCGGCTGCGCGATGAGCAATGGGAAGTAGCGGCCCACGCTGTCGCAGCTGGGCATCAGCAGGCCGAACCACCATTGGGTGTCCACGATGCCCGGTGCCCAGGCGAATCGCAACAGCGGCGCGGTGAGGTACACGTCCAGCCAGCGCTCGCCCAGTTGCTCGCGGCCGCCGCGCATCGCGGCAGACAGCCAGGTGTCGCAGGCCTGCACGAAGCTCGGCGGCAGCCGGCGCTGAGCGAAGTCGCCGAGCGACGAAAGCTTGCCGTACCAGCCGGGTGCGTCGCGGAGTCCGCCTGCAGTGGCCATGGCTCACAGGCCCGCGGGGCAGGAAAACTCGTTGAGCTCGCGCAGGCGGAAGGGGTTGCGCACGCTGCTGGCAATGACCTCGAACACCGCCTTGCGGCCGTCCACGTCGAAGGTCGCCTTGAAGCGTTCGGGTGCGCTCGTGGAATCGATCTTCACGCGATCGAACAGTCGCAGCAGTGCCCACGGCCCGTCATAGGTCATGCCCGAGGCGCTCGCGGTCAGCGGCGGGCTCACCTGCAGGCGCACCTGCGTCGTCCCCCGCGGCCCGGGCCACTGCACGGCGGTCGGAATCTGCGGGCCGTGGTCGTAGCGCACGATCTGCCCGTCCACGTCGAGGATGAACTGCTTGAGCGAGGGGTCCATCTCGATCGGCTTGAACTGCAGGCGCAGCGAGGGCACGTTGCCCGACGGGAAGAAGGTTTCGCGGATGGCCTGCGCGCGCTGGAACTGCGGCAGCGTGCCCGCATCGGTGCCGAGCGGCGGGCCGTCGGCCGAGCGAAAGCGCCAGGGCCGTGCGGCCGTGTCTACCTGCGTGGCGAGCCGTTGCTGGAAGAACTGCTCGAACTTGCCGCCGGGTGCGAAGAGCAGCGCGAAGTCGGCCTGGGTCGCGTCACGTGCCGATGAGCGATCCAGCGGGTAGCGTCCGGCCACCGCCTGCTGGCAGAACTCGCCGATCTGCGAACGCACCTCGTTGCCCAGGTTCTGGCGCACCACCACCTGCGCGGCATGGGCGCTGGTCTGTGCGAGTGTGGTCATCATCGTGCGCAGCGGCTCGGGCATCTGCGGCGCGACGACCGCGACCTTCGCCGCCGCGGGCGAGGGCGGCAATGCGGCGCCGCCTTTCACCGCCGTGTCCGTGGCGCTCAGCTGCACGTTCACATCGGCGATGAGCGCGAGGGCTTCGTCCAGAGGCGCCTTGCCACCCTCGGGTGCGGTGACCAGCCGACGCAAGCCGACGAAGCGGTCGTCCACCAGGCTCTCGATGCGCGGCCCGGTTTCACCTTTCTTTGACGACAGCGCATCGGCCACGGCCTCGCGCCCGCGACGCAGCACCTCGTTGGCGCTGTCGGTGGTCTTTTGCACCACGTTCTTGTCGCCCGAGCCGAGCAAGGTCGTTTCCTTGGACATCCTTTTCATGAGAGTGGGCAGCGGGCTCTCGGACGACGAGAGCAGCCGCGACATCTGGATCGATTGCGGCAGGCTGGTGATGGGCTGCAGGCGCAGGTCGGCGATGAAGGCTTCCCAGATGGACGCGTACTCGTTGAGGTAGATGCGCCGCACGTCGTCGATCAGCGGGTCGCCCGCGCGCACCATCGCGGCGGCATTGCGCGCCGGGTTTGTCACACCGAGCACCCAGTGTTGCTCGTCGGCGAGTTGTTGCGCCACGCGCGGCACCGCCTTCTGGAAACCCTGGTGATAGCCGTTGTAGGTGAAGAGCCCCGGCACGCCGCGGTTCAACGGCTCGCCGCTGGTGCGGGTGAAGACCAGCGCGGCGTTGTTGCCCGACGCGCCGACCACGGTGAACTCGGGGAAATCCGCGCCCAGCCCCTGGTGGCGCATGCGGTTGTAGATGCGCTGCGGCAACGACACCGTGGCCAGCCGCGCGCGATGGAAGTCGACCAGCGTGCGGTCTTCAGGCAGCGGCGACACGACGGCGCCTTGCGCGAGCAGCGCGTCCAGGTGACGGCTGAGGTCGGCGCGCTGCTCGGCATCGATGGAGCGGGCGAGCTGCGCATCCCAGTCCGACTCGACGTAGGTCTTCAGCGCCTGCGGCTCGAAGCGCTCGGCGTCGTGCAGCATGAGGTAGGCCTTGAGCGCCTCGTAGTCGCTGTCGGGCGAATTGCCCGCGAGGCGCAACTGCTCTTCCACGCGCAGGCCGATGCGCGGCAGCACGGCATCCACCAGCATGCGGTCGTAGGCCGTGCGCGAGGCGTTGTCCAGCTTCGGCCCCTGGTACAGCCCGAAGCCCAGCTTCCATGGCACGGGGCCGTCCTGCCCCGCAAGGCTGCGCGTGGCGGCCAGCGCCGGCACGACGGGCAGGATGTCCGCCGATGCGCGGTTGGGCGTGGCCTGCACGAGCTGGCGGACCTGGTCGACGCGATGCGCCACTTCATCCACGTAGCGTCGGTTGTTGATGTAGCTCACGGTCCAGGCACCCAGCGCGCCGACGGTGACGATGCCGACAGCCGCATAGCCGCCGATCGCGAGCCAGCGCCGACGACGCTCCCACTTCAGGTTGATGCCGGCCAGACCGCTTTCGGCAAACACCACCTCGCCGAGCAGCCGCGTGAGGAAGTAGCTTCTCCCGCTCGCGAGATTGGGCGCGATGACGGCGCGCTCCAGCCGGTAGCCGCGCGCGATGGCGCCGAGCACCCGGTCGATGGGCGTGCCTTCCTGCGTGCCGCTGATGAAGTACACGCCCCGCAGCATCGGCTGCGCCTCGAAGGAGGAGGGCGAGAACACCGCGTCGAGGAACTCCTGCAGCACGCCGCGCAAGCCGGCGAACTGGCCGGGGAATCCGTAGATGCGTGCACGCCGCTGCGGATCGCGCTCGGCCTGCAGGCGTTCGACGAGGCCATCGTTCAGGCGCTGCTGCAGCGCGTCGAACTCGGTGCCGAATTGCCGCAGGCCTTGCGCGTTGTCGTCCTTCAACGCGAAGGTGGCGCCCCACGGCGTGGCCCGGCGGTCCTTGTCCAGCGTGGCGAAGTAATCCATGAAGCCGGCCAGCAGGTCGGCCTTGGTCACGAGCAGGTAGATGGGGAACTTGAGACCCAGGTCCTCGTGCAGCTCCTGCAGGCGTTGGCGCACGGTGGCCGCGTGCTGGCGGCGCTCGCCGGCATTGCGAGTGAGCAGGTCGGTGATGGAGACGGTGACGAGCACGCCGTTGACCGGCTGGCGCGGACGCGAGCGTTTGAGCAGTCCGAGGAAACCACCCCAGGTCGCGCGGTCGTTCTCGCGGTCGCTGTCCTGCGTGGTGAAGCGGCCGGCAGTGTCGATGAGCACGGCCTGGTCGGTGAACCACCAGTCGCAGTGGCGCGTGCCGCCCACGCCGCGCACCGCCTGCTCGCCCACGTCCTGCGCGAGCGGAAAGCGCAACCCGCAGTTGCGCAGCGCGGTGGTCTTGCCCGAACCCGGCGCGCCGATGATGAGGTACCACGGCAACTCGTAGAGGTAGCGGCCATCGAGCCGCGCCGACCAGCCCTTGAGCAGCCCGCCGCTGCCGATGCGCGTGCGGCGCAGGTTCTGCAGTGCCTGCTCGAAACGCTGCCGCACGGCCAGCATGTCTGGTGTTTCAGTCTGCTTGCCTGCGCTCGAAGGCGGGGTCGCCAGCAGCTGGTTGACGACCTTCGCGTTTCCGCGGCTCGCTCGCCATTGCTTCCATGCGACGGTGAGTGCGACGAGCAGCAGCACCACGCCGATCGCCACCCAGCGCGAGAACTCCGTCTCCAGCGGCCGCACGTCGGCAATCGCCACGAGCGGCCCGACGATCCAGATCACGAGCGCGAGGGCCAGCAGCAGCACGGCACCCAGCACCCAGCGGTTGAAGATGAGGCCGAGAAGCTTCTGGATCATGGCTTGTTCGCCGGTTTCGGATTCGCGGCCTCGGCACCTCGCCCGACGAAGAGCGTGACCTCGACGCGCCGGTTCATCGCCCGATTGGCCACCGTGTCGTTGGCCACCACAGGCTCCGCATCGGCCCGGCCTTCTGCGCGCACCCGATCGGCCGCGACGCTGCGCGACACCAGCAAGTCCCGCACGGTGCGCGCGCGTTCCTCGGACAAGTGCCAGTTCGACGGGAAGCGTGCACTGCGCGCAATCGGCTGGCTGTCGGTGTGGCCGGTGACGAGCACGTTGCCGCTGACCTGCGCGAGCGCGTCGGCGATTCGGCCCATGAGCGCTTCGCGATCGGGCAGCAGCGTGGCACTGCCGGTCGCAAACGAGCCGTCGCCACGGATGGTGACCACGCTGCGATCGATCTCGTCGCGCACCGCCACCAGGCCGGCCTTGATGTCCGATTGCAGGAACTGCGCGAGCCGCGGCTTGGGCGCGGGCTGCGGCGCAGCGACCACCGGCGGCGTGAGGCGCAGGCTCTGGATCTGCCCGTACACAGGGTCGGAGCGCGCGCCCAGCGAGAAGGTGAGCGCGAGGTACACGCCCATCAGCAGCAGCACCGAGGCCGCGGCGCTCGCGGCCAGCGGCAGCCAGCCTGCCGCACCGCGGCGCGCCGCGGGCTGGCCTTGCCAGTGCTGGGCGAGCGCGGGCGGGTGATCCCCGCGCTGCTGGCGAATGATCTGCGCGAGCTTGTCGCGCACGGCTTCGAGTTGCGCGCGGCCGTTGTCCACGACGCGATACCGCCCCTCGAAGCCGAGCGTGAGCGCGCAGAAGATCAGCTCCAGCAGGTCGAGGTTCACAGCCGGCGCCTCCGCCAGGCGCGCCATCAGCTGGAACACCTTCTCGCCGCCTTCGGTCTCGTTGTGGAACATCGCGAGCAGGCTGTGCCGCGCCCACAGGCCCGAGCCGCCCCATGGCGTGTCGGCCGCGGCCTCGTCGATCATCGTGCACAGCACGTATCGTGCGGCCATCACGCGCTCGGGGGCGATGCCTTGCGTGGCGGCGCGCGCGGCGAAGTCGCGGATGCCTTGCGCGAGCGAGTTGCGCAGTGCGACCGGGTCGTCCACCTGGCGCGTGGCGCGCAGTTGCGGCACGACCAGCAGCAGGCGGTTGGCCAGGGCCACGAGCGGGTTCAGGCCGTCATCGGGTGCAGCCAGGTCCGAGGCCGCCGACTCCATCGTGGCCGGCGATTCGACCGGCCGCGTGATCGTCGTGCGGCCGCCCGGGTTGGGCTTGATGAACGTGCGCTGCTGCTCGTCGAGATCGGCGAACGGGTCGTGGATCGGGGACGGCTCCATGGTGGCGTTCTTGTGCAAGCCAGGGTCGATCACTGCCGAATCGCCCACAGCTCGAGCTCGAGCGCGGGAAAGTCGCCACCCACGTGCAGCGCGAGGCTGCCGCTGCGTTCGAGCTGCTTCCACAGCTCGCCGCCGCGGTCGAGCTCGAAGTAGTGAAAGCCGGCGTGGAAGGGCAGCTGCCGCGGCGCTGTCGGTAGCGAGCGCAGGGTCACGCCAGGCAGTTGCAGGTTCACGAGATCGCGCAAGCGCTCGGCCGGCCCCAGCTTGGACTGCGCCGGAAAGCGCGTGCGCAGCTGCTCGGCCGGCATCTGCGCATTGACCGCGAGCACGAAGTTCGCCGTGCGCGCGAGCTCAGGGTCGGGGAACACCGCCATGCGCACGCCGTGGCTGCGGTCCACGAGGTCGATCTGCATCGCGTTGCGCTCCAGCACCGTGGACAGCATGCGGCGCAGGTCAGCGACCACCGGCGCAAAGCTCGCATGCAAGTCATCGTGCCGGTACAGCGGGTATTCGGGCGCGTGCCGCGCGGTGCTCGTGAAGGTGGCGAGGTCGCCGGCTAGTTGCACGCAGGCAAGGTACAGCGTGAGCGGGTGGGCGCTTGGCGCGAGCGCATGCTGGCGGAACACCGGTTCGGCGCGGTTGAGCGCCTGCAGCATGAGGAAATCCGCCATCTCGGACACGCCGTGGCTCAGCTGCCCCATGCGTGCGGCGAGCGCCTTCGCGCGCTGGCTGATCAGCCCGTGCAGCAACGAGGCGAGGGCGGAGAGCTGCTGGCTCGCATCGATGCGCGTTTGCGGCGCGATGTAGTCGCGGTCGATCACCACCTGGTGGTCGCTGCGCCGCTCGATCACGCGGGCCACGCCGAGCAGCGTGTATGCGTCGGTCACCTCACGCGCTCGCAGCAATCGCACGTTGAGCGCGCAGGTCTGCACCGGCTCGGGTTCGTCGGCTGCGTTGGTGTGGTCGCGCAGTTCCTCGTTCACCGCACGCCAGCGCAGCAGCTCTTGCGCATCCTCGCCATCGAAGGCCACCTGCGTGACGCCTTCGCGCGCATGGGCCAGCGCGAGGTAGACGATCTCGCCCTTGATGTCCACCGGCACGTCGAGCGCGGGCGGCGGCGCGTCGTCGTGCGGGATGGAGAAGGGCGTGCCGTCGGGCAGCACGCCCGAGGCGCGGCTCACGCCCAGGCGCCCGGTGGCAAGCAGCCCCTCGTCCAGCGCCAGCTCGAAGAAGCCCCAGGCATGCGGCCCGGTGGCGCGCATGCGCATCTCAAGCAAGTAGCCGATGTGCCTCGCTTCCTGCTGGAAGTGGTGCGGCAGCATGAACATGCCCTGCGACCACACGACCTTGTTGTGCATGCTCATCGGTGGCCCCGGCTCACCGCGCGCTGACGTCGACCGACAAGTCGTTCGCGCGGATGACGATCTCCTGTTTCTTGCCTGGCTGGATGGCCACGATGCCGCGCCACCTGGAATGCTCCAGGTCCCGGAAGGCCGCCACCACGCCGAGGAATCGTGTCTCCGGCGACAGGGTCTTGGCGTAGGGCTTGGTTTCGCCGGGCGACAGCACGAACTCGTCCTTGCCGAGCATGTCGGCGGCGAGCTCGGTCTGGTCGCGCTGGTACAGCGACATGAAGTCGGCGCTGTTGAACGACGCAGCCGACTTCAGTTCATAGATGCGGACGAGCAGTGGCGAAGGCCGCTTGCTCGCGCTCGGGTTCACCTGTGCCGACGCCTGGATCGTCCCCGTGACCTGCGCGGGCTTCGGCGGGCCGCTCGCGCACGCCGCCAGGGCCAGCACCACGCCCGCTGCCGCGCCGAAGTTCCAGCCGAGGTTGCTCACGCTGCCGTTCTCCAATGGTTCGCCGGGAGGTGTGCAAGGAGAATAGCCAGAGGCCGTGCACGTGCCGCATGACTTAGGTAATCGGGACCTCGTACGATGGCACCCATTCCATGACTGGAAAACGACCCCGATGAACCGAACCGAATTCCGCTTCGCCGAGCGCATCCGCGTGCGCTGGGCCGAGATCGATGCGCAGAAGATCGTCTTCAACGGCCACTACCTCACCTACATCGACACCGCGGTGGGCGGCTACTGGCGGGCGCTGGCGCTGCCCTACGAGCAGACCATGGCCTACCTCGGCGGCGACCTGTACGTGCGCAAGGCGACGCTCGAATACCAGGGCTCGGCGCGCTATGACGACGTGCTGGACGTGGGCATCCGCTGCGCGCGCATCGGCAACTCGTCGATGGTGATCAGCGCCGGCGTCTTCCATCAGGACGAAGCGCTGGTCACGGCCGAGCTGGTGTATGTGTTCGCCGACCCGGCCACGCAGACGTCCAAGCCGGTGCCGCAGGAACTGCGCGACGTGCTGCAGGCCTTCGAGGCCGGCAAGCCGATGGTGGACGTGCGCGTGGGCTCGTGGAAGGAGCTTGGGGCCCAGGCGCAGGCCATCCGCACCTCGGTCTTCGTCGAGGAGCAGAAGATCCCGGCCGACATGGAGTGGGACACCGCCGATGAAAGCTGCCTGCATGCGGTGGCCGTCAACCGCTTCGGCCTGCCGCTGGCCACCGGCCGCCTGCTGGAGCATGTGCCCGGCGTCGCCAAGATCGGCCGCATGGCGGTGGTCAAGAGCATGCGCGGCAGCCGCGTGGGCCGCAGCGTGCTCGATGCGCTGATGCACGCCGCGCGCACCCAGGGCCAGCGCGAGGTGGTGCTGCATGCGCAGATGTCGGCGGCGCCGTTCTACACGCGCGCGGGCTTCAGCGAGCGGGGGCCGGTGTTCGAGGAGGCGGGCATCCCGCACGTCGAAATGGTTCGCGCGCTTTGAAGTGACGATGAACCCGCTGCACCGGCTGCCCGCACATGTGCTCAACGGCATCGCGGTGGCCGCGGGCATCGGGCTCATCCAGCTGCTGATCGGCGCCACGGCCGGTTTGCATGCGGCGCAGCTCGCCTTGAGCGGCGCGGTGTGCGCGAGCCTGGCGGACACGCCCAACACCACGGCACGCACCTGGCAGCGGGTGGCCGCCGCCGGCGCGCTGGCCTTCATGTCGGCGAACGTGGTCGCATGGCTCAAGCCGCATCCGCTCGTCCTCGGCATCGCGGTGTCGGCCATCGCCTTCGTCGCGATGATGACCATGTCCTGGGGTGCGCGCGCCGGCGCCGTGTCCTTTGCGCCCATCCTTGCGCTGGTGTTCTCGATGGCGGTGCCGGCCGAGGCCGGGCCGCCGTGGCTGCTCGCCGGCTGGAGCGGCGCCGGAGCGGTGTGCTACCTGCTGTGGTCGGTCGCCTCGTCGGCCGTGTTGCAGCGGCGCTATCGCACGTTGGCCTTGGTGCAGACGCTGTGCGCGACGGCGCAGCTCTTGCGTGCACGGGCGTCGCTGCTCATCGCCACGACTGCCGGCGCCACGCTGGACAGCGCGAGCGACGTGCCGATGCGTGCCTGGATCCGCGGCGAAGCGGAGCTCGCCGAGCGGCTGCAATCGGCGCGCGACTTTGTCTTCGACCACAGCCGTGGTGCCCGCTCGCGCATGCACACCGCCATCTTGCTGCGGCTCATCGAGCTGCGCGACGTGCTGCTGGCCAGCCGGCTGGACCTCGACCTGCTCGGTCGCGACGAGGCGGGACGATGGATCCTGCGCGAGGTGGCCGGTGCGCTCGGCCGCATCGGCGACGCGCTCGATGCCGCCGCGACCGCATTGCGCGATGGCAGCGAGCCCGCGCCCTTGACGCCCGGGCAGTTCGATTTCCGCGAGGTATTGGAACGTGCGCCGGTGGATTCGCGTGATCCGCGAGCAAGGCTGCTGCCCGCCATCACCGATCGCCTGCGCAACCTGGGTGCGGACGTGCTGCGCATCCACGCCGTGCTGCATGGCGACGAGGAGCCGTCGCCGCTCACGCCCGAACAGCTGCGCCGCTTCGTCGCGCCGGAAGGCTGGCCGCTGAAGGCCTTGCGCGCGCAGCTGTCGATGCAGTCGCCGGTGCTGCGGCATGCGGTGCGTGCCGCGCTGGCCCTGGGTTCGGCGTATTACCTGGCGCTTGGCTTGCCGTGGGCGTCGCATCCGCACTGGCTGGTGTTGAGCGTGGCGGTGGTGCTGCGCGGAAACCTGGAGCAGACGCTCAGCCGCCGTAACGCACGGGTGATGGGGACGATGCTCGGCTGCGGGGTGGTGCTCGCCCTTGCGCCGGTCCATGCGCCGGCGCTGCTGTCGCTGGTCTTCCTCGGCGCGGTGGGCACGGCGCATTCCTTCGTCCTGCAGCGGTATTGGGTTACCGCGACCGCCGCCACCGTCATGGCGCTGCTGCAGTCGCACATGGTCGACCCGGCGGGCGGTTTCGCCATCGCCGAGCGTGTGGCCGACACGCTGATCGGCGCGGCCCTGGCATGGGCCTTCAGCTACGTGCTGCCCTCGTGGGAGCGTCGCAGCCTGCCGCGCGCGGTGGAACGCGTGATGAAGGAGCTGCGCGACTACGCCACCTTCGCGCTCAGCACACAGCCCGCCGATGCGGTGGAGCAGCGCCTCGCCCGGCGCCGCGCCTACGACGCGCTGAGTGCGATGGCAATCACCTTGCAGCGCAGCACGGCCGAGCCGGAATCGGTGCGCGTGTCCTTGAAGGACGTGGCGTCGCTGCTCGACCACGGCCAGCGGCTGATGGCGCACCTGTCGATGGTGCGACTCATGCTCACGCGACGCGGCGGCGAGCTCGAACGGGACGAAGCCCGCTCGGCGCTTGCTTCGGCGCAAGCCGCGCTGCTCGCCTGCCTCAGGCTGGGTGAGGGCTCGGTGGCGCCGCCGGTCGCGGAGTCGAGGGTCGTCCCTGCGCCAGAAGCGGACGCCGCCGACCCCGAGGAGCTCGCCCGCCTGCCCGAACAGCCCCCGGCGCATGACGTGCTGCCCTGGCTGATGCGGCGCCTCGGCGTGCTGGTGCGCGACGCGCGGTCCGTGCGCGACGCGGCGCACAAGGCGGCAGCCGTCGCCTGAACCCACGGCGCCGGGTTCGCCCATTGGCACTCTTGGGGATGGACAAGCGCCGTCCCAGGCCTAGCATCGCTGTTCTGCTTCGTTTGAAGGAGACGCCATGGCCCGGAAACTCTTGTTCGTTCATGGGACCGGTGTGCGGGAGGATGGCTACAAGGCCAGCTTCGCGCTCATCGAACGGCAGCTCGCCAAATATGCGCCGGCCATCGGCGTGGCGCCTTGCCGGTGGGGCGAGAAGGTGGGCGCCAAGCTCAACTTCGACGGGGCATCCATCCCCACCTACGGCGAGTCGCGCGGCATCGGCGTATCCGACGCCGACAAGAACCGCGCGATGTGGAACCTGCTGCTGCAGGACCCGTCCTTCGAGCTCGCCATGCTCGCAGGCGCCCAGGGCGAGGCCAGGACCCAGCCGCCCAATGCCGCCGCCCAGACCAAGGTCTTGCTCGACAAGTTCCACGCGCTGCCCAAGTCGGAGGAACTGAAGGCCAAGCTCACCACGCTCGGCCTCGAACGACATTGGCCGGCCCTGGTGCCCGCCATCGAGAAGACCAGCGGCTTCGTCGCCGCCAAGGCATCGCCTGTTGCCGGCAAGCCACCGCACCGCATGGCGCTCGCGCGCTCGGTGGTGGCCGCGCTGGAGAAGGCATCCTTCGAATCCGGCGGCCCGACGCTGGACGCCGCGGCGCGCGAAGACCTGACGCAGGCCGTCGCCCACCTGCTCGGCGACGATGCGCGCGGCATCATGAGCACGCTCACCGCGCCCTTCGTCGGCCTGGCCGAAAGCATCGGCACCTGGCAGGTCCGCCGCAAGCGCACCTCGCTCACCGACGCCACCTACCCGGCGGCGGGCGACATCCTCGTGTACCAGGCCAACGGCGACGCCATCCGGGGCTTCATCCGCGACGAGGTGGCGAAGCTGCCCGACGACGAGCTCTTCCTCTTCGCGCACAGCCTGGGCGGCATCGCTGCCTTCGAGCTGCTGGTGCAGGAACGGCCGGCCAACGTCAAGGGGCTCATCACCTTCGGCTCGCAGGCGCCGTTCTTCTACGAGATCGGTGCGCTGAAGACGCTCGGACTCAAGGACACGCTGCCGCTGCATGTGCCTTCGTGGATCAACTTCTACGACCTGAACGACCCGCTGAGCTACGTGGGCGGCGTGCTCTTCGAAGGCCGCGTGTCGGACTACAAGATCGAGAGCGGCGAATCCTTCCCCGCGTCCCACAGCGCCTACCTGCACAGCCGCGAGTTGTGGATCCAGCTCGAAGCCTTCGTGCGCAATGCTTGAGACGCCGCCCGCCAAGACACTGGCGATCGTCGTCGGTATCGACCACTATGAGTACGGCGACGACTGGCGGCTCGTCGGCCCCGCGGCCGATGCGCTGCGCTGCGTGGACTGGCTGATCGCGCGTGGCGTGCCCGTGGGGAACATTGCGCTCTTCCTCTCCGGCGCCAGTTGGGAGGACGCCAAGGTCGCGCAGTGGGTGGCGCAGCGCAACTGGCCGGACAAGCGCCGGGCGCGTCGGGACGACATCGTCAAGCACGTCGATCGCGGCCTCACCGCCGGCGCGGCCGATGCGCAGGCGCTTTTCCTCTTCTGGGGCGGGCACGGCGTGGTGGACGACTACGTTGCGTCGTCCAGGTACCTCTACACCGAGGATGCCATGGAGGGCAGCCCCTACTGCATCGCGGTGCCCGACCTCATGGGTGCGCTGCATGGCGTGCGCTTCGAACGCTTCGTCGAGCAGGTGCTGGTGGTCGACACCTGCGCCAACGCTTTCTCCGACACCGGCGAGCAGGCCAAGGCGGCGCCCGGCAGCTTCACGCCCAGCCGGCTGGACAGCAACATCAAGCAGTTCCAGATGTTCGCCGCCTCCGCCGGGCGCCTCGCGGTCAATGAATCCAGGCGCGAGACGGGCCTGTTTTCCGAAGCCTTGTTCAAGGCCTTCGCGCAAGACGAGCACGAGGGCTGGCCGGAGTTCGACATCGCCTTCGAGCGCGTGTGGCAGGAGGTGAAGGACGGCCCGCTGTCGCAGCAGCAGCCTTACCTCGTGGACGCCTGGCCGGGCCGCGCGAGCCGCCAGCTGGGGCGGCCTCCCGGCAGTTCGTCGGCGGTGCGTGACCTGCAGGCCCTGATCGCGAGGACCACCGTGCCGCCCAAGCGGCTGTACCTGCTGTACCAGCGTTCGCTGCCCGACCCCACGCGTTCCATCGGGCACGCCACCATCGAGAGGTGGCTGCGCGACCTGGACGACAAGCGCCCGCGCGACGAGAACCATCCGCCGCCGCTCATCCAGTTCGCCGAGCGGCTGGGGCGCGACCTGCAGAACGCGGAGTTCACCGCGTGGGTGGACGACCGCACGCGCACCAACGTGAACGCGCGACAGGCCATGCGCGACGCATTGGACGAAGAGGCCCGTGCCAGGCGCGAACGTGCGACGCTCTTCATCGAGGCCGACATGAAGACGCAGACGCTCTGGTCGTGGATCCACACGCCGGATGCGCGGCTGTGCTCGCTGAAGGAGCCGATCGAGAAGATCGACGTCCGGCGCAGCCCGGACTTCGCCGCTGCCGTCGCGACCCTCACCGCCGAGGCCGAGGGCGTCGTGGGCAACCGCTACGACCTGATGGTCGGGCTCATCCTGCCCGAGGTGCTGCTCATGGACGACCTCGCCTCGGTCGAAGTGCCCTTCGAGGACGAAGGCCTGCTCAATCCGCAGCCCCTGAACAACCGCTACCCGGTCACCCTGCACTGCCACATCAGGGCGCGTGCCAAGCAGGAATCGACCAGCAAGTTCGTCAATGCCTGGCGCAAGGTGCTCGACGTGCTCGGCCCGCGCATCGCCGGCAAGGGCACGGCCGACGTGCTGTGGCTGGAGCAGACGGGCCCGGCGAGCAACATCGTGGCGGTCGCCCGCGAGCTGCTGAAGGACGGCATCTGCATTGGCCTCGGCCACGTGCCGCCGCTGGGTGAAGCGGCCGCGAAGATGTCCTTGCCCAAGGAGATCCAGGCCTGCCTGACCGAAGGCGTGCCGTGCTTCTTCTGGCTTGCGCATCCGCCGGAGAAGATTGCTGACGCGAAGGCCGAGCTGTGCAGGGTCTTCGCCGGGCAGGAAGCGCGCGAGGCGCCCTTGTCCATCGGCCAGCTGCTGCGCGCGGCGGCACCGGGCGACCCCTTGTCGTCGGTGCGCATCGTCTGGGACGAGCCCTGCCACCTGCCGCCCAACCAGGCATTCGAGAACCCCGTGCAGGCATCCGGAGGAAGCTGAGATGAATGACAACAGCGGTGACACCACCACCAGCAGCGCCAGCCAGGACGACTGGCTCATCTACCGCGGAGACAACCGCCAGCGAGAGTGGAAGGTGCCACCGCCGCCGTCGTGGCGCCCGCGCCGGGCGAGCCTGGCGGAGGCGCGCGAAGGCGACAGCGTGCGCGAGGCCCTGTCGGAAAACACCATCGCCAAGGGCAAGACCTACCAGGTCGATGCGCGGCTGGACGACGTGATCCGACGCATGGTCAATGCTGCCTTGCACCTGCGGCGGCCGCTGCTCGTCACCGGCGGGCCGGGCACGGGCAAGTCATCGCTCATCGATTCGGTGGCCTATGAGCTGGACCTCGGCGAGCCGCTGCGCTGGTCAGTCACCTCGCGCAGCACGCTGCGCGATGCGCTCTACAGCTACGACGCCATCGGCCGGGCGCAAGGCAAGGCCGCGCTGACAGGCTCCGACAAGGACCTGGACGTCGGGGACTTCATCGAGCTCGGGCCGCTGGGCACCGCGATGCTGCCGGCGCTCAAGCCGCGCGCCTTGCTGATCGACGAGATCGACAAGGCCGACATCGACCTGCCCAACGACCTTCTCAACGTGATCGAGGAAGGGCGCTATCACATCCCCGAATTGAGCCGGCTCAAGAACAAGGAGATGTGGGTGCGCGGCTTCGGCGGCGAGAAGAGGATCCGCATCATCGACGGCAAGGTCGAGAGCCACGAGTTCCCGCTGGTGGTGATGACGAGCAACGGCGAGCGCGACTTTCCGGCGCCGTTCCTCAGGCGCTGCCTGCGCATGACCATGCCCGACCCTTGCGACAACGCCGATCGGCTGAAGGCCATCGTGAAGGCGCACCTGGGCGAGAAGAAGGTGACGCAGGCCGCCGACCTCATCACGAGCTTCGTGTCCCGCGCCAAGGCCGGGGAGGTGCTGGCCACCGACCAATTGCTCAACGCGATCCAGCTGGTGATGGGTGCGTACTCGATGACCGACGCGGACCGCGACAGCATGCTCAAGAGCCTGACCACGGAGCTGGGCAGGAAGGCCTGATGGAATACGCGGACTCCGGCGGCGAAGGGGGCTGGACGGCCGTGGAGGAGTCCACCCCGGACGGCCTGACGCTGTTCAAGCTCGCCGTCGGCATCCGCGCGGCGGGCCTCGAGGTTTGCGCCGAGGAGCTCGCGGACATCCTCTGGCTGAGCGAGCGCCTGCCGCTTGTGCCGTCCGGCGGCGACCAGCCCGCGCCCGTGCCCATCGGTGATGGACCAGGCACGGGCGCGGGCGCCGACGGCAAGCGGCCCGAGGGCAAAGGCGCGGGCGGCGATGAGGCACGGACCCTGCGCAAGCCGGACAGCGCATCGAAGGGCGTGCCGGCGGCCGGCATCTTCACGCCGCAGGTGACGGGCACCATCAGCGCATCGACCCTGCGCGTGCCCGGAGTCGCCGCCACCGACCACCCTGAAGACATGCGTCGCGCGCTGCAGCCCTTCGCGCGCCGGGTGCCTTCGCGCTGGCACCGCGTGCTCGACGAGGACGAGACGGCCTCGTTCGCGGCGGAATCCGGCGTGTGGAGCCCCGTGTACCGGCCGGTCCGCGAGCGCTGGTTCGAGCTGAGCGTGGTGGTGGAATCGTCCGCATCCATGGACTTGTGGGACGACGCGCTGGATGAATTCATGCGCGTGCTGCGCAGCCAGGGCGGCTTTCGCAGCGTCACGGCCTACCGGCTCGACGACGCGGAGGGCCGAACCGTCGTCACTGCCGACGGGCGTCGGCGGCACCCGGTGTCGCACCTGCTGTGCGGCCAGCGGCCCCACCTCATGCTGCTCGCGAGCGACGCGACGTCGCCGCAGTGGCGCAACGGCGCGGCCCATGCCTTCTTGCGCCAGGTCGGCCGTGCCGCATCGGTGAGCGTGCTGCAGCCGCTGCCTCGTCGCGCGTGGCGCCACACCGTGCTGGGCGAGCCGGAGCTGGCGTTCTTCGCCGAGCGCGCCGGCGACGCGAACGCGCGCATGAAGGCCTTGCTGCCATGGTGGCTCGATGAAGCGGACCTTTACGGCAGCGTGCGTGTGCCGGTGGTTGGCATGGATGCGCAGAGCATCGGCGACTGGGCGCGCACCATGACGGCCCGTGGCGGTGCGGCCATGCCGGGCGTGCTGCTCGGTGCGCCGCCCGCGCGCGCGCCGGGCGCGCCACCGCGGGAGCCTCCCGCAGCGCTCACGCCGGCCGAACGGCTCGCGCGCTACCGCGGCATGGTGAGTCGTGCGGCCTACGAGTTGGCGGTGTTCCTGTCGGTGCCGGATCCGCTCACGATTCCGGTCATGCGCCTGGTGCAGCGGACCATGCTGCCGGGCACCGGCACGGCGGAGCTGGCGGAGTTCTTCGTGGGTGGGTTGCTGCAGGGCGTGGATGCGCCGAAGGAACCACCCGGTGGCGAGGCCACCGAGCGCGCGAAGAAGGCGGCCAAGGGCGAGTCCTGCTATCGCCTCGTCGACGGCGTGCGCGATGAACTCACCCGCTCCCTGCGCTACAGCGAGGAGGGGGCCATCAACGTCCAGCTGCGCTCAGTCGGGCGCTATCTGCTGGACGAAGGCCGCGAGGACAGGGGCTTCGATGCCGTCTTTCCTTCGCCGGGCGGGCGGCATCGCATCACGCAGTGGAGCCTGCCGTTCGCGAGCGTGTCGCGGGAGGTGTTGACGGGTCAGGTGGCCGCGCAGGCGATGGAAGCTGCTGAAGCCGTGAGCGAAGCCGCTCCACCGGGCGTCGAGCAGATCGCATCGATCGGGCCGGCGATGTTGCGAATCAGCGTTGATCGAGACCGCGGTGGCATTCGCTACAGCGTCATCGCCGTGGAGTTTCGTACGGAGCACGCGACGGCCGTCACGCCCGCGCAGCTGGCTCAACTCGTGCGCGGGGGCATGACGCCGAGGACGGTCGAGTCCATTGCGCGGAGCATCACGACGCCCGAGTTGCGTCGCGACCTCGCGCGGGCCGGGGAATCGATCACCCTTGTTTCGGACGACGAGCTTCGCGGCGTGCCCTGGGAGCGCCTGCTCTCGAAAGACGCGCCCGATGCCATGCCGCTCGCGTTGGCGATCCCCATCGTGCGCGACCTCGATGGCCGCACACACGCCTTCGCGCCCCGGCCACCGACGCCGCGACAACTCATCTGGGTGGTCGGCGACCCCGACGGCACGCAACCCCGACTGCCGCGGGCGCAAGAAGAAGCCATGGAGGTCGCCGCGCTGCTGCAGCAACTCAAGGACGAGTGCGAAGTCGAGACCGACATCCGCGGCTCGATGGGCGATCTCGTGCGTGCACTCGAGGCCCGGCCCTTCCGCGCGCTCTTCGTCTCGGGCCACGGCGTGCGCTCGATGTCGAAGGACGGCACCAGCGTCTGCGGCGTGCAGTACGGCGGCGGCGGGCAATTGCTGCAGGCCGAGCACATCCTCGCGCACGACCCGCCGCCGGAGCTCGTCTTCCTGGCCTGCAACTACCTGGCGGAGATGGCACCGCAGCTGCTGCGCGGCGGCGTGAGCACGGTGGTGGCGGCACAGGACGTCGTCGATGAACACTCCAACTTTGCGATCCGCTTCTTCGAGGCCATGGTGTCGGGCGCGACCTTCGCCGAGGCCACGTTGAAGGCACGGCAGGCCGCGTTCAACGAACGCACGCAAGTCAATGATGAGAGCTGGGCGCAGTACCAGTGCTTTGGCTCGGGGCAATACCGGCTCGTGTCGGGCGAGCGCAAGGCATCTGAGCCGTCGGCGGCTGACGCGGCAACGAACGCCGCGCCGGAGATCAACCCACCTCCTACAGGGGCCCCCAACGCGCTGCCCGCGAAGCGCCGCATCTACGTCGCCCATGCTTCCGCCGACCGCGCGGAAGCGGAGCGTTTCGTGCGGGCGCTGGGCGAACTTCTCACAGCCAATCCGCAGATCGGCATCGGTCCGGCGGACATCTTCCTTGTGGGCACCTCCTTGCAAGCTGGTGACGACTGGGCGAGGGTGACGAAACAGGCGATCGACGACTCGCTGGTGATGGTGTTCCTCATGAGCAGCAACTCGCTCGCATCGACCTTTGTGATGCAGCAGGAGGTGCGTGCTGCCGTCGCTCAAGGCGTGCCGCTCGTGCCGGTGCTGCTCAGCCCGTGCCGTTGGCAGGACACCCCGCTGCCGTCGCGCCGGGGCACCAGCATGTTGGGGAGCTTGCGTGCGATTCCGCTCGGGCCGAGCGGCGACCTGCTGCCGGTGATGAACTGGAGCGACCCACAGGCCGCGTGGCGCGTGGTGGTGCAGGAAATCATCGCGTCGTTGCCGGGCCTCATGGAGCGCGCTGCCGCATTGACGCCCGACGCGGGGCCCGCGAATCCGCCGACCGAAGCGCAGCCTGGACTGGACCGCGAGGCACAGACGCTGCTGGCCGCATGTTCACCGGTGCCCAATCGAAGGATGCCGTCCGGCGTCCAGACCGCGGTCTGGTTCGGCAATGACATGGGGCTGACGATCGCGTCGCGGACACAGGGTGACCGCTTCCATTGGGACGAGGCGGACTCGACCGACTTGCCCTTCGGCGTGAGCGACCTATGGGGCCACCTGCTGGGCCTGGCCGAGGACCTGGGTGGCATGGAGCGGCTGTTCAACCGCCCTTCGATGGCCCGCATTGCCGACCGCGAATTCGCACTGTCGCATCAGCCGCAATTGCTGCTGCTCACCGACAACGAAGGCTCGCACGCTCGCCGCGTGATGCCGCTGGCCGGCGATGACGAGGTGTTGGGGACGGTCGAGGCGCAGGTGCTGTACTTCGTCGGTGACCAGGGCATGCAGTGCGAGGTGAATGTGCAGGCCGATCGCGACGAGGGCACGCTGCGGATCACGCCGCGTGACGGCACGCAACCATGGCCGTTGCCGCCCGAGGCGCATGGCGCGCCGGTGGTGACGGACGGCCGCTGCATCGGCATGCTGGTGTACACGAGCATCGGCGACGGACACGCCCGCGCCAAGGACGCGAGCACGCTTCGCGCGGGCTTGCGCGCTGCATGGCGGATGCGCCTGCATGCGGGACTCGATGCGCATCGCCGCTGGGTGCAGAGCAAAGGTCAATCCGGACAGCGTCTGTCGCTTGCCGGCGCGGACTTGAGCGGCAGTGTCCTGCCCGAGGTTGACCTTCGCGAGGCAGAGCTGCCCGCCGTGCGCTGGACCGGCAGCGTGCTCGACGGCGCGCGCTTCGAACGCGCGCACATGCCGCGCGCTCGGCTGGAGCAGGTGTCCGCGCACAAGGCGGCATTTGCCAGTGCTGACCTCTCGTCGGCGAGCTTCAGCGGTGCGACGCTGGACGGCAGCGATTTCACGAAGGCGCAGCTGCGTGGCGCGGAGTTCCAAGGCGCGTCCATCGCCGGCTGCAGCTGGTTGGATGCGAACTTCCAGGATGCGAAGTTCGACCGCTCGCATGCCACGGACGCAGCGCTGCGCCGCGCGGTCGGGCTGGGCACGCAAGAGTTCCTTCGCACGATGATCGATCTCAAGCCGGACAGTGAGCCTCAGCCGGTCACGGTGATCCCTGCGCGCGACTTTGCCCGACCCATTTACGAATCGGTTCGGCAGGCTCGGCTGCGCTTCGTCGCAGCCGGCGACTCCTGGTTTGCCGCCGATTCGGGCACGAGCCTGCTGCATTCCCTGGTCTTTGCCGGGCCCACGCTCGCGCTGGATTGCACGCTGCCATGGTCTCAACCGCGCCTGGATGCGCCACGGCCATCGAACCTCGAGCTGTTCGAGCTGCTCGGCCCGCCTTGGAGCGCCACCGCCGTTGACTTCGACGCGGTGCTGATGTCGGCCGGCGGCGACGACCTCGTCGAAGCTGCCAGCGTGCGGCCTACTTTGTCGAACGGCGAGCCCACGCCACGCGAGCAACGCCTGCTGCTGCGGCGCGATGAATGGAAGGAAGACGCAGGTGGCGGCTATCGCTACATCAGCGAGCAGGGGGTGAGCACGCTCGAAGTCTTCCTGCAGGCCCATTTCGACCACATCGTGCGCATTCGCGACGAAGGCCCGATGCGCGGCAAACCCATCTTCATCCACGGCTACGCCGACCCGGTGCCGCGCCCGGCGCGTACGCGCGATGGCCGTGGCCCATGGCTGCAGCCCGCCCTGTCGGACTACGGCATCCCGATCGAGGATCACCTCATCACCGCGCAGACCTTGATGTTCTGCCTGCGCGGCCTGCTGCATGGCATCGCGAGCGACTCGCGGCGGTTCCCGAACGTGCACTTCTTCGACAGCTCGCGCGTGCAGCTGGACCGCGCGGGCGCCAACCAGCCGGGCGAGGACGGCGACTGGGCAAGTGAAGTGCATCCGAACGCGAGCGGCTACGCCAAGCTGGCGCGCGCGTGGAGCGAACACATCGAGTCGGTGTTGCACCCGCAGCAGAGTGCACCGTGAGGCCGTGAAGCCCTGGCCTTGATTGAGACCTACAACGGCATCGGCGCCGTGTTGCGCCGCCGCTTGCGGGTCGGCTCCGGCTTGAGCAGGCTGCGCACCCGCGTGCGCTTGGCCACCGGCGGCGGCAGCGCGGCGGAGGCCGTTTCGGCCAGCTCCGATTCCGACACCGCGCCTTGCTCGCTCGGCGTGAAAGTCGCCTCGTCCTCGAGGCTGTAGCGCGGCGGCCAGTTGCGGATGGTCGAGCGCCGCAGCAGCGCCACGCCGGTCGCGCTGAAGCTGCGTTCCAGCACGTGCGTGACGAGATGGCGGTTGACCTTCTCTGTGATGATGAGCGTCGAGCAGCGCGTGCCGTAGCCGCCGTCGGGCGTGCGGATGAAGGCCGACGACAGGCGGCGTTCCACTTCGAGCGGCACGCCGGTTTCGGGCAACTGGTCGTCGCTCGCCTCGCTGCGATCGGCCAGCGCCGCGAAGAGCTGCACCGACAGCGTGTCCACCGACGACGATGAATCCATCGCCTGCTGCAGGCGCGACTTCAGCGTCTCCACCTTCGGCCAGGGCGTGTCGAGCGACGCGTTGGACAGCCCATGCACGCCACGGTCCAGGCGCACGGGGAAGTTGCCGTTGTTCGATGCGTGGAAGCATTCGCCCTGGCGGAAGTCGAAGGCCACCAGGTTGAAGCCGTTGAAACCGGAAAGCGCGGTGCGCATCCAGAAGCGGTCGGTGCGCTCGCGGCCCGAGAGCCAGTCGGGCACGATGCGTCCGCGCGAGGGCGCGTCGGCATCCATGTGCTTGGGGTCGCGGATGTTGGTGACCAGCGCCAGCCGGCCTTCGGCGGTCAAGCCCATCCAGGTGCCGCCGGATTCGAGGTCGCGGCCACCAAGGATGGCGGGGCCGCCGGATTCAGGCGTCCACCATGACAGGCGGGCGGCGGCGCGGCGGAAGTACTCGTCGCGGTTCGCCGCGATCACCAGCGGAAAACGGCGGTTGTGGTCGATGGCGAGTGCTACGAGGCACATGGAACGAAAACCTCGGTGTGGCGGCTGCCGGCGATGAAAGGCAACAGCACCGCAGCGGCTTCTTCGATCTCGACCTGGAGTTCGGGCGTCACGCCCGTGTCCGCGAACGAATAGGTTTCCATCCAGGTCTGCTGCGTCGTTGTGTCGTCGGTCGGCGAATTGCCAGGTTCGTCAGGGCGGCGCCACAGGCGCGCCGCGAGTTGCGGATGTTTTTCACGCAGGCCTTGCTGCATGGCCTGCGCGGCTTCCAGTGCGCAGGCCGCACCGTTTGCGTGGATTCGATAGTAGATGAACAGCTCGCGCATGGCCCCGCCGTTTTGGTGAACTCTTGCCCGCCGCGCGCGCTTTCGAGTGCGCTCGCGCGTCAGGCAGGCTGGTCGGCGGCGTCCACCGGAACGGGGTAGGGGAGTTCGCGGCGGTGCAGCATGGCGCCGTCCGGCGCGCCCAGGTGGAGCGTGCCTTGGGTGAGCGACGCGATCTTTACTTCGACGAGGGCGCTGGCGCCCTGGCCATCCGGCCTTGGTGCGGAGGTGGCGATGAGGCCAGCCGGTTGTCCTGGGTCGGCGCTGTGGAAGACCTCCGCGCCCGCGGCGGCTTGCGCATCGACGTCGAAGAGGAAGGTGCGGCGCTTGATGGTGCCGCGGTACTGCGAGCGCGCGACGATTTCCTGGCCGGGGTAGCAACCCTTCTGGAAGTTCACGCCGCCCACGAGCTCGAAGTTCAGCATCTGCGGCACGAACTGTTCGACCGTGGCTGATTCGATGGTGGGCACGCCGCTTTGGACCTCCAGCCATTGCCAGGTGGCGAGCGGCAAATTCGCTGTCATGTCGCCTGAAGGCGATGCGACCAACGCGCGCGAGACTCCGGCGGCATCAGGCAGGCGAACGACTTGCGTGGCGCCGTCGTCGCGCTTGCCCCAGACGGGCAAGCCGGCCACGAGCGCGTCGTCGCCCGCGACGCCGTACAAGGGCAGCTCGCCGCTCGCATCGCTCAGCTTGCACTTGGCGCGCAAGACGAACATCGACAGGCGCTTGAGCGTGGCGGGCAGCACGCTCGCGTGGCAGGCCAGAAGAATCTCCTCGGGCCCCGACTTCCACGCGATGAAGCTCGCCAGCAGCCGGCCCTTGGCCGAGCAGTAGCCCGCCAGCCGCGCCTGCGTGTCGGGAAGCGATGCGAAATCGTTGGTCAGCTGGCCGTGGAGGAAGCTCGCGGCATCGGCGCCCGACGCGCGGATGACGCCCCAGTGCGAAAGGCGAACGGCGCCCTGGAGAGGCGACGCCGGCGAGGTGGTCGAGCGGGTCGAGGACGAGAGGTGGCTCATGCGGCGATTATCATTCCCGCCCACCTCACGTTGCCCTTGCAGGGTTGTCCCCATCGATGAAGTTCCTGCGCTTCCTGTTCGTGCTCGTCGTGCTTGCCGCGCTCGGTGTTGCAGGCGCTGCCTACCTTTGGATCAACAAGCCGCTGGAGCTCACGGCTGATTCGGTCGAGGTGGCGGTGGAGCAGGGCACGGCGCCGCGCGCCATTGCGCAGGCCTGGGTCGATGCCGGCGTGAACGCGCCGCCGGTGCTGCTGTACGAATACTTCCGCTGGTCGGGCCAGGCCAAGAAGATCCGCGCCGGCAGCTACGAGATCAACCGCAACACCACGCCGGCCCAGTTGCTGAACAAGATGGTGCAGGGCGACGTCACCTCGGCAGTCGTGCGCATCATCGACGGCTGGACCTTCAAGCAGGTGCGTGCCGAGCTCGCCAAGGGTGACAGCTTGAAGCCCACCACCGCGAAGATGAGCGACCTGGAAATCATGGCGGCGCTTGGCCAGCCGGCGCTCGCGCCCGAAGGCCGCTTCTACCCCGACACCTACGCCTACAGCAAGGGCAGCAGCGATCTTGCAGTGCTCAAGCGCGCGTTCCATGCCATGCAGAAGCGGCTCGATGCCGCCTGGGCGCAGCGCGCGGTCGACACGCCGCTCAAGTCGGCCGACGAGGCGCTGATCCTCGCGTCCATCGTCGAGAAGGAAACCGGCATCGCGACCGACCGCGGCAAGGTGGCGAGCGTCTTTGTGAACCGTTTGCGCATCAACATGCCGCTGCAAACCGACCCGACCGTGATCTACGGCCTGGGCGACCAGTTCGACGGCAACCTGCGCAAGAAGGACCTGCTCGCCGACGGCCCCTACAACACCTACACCCGCACCGGCCTGCCGCCCACGCCCATCGCCATGCCCGGAAAGGCGTCGCTGCTGGCGGCGGTGAAGCCGGAGCAGACGAAGGCGCTGTATTTCGTGTCGCGGGGTGACGGCAGCAGCGTGTTCAGCGACACCCTCGCGGCGCACAACAAGGCCGTCAACCAGTACCAGCGGGGCAAGCCCTGATGCCAGCGCGCTTCATCAGCTTCGAGGGCATCGACGGCGCGGGCAAGTCCACGCACATCGATGCCGTGGCGCAGCGCCTGCGCGATGGTGGCGCCACGGTGCTGTGCACGCGAGAGCCGGGCGGCACCGAGCTCGCCGAGAAGCTGCGCGAGCTGGTGCTGCACTCGCCCATGGATGCGCTGACCGAGGCGCTGCTGGTGTTTGCGGCGCGGCGCGACCACCTGCAGCAGGTGATCGTGCCGGCGCTGGCCCGTGGTGACACGGTGCTGTGTGATCGCTTCACCGACGCGACTTTTGCGTACCAAGGCGCCGGCCGCGGCTTTGACCTTGCCGTGCTCAGTCAACTCGAGCACTGGGTGCACGGCCACCTGCAGCCCGACCTCACGATCTGGTTCGACCTGCCTGCCGCGATGGCTGCGCAACGGCGCGCCGCCGCGCGCGAGCCGGACCGCTTCGAGCAACAGGCGGTGGATTTCTTCGAGCGCGTGCGCGGCGGGTACGAAGCGCGCGCCAAGGTCGCGCCGCACCGCATCGTGCGCATCGACGCCTCGTTGTCGAAGGAGCGCGTGTCCGGGCAAATTGCCGCTGCGCTGGAGAGCCGGCAGTGGTAGGCCCCGACGGCCTGCTGCCGCTGCCCTGGCTGGAGGCGCCGCTCACGCATGCGCTGGCCACGCAGCGCGCCCACGCCTTGCTCATCCACGGCCCGCAAGGGGTGGGGCAGTGGGACCTGACGCTCACGCTCGCCCAGGCCTGGTTGTGCGAAACGGCCGATGCATCGCACCGCAAACCCTGCGGCACCTGCGCCAGCTGCAAGCTCGTGCAGGCCCATTCGCATCCCGACCTGCTGGTGCTCCTGCCTGAAGCCCTGCGCGAGCCTCTGGGTTGGGGTTCGGACGACGATGGTGCATCCGACGACAAGGCCGGCAAGCGCAAGCCCAGCAAGGAAATCCGCGTCGACGAGATTCGCCAGGCCATCGGCTTCGCGCAGACGACATCGGCGCGCGGCCGAGGCAAGGTCGTGGTCATCCACCCGGCCGAACGCATGAACGGCGTGTCGGCCAACGCCTTGCTGAAGACACTGGAGGAGCCGCCCGGCGATGCGCGCCTGCTTCTGAGCTGTTCAGCACCCGATGCGCTGCTGCCCACCATCCGCAGCCGCTGCCAGGCCGTAGCGCTGACCCTGCCGGACACGGCACTGGCCGTGAAATGGTTGGCAGACCAATCGATCACCCAGCCCGAGGTGCTGCTCGCGGCCACCGGGGGCCAGCCGCAAGATGTGCTGGACTGGGTGCATGAAGGCATCGACGCGCGACTGTGGCTGGGCTTGCCCAAGCAACTGGCTCGCGGTGACGTCGGCACGCTCGCCAGCTGGCCGCTGCCACGCGTCGTGGACATGCTTCAAAAGCTCTGCCACGACGCAATGCGCCTCGCCGCGGGTGGGGAACCACGCTACTTTCCGGCCTCGTCCTTGAACACGGCCGCGGCCTTGCCTACGCTCACCGCGTGGTCGCGCGAACTCGGTCGGATTGCACGACAGGCAGAACATCCGTGGAACGCCGGTTTGTTGGTGGAATCTCTCACGCAACAGGCACGCACGGCGCTCGCTCCTCGCCCCTGATGCCCCTTTGCCGCAACCCCATTCGCTACACTGGCCCGCCATGAACGACCCGATCCCGCGCAACGTCCTGCCGACCGCACCTGCGGCATCCGCGGCACGTCCGAGCGTGATCCAGCTGGTCTTTCGCGAGAAGGGCGCGCTGTACGCCGCCTACATCCCACTGTTCACCGAAGGCGGCCTCTTCGTGCCGACGACGCGTGAGTACAAGCTGGGCGAAGACATCTACCTGCTGCTCTCGCTGCCCGATGACGCGCAGCGCTACCCGGTGGCAGGCAAGGTGGCATGGATCACCCCGGCCAACGCCTCGGCCGGCCGCACGCAAGGCGTGGGCGTGCGCTTTCCCAATGACGACAAGACGCGCGTCCTCAAGCTGAAGATCGAGGAATTCCTCGGCACGTCCATCTCGTCGTCCAAGCCGACGCAGACGATCTAGCGGGCTTGGCAAAGCGGCGAGGAGGGCGCGCCTTGCGTCTACCATCGCCCGATGTACGTCGACTCCCACTGCCACCTCTCCTTCCCCGAACTCTCCGCACGCATCGATGACATCCGCGCCGACATGGCGGCCGCCGATGTCGATCGGGCGCTGTGCATCTGCACGACGCTGGAGGAGTTCGACGATGTCCACGGCCTGGCCACGCGCTTTCCCAACTTCTGGGCGAGCGTCGGTGTGCATCCCGACAACGAGGACGTTCGCGAGCCGTCGCTGGATGACCTGGTCACCCTGGCAGCGCGCCCCAAGGTCGTCGCCATCGGCGAAACCGGCCTCGACTACTACCGCCTGAACGGCCGCAGCATCGCGGACATGGAATGGCAGCGCGAGCGCTTCCGCGTCCACATTCGCGCGGGGCGGGCCACGAGGAAGCCGCTCGTCATCCACACCCGCAGCGCTTCGGAAGACACGCTGGCTGTTTTGCGCGAAGAAGGCGGGGGTGAGTCCTTCGGTGTTTTCCATTGCTTCACCGAGACCATGGACGTCGCCCGTGCGGCGCTGGACCTGGGTTTCATGATCTCCTTCAGTGGCATCCTGACCTTCAAGACTGCTGCGGATCTGCGAGAAGTGGCCCGCTTCGTGCCGTTGGACCGCTGCCTGATCGAGACGGACAGCCCGTACCTCGCGCCGGTGCCGTTTCGCGGCAAGACGAACTCGCCGGCCTACGTTCCTTATGTTGCCAAGCAGATTGCGGAGCTAAAAAGTATTTCGGTGCAACAAGTTGCGCAGCAAACTTCGAGCAATTTCGAGGTTTTGTTCGGTGTTCCCGTCGGGATGCAGGGGTAGTGATGATCATGTTTAGAAATCAGATGAGAAAACTTCTCTATCTGCTTGTTTTTACTGGAGTTTCTAACGCTTTCGCTGGATCGTACGAAGACTTTTTCCGAGCCATCGAGGTGAACGACGCCACTGTCGTTCACACACTCATCCAACGTGGTTTCGACCCCAATTCGCGCGACCCCAAGGGCCAGACCGGCCTCATCCTTGCGCTGCGCGGCGGCGCGTTCGACGCGGCCGAGGTGCTGCTCAAGGCTCCCAACCTCGACGTCAACGCGCTCAACGACGTTGGTGAATCAGCGCTGATGATGGCTGCGCTCAAGGGCCATGCAGACTGGTCGCAGCGCCTCATCGATCGCGGCGCGAGCATCGTCAAGCAGGGCTGGTCGCCCATTCACTACGCAGCCACAGGCCCGGACACGTCGACCGTCAAGCTGCTGCTCGACAAGGGCGCACCCATCGACGCCCGGTCGCCCAACGGGTCCACGCCCCTGATGATGGCGGCGCAGTACGGCGCTGAATCGAGTGTCGATCTTTTGCTGCAGCGCGGCGCAGACCCTCGCATTCGCAATGACCGCGGGCTGAGCGCGGTCGATTTCGCGAAGCTCGCCAAGCGGGAGGCATTGGTTGCACGCTTGGAGCACGCTCAACGCTGACGTAAGCCGTTGTCAGGCGACTTCTGACACGTTCTTTGGCGCGGCCCCGACTGATGCAAATGGAGAGCGAGGTCTACAGTTCCTCACATCGGCTGTTTGCCGTGCAGGAGATTCGGACATGGACAAGTCGCTTTTGGTTTCCAACCCGTTCGCGCTCATGATGAACCCGGACGAGGTGCTGCAAGCCATGCAGCATTCCGATCGCCTGAGCCGCCTGCAACGCCGCGTGTGCAAGCCGCTGGACAAGCCGCTCGTCGCCAAGCCGTCCGACACCGATGCCTTCGATCACGAGGTCGACGACAGCGAGGATGTGGCGTCCGAAGACTGAGGAGCGCCGCCGGCCCCTGAGCCGGTGACGCTGGTGACCCCACGTCCCTCACTCCCATTGCGGGAACGATTGCGCTCTGCGATGGTCTTCCCTATACCCTGCAGATCAAGAGCGGCAGGCGGGAAAAGCAGGAGTGACGACGCATGGAGCATGTCCAAGACCCACTGCGCGAGCAACGGCGATTGCCTGAGCTGAGCTTTCGCACTCTGCTGTACCGCTACTTCTTCTTCGGCTGGCTCTTCCGCGATGTCTCTCGCGGCAACCTGCTCGAACGCGCCGCCGCCTGGCGCCACAACCAATCGCAAGCCCACTGGCTGCTCACCTACATGCGCCGCTGGCTGTGGTGCGGCGTGATGCTGTATGCCATCGGTGGATTGATCGAGATGATCCTCGGCGCACCTGCCTTGTCAGCGCTGTTCTACGTTCCGAGCGCGCTCAGCGTCCCGGTGAATGCGGTGATCGGCGCGGTGTGGCTCGGGCTGAAGGCATTGCCCGGGCCGTTTTGAACCGAACTCGAACAAGCAATCGTTCAGTGATAGTCGTCTTCTCGCTGGTGCCTCACCGCGAGGACGATGACGTTTGATTCGTCCGCGATCTCGAACAGCGCGACATAACCCGTCGCACCGAATGGAATGATCAGCTCACGCAGGAACGGACTGCCGGTGGCCTTTCTGCAAGTGAATGGGGATCGCTCAAGCACAGACATCGACCCGACGCCGGCCGCGATCGCCAAATCGGCCAGATCGAAGTCGCCATCGTCTCGCGCGAGTTCGCGTTCGACGATGAAGTCGAAGAGTTCCTCGAGATCCTTTTCGGCCGCCTTGGTGAGCTTGACGGAATAACTCATCCGGCGCTGCGCTTGCTGCGGGCCTTTTGAGCCCGAGCCTTGGCAAGCCGCGCTTTCAAGTTTTGAACCATCGAATCGACGCTGACGTATTCGCCGGTCTTCTTTGCGTCCTGCAAGGACTTCAGTCCCCGTTTCACAAACTCGGCCTGGGCAAGTCGACGATTCACACTGTCGCGCACCGATGCCTCCACGAATTCGGAGAGGCTTTCGCCATCAAGAAGGATGCTCTCGACTTGATCGCGAAGCTCGGGCTCGACTCGAACCGAGGGGAGGGTGGATGTCTTCATGCGTCGCAGTGTATTGCATTTGCGATGCACGCCGGCAAATCACCTGACTGTCCGATCCTGAGACGTGTCTCAGTACGAACCCTGACGGGACAACGGGCACATTCCAGTTCCTGAGACACGCCCCGAAAACGCGCGAATCAGCGCTTTTCCTTTTCACGACAGGTACTTACGTCTCGCACCGGCCCGTGGCACAGGCCTTGCGCTAAGGCATCACCACGCCCACGAGGCGTCGGTGAGACGAAAACAAGGAGACGTCGTGGACAAGTGTTGGCTCAGCCGTATGGGGCGGCTCATGATCGGATTTCTTTTCTCAATCTTTGCGCTGGCAGCGAACGCGGACGTGGTCATCGGCCAGGTCGCGCCCTTGTCCGGCGTGCTTGCGAGCACCGGCCAGCAGATGGTGCTCGGCGGCAAGGTGTGCTTTGACGCGGTCAATGCACAAGGCGGCGTGCATGGCCAGAAGATCCGCACGGTGGTCGCCGATGACGGCTACAAGGTCGATGAGACGGTGCGGCTCACGAAGAACCTCGTCGCCGATCCGCAGGTGGTCGCGCTCTTCGGTTTCGCCGGCACCGCCAACGTCAGCAAGCTGCTGCAGGACAAGGTGCTCGAGCAAGGCGGCATCGCGCTCGTCGCGCCCTACACCGGCGGCGAGCCGCTGCGCAGCCCATTCAACCCGTGGATCTTCCATGTGCGCGCCGGCTATGCCGACGAAGCCGAGCACATGGTCAAGCAGCTCACCACGCAAGGCATCCAGCGCGTGGCGGTGCTCTACCAGAACGATGCTTTCGGCAAGGCGGGTCTCGAAGGCGTGGAGGCGGCGATGGCACGGCGCCAACGCAAGGTCGCCGCAGCTGCGCCGTACGAGCGCAACACCGACAACGTGAAGGCAGCGGTGCAAAGCATCCTCAAGGCCGATGCGCAGGCCGTGATCATGATCGCCGTCAACAAGCCGGCCGCGGCCTTCGTGCGCGCCTACCGCGAGGCCGGCGGCGGCGGCCAGCTCTTCAACATCTCCGTCGTGGACCCGGCCGAGCTCGTGAAGCTCGCGGGCTTGCAAGCCTCCAAGGGCCTGGGCATCAGCCAGGTGGTGCCGTACCCGTATCAAGAGCGGCTGCCGGTGGTGCGCGAGTTCCACAAGCTCATGAAGCAGTACGCGCCCACGGCCGAGGTGAACTACACCAACTTCGAAGAATTCCTCGGTGCCAAGGTGCTCGTCGAAGCATTGAAGCGCGCGGGCCCGAATCCGACGCGCGCGTCGGTGATCAAGGCACTCGAAACCCTCAACCCATTCGATCTCGGCGGCGTGAGCGTGGCCTTCTCCAAGGACCACCGCATCGGCTCGCGCTTCGTCGAGGTGACGGTCATCAGCAGCGCAGGGAAATTGTTGAAGTGACAGACGAAGGCCAACCCATCCTCCAGGCCCGCGGACTCACCAAGGAGTTCAAGGGCTTCACCGCGGTGAGCGACGTGAACCTTGCCGTCAAGCGCGGCCACATCCACGCACTCATCGGCCCCAACGGCGCGGGCAAGACGACGTGCTTCAACCTGCTCACGAAGTTCCTCGAGCCGAGCTCGGGCGAGATCCTCTACAACGGGCTGGACATCACCCGCGAGCAGCCCGCGCAGATCGCGCGGCGCGGGATCATCCGATCGTTCCAGATCTCGGCGGTGTTCCCGCACCTCACCGTGCTGGAGAACGTGCGGGTGGGCTTGCAGCGCAAGGTCGGTACGGCCATGCACTTCTGGCGCAGCGTGAAGACGCTCACGCCGCTCAACGAGCGCGCAATGGCGCTGCTGGAGGAGGTGGACCTCACGCGGTTCGCGCACACGCAGACGGTGAACCTGCCCTATGGCCGCAAGCGCGCGCTGGAGATCGCGACCACGCTCGCGATGGACCCGGAGCTGATGCTGCTGGACGAACCCACGCAGGGCATGGGCCATGAGGACGTGGACCGCGTGACGCAGCTCATCAAGAAGGTGAGCGCGGGCCGCACCATCCTGATGGTCGAGCACAACATGAAGGTGGTGTCGTCGATCGCCGACCGCATCACCGTGCTGCAGCGCGGCGCCATCCTGGCCGAAGGCGAGTACGACCAGGTGTCGCGCGACCCGCGCGTGATCGAGGCGTACATGGGCTCGGCGGACGAAGCCCTGGTGGGAGCGCACTGATGACGAGAGCTCTCGAAATCAAAGGCCTGCAAGCCTGGTACGGCGAGTCGCACATCCTGCATGGCGTGGACATCGAGGTGAACAAGGGCGAGGTGGTGACGCTGCTCGGACGCAACGGGGCAGGGCGCACGACGACCATGCGCGCCATCATGGGCCTGGTCGGCGCGCGCAAGGGCTCGATCAAGGTCCACGGCACCGAGACGGTCGACATGCGCACCCACCGCATCGCGCACCTGGGCCTGGGCTTCTGCCCCGAAGAGCGCGGCATCTTCGCGAGCCTGTCATGCGAAGAGAACCTGATGCTGCCGCCGCGGCTCAAGGGCAAGGGTGCAGGCATGAGCGTGGACGAGATCTACGACATGTTCCCCAACCTCAAGGAGCGCCGGCACAGCCAGGGCACGCGCCTGTCTGGCGGCGAGCAGCAGATGCTGGCGGTGGGCCGCATCCTGCGCACGGGCGCGGACATCCTCTTGCTCGACGAGATCTCCGAAGGCCTCGCGCCCGTGATCGTGCAGGCGCTCGCGCGAATGATCCGCACGCTGAAGGCCCGTGGCTACACGGTGGTGATGGTCGAGCAGAACTTCCGCTTCGCCGCGCCCTTGGCCGACAAGCTCTACGTGATGGAGCACGGAACGATCGTGGAGTCGTTCGGTGCGGCGCAGCTGCAGGAGAAGTTGCCGGTGCTGCAGGAATTGTTGGGCGTCTGACGCCACCGCCCACGCCCCTCACCCCAGCCCTCTCCCCAGGGGGGCGAGGGAGTGAATTTTCGAAGAAGACATGACTTTCCAACCAGGAGTGAATGCGATGAGACAAGCAATGAAACTGGCCGCGATCGCCGCGGCAACCATGGCCATGATCGGCAGCGCGCAAGCCCAGGTTTCCGGCGACGCCGTGAAGATCGGCTTCATCACCGACATGTCCAGCCTGTACGCGGACATCGACGGCAAGAACGGCGCGGAAGCCGTGCGCATGGCCATCGACGACTTCGGCGGCAAGGTGCTGGGCAAGCCCATCGAGCTCGTGTCGGCCGATCACCAGAACAAGGCGGACATCGCGGCCTCGAAGGCGCGCGAATGGTTCGACCAGGGCGGCGTGGACTTCATCCTCGGCGGCACGAACTCGGGCACCGCGCTCGCGGTGGCCGGCATCGCGAAGGACAAGAAGAAGGTCTACTTCAACGTCGGCGCAGGCTCCGCCCGCCTGACGAACGAAGACTGCTCGCCCTATACCGTGCACTACGCCTACGACACGATCGCCCTGTCCAAGGTGACGGGCTCGGCCATCCTCGACCAGGGTGGCAAGAGCTGGTTCTTCCTCACGGCGGACTACGCCTTCGGCCATTCGCTCGAAGGTGACACCACCGCCGTCATCAAGGCCAAGGGCGGCACGGTCGTGGGTGCTGTGCGCCATCCGCTGAATGCATCGGACTTCTCGTCCTTCCTGCTGCAGGCGCAAGCGTCGAAGGCGCAGATCCTGGGTCTCGCCAACGCCGGCGGCGACTTCGTCAATGCGGTGAAGGCGGCGCGCGAATTCGGCATCACCAAGACCATGAAGATGGCCGGCATGCTGGTGTTCCTGAACGACATCCACAGCCTGGGCCTGCAGAACACCGCGGGCCTCCTGATGACCGACAGCTGGTACTGGGACCAGAACGAGGCCACCCGCAAGTTCGCGCATCGCTTCTACGAGAAGACCAAGAAGATGCCGTCCAGCCTGCAGGCTGCCGATTACTCGGCCACCACCGCGTACCTGAACGCGGTGAAAGCCGCGGGCACGGACGACTCCGACAAGGTGATGGCGCAGCTCAAGAAGACGCCGCTCAACGACTTCTATGCCAAGGGCACGATCCGCAAGGACGGCCGCTACGTGCATGACATGTTCCTCATGCAGGCCAAGGCACCGAGCGAGTCGAAGGGCGAGTGGGACCTGGTGAAGGTGCTCACGACCGTGCCGGGCGAGCAGGCGTTCGCCTCGCCGGCGGATTCGAAGTGCCCGGCGATGAAGAGCTGATCGAGCCTTCGTCGAATGACCGTCATGCCGGCATTGGCCGGCATGACGGCCTGCCTACACCGTCTCGATGGAACCCATGGAAATCTTCGGCGTCCCCCTCCCAGCCATGCTGAGCCAGCTCCTGCTGGGTCTCGTCAACGGCTCTTTCTACGCGGTGCTGAGCCTCGGCCTCGCGGTCATCTTCGGCCTGCTCAACGTCATCAACTTCGCGCATGGCGCGCTGTTCATGCTGGGCGCCTTGCTCGCCTGGTTCGGCCTTGACGCGCTGGGGCTGAACTACTGGTGGATGCTGGTGCTGTCGCCGCTCACCGTGGGCGTGCTCGGCGTGATCATCGAGCGGACCATGCTGCAGTGGATCTACAAGCTCGACCACCTGTATGGCTTGCTGCTCACGCTGGGCATCACGCTCGTGATCGAGGGCGTGTTCCGCGCGAAGTTCGGCGTGTCCGGCCTGCCGTACTCGCCGCCCGAACAGTTGATGGGCGGCATGGACCTCGGCTTCATGACACTGCCCATCTACCGCGCCTTCGTGGTGGTGGCGTCTCTCACGGTTTGCTTCGCGACCTGGTACGTCATCGAGCGCACCAAGCTCGGCGCCTACCTGCGCGCGGGCACCGAGAACCCCAAGCTCGTCGAAGCCTTCGGCGTGAACGTGCCGCTGATGGTCACGCTCACCTATGGCTTCGGCGTGGCGCTCGCGGCCTTCGCCGGCGTGCTGGCTGCTCCCGTCACGCAGGTATCGCCGCTCATGGGCCAGAACCTCATCATCGTGGTCTTCGCGGTGGTGGTGATCGGCGGTATGGGCTCGATCATGGGGTCCATCGTCACCGGCCTCGCGCTCGGCGTGATCGAAGGACTCACCAAGGTCTTCTACCCCGAAGCCTCGACCACCGCGGTGTTCCTCATCATGGTGATCGTGCTGCTGATCCGTCCGGCCGGCCTGTTCGGCAAGGCACGTTGACCTCGGCTCCAAGGAAAGCGCTCGATGCGTAACGACAAACTCCTCTACGGCCTGCTGTTCGTCGGCCTGTGCGCCGCGCCCTTCCTGGGCGCCTACCCGGTGTTCGTGCTGAAGCTCATGTGCTTCGCGCTCTTCGCCTGTGCCTTCAACCTGCTCATCGGCTTCACCGGCCTCCTGTCCTTCGGCCATGCGGCCTTCTTCGGCGGCGCGGGCTACGTCTGCGGCCATGCGCTCAAGACCTGGGGCGTGTCGCCCGAGATCGCCTTGCTGGCCGGCACGGCCGTGGGCGCCTTGCTCGGCTGGGGCATGGGCCTGCTCGCCATCCGCCGTGAAGGCATCTACTTCTCGATGATCACGCTGGCGCTGGCGCAGATGCTGTTCTTCTTCTGCCTGCAATCGCCGCTCACCGGCGGCGAGGACGGGCTGCAGGGCGTGCCGCGCGGCAAGCTGCTGGGCGTGCTCAGCCTGGCCGACGACCGCGTGCTGTATTACGTGGTGCTGGGCATCGTGGCCGCGGCCTTCGCGCTCATCGTGCGCATCGTCAACTCACCGTTCGGGCAGATCCTGCGCGCCATCCGCGAGAGCGAGCCGCGCGCCATCTCGCTCGGCTACGACACGCACCGCTTCAAGCTGCTGGCCTTCGTGCTGTCGGCGGCGCTGGCGGGCCTGGCAGGCTCGCTCAAGGTGCTGGTGATGGGTTTCGAGACGCTCACCGACGTGCACTGGTCGATGTCGGGTCTCGTCATCCTCATGACGCTTGTGGGAGGCCTCGGCACGCTCATCGGGCCGGTGGTGGGTGCCGTGCTCATCGTCACGCTGGAAAACAAGCTGGGCGACATCGGCAGCTTCCTCGCGCACCTCACGGGGTGGGACATCTTCAACGCGATGGGCGAATCGGTCAGCACCTTCACCGGCGCCATCTTCGTGATCTGCGTGCTCGCCTTCCGGCGCGGGATCATGGGCGAGATCATCCACCGCTTGCCGTCGCGCACGGTGGCCTGAGGGCAGGTTCATCATGGACGCAGTCGAGGTTCCCATGGCAGTCGAGGAGAACGAGACAGAGCGCGAGACCGGCGACGCCATCTGGGCCGCCCCCGAGGTGGCCAACCTGGGCGATTTCGCGGCCCTGCGCGGCTCGGCCATGCAGTCCGTGTTCAAGGCCTTCGAGCGTGCGAGCGAAGGCACCCTCATCGTCGACCGCGACGCACGCATCGTGTGGATCAGCGAGAAGCATGCGCGCCGCTTCGGCATCGACAACCCGCGCAATGCGCTCGGCCGGCGGGTGGAAGACGTGATCCCTGCCAGCCGCATGCGCGAGGTGGTGACGAGCGGCCAGCCCATCCTCCTGGACATCCTTGACGTTGCACCCAAGCCCATCGTCGTCACGCGCATGCCGCTCAAGAACGAAGACGGCGAAGTGGTCGGCGCGGTGGGCTTCGCCCTCTTCGAGGAGTGGACGACGCTCGCGCCACTGGTGTCGCGCTTCCTCGGCATGCAGGAAGAACTTGCGCAGGCGCGCAAGGCACGGCCTGCAACGCGACAGGCCAAGTACAACTTCAGCAATTTTGTCGGCGTATCGGCCAGCACCATCGAGCTCAAGCGGCGCGCGCGGCGCGCGGCCGCCACGCATTCGCCGGTGCTGCTGCTGGGCGAGACAGGCACCGGCAAGGAGTTGCTTGCGCACGCCATCCATGGCGCATCGCCGCGGGCGCACCGGCCTTTCGTGTCGCTGAGCATGGCGGCCATTCCTGATTCCTTGATCGAGGCCGAGCTCTTCGGCGTCGCACCCGGTGCCTACACCGGCGCCGACAAGCGCGACCGCCAAGGCAAGATCCAGGTCGCCAACGGCGGCACGCTCTTCCTCGACGAGATCGGCGACATGCCGCTGCCGGTGCAGTCCAAGCTGCTGCGCGTGCTGCAGGAAAAGGAGTTCGAGCCGCTCGGCTCCAACGAGGTGGTGCGGGCCGACGTGCGCATCATCGCGGCCACCTCGCGCAAGCTGCTCGAGCTCGTGAAGAACGGCGAATTCCGCGCCGACCTCTACTACCGGCTGGACGTGCTGTCGCTGGCCGTGCCGCCCTTGCGCGAGCGTCTCGACGATCTCGAACTGATTTGCGAGGCGCTGCTCGAAGGCTTCGCCGAGACGCGCCCCGGCGAGGCCTACGAGTTGCATGCCGACGCCCTGGCGCTGCTGGCGCGCCAGCGCTGGCCGGGCAACATCCGCGAACTTCGCAACGTGCTCGAGCGCACCATCGTGCTGTCCGATTCGTCGGTGCTCACCGTGGCCGGCGTGCAAGCCGCGCTGCAGTCGTCGCTGCTGGTGGGCAGCGCCTTCGCGCGCCCCTCGCTTGAAGACGTACCGGTGCACGAGCCGGTGCCGCACAGCTTGCCGGAGGCGCACTCGCAGGCCATGAACCAGTACGAACGCCAGCTCATCGAGCGCGCGCTGACTGAAAGCCCGACGGTGGCCGCAGCCGCCAAGCGATTGGGCATGGGCCGTGCGACGCTCTATCGAAAGATGGCGACGCACCGCATCGGCCGCTGGCGCGACAGCCTCCAACCAACCAAGGAGTAGACGAAAGATGCTGAATGGAAAAACCGCGCTCGTCACCGGCTCGACGAGCGGCATCGGCCTGGCGATCGCCAAATCGCTCGCGGGCGAAGGCACCAAGCTCGTGCTCAATGGTTTCGGTGATGTGGAGGCGGCGATCGCGCAGGTGCGCGCCGCCGGCTTCACCGAGACGCAGGTCGAGCACCACCCCGCCGACATGAGCGACCCGGACGCCATCGGCGACCTGATCGGCTTTGCGCAGCGGCGCTTCGGTGCGCTCGACATCCTCGTCAATAACGCCGGCATCCAGCATGTGTCGCCGGTCGAAGACTTCGACCCCGCACAGTGGGACCGCATCATCGCGATCAACCTGTCGTCGGTGTTTCATGCGACGCGCCATGCGTTGCCCGGCATGAAGCAACGCGGATGGGGCCGCATCGTCAACATCGCATCCGTGCACGGGCTCGTGGGCAGCGCGGGCAAGTCTGCTTACGTGGCCGCCAAGCACGGCGTGGTCGGTTTCACCAAGTCGGTCGCGCTGGAGACGGCGGCCACTGGCGTCACCTGCAACGCAATCTGCCCCGGCTGGGTGTTGACGCCGCTGGTGCAGAAGCAGGTTGATGCACGCGCGGTGGACGCAGGTGTCTCGCCGCAGGCGGCGCAAGCGTTGCTGCTGCGTGAGAAGCAGCCATCGGAGCAGTTCGTCGAACCCTCGCAAGTCGGCGCGATGACGGTGTTCCTGTGCAGCGACGCGGCGGCACAGGTGCGCGGCGCGGCGTGGACCATCGACGGAGCGTGGACCGCACAGTAGGCGGGCCGTTGGCGACTGCCTCTCGCATGAGACACCCGACGCAATTCGTTAGCCCTTGTTAGGTTCGCTTACGCTTCATCGGTCAAGCGAGCACGGAACACGCCGAAGACACTGACAGGTCTTCCAGCGTCTCGAACAAGAACCGATCGGCGAGCCACAGTGCTCGCCACCGCATCGTCTCGCGGTGCCGGTTGCATCGAAGTCGCGCCGCACTAACGCGGCGTCGAGCACGCCCAACGCACAACGGCGTGCGTGGATGGCCGTCCATTCACTTCAGGACAGACGATGCAACACTTCCGTGCGGCCCGCGTGGCCATGGTCGGCTCCGCCGTGGCCGGGTCACTCTTGTTGGCAGCATGCGGCGGCGGCTCCGATGCCTCGAGCGACGCGAACGTGAGTGCCGAGTCCATGACGTCGGCGTCGACAACGGCGACGAGCGCCGCACCGAGTGCCGCCCCAAGTACCCCCAGTTTCACGACGGGAACGACAGCACGCGCCGCCGGCTACACCGTGCTGCCCGACGAGCTGATCCAGAACGGCCTGTTCGCCAACGGCCTCACCAGCTGGACCGTCACCGACGCGGCGCTTGTGCCCAGCGAATTGCGCAAGGGCGGCCAGGCGCTGAACGTCGGCTGGAAGGCGACGCAGACCTTCGCGCCGACCGCTCTGCAGCCGGGCAAGTCCTACACACTCTTCGTGCGGGCGCGCAACGACCGCAGCACCGGCACCTCGCAGCTGAACATCCGCTTTCGCAAGCCTGCTTACTCGGAGGTGATCCGCAGCTACGCGGCGACGGTCGCGTCCAGCACCTACCAGAACTACACCATCGAGTTCACCGCGCCTACCTATGCGGCCATGGCGGACTTCGTCGTCACCACCAACGGCGCGCGCGCCATCGTGGACGGCGTGTCGATGAAGATGCGCTCGGCCATTCCGCAGACGGAGTACATCGCCTCGAACGTGGGCTCGTACGTGCCACCCGGCTACACGCTCGCCTTCAACGACGAGTTCAACGGCACCACGCTCAACCGAGCGAAGTGGATGACCCGCTTCATCTACGCCGGCGGCACGCAAGACAGGCTCAACGACGAGAAGCAGCGCTATCGCGACAACGACAACCACGTCGTCGCCAACGGCGTGTTGAGCCTGGTCGCGCGCAAGGTGTCCAGCACCGACCCGGACGGCATCAACTACGAGTCCGGGATGATCCGCTCCGACTGGACCTCGCGCTACGGCTACTACGAGGCCCGCGTGAAGATGCCCGGCGGCATTGGTGTGTGGCCGGCCTTCTGGCTCAATTCCGACGTGAGTGCCGAAGGTCGCCTTGCCTGGCCGCCCGAGATCGACATCTTCGAGTTCGTGAACAACGGCGTCGAGGACAAGCTCAACATGCTGCACTCCAACGTCGTCGCGCAGTCGGGCACCACGTCCACCTTGATGTACGCCGACGCCGCGTTCAACACCGGCTGGGCCGACTACGTCGCACCGTTCAACTTCAACGAAGGCTGGCACACCGTCGGCGCGCAGTGGGACCCGACCACGGTGACGGTGTACGTGGACGGGCTGAAGATCTACACCCGCACCTACCAGTGGAACTATGCCGACGGCACGCTCGCGGGGCCGGCGCACATCCTGCTCAACCTGGCCATCGGCGGGTCGTGGGCGGGGCGGCACGGCATCGACGACACCGCCTTCCCGCAGGCGCTGCAGATCGACTGGGTGCGGGCGTACACGAAGAACTGAGGCGTCTCCCGCGGCGCGGTCATCTACTGACCGCGCTTGCTTCAATCTTATAGTTCAAATATCATTGAACTATGGAAGAACAAGACGTCGTCCGATCCCTCGCCGCGCTGGCGCAGTTGCTGCGCCTGCAGATCTTCAGGCTTCTCGTCGTGGGCGGAAAAACCGGCCTCACCCCCAGCGCCATCTCCGAGGCGCTCGGCGTGCCCGCCACCACGCTGTCCTTCCACCTCAAGGAATTGATGCACGCCGGGCTCGTCAGCCAGGAGCGTGACGGCCGCTATCTCATCTACCGCGCGTCGTTCGAACACATGAACGAACTGCTCGGCTACCTCACTGCCAATTGCTGTGCGGGCGACGCCTGTGCGAGCGAGAAGCAGGCGTCCTGCAAGTGCTGACCAAGGAGATTCCCATGAAGCGATTCCACGTTCACGTGCACGTCGAAGACCTGGCGCAAAGCGTCGCCTTCTACTCGAAGATGTTTGCGACCGAGCCCACCCGCCGCGAGTCGGACTACGCCAAGTGGATGCTCGACGATCCGCGCATCAACTTCGCCATCTCCACGCGTGGCGGCACGCCTGGTGTCGACCACCTCGGCATCCAGACCGACACTGCCGATGAACTCGTCGCGCTGAAAGCGCAGGCCAAGTCTGCGGACCTGGCCTTGTTCGACCAGGGTGAGACGAGCTGCTGCTACGCCAAGAGCGAGAAGCACTGGATCACCGATCCGCAGGGCGTGGCCTGGGAGCACTTCCACACGCTGGGTGACATCCCGGTGTTCGGCAGCGGCTCGCTGTCGTCAAAGGCCGTCGAACCGATGGCAGCCCCGAGCGAATCGTCCGCCTGCTGCAGCCCGAGCGCGCCACGCGGCAAGCCGGTCGGCGTGCCGGTCAAGTCCTCGACCTCCTGCTGCTGAGCCCATGACCACCAACGTTCTCATCCTCTGCACGCACAACTCGGCGCGAAGCGTCCTCAGCGAAGGCATGCTCAACCACTGGGCCACCAAGCTCGGCAAGGACGTGAAGGCCTACAGCGCCGGCAGCGCACCAAGCGGACGGCTGAATCCTTTCGCTCTGGAGGCCTTGCAGCGGGCCGGCATCGACACCGCCGGCTACCGCAGCAAGAGCTGGGATGAGTTCGTCGGTGGCGCCGCGCCCGAGATGCGCGTGGTGATCACGGTGTGCGACAGCGCCGCGGCGGAGCAGTGTCCGTATTGGCCGGGCAGCCCGGTCAAGGTGCATTGGGGTTATGCCGACCCGTCCAATGCGCCGGGCGGCGATGAAGGCAAGCGCGCGGCGTTCGAGCTGACCCGCGAAGCGATTGGCTATCGCATGCTGCAGCTGCTGCAACTGCCGATCACCACCCTGTCCAACGCCGACTTGCAAGCGGCGCTGAACGCTATCGCAAAGAGCTGAGCATGGTGGATCTTCGTCGCAAGCTCCTGGCGGAGACCGCTGGCACGGCGTTGCTGCTGGCGGTCGTCATCGGCTCGGGCATCATGGCCGAGCGACTGGCCGGCGGCAACGTCGCCATCGCCTTGCTCGCGAACACGCTCGCGACTGTTGGCGGCCTCTACATCCTCATCGAAGTGTTCGGCCCGGTGAGCGGTGCGCACTTCAACCCGGCGGTGAGCGCAGTGATGGCCGTTCGCGGCGAGCTGCCTCGTTCGGACCTCATCCCTTACATCGCGGCCCAGCTGCTGGGCGCCGTGCTCGGCGCATGGCTCGCCCATGCCATGTTCGACATGACGCTGCTCCAGTTCTCGACCAAGCTGCGCAGCGGAGCCGGCCAGTGGATCGCCGAAGCAGTGGCCACCGCCGGCCTGCTGCTCGTGATCCTGCGCGCGCCGCAGGGCAGGGCGCCGGCGATGGTTGCGGCCTACATCGGTGCGGCCTACTGGTTCACCGCGTCCACGTCCTTTGCCAATCCGGCCGCGGTGTTCGGCCGGATGTTCAGCAACAGCTTCGCCGGCATTGCGCCGGTCAGCGCCCTCGGGTTCATGCTGGCCGAACTCGTGGGTGCGGCGATCGGGGTCGTGCTGCACAACGCGCTCGAACCTCGCAAGCACCCGGCAGGACACCCGAACGTCATCGAGGCCTCGGGGCAAGAAGAACAAGTTCACTGAGACTTCGGACCCGGTTGCGGCTGCGGCAGCGCCACGCGGCAAAATCGCGTCACGTCATCATTGAAGGGGAGGGTTCATGAAGATTCGCGTCGCGACGCCCGAGGACGCTGAGGCCGTCACTGCCATCTACGCACCCATCGTGGCCGGCACCATCATCTCGTTCGAGCTGGAGCCCCCCAGCGCGCAGGAGATGCGCCAGCGCATCGAAGCGACGCTGCAACGCTTGCCATGGCTCGTCGGCGAGGACGATGCGGGCCGCGTCAACGGCTATGTCTACGCTGGCAAGCACAAGGAGCGTGCCGCCTACCAGTGGGCGGTGGACGTCACCTGCTACGTGCGCGACGACATGCGCGGGAAGGGCGTCGGCAAGGCCTTGTACACGCGCCTCTTCGACGAGCTGATCTCGCTGGGCTATTGCCAGGCTTTCGCGGGCATCGCGCTGCCCAACGCCGCCAGCGTGGGCCTGCATGAATCCGTGGGGTTCAAGCCGCTCGGCGTGTACCGCAAGGTCGGCTTCAAGCAAGGCGCCTGGCATGACGTCGGCAAGTGGCAGCGCGAGCTGCAATTGCCGCAGCAGCCCGGCGAGCCGCGCATCTTCGACGCCGCGAGCTTCCGTTGACAGGCGGCCCGCGCCCGCGGCGCCTCCAGCCACAGGCAAAATCCCTTCTCTGTGGCTGAGCAAAAGATCCGAACCATCATCACCCTGGGCACGGCGCAGACGCTGGCCTGGGCGTCGACCTTCTACCTGCCCGCCATGCTGGCCGCACCCATGGCGCGCGACACCGGCGTGTCCGTGCCCACGGTGTTCTTCGCGTTTTCTGTCTCCATGGTGCTGTCCGCCTTGCTCGGGCCATGGTCCGGGCGGCTGATCGACCGTATCGGCGGGCGGCCGGTGCTGATCGGCACCAACTTCATCTTCGCGATCGGGTTGGCGGCGCTTGCGATGGTTCGAGGGCCCGTGGGGCTCTTCGCGGCGTGGCTGGTGCTGGGGGTGGGCATGGGCACTGGCCTGTACGACGCGGCATTCGCCACGCTGGTTCGCTTGTACGGGCGCAGCGCCCGGGATTCGATCACCGGCATCACGCTCATCGCCGGCTTTGCGAGTACCGTCGGCTGGCCACTCACCACGCTGCTCGATGCGCAGTTCGGCTGGCGCGGCGCCTGCCTCGCCTGGGCCGCGGCGCACCTGTTGATTGGCCTGCCGCTGAACCTGTCGCTGCCCAAGCTGCGCCAGCGCGATGCCGACGAGGCCCCAGCACCCGCACAGGGCGTGCAGGAAGTGCACGCGACAGTGGCGCCCGAGCAGGCCCGGCGCGCCACCCTCATCCTCTCGTTTGCCTTCGCTTCCACGTACTTCGTCGCCACCTCGATGGCGGCGCACCTGCCGCGCCTGCTGCAAGCCACGGGCGCTACGCTCGCCACGGCAGTCGCAGCCGGCGCGTTGGTAGGCCCCGCGCAGGTCGGGGCGCGATTGCTCGAGTACGGGCTGCTGCGCAAGATGCATCCGCTGTTTTCCGCCCGCGTCGCCACGCTGATGCATCCGATCGGCGCTGGCATCCTCATGCTCGTGGGCGCGCCGGCCGCAGCGGCCTTCACCATTCTCCACGGCGCTGGCAACGGCATCCTCACCATCACCAAGGGCACGCTGCCGCTCGCGCTCTTCGGGGCGCAAGGTTACGGCGAGCGCCAGGGCCTGCTGTTGATTCCAGCGCGTGCGGCTCAAGCCGTGGCGCCGTGGCTCTTCGGGCTGTGCCTGGACCAGTGGGGGGCTGGCGTGTTGTGGATTTCCGCCACGCTGTGGGGGGCGGCCTTCGTCGCGCTGCTCTTCCTGCCGCGTGAAAGAACTTCCCACCTCGACAAAGCATCGGCAGTATTTCGCAATTCCGGCGCCTGAATGCGAACGAATTTCCGGCGACCCTTCTAAGCCGAGATAACGCCTGCTTCGGTGCGTCTCTTCGGCGCTTTGCGAAGCCCCCTCAACGCTAACCTCTGAGTGCCGCGTCGTCATGTTTCATGGCGCGCGATGCACTTCGAGGGTCGGCATGTGTAGTTTCTACATCGACCCACCATGCAAGCCCAAGAACGCTCGACGGATACGCAGATGGACAGCGCCAGCAAGACGCCTCGCCCCGACATTCGCCAGAAACTCGTGATCGCCGGCATTGCGATCCTCGTGTTGCTGTCGCTCATCGGGCTGGACCTGCTGCAGCAGCGCGCCGCGAGCGAAGCGCAGGCGCGCAAGAACCCGACCGCGCTGGTCTTCGAGACCACGCCCGAAGCCTGGCTTGCGCATCCGAAGGAAGCCTCCGAATTCGAGCGCGCCGTGATGGCGCATGAAGTCACTGCCGTGGCGGTGGACGGCCACCTGGTGCTCTATACCGACCGTGACGGCAAGCAGTTCAGCACACGCCTGATCGACTGCGGCATCAGCTGCAAGAACGAACTCGGCTCGCGCCTGGGCGAACTCAGCGTGAAGCAGGGCTTCGTGCTCACGAGCATCGACATCGACGCCCGCACTGCGAGCCAGAAGCTCACCAACACCCTCGACCACATTGCCGGCGTCCTCGCCTCGCTGCTGCCCATTGCGCTCATCCTCGGGCTGCTCGTGTACTTCCAGATGCGCGGCTCGTGGAGCCAGCGCACCAAGCTCGCCGAAAAGCCGAGCACCAAGTTCAAGGACGTGATCGGTGCCGACGAAGCCAAGCGCGCGCTGCGCCGGGTGGCCGCCTTCATGAAGGACCCGGCGCAATATGCCGCCGTCGGCGCGCAAGCCCCGCGCGGCGTGCTGCTCGACGGCCCGCCCGGAACCGGCAAGACGCTGCTGGCCAAGGCCCTGGCCGGCGAATGCGGCGCGAGCTTCATCAGCGTGGACGGCTCCTACTTCAGTTCCATGTTCTACGGCGCCGGCATCGGCAAGGTGAAGGAGCTCTTCACCCGGGCCCGTGCGGCGGCGCCTTGCATCGTCTTCATCGACGAGATCGACGGCATCGGCAAGCGATCCAGCGGCAAGGATGCGCATGGCGGCGAGCAGGAGCAGAACCGCATCATCAACCGCCTGCTGGTGGAGATGGACGGCTTCTCGTCGCTCGAGAACGTCGTGATCATCGGTGCCACCAACCACATCGACAACATCGACGAAGCCATGTGCCGCCCGGGCCGCTTCGACCTGACGGTGCGCACCGCGCTGCCGACGGCGCCTGAGCGCGAAGGCTTGTTCTCGCTGTACCTCGGCAAGGTCAAGGCCGACAAGGGCATCGACGTCGCGTCCATCTCGCGCACGGCGGTGGGCATGTCACCGGCCGACATCGCCAACTGCGTGAACCGTGCGGCAGCTTATGCGGCCGAAGCCGGTGAGACGTCGGTGAGCGAAGAGCGCGTGTATGAGTCGCTCGAGACGCACCAGCTGGGTGGCGAGGTGTCGTCCACCAAATCGATCATCACGCCTGAGACGCTGCGCCGCATCGCCTTCCACGAATCCGGCCATGCACTGGTGGCGCACCTGCTGGACGCCGGCAAGGTCGAGCGCATCAGCATCGAACCGCGCGGCCCGGCGTTGGGCGTGACCTACGTGGCACGTCACAACGAAGAGCCGTTGCATGGCGAGCAAGAGCTGCGTTCGCGGCTGGCCATGATGCTGGCTGGTCGCGAGGCAGAGTTGATTGCGTTCGGCAATGCGTCGTCCGGCGCGGCCGATGACTTGAAGCGTGCGTCCGAGCTGGCGACGTCCATGATCGGTTCATACGGTTTCGGCAAGACCTTCGGCCTGCTCAGCATGGCCGGCGTGCCGCGCGAGCTGATCGGGCCGGACGTGCAGAAGTCGCTGCTTGATGAAGCGCGCCAATTGCTTGAGGGCGCGCAGGCGGAGTGCCGTCGTGTGCTGGAGGAAAAGCGTGATCGCCTGACGACGCTTGCTGAGATGCTGCTCGGGCAGGAGACGATCAGCGGCGTGCCCCTGAACCGCGTGCTGTCGGGCGAAGCTGCGACGGCTTGAGTTGTCCTCTCTCCCTCTGAGAGAGGGAGCCAATCACGCAAAACCGAAGTGGTGCCGCAACGCGCGCTCGCCACCCGGTGTGATGCTCAAGGCCCGGCTGTCGAGGTCCCTCTGCAGCCAGCGCTCCTTCAGGGTCAACGTCAGCAAGGCCGCGCCCAACGCGCCGCCCAGGTGAGGGCGGCGCTCGCTCCAGTCGACGCAGGCGCAGGCAAAGCGGCGGCGTGAGCCGCGTGCGTCATCTACCTCCACCCCCATGCCGCCAAGCGCATCCACGCCTTGCGCACTGAGCTCGTAGCGCGTGCCGTCCTGCGCATCGGGCACGAGCCAACCCAGCGAGAACAACCGGTCATGCAAGGCCACGGCCAGCGTGCCGGCCATGTGGTCGTAGCAGGTGCGCGCCGCGCGAAGACGCGTGGGCGTGTTGGGCACGAACTTGTCGCGCGATCCGCCGGCGACGTTCATCAAGGCTTCGAGTGCCGACGCCACGCCCTGGTCGGCGAGGCTGTAGTAGCGGTGCTTGCCTTGCGCCAGCACCTTCACGAGCTGCTGGTCCTTCAGCTTGTTCAGGTGCGCGCTGGCGGTGGACGGTGTCACCTCCGCCACCACCGACAGCTCGGTGCTCGTGCGGGCGTGGCCGTCCATCAGGCAGCACAGCATGCGGGCGCGGGCGGGCTCGGCAATCGCTGCCGCGATGCGGGCGACGGCGGTGTCGGCGTGTTCTGCAATCATGATGTGATCGTAGTCGAAGTGTGACTGCGCGGCCAGTGCCACACTGCACCGCATGAACCCCAACGAACTCAACAACTCGCCCACCGATCCAATCGCGGCGGTGGTGCATGCCGACCCATATCCGTACTACGACTCTTTGCGTCGCGGCGCGGACCTGGTGTTCGATGAACGCCTCAAGCTGTGGCTGGCTGCCAAGGCTTCCGTGGTCGAACAGGTGTTGGCCGAACCGAGGCTGCGTGTGCGGCCGACGCACGAACCGGTGCCTCGCGTGATCGCCGGTGGCAGCGCGGGCGATGTGTTCTCCCGGCTGGTGCGCATGAACGAAGGGGATGCAGCGCATGCCCTGCCCAAGCTGGCCTTGCGCGACGCCTTGTCGGCGGTGCCACTGGACGCGGTGGCTGCGCGAACTCGCTCGCTCGCCCGGACCCTGCTGCCGCGCAGCGCCGAGGGCTTGTCGGCCTGGGCCTTCGAGCTGCCGGTGTGCGTGGTGGCGAGCTGGCTGGGTTTCGATGATGCGCAACTGCCGGCGGTGGCAGCGCAGGTGGGACGCTTCGTTGCCTGCCTCTCCCCCTTGAGCAGTGCGCCGCAGATCGACGCGGCGCATGCTGCCGCCGCCACGCTGATGGAGGAGATCAAGCCCTTGATCGCGCAGACCACCGGCCACGGCCTTGCGGCGCAGGTGGCGGGACAGGCCCGCGCCGTCGGCTGGACGCATGCTGATGACATCGTCGCCAATGTGCTCGGGCTGATGTCGCAAACCTATGACGCCACCGCGGGGCTCGTCGGCAACGCCATCGTTGCCTTGCTTCTTGACGATGCAACACGGCGCGCGATGCGTCCCCACGACATCCCCGCCTTCATCGACCGCGTCGCCCGTCGCGACCCCGCCATCCACAACACTCGCCGCTTCGCCGCCGAGGACTTGTCCATCGCCGGCGCCTCGCTCAAGCAGGGCGACGCCATCCTCGTGCTCCTCGCCGCAGCCAACCGCGATGGCGATCGCCAGTTTGGCTTCGGCCATGGGCGCCACGCGTGCCCCGGGCAGGCCATCGCCACGACCATCGCCGCGGCGGCCATCGAAACCCTGCTGGACGCGCAGCCGTGCATCCTCGACCAGCCGTTGAAGTGGACGTACCGCCCCTCCGCCAACGCCCGAATTCCCGTCTTCACCCACCAAGGACCCACCGCATGATCGCCGTCATCTTCGAAGTCTGGCCCGACCCCGCCCGCCGCGACCGCTACCTCGACATCGCCGCCGCCATCAAGCCCACGCTGGAGAAGATCGACGGCTTCATTTCAGTGGAGCGCTTCCAGAGCCTGACGGACCCCGACAAGCTGCTGTCGCTGTCCTTCTTTCGCGATGAAGAGGCCGTCAAGCAATGGCGCACGACCGAAGACCACCGAGCCGCGCAATCGGCCGGCCGCGGCGGCGTCTTCAAGGACTATCGCTTGCGCATCGCGGCTGTCGTGCGTGACTACGGCTTGAACGAGCGTGACGAAGCGCCGCAGGACAGTCGCGAGCGGCATCGATAGGGGCATCATTTCGCGCGCGCTGGTCGTCGTGCGATGGTGGCGTTCAGCCGAACCACCAGCGTGGCGAACTCATCGACGAGCTCCGCCGGCCGCAGCACCGTCACCCCGAACGGCAGCCGCGCCAGCTCACGCGCCACCCACTCCAGCGTCTCAGCCTCGATGCGCAGGCTCACGCCGTTGCGCACGGCCTTGAGCACGCCGAAGCCCGCGAAGACTTGCCGCTTCGCCGTCGCAAGGTCCGTGTCCAGCACCACCTCGATCGAATGCGTTCGGGGCAGGGTGGCGATGGACTCGGCCAGGTAGCCGAGCACGTCGAACTTGTCCGGCCGCCGAAAACTTGCGGGTAGCGGCGCGACCTCGGCGATGCGGTCGAGCCGGAACGACCGCAGGTCGCGCCGCAAGTGGCAATGCCCCACCGCGTACCAGCGCCCGCCACGGTAGCCCAGGCCGTAAGGGTCGAACTCGCGCTCTGAGCTGCGACCGCTCTCCGACGTGTAGGCGAGACTCACGCGCTGCTGCGACAAGGCCGCGGCGCTCAGCGTCATCAACGCGCTGTTGTTGCCGGCAGGGCCCTCCGCGATGTCGAGCGCGATCGTGTCGCCGATGGCTCGCATGCGTCGCTTCAGGGCGGGCGGCGTGACGCGCTCGAGCTTGGCGAACGCACTCTCGACGGCCGGTGCGGCTTCGGCCAAGCCGAGGCGCCGTGCGGCTTGCAGGCCCACGGTGAGCGCCAGCGCTTCATCGTCGGTGAACATCATCGGTGGCAGCTTGAAGCCCGCCATCAACTTGTAGCCACCGTCGCGCCCGCGCTCGCTGGCGATGGGTATGCCCAGCTCTTCCAGCATCGCCACGTAGCGGCGCACCGTGCGCCGATCCACGCCCAGGCGCTCGGCCAACTCCGCACCACCCACCATGCCGCGCGCCTGCAGCAGTTCGAGCACGGCAAGGACACGCGTGGCAGGAGCACCCATGCGGCGCAGTGTAGTTCGATATAGGACGGGTTCTGCCCTGTATCAGTCCTATCGTGGCGACCTTCGCAACCAACACCCCGAGGAGCCGCGCCATGAACTTCCGATCCATCCCCGCATTGCTTGGCCTTTGCCTCTGCACGGGCGTGATGCCGATGACCGCTGCCGCCGCAGAAGGTGTGGAGGCCGACGGCCGCCACGACTTCGACTTTGCCCACGGCAGCTGGGCCGTGCACAACCGCCGCATGCTCAAGGCCCTCACCGGTTCGCCGCAGTGGGAAGAGTTCGATGCAAGCGTGCGCTGCTGGCCGGTGCTCGCGGGCGTCGCCAACCAGGACGAATACATCACGCCACACCGCCCCGGGGTGGTGGCGATGACGCTGCGCCTGTTCAACCCAAAGACCAGGTTGTGGACCATCCACTGGATCGACAGCCGCACGCCGGTGATGGATGCGACACCGGTCGTCGGCCGCTTCGAGGGCGACACCGGCATCTTCGTATCCCCGGACACCTACGACGGCAAGCCCATCATCGTTCGCTACATCTGGTCGCGCACGAAGAGCGAGCATCCACGCTGGGAGCAGGCGTTCTCGGCGGACGACGGCAAGACCTGGGAGATCAACTGGGTCATGGACTTCACCCGGGTGGCCGCGAAATGATCACGCCATCCGAGCTCGCACTGTACTTCGCGCTGGTGTTCGGCATCATCGCCTTGCCCGGCATGGACATGGCCTTCGTCGTCGGCAACTCGCTGGTGGGTGGCTTGCGGTCAGGCTTCGGCGCGGTCGCAGGCATCGTGGTTGGTGGGGTGTGCCACATGACCATGGGCGCCATCGGCATCGCCATCGTCGTGCGCTCGGTGCCATGGTTGTTCACGCTGATGATGTTGGCGGGCGCGGGCTATATCGCGTGGATCGGCTGGAGCCTGCTGCGGTCGGCTGGCGCGCAAGACGCAGACCAGGCACCTTCGACGCAGAACGCCTCAACGGCCGCGGGCGACGCGAGCGGCAGGTCGACGCCGGCCAGTGCCTTTCGCGGTGCCGTGGCCACCAGCCTGCTCAACCCGAAGGCCTATCTCTTCACGCTCGCCGTCACGCCACAGTTCGTGCACCCCGAGCGTGGCGGCTTCTGGCTGCAGGTGGCCGAGTTGACCGTCGTGACGAATGCGACGCAGGCTGCTGTCTACGGAGCGCTGGCGGTGGCCGCGAGCAAGGGCGCGCGGTGGTTCGATTCGAGCCCGCGCTCGCGCGGGCTGTTGATCAAGGCGGTGGGTGTCGTGCTGCTCTGCATGGCGGCGCTCACTGCAATCGAGGCGGCGCGCGTCGTCACCGTGGACGCAGTGGCGCTAACCCTTCAGTTCCCTCTCCCTCTGGGAGAGGGCTAGGGTGAGGGCGTGGGCCTTGGCATGTGGAGGCCTTGATAGCTCCACCGCCGTCGCCCTCACCCCAACCCTCTCCCAGGGGGAGAGGGAGCAAGACCACAGGAGAGAAAGGGGGGCGGCTCAAAGCTCCCGCAGCGCCGTCGTCACCGGCAACCTCGCCGCACGAACCGCCGGGAACAGCCCACCGATGAAGCCGATGGCCAAGGCCCACTTCAGCCCCGTCCACAGCAGCTCCGGCGTCACTCTCAGCTCAAAGCTCAGTTTGCCCACCGACCCCGCGGCCATGGTTGATGCGCCGTAGCCGTTGAAGATCAGCCACGCGAGCAGACCGCCGATGATGCCGCCCGCCAGCGCGAGCAGCATGGTCTCGAGCATCACCGCCACCACCACCGGGATGCCCGAGAAGCCGATGGCACGAAGCGTCGCGATCTCGCGAGCACGCGCAGCCACGGCCGCGAACATCGTGTTCAGCGCACCGAACATCGCGCCGATGGCCATGATGGCGCCAACCGTGATGCCCATGATGCGGATCACCTGCGTCATGCGCTCCGACTGCTTGCTGAAGTAGTCGAGCGTGGTGGTGGCTTCCACCTTGAGCTGCGGGTTCGCTTCGAGCGCGCTCTTGAACTGCCCGAACGCCTTCGGGTCAGCCAGCCGCACGGTGACCGACGCGCGGCTGCTGCCGCGGCCATAGGTGTCGGCGACCACGGTGGCGTCTCCCCACACCTCGGATTCCATCGCGTCGCCGGTGGCGAACACGCCGGCCACCGTCCAGGTCTGGCTGCCCAGGCGAATCTGCTGTCCGGGCACGAGCCCCGCGAACTGCTTGGCGGCGCCCTTGCCGACGATGAGCTCGCGCAGGCCCGGCTGAAAGCGCCGACCGTCGATGATCTTCAGCTGTGGCCGCACGGCGAAGGCCTGGTCGCCCACGCCGCGCAATTGCACGCTGCCTTGTTCATCCGCGCCGCCACCCTTGATCGGCAGGTTGGCCGCCACCACCAACTCCGGCGATGCCAGCGGCTCGCCCTTCGCATCGCGCGCGATGCCGGGTGCTTGCGGAATCAAGGTGACCGAATCGTGATCGAGCCCCGACATCACCTCGGATGCCGACGCACCGCGCATCACGATGGCCGTGTCCGCGCTGCCCGTGGCGCGCAGCGTCTGGCTGTAGCCCTCGGCCATGGCAAGCAGCGCGACCAGCACGCCGACCACGCCCGCAATGCCCACGACGATCACCGCCGATGAGCCGAGCCGCTGCGTGAGCGTACTGATGCCCACGTTGGCCACCGATCGTGCCTGCCCGCCGCGCCGCGTGAGGAAGAGCCACGCCGCGAGCAGCACGCCCAGCAGAACGGCGCCCGGCCAAGGCAGCATCACCCACCCCGCCAGCACCACCACGAGCAGCACCAGCAGACCCAAGTTCCTGAGGAAGTTCATGTGTGTTGTCTCCGTGGCCTCAACGGCCGGCCAGCGCGTCGACGATGTTCAGCCGCATCGCATTCATGGCGGGCAGGGCGCCCACCGCGATGCCGATGAGTGCCATCAGGCTGAAGCCGAGCACCCAGCTGTTCGCGCTGACGGACGGCAGGTTCAGCATGCCGCCACTGCCCGCGCTCACCACCGGGATGATGGCCGAGGCAATGCCAAGCCCCACCACGCCGCCGATGACCAGCAGCAGCACCGATTCGGCGAGCACCATGGCCAGCACGCCGAGATTGGAGAACCCGATGGTCTTGAGCACCGCGAGCTCGCTCGTGCGCTCGCGAACGGCCTGCGCCATCGTGTTGCCCGTGAGCAGCAGCAGCGTGAAGAACACCGCGCCCATGATCGAGCCCACGATGAGCCCGATGTCGGCGAACTGCTTCATCCAGGATGCGGTGGCCGCCTGCTCGGTCTGCGTGCGCGTCTCATGGTCGGAGTTGGCCGATATCGCGTCGATCGCCTTGGCCACGCGATCGGCCTGGTTCACGTCGCTCACGCGGGTGACGTACCAGCCCACCGTGCCGCGGTTGTAGGGCGTGGTGTCGTCGAAGTACTTCCACTGCAGCAGCATCATCTGGTCGTAGAAGCCGCTGGTCTTCTTGTCGGTGGAGCGCAGCACGCCCACGATGTCGAAGGTCCAGTTCTTGTTGCCCGACTTGTCCGGGAAGATGGTCGATTGCATCGGAATACGGTCGCCCACCTTCCACTTGAAGCGCGTCATCAGCTGCTCGCCCACCAGCACGCCGGTGCGCGTCTCGTCGAAGGCCTTGCGCTCGGCCGGTGTCACCGACATCTCGGGGTACACGTCGAGATAGTTTGACGGCACCGCAAAGCTGAAGACCTGGTTGTGCGGGTCTTGATAGGCGCCGCCGAACCAGTTGGCATACGTCACCATCTTCACGCCGGGCACGTTGGCAATCTGCGCCTGCAGCGACTGCGGCAGCGTCTGGATGAACGACAGCCGCGAGCCCGTTTGCAGCCGCTGCGCACCGTTCGCGCTCTGGCCCGCTTCTGCAAAGGAGGTGCGCACGGCGTCCAGCAGCCCGAACAGCAGGAAGGCCGCGATGATCGACACCAGCGTGAGGATGGTGCGCGTCTTGCGCCTGAACAGCGAGGCCCAGACGAGGTGAAGGTATTTCATGCGTGCCTCCTCAGGCGGCGGCGGCTACCTGCTCGACCAGCGTGCCCTTGTCGAGGTGCAGCGTCTGGTTGGCGTAGTCCGCGGCCTTGGGGTCGTGGGTGACCATGAGAATGGTCTTGCCGTGGTCGCGGTTCAGCGCGCGCAGCAGGGCCAGCACCTCTTCGGCCGAGTGGCGGTCCAGGTCGCCGGTGGGCTCGTCGCACACCAGGAGCGTCGGGTCCGACACGATGGCGCGGGCGATGGACACGCGCTGCTGCTGGCCACCCGACAGCTCGGTGGGTTTGTGCGATGCGCGATCCGCCAGGCCCACCAGCTGCAAGGCGATGCTCGCGCGCTTCTTGCGCTCGGACGACGACAGCTTGGTGAGCAGCAGCGGCAACTCCACGTTGCGCTGAGCCGAGAGCATGGGCATGAGGTTGTAGAACTGGAACACGAAGCCCACCTTGGCCGAGCGCCACTTGGCGAGCGCCGTCGCACCGAGTTGGTCGATGCGCTGGCCGCCCACGGCGATGCCGCCCGTCGAGGGCTGGTCCAGCCCGCCGATGAGGTTGAGCAGCGTCGTCTTGCCCGAGCCCGACGGGCCCATCAGGGCGAGGAAGTCGCCTTGCTCCACGTCGAGGTTGATGTTGTGCAGGACTTCCACCTTCTGCCTGCCGCGTTCGTACACCTTGGACAGGTCTCGGATCTCGATCAGCTTGGCCATGTTGCGTCCTCTCTGGCTGCGTTGTGTCGTGTCGACGTGATGTCGGGTTGGATCGTCGTGAGCGTGTTCAGTGGGCCGCGTCGTCGACCTGCACGGCGGCGCCGTCCTGCAGCGTGGCCGGCGGCGCGAGCACCACCCGCTCGCCGGCCGCCACGCCTTGCGTGAGCAGCTTCATGTTGCCCACGTCGCGCGGCGCGGCCGTGACGGCCCGTTGCTGCGCCTTGCCGTCCATGACGACGAAGACGATGCCCTTGCCATCGCGCTGCACGAAGGCTGCCGGCGGCACCAGCACGCCCTTCGGGCCGGCGGCTTGCGGCGCGCTGGCGGCGCTGGCGGCAGAAGCAGGCGGCGGCGCCTTGCCGAGGAAGGACACGCGCGCCGCCATGTTCGGCACGAGGCGGCCGTCCTTCTGCTCGAGCGCGATGCGCACCTTGACGGTGGCCTTGCCACGGTCGGCCGTGGGCACGATGGCGATGACGTGCGCGGGAATCTTCCAATCCGGGTAGGCATCGAGCACCGCCTGCGCCGGCATGTCGGCCGAGACCTGGCCGATGTAGGCCTCGTTCACGTCCACGTCGATCTCCAGCGAATCCATGTCGACGATGGTGCCCACGCCGGTGCGTGTGAAGCCGCCGCCGGCCGACAGCGGCGAGACGATCTCGCCGACCTGCGCCGCCTTTTCGGTGACGACGCCGGCAAAGGGCGCCCGCACCACGGTGTAGTCGAAGTTGACCTTGGCTTGGTTGAGCTGCGCACGCACCGCATCGGATTCACGGCGGCGCGCGTCGAGCATCGCGGCGGCGTTGGCGACGGCGGTGCGAGATTGCTCGGCCGCCTGCTTCGTCGTCATGCCGCTTGCCACCAGCTCGGCCTGTCGGCGCGCATCCGCTTCGGATTGCGCGAGCTGGGCTTGCGCCTGCTTCACCTGAGCGAGGGACGCCTGCAGGTTCGCTTCCGCCGCCACCAGGCCGGCGCGCAGCGAGGTGTCTTCCAGACGAGCGATGACCTGGCCTTCCTTCACGCGGTCGCCTTCCTCGATCAGCACCTTGGTGAGCGTGCCCGTGATCTGCGTGGAGACAGTGGCCTGGCGACGCGCCGTGACATAGCCCGTGGCCTGCAGCACCGCGGCCGGCCCGGCGCTGGTGCTCGACGCGACGGCCTCGGCCGTTTGCACCGTCATGCCGCGGCCCATCAGCAGCCACCAGGCACCGGCACCCACCAAGGCGAGCACGACCACCACCCCGACCACCGGCCACAGCCAGCGCGGCGCGCCCGACGCTTCCGCGTCGCGCTCACCCTTGTCGATGCGCAGTTCGTTCAACAGATTCGCGTCGATGGTCCGTACCTCCGGTGCTTCGGGCAACTACGAGAATTCGTAGTTGCTCCAGCGTCGTGTGCTGCCAGCCAGATCACGCCGCGGATCGTGTCGGCGGCGCGGGGTCGTGTGTGTCGTTGAGTTGCCTGCTCACCAGGCGCGGACTGCGATGCGCGGGCGGCGAGGCGGCTTGCGGAGAGACTGCGCGAGAGCCGCAAGCGCGCGGATCATACAGTCGTCGCACGAGGGTGCGTGATGCGTGGGAGCCTCACGTTGGGGGAGGGTTGGGAGTGACGAATGCGGGGTGGTTGGGTTGGCGACGATCTGGCTGACGGTCTGATGGTCTTCCCACTCACCAAGCAACACGCCGCGCAACCACGCCCAGGTTTCGCCGGCATCCCTGCGTATTCGTTGCATCCCGCGAAGTCCATGCCTCGGTTGAAGTTGTACGCGATTGAGTCGGCCCAACCCACCGTCGGCTTTTTGTTCCACTCGCTTTGTGTGATTTCGCCAGGGCGCTGAACGCGGTCGAGATTGCCGAAGACGGGGTTCTGCATCGCTTTGAAGTCCTCGGGATAGGCGTCTTGAATGTCCTGCCTGGCCCAGTGAGTTCGAAGTGAAGTCAGGTACACGGTGCTCGACACCAAGTGGATGGACCGCCTGGGTGGAGTTGACGTCGTCAAGAGCAGACTCGGTGATGAGCGGTTCAAGCTGCTGCCCTACACGGGCGGTTGCGTGATCCGCGCGGGCGAACGGCCCGAACTTGGGTGGGCGGAGAGAAATCCGAAGCCGCCGCTGTACGTGAAGGTCAACAACGTCCTGAAGACCGCACGCGCACCTGTGGTCCAGTCGTTTCACTATGGGTCGGTCGCGGGCGAGGCTCGCTTTGGCGACCGGAGCAGCAACGAATGGATGCGGCGGTTTGATGAGGACGGGCCAGCCGAGCGCCGATCATCTTCGTCATGGAAAAGACCCACCGGAACAAGCTCTCTTCCAAGTTCCGGCGCCAACTGTTGAACAAGCGGGTGATCGTGCTCAACATCCCGGACGAATACGACTACATGGACCCGAGCCTGGTGAAGTTGCTGAAAGCCACCCAAGAACGCATGCGTCGACGTCTTCGCGGTGAAGGTCCCCGGGCAGGTGAAGGTGATGTCTCCACCCTCCAGCACCACCGACGACTCCCCCGCGATCAACTCGATGCACGTGTTCGCCTGGATGCGGATCTCCTCCTCCACGCTGATAACGGTGACGTCCTGGTCGGCCAGGATGTGCAGCTCGTCGGTGTGGGCGCGCAGGCTAACGGGTCCGTTGGCGGCCTTCACCTGGATGCCGCCGTCGTTGGTATAGACGCTGGTCGTCTGCCCGGATACCGCGGCATACGTGTGCACGGCCGTGTGCTGCATGTCGCCTTGCACCCCCAGGCTCAAGTCCTGCCCGCTGAAGTTCGTGATGCTCGCCTCGCTGGCGAATGCGCTAGTGCTGGGCGTGTCCATCAGCACGAGTGGTGTCGCGAAGGCTTCAACCGGATCGGTGAGCGTGCGCCCGTTGGCCTTCTTGGCCTCTTGCCCGCCGACTGGCCCGGCGTGCTTGCCAAGCTTCTGCGGGTCGATGGCTTCGAGGAACTTCTCCACCGCTTGACCTGCGTCATGGCTCGTGAGCGCATGCGCCGTGCCGGCCTTGGCCACCTCGCTCAGGCGCTGCC
>CBIHOF010000002.1:0-466633 GCA_966211955.1 uncultured Comamonadaceae bacterium | reverse complement strand
GGATGCCCCTCTCCCACAGCCCTCAGCACCATTCCTCCCTCAATTCCGGGCAGCACAAGCCGCCCGCGCTCTCTGGGAGGAGAACAGCAAATGGCACTGGACATCGATCTGTCCAAGCTCGCGCTTGGCAGCTTCGACTCGCGTACCCGCCTTCATCGCCTGGAAGGCGACGGCCCGCTCGGCGAGCTGCTGCTGGAGACGTGGTGCAGCCGGGAGTCACTGAGCGACGCCGGCGACATCCACATCACCGCGCTGAGCGAGAACCCGAGGCTCGGGACACGGTGAGCACGCAAAGTTGCCCGGAAGACCGCAACAGCCAGTCGGCGCTCGGCGGCCGGGGCATCCGCTTCCACGCGGCGTCGCCGCTGGAGGAGCAGGACACGATTCAGTCACTCGTCGCACACCACTGCGCCAAGCGATCCTGGCCCGAGCCTTCTACGCCTGACCGTTCTCAAATCTGCTTCACTCGCAGCAAAAGTTGCTACATGCATTCGTGCGCGAGCTGGCGCGCGATCTCAGGGTCGTCGTTCAGCGTGTCTTTGCCGGCGTTGAGCGTGACGACGAAACAAGCGACTGACACACGCTCGCGCCGCAACCTCGGCAGCACAATGCGCCAGGCGGCCACGCCCGCCACCTCGTCACCTCGCAACACTCTTACCAGGACTGCGCCGATGATCTACGAACTACGCGTCTACACCGCCATGCCCGGCCGCCTCCCCGACGTTCTCGCCAGATTTCGCGATCACACCGTGGGCATCTGGAATCGCATGGGCATTCGTCAACTCGGTTATTGGACGACTGCCGTCGGACCGGACAGCAACGCGCTCACCTTCATGCTCGTCTGGGACAGCCTGGCAGACCGTGAGGTCAAGTGGAACAAGTTCGTCGTCGACCCCGAGTGGGTCGAGGTGAGAAAGGCGAGCGAGGCCGCCGGGCCGATCGTGGCGAAGATGGCCAACTCGTTCCTGGCGCCCACCTCTTTCTCGCCTGCGACGTAGCTCCTTCGCGCCGCCCCCTTCACCACGCCAGCGCCAAGTTCTTCACGGACCAGCGCTGCGCGTGAGCTCGCTCATCCTTTTGGTCGATGGCAGCCCAGACGCCGCGATCGAAGAATGGCCGCACAGCCAATCCCTGGGTGGCTGTGCACCACAACTTCAGCGAGCACACCTTGAAATTGAATCGTCTAGTCCAGCAGATCGCAGCGATCTCCTTGCCCGTCGCGCTGGCCGCCTGTGGCGGCGGCGGATCCGACACCCCGCCTCCCCCGCCGACGGCCACAGCCTTGAAGCTGTCCGGCACGGCGGCCGTCGGCGCGCCCATGGCCGGCGCCTCGGTCACCGTCTCGTGCGCCAGCGGTTCGGCGCTCGTCACGGCGGACGCCAAGGGCGTCTACACGGTCAGCATCACCGACGGCGCACTGCCTTGCGTGCTCACGGCCAAGAGTGCCGATGGCCTGATCGAACTGCACTCGGTCGCCGCCGGCACCGGCCACGCGGACACCACGTCCAACATCACGCCGCTCAGCGAGCTGCTCCTGGCGAAGCTGGCCGGCACCGACCCGAAGACCTACGTCGCGAGCTTCACCAGCAGCACGGCCATCAGCACCGCCGACGTCGGCGCCGCGCAGACCGCGCTGCTGCAGACGCTCACCGCTGCGGGGCTTGACGTGAGCGCCGTGACCGACATCGTCGGCGGCACCCTCTCTGCCGGCACCGGCACCGGCTACGACGGCGCGCTCGACAAGCTGCAAACGGCCATCAGCACTGCTGGTACGACGCTCGGCGAACTGACGACGGCCGTGTCCACCACCAGCACCGTGGGCAGCTCGACCAGCACGTCGACCGTGACGACCGTTCTCGCCGCCGCGTCCAGCGAGTGCCCCGGGCTCAAGACCGGCACGCTGCGCATGATCGACTTCAACGACGGCTGGAACGACAAGATCGCCGTCGATGCCACGGCTCTCACGGTGACGGCGGGCGGCACGAAGTACACGTTGACGAAGAACGCCGCCTGCGACTACACCGTGAACGACGATGTCTCGACCCGCGTGCTCGTGGCGCGTTCGGGCATGGCCGTCCTGCTGCAAGGCACGGGCACGGGCACGGGCGGCGTGGCCGGCGTGGCGATCCCCGAACAGGCGCTCGACGTGGCGGCACTGGCCGGCACCTACGACCGCGTGCAGTACGGCACCACCTTCGACCCCGAGGTGGGAGACTTCGGCACCACCGTCTTTGCATCCAACGGCGCCAATGGCCTGTCGGTCAACTGCCCGCTCGGCTTCGGCAAGTGCGCCGAAGACACGCAAAGCAAGGGGACGCTGGTGGCCAACGCCAACGGCGGCTTCGACTACATGGAGAACGGCGCATCGCAGGCACGCGCCTTCGCGTTCCGCAACGCGGCGGGTCGCACGTTCATCATCGCGCAGGGGCTGGACGGCACCGTCACCGTGCTCGCCAGCCAGGCCAGCCTGACGCTTCCCGAGGTCGGCAAGTCGACGTCGTTCTGGCAGTTCACCGTCAACGCCTCAGGCCTCAACCCGGTCACCGAGGAGTCGAACACCGTTACCGCGGTCGATGCGACGGCGAAGACCGTCACGCGGCAGTTCGCATCGGACAGCCACTTCGACACCATCACCTTCGACGCACCGTTCGCCGGCACACGCTACCGGGCGACGAACGCCTGCACCACCTCGGCCGGTGGCGCGCTCAACTGCAACGGCGTGGTCCTGATGCCGCTGGGGGGCATGGTGCTGTCGGTGAGTTCGGTGCCTACCAAGCACTACACCACGGTATCGATCGACACGCCCTGATCCTGGTCATCAGCCCCTGACGGAAGCGGCCGCGCGGCCGCTTCCGTCGCTTATTCTCGAACGCATGCAGCCCCTCTCCCCGGTGTCTTCCCCCGTGAATGCGAACGCGCCGCGACATCTGCGCGCGGCCTTGCTGCCTCTCGTGTGTGTCGTGGTGATGGTGCTGTCGCTGTGGTGGGCCCACTGGCTCACGCACGACAGCGATCGCTGGCCGGGCCAGCGCCTCGACTTGTCGCTCACGTGGATCGCGCCGGAAGTCGATTCACCAATGCCTGGCCCCGGCGCCGACTGGAAGCTCGTCGCCCTGCCAGATAACTGGAAGGCCGCACGGCCCGAGGCACCGCCGAGCGTGTGGTACCGCATCCCCTTCGACCCGCGCGGCATCGACGAGCCGGCGGTGCTGATCGCGCGGCTTGCCACCAACGGCCGCGTGCTCGTCAACGGTTCGCTGCTGTGGGACGGCGGGCCGGCCGGGCGCACCGCGGCACGCAGCTGGAATGCGCCGCTGCTGCTGGACCTGCCGGTGGCGCTGCTGCGCGATTCGGGCAATGAGCTGCAGATCCAGGTGTCGGGGCCGCCGCGCTATCGCGCCGGCTTGTCGCACGTTCAACTGGCGAGCGCGCGGGCGCTGGCTCCGGTGGCACGACACCGCCAGTTCTGGCAGCACGACGGCGCGATGGTGTCGAGCGCGGTGTCGGCAGTGGCCGGCCTCCTGCTGCTGCTGATGTGGTGGGCGCGTCGGCGCGACGTGATGTACCTGTATTTCGGCCTGGGCATCCTGGTCTGGGCGGGCCGCAACAGCAATCTCTTCCTCGATGCGCTGCCGCTGTCGCTCGACGAATGGGCCGTGCTCGTCTTTCTGGGCCACACCTGGTTCAACACGCTCTTCGGCCTCTTCGTGCTTCGCTTTGCCGACGTGCGCTGGCCGTGGGTGCAGCGCACGCTGTGGGCGTATGCGCTCATCAACACGGCGGTGGTGGCCAGCGGTGCGGTGTCGAGCATCGAGCAGGCGATGGTGGTCATGGCGGCGCCGGGCACGCTGCTGTACCTGCTGCTGGTCGGCCTGCTGCTGCGCAAGGGCTGGCGCGAGCGCAGCGTCGAATCGGCGCTGATGGCGGCGTCGACGCTCACCTACGTGGTGCTGTCGCTGCGCGACGCCATGCTCCTCAACAGCAAGCTGCCTTACGACGGCTACTACATCTCGCACTACACGGGCGTGCTGATGCTGGTGTGCATCGTGTGGAGCCTCGTGTCGCGTCTGGTCTCGGCGCTGCGCGACGTGGAGCAGCTCAACGTCGGCCTGGAACGCCGCGTGGAGGAGCGCACGCGCGAGCTGCAGGCCGCGGTGTCAGCGAAGTCGCGCTTCCTCGCGGCGGCGAGCCACGACCTGCGCCAGCCGGTGGCGGCCATCGGCCTGCTCGTGGGCCTGCTGCGCGACCAGGGTACGGCAGGTGCGCCACCCGCGATGGTCGATCGCATCGACGAAGCGGTGGCATCGCTCGAGACGCTGCTCAAGGGCCTGCTCGATCTGTCGCGGCTCGAGTCCGGCGCCGTCAAGCCGCGCACCGAACGTGTGGCGCTGCAGCCGCTGTTCGATGCCGTGGCCGCGCACGAACGCGAGTCGGCGCACGAGCGGGGGCTGTCGCTGCGCCTGCGCCGCACGGACCTCGCGGTGCGTGCCGATTCGCTGCTGCTGGAGCAGGTTCTTCGCAACCTGGTGAGCAACGCCTTGCGCTACACCGACCGCGGCGGCGTGCTCGTGGCCGCCCGCAAACGCCGAGACGGCCGCGTGCTGCTGCAGGTGTGGGACACCGGTCGCGGTATCCCGGCCGAACAGCAGTCGGCGGTGTTCGAGGAGTTCGTGCAGCTGGACAACCCCGCGCGAGACGGCACGCGAGGCCTGGGCCTGGGGCTGGCCATCGTCAAGCGCTGTGTGGACTTGCTGGGGTGCAGCCTGACCCTGCGCTCACAGCCCGCGCGCGGCAGCTGCTTCTCCATCGAACTGGACGCCGCACGCGAGCCGGCGGCCGAGCATGTGTCGCCCATGCCGTCGGGCAAGCCCCTGGCGGGCTGGCGCGTGCTGGTGGTCGAAGACGATGCCAACGTGCGTGAAGCACTGGCGCTGCGGCTCGCGCAGTGGGGCGCGAAGGTGGCGGATTTCGATGGGTTGGAGGCCTTCGTGAGCGCACCGGCCTCGCGTCGGTTCACCGATGCAGACCTCGTCATCACCGACAACCGCATGGCCGGCGCGGACGCCGTGCAAGTGGTCGATGCCGTGCGTCGTCAGCACCCGAAGGTGCGCGCACTCGTGATCACCGGGGACACCGCGCCGCAGACCATCGCGGCCTTGATGGCGAGCGGCCTGCCGGTCTTGCACAAGCCCTTTCGCGCCGAGCAGTTGCTGCAGGCTATCAACGGCGCGGCCGCGTCGCCGACGCAGCGTGCGCCACGTTCAGGCCCCGCTGAGCCGCAGGCCCAGCCGCGCCGCGGCGATGACGGCCTGCGTCCGGTTGCTCACGTCCAGGCGCTTGAAGATGGCGGCCAGGTGCGTCTTGACGGTTGACTCCGCGAGGTCGAGCTCGCGGCAGATGTGCTTGTTGGTCGCACCCTGGATGAGCAGGCGCAGCACGTCGATCTGACGCGGCGAAAGTTCGAGCCCGAGCGCATCGGTCGCTTCCGTGCGCTCCACTGTGGGCCCCTTGCCGCCGAGCAGGCTCGCGGGCAGGTGCACGCCGCCGCCGAGTACCGTCGTCAGCGCGAGCCGCAGCGCACTGCTTTGCGCCGTCTTCGGGATGAAGCCGCTCGCGCCTTGCTCGATGGCGCCGCGCACCGTGCTCGCCGAGTCGTCCGCCGACAGCACGACGACGCGGGCGCCGGGTGCCGCGGCATGAACCTGCGGCACGGCATCCAGGCCCTGGCTGTCCGGCAGCGCGAGGTCCAGCAGGATGACATCCACAGGGCCGTGCTGCTTCACCAGCGCGAGGGCCTGGGCCAGGGTTTCTGCCTGCAGCAACTCGACATCCTGGAAATGGTGGGCGAGAAGCAGCGCGAGCCCCTCGCGGAACATGGCGTGGTCATCGACAAGCAGGGCCTTCATCACTTCCGTCTCTGGGCGAACAACGGGAGATTATGTGCGCCTGCATGCCTGCGTCATTCGAAGCGGCCGGTCCCTTCCCGATCCCGCTCGTAGCGCCGCTCGAGCGGAAACGGCGGCAGCCAGGATTCGCGCCGGATGGTCCGGAGCTCGTAGGTCGGCATGAACTGGTCGGGCGCATCCAGTGCGCCGAGGCTCGAGCCGAGACGTTCACAAGCTGTTCGGCACGGTGCACACTCTTCAGCAGAACCAAGCAGTCGTGTTCATTCTTCTACTTGGCGGAAATTCCGATTAGCCCTGGGTCGATCTAATCATTGCCGGTGATGAGCAGAGCTCCAATCCTTTCAAGGTCGCCCTAAAGGCATCAATCATTCGCACCCCCTCAACCAGGGGTTTGCGGCAATTCGACCTCTCACCAATCACTGCAACAATCGCCTTGCTGCAGCGACCACACGTGTTGACTCATGCCGAGCCAAACCGTGGGCGACTGCCGGCTCTACAAACATTTTTCTATCGTTCATCGGGGGGTTCCATGTTCTTGTTTCATCGTGCCGCATGGGCGGCGCTGGTTTCGTTCGCCTTGGTCGGTTGTGCCAGTGCGCCTCACAACAAGCCCATGAGTGCGCAGGTGGCCGCAGCCATCCAGCCGGTGGACTTGCGCATCGGCATCAAGCAGTCCGAGGTGTATGCCGCCTATGAGCCCTCCATGGGCGGCGCCAGTGCGGCGGCCGCTTGCGGCGCCGTCCCCGGCCTTGGCATTCTGCTTGCCGCGGCTTGTGGCGGTGCCATGGGCGCGGTCGATGCGACTGTCAATGCGTCGCGTGCCAAGGCCGCCGACGAAATGGTGCGACCGCTCAAGGACGAGACGGTGGATGCCAAGTTCGACCAGATCCTGACCGAAGCCATCGGCAACTCCTTGCAAGGCGCGCCCAAGCTTCGGTTCTCCGGCGTGGCGCTCACCAAGACGGTCGACGACAAGGCCTATGAAGAAACCTTCCGCGCCTCGACGTCCGCCGCGGTGATGTTCGTGAATGTGGACTATCACGTGTCGCGCGACTTCTCCACGCTCGAGATGACTGCCCGTGGCCTCGTGTTCCCGCGCAGCGCTGCCGCACGCACTGCCGCCGGGCTCGCGCCCGAACTGCCGGCGCCCGGCAAGGACCCGGTGCTGCCACTGAAGAGCGCTGCCTACCGCCTGGACGTGGCCTATCACGCCAAGCTGCCCGTCACGGCCAATGCACCGGCCGACTACGTGGCGCTCTGGAAGGCCGATCATGCGCGCCTGCTGCGGGCCGCCCTGAACGACGGTGCGCTCCAGCTCGGTCGCCTGCTGGCTGAAGACGTACAGCGCGCGCCGGATTCGGAGCGTACGGTTTTGCGCAAGGCCGACGGCAAGGCTCTCCCTGGTGACCTCCTGGCCGAGAGCGACGGCGGTCAACTGCTGCGCATGCCCACCGGCGTGCTCATGTTCAAGACCACCCTCTCCAAGGACGCTGCGGCCACGACGGATGCCGCGTCCACGCCCAAGCCGACCACGACGTCGTCGGCCGGCCAGACGGTCTCGCAGTGATGCCTTCGCAGGCCTTCAGCGCCGCTGCTCTCGCGGTGGCGTGCACGGCGGGCCTCGCTGGTTGTGCCGCCGATCGCGTCGTGGGCGTGAAGTCCGGGGCGGCGGCAGCCACCTTGCCCGCCGGCCCACCGCCTTCCTGCCGGTTCTCCGTCAAGGCCATCACCGACCTGCGGGGGCACGCCGGGCTGGGCACGCTGGTCAACACGAGGGTGGATGGCGCAGGCTTCGCACAGTGGTTCGCGGAGGGCGTCGCCGCCGTCCCCGGCAACACCGCGGCGCCGGGGACGGCACCGGTCGAACTGCACATCGAGGTTCTGAAGGCCTACATCCAATCCCTGGGCACGGCCAAGTCGGCAAATCTCGTGGTCAAGGTGAGCGTCACCGGCGAAGGTGCGGTGCCCAGCGCCAAGACCTATCGCGGGGTGGATGCCAGCATCAATTGGTCGAATTCGGAGTCCGAGGTTCAGGCTGCCTTCGACGCAGCCCTGGCCAGCCTGAGGCAACAGATGTCCGCCGACGCGGCAGGCTGGTGCAAGGCGGCTTGAAGCATCGCTCGTGTCGCCTCGTCGTGCCAGAGGCTCAGAAATCGAAGTGCACGAGTCCATCGCAGGCCTTGGACCGGCCTGCGGCTGTCGCGCCGGCTACGACCCGCGCGGCGCCTTGGCCCGCATGTCGCTCGACTGGCGGATGACGAGTTCGGGCTTGAAGACGACCTGCTGGTGCTCGTGATCTTCACCCGCTTGCGCCTCGTCGATCAGCAACTTCGCGGCCGTCTGGCCGATCAATCGCCGCGGTTGGCGCACCGAGGTCAGCGGATGCGACACCGCTGCCGCGTATTCGATGTCGTCGTAGCCCACGATCGCCAGGTCCTGCGGGATTCGCAGCCCCATCTCAAGCGCGACTTGCAGAACACCCAGCGCGATCAAGTCATTCACGCAGAACACCGCCGTGGGTCGAGGCTTCATCGCGAGCAGTCGCCGCGCCGCCTCGATGCCGCCCACGGTGTTGAGCGATGGCGCTACATGCACGCCGAGTTCGACGTCGACCTTGCCTGATCGCTTGATCGCGCGCTGCGCGCCTTTCAACCGATCCTCCACCTGCTTCACCTTCACCGCCCCGCCGACGAAGGCAATGCGCTGGTGCCCCGTCTCGATGAGATGCGCGACCGCGAGCTCGCCGCCCAGCACGTCGTCCACCGACACCGAGCACTGGTCCTTGCCGCGGGCGTGCCGGTCGAGCAGCACCACCGGCGTGCCGCGCTGCCTCACCGCCGCCAGACGCGGCCCGACGGTGTCCACCGGCGTGATGAGCACGCCGCGCACGCGCAGCTGTTCGAGCAGGTCGAGGTAGTTGCCTTCCTTGTCAGTGCTCGCGTCGCTGTTGCACAGGATGACGGCCAGGCCCGCGGCGTTGGCGGCATCTTCCACGCCGCGCGCCACGTCGATGAAGAAGGGGTTGCCCACGTCGAGCACGACGAGACCGATGGTGCGGCTGCTCCCGGCCCTCAGCTGCCGCGCGCTTTCATTGCGCACGTAGCCGAGTTCGTCGATGGTCTTGCGCACCCGCTCCAGCGTCTCGGGCGACACCATGCCGGGCCGGTTGAGCGCGTTGGACACGGTGCCCAGCGAGACGCCCGCGTGGCGGGCCACGTCATGCACGCTGACGGCGGGTGCGCCGGTGCGGAGTGTGTCGTCAGCGGGTTTGCGCGGGCGGGGCATGGTCGATTCGGTGGTGTGGGGCAGGCCGGGGTGACTGGGTCCGCATTGTCGTCGTCGTTGCGCCAAGGCTTGCCAAGCGCGCGGCCGGTGGGCCTGCGGATCAGGGTTTACGCGGTTGTCGCGCCCATTCGCCTGCCGGATCATCCGCCAAACATTGAAACGTTTCAATCAAATTCGCCAGACGACCCATTCGCACGCCAAACGCCATGCCAAACCGCACCCCCTTCCCACGCTGGGACGACGCCCACGCCGCGTCGCTCGACGAACCCAACCTGCTGCTGTACCGCTCGAACCTGCTCGGCTCGGACCTGCGCGTCACCAACTACGGCGGCGGCAACACCTCCGCCAAGATCCTGCAGAAAGACCCGCTCACCGGCGAGATGGTCGAGGTGCTGTGGGTCAAGGGCTCGGGCAGTGATCTCGGCTCGATGAAGCTCGACGGCTTCTCCACGCTCTACATGGACAAGCTGCGTGCGCTGCGCTCGCTGTACCGCGGCCTCGAACACGAAGACGAGATGGTCGGCTACCTGCCGCACTGCACCTTCAATCTCAACCCGCGCGCCGCGTCCATCGACACGCCGCTGCATTCGTCCCTGCCCTTCAAGCACGTGGACCATATGCACCCCGATGCAGTCATCGCCATCGCCGCGATGGAGAACTCCGAAGCGGTGACGAAGCAGGTCTTCGAAGGCACCGTCGGCTGGCTGCCGTGGTTGCGGCCGGGCTATGAGCTGGGGCAGCGCCTGGCCGCATGCCTGCACGCGTCGCCCGGCTTGCGTGGCATCGTGCTCGCGGGCCATGGTCTCTTCAGCTGGGGTGACACGGCCAAGGCCTGCTACGAGAACACCGTCGACCTGATCGAGCGCGCGCAGGAATGGCTGGCCCGCACGCGAGCCTCGCGCAATGTCGAGGCCTTTGGCGGCGCGCGGCTCACGCCCATGGACGATGCATCGCGCGACGCGGTGCTCGCGAGCTTCCTGCCGGTGCTGCGCGGTCTCGCGTCGGAAGGCAGCGCGAAGCTCCTGCACGTCAACACCGCGCCGGAGGTGCTGGAGTTCGTCAACTCGAACCAGCTGGACACCCTGGCCGCCCTGGGCACTTCCTGCCCCGACCACTTCCTGCGCACCAAGATTCGCCCGCTGGTCGTGCCCGAGGCTGTCTATCAACTGAGCGGCGACGAACTCAAGGCGCAGCTCGGCCAGTTCATTGCCGGCTACCGTGCCGACTACACCGCCTACCACGAGCGCTGCAAGCGTCCGACCAGCCCGCCAGTGCGAGATGCCAACCCGGTCGTCGTGCTGCTGCCGCGCATCGGCATGGTCACGATCGCGAAGGACAAGGCCACCGCCCGCATCGCCGGCGAGTTCTACGTCAACGCCATCAACGTGATGCGCGAGTCGAACGCGGTGGACCGCTACGTCGGCCTGCCCGAGCAGGAGGCCTTCGACATCGAGTACTGGCTGCTGGAAGAAGCCAAGCTGCAACGCATGCCCAAGCCGAAGCCGATGGTGGGCAAGGTAGCGCTCGTCACCGGCGGTGCGGGCGGCATCGGCCAGGCCATCGCGCGCCGTCTGCTGGCCGATGGTGCCTGCGTGGTGCTGGCGGACATCGACCGCGAGGCGCTGGACGAGGTGTGCGCCACGCTCGCGAAGTCTCACGGCAAGGACCACGTGCGCGGGGTGCCCTGCGACGTGACGGACGAAACCAGCGTGATCGCAAGCTTCCAGCGCGCGGTGATCGAGTTCGGCGGGCTGGACATCCTCGTGAGCAACGCCGGCATCGCGTCGGCCGCGCCGATCGAGGACACCAGCCTCGCGCTGTGGAATCGCAACCAGAGCATCCTCGCGACCGGCTACTTCCTCGTGTCGCGCGAAGCCTTCCGCACGATGAAGCGGCAGGGCATCGGCGGCAGCATGGTCATCGTCGCCAGCAAGAACGGCATGGTGGCGAGCAACCAGGCCTCCGCGTATTGCGCGGCGAAGGCGGCAGAGATTCAGCTCAGCCGCAGCCTCGCGCTGGAAGGCGCGCCGCTGGGCATCCGCTCCAACGTCGTCAACCCCGATGCCGTGATCCGCGGCTCGAAGATCTGGACGGGCAAGTGGAGCGAGGAGCGCGCGGCCGCCAACAAGGTGAGCGAAGGCGAGCTCGAAGCCTTCTACCGCGATCGCTCGATGCTCAAGCGCAGCGTGTTCCCCGAGGACATCGCCGAAGCCGTCTACCACTTCAGCGCCGAGCACCTGAGCGCGAAGTGCACCGGCAACATCATCAACGTGGATGCCGGCAACCTTGCCGCTTTCACGCGCTGAACCGCAGGACGAATGAACGCCATGCAACGCATTGAACAAGCCCTGGTGGCCGCGCACAACGAGCGCCTGCAGGGCCCCATGCGCGAGGACTACGCGAGCCTCGCCGACCAACTCGCGCGCCGCAAGATCGACATCGAGGCGGTGCGCCAGCAAGCGGCAAGCTTCGGCGTGGCCATCCCCAGCTGGGGCGTGGGGACGGGCGGCACGCGCTTCGCGCGCTTCCCGGGCCGCGGCGAGCCGCGCAACGTGTTCGAGAAGCTCGAAGACTGCGCGGTCATCCACCAGCTGTCGCGCGCCACGCCCACGGTGTCGCTGCACATCCCCTGGGACCGCTGCAACGACTGGTCGGAGCTGCGCGGTGCGGCGCAAGCCCACGGCCTGCGCTTCGACGCGATGAACTCCAACACCTTCTCCGATGCCGCGGGCAGCGCCCACAGCTACAAGTTCGGCAGCCTCACGCACACCGATGCCGCCACGCGCGCACAAGCCATCGAGCACAACCTCGAATGCATCGAGGTCGGCCAGGCGCTGGGCAGCAAGGCACTCACGGTGTGGATCGGCGACGGCGCCAACTTCCCCGGCCAGCAGCACTTCCGCCGTGCCTTCGAGCGCTACCTCGAGAGCACGAGGCAGATCTACGCCGCACTGCCCGCCGATTGGAAGATGTTCCTCGAACACAAGCTGTGCGAGCCGGCTTTCTACGCCACGGTGATCCAGGACTGGGGTTCGAGCGTCCTCGCCGCCAGCGCGCTCGGGCCGAAGGCGCAGTGCCTGGTCGACCTCGGCCACCACGCGCCCAACGTGAACATCGAACTCATCGTGGCCCGGCTGATCGCGGCCGGCAAGCTCGCCGGCTTCCACTTCAACGACAGCAAGTACGGCGACGACGACCTCGACTCCGGCAGCGTCGCGCCCTACCGCCTCTTCCTCGTCTTCAACGAGCTCGTGGCGGCCATGCATGAAAAGGTGGATGGCTTCGACCCGGCCTACATGCTGGACCAGAGCCACAACGTGACCGACCCGATCGAAAGCCTGATCGCGAGTGCCGAGCAGGTGCAGCGCAGCTTCGTGCAGGCCTTGTTCGTGGATCGCGCCGCGCTGGATGCGGCCCAGCAAGCCAACGATGCGCTGACGGCCACGCGCCTCCTGCAGAAGGCCTTCCAGACCGACGTCACGCCGATCCTGCAGCGCGTTCGCTTCGATGCGGGTGGCGCGATCGACCCGATCGGCGCGTACCGCGGCAGCGGCTATCGGCAGCAGGTCGCGCAGCAGCGGCCGGCCGCTGCATCACCCAGCAGCGGCATCGTCTGAAGCCGCTGCCGCCCTTCTTCCGCTCCCGTTGTTCAATCCACCACGACAGTCCTACAAAGGAGACAAGCATGAACATTCGAGTCAAGCACCTGGCAGCCGCAGCGCTGTCCCTCAGCCTCACCGTGCCGGCGTTTGCCGTCGACAAGATCGCGCTGGTGGTCAAGTCGCTGGGCAACGGTTTCTTCGACGCCGCCCACCAGGGCGCGCTCGAAGCCGCCAAGGAGCTCAAGGACGTGGAGGTGATCTACACCGGCCCCGCGAAGGCCACGGCGGAAGGCCAGATCGAGATCATCAACTCGCTGATCGCGCAGAACGTCAAGGCCATCGTGATCTCGGCGAATGACCCGGACGCCCTCGTGCCTGTCACAAAAAAGGCGATGCAGCGCGGCATCAAGGTCATCTCTTTCGACAGCGGCATCCGCAAGGACGGACGGCTCATGCACCTCGCGCCATCGAACAACCAGCTGATCGGCGAGAAGCTGGTGAAGATGGCTGAAGAAGCTGGCGGCAAGAGCGCAGAGATCGCGGTGCTGTCGGCGACGGCCCAAGCCACCAACCAGAACATCTGGATCGGCGAGATGAAGAAGGCCCTCGCCAAACCCGAGTACGCCAGCATCAAGCTCGACAGCGTCGTCTATGGCGACGACCAGACCGACAAGAGCTACCGCGAGACGCAGGGCCTGCTCAAGAGCTACCCGAACCTGAAGGTCATCGTGGCGCCGACCACCGTCGGCGTGGCGGCCGCCGCCAAGGCAGTTCAAGACGAGAAGAAGGTCGGGCAGGTCTTCGTGACAGGCCTCGGGTTGCCGTCCGAGATGGCCGGCCACGTGAAGAGCGGCGCGGTCAAGTCCTTCGCGATCTGGAACCCGATCGACCTCGGCTATGCGTCCATCTACCTGGCCGAAGCCTTCGTCAAGGGCAAGGCCAAGGGACAGCCGGGCGAGAAGCTGTCGATGGGCCGCGTGGGCAGCGCCGTGCTGGACGACACCAACGAAGCGGCGATGTCCGAGCCCTTCACCTACAACGCCGGCAACATCGACCAGTTCGCCAAGATCTTCTGACCGCTTTGCAAGAAAAATCGTGCGCTTGATTCATGATCCTGGACCGATGACGGGAATGACCCATCCGACCCCTGTGCTGCACTTGCACGGCATCGAAAAGCGCTTTGGCGCCACCCATGCATTGAAAGGGGTGGACCTGGCGCTGGTGCCGGGGGAAGCGCTTGCCGTGATCGGCGAGAACGGCGCGGGCAAGTCCACGCTCGTCAAGACGCTCACCGGCGTGCACCAGCCCGACGCCGGCGAGATCACGATCGACGGCCGGCCGCTGCGCTTGCCCAACGCGCACGCGGCGCAGGCGGCTGGCATCGTCGCCGTGCACCAGGAAACGGTGATGTTCGAGGAGCTCAGTGCGGCCGAGAACATCTTCATCGGGCGCCAGCCGATGATGGGCCTGCCCGGGCTTCGCGTCATCGACTGGTCGCGCATGAATCGAGAAGCGCAGCAGGCGCTGGATGAAGTCGGCGCTGGGTTTGCATCGACGACACCCGTGCGCGAGCTCAGCATGGCGCAGCGGCACCTCGTCGAGATCGCCCGCGCCTTGTCACAGCAAGCGCGCGTGGTGATCCTCGACGAGCCGACGGCCGCGCTGTCGCAAGCCGAGATCCGCGACTTCTACGGCATCGTCCGCGGCCTGAAGGCGCGCGGCGTCGCAGTGCTGTTCATCACCCACAAGTTCGACGAGATCTTCGCGGTGTGCGACCGCTATGTCGTGCTGCGCGACGGCGCTTCTGTTGGCACCGGCCGCATCGATGAGGCGGACGAGCAGCAGCTCGTGGCCTTGATGGCCGGGCGCCGCATCGAAGACGTCTACCCGGCCATCCCCGACCAGCGCGGCGAGGTGGTGCTGAAGGTCGAGGGCTTGAGCCACCCGACCGAGTTCGACCAAGTCTCGTTCGAGCTCCGGCGCGGCGAGATCCTCGGCTTCTACGGACTCGTCGGCGCGGGGCGCAGCGAGGCGATGTTGGCCCTCATGGGACTGAAGGAAGGGGTTCGCGGCACGGTGCGCATCGATGGCCGGCCGATCGACATTCGCCAGCCCGCGGATGCGATCGTCGCGGGGCTCGCCTACGTGCCCGAGGAACGGCAGCGGCAAGGCGGCGTGCTGGGGTTTTCGGTGCGGCACAACATCAGCCTCGCCGCCTTGGGCGGCCCGCGCATACCGGGTGAACCGAGCCTGTCGCGCGGCCCGTGGCTGTCGAGGGCGAAGGAACAGTCCTTGGCCGCGCGCATGATCGATCGCCTGCGCATCAAGACGCAGAGCCAGGACACGCCGCTGTCGGGGCTGTCCGGCGGCAACCAGCAGAAGGTGGTGATCGCCAAGTGGCTCGGGCTCAACCCGCGCATCGTGATCCTCGACGAGCCGACCAAGGGCATCGACGTGGGCGCGAAGCAGGCGGTCTACGGACTCATCGCGGACATGGTGGCGCAAGGCCTGTGCGTGATCCTCGTCTCGTCCGAGCTGCCCGAGGTGATGCGGCTCGCGCATCGCACCATCGTCATGCGGCGCGGCCGCATGGTGGCCGAGTTTGATCGGGGTGATGCCGATGCCGACACCATCGTCTGCGCGGCGGCCGGCCTGCTCGGCGCGACCGGCGCCCCGACCGGCGCAGACACGCACAGCGCCCCACGCGTGCCCGGTGCACAGCTGTCCCAGGGGTTTGCATGAATTCAGGTCTGTTCCTGCGCAGCTACCGGCGCGAACTCGCCCTGCTCGCGATCATCGTCGCGATGACGCTGGCCGTGGGTGCCCGTGCGCCGGTCTTCCTCACCGTTCGTTCCGCGCTCGACGTGGTGAACGACTCGGCCATCCTCACCATCCTCGTGATGGGGCAGATGCTCGTGCTGCTGACGCGCGGCGTCGATCTGTCGGTGGCGTCCAACCTGGCCTTGACCGGCATGCTCTGCGCATTGGCCGGGCGCGCATGGCCCGAGATGACGCTGCCTGCATTGCTCGCCCTGGCCGCCATGGCCGGTGCGGCGCTCGGTGCGTTCAACGGGTGGCTCATCACCCGCTTCGACTTGCCCCCCATCGTCGTCACGCTGGGAACGATGTCGGTCTACCGCGGCGCGATCTTCGTCGCGAGCCGCGGCGCGTGGATCTCCGACCATCAGATCCACCCTGCCATCAAGGGCTTCCCGCGCGAGACCTGGCTGGGCCTGCCGTCGCTGTTCTGGTGCGCGTTGATCGTCGTCGCTGCCGCCGCGTGGTTCCTGCGCTGGCGCCGCGAAGGCCGCGAGCTGTATGCGTATGGCGACAACCCTGGCGCTGCGCTGTACGCCGGCATTCCGGTCAAGCGCCGCTTGTTCGCGGCCTACACCATGTGCGGCCTGCTCGCCGGCGTGTCGGGGCTGTTGTGGGTCGGACGCTACTCGATCGCGTTCACCGAGCTGGCCGCAGGCTATGAGTTGACGGTGATCGCCGCTTGCGTGATCGGCGGCGTGAGCATCGCCGGTGGGGTGGGCAAGGTGAGCGGTGCGCTCCTGGGCGTGCTCTTCATCGGCGTGGTCAATGGCGCGTTGCCCATCATCCAGGTGTCGCCGTTCTGGCAGCAGGCCATCGCGGGGGCGGTGATCCTCGTGTCGGTGGCGCTCAATGCACGAAGCGCCCACCAGAAGGGCCGCCAGATTCTCGACGTTCATCAAGGAGCGCCCGCATGAAGGTCTTCGACACCTGGGAGCGGGTGCTCCTCGTGCTGATCGTGCTCGTCTATGCCGGCTTCGGCCTGGGCATCGACAACTACCTGTCGCCCTTGTCGCTTGCGGACAGCACCTACAACTTCTCCGAGAAGGGCCTGATCGCGCTCGCGATGGCGTTGCTCGTCATTGCCGGTGAGATCGACCTGTCGATCGCCGCCACGATGGCGCTGGCTTCATTGGCCATGGGCTTGGCGATGCGCGCCGGTGCGGGCTTGCCGCTGATGCTGGCCGCGGCGCTCGCCACCGGTGTCGCCTGTGGCGCACTCAACGGATGGCTGGTCGCGGGCCTCAAGCTGCCTTCCATCGTGGTGACCATCGGCACGCTGTCGCTCTACCGCGGCTTGGCGCTGGTGGTGCTCGGCGACCAGGCCATCACCGGCTATCCGCAGGCGCTGAGCACGCTGGGCAACGGCACCATCGGTGACCTGTTCGCAAGCGCCGGCTGGCCGCTGCCCATCGAATTCGTGCTGCTCGTGGCTTGCGCCATCGCCGTGGGACTGTTCCTGCACGCCTCGGTCGGCGGGCGCCGCGTGTATGCCATCGGCGCGAACCATGTTGCGGCGCGCTTCTCGGGCATTTCGGTGGATCGCTACCGCATGGGCTTGTTCATCTTCGCCGGTGTCATGGCGGCGCTTGCGGCGGTCATGCTCACCGGGCGCGTCGGCAGCACGCGGCCGAACCTGGCGCTGGGCTGGGAGCTCGATGCCGTGACGATCGTGATCCTCGGCGGCATCAGCATCCAGGGCGGTCGCGGCAGCCTGCTGGGCGCCATGCTCGCCGCGGTGCTGATGGGCAGCTTGAGCTTTGCGCTCGGCATGCTGAACGTGTCGGGCATCGTGATGTCGATGATCATCGGCTCGATGCTGATCGTGTCCATGGTGCTGCCGCGCTGGTTGCAGCGGATCACCCTGCGCCGTGGCGCCGGCTTGTCGCGCGCTTGAGCCATGGATACAGAGACGATCGCATTGCGCATGCATCTGAACCCGGGCCAGGCCGGGGAGTACCGGCGCCGGCACGACGAGATCTGGCCCGAGCTGGTGGCCTTGCTGAAGGATGCGGGCATCGTCCGCTATCGCATCTATCTCGACGAGCCTCGCCTGGTCCTCTTCGCCGTGCTCGAGCGCAACGTGCAGCACGGCATGGATGCCCTGCCGCAGCATCCCGTGATGCGCCGGTGGTGGAGCCACATGCGCGACATCATGAAGACAGAGGCCGACGGCACGCCGGTGGTGGAGCCGCTCCCTTGCATGTTCGAGCTGCAGCAATGAGCGCACGCAATGAATCGAACTTGGTGCTGGACATCGGCAAGAGCCACGCGAAGCTGGTGCTCGTGGACGCGGCCGGCGAGGTGCTTGCCCGCGAGGTGCAGGCGAACCGCAGTGCGGATGGCCCGGGCTACGTGGCGCTGGGCATCGAGGCCTTGCATGCGTGGCTGGCCGATGCCATTCCGCGGCTGCCGCATCGTGACACCGTGGGGCGCATCTCCATCACGACGCATGGTGCGGCCTTCTGCGGCATCGACAAGGACGGCCTCGCGATCCCGGCCATCGACTACGAATGGGACGGCTATGGCGACGCCCGCGACCACTACGCCGGCGAGGTCGACGCCTTCGAGGACAACGGCACGCCGCTGCTGCCGCTGGGGCTGAATGCCGGATTGCAGTTGCACTGGCTGCAACGGCGCCGGCCCGAACTGTGGTCTCGCGTCGAGCAGTGGCTGCCGTATCCGCAGTACTGGGCCTGGTGGTTCAGCGGGCACGCGTGCAGCGAGGTGTCATCGCTGGGTTGCCACACGGGCCTGTGGTCGCCAATGGACGCGCAGTTCAGCCCCTGGGCCCGCAAGAGCGGCATCGCCGCAAGGTTCGCGCCGTTGAAGCGCGCATGGGAATCGCTGGGCACGCTGCGACCTGAACGGGCTGCGTTGCTCGGCCTGCCGCTGCAGGTCGAGGTGCACGTCGGCTCGCACGACAGCAACGCCTGCCTCGCCCGCTACCTCGATCGCGGCCCGCGCCAGCCCATGGTGTTGTCCACGGGCACCTGGTGCGTGCTGATGGCCCCCGGCTCGCCGCTGCAGGCGTGGACGCCCGGGCGCGACGCTCTCGTCAACGTGGCGGTCGATGGGCGGCCCGTGCCGACCGAACGTTTCATGGGTGGCCGGGACTTCGCCAGGTTGTCGACGGGCGTGGATGCATCGGCAGCCACTGCCGGTGCGCTCGTCGAGTTGTTTGGCCAAGGCTGGATGGCCGAGCGCGGGCGCCCGGACGTGATCCTGAGGGACGGTCATGTCGTGCCAGATGGCGTCGCAGCGGTTCCCGCGCCACTGCGGCCGGCCTTGGCCTCGCTGTACTGCGCGCAGGCCGTGGCACGAATGGTGAGCAACTTCGACGCGAACTGCGACGGCCGGCCCGTGCTCGTAGACGGGCCGCTCGCAGCCAACGAGGCGTTTCTCACCGCGTTGGCGCTGATGCTATCGCCCCGCGAAGTAAAGACGGGCGACGACCCGCTGGAAGGCACGGCCCGAGGCGCATGGATGTTGAGCCGCTGGCAGCAGGCATCGAGCACCCCCGCGATGACGCGCACCCACAGCGCGCCGATCGGACTGCACGATGCGTTTGCACCGTGGCAGCGAAGAAGCAGCACGACCACATCGCTGGCCTGACGCCTCGTCGCAGAGTGGCCGCCCTCACTCCATCCGCACCCACCGCAGGTTCAACGCATTCCAAGGCGTGTGCACCACCTGCACGCCATCGCGCATCGCCCACGGCAGCATCTGGCGATGCAATGGAATGAGGTAGGCACCCTCGTGCAGCCGCACGAATGCCGCGCGGATCATCGCGTTGCGCTTGGTCGTGTCCATCTCGGTCTTCATCGCGTCGATCAGCTTGTCCAGCTCGGCGTCGGCGAAGCGGCCGGAGTTGAAGCGCCCGTCCCCGGTGGTGGCGTTTTCCGAATGCGCCACCAGCGTCAGGCTGGTTTGCGGGTCGCTGCCCGCGCCGCCGATGCCGATGAGAAAGAAGCTCGCGTCGCGCTTGTCGAGCCGCGGCGAGAAGCTGACCATGGGCTCGGCATGCACCGGCGCACGAATGCCAACACGCGCGAGCATCGCCGACACGGCGATGCAGATCTTCTCGTCGTTGACGTAGCGGTTGTTGGGGCAATCCAGGCGCACTTCGAAGCCGTCGGCATAGCCCGCCTCGGAGAGCAGCTTGCGCGAAAGCGCAGGGTCGTAGGGGTAGCGCGCCTCAGTCTCGGTGCTGCCGCCCGCCGCGGGCGCGAAGGAGATGGAGCCGGTGGGCGCGGCGGAGCCTCGCATCACCTTGTCGCGCAGGGCCTGCACGTCGACCGCGTGGTAGAAGGCGAGCCGCACGCGACGGTCCTTGAAGGGGTTCTTGCCCTTGATGCTCGAATACTGCAACTCGTCGCGGTACTGGTCGAAGCCGAGGTGAATGACACGCCACTCCTGGCCTTCTACGACCTTCATGCCCTTCTGCGTGCGCAGCTTGTCGATGTCGGTGGGTGGCGGGTCGAGCACGAAGTCGAGCTCGCCGGAGAGCAGCGCGGCGATGCGCGTCGGGCCGCTGCTGATGGGCCGGTAGACGACCTCGTTGATGTTGCCGTCGGAGCGTCCCCAGTAGTTCGGGTTGCGCACGAGCACCGTTTGTACGCCGGGCTCATGGCGCTTGAGCATGTAGGGCCCGGTGCCCATGGCATTGCGTGCGGCGAAGGTTTCTTCACGCTCGGAATAGGCCTGCGGCCGCGACACGCCATGCGCCTCGCACCAGGCCCGGCTCATGATGGCTGCGGACAGCAGCTGTTCGAGCAGTACCGGGTTCGGCGCGTCCAGCACGAATTCGACGGTGTGATCGTCGATCTTGCGTGGGTGGCCGAGCCGCGTGGTGAGCGCCCGGTTGGAGGCATTCGGATGCTGCGAACGCTGCACCGAGAAGACCACGTCATCGGCGGTGAGCGGCGTGCCGTCGTGGAACTTCACGCCCTCGCGCAGTTTGAAGCGCCAATGCAGTGGGTCGCGCACCTCCCAGGACTGCGCGAGCGACGGCTCGATGTTGGTGTCCTTGCCTCGCTGTACCAGCTGCTCGTAGATCGCCGCCGAGAAATTCTGCGAGAACGAATCCGCCACGGCATGGAAGTCGAAGCTCAGCACGTCGCCGGCAGAAGACCATCGCAAGGCAGTGTCCGCTGCATGGCTCGCCGACGTACCCAGGACGAGCAGGCACGAGAGCGCCGTGCGAACAAGCGTATGAACCCAGGGAATGAAACGCATGGACCGCCCCCCGCCACTTCGATGTGGGCGCGATCATAGATCTGCCCGCCGCTGCCGGCACGAAGGGTACCGAGGCGGCAGTGGCGCTGGGGTAGTTCCACCGCGGGGCGACCTGAGAGATCGCCTTTCGGGGCCTGTCCGGACTACTTGATGCGCTTGAGGGTGGGACGCCCGCCCGCCGGCGGCTCTGGCGGCGGCTCGGAAGGCTCATTCGGGTCGGAAGCAGCCTTGTCGTCCTGGCCCGGAGCATCCCCCGCGTCCACGCGCGACTTGTCCGCCAGCGCAAGCTTCGGGCCGCGAGCCGCGGCGGGTGCTGCCGCAGCCGTTTCCGCGGATGGCGCAGGTGTCATGCCCGCCGGTGCCTCGGACGGCACCGGGAAGGCCATGCCCTGCCCGTTCTCGCGGGCATAGATGGCGATCACGTGATCCACCGGCACGATGATCTCGCGCGAGGTCCCACCGAAGCGTGCCTTGAACTCGATCAGCTCGTTGCCCAGCTTCAAGGCCGTGGTGGCCTCGAACCCGATGTTGAGCACGATCTCGTTGTTCTTCACGTATTCCGTGGGCACCTGCACGCTCGCGTCCACGAACACCGCGACGTAGGGCGTGAAGCCGTTGTCGGTGCACCAGTCGTGCAGCGCCCGGATGAGGTAGGGGCGCGTGGAACTGCCGGCGTTGGCGGGAGCGGTGGGCAAGGTCATGCGCTTGGGTTCTCGTGCGGCGACGCTTACTTGCGCATCACCTTCTCGGACGGCGTGAGTGCCTCGATGTAGGCCGGGCGCGAGAAGATGCGCTCGGCGTACTTCAGGAGCGGCACCGCGTTCTTGGACATGTCGATGCCGTAGTAGTCCAGGCGCCACAGGAGCGGCGCGATGGCCACGTCGAGCATCGAGAAATCGTCGCCCAGCATGTACTTGTTCTTGAGGAAGATGGGCGCAAGCTGCGTGAGGCGGTCACGGATCTGCGAGCGGGCCTTCTCCAGCTGCTTGTCGTTCGGCTTGATGCCACGCGACTCGAGGATGTTCACGTGGGCGAACAGTTCCTTCTCGAAGTTCAGCAGGAACAGGCGCACGCGGGCGCGCGCCACCGGGTCGCCGGGCATCAGCTGCGGATGCGGGAAGCGCTCATCGATGTACTCGTTGATGATGTGCGACTCATACAGGATGAGGTCGCGCTCGACGAGGATGGGCACCTCGTTGTACGGGTTCATCAGCGCGATGTCTTCGGGCTTGGCGAAGAGGTCGACGTCGCGGATCTCGAAGTCCATGCCCTTTTCGAACAGCACGAAGCGGCAACGGTGCGAGTAGGGGCAAGTGGTTCCGGAATAAAGCACCATCATGGGCGTGTGCTCCTTAATGCAGGCAGGAGGTCAGAAAGCAAGAACGCAGTGGACGGCCGGGTGAGGCTCTCCACTGCGCGAAGAGTCCGAGCCCCGGTCAGGGCCCGGACGTGGTGACGTGTCACTTCACGTCTTTCCAGTAGGCGGCGTTCAGGCGCCAGGCGCAGACGGTGAAGATGCCAAGAAAGATCAGCACCCACACGCCGAGTCGAACGCGCTGGCCCTGGGCGGGCTCGGCCATCCAGTTGAGGTAGGCCACGAGGTCGCCGACGGCTTCGTCGTAGCCGCGGGCGTCAAGCTTGCCGGGGGTGAGCTGCTCGAAGCCGACGAAGCGGTGCGTCGTCTTGCCTTCCTCGTGCGGGTCCTTCACTTCCTCGAACTTGGCCGCCCGCTGGCCTTGCAGCTCCCACAGCGCATGGGGCATGCCCACGTTGGGGAAGGCGAGGTTGTTCCAGCCGGTGGGCTTGGTTTCGTCGCGGTAGTAGGAACGCAGGTAGGTGTAGAGGTAGTCGGCGCCCGTGCCACTGGATCCGGCACGCGAACGCGCGATCACGGACAGGTCGGGCGGCACCGCGCCGAACCATTCCTTGGCCTGCTTCGGGTCCATCGAGGTCTTCATGACGTCGCCGACCCTGTCGGTCGCGAACACCAGGTTCTTCTTGATCTGGTCCTCGGTGAGGTCCAGGTCGCGCAGGCGGTTGTAGCGCATGAAGGACGCGCTATGGCAGTTCAGGCAGTAGTTGACGAACAGCTTGGCGCCATGCTGCAGCGCGGCCACGTCCGACATCTTTTCCTGCGGGAACCTGTCCAGGGGCATTCCCTCGTTGGCCGAGGCGCCCGCCATGACACCGAACGCGAGCAGCAGGGATGCGAGAAGTTTTTTCATTGTGTCGACTCCGGGCAGCTCATCAATGGGCGGCGAAGGTGACGCGGTCGGGCACGGGCTTGAACTCGCCCAGCTGGCTCCACCACGGCATCAGCAGGAAGAAGCCGAAGTACACGAGCGTGCCCAGCTGCGACACATAGTTGCCGGTCGCCGACGGCGGCTCGGCACCCAGGTAGCCCAGCACCAGGAAGAACAGCACGAAGACCCCATACACGTACTTGTGCCAGCTCGGGCGATAGCGGATGGACTTGACCTTGCTGTGATCGAGCCAAGGCAGGAAGAACAGGATGATGACCGCGCCGCCCATCACCACCACGCCCCAGAACTTGGCGTCGAAGGTCTTGAGGAGGGCAATGGCGACGATGGCGCCGACCACGAGCACCGCCTTGCCGACGGTGCCGAAGCGGCCCTTGACGAGGCCCGCCACCGCGCCCACGCCGACGATGACGCACAGCACGTTGACCATGAGGTCGGTCGTCGCACGCAGCATCGAATAGAACGGCGTGAAGTACCACACCGGGGCGATGTGCGCCGGCGTCTTCAGCGGGTCGGCCGGGATGAAGTTGTTGTACTCGAGGAAGTAGCCGCCGAACTCCGGCAGGAAGAACAGCACCGCGCTGAAGGCCATCAGGAACACGCTCGTGCCGAAGATGTCGTGCACGGTGTAGTACGGATGGAAGGGGATGCCATCGAGCGGCCGGCCGAGCGCGTCCTTCTTGGACTTGATCTCGACGCCGTCCGGGTTGTTGGAACCCACCTCGTGCAACGCAATGATGTGCGCCACCACCAGGCCCAGCAGCACCAGCGGCACGGCGATGACGTGGAAGCTGAAGAAGCGGTTCAGCGTCGCGTCGCTCACCACGTAGTCGCCACGGATCAAGAGCGCCAGGTCAGGGCCGACGAAGGGCACCGCGGCGAACAGGTTCACGATCACCTGCGCGCCCCAGTAGCTCATCTGGCCCCAGGGCAGCAGGTAGCCCATGAAGGCTTCGGCCATGAGGCACAGGAAGATGGCACAGCCGAAGATCCAGACGAGTTCGCGCGGCTTGCGGTAGGAGCCGTAGATCAGCCCGCGGAACATGTGCAGGTACACGACGATGAAGAAGGCCGACGCACCGGTGGAGTGCATGTAGCGGATCAGCCAGCCCCAGGGCACGTCGCGCATGATGTACTCGACCGAGGCGAACGCGAGGGTCGCATCGGGCTTGTAGTGCATCACGAGGAAGATGCCGGTGACGATCTGGATCACCAGCACGAGCAGCGACAGCGACCCGAAGATGTACCAGAAGTTGAAGTTCTTCGGCGCGTAGTACTGGCCCACGTGCTCGTTCCAGAGCTTGCTGGCCGGGAACCGGTTGTCCACCCAGTTCAGCAGCTTCTGCCCCGAGGTGGCATTGGCGGGCGCTTCTTTGTATTCAGCCATGTGTGTTCTCTTTGAGATTCGTGGCCAAGGCCAGTCAGGCCTTCTTGTCTTCACCGATCAGCAGGCGCGTCTCGGAGAGATACATGTGCGGCGGCACCTCGAGGTTGTCGGGCGCGGGCTTGTTCTTGTAGACACGGCCGGCCATGTCGAAGGTCGAGCCGTGGCAGGGGCACAGGAAGCCGCCGGCCCAGTCGTCCGGCAGCGAAGGCTGCGGGCCGGGCGTGAACTTGTCGCCAGGCGAGCAGCCCAGGTGAGAGCAGATGCCCACGACGACGAGGTATTCGGGCTTGATCGAGCGACCTTCGTTGCGCGCGTACTTGGGCGTGAGCTCGTCGGCCTTTCGCTCGGACTTCGGGTCGGCGAGTTCTTTGTCGACCTTGGGCAGCTCGGCCAGTTGCTCGGGAGTGCGCCGGACGATCCACACCGGCTTGCCGCGCCATTCGACCGTCAGCTTCTCGCCCGGCTTGAGGGCGCTGATGTCGACCTCGACGGGAGCGCCGGCGGCGCGTGCACGCTCGGACGGCTGGAAAGACGAGACGAAGGGCACCGCGGCTGCGACGCCACCGGCAACACCCGCACAGCTCGACGCGATGAGCCATGTGCGTTTGCCGGTATCGACTGGCTTGTCACTCATGAGATTCCTCGAAAGAGACTTTTCGTATTCAGGGGCAACCTGTGATTCTAAGGCACGCGTCAAGGGGGTCTCGGGGGTCGCGCCTGCGGTTGCCGCCTGGGGGGCGCCGGAAACCGCCCGCGATTGTTGCGGCGCACCGCCGATTGACTTGGTCGCCGTCTCGGGAATACTGGCGGCGGTCGCCGCATGTCCGGCGCCTTTGTCCCGCGCCGCAGCCCTCGCGCATCAGCCAAAACAATCCCTCAAGGAGAACACGATGAGCTTCGTATCCGAATTCAAGCAGTTCGCGATGAAGGGAAACGTCGTCGATCTCGCTGTCGGCGTGATCATCGGCGCGGCATTCGGCAAGATCGTCGATTCGATCGTCGCCGACCTGATCATGCCGATCGTCAGCCGCATCTTCGGTGGCCTGGATTTCTCCAGCTACTACCTGCCGCTGGCCGGCCAGGCCATGGGAATGCCGCTGGCCGAGGCGAAAAAGGCGGGGGCGGTATTCGCCTACGGCAACTTCCTGACGGTGGCGGTCAACTTCGTGATCCTCGCCTTCATCATCTTCCTGATGGTGCGCGCCATCAACAAGATCAAGCGCAACGAACCGGCCCCGGCGCCGGCCGCCACCCCCGAGGACATCCAGCTGCTTCGCGAAATCCGCGATTCGCTGAAGAAGTGAGGGATCATGGCGCTTACCGTGATTTTGGGCCGGAGTTTTTGGGCCCATACTTCCACGCCCGATAGAGAAAATCTGCCGGGGTGATGCCTTGCGAGTAAGCGGCCTTGATTCCCCGATGAACCCGAGCGAGACCCGACTGCCCGCCGCCCTGGAGGCGGCCGCTGCCCACGTGAAGGCCACCACGCAAGCGGTGGCCGAGCGTGTGGCCGCGGGCTTGGGCAATCAGGCGCAGGCGGCCACCCGCATCTTCGAGCGCGATCTCATCCTCGCCACGCAGATTGACCTGCGCAAGAAGATGAACACCTTCCACCTGTCCTTCGGCAAGCAGCTGATGGACAAGATCCAGGAAGAGGTGTCGCCGCGCAACGCCGACCCGCGCCGCAAGTTCTCCGCCAGCTGGGAATCGCTGACGCTCGTCGAGGACCACGAGGTCGAGGAGCGCATGTTCTCCGACCGCATCGGCCAGCAGATTTCTCACGCCTGCGAGTGGGAGCTGCGTGAGCTGGCGGCCTACATGGGCTCGCTGCTCAACCTCGGCCGCGCCGACGAGGAGCGCAACCCCTTGCGCGCCGAAGTGCTGGGCATGGCGATCTTTCGCGCCATCGAGGCCGTGACGAATGATTCCGACGGCCGCAAGCTCCTGGCCAAGGAGTTCGGCCAGGCGATGTCGCAGGCGATGCCGCAGTGCTACGGCAACATCGTGCGCGATCTGCAGAACCGCAACATCCAGCCGGTGGGCTTGACGGTGAAGACGGTGGCAGGCCCCGGCCAGGGTGCCAATTCGGGCTACACCAGCATCCACGACGAATTCAATTCCACGCGCACACGGCCTGCCGACATGCGTGGCGGGGCGGGCACGGATTTTTCGGCCTCCGCACAGGGCATGCCCACGGCGCGCGGCGGCGCGCCGACCCGGCCGTCGCCGTATGGCAGCACCACCGGCTATTCGACGCATGGCGTTGGCGGCAGCCAATCCGGCGGGACATTGAGCGGCGGTGGCGTTGGAGGCGGTTCTGCGGGCGGCCGTGGAGGCTCCGCAGGCGGCTCGGGCGGCGGTTCCGGCGGCATCTCCGCCCAATCCGACGCCCAGCTGATGTCCTTGCTGCGCCGGCTGACCTTCCTCGCGAGCCGCCCCGGCAACCTTGACATCTCGCTCGCGACAGAGCCCGCAGGCTTCCCGATGACGGGCGGCCGCGCGATGAACACCGGCCTGCACGGCGCGATCGGCGCGCTGGCCTCCGACCCCGGCTCCGTCGCGCCCGGTGCCTACGGCGAGAACCTCACCGGCCTGATGGCGGTGAACCTCATCAAGGCCCACCGCGAAGAGCTGATGCAGGCCTCCAGCGGCAAGCTCGATCACATGGTGATCGACGTCGTCGGCAGCCTGTTCGACCAGATCCTCTCCGACTCCAAGGTGCCGCCGCAGATGGCACGGCAGATCGCGCGGCTGCAGCTGCCGGTGCTGCGCGTCGCGCTGGTCGATTCGAACTTCTTCTCCTCGCGCCGGCACCCGGTACGCCGCTTCGTCAACCGAATGGCGTCGCTCGCTGTCGCCTTCGACGATTTCGACGACGGCCCGGGCAAGGAATTCCTCGACCGGGTGAAGAGCCTCGTGCAGGAGATCGTCGAGGGCGACTTCGACCAGATCGACCTGTACGCAAGCAAGCTCACCGAGCTGGAGACCTTCATCTCCGGCCAGGCGGAGGACCGCGCCAAGGCCAGCGGCACCGCGACGGTGCTCGAGAGCAAGGAGTCCGAGCTTCGCATCCAGCAGCGCTACATGCTGCAGCTGAATTCGGCCCTGGGCGGCATCACCATGCCCGACTACCTGCGCGACTTCATCGCGCAGGTCTGGAGCCAGGCGCTGGTCTTCGCCAGCCGCCGGCAGGGCGTCGATTCGGACCTGGCCCGCCGCTTCCGGGCCGCCGGCCGCGACCTCGTCATGAGCGTGCAGCCCAAGGGCTCGCCGGTCATGCGCAAGCGCTTCCTCATGCAGCTGCCCACGCTCATGAAGGACCTGAACGAGGGGCTCAAGGTCATCGGCTGGTCGGAGCTCGCGCAAAAGGAATTCTTCGGCAAGCTGCTGCCTTCGCACGCCGAATCGCTCAAGGCGCCGCCGATGACGGAGCTGGAGCACAACCTGCTCGCCAAGCAGCTCGAAGGCATCTTCAACACCGCCATCCCCGGCGCGCACGAGTTCTCGCACGCCGAGCCGGTCACGCTTGAATCCCAGGAGATCGAGCAGCGCTTCACCCCCGATGAAGCACAGGCCGTGGGTCTCGTCGAGGAAAGCGCGGTCGACTGGTCGGGTGAGGTCGACATTGACCTCACCGGCCCCGACTCTGATGCAGGCGACACGGTGCCCGGCGGCGTGGACACGACCGATTCCGCGCCGTTGGATCTGGGCATCGACATCAACCTCGACCTGGTCGCGCCGGACCCGGCCGTGCCCACGCACGGCGCAAGCCTCATCGACCACATCCGCGTGGGTTTTGCGTACCAGATGCTGCTGAAAGACCAGTGGCAGAAGGTGCGGCTCAACTACGTGAGCCCGGGCCGCAACTTCTTCGTCTTCACCCGCGGCCGCAAGCACCAGGAAACCATCTCGCTGACTGCCCGCATGCTCGCGCGCATGTGCGAGAGCAACCGCCTGCGCGCGGTGGAGCACGCCTACCTGATGGAGCGCGCGACGGCGCGAGCCCGCAGGCAGTTGGCGGCGCTCAAGGCCTCGCCGTCGAAGCATTGAGCTTGCGACCCGCGGCTTGATGGCGCGCGGCCGATGGGCCGGTCAATCGACGCCCAAGCGCCTGGCCATCCGCACCGCCGCCGCCAGGCTCGATTCATCCGCCTTGCCGGTCCCCGCAATGTCGAAGGCCGTGCCGTGGTCGGGGCTGGTGCGCACGAAAGGCAGGCCGAGCGTGACGTTCACGCCTTCCTCGACGCCCAGGTATTTCACGGGGATGAGTCCGTGGTCGTGCGTCATGGCGACGACGATGTCGAACTCGCCGGGGTGGCCGGGCGCGTTGCGCGCACGCATGAAAACGGTGTCCGGCGCATAGGGGCCCGACGCGTCGATGCCCTCGGCTCGCGCCGCGGCGATGGCCGGCGCGATGATGTCTGCCTCTTCGCTGCCGAACAGCCCCCCTTCTCCCGCATGCGGATTGAGCCCGGCCACCGCGATGCGCGGCCGCGCCATCCCCCAACGCACGACGGCGCGGTGCGCGATGCGGATGGTGCCGAGCACGGAATCGAAGGTGACCGCATCGATCGCCCGTCGCAGCGACATGTGGATCGTGACGAGCACCGTGCGCAGCTCTTCGTTGGCCAGCATCATGCGCACCTCGGGCACGCGCCCGTTCGATGCAGCGAGCGATTGCAGCATCTCGGTGTGTCCCGGGAACTTCACGCCGGCCGCTGACAGCGCTTCCTTGTGGATCGGCGCGGTGACGATGCCCGAGATTTCTCCGCGCATGGCCATCGCGGTGGCAGCGGTGATGCAACACGCCGCGGCATCGCCAGCACGTGCATCGACATGGCCCATGGGCGCGTCGAGCAGGCCGTCGGGCATGCTGGCCTGCCACACCGGCACGCAGCGCGGCGGCACCTGCGGCAGATCGGCTGGCGACTCGATCACCGCCACCGGCAGCGACAAGCCACACAGCCGAATCGCGCGCCGAATCACGCCGACGTCACCGACCACGAAACAGCCCGCCGACTCATGGGCGGCGAAGAACCTGGCGATGATCTCGGGCCCGATGCCGCAGACGTCGCCTTGGGTGATGGCCAAGGCACGGACCGGCGCAAGCGAAGTGTTCATGGCCTGGATTGTGGCGGGCGCCGCGCAACGCACATCAAGACCCTTCGGTTCGCCCGACACCGGGCCAACCCGCTTGCCCGGCCCGCCCGCACGCCGTTAAGCTTGCCGCCACCTCCAGCCCACACGCCGGTCGTCGCCTCAAAAGGGCGGTCGCCGGCGAATCTTTTTTTGATGAAGCCCCACTTTCTTGCCGTGGCCGTGGCCATCGCCGCCAGCGCCCTCGCCGACCCGTCGTTCGCCGCTCGCGCCAAGTCATCCCCGGCGAGCGCCGCCCAGGCCAAGCCCGCTGCGGCATCCGCATCGACACCCGTGCGGAACAGCGCCTCCGTCCGCCTCAACGCGCTCTTCGACGAAGACTGGGAATGGCAGATGCGCACCCAGCCTGAGTGGGCCACCTTCTTCGGCGACGACCGCTACAACGACCGACTGAGCGACGCATCGCCCGAGGCCCATGACCGCGCCGAGGCGCATGTGCGCGACGTACTGGCGAGGCTGCAGGGCATTCCGCGCGAGCAGTTGCCGGGCGAGGAACGCGTCTCCTACGACATCTTCATGCACGGCCTGCGCGACAAGGTCGCGGCGCAGCGGTTCCCGGTGCTGCGCACGCGGGTCATCAGCGGCATCGACGGCCTGCACCTGGATTTCGAGCAGCTCGTGCAGGCCATGCCGATGCGCACCGAGCGCGACGCGCGCAACCTCATCGCGCGCATCAACGCCTTTCCGGCGCGGGTGAAGCAGGACATCTTCTGGATGCGCGAGGGCAAGCGCCTCGGATGGATCACGCACAAGGACTCGCTGCAGGACGTGCCCAAGGAGATCGACGACCAACTGGTGGACGATGTGCGCAAGAGCCCGTTCTACGAGCCCTTCACCAAGCTCGGCAACGATGTGCCGGCCGACAAGCGCGCCGAGCTCGCCGCGGCCGGCGAGCGCGCCATCCGCGAGCAGCTGATGCCGGCGTTTCGCGAGATGCGCCGCGTGGTGGCCGAGGAGCTGCTGCCCGCGAGCCCCGCCTCTGGCGCGATGAGCGACTACCCCGGCGGCAAGGCGGTGTACCAGTTCCAGGTGCGGCGGCAGACCACGGTGGACATGGACATCCAGGCCATCCACGACCTGGGCCAGCGCGAAGTCGCTCGGCTGCGCGGCGAGATGGAATCGCTGATCGCGAGCTCCGGCTTCAAGGGCAGCTTCGCGCAGTACGTCGAGCACCTGACCACTGACCCCAAGTACTTCTACACCAGCGGCGAGGACCTGCTCACCGGCTACCGGGACATCGCCAAGCGCGTGGACCCGGAGCTGCCCAAGCTGTTCGCGGAGCTGCCGCGCGCGACCTACGGCGTGCGGCCGATTCCGCCCTACCAAGGCGAGGGCAAGGCCGAGTACTACAGCCCCGGCAGCGCGGACGGTTCGCGCGCGGGCTGGTTCAACGCCAACGTCGTCGCGCTCAAGACGCGGCCCAAGTGGGAGATGGAAGCGCTGTTCCTGCACGAGGCGGTGCCGGGTCATCACCTGCAGACGGCGCGCGCACTGGAGCTTGGCCAGTTGCCCAACTTCCGCCGCAGCGGCTGGTACGTGGCCTATGGCGAAGGCTGGGCGCTGTATGCCGAAGGCCTGGGCACCCAGCTCGGCCTGTACACCACGCCGGAGTCACGCTTCGGACAATTGCGCATGGAGATCTGGCGCGCCGCGCGGCTGGTGGTGGACACCGGCATCCACGCCCTCGGCTGGAAGCGCCAGCAGGCCATCGACTGGATGACCGAGCGCACCGGCGTGGCGCGCATGGACGTGACCGCCGAGGTCGACCGCTACTTCGTCTGGCCGGGCCAGGCGCTCGGCTACAAGATCGGCCAGCTGAAGATCATCGCGCTGCGCGACAAGGCGAAGCAGGCGCTGGGCGACAAGTTCGACATCCGCCGCTTTCACATGGTCATCCTTGACCATGGCGCCCTGCCCTTGCCGGTGCTCGAGACGCTCGTGGACGAGTGGATCGCGAAGGAACGCGCCAAGCGGCAGGACTGAGTCAGAAGAAGAGCCAGCGACCCATCAAGTAACGCCCGCGGGACCGGCTTCGCCGGCCCGCTGGGAGGCGCCCCTCGGGGGCAGGAGCGTCAGCGACTGGGGGGCCCATCTCTCACGCCGGGTTGTCGATGTCGATGAAGCGGTGGTTGAGTCCGAACTGCTGAGCCACGTGCGCGGCCACGGCCGGTGCGCCGTACCGCTCGCTCGCATGGTGGCCGCAGGCGATGAAGCCGACGCCGGTTTCCCTCGCGTAGTGCGCCTGCGGCTCGGAGATCTCGCCGGTGATGAACGCATCGGCGCCCGCGGCGATCGCGCCTTCGAAGTAGCCCTGCGCGCCGCCGGTGCACCACGCGATGCGCCGCACGGGCCGGCCGTCGCCGGGCACGGCGGTGACGCTGCGTCCCAGGGACGATGTCACGCGCTGCGCGAGGTCGTCGAAGCCCATCGGCGCATCGCCCGTGCCGATGAAGCCGAGGTCCTGCTCGCCGAAACGGCCGTCGGCCTTCAGTGACAAACGCTGGCCGAGCTGCGCGTTGTTGCCAAGCTCCGCATGCGCGTCCAGCGGCAGGTGATATGCGAAGAGACTCACCTCATGCTTCAACAGCAGCTCCAGCCGCTGCTTGAGCCAGCCCGTGATGCGCCCGTCCTGCCCGCGCCAGAAGAGGCCGTGGTGCACGAGGATCGCATCGGCGCCATCCGCTATGGCCGCCTCGATGAGCGCGCGGCTCGCCGTCACGCCCGAGACGATGCGCCGGATCTCGGGGCGTCCCTCAACCTGCAAACCGTTCGGCCCATAATCCCGGAACCGCCCCACGTCCAGCAGCGTATGAAGGTACGACTCGATTTCGGCTCGTGAGGACACTCGGACTCCATTCATGCGCAAGACCTGGCTGATTTTCTCCCAAGCCGTCACCGTGGCGGTGGCGGTTCTCTTCGTCGTCGCGACGCTCAAGCCCGAGTGGCTGCAAAAGCGCGGCGCGGCCGGCTTGCCCACGGGTGTGTCGATCAACGCGATCCAGCCGGCATCGCTGGGCGCAGCGCCCACCATGCCCAGCAGCTTTGCGCCGGCCGCACGCCGTGCGACGCCGGCCGTCGTGAGCATCACCGCCAGCAAGGCGCCGGTGCGCAGCCCGCATGGCAACGACCCGTGGTTCCAGTTCTTCTTCGGCGACCGCGCGCGGCAGCTGCAGCAGGAGCCGCAGATCGGCCTCGGCTCCGGCGTGATCGTCACGACCGACGGCTACCTGCTGACCAACAACCACGTCATCGAAGGCGCCGACGAGATCGAGGTGCAGCTCGCGGACCAGCGCCGCGCCAAGGCCAAGGTGGTGGGCGCCGACCCCGAGACCGACGTCGCGGTGCTGAAGATCGCGCTCGACAAGCTGCCCGTCATCACCTTCGGCGACGCCGACACCATCCAGGTGGGCGACGTGGTGCTGGCCATCGGCAACCCCTTCGGCGTGGGCCAGACGGTGACGAGCGGCATCGTCAGCGCGCTCGGCCGCAACCAGCTGGGCATCAACACCTTCGAGAACTTCATCCAGACCGATGCGGCCATCAACCCGGGCAACTCCGGCGGCGCGCTGGTGGATGCGAACGGCAACCTCGTCGGCATCAACACCGCCATCTTCTCGCGCACCGGCGGCAGCCTGGGCATCGGTTTCGCGATCCCCGTCACCACCGCGCGGCAGGTGATGGAAGGCCTCATCCGCGACGGCCAGGTCACGCGCGGCTGGATCGGCGTGGAGCCGCGCGACCTCACGCCCGAGATCGCCGAGACCTTCAACCTGCCCATCAGGGAAGGCGTGCTCATCACCGGCGTGCTGCAGGAGGGCCCCGCGAGCGCCGGCGGCATGAAGCCGGGCGACGTGGTGACCAAGGTGGCCGAAACGCCGATCAGCAACACCTCGCAACTGCTCACCGCGGTCGCGGCACTCAAGCCCAAGCAGCCGGCCGTCATTGCCATCCAGCGTGGCGAGAAGAAGATGGAGCTGAAGGTGACGGTCGCGCAGCGGCCGAAGACGCCGGTGCGGCGAGAACAGTGAGACTCGTCGCCCGACCGAGGGTCAGGCGGTCTCTTCCGGCTTCTTGGTGTTCTTGAGGAAGAACTGCGCCGCCCAGATGCCTGCCTCGTACAAGACGCACATCGGAATCGCCAGCGCCAGCTGCGACACCACGTCCGGCGGCGTGATCACCGCGGCGATGATGAACGCGACCACGATGAAGTAGCTGCGGAAGCCCTTGAGCTGCTCCAGCGTGACGAGGCCCACGCGCACCAGCAGGATCACCACGATCGGCACCTGGAAGGCGAGACCGAAGGCGATGTACAGCCCGAGGATGGTCTCCACGTACGACGCGATGTCCGGCGTGGCCGACACCGTCTCGGGCGTGAACTTCTGGATGAAGCCGAACATGCGGTCCAGCACGAAGAACTGCACGAAGGCGATGCCGGCATAGGCCAGCAGGCTGCCGAAGATGATCAGCGGCAGTGCGAACTTCTTCTCGTGACTGTAGAGGCCAGGCGCAATGAAAGCCCAGGCCTGGTAGATGAGCCAGGGCAGCGCCAGCAGCACCGCCGCCATCAGCAGCACCTTGAGCGGGATGAAGAACGGCGAGAACACGCCGGTCGCGATCAGCTGCTTGGTGCCCGGCGGCATGTGGTTGCGGATGGGAATGGCGAGCCAGTCGATCAGCTTGCTCGGGCCGGGCCATGCCGCAAGAATCGCCAGCGCAATGCACAGGCCGTAGATCGCCTTGATCATGCGGTCGCGCAACTCGACGAGGTGCGTGACGAACGGCTGCTCGGTGCCCTCGAGCTCGTCGGGGCCTGGGTTGGAACTCATGCGTCAGGAACCGGTGCGGGGTGGACGAAAGCGCGCGACACGCGCCGCGCCAGACTGCGCCTTGCCGCGGATGCCATGGCGCTGCTTGTACCACTGCGGCATGGCGCCGCGCTTCAAGCGCCACTTCTTCTTCGGATGCTTGTAGACCGGCACGGGCGACCAGTCCATGTGCCGGTTCTGGTACGACGGCGAGAGCGGGTCGGCATCGGCCCAGCTCTTCTCGAGATCCGACGTGGTCTGGTGGATTTCCTTGGAGACCTGCTGCTCCACGTCGCGCGCCGCGTCTTCGAACTGCCCCTTCATCTTCTTGAGCTCTTCGAGCTCGATGGAGCGGTTCACCTCGGCCTTGACGTCCGCCACGTAGCGCTGCGCTTTGCCCAGGAGGTGGCCCACGGTGCGGGCCACGCGCGGTAGGCGTTCGGGGCCGAGGACGATCAGCGCGACCGCGCCGATGAGCGCGATCTTGTCGAAGCCGAAGTCGATCATCGAGGCAGCTCGTCGCGGCGCGGCGAACGCATCACGACTTCTGCTTCGCGTCCACGTCCACCGTGTTGGCGTCGGTGGTCTTGGTGGTGTTCACCGTGACTTGCGCCGGCGGGCCGTCCACGCTGGACGCGCCGTCTTTCATGCCGTCCTTGAACCCCTTGACCGCACCACCCAGGTCCTGGCCGATGTTCTTCAGCTTCTTGGTGCCGAAGACCAGCACCACGATCAGCAGCACGATGAGCCAGTGCCAAATACTCAATCCACCCATGATCATTCTCCAAACGACGTAACCGTCGATTTTAGGTCAGCCACCGCCGGCTCAGCCCTTGGCCCACGGACGCGGGCCGCCGAATGCGTGCATATGGAGGTGATACACCTCTTGTCCGCCATCCGGGCCGGTGTTGATGACCGTTCTGAAACCGTTGGTGACGCCCAATTCCTTCATCAACCGTGGCGCCAGGAGCAGCATCTTTCCGAGCCACGCCGCGTGCGATTCGTCGACGTCGGAAAGGGTTGCCACGTGCACCTTCGGGATGATGAGCACGTGAACGGGCGCCCAGGGGTTGATGTCGTGGAAAGCCAGAAGTTCGCTGTCCTCGTACACCTTTTTGCTCGGGATCTGCCCGGTGGCGATCTTGCAGAAAATGCAGTTCGGGTCTTGCGACATGGTCACCTCGATGTGTCTTCAGGTCGGTGGAACCGGCATCGCGCGACCTTCGGCAAAGCTCCACCAGCCGCGCACGAAGCGGTAGAGGTACCACAGGCCGATCAGGAAGTACGCGAACGCGCCGGGAAGGACGAACACCAGCCACAGCGGCGACGCCAGTACCAGCCACAGGATCGTGAACCAGAAGCTGCGCGACTGCCAGCGGAAATGGCTGCGGAAGAAGTCGTCGGGGAGGTCGGGCCGCTTCACGTAGTTGATGATCATCGCGATCACCGAGAAGATGCCCAGCGAGAACCACGTGGCCACGTGCAGGCCGTACATGACGTGCGTGACGGTGGTGAGCTGCACGACCTCGGGCGACGGTGGGGCCGGCGATGGCGGCGTAGGCGACGGGATGACTTCGTTCATCGGGGGTCCTCCATGCCGCGCCAGGCCGAGAGCCGCACGGCGCTCATGTTCCGCCCTGGCCTTCCGCCTCGCGCGCCTGGGCCTTGCGCGCGGCGAATTCCTCGAGCCCGGAAAGGCCTTCGCGGCGTTCCAGCTCGGCGAGCACGTCCCCGGGCTTCAGGCCGAAGGCGCTGAGGGCGATCATCGAGTGAAACCAGAGGTCAGCCACCTCGTAGACGATCTTCTGCCGGTCGCCGTCCTTCGCGGCCATGACCGTCTCGGTGGCTTCCTCGCCGATCTTCTTGAGGATGGCGTCGTTTCCTTTGTGAAACAGCCGCGCGACATAGCTCTTGTCAGGATCGCCGAGCTTGCGCTGCTCGATCACCTCGGCAAGCCTTGCCAGCGTGTCATTGGAGGAGGTCGTGGTCATTTGTAGATGCGCTGCGGGTCCTTGAGCACGGGTTCGACCGTGTGCCAGGCGCCGTCCTTGTAGAGCTGGAAGAAGCAGGAATGGCGGCCGGTGTGGCAGGCAATGCCGGGCGTGTGACCCAACTGCTCGACCTTCATCAGCACCACGTCGTTGTCGCAATCCAGGCGCAGCTCATGCACCTTCTGGATGTGGCCCGATTCCTCGCCCTTGTGCCACAGCCGGTTGCGCGAGCGGCTGAAATACACCGCCTCGCCAAGCTCGGCCGTCTTGGCGAGCGCCTCGCGGTTCATGAAGGCGAACATCAGCACGTCGTTGCTGCCGACCTCTTGCGCGATCACCGGGATGAGACCCTTGTCGTCCCACTTGACTTCATCCAGCCAGTTCATGGTTCAGTGTAGCAATCAGCCCTGGTGCGTCGCGTCGGTGAACCCGCGTTCCTCGGCGAACCATTGCAGCACCGGCACCGTCCCCGGGAGAACCGGCACCACCTCGACCGGCAGCTGCTGCCAGGCCATCTGCTGCTGCTCGCGCATCTCAAAGTCGCCCTGCCAGTCGTAGACCTTGCAGAAGTGCAGGCGCACGAGCGCGTGCGGGTAATCCATCATCTCGATCTTCCAGGGGTAGGCCTCGCCGATGGTGATGCCCAGCTCCTCGTGCAGCTCGCGCCGCAAGGCCTGCTCGACCGTCTCGCCGGCCTCGAGCTTGCCGCCCGGGAATTCCCAGTAGCCGGCGTAGACCTTGCCTTGCGGCCGCGAGGTGAGCAAGAAGCGTTGCCCACCATCGATCAGCACACCCACCGCCACGTCCACCGGCGTGCGCTCAGCCATGGTGACGCCCCGCGTAGTCCTTCGCGAACTGGTAGGCCACGCGGCCGGAGCGCGAGCCGCGTTCCAACGCCCAGACCAGGCTTTCCTGGCGCGCAGCGGCGATGGCTTCCTCGCTCACGCCAAAGCCGCGCAGCCATTCGGCCACGATGCTCAGGTACTCGGCCTGGCTGAAGGGGTAGAAGCTCACCCACAGGCCAAAGCGTTCGGACAGCGAGATCTTCTCTTCCACCACCTCGCCGGGATGCACCTCGCCATCCTCGGTGTGCTGGTAGCTGAGGTTTTCCTTCATGTACTCGGGCAGCAGGTGTCGACGGTTGCTCGTGGCGTAGATGAGCACGTTGTCGGACGCCTGCGCCACCGAGCCGTCCAGCACCGACTTCAGCGCCTTGTAGCCCGCCTCGCCCTCGTCGAAGCTCAGGTCGTCGCAGAAGACGATGAAGCGCTCGGGCCGGTCTGCCACCAGGTCGACGATGTCGGCCAGGTCCACCAGGTCGGCCTTGTCCACCTCGATCAGCCGCAGGCCCTGCGGCGCGAACTCATTCAGGCAGGCTTTGATGAGCGAGCTCTTGCCGGTGCCGCGCGCGCCCGTGAGTAGCACGTTGTTGGCGCCGTGCCCCTCGACGAACTGCCGCGTGTTGCGCAGCAGGCGCTCCTTCTGCGGCTCGACTTCGCGCAGCCGGTCCAGTCGAATGTCCGCGACATGCTTGACCGGATCGAGCCATCCGGAGCCACCCCGCTTGCGGTAGCGGTAGGCGATCGAGGCAGACCAGTCGGGCGCGGCGAGCGGATGCGGCAGGACGGCCTCGAGCCGCGACATCAGCGCTTCGGCGCGGGCGATGAGGGAGGCGAAATCGGACATGGGCGAAGTGTATGAGGCGGCTCAGGTCACTTCGGCGACGTGATCGTCGGCGATCGCGAAGATGCGGTCGCCCTCCCGGCGGCGGATGGGGTGCATCCCCGTGAAGCTGCCGAAGGCCGGCAGCACGCCGACCTGCTCGGTGAAGTGAAAGCACGGCAGGCGAAGGCTGTCGAAGGCCCGGCCGCCCAGGCGCACACATGGATGCAGGTGGCCGGCCAGCGAATAGAAGCCGTCATGCGCAACCGGGTGGTGGCACAAGGCCAGGCCGCCCACGACGAGCGGCTCGTCCACCACGCTGAAACCGAGCGAGGCCGGTGGGTCGCCGGCGCGGTCGTCGTGGTTGCCGCGCACCAGCGTGAGGGAGAGGCCCTGGTGCTGTCGGCGCCACTGCGCCACCGTGTCCATGGTGGACGCCGCATGCGAGCGCTTCGAGTGCAGGAAATCGCCGAGGAACACGATGCGCACGGCGCCGGTCCGCTCCACGAGCCGCGTCAGCATCGCGAGGTTTTCGCTCGTGGTGCCGCGCGGCACGGGCACGCCGAAGGAACGAAAGGACACCGCCTTGCCGATGTGCGCATCAGCCACCAGCAAGGTGCGGAAGTCGTCGAGGAAGGCCGCCTTCTCGGGCAGCAAGGTCAGCGGATGGCCGCCGACGGTGAAGGTCGCCATGGAGCCGATGTTAGGGGCGTGGCGCCCCGTTCAAGGCGGACAACCGTCGGCTCAGCCGATCATCAGGTGCAGCGCGGCATCCAGGTGTTCGGTGGGCGTGCGCTTGAAGCCCGAGCGCGCGTACAGCTGCAGCCGGCCGACGGCAAAGGCCTTGAGCACCGAAGCTTGCGCGTTCGCGTCGACCGTGGGCGTGGTCGACCCCGCCGTCTCTGCCGCAGCCCGCAGGCTCTGGCGCAGTTGCGACTCGATGCGGTCGAAGAACTGGTTCATGCGGGCGAGCAGGCGGTCGTTCTCGAACACCAGTGCATCGCCCACCATCACGCGGGTCATGCCGGGATTCTTCTCGCCGAACTGCAGCAGCACGGTGAGGATCTTCTGCGCCTGCACGGCGCCGTCCGTCTCGCGTTCGTTGATCTGGTTGGCCAGCGTGAAGACACTCTGCTCGATGAACTCGATCAGGCCCTCGAACATCTGCGCCTTGCTGGCGAAGTGGCGGTAGAGCGCCGCTTCAGACACGTCGAGCCGGCTTGCCAGCGCAGCCGTCGTGATGCGTTCAGCGCCCGGTTGCTCCAGCATGGACGCCAGCGTCTGCAGGATTTGCACACGACGTTCGCCCGGCTTCGGGCGCTTGCGGACTCCCGGCACCCCGGTCGCGGGCACGGTCTCGCTGTCCGCTCCAATCGCGCTCGCTGCGACGCTGTCTTCCGGGGTGTGCTCAGTATGAGTTGTCATCGCGTACGCACCAAATCGAGCGCAGAGCTTGTATCTGCTTGATTCTGGCACACACGTATGCGGGCTTGGTGCAGGGGTGAACGCTGACTTTCATGGATTCGCCCGGCCCGTGAATTGCGCCACGAAGGTAGCGTTGCATCCAGGCGGTGCGCATGCCGACCTTCCGGGCCGAGCGCTGGTGGTCGAGCGTGTCCTCCACCAGCACGCAGCGGCTCGGGCGCGTTTTCAGCCGGGCGGCCAGCGCACGGAACATGCGGGCGTCGGGCTTGGGGCGGTGGTGGCCGAACATCGTCATGTCCTCGATGCTGAGGATGCCGTCGAAGAGGCCGGTGAGGCGCAAGGTGTCCAGCACCCGCAGCGCATACGAGCGCGGCGCGTTGGTCAGGATGAACTTGCGGCCGGGTAGCCGCTTGAGCGCGGCGCGGTCGTGGGCGCTGGTACGCAGCCTGCCCTCCAGCCCGGGGAGCTGGTGCGTCTCCTCCAGGAAGTGCGAAGCCTTCACGCCGTGGTGCTTGACCAGACCCAGCAGAGTCGCGCCGTAGTGGTTCCAGTAGTGCTGGCGCAAGGCCGACGCCTCGTCATGCGTCATCGCCAGATGCCGGACGATGTAGTCCGTCATCGCCGCGTTCGTGTCGCGAAAGGCGGCGAACGACGCGTCGTGCAGCGTGTTATCAAGGTCGAAGAACCACGTCGTCTTCAATCGTAGGCATTCAAGCAGGAGCAAAGCGACTGCAACATCAAGCCACGCCCGCGGATCTGGCTCCGCCAGTCCGCAAGGTGGCGCCCCTCGGGGGCAGGAACGCAGCGACTGGGGGGCTCAATGACTCCGAATCATGGTGCCGTAGGCTTGTTCTGTCAGCACTTCCAGCAGCATCGCGTGCGGCACGCGGCCGTCGATGATGTGCACGGTGTTCACGCCGTTCTTGGCCGCGTCCAGCGCCGACGAGATCTTGGGCAGCATGCCGCCGGAGATCGTGCCGTCCTCGAACAGCTCGTCGATCTCGCGGGCCGACAGGTTGGTGAGCAGGTTGCCCTGCTTGTCGAGCACGCCCGAGATGTTGGTGAGCATCATCAGCTTCTCGGCCTTGAGCACCTCGGCCAGCTTGCCGGCCACCACGTCGGCGTTGATGTTGTAGTTCTCGTTGTTGCCGCCGAAGCCGAGCGGCGAGATGACCGGGATGAACTGGTCGTCCTGCAGCGCCTTCACCACCGAAGGGTCGATGGATTCGATCTCGCCGACCTGGCCCACGTCGTGTTCCTTGGTCGGGTCGTTCTTGTCCATCATCTTCAGCTTGCGCGCGCGGATGAGCCCACCGTCGCGCCCTGTCAGGCCCACCGCCTTGCCGCCCGCGGCATTGATGAGGCCCACGATGTCCTGCTGCACCTGGCCGGCCAGCACCCACTCCACCACTTCCATGGTCTCGTCGTCGGTGACGCGCATGCCCTGGATGAAGGTGCCCTTCTTGCCGACCTTGGCGAGCGCCTCGTCGATCTGCGGGCCGCCGCCGTGCACCACCACGGGGTTCATGCCAACAAGCTTGAGCAACACGACGTCTTCGGCGAAGTCCTGCTGCAGGCCGGGGTCGGTCATGGCGTTGCCGCCGTACTTGATGACGATGGTCTTGCCGTGGAAGCGCCGGATGTAGGGCAGCGCCTCCGCCAATATCTCCGCCTTGTCGCGAGGTGCGATGTGGCTCAGGTCCGGGGACGTGGGATGCGGAGGGAAGGCGGGAGGCTCGGCGCTCATGGGCGGTCTTTCGTGACTTTCGTGAAGGAACTCGGGAAATTGTAGGGGCCTTGAGGGGAAACCCTTCGATCGGATTTCAGGCCGGTCAGTAGGTGCGGCCGCGCCGGTACTGTGAGTGCGACTTGCGCGCGAGTGTCGTGCTGCGCTCCATGGCCGCGAATGACGAGCCCGCATGCGCATGGCAGATCGCCAGGCCCAGCGCATCGGCCGCGTCCTTGCCCGGCAGGCCGGGCAACTTGAGCAGGCGCATCACCATCTCTTGCACCTGCTCCTTGCGCGCCTGGCCGTGGCCGACGATGGCCTTCTTCATCTGCAGCGCGGTGTATTCGCAGACGTCCAGGTCGTTGGACACGAGCGCGGTGAGCGCCGCGCCGCGCGCCTGGCCCAGCAGCAGCGTGGACTGCGGGTTCACGTTGACGAAGACGATCTCCAGCGCCGCGCAGCTCGGTTGGTAGCGCGAAGTGACCTCGCGCACGCCGTCGAAGATGATCTTCAGGCGTGCCGGCAGCTGGCCGATGTCGACCGAATCCGTCTTGATCGTGCCGCTGGCCACGTAGTGAAGCTGCGCCCCTTCCGCTTCGATCACGCCGAAGCCCGTGGTGCGCAGGCCGGGGTCGATGCCGAGGATTCTCATCTCACAACTTATATCCCGAAGTACCAGCGGACGGCGTGAAAGAACACCGGGGCCGAGAAGCACAGCGGAGCCACGCGATCCAGCAAGCCCACCGCCCCCGTCACCGATGCCTTGCCGCCCCAGCTGCGCACGCCGGCATCGCGCTTGAGCGCCTTCATCACGAATTCGCCCAACGTGCCGGTGCCGCCAGCGATGAAGCCCATCACGAGCGCGGGGATCGGCTTGAACGGCGTCGCCCAGTACAGCAGCGCGCCGACGAAGGCCGCGACACCCGCGCCTATGGCCCAGGCGCGCCACGAGAAGGACCGGCTGATCGCGCGCGCCACCGGACGCCGGCGCAGCTTGCGCGAGGCGATCTCCTGCGCGATCTGCGCGGTGGCCACCACGACCACCAGGTAGAACACCATGAAGGCGCCGCGGCCTGCGTATTTCGGCAGGTCCAGCAGCAGCAAGGCCGGCGCGTGGCTCATGCCGTACATGCAAACCATGATGCCCCACTGGATCTTCGACGTGCGCTCGAGAAAGCGTTGCGGGTCATTGCCGAAAGCGCTGAGGACCGGAATCGCGAAGAACACGTAGACGGGGATGAAGACCGTGAACAGGTCCAGCCGCTGGCTGCCAGCAAGCACGAACTGGAAGGGCAGGACGAGGAAGAACGCCAGCAGCAGGCTGCGGTGGTCGGCGCGCTTGGTGTGCGTGAGCGTGATGAACTCGCGAAAGGCGATGAAGCTCACCAGGCCGAAGAGCAAGGTCGCGACGACGGCGCCCAGCACCCACGAGATCCAGAACAGCGAGGCGCCCCACCACACCGCGCGCAGGTCGCGCTTGAACCGCTCGTGCAGTTCCTGCCGCTCTGGCGTGAGGTCGCGGAGGGTGCGACTGACCTCGACGATGGTGACGAGCGCGAGGATGCCGAAGAGCGCGAGGAACAGCAGGCCGACCTGCTGCGTGATGGTGAGATCGCGAAGCGCACCCATCAGCGAACGCTCCTGAGCGCGACGACGGCGTCACGGGCACGCGTCAGGAAGGTGCGCTTGTCTTCGCCGGGTTCGATCTGCAATGGCGCACCGAAGGTCACCGAACACAGGATGGGCACGGGCACCACTTCGCCCTTGGGCATCACGCGCTGCACGTTGTCGATCCAGGCCGGGACGAGCTGCACATGGGGGAATTGCTCGGCGAGGTGATAGAGCCCCGACTTGAAAGCCATCGGGTCGCCCTTGTTGCCGCGCGTGCCTTCGGGAAAGATCACGAGCGAGTCACCGTTCTTCAACGCCTCCATCAAGGGCTCGAGCGGGTCCTGGTCGTCGGTGCGCTGGCGGTTCACGTACACCGCGTTGAAGATCTCGCGCGTGATCCAGTGCTTGAGCGGCGTGGACGTCCAGTAGTCCTTCGCGGCAATGGGCCGCGTCACGCTGCGCAGGTCACCGGGCAATGCGGCCCAGATCAGCACCCAGTCGAAGTGGCTCTGGTGGTTGGCGAAGTAGATGCGCTGCTCCGCCTTGGGCGGGCACCCGTACCAGTGGCCTTGGGCGCCGGTGATGAGCCGGGCAAGAAAGGCAAGGAAGAGACCGGCCGCCTCTGGAAGTTTCATGGGGGCGGATGCTAGCCTGGAATGCGGCGAAGCCCGCGCTCATCAAGCCACGCCCGCGGATCCGGCTTTGCCGGTCCGCCGGGTGGCGCCCCTTGGGGGCAGGAGCGCAGCGAGTGGGGGGCCAACATCAATGCCTGAAGTGCCGCACTCCGGTCAAGACCATCGCGATGCCGCGCTCGTCCGCAGCCGCGATCACCTCGTCATCGCGCACGCTGCCGCCTGGCTGGATGACGCAAGTCGCGCCGGCCTCGCACACCACGTCCAGCCCGTCGCGGAACGGGAAGAAGGCGTCGCTTGCAACGGCCGAGCCCTTGAGCGTGAGGCCGGCGTTCTCGGCCTTGATGCTCGCGATGCGCGCCGAGTCGATGCGGCTCATCTGGCCCGCGCCGACGCCCAGCGTCATGCCGCCGCCGCAGAAGACGATGGCGTTGCTCTTCACGTACTTCGCGACCTTCCAGGCAAAGAGCAGGTCGTCCATTTGTGCCGCCGTTGGCTGCACCTTGGTGACCACCTTCAGCTCGCCACGATCGACCTCGCGGTTGTCGGCGGTCTGGATGAGCAGGCCCGAGCCCACGCGCTTCACGTCCTGCGCGTTGCGGCCCTGGTCCCAGGGGGTCGCGCCGCCGGGCGGCAGGGCGATCTGCAGCACGCGCGTGTTGGGCTTGGCCGCGAACACCAGCAGCGCCTCAGGCGTGAAGGCCGGCGCGATCAGCACCTCGACGAACTGCTTGGCGACCGACTGCGCGGCAGTCGCATCCACTTCGCCGTTGAAGGCGATGATGCCGCCGAAGGCCGAGGTCGGGTCGGTCTTGAAGGCCTTGGAATACGCCTCGGCCGGGCTCGCGCCCACCGCCACGCCGCAAGGGTTGGCGTGCTTCACGATCACGCAGGCCGGCGCGTCGAAGCTCTTCACGCACTCCCACGCCGCATCGGCATCCGCGATGTTGTTGTACGAGAGCTCCTTGCCTTGCAGCTGCTTCGCCGTGACGAGCGAGCCGGGCGCGGGATTCATGTCGCGGTAGAACGCCGCCGACTGGTGCGGGTTTTCGCCGTAGCGCAGGTCCTGCAGCTTGACGAACTGCGAATTGCTTTGCGCCGGGTACGCGTGGCGCGTGCCGTCGTCCTGCAGCGACGACAGATAGTCGCTGATCGCGCCGTCGTAGTTGGAGATGCGGTTGAATGCGGCCACAGACAGCGCGAACTTGGTTGCCTGCGTGATGCCGCCGGCCTTCAGCTCGGCCAGCACCTTTGCGTACTGCGACGCGTCGGTGAGCACCGCCACGTCCTTCCAGTTCTTGGCGGCGGACCGCACCATCGCCGGCCCGCCGATGTCGATGTTCTCGATCGCGTCTTCGAGCGTGCATCCGGGCCGGGCCACGGTCGCTTCGAAGGGGTAGAGGTTGACCACGAGGATGTCGATGGTCGAGATGCCGTGCTGCTCGATGGCGGCCACGTGCGCGGGCACATCGCGGCGCGCGAGCAGGCCGCCGTGGATCTTCGGGTGCAGCGTCTTCACGCGGCCGTCGAGCATCTCCGGAAAGCCGGTGTGGTCAGCCACCTCGGTGACGGGCAGGCCCGCATCGGCCAGGAGCTTGGCGGTGCCGCCGGTGGACAAGAGCTTCACGCCCAGGCCATGCAGCTCGCGCGCGAATTCGAGGACGCCGGTCTTGTCGGAGACGGAAAGGAGAGCGGTGTGTTGGGTCATGGCGTCACTTGATGAGTTTGTGTTCGACGAGCTTGCGGCGCAGCGTGTTGCGGTTGATGCCCAGCCACTCGGCCGCACGGCTCTGGTTGCCTTCGGCGTGCTTCATCACCACGTCCAGCAGCGGCTTCTCGACGACGTTGAGGATCATGTCGTACATGGCCGTGGGCTCGACGCCGCGCAGGTCCTTGAAGTAGCTCTCCAGGCTGTCCCGGATGCACTCCTCGATGTGTTTCTTGCTCATGCTTGTTGTTCTAGATATGGTTCATTCGCCGCGCCGCTCGTGGCGGGCAGCAACCTGTGCGCAACGGCCAAGGCATCGAACCAGTCGGTCACCGCGCGCACTTGCGCGTCGCAGCTCTCCAGCAGGTTCATCTCGGCGCGGAACGCTTCTCCTCCGGGCAACGCCCTGACCGCCCAGCCGATGTGCTTGCGCGCGGTGCGAACGCCCGCGTACTCGCCGTACAGGCCGTAGTGGTCCTCCAGATGCTCGAGCAGCCAGCGCTTGGCCTGCAGCACCTCGGGCGCGCCCAGATGCTCGCCCGTCGCGAGGAAGTGCGCGATCTCGCGGAAGATCCACGGCCTGCCCTGTGCGGCGCGGCCGATCATCACCGCGTCAGCGCCGGTCACGCGCAGCACCTCGCGTGCCTTCTCGGGCGAATCGATGTCACCGTTGGCCACCACCGGAATGCGCAGCGCGGCCTTCACCGCGGCGATCGTGTCGTACTCCGCGAAACCCTTGTAGCCCTGCTCGCGCGTGCGGCCGTGCACCGTCACCATCGCGATGCCGGCGCTTTCGGCCGCGCGTGCGATGCGCACGGCGTTGCGTTCGGCGTCGCACCAGCCGGTGCGCATCTTCAGCGTGACGGGGACATTGCGCGGCAGGCAAGCCGCCACCACCGCCTCGACGATCTCGAGCGCGAGCGGCTCGTCCTGCATCAGCGCCGAGCCCGCCCACTTGTTGCACACCTTCTTGGCCGGGCAGCCCATGTTGATGTCGATGATCTGCGCGCCGCGGTCGATGTTGTAGGCCGCCGCCTCGGCCATCATGGCGGCGTCAGTGCCGGCAATCTGCACCGAGATCGGTGCCACCTCACCTTCGTGGTTGGCGCGGCGGCTCGTCTTCAGGCTGTTCCACAGGTCCTTGCGCGACGTGACCATCTCGCTGACCGCGTAGCCCGCGCCCAGGCGCTTGCACAACTGGCGAAAGGGACGGTCGGTCACCCCCGCCATCGGCGCGACAAAGAGGCTGTTCGCCAGCTCGATGTGGCCGATCTTCATGGGAGTTGGGGAATGGGGAGTGCTGAAAAAGGAGGCAGAAGTATAGCGGCTGGGATTTCCCGCTTTGCGCTCGTGACAGGGTTCGCATAATCACGGTGATGGAGGACTGGATCCAACACGTGCTCGCCCACCTCGCCCTGCCGCAATACGGGCTGAGCACCATCTTCGTCGTCTCGTTCGTGTCGGCCACCTTGCTGCCTCTGGGCTCCGAGCCGGCGGTGCTCGGGTTGGTGATGCTGAACAAAGCGCTCTTCTGGCCGGCAGTCGTCGTCGCCACCACCGGCAACACGCTGGGCGGCGCAGTCACCTGGTGGATGGGCTATGGCGCCGAGCGGGCCTACGAGCGCGTCACGCACGACGGCAAGGCAGCGCATCCTCGCGCCCTGCGCTGGCTCGAGCGATTCGGCGCTCGCGCCTGCCTGCTGTCCTGGCTGCCGGGCGTTGGCGACCCCTTGTGCGCCGTTGCCGGCTGGCTCAAGCTGCCCTTCTGGCCTTGCGTCATGTACATGGCCATCGGCAAGTTCGCCCGTTACGTGACGATGACGGCGGCCGGGCTGTACTTCGTCCCGGCAGACTGGCTTCGTGTGTAACGCGACACTTCAGGAGTTTTCAGCGGCGCATCAGGACTTCATAGACGGCAAGCACGACATTGGTTGCACGCCATCAAATCACGTCGTTCGAGGAGTCGCCATGATCGCCACCACTTTCCGGATGTCCAACTCTGCCGCCATGCGCGGGGCCGCCAGCCCGATGTCGGTGCATGTCGCGATGCTCGCTCAGCAGGCCGCGTTTCGCGACGAGCCGACGCAAACCGACGTGATGGTCTACCACCAGCCGGCGTCCGACGTGCCGGTGCCCGCCGCCTGGCGCCCGTCGAACCCGATGCCCTTGAACGACACCGAATCCGCCACGCCCAAGCGGGAGGTGATGGACTACGACGACCAGACGCTCGGCTGGGAATCGGCGGGGGTCAGCTTCTCGCGGCTCGCGCAACTCGAGCGCCACACCACGCCGCAGCGCATCGCCGATCGCCTGCGCAATGAACGCTTCCACCTGTCGCTCATGATCATCTGCGGCGCCGTCACCTGCACGGTGGCCGGCTGGATCGCCCTGCTGTGAGGTGACCATGATCCTCGCCTGATCGACCTCCAACGCAAGCGGGGGCACGTGCGAACGTGCCCCCGCTTGCGTTTTGGTGGCGGCGTCTTTCGGCGCGTCGTTCAGTGGGTCGGATACCCGACGATCTTCGCGAGCTCAGGCGCCCCGCTCAGCGCGAAGGACGCGAGCCGTGCGCCCATCACGGTGCCTTCCACGCTGCCCACGTTCAGGCCCGTGTAGATCCAGTCGCCCGCGAGCACGAGGTTGTCGAATCCCGATCCCCACGCCTTCAGGCGGTACTTGGTGCTTCCCGGCGGCGACAGCACATAGCGCTCGGTCGGGTCGATGTTGGCGCGCCAGAACTGCTGGTCGAAGCGCCTCACGCCCAGACCCATCGTGGATTCGTCATGGCCCTTCAGCAGGCTGAAATCCATGCCGATCGGGTCCCCCGGCGGACTGACCTTGTTGCTGGTGGCAAGTGGCAGCAGCGGGCCGATGCTGGCTTGCAGGTACTGGATGCATTGGTACTTCACGCGCTCGTACTGGCGGCGCGGATAGTCGGTGTCGGTGAAGGGCGGCGGCGTGTCGTAGTCGGGCATCAGGCCCGAGAAGTACCACAGCGACTTCGGCATGTTGGACTGCGGCCACGACTCCCACTTCAGAAGATGGGTGAAGTCCACCTGCCCGTCCAGCGGATCGACGTAGGTTGCGCCGATGCAGGTGTCGTGCTCGTTCTTGAACTCGTAGTCCCAGCCCATTTCGGTGGTGCTGCGGTTGAACCAAAGCTGCATGGTCTGCGTCATGGCGGTGGTGACGTTGGCCGTCATGTCGCGCCACGCCTGGCTCTGGTCCAGCAGTTCCCGGCACAGGTAGGGCACCGCGCCGATGGAGATGGCGAACACGATCTTGTCGTAATCGGTGCCGGCCACCAGCGTGCGCTGTGCCACCGGCTTCCAGGCCGTCCAGTACGACTCCAGGTCGATCAGTTGCGCCTTCAGCGCATCGCCTTCCACCAACTGGTCGTAAAGCGGGTCGGCCGGCCAGGCGGGCAGGCCCTTGACCTCGATGAGCGGCTGGTACCCGGCCGACGGCGTCTTCAGCGTGGCCTGCACGCCGATGTCCACCGAGGCGATTGCCTTCTTGTCGGCGCTCAGGTGCAGCGCTTCCACCTTATGGAAGAACTCGAACTTCACCCCCCGCTTCTTCAGCACTTCATACATCGGCGCGATGATGGTCTCGCCGGTCCCCGCCTCGAACGTCCAGGCGAAGGCGCCCATGTAGGCGAAGCTGCGCAGGGTCCAGTGCAAGTAGGCGCCCGCTGCCATGTTCGCGGTGCGCGTGGTGTCGCCGTTGGGGTACTGGTAAGAGAGGTTGGTGGTGTTCAGTGCCAACGCGGACGACACCGTCATGTTCGTCGCACCGTGCTTGGCGAGCCAATCGGCGAAGTTCATGTCGTCGATGGAGTCGAAGCCCTTGTTGGCGATGTCGTCCTTGATCGTGCCCTTGACGATCGCAAGCATGAAGTTGCTCACGATGTAGATGCGGCGCAGGTCGTCGTTGTCGGTGAAGCTGTCGCCCAGGTGCTTGGACAGCCACTCCCACGCGTCGTCCAGCAACTCGATCAGGCCCACGCCCAGCTCGAAGGCGCCCTTGATCGCCTTGTCCAGGAGGCGCATGAACTCGCGGCCCACACCGGTCGCGATCGGGTTGTTGCCGGTGATCTTGTGGATGTTGTCATCGAAGATCTGGTGCACGAAGCGGATCAGCGCCTGCACCCAGTCTTCCACCTTGCCGAGCGAGGAAGGGTCGGACGGCAGCAGGTCGTTGGTGGGCGCGGTGAAGGGCCACTGCCTCCAGTTGTTGTCGATGAACTCCCACATCAGCACGAAGCTCTCGGGCTTGAAGGCTTCCTCGAAGGTGGCCAGGGGCTGGCCCGGCGCGCGGCCGAGCGCCTCGTACACCTCGCGCATCATCGGCAAGGCGTTGTAGTAGCAGCCGAGGAAGCCGTGGATGCCGTGCTCCTGGATGCGGTCGTTGGGCCCGCGCCCGGTGGCGCACTTGCCGCCCAGCCGCCAGCCGAGCTGGTACAGGGTGATGTCGAACTTGTCCTGCCAGCCGGGCTGGCTCGTGAGCTCGAAGGCCGTGCCCAATGCGGCGATGCCGCCTCCCAGAATCGCAACTTTCTGCGGTGAGGTCGCTTGTCCCATTGTTCTTCCCCCTTGGAAGGTTCGTTGAAGGACCCGATGCGCTCGGGCGGGCGTTTTCTTGTTCGGGTCAGCGCGTGACAGGCGCTTCAGGGCGGGGGGCGCCCCGCACGAGCGGGTGGGCGATGCGGCACGCAGGCCGGCATCAACCTTCCCAGCCGACGAGCCGCAACGCCGTCACGAAGCGGTCGAGGTGCGCGGCGTCGGCGAACGGATGGCCCACCTTCAGCGTGAGCATGTTGTAGACGGGCATCGTGCGGCGGCCTTCTTCGAGCGCCTCGCGGGCGCGTTCGATGTTGCCGGCCGCAGCCTGGCAGGCCGCGAGGAGGTAATAGTTGAAGAACCAGTCGGGCCGCTTGGACACCGCTTCCATCGCGTACTTCACCGCGTCGTGATCGCGTCCGACGACGAAGCAGGCCAGCGCCTTCGAGCGCAGCCACAGGCTCAGGTGCGGATCGCTCGGGCTGCACTGGACGGCGCGATCGAGCTGTTCCATCGCCTCCTCGTAGCGGCCGGAGAAAGCCAGCAGCCGCCCGAGTTCGCCGGCGGCGGCCGCGAAGTTGGGGTACAGGTCGAGCGCACGACGCTGCTCGGCCATCGCCGCGTCCAGCCGGTAGATGCACGACAAGGCCGTGCCCAGCGTGAAGTGGGCGTGGGCGTCGTGGTCGTCGTTGCGCACCGACTCCATCGCGAGGCGGTTGGCTTCGCGGATCAGCTTCTCGGGGTCTTCGGCCCGGCCACGCCAGGCGTCCGACATGTAGGTGAACGACAGCAGCGCGAGGCTCGCCGAATCGTTGGGCTTGATCTTCAACGCCTGCTCGAGCAGGCGCCGCGCTTCCATGTTGTTGGGCGCGGTGGAGCGCCAGAAATTCCAGCGCGCCCGCATCAGCAGGTCCCAATGCTGGATGTCGCGCGTCTCGTGCGGCTCGTGGTTCACGGCGCGCGTCTCTTCGCGCCGCAGGAACACGGGTTCGATGGTGCCGGCAATGGTGGACGAGATCTCGTCCTGCACCGCGAAGAGGTCGTGCAGCGAACGGTCGAATCGGTCGGCCCAGGCGGTCTCGCCGCGCGCGCCGTCGACCAGTTCGGCGGACACGCGAAGCTTGTCGCCCGCGCGGCGGACGCTGCCCGCCACCAGGTAGCGCACGCCCAACTCGCGGCAGATCGCGCCGAAGGACATGTTGCTCTGGCGGTAGGTAAAGGATGAATTGCGCGCGATGACGAAGAGCCAGCTGGATCGCGCGAGGCTCGCGATGATGTCCTCGGCGAGGCCGTCGGCGAAATACTCCTGCTCGTCGTCGCCGCTCAGGTTGGCGAAGGGCAGCACGGCAATGGATGGCCGCGTGCCGGCGGACTCGACGGTGGGCGACGCCTGCTGCTCGATGCGCACCGTGAAACGGTATCCACGCCCCGCAATGGTGGCGATCGCCTCGGGACCGAGCAGCTTGCGCAGCGTGGAGATCTGCACCTGGAGGTTGTTTTCCTCGACGACGACGTCGGGCCAGACGAGGTCCATGAGTTCGTTCTTGCCGACGAGTTCGCCTGCGCGCTGCACCAGGGCCAGGAGGACGTCGAAGGCGCGCGCGCCGAGGACGGCCGGCTCGCCGTGAATCAGCAGCCGCCGCTCGTGCGGCTGCAGTTCGCAGTGGCCAAATCGGATCGATGCGGACACGCCCATTCCCATCACAACAACGTTGGCGGCAAATGTATCGCGTGATGCATCTTCCGGGCCATCAAACACGCGACACCTGCCAACAATTCATCGCAGGAGCGCGTGATCCAGATCATTGAGCACGCCTTCCAGCCGCTTGAGCGCCCAGGCCGCGCGTGTGCGAGGAGCGCGCTTGTTGACGAGCGTGCGTTGGTGGTCGTCCAGAACCACGTCGTCGATGCGCACGCCATGGGGTGCGAGCTTCGCCGACAGCACGCTGCGCCGCGAGCGCAGCATCTGCCGCGTCTGCTGGTAGGCGTGCTCGGCCAACGCCCTGCGTTGTGAGTAACTGAAGGTGTTGGCTAGGAACATCTCAGGGTCGCGCTGGTCGGGCTCGAAGAGCACGATGGTGGTGTCCGGATGATTGCGCTCATAGGCCTTCATGCCCAGCTCCAGCCGCGAATGGATCATGGTGCGGAAGGTTTGCGAAAGCACCACAGGCAGCCCGCCGTCCACAAGCTTGGGGATGCGCTCCTCGCCATTCGAGAGTACGCGGTGCTGCGGCGCCTCGGTCGAGTTGAAGGGCACGAGGGGGTTCAGGCACAGCAGCAGGTCGACGTCTTCTTCCAGCAGCACCGAGGCGTGCAGCGTCTTCTTCAGCGCGCCGTCGACGTAGTAGCGGCCGTCGATCTCCACTGGTGGGAAGAGCCCCGGCAGCGCGGCGCTGGCCTGCACCGCCTTGGAGATGGGCACGTGGTCGAAGCCGGGCTGGCCGAAGGGGGCGGGGTCGCCGCTGTCCAGGTCGGTGGCCACCAGCACGAGCTTGCGCTGGAGCTCGCGGAAGTCGTTGGTGCGCCCGGGCGCCGAGAACTGGCGGCGCAGTTGCACGTCGATCGCCGCGTTCGAGAAGAAGCCCGCCGGCAGCGCGCGGCCCAGGCGCTCGAAGGCGGAGGACAGCGAGCGGCGGGTGAAGAGATAGCGGTAGGAGGCCTGCATGGTCAGCACCGGCAGCGACGCGAGCCGCTTGGCGATCTCGCCCCAGGCCGGACGGATCAGCACCGAGGGCTTGAAGATGTCGTGCGCCGCGCCGACGTTCTCGATGAAGGAAGCGCAGATGTCGCGCGGGCTCAGGCCGTTGGCCAGGCCCGCGGCGATGAAGCCGCCGGCGGACACGCCGACATAGGCGTCAAGATTGTTGAACGACAGTCCGTCCAGCGACTCGTCCAGGGCGCACAGCGCACCGATCTCGTAGATCGCACCCAGCGGGCCGCCGCCGGCCAGTGCGAGGGCGATGCGAGGCTTCTTTCTCGAGGTGTTTTTCGGGGAGCGGGGCATGACGTGGAGATCCAGCCGGGTTGCTACTGCTCCCTCTCCCCCTGGGAGAGGGTTGGGGTGAGGGCGACGGCGGTGGAGTTGACGAGGCCTTGAATTGCATAGGCCCACGCCCTCACCCTAGCCCTCTCCCAGGGGGAGAGGGAACAAAACAAGGGGCGCCGAAGCGCCCCTTTGTTCATTGCCAAATCACGACAACTGCCATCCGAATCAGGCCGACTTGCGCGCCGAGGCCCGCTTGGTGGCCGGCTTGGCGGCACCGTTGACCGCGGCCGCTGCCTTTGCAGCCGGCTTGGCCGCAGCCTTCTTGGCGGCCGCCGGCTTGTCGCCGGTGGAAGCCGCAGCCGCCTTCGACAGCTTGGCGACCTGCGCGCTCAGCTCGTCGATGCGTGCGATCAGCGCTTCCACGTCTTTCGACGAAGGCACGCCCAGCTTGTTCAGCGCCTTGGAGGTGCGCTCTTCGAAGATGGACTCGAGCTTGTCCCACTGCTGGCCGGCCCGGGCACTGACGTCGCCGGCCATGTTGCTCATCTTGCTGGTCACTTCGCCGATCTTTTCCTCGGCGACGGCCTGGGTCTTGCGCTGCAGCGAGGTGCCTTCCTTCACAAGGGCTTCGAAGACCTTGCCGCCCTCTTCCTGCGCCTTGGAGAAGGCGCCCAGGCCCGCGAGCCAGATCTGCTGGGCGGACTCCTTGACGGTGCCGGCCAGCGCGCCGTCGAACAGGCTGGCGGGTGACGCGGCCTTCTTGTCCGCCATTTGCTTGAGCTTCTTGACCATGGTGTCGGTTCCTCTGTGAATATCGCTGCGAGTCGAAGCGCCCTGTGCTCCGGCGCCGTGGCGCGACTATAGGCGTGTGCCCAGGCGCAAACATCGGGATTCTCTAGTGAGTCGGCTCTATGGGGTGCAGCATGTGAACCACTTGCGTGCCACGCAGCACTCGCCTGCGCTAATCTCCCGCCCCACCTGCGCTTCGGGTAAACGACGAACTCGTCGGCCCGAGGCTTCGGGCAAGAATCCACGGCATTTGCCAGCACACGGCCCACGCGCCAACAAGGAGGAGAAAGCATGCAGTATTTCGTCACCGGAGCCACCGGCTTCATCGGCAAACGACTCGTCAAGACTTTGCTTGCGCGACGCGGCTCGACGGTGTACTTCCTGCTTCGGCCGGAAAGCGAAGGCAAGGTCGCCGACCTGCTCGCCTACTGGGGCGTGACCCCGCAGCGCGCCTGCCCCGTGTTCGGCGACCTCACGACCAAGAAGCTGGGCGTGGCGGCCGACGACATCAAGAAGCTCAAGGGGCAGATCGACCACGTCTACCACCTCGCGGCCGTCTACGACCTCGCCGCCGATGAAGAGTCGCAGGTGCAGGTGAACATCGAGGGCACGCGCAACGTCGTCGAGTTCGCGAAGGCGATCGATGCCGGCCACCTGCACCACGTGAGCAGCATTGCCGCGGCGGGCCTGTACGAAGGCGTGTTCCGCGAGGACATGTTCGAGGAGGCCGAAGGCCTGGACCACCCCTACTTCATGACCAAGCACGAGAGCGAGAAGATCGTGCGCAAGGAGTCCAAGGTGCCCTGGACGGTCTACCGCCCCGCCATGGTGGCCGGCGACTCCAAGACCGGCGAGATGGACAAGATCGACGGGCCGTATTACTTCTTCAAGCTCATCCAGCGCATGCGGCAGATCCTGCCGCCATGGATGCCGAGCGTGGGCCTGGAAGGCGGCCGCGTGAACATCGTGCCGGTGGATTTCGTGGTGGCGGCGCTTGACTTCCTGAGCCACCAGAAGGCCGACATCAACAAGAAGTGCTACCACCTCGTGGACCCGCAGGGCTACCGCGTGGGTGATGTGCTGGACATCTTCAGCAAGGCGGCACACGCACCGAAGATGAACCTCTTCATCAACGCGGCGCTGCTGGGCTTCGTGCCCAAGAGCGTGAAGAAGGGCCTGATGGCGCTGGCGCCGGTGCGCCGCGTGCGCAGCGCCGTGATGAAGGACCTCGGCCTGCCGGAGGACATCTTCACCTTCATCAACTACCCCACCCGCTTCGACTGCCGCGACACGCAGGCCGCCTTGAAGGGCTCGGGCATCGAGTGCCCCAATCTCAAGGACTACGCCTGGGTGATCTGGGACTACTGGGAGCGCCACCTCGACCCGGCGCTCTTCATCGACCGTTCGCTGCGCGGCGCGGTGCAAGGCAAGGTGGTGCTGGTGACGGGCGGCTCGTCGGGCATCGGCCTCGCGGCCGCGGTGAAGTTCGCCGAAGCCGGCGCGATCACCGTGATCTGCGCGCGGGATGAAGCGAAGCTTGCGGAAGCGAAGAAGGAAATCCTCGCGGCCGCCGGCAAGGATGCGACGGTCGTGACCTACTCGTCAGACATCGCCGACGAAGCAAGCTGCAAGGGCCTGGTGGATTGGCTCACCGAAACCTATGGCGGCGTGGACTTCCTCATCAACAACGCCGGCCGCTCGATCCGCCGCGCGATCGAAGCCAGCTACGACCGCTTCCACGACTTCGAACGCACGATGCAGCTGAACTACTTCGGCTGCCTGCGCGTGACCATGGGCCTGCTGCCGGGCATGGTGGCCAAGAAGAAGGGCCACATCGTCAACATCAGCTCCATCGGCGTGCTGACCAACGCGCCGCGCTTCTCGGCCTACGTCGCGTCCAAGGCGGCGCTGGATGCGTGGACGCGTTGCGCATCGAGCGAATACGCCGACCAGGGCATCACGTTCACGACGATCAACATGCCGTTGGTGCGCACGCCGATGATCGCGCCCACCAAGATCTACAACAACGTGCCCACGCTGGCCCCCGAAGAAGCGGCCGACATGATCGCCAACGCCTGCGTGGAAAAGCCGGTGCGCATCGCCACCCGCCTGGGCATCTCCGGCGAGGTGCTGCACGCGCTGATGCCGCGCGTGGCGCAGATCGTGATGAACACCAGCTTCCGCATGTTCCCCGACAGCGCGGCCGCCAAGGGTGACAAGAACGCCAAGCCGGTGCTGTCGCCGGAGGCGATCGCGATGCAGCAGATGATGCGTGGCATCCACTTCTGAGCCACGCCGAACCACAGCCCGCGTGCGCCGCGGGCCTGCGGTTCAGCGAGCCTCGAAGTGGTGCTCGCGCAAGTGCGCGAGCACGCGGGCAGCGCCTTCATCGACGCTGTCTCGCTCGGCATCGACCATCACTTGCGGATGCGCCGGCACCTCATAGGCTGACGTCACGCCGGTGAACTCACCGAGCAGACCGGCACGCGCACGCGCGTACAAGCCCTTCGGGTCCCGCCGGGCGCACACCTCGATCGAGGTGGACAGGTAGACCTCGACGAAGCGTTCGTCACCGACGATGCTTCTCGCCAGGCGGCGCCCTTCTTCCAGCGGGGAGATGAGCGCGACCAGCGCGACCAGCCCTGAGTCGTTCGCGAGCCGAGCGATGTGCGCCACGCGGCGCATGTTCTCCACGCGGTCAGCGTCCGAGAAACCCAGGTCGCGGTTCAAGCCATGGCGCACCTTGTCCCCGTCCAGCAACAAGCAGGGATGTCCCGATTGCGCGAGCGCCCGCTCGAGCGCAGCAGCGAGCGTCGACTTGCCCGCGCCACTGAGCCCTGTGAGCCAGACGGTCGCGGGACGGTGGGCGTCATGCGAGCCGCGCAATGCCACATCGCCAGCAAAGGCTTTCAGGGAATCGTTGTTCGGCATGGTCCGTGAGTATCCTGAAAGAAGTGTCAGCTTGTCCGCAGAAGTTGCGCGCACAAGAATGCTCTCAGGGACGACTCGCCGCCGCATGACAAGCACAACAAAGCGATTCCATTTTCTTTCCGGACTCCCACGCTCAGGCTCGACGCTGCTGTCTGCCATCTTGCGGCAGAACCCGCACTTTCATGCCGGCATCTCGAGTCCCATTGCGTCGTTCTTCACCGGCATGCTCGACCAGGTCGCCGCCGGCTCGGAGTTCGGCCCGCTCGTGACGCAGGACCAGCGCCGCAGGCTGCTGCGCGGCCTGTTCCACAACTACTACGCCGACAAGCCCGACGACTCGGTCATCTTCGACACCAACCGCCTCTGGTCGGCCAAGCTGCCCGCGATCCTGGACCTCTTTCCGCAGGCCCGGGTCATCGCCTGCGTGCGCAACGTGGCCTGGGTGATGGACAGCATCGAGCGGCTCTACCGCGCCAATCCTTTCGAGAACACCCGACTGTTCAGCGACACGATCGAGCGCAACACGGTGTACAGCCGCGTGGACACGCTCGGCCAGCGCAACCGGTTGGTGGGTTTCGCCTGGAGCGCGCTCAAGGAAGCCTTCTATGGCGAGCACGCCGGTTCGCTGCTGATCGTCGACTACGAGCTGCTCGCCAAGGCACCCGCGAAAGTCCTGCCGCTGGTCTACCAGTTCATCGACGAACCCTGGTACGACGGCCACGACTTCGACCGGATCGAGTTCGATGCACCGGAGTTCGACACGGCGCTTGGCCTGTCGGGCCTGCACAAGGTGCGGCCGCGCGTGTCGCTGGAACCGCGCCGGACCATCTTGCCGCCCGACCTCTTCGCCCAGTACCAGGGCATGTCGTTCTGGCAGGACATCGCCAACAGCAGCGCCAACGTCATCACCGCCGCCAAGACCTGAGGGCCGCCATGAATCGCAGTCGCAACACAGTCTGGAACCACATCCTCCAAGCCTTTGCTGCGATTCGCGAGAGCGAACCGCAGCCGGCCACTCGGGAGGGCCCGCGGCCTTCTGCCGTGCGCATCATGGCGCTGGAGCCACGCATCATGTTCGACGGTGCCGCGCTCGCCACGGCGCTGCACGCAGCGCAGGCGGAGCCGGCGCACGAAGCCGCGGTGGTGGACAAGTCGAGCTTCGCCCAGAGCCCCATGCCGGCCGCAGCAACAGCGCCAACGGCAGACAGTGATGCCGCGGCCGCAAGCGCCCGCACCGTGGTGTTCGTCGACGCCCGCGTGCAGGAGGCCCCGGCCTTGCTGGCAAACGTCGCGGCCAACGCCGACGTCGTCGTTCTGCAGCAAGGACACGATGGCCTGAAGCAGATGGCCGACTACCTCGCGCAGCACCAGGGCGCCGCGTCGGTGCAGATCATTGCGCATGGGAACACCGGCGACCTGTGGCTGGGCAACACCTACCTGTCGGCCGACACGATGGCCGGCCACGCGAGCGACCTCGCCGCCATCGGCCGGGACATGCGAAGCGGTGGCGACATCCTCATCTATGCCTGCAACACCGCCGCGGGCGACCAGGGCATGGCCTTCGTCGCTTCGCTTGCCGACATCACCGGGCGGGACGTCGCAGCGTCGAGCAACCGCACTGGCGTCCACACCGACTGGGCCCTGGAAATCAGCGTCGGCCACATCGAGTCGACATCGGTGCTCGCGGCGACATCGGAAGCCGCCTACGACCACGACCTGGCGCTCTTGACCGTCACGAACAACGGTGACTCCGGAGTCGGCACGCTGCGCAACACGATCGCCGCTGCGATCAGTGGCGACACGATCACCTTCAACGCCGGCATGACGGTGACGCTCAGCAGCGGCCAGCTGACGATCAACAAGAACCTGACCATCGACGGCGACCTGGACAACAACGGGACGGCGGATGTCACGATCAACGCCAACCACACCAGCCGGGTCATCAGCATCACGTCGGGCACGGTGACGCTGGACGGGCTCACGATCACCAACGGGTTCCTGACCGGGACCGGCGGCGACACGCCCGGCACCGGCACAGGTTCTGCCGGCGGCGATTCGCTGGGCGCGGGCATCAACAACGCCGGGACCCTGACCATCACCCACAGCACCATCACCGCCAACAAGGCGGCAGGCGGCGGCGGGGGTGGTGGCGGCGCGGGCGGCGGTGGTGGTGCGGGCGGCGGCGGTGGTGGATTCGGCTCCGCGTCCGGCGGCACGGGGGGAGCCAACTATGGCTCGGGCGGCCAGGCAGGATCCGCAGGCGCCGGAGGCAGAGGCGCCGGGTACACCGGCATGGGCGGCGCAGGCGGCACGACCACTGGCGGAGCGGGTTCCACCTACGGCGGCGGCTATACGAATGGCGGCAACGGCGGCACGGCCAACAATGGCTCGATCGGAATCGGTGGCGGGGGCGGTGGGGCCGGCTACACCTTTGGGGGCGGCCGTGGCGGCAATGCCGTGGGCGGCATCTACAACACCGGCACGATCGTCATCACGGCGAGCACGATCACCAACAACATCGGCGCTGCCGGCGGCGGGGGCGGCGGGTCCGCTCCGGGTGGCGGGGGGGGCAACGGCGGCGCGGGCGGGTCCGGCACCGGCGCCATCTGGAACAACGGCGGCACGGTGCAGATGGATTCAGGCACCTACGCCACCTTCGGCACCACCAATGCAGGCGGCGCAGGACTCGGCGGCATTGCCACCAAGGGCGGCAGCGCCAACGGCGCCAACGGAACGGCCACCGCGAAGATCTCCACCACCGGCGGCGGCACCACCGACACCAACCTCGCCGCGATCACGAGCGCCACCTACGACGCCAGCACCGGCAGCCTGGTGGTCACCGGCACCGGCTTCGTGGCCGCCGGCGGCGCGGCGAACGACATCGATGTCTCCAAGCTCACCTTCACGGGGGAAGGCGGATCCACCTACACGCTGACCGACTCGGCCGACGTGGAGATCAGTTCGTCGACCGGCTTCACGGTGACCTTGAGCAGCACCGACAAGGCAGCCGTCAACCTCATCATCAACAAGAACGGCGCGAGCGCCACGAACGGCACCACCTACAACCTCGCCGCTGCCGAAGACTGGGACACCGGCGTCACGCCTTCATCGACGATCGCCGACCTGACGGGCAACGGCGTCACCGCAAGCAACGTGGCGGTGCCTGCCATCACGAGCGCGACCTACGACGAGAGCACCGGCGCGCTGGTTGTCACGGGCACGGGCTTCCTGAGTGCTTCGGGCGCCACCAACGACATCGTCGCCAACAAGTTCACCCTCACCGGCGAGGGCGGATCCACCTACACGCTGACCGACACGGCCAACGTCGACATCACTTCCGGCACGGCCTTCACGCTCACGCTGAGTGCCACCGACAAGGCCGCGATCAACCAGATCCTGAACAAGAACGGCACGGGCTCCACCAGCGGCACCACCTACAACCTCGCCGCGGCGGAAGACTGGGCGGCCGGCGCCGCGTCCGCCGTGGTGGTCGCCGACACGACGGGCAACGGCGTCACGGCAAGCAATGTCGCGGTACCGGCCATCACGAGCGCCACCTACAACGCGAGCACCGGCGCACTGGTCGTCAGCGGCACCGGTTTCTCGTCGCTCAGCGGCGCCACGAACGACATCGTCGCCAACAAGTTCACCTTCACCGGCGAAGGCGGCGGCACCTACACCCTCACCGACACCAGCAACGTCGAGATCACCTCCGGCACGAGCTTCACGCTGACGCTGAGCGCAACGGACAAGGCCGCGATCAATCTCATCGTCAACAAGAACGGCACGAGCTCCACCAGCGGCACCACCTACAACCTCGCGGCGGCGGAAGACTGGTCGGCGGGGGCCGATGCCGCGGTGGTCGTGGCGGACACCACCGGCAACGGCCTCACCGCGAGCAACGTGGCGGTGCCTGCGATCACGAGCGCCACCTACAACGAAAGCACCGGCGTGCTGGTGGTGACCGGCACCGGCTTCCTGTCACTGAGCGGCGCCACCAACGACATCGTCGCCAACAAGTTCACCTTGACCGGCGAGGGCGGATCCACCTACACGCTGACCGACACCGCCAACGTCGAGATCACATCGGGCACGAGCTTCACGCTGAGCCTGAGCGCGACGGACAAGGCCGCGATCAACCAGATCATCAACAAGAACGGCACGAGCTCCACCGGCGGCACCACCTACAACCTCGCCGGATCTGAAGACTGGGCGGCGGGCGCGGATGCAGCAGTGGTCGTCGCCGATCTCACGGGCAACGGCGTCACCGCCAGCAACGTGGCAGTACCCACGATCACGAGCGCGACCTACGACGAGAGCACTGGCGCACTCGTCGTCACGGGCACGGGCCTCCTGAGTGCTGCAGGCGCCACCAACGACATCGTCGCCAACAAGTTCACCTTGACCGGCGAGGGCGGATCCACTTACACGCTGACCGACACGGCCAACGTCGAGATCACCTCGGGCACCAGCTTCACCCTGACCTTGAGCGCGACGGACAAGGCGGCGATCAACCAGATCGTCAACAAGAACGGCACGAGCTCGACCGGGGGCACCACCTACAACCTCGCCGCGGCAGAAGACTGGGCCGCCGGCGCCGATGCGGCGGTCGTGGTGGCGGACAGCACCGGCAACGGCGTCACCGCCAGCAACGTGGCGGCGCCCACGATCACGAGCGCGACCTACAACGAGAGTACTGGCGCACTGGTCGTCACCGGCACGGGCTTCCTGAGTGCTTCAGGCTCCACCAACGACATCGTCGCCAACAAGTTCACCCTCACCGGCGAAGGCGGAACCACCTACACGCTGACCGACACGTCCAACGTCGAGATCACCTCCGGCACGGCCTTCACGCTCACGCTGAGCGCCACGGACAAGGCCGCGATCAACCAGATCCTGAACAAGAACGGCACGAGCTCCACCAGCGGCACCACCTACAACCTCGCAGCGGCCGAAGACTGGGCCGCCGGCGCTGATGCCGCGGTGGTGGTCGCAGACCTGAGCGGCAATGGCATCACCACCAGCAACGTGGCGGTGCCGGCCATCACGAGCGCCACCTACGACGCGAACGCCGGTGCGCTGGTCGTCACCGGCACCGGCTTCCTGTCACTTGCCGGCGCCACCAACGACATCGTCGCCAACAAGTTCACCTTCACCGGCGAAGGCGGCAGCACCTACACGCTCACCGACACCGCCAACGTCGAAATCACCTCGGGCACGAGCTTCACGCTGACGCTGAGCGCAACCGACCAGGCGGCGATCAACCAGATCGTCAACAAGAACGGCACGAGCTCCACCGGCGCGACCACCTACAACCTCGCCGCGGCGGAAGACTGGGCCGCGGGTGCGGCGTCCGCGGTCGTCGTGGCAGACCTCACCGGCAACGGCGTCACCGCGAGCAACGTGGCGGTGCCCACCATCACGAGCGCCACCTACGACGCCACCACCGGCGTGCTGGTGGTGACAGGCACCGGCTTCCTGAAGCTCGCGGGCGCGGCGAACGACATCGACGTGTCCAAGCTCAGCCTGTCGGGCGATTCGACGGCCTACACGCTCACCAGCAGCAGCGTGGAAATCACGAGCGGCACCTCGTTCACCGTGACCTTGAACGGGACCGACTTCGCGGCGGTGGCATCGCGGCTGGACAAGCCCGGGACGAGTTCGCTCGGCAGCGTCACCTACAACATCGCGGCGGCCGAGGACTGGGCCGCCGGTGCTGCAGCCGCCGTGGTGGTGGCCGACCTCACCGGCAACGGCATCACCGTGGCCAACGTGCCCAACGCGGCGCCGACGCTCGGCAACCTCAATGGCGACAGCGTCACCTACACCGAAGGTGGCGCGGCAGTAAAACTCGACAGCGGCACGGCCGCCACGGTGAGCGACGCCGATTCAGCCGACTTCAGCGGCGGCGCACTCACCGTCGCCATCTCAGGCGGCGGCGTTGGCAGCGAAGACGTCCTCGGCATCGACACCAGCGGCACGGTGTCGCTCAGCGCCGGCGTGACCGTGGGCAGCCACGTGTCGGTGGGCGGCGTGGACATCGGCACCATCAGCAGCGACGGCACCGGCGGCGCGAACCTCGTGGTCGACTTCAACGCGAGTTCGACGGCGGCACGCGCCACGACCCTGGTCAACGCCATCACCTACCGCAACAGCAACACCACGGAACCCAACACCGGCAGCCGCACCATCGCCTTCACCGTGAGCGATGGCGACGGCGGCATCAGCAGCACCGCGAGCACGACCGCGCTTCTGGCCGGCGTCAACGATGCGCCCACCCTCAGCGCCACCGGCGGAACGCCGACCTACACGGAGAATGGCTCCGCGGTGGACCTATTCAGCGGCGTTTCCATCAGCACCGTCGAGTCCGGCCAGACCATCACCCAGCTGACGCTCACGGTGAGCAACGTTGCCGACGGCAGCGGCGAAATCCTGCGCATCGACGGCACCGACTTCGCCCTGGCCAACGGCAGCTCAGGAACGTCTGCCACGAACGGCATGTCGGTGTCGGTCTCCGTCACGGGGAGCACGGCGACCGTGACCATCGGCAACCTTGCCGGCATCAGCGCCGCCGCGGCCACCACCTTGGTGGATGGACTCAGTTATCGCGACACCAGCGAGTTGCCGGGCACCACCAGCCGCGTCATCGCGCTGACGAGCATCCAGGACAACGGCGGCACCAGCAGCGGCGGCGTGGATACCACGTCCTTGTCGGTGGCGGCCACCGTCGCCGTCGTGTCGGTGAACGATGCCCCGGGCATCACCGCGCCGGGCTCCATCAGCATCACTGAAGACGTGAGCGGCGCGCTCACCGGCATCAGCTTCGCCGACGCGGACGCGAACGGCGGCAGCGAGACCGTCAGCCTGGGCGTGGGCAGCGGCACGCTGGCGGCCACGAGTGGCTCCGGCGTGACGGTGAGCGGCTCGGGCACCGGCTCGATGACGCTCAGCGGCAGCATCGCCAACATCAATGCCTTCATCGCGGCGAGCCAGGTCAGCTTCACCACGGCCAGCGATGCATCGAGCAACGTGACCTTGAGCGTCGCCATCGACGACGGCGGCAACACGGGCGTCGACCCGGGCGGCTCCGGCACCGCCAGCAGCGAGGCCGCATCGACGACCCTCACGCTGGCGGTGAACGCCGTCAACGACGCGCCGGTCAATGGCGTGCCGCCGGCGCAGCACGTCTCGCAGGATTCGACGCTGGTGTTCAACAGTGGCAACGGCAACCTCATCTCCGTCGGCGACGTGGACGCCGGATCGGCCGCGATGCAGGTGACGCTCACGGCAACGCATGGCCTGATGACGCTGTCCGGCACGACCGGGCTCAGCTTCACGGTGGGCAGCGGCAGCGGCGACGCGACCATGACGTTCACTGGAACGATCGCGAACGTCAACGCGGCGTTGAACGGCCTGAGCTACGTGCCGACCGCCGGCTACAACGGCGCGGCCAGCCTGCAGATCACCACGAGCGACCAGGGCAGCACGGGCAGCGGCGGTACGCAGACCGACAGCGACACCCTGGGCGTCACGGTCGACCCGATCAACCCCGCCGTCTCCACCGTCCACGTGAGCGCGCCCGACGGCAGCTACAAGGTCGGCGACACGATCACGGCCACCATCACCTTCGATGCAGTGGTCAACGTGGACACGACCGGCGGCACGCCCACCTTGCTGCTCGAAACCGGCAGCGTCGATCGCAATGCCGTCTATGTATCGGGGTCAGGCACCAACACGTTGAGCTTTTCCTACACGGTGCAGTCGGGCGACGCCAGCGCCGACCTGGACTATCAATCAACCGGCGCGCTGGCGCTCAACGGCGGCACGATCCGCAGCGTCGCGAGCCTCGACGCGGCGCTGGCCCTGCCGGCCACCGGCGGCGCGAACTCCATCGCCGGCCAGCACGCCATCGTGATCGACGGCGTCGCGCCAGTGGTCACGAGCGTCGGCGTACCCGCCAACGCCACCTACGTGGCCGGGCAAGACCTCGACTTCACCGTGACATTCAGCGAAGCGGTGACGGTGGATTCGACCGGCGGCACGCCGCGCATCGCCGTCACGCTGGACACCGGCGGCACCGTCTATGCGAACTACCTCTCGGGCTCCGGCTCCTCCGCGCTCGTCTTCCGCCTGACCGTGGCCGGCGGCGAACTCGACGGCAACGGCATCGCCCTCGGCAGCAGCGTCGACACCAACGGCGGCACGCTGCGCGATGCAGTGGGCAACAACGCCGCCCTCGCGCTCAACAGCGTCGGCGCCACCACCGGCGTGCGGGTGGATGCGATCGACCCGAGCGTGGCCAGCGTGGGCGTGCCTGCGAGCGGCAACTACAACGCGGGCGACGTGCTGAGCTTCACCGTCAACACGAGCGAACCGGTCATCGTGAACACCGGCGGCGGCACGCCTCGTCTTGCGCTGGACATCGGCGGCTCCACGGTCTTCGCAACCTATGCCTCCGGCTCGGGCAGCGGCGTGCTGACCTTCCAGTACGTCGTGCAGCCGGGCGACACCGACAGCAACGGCATCGCGATTGGTTCCCTGCAGGCCAACGGCGGGACGCTGCGCGACGCGGCAGGCAACAACCTCGCCCTCACCCTCGGCGGCGTGGGCAGCACCAGCGGCGTGCTGGTGGACACCACGAGTCCCACGCCGTCGGCCATCGTGCGCGTCGATGCGAACCCGACGAATGCGGCCAGCGTCAGCTACACCGCCACGTTCTCGGAAGACGTGAGCGGGGTCGATGCAAGCGACTTCGCGTTGGTGTCGAGCGGCACGGCCAGCGGCAGGATCGCGTCGGTGACGCAGGTCGATGCCCACACCTACACCGTCCTCGTCAATACCCTCGCCGGTACCGGCAGCCTGCGGCTGGACCTGAACGCCAGCGGCACCGGCATCGTGGACACCGCCGGCAATGCCCTCGCAGGTGGACTGGCGGGCCCGGCCTACAGCATCGACCGCGATGCCCCAGCCGTCACGAGCGTTGGCGTGCCGGCCAATGGCATCTACACCGTCGGCACCGTCTTCACCTTCACCGTGGACGCAAGCGAAGCGCTGACGGTGAACACCGCCGGCGGCACGCCACGCCTTGCACTCGATTTCGGCGGCGCCACCGTCTACGCAGACTACGTGTCCGGCTCGGGAAGCGGCACCCTCACCTTCCAGTACGCCGTGCAGGCCGGCGACAACGCCGGCGGCGGCATCGCGGTCAGCGCGCTGCAGTCCAACGGCGCCACGCTGCGCGATGCAGCGGGCAACAACCTGGACCTCGCGTTGAGCGGCGTGCCCGCCACCACCGGCATCGTGGTTGACGCGGTGGCGCCCGTGGCCACCGCGATCTCCCGGCTGGACGCCACGCCCACATCGACCGCGTCGGTTCGCTACACGGTGGTGTTCTCCGAAGACGTCACGGGCGTGGACGTGTCGGATTTCGCGCTGGCCAAACAAGGCGGGGCCCAGGGCGACGTGATCTCGGTGACACAGGCCGATGCGCGCACCTACACCGTGCTGGTCGGCCATGTCGCGGGCAGCGGCCAGCTCGCCCTGCAGCTCAATGGCACGGGCAGCGGCATCGTCGACGGCGTGGGCAACGCCATGACCGGCACCACCACCGGGGACACCTATGTGCTGGTGCCGGTGCCCAGTGCGCCGGCGCCTGTGCCGGCACCCGTCCCGCAGCCCGCGTCACCGCCGCCACCGGACACACCACCGTGGACGGCGCCCGTCACGTTCAACCCGGGCACACCGGTCAACCAGATCGACACCCCGACGATCACGCTGGTCGCGGGCGCGGGCAACGGCGGCCACGAAGGGATGCCCCTCACCCAGAGTGCCGGCTTCTCGAACAACATCGTGCCGCTCGGCCCGGACGCATTGGGCATCGACCGCCTGACGATCGTCAGCACGCCGGGGCTGCATCCGGGGTTCATCGATACCGGCGTGAGCGACAGGCCCGGGCTGCAGGCCCTGCCCGAGATCGGCAACTTCAGCGTTCGCGCCGGCCAGGCCGTGGACATCCGGCTGCCCGCATCGACCTTCACCCACAGCGACCGCGGCGAGCCCGTGACCATCGAGGTGCGGCTGTCCAATGGGCAGCCGCTGCCGGCATGGCTGAAGTTCGACCCGGTCAGCGGCACGCTCGCCGGACTCCCGCCGGCCGGCGTGAACCAGGTGCTCCACATCGAAATCATCGCGCGGGACAGCCACGGCAACCGCGCCAGCTCGCACCTCGACATCGACGTGAAGACAGATGCGCCGCGGCCCAAGGCCCGCGTGTCGGCCGCTGATGGCGACAACGGCGGCCGCAGCGCACTGGCTGCGCAGTTCGACCGCCAGGGTGCGGTCGCACGCCATGCAGAACGCCATGCCCTGCTCGACCACCTGCGCGCCGCCTCGCGGCAGCACGCCTGACCGCCCCACGACAAGAAGCCCTCAAGGAGAAACCCATCGTGATCGCTCGCCATCGTCCACCCAGGCTGTTGCTGCTCGCCACCTTGATCGCGGCTGGATTGGCCGGCTGCGCCATCCAGCCCCACGCCCTCACGGCCGACGAGCGACAGGCGGCGGTGCAGGCAGACCGCAACGCGATGGCGGCGCAGCAAGAGCCGGTGCAAGGCGCGATCACGCTCGAAGAAGCGATGGCGCGGGCCATCAAGTACAACCTCGACTATCGGCTCAAGCTGATGGAAGAAGCGGTGGCGCAGCGACAGCTCGACCTCTCGCGCACTGACCTCCTGCCCAAGCTCGCAGTGGCGGCCGGCTATTCCGGGCGCGACAACGAGCTTGCCTCGTCATCGCGCGACGTGATCACGCGCACCCAGTCGCTGGTGCCGTCCACCTCCAGTGATCGCGAGCACGTCACGGGCGACCTGGCCCTCAGCTGGAACGTGCTTGACTTCGGCGTGAGCTACTACGGCGCCCGCCAGCAGGCCGACAGGGTGCTGGTGGCGCAGGAGCGGCGCCGAAAGGTGGTCCACCTGCTGATGCAGCAAACGCGACAAGCCTATTGGCAGGCCGCTGGTGCGCAACTGCTGGAAGGCAAGGTCGAACCGGTGCTCGCGTCCGCCCGCAAGGCGCTCGAAGACTCGCGCACGGTGGAGGTCGAGAAGCTGCGCTCGCCGCTTGAGGCGCTCAACTACCAGCGGCAACTCATCGACATCGTGCGCCAGCTCGAAGCCGTGCGCGACGACCTGGCGCAGGCCAAGCCCCGGCTCGCGTCCATCATGAACCTCCCGCCAGGGCAACCCTTCAAGGTCGCCGTGGCGCCGGCCCTGGACGCGCCGCGCATCAGCCTGCCGGTGGCGCGCATCGAAGAGGCGGCACTGCTGAACCGGCCGGAGCTGGTGGAGGCGCAATACAACGAACGCATCGGCCTTCTCGAAACGCGCAAGGCGCTGGCGCGGCTGTTCCCCGGCGTCGAACTCAGCCTCGGCGGCCACTACGACAGCAACAGCTATCTCGTGAACAACCAATGGAGCGACGTCGGCCTGCGCGTGAGCTGGAACCTGTTCAACGTGCTGAACGCCGGCAGGATCCGCGGGCTCGCGCAATCGCAGCTCGAAGTCGCCCACCAGCAGCGACTGGCGCTGAACATGGCGGTGCTCACCCAGGTGCATGTGTCGCAGCTCGAATACCTCGGCCGGCTGCGGCAGTACGAACTCACGCAGCAGCTCAACTCGGTCGAGCAGCGCATCCTGCAATACACGCGCAACGCGTCCTCGGCCAACGCGCAAGGCAAGCTCGACGAGATCCGCGCGAGTGCCTCGGCCATGATGTCCGAGCTGCGCATGTACCAGAGCTATGGCGCATTGCAGGGCGCCTATGGCCAGGTCATCGCGACCATCGGCCTGGACCCCCTGCCCGAGTCGGTGCCCGCACATGACCTGAAGACGCTCGGGGACGCGGTGCGCGCGTCGCAGCAGGACTGGTCGAAGACGGTGAACCCCGGAGGCGGTGCATGACCCGATGCGCCGGGCTGGTCCTTGTGCTCCTGTCCGTTTGCACCAACGCCGGCGCACAGAACGTCAACCTCGCGTCCGACAAGGACGGCCGCATCCGCACGCAGCTCAACTCGCGCAACGCGGTGACGCTGTCGTCCGAGATCGCCGCCCGCATCGCGAGCCTTCCGCTGCGCGAGGGCGACGCGTTTCGCGCAGGGCAGCAGCTCGTGGGGTTCGACTGCTCGCTGTACCAGAGCCAGCTTCGCCGGGCCGAGGCCGCCACCGACGCAGCCAACGCGGTCGTGCAATCGGACCAGCGCATGGCCGAACTCAATTCGATCGGCAAGTTCGAGCTGGACCAGGCGCAGGCCCGTCTCAAGGAGGCGCAGGCCGAGGCGGCGGGCGCCCGGCTGCTGGTGGGACGATGCGGCATCGCAGCGCCCTTCGCCGGCCGCGTCGCCAAGCGGCATGTCGCCGCGCACCAGTACGTGACACCGGGCAATCCGCTGCTGGACATCGTCGAGACCGGGCAGCTGGAACTTCAGATGATCGTGCCGTCGAAATGGCTCGCATGGCTCAGGCCCGGCGCGGGCTTCACCGTCGATGTGGAAGAACTCGGCAAGCGCTACCCCGCCAAGGTGCAGCGCGTCGGCGCACAGATCGACCCCGTGAGCCAGACGGTCGCGGTCTTCGGCGTGGTGGACGGCAACCAGCCCGGCCTGCTGCCCGGAATGAGCGGCTGGGCGGTGTTCGCGACCCGCCAATGAGATGACATGAACGGCCCCGATCCATCCACGCCGCTGCTGAGCCTGCTGCAGTTGCAGCGGCGAGCGCGCCAGGCCGCCACGCCCGAAGCGCTCGGCTTCATCGTGGTCAACGAAACGCTGCAACTCGTTCGCTATCGGCAGGCCGCGATGTGGAGTGCAGCCGGGCTGGGCCAGGTGGCCGCCGTGTCGGGTGTGCCGGAGCCCGACCCCACCGCGCCCTACGTGCAGTGGCTGTCCGCCCTGTGCAGGCACCTGGCAGGCGGGCAGACGGCACAGGCCCTTGCAGCCGCGGCGGTCGACATCGATGCCCTGCCCGAGGCAACACGTGCCGAGTGGCTTCACTGGTTGCCATCGCATGCGCTGTGGCTGCCGCTCGGACGCGAAGGCGACGAGCCGGACGGCGGCATGCTGCTGGCGCGCGATGCCGCCTGGAGCGACCACGAGATCGCGCTGCTGAGGGAACTCGCCCACGCCTACGGGCACGCGCTGAGCGGCTTCAGGCCACGCCGCTCCCTGGTCTCGCGCGCGCTGTCGTCGATGGGCACCGGCAAGACCCGCCGGCGGCTCGCGATGGCTGCGGTCATCACCTGCCTCATTCCCGTGCGGCTGTCCGCGCTGTCGCAAGCCGAGGTCGTGCCGCAGGAGCCGTTCATGGTGCGCGCGCCGCTGGATGGCGTGATCGAACGCTTCGACGTGCGCCCCAACCAGCCCGTCAAGGCAGGCACCCCGCTGTTCAGCCTGGACACCACGGCCTTGCGAGCGCGCATGGAGCTCGCACGGCGCGCGGTGGACACCGCGCAGGAGGAGTACCGGCAGTCGGCGCAGATGGCCGTCACCAGCGACAAGAGCCGCGCCGACACCGCCGTGCGCCGCGGCAAGCTGCAAGAGAAATCCGTCGAGATGGACTACACCGCCGAGCAGCTGGACCGGGTGCAGGTCAAGGCCGACCGGGACGGCATCGCGGTCTTCGCCGACACCAACGATTGGGTCGGCAAGGCGGTGAACCTGGGCGAACGCGTGCTGGTCGTGGCGGACCCTGCGAGGGTCGAACTCGTCGCCTGGATGCCGGCCGCCGACCAGGTGCCCGTGAGCCCCGGCGACATCCTCACGCTGTATCCACAAGGCTCCCCGCTGAGCTCCTTCCAGGCGAAGGTGTCGAGCGTGGCCTACCGCGCCGAGGTCACGCATGACGGCTTCCTCGCCTACCGCGTGAAGGCCGCCTTCGCGGCAGGCCAGCCGACGCCGCGCATCGGCCTGCTCGGCACGGCGCGCCTGAGCGGCGGATGGGCGCCGCTCGCGTACGTCGCGCTGCGGCGCCCGCTGTCCGTGCTGCGCCAGTGGGTGGGATGGTGAGCCTGTTCGCGCCGCCCGTTCACGCGCTGCCCGAGCTGCGGCAGGACCTCGCCCTGCATCCGGGCCCCGACGCCCCGGACGGCACGCCGACGTGGACGCTGCACGATCCTGCGAGCAACCGGTTCTTCGTCCTGAGCTGGCCGGCCTTCGAACTGCTCTCGCGCTGGGCACTGGGCACCATGGACGCGGTGCTGGCCGCTGTGAGCCTCGAGACTACCTTGCGTCTCACGCCGCAAGACATCGACGGCCTCGTGCGCATGCTCGGCGGCAACCACCTGCTCGTCGCACGCACCGCGCAGGACACGCAGCTGCTCGCGGCACGTGCCAAGGCCGCAAGGCTGTCGCCGTCGCAATGGCTGCTGAAGAACTATCTCTTCTTTCGCTTGCCCTTGCTGCGGCCGATGCGCTGGCTCCAGAAAGCGAGCCCGTGGGTGCGTCTTGCGTACACGCCCGTCTTCTGGCTCGCCATCGTCGCCCTCGCCGGCACGGGGCTCGTGCTTGCGTCGCGGCGATGGGACGAATTCACGCACACCTTCGTCAGCTATGCGAGCTGGGATGGGCTGCTTGCGATCGGCATCGCCTTGAGCTTTGCGAAGGTGCTGCATGAGCTTGGCCATGCGTTCACCGCCACGCGATACGGCTGCCGCGTCCCGACCATGGGCGTCGCGTTCCTCGTCATGTGGCCGGTGCTCTACACCGACACCAACGAGGCCTGGAAGCTCACCGCCCGGCGCGAGCGGCTCGCCATCGGCGCGGCGGGCATGCTGAGCGAGCTGGCGCTTGCCGCGATCGCGCTCGTCGCGTGGAACCTGCTGCCGGACACGCCACCCTTCGGCCCGCTGCGCTCCGGCGCCTTCCTGCTGGCCACCACCACCTGGGTGCTGACACTCGCGATCAACGCCAGCCCCTTCATGCGCTTCGATGGCTACTTCCTGCTCTCCGATGCCGTCGGCATGCCCAACCTGCATGAGCGCGCGTTCGCCCTCGCCCGCTGGTGGCTGCGCGAACGGCTGTTCGGCTGGGGCGACGCAGCACCGGAGACATTCAACCCGACACGCCGGCGCTGGCTCATCGCCTTCGCCTTCGCGACCTGGACCTACCGGCTGGTGCTTTTCCTGGGCATTGCGCTGCTGGTCTATCACGCCTTCTTCAAGGCGCTCGGCGTGGCGCTCATGGCGGTGGAGCTGGGATGGTTCATCGTCCGCCCGGTGGTGCGCGAACTCAAGGCCTGGTGGCAAGGCCGGGGGCGTCTGCGCTGGAATCGGGCATCCGTGCGAACTGCACTTCTCGCAGGCGGCATGCTGCTTGTGCTGCTGTGGCCGTGGCAGGCCACGGTGCGCGCGCCTGCGCTGCTGGCCGCCCAGCAGTCGCAGGCGATGTATGCCCCTTACCCGGCGCAGGTTGCGAGCCACCTGCCGAAGACCGGGGATCACGTCCGTGCCGGCCAGGCCTTGCTGCAGCTGCGCTCACCCGACCTCGCCTCGCGCCTGGCGCTGGCACAGGCGCGCGAGGAACAACTGCGCTGGCAGCTCAGCCAGCAGCCCTTCGACGAACACCTGATGGAAGCCGGGCCGGCGTTGCGAAAACGCTGGGAAGCCGCCACCGCCGAGGTGTCGGGCCTGCAAAGCGAGACGCAACGCCTGTCGCTCGCAACGCCCTTCGACGGCACGGTGGTCGAAGTTGCGGACGACGCGATCGAGGGCACCTGGATCCCTGCCGGAGAGCGTTTGTTGCAGGTGGTGGGTCCGCGCGGAAGCAAGGCCGATGCGTTCGTGGACGAGGCGGCGCTGGACGGCCTGGCCCTGGGCCAGGCGGCCGTGTTCATCCCGGTGGCCCTGGAAGAACCGGCGGTTCACTGCGCGGTGACCGGCATCGACGCGGTGCAGTTGGCCACACTCGACACGCCGGGCATCGCGAGCCCGTACGGAGGCGCCATCCCCGCGCAACGCATGGCCGACGGGCGGCTGCTGCCGCTGCAGCCCACGTTCCGCGTGCGCTTCGGGCAATGCGATCGCGACTCGCCGCCGCTGTCTGAACTGGCGGGGGTGGCCCACCTGCAGGGGCAGCGCCACTCGCTGGCCGGCAGGGCGGTTCGTGCCCTGGCTGCACTGTGGCAGCGCGAATCCGCGCTCTGACCTACTTGCGGACACAGGCAGACGCAAGGCTTCGGCGACAATTCGCCGGATGTATGCATTGTTTGAAGACGGCGGGAAGTTTCTCGCCGGACGCGTCATGTCCGAGGCCGACAGCTCGGTGCAAGTCGAGCTCGACTCGGGCAAGCGCGTCAAGGTCAAGTCCGCCAACGTGCTTCTCAAGTTCGAGAAGCCGCAGCCGGCCGAGCTGATCGCCTCCGCGCAGGCGATCGCGCAGGACATCGACCTGGACCTCGCCTGGGAATTCGCGCCCGAGCAGGAATTCGGCTTCGCCGACCTGGCGCGAGATTACTTCGACGCCACGGCCGACACCACCAAGCAGGCCGCGGCGCTGTTCCGCCTGTTCGAGGCGCCGCATTACTTCCGCCGCCTGGGCAAGGGCAACTTCAAGAAGGCGCCCGAGGACATCGTCAAGGCGGCGCTCCTGGGCATCGAGCGCAAGAAACAGGTCGCCGCGCAGATCGACGCCTGGGCCGCGGAACTCGTGAGCGGCCAGTGCCCGCCGCCGGTGCGAGAGCAGCTCTACAAGATCCTTTTCAAGCCGGACAAGAACGCACCCGAGTACAAGTCGGTGGTCGAAGCGTCCAAGCGCGCACAGAAGGCGCCGCTGGATTTGCTGACGCAGGCCGGCGCCATCGACTCGCCCTACCAGTTCCACTGGCGGCGATTCCTCTTCGAGAACTTCCCCAAGGGCACGGCCTTCCCGGCCTTGTCGGCGCCGCCGATCAAGGAGACCCTGCCGCTGTCCGCGGCCACCGCCTTCTCCATCGACGATTCGCAGACCACCGAGATCGACGACGCGCTGTCGGTGCAGGGCCTCGGTAGCGGGACGGTGGTGTTCGGCGTGCACATCGCAGCGCCGGGCCTCGCGATCACGCCCGATGGCAGCGTCGACAAGGTCGCGCGCGACCGCCTGTCCACCGTGTACATGCCGGGCTACAAGCTCACCATGCTGCCCGACGAGGTGGTGCAGGCCTACACCCTGACCGAAGGTCGCGACTGCCCCGCCGTGTCGCTGTACGTGACCTTCGACGAAGCCACGCTCGCCGTGACCGCGAGCGAGACCAGGCTGGAGCGCGTGCGCATTGCCGCCAACCTGCGTCACGACCAGCTGGACAGCGTCATCACCGAAGCCTCGCTCAAGGGCGATGCGCCCGCGGCCTACGACTTCGCGCCCGAGCTGGCGTTTGCCTTCCGGCTCGCCAACCACCTGAAGGCGCAACGCGAGGTGGCGCGTGGCAAGCCCGAGAACTTCAACCGGCCGGACTACAACTTCCGCCTCACCGGCAACGACGGCCGCGAGCCGCGTGGCGACGAGGCGGTGAGCATCGGCACGCGCCAGCGTGGCGCGCCGCTGGACTTGATCGTGGCCGAAGCGATGATCCTCGCCAACAGCACCTGGGGTGGCTGGATCGCCGAGTGCGGCGTGCCGGGCATCTACCGCAGCCAGGCCAGCCTCGCGCCCGGCGTGAAGGTGCGCATGGGCGTGAAGCCCGCGCCGCATGCCGGCATGGGCGTCGCCCAGTACACCTGGGCCACCTCGCCGCTGCGCCGCTACGTGGACCTGGTCAACCAGTGGCAGATCATCGCGTGCGCCCGCCACGGCCGCACCGCGCCGCTGTCGGCACCCTTCAAGCCCAAGGACGCGGCGCTGTTCTCCGTCATCTCCGGCTTCGATGCGGCCTACACGGCCTACAACGGTTTCCAGTCGGGCATCGAACGCTACTGGACGCTGAAGTACCTGGAGCAGAAGGGCATCACCGAGCTGAACGCCGCGGTCATGAAGGACGGCCTCGTCAGGGCCGACGACCTGCCGCTCGTGTTCCGCGCGCTGGGTGCCGATGGCCTGCCGCGCGGCGCGCATGTGCGGGTGCGCATCACCGGCACCGACCTGCTGACGCTGGACGTGCATGCGAGCGTCGCGGGTCGCCTGGATGACGAGGCTGCAGCCGCCGCGCCGGTCGATGAATCCGACGCCGAGGAGGCCGCGGAAAGCGCCGGCCCGCTCACGCTGGCCATCGACATGAAGGATGGCGAGGACGAGCCCGTCGCCGCCACCACCAACGCCTGATCCGCCCTTCGACGGTTCTTCAACAACAGCATGCTGCGCAAACTCTCGAACCTGCAGATCGCGCTGCTCGCGTCGCTGGTTTTCCATGGCGCGCTGCTCGCGATCCAGCGTTCCAACCCACAGGCCTTCGAGCGCATCTTCCAGGACACGCCGCTGGAGGTGATCCTCGTCAACGCGCGCTCGAAGGAAGCGCCGACCAAGGCGCAGGCGATCGCGCAGGCCAACCTCGCCGGCGGCGGCGAGGCCGAGAGCGGCCGCGCGACGTCGCCGCTGCCGCCCTCCGAAACGGTGGAGCTGGGCGAGAGCATCGAGGCATCGCGCAAGCAGATCGAGGAGCTGCAGGAAGAGCAGCGGCAACTTCTCGCGCGGCTGCGCCAGCAGATGGAAGCCCTGCCCGCGCCCGATCCGAAGAAGGAAGCCAAGACCGCCGAAGGCCGCGCCGCCGCCGAGCAGCGGCGCCAGCTGCTGCAGCTCACGGCCGAGATCGAGAAGAAGATCAACGAGGAAAACTCGCGGCCGAAGAAGCGCTACATCAGTCCGGCCACGAAGGAAGCGGCCTACGCGATGTACTACGACCGCCTGCGCCGCAAGATCGAGGAGCGCGGCACGCGCAACTTCCCTGAGTCGCGAGGGCGCAAGCTGTACGGCGAGCTCGTGCTCGTGCTCACGGTCGATGCGCAAGGGCGCGTGGTCGATGCCGAAGTCGTCACGCCTTCGCAATCGAAGCTGCTGGACAAGCGGGCGCTGGCGATCGTCAAGGCGGCCGCGCCCTTCGGCGCCTTCACCGGCACCATGAAGCACGAGGCCGACCAGCTCGAGATCACCTCGCGCTTCCGCTTCGAAGGCGAAGGCGGCCTCACGACGACCTTGATGGCGAACCCGGGGCGCTGAGTACACAAGACGATGGACAGATACGTGGTGGCCGGCAACCCGGTCGAGCATTCGCAATCGCCCTTCATCCACGCCATGTTCGCGAAGGCGACCGGCGAAGCCGTCGAGTACGGCCGGCTGCTGTGCCCGCTGGATGGCTTCGAGGCGACGATCCGCCGCTTCGCCGACGAAGGCGGGCGCGGCTGCAACGTGACGGTGCCATTCAAGTTCGACGCCTGCGCGCTGGCGTCCACCCACAGCGATCGCGCGCGGCTTGCGCAGGCGGCCAACGTGCTGCGCTTCGATGCGGAAGGCTGGACGGCGGACAACACCGACGGCGCAGGGCTGGTGGGCGACATCCAGCGCAACGCGGGCGTGCGCATCGCCGGCTGCTCGGTGCTGCTGATCGGCGCGGGCGGCGCGGCAGCGGGCGTGTTGGGGCCGCTCATCGATGCCGGCGCGTCGCGCGTCGTCGTTGCCAACCGCAGCATCGACAAGGCGCAAGCGCTCATCGCGCGGCACGCCGAGCTGGCGCTGGCCGCAAGCACGCAGTTGCAAGCGGTGGCGCTCGACCGCGCCGGCGATGCCTTCGACATCGTCGTCAACGCCACCGCCACCAGCCTCAACGGGGTCGCGGTGCCCGTCGATGCCCGTGTGCTGCGCGAAGGCACGCTGGCGCTGGACATGATGTACGGCCCTGCCGCGCAAGGCTTTCTCGACTGGGCGGCCTCGCACGGCGGCGTCGGCCGCGATGGCCTGGGCATGCTGGTCGAACAGGCGGCCGAAGCCTTCCTCTTCTGGCGCGGGCTGCGGCCCGACACGGCGCCCGTGCTCCGCGCCCTGCGCGAACGGCTCGCCGCCAAGGCCTGACAGCAGCGCCATGAAGACCCTGTGGCGCTTCGCCGTGCTCATCGTCCTGAGCTTCATCGCCTTGCAGCTGTACTTCGTGCTGCGCGTGGCGCTGATGACGGTGGTCGATCCGCAGTCCACCACCTTCCAGCGCTCGGAGGCCTTTCGACTTCTCGCGGAAAAGCACCGGATCGCGTGGAGCCAGCGCTGGGCCGATGACCGGCAGATCGCATCCTCGCTCAAGCGGGCAGTGATCGCCTCCGAGGACGCCAACTTCTTCGACCACAGCGGTGTCGAATGGGACGCGCTGGAGAAGGCCTGGGAGAAGAACCAGGCGGCTGAGGCGCGCGTGGCCCGGATCAATGCCGAGAACGAGAGGCGCTCCGCGGCCCAGGCGGCCCGCGAAGCCGCGCGTGAAGCGGCGCGTGCGGGTAGGCGCAAGGCGAGCGCGTCGACTCCGGCAACACCGCCGCCCGCCCCCAAGCCGGTGCCCCACGTGCAGGCCAAGATCGTCGGCGGCTCCACCATCACCCAGCAACTGGCCAAGAACCTCTTCCTCGGCAGCGAGCGCAACATCGCGCGCAAAGGCCAGGAATTCCTCATCACCTTCATGCTCGAGGCGATGCTGAGCAAGCAGCGCATCCTCGAGATCTATCTCAACAACGTGGAGTGGGGCGAAGGCGTGTTCGGGGCCGAGGCAGCTGCGCGGCACTACTTCCATGTGGGTGCGTCCCAGCTGTCTGGCTCCCAGGCAGCGCGGCTGGCAGTGATGCTGCCCGCGCCCAAGCGCTTCGAGAAGAAGCCCGATTCCGCCTACGTCGTCGGCCGCGCCGGCACGGTCATGGCCCGCATGGGCGCGGTCGAATTGCCCTGACGATATGAGTCGGCTGTGCGATTTGCGCCACTCAGGCGTGAAATAAGCGCCGCTCCTAGAATCGACCGCATGTCCGCCTCCCTCAGCGCCGAGATTGCCGCCACCGCCGCCCGGCTTGTGGTTGAAGAAGGCATGGAATACGGCCCCGCCAAGCGCCGGGCTGCCAAGGTGCTCGGCAAGCACAGCGTGCGTGCGGCGGAGCTGCCAAGCAACGACGAGCTGGAGGACGAGGTCCGCAGCTACATCGACATCTTCTGCGCCGACACCCAGCCGGCGGAACTCCAGGCGCTGCGCGAAGTCGCGGCCACGTGGATGCAGCGGCTCGCGGAATTTCGGCCGCACCTCACCGGTGCTGTCTGGCGCGGCACGGCGACGCGCCTGTCGGCCGTGCACATCCAGCTGTATTGCGACGATTCCAAGCAGGCCGAGCTCGCGCTCATCGACAAGGGCGTCGACTACGAAGTCGGCAGCCTGCCGGGTCCGCGCGGCGAGCCGGTCGATGTGCTGAGCGTGTCCTCCCCCAGCCAGGCGCTGGGTGAACCGGTCACGGTGCACCTCACGGTGCTCGACCACGACGACCTGCGGGGCGCGCTCAAGCCGGATGCGCGCGGACGAACCCAGCGGGGGGACCTGGCCGCCCTGCACCAACTGATGAACGCATGAACCGACGACTTCTCCTGGGTGCTGGCGTGGGCGTGGCGGCGGTCGCGGCCGGCGCGGGCTACGGTTTCTACCGGTCGCAAACGGCGCAAGCCGAGAGCGTTCCCGCACTCTGGGACCTGCACTTCGAGCAGCCCGGCGGCGGAACACTCACCATGGCCAGCCTGCGCGGCAAGCCATTGCTCGTGAACTTCTGGGCCACCTGGTGCGCGCCGTGCGTGAAGGAAATGCCCATGCTCGACCAGTTTCATCGCGACAAGCGGGCGGCGGGCTGGCAGGTGGTCGGAATCGCCGTGGACGGCCCGACACCGGTTCGCGAGTACCTGGCCAAGCTGCCGATCGGGTTCCCCATCGGCCTGGCCGGGATGGAAGGCGCCGAACTCAGCCGGACCCTGGGCAACGTGAGCGGGGGCCTGCCCTTCACCGTCGTTCTCGATGCTTCGGGACACGTCATCGCGCGCAAGCTCGGCTCCATTTCGCCCAAGGACCTGGCCGACTACGCCGCCCGGGCGTGAACGGCCGCCTGAAAGAAGTCAAGCCATTTAATTTGCGGCAAATCGCTGGCAACGGACCGTAAAGCGCGTAAAGTTCGGCCGGTTTTAGAATCCGCCGGTTTCCATTCCACCGGTCTTCCAGCGCTTCATGCAGATTCTTGTCCTTCATGGTCCGAACCTGAACTTGCTCGGCACCCGTGAACCGGGTGTCTACGGTTCGGTCACTTTGGACCAGATCAATGCAGAACTGACGCAGATTGCTGCAAAAGCCGGAGCCACGCTGGCGAGCTTCCAGAGCAACCACGAAGGCGCACTCATTGACCGGGTGCAGGCCGCGCAGAACGACGGAACGCAGTTCATCATCATCAATCCCGCGGCCTACACCCACACCAGCGTGGGCCTGAGAGACGCCCTGGCCGGCGTCGCCATTCCCTTCATCGAAGTGCACCTGTCAAACGTGCACAAGCGCGAATCCTTTCGCCATCACTCCTATTTCTCGGATCTCGCTGTCGGCGTGATCTGCGGATTGGGCGCCGCCGGCTACCGGCTGGCGCTCGAACACGTTCTCGCCCGGTCCAACCCATAAGGCGTCGCCGGCGCGAGACCCCGCGGGCGGCGAAGACCGGCCCGCCTCAAGACAAATAAAGTTGGAGCTTCCATGGACCTTCGCAAGCTGAAGACGCTGATCGACCTCGTATCGGAGTCGAACATCTCCGAACTGGAAATCACCGAGGCCGACGGCAAGGTGCGCATCGTCAAGTCGGACCCCGCCGCCACGGCGCAGCCGATGCACATGCCCGCCGTGAGCATGGCCGCCCAACCGATGCCGGTCCAGGCGCCTGTCGCCGCGCCCCTGGCCGCCGCAGCGGTGGAGCCGGCAGTGCCTGCCGGACACGCGGTGAAGTCACCCATGGTCGGCACCTTCTACCGTTCGTCCAGCCCGGGCTCCAAGGCATTCGTCGAGCTCGGCTCGGAGATCAAGGAAGGTGACCCGATCTGCATCATCGAGGCGATGAAGATCATGAACGAGATCGAGGCCGACAAGACCGGCCGCGTCACGCAGATCCTCGTCGAGAACGGCCAGGCGGTGGAATTCGGCCAGCCGCTGTTCATCATCGAGTGAGACGAACTCGATGTTCAAGAAGATATTGATCGCAAACCGCGGGGAGATTGCCCTGCGCATTCAGCGCGCCTGCCGTGAGCTGGGCGTCAAGTCCGTTGTCGTCTATTCCGAAGCCGACCGCGACGCCAAGTACGTCAAGCTGGCCGACGAGGCGGTGTGCATCGGCCCGGCGCCTTCGGCGCAAAGCTACCTCAACATGCCCGCGATCATCGCGACGGCCGAGGTGACGGACGCCGAAGCCATCCACCCCGGCTACGGCTTCCTGTCCGAGAACGCAGACTTCGCCGAGCGCGTGGAGCGTTCGGGCTTCACCTTCATCGGCCCCACGCCCGATGCCATCCGCACCATGGGCGACAAGGTCGCGGCCAAGCAGGCCATGATCAAGTCCGGCGTGCCCTGCGTGCCGGGCTCCGAGGGTGCACTGCCCGAGGACCCGAAAGAGATCATCAAGATCGCCCGCGCGGTGGGCTACCCGGTGATCATCAAGGCCGCGGGCGGCGGCGGTGGCCGCGGCATGCGCGTCGTGCACACCGAGGCCGCGCTCATCCATGCCGTGCAGACCACGCGCTCCGAGGCCGGTGCCGCCTTCGGCAACTCGGCCGTCTACATGGAGAAGTTCCTCGAGAACCCGAGGCACATCGAGATCCAGGTGCTGGCCGACACGCACAAGAACGCGGTGTGGCTGGGCGAACGCGACTGCTCCATGCAGCGGCGGCACCAGAAGATCATCGAGGAGGCGCCGGCTCCCGGCATCTCGCGCCGGGTGATCGAGAAGATCGGCGAGCGCTGCTCGGCCGCGTGCAAGCGCATCGGCTATCGCGGAGCCGGCACCTTCGAGTTCCTGTACGAAAACGGCGAGTTCTTCTTCATCGAGATGAACACTCGCGTGCAGGTCGAGCATCCGGTGACGGAGCTCGTCACCGGCATCGACATCGTGCAGATGCAGATCCGCGTCGCTGCCGGCGAGAAGCTGCCGTTCGCGCAGCGGCAGATCCAGATGCGCGGGCACGCCATTGAATGCCGCGTGAACGCCGAGGACCCGTACAAGTTCACGCCGTCACCCGGCCGCATCACCATGTGGCACCCGCCCGGTGGCCCGGGGGTGCGCGTCGATTCGCATGCCTACACCAACTACTTCGTGCCGCCCAACTACGACTCGATGATCGGCAAGATCATCGTGCACGGCGACACGCGGGAGCAGGCGCTCGCGCGCATGCGCATCGCGCTGTCCGAGACGGTGGTCGAAGGCATCCTCACCAACATCCCGCTGCACCGCGAGCTGATGGTCGACCCGAAATTCGCCGAAGGCGGCACCAGCATTCACTACCTCGAAGGCTGGATGAGCAAGCACAAGCGCTAAGCTCGCGGCCATGGTCGAGTTGCTGCTGCTGGCGCCCGAAGACATCGTCGAGACGGTGTCCGATGCCCTGAGTTTCGAGTTGGAGGCGCTGTCGGTCTCGGTGGAAGACGCCGATGCCGACACCGGCGCCGAGCGCGCGCTGTTCGGCGAGCCCGGCATGCCGGCGCCGCGGGCTGGCTGGCAGCGTTCGGTGTTGCGTGCGCTGTTTGAATCGGAAGAGTCTGCCACTGAGGCCGCGACGCTGCTGCTCGCGCAAGACTGGGCGAGCGACGTGCACGTGCAGTCGCTCAGCCGTGTCGAGGAGCAGGACTGGGTGCGGCTCACCCAATCGCAGTTCGCTCCGGTCGATATCACGGAAACCTTTTGGATCGTGCCGAGCTGGCACGAGGCGCCGGCCGCGGCGAAGACGGTCATCCGGCTTGATCCGGGCCTGGCCTTCGGCACCGGCACGCATCCGACCACGCGCATGTGCCTGCGGTGGATCGCACGCCAAGGCGCCACACGCTCGGCGCGGTGGCAGCGGGTGCTCGACTACGGCTGCGGCTCCGGCATCCTTGCCATCGGTGCCGCACTGTTCGGCGCGCGCGGCATCGATGCGGTGGACATCGACCCGGCCGCCGTCGAGTCGACGAAGGCCAATGCAAAGGCCAACGCCGTCGCGCTGAACGCAGGCTTGCCTGATGCCGCCAGCGGTGCCTACCCGCTTGTTCTTGCCAATATCCTCGCCACGCCACTGAAGCTGCTGGCCCCGTTGCTGTGCGGACACCTCGACGCGGACGGCGACCTGGTATTGGCTGGCATCCTCGAGCGCCAGGCCGACGAGCTGAAAGAAGCCTACGCACCGTGGGTTGCGCTTGAGGTCAGCGACAGCGAAGACGGGTGGATCCTCATGACCGCAAGAAGGGCCCGCGCGTCATGAACATGGCCACGCGCTGCGTCGCGTGCGGCACCATCTTTCGAGTGGTTCAAGACCAGCTGAAGGTCTCCGAAGGGTGGGTGCGCTGCGGCCGGTGCGATGAAGTGTTCAACGCGCTCGAAGGCCTGTTCGACCTCGACCGCGAGCAGCCGCCACCGTGGAAGCCGGGCGATGCCGACAAGGCGATCAAGCGCGAGAGCGCCTTCGCCAAGACCGCCGCCGACCTGGACGAGGACGACCGCATCGCGTCGCGCTTCTTTCGTCCGGAAATGGACGATGTCGACAAGACGCCGGCCGAATCGGTCGACGAGCGCTTCCGCACCGACTTCGCGGATGCGGAGTTCAACACCGCGCTCTTGAGCGAGGACGAAGGCGGGCACCGCCGGCCGGTCGTGCCCGAGGAGCCCTCGGCGCCGCGGTCCCGCATGAAGAAGAAGGCACCACCTGCCTTCATCCGTCACGCCGAGAGCCAGGCGCGGTGGCGAACGCCGCTTGCGCGCATGGTGCTCGGCTTCTTCGCCATCACATTCTCCATAGCGCTCACATTGCAGGTCGCGAATCACTTCCACGACACGCTCGCGGCGCAGCATCCTTCACTGCGTCCGGCGCTGGCCGCCTGGTGCGCCTTCGCGCACTGCCGCATCGAGGCGCCGCGCCGCATCGACGACGTGACCGTCGAAAGCAGCACCTTCGCCGTCGCCGCGCCGAACACCGATTCGTACAAGCTCGCGGTCACCTTGCGCAACCGCGGCGTCCTGCCCGTCACCATGCCCTCGGTCGATCTCACGCTCACCGATGCCGGGGGCCAATTGGTCGCGCGTCGTGCCCTGAGCCCCTCGGACTTCAACGTGTCCAACCCCGTGATGGCGCCCGGCACCGAGATGCCGCTGCAGCTGTTGCTGAGCGCGGGCAACAAGCTCGTGTCCGGCTACACGGTCGAAGTCTTCTACCCCTGATCTCTTTACCTTTGCATCGGAGTGCCTCATGGCGGCATTGATCTGCGGATCCCTCGCGTTCGACACCATCACCACCTTCCCGGGTCGCTTCGCGCAGCAGATACTGCCCGAGCAGGTGCACATCCTGAATGTTTCCTTCCTCGTGCCCACGCTGCGGCGCGAGTTCGGCGGCTGCGCCGGCAACATCGCCTACACGCTGAGCCAGTTGGGCGGCGAGGCGATGGTGCTGGCCGCGGTGGGCGCGGACGGGCAGGACTATCTCGCGCGGCTCAAGGGCTGGGGCGCGACGACCGCGCATGTGCGCGTGGTGGCCGACAGCTACACCGCGCAAGCCATCATCATCACCGACACCGACAACAACCAGATCACCGCCTTCCATCCGGGCGCGATGCAGTCGGCGCACCTCACGCCCGTGCCCGCGGATGCGGGCATCCGCGTGGCCATCATCGCGCCCGATGGCCGCGACGCGATGATCCAGCACGCACAGCAACTGGCCGACGCGAAGATCCCTTTCATCTTCGACCCGGGCCAAGGCCTGCCGATGTTCGACGGCGAAGACCTCAAGCGATTCGTGTCGCAAGCGACCTGGGTGGCCGTGAACGACTACGAAGCGAAGATGCTGTGCGACCGCACGGGCCAATCGCTGGAGACGCTGTCGCGCTCGCACTTGATGGGCGTGATCGTGACGCTCGGTGCCGAAGGCTGCGAGCTGTGGCAGCAAGGCGTGCGCACGCATGTGCCAGGTGTGAGGGCAGCGGCCGTGGTGGACCCGACCGGTTGCGGCGACGCCTTCCGCGGCGCCCTGCTCTACGGCCTCGAACGCGGCTGGCCGCTCGAGCGATGCGTGGCAATGGGCAACCAGATCGGCGCGCAGAAGATCGCCTGCGCCGGGCCGCAGAACCACCAGCTCGATGCAGCCGCGCTGATCGCCGGCTAAGTTCCTGCGGGCATCCGACGCGCGAGCCACGCTTGTGCGTCGGCCATGGCGACGTCGACGCGCACCTGCTTGCGCCGAGACGTCATGCCGCGGACGAGTTCAACGCAGCGACGCTGAACGCCCATTTCCTCGGCAAGCCAGGCCACCAGCGCCTCATTCGCCTTGCCATCCACTGGCGGCGCCGCGAGGCGGATGCGAAGCGCACCATCGTGCAAGCCGATCAACTCGGTTCGCTTGGCGCCAGGCACCACGCTGATGTCGAGAACGACAGCGCCATCGACGCCGCGTAAGCACGGCCAGTCACGCGTCATCGACACTTCCTCTTCACGAGCACAGAGCCTCCGCTCAGCAAGCAACCCGCAACAGAGCGAGCAACGCGAAGCGATCGATCAAGGGGTGCCCGCGGATCTGGCTCCGCCAGGCCGCAGGGAGGCGCCCCTCGGGGGCAGGAGCGCAGCGACTGGGGGGCACAAAAAACCCGGCCGAAGCCGGGTTTTGAGTCACGACCTTCTCGATCAGGGCTTGTTGCCCGTCGGGAAAGGCCATGCAGCTTGCGGGCTGAGTGCCGTCTTGGCAGCCGGTGCCGCTGCAGGCTTCGCAGCAGGGGCAGGGGCAGCAGGTGCGGCAGGCGCCTTCTTCGCAGCGGCCTTCTTGCCAGCAGCCTTCTTGGGGGCAGCCTTCTTGGCAGCAGCCTTTTTAGGAGCAGCCTTCTTGGCAGCAGCCTTCTTGGCAGGGGCCTTCTTGGCCGCAGCCTTCTTCGCAGGCGCCTTCTTGGCAGCGGCCTTCTTCGCCGGCGCCTTCTTCGCTGCAACCTTCTTGGCTGCAACCTTCTTCGCTGCCGCCTTCTTGGCCGGAGCCTTCTTCGCTGCCGCCTTCTTGGCCGGCGCCTTCTTCGCTGCTACCTTCTTGGCCGGGGCCTTCTTAGCAGCAGACTTCTTCGCGGCAGGTTTCTTTGCCGCAGCTTTTTTCGCAGTTGCCATTACATTCTCCTTGATCAAGTTGCAAAAGCACCGACCGATTCGGGTCAAGCCCTTGTCGATCGGCTATTCACCGTCCGATGGTCTGGCTGCCGCCGATATGGCGGCAGTCGCCCCAGTACGATGAATCAGGTGGCGGCCCGCGTGCGCTGCTTCTTTGTCAGCACATCACGAACCGCGAATCTTGATCTCTCACTATCGGTCTCAAAAGCCGCGGCTTGAGAAACCGTCAATCCCAAGACAGGGCGCCACCGGACTGGTATTCGATGACGCGGGTCTCGAAGAAATTACGCTCCTTCTTCAGGTCGATCATTTCGCTCATCCACGGGAACGGGTTTTCCTCGTTCGGGAAGAGCTCTTCCAGGCCGATCTGCGTTGCACGCCGGTTGGCGATGTAGCGCAGGTAGCCCTTGAACATTGACGCGTTCATGCCGAGCACCCCGCGAGGCATGGTGTCCTCGGCGTAGCGGTACTCGAGCTCGACGGCCTTCGTGAACAGCGCGCGGATCTCGGCCTTGAACTCGGCCGTCCACAGGTGCGGGTTCTCGTTCTTGATCTGGTTGATGAGGTCGATGCCGAAATTACAGTGCATCGACTCGTCGCGGAGGATGTATTGGTACTGCTCGGCGGCGCCAGTCATCTTGTTCTGACGACCGAGCGCGAGGATCTGCGTGAAGCCGACGTAGAAGAAGAGGCCTTCCATCAGGCAGGCGAAAACGATCAGGCTCTTCAGGAGCGTGCGGTCGTTCTCCGGCGTGCCGGTGCGGAAGTTCGGGTCCATGATCGCGTCGATGAACGGGACCAGGAACTCGTCCTTGTCGCGGATGGACGAGACCTCGTGGTAGGCGTTGAAGATCTCGCTCTCGTCGAGACCCAGCGACTCCACGATGTACTGATATGCGTGGGTGTGGATCGCCTCTTCGAAGGCCTGGCGCAGCAAGAACTGCCGGCACTCGGGCGCGGTGATGTGGCGATAGGTGCCCAGCACGATGTTGTTGGCGGCCAGCGAATCGGCGGTGACGAAGAAGCCGAGGTTGCGCTTGACGATGCGGCGCTCGTCTTCGGTCAGGCCGTTCGGATCTTTCCAGGTCGCGATGTCGCGCGACATGTTGATCTCTTGCGGCATCCAGTGGTTCGAGCAGGTGGCGAGGTACTTCTCCCACGCCCACTTGTACTTGAACGGCACCAGCTGGTTGACGTCGGTCTGGCCGTTGATGATTCGCTTGTCCGCTGCATTCACTCGGCGCGTGCTCGACGCTTCGACCTTCACGGCCTGCGGAGCGGATTGAGTGGGGACGGTGGTCTCGGGAGCCATCACAGGAGCCGGCTGCGGAGACGGATGAACCGCACGCGCCGAAGACGGTGTCTGCGCGGGGCTCGAATGATTCGATGTCGAGGGACTGACTTCTTCTTCCCAAACCAACATGGTGGATTTCCTGTGCGTTCGAATTATGAGAGTGTTGCGTCCAAACACCAAGCACTTCTTGACATCGGACGCGCTTCGCTGTTGTTCGTTGTTGCTTGATTGCATCGATGCATGGCGATGTCGAACGTGTTCTCGCGATGCATTCGTGTGATGCAAACAGCGTGCGCGACTTCGTCGTCACGCACGCCGTTCATCACCTCATCACTGGCAGGCCTCGCAAGTCGGATCGTCGATCGCGCAGAACTTGATGTCGGTCGCAGGCTCGCTGCTCGCAGCACTGCTCATGCTGCTGCTCGACGAAGTCGCGGCCGCGATCTGCGCGCGCGCCGCGGCGGCTGCGGCTTCCATCGAGCCCGAGCCCGAACCACTCGACACCGAGTTCATGTTGCCGGCCTTCACCGTCGACTTCTCGGCGTGCGTCGCGCCCACCGTGCGCAAGTAATAGGTCGTCTTCAGGCCACGCAGCCAGGCGAGCTTGTAGGTCTCGTCGAGCTTCTTGCCGGAGGCGCCGGCCATGTAGATGTTGAGCGACTGCGCCTGGTCGATCCACTTCTGGCGACGTGCCGCGGCTTCGACGAGCCACTCGGTCTCGACCTCGAAGGCGGTGGCGTACAGCTGCTTGAGTTCCTCGGGCACGCGGTCGATGCGGCGCAGCGAGCCGTCGAAGTGCTTGAGGTCCATCACCATCACGTCGTCCCACAGGTTGAGCTTCTTCAGGTCGCGCACGAGGTACTCGTTGATGACCGTGAATTCGCCCGACAGGTTGGACTTGACCGACAGGTTGCCGAAGCTCGGCTCGATCGACGCCGACACGCCGATGATGTTGGAGATGGTCGCCGTCGGCGCGATGGCCACGCAGTTGGAGTTGCGCATGCCGTGCTCCTTGATGCGAGCGCGCAGGGCGTCCCAGTCCATGCTGATGCTGCGGTCCACGTCGACGTAGCCGCCGCGGGCTTCGGCCAGCAGGTTGAGCGAGTCGATCGGCAGGATGCCGCGGTCCCACAGCGAGCCGCGGTAGCTGCTGTAGCGGCCGCGCTCCTGAGCGAGTTCGGTCGAGGCCCAGTAGGCGTGGTAGCAGACGGCTTCCATCGAGCGGTCGGCAAACTCGACCGCTTCTTGCGAGGCATACGGCACGCGCAGTTCATGGAGCGCGTCCTGGAAGCCCATGATGCCGAGGCCCACCGGACGGTGGCGCAGGTTGGAATCGCGCGCCTTCTTCACCGCGTAGTAGTTGATGTCGATGACGTTGTCGAGCATGCGCATCGCCGTCGCCACCGTCTTCTTCAGCTTGGCCTGGTCGATCTGGCCATCCTTGATGTGGTGGACGAGGTTGACCGAGCCGAGGTTGCACACCGCGATCTCGCTCTCGTTGGTGTTGAGCGTGATCTCCGTGCACAGGTTGGACGAGTGCACCACGCCCACGTGCTGCTGCGGGCTGCGGATGTTGCAGGCGTCCTTGAAGGTGATCCAGGGGTGGCCGGTCTCGAACAGCATCGAGAGCATCTTGCGCCACAGGTCCTTGGCGGGCATGCGCTTGTAGAGCTTGATCTCGCCGCGGTCGACCTTCGCTTCGTACGCGGTGTAGGCCTGCTCGAACGCGGTGCCGAACTTGTCGTGCAGGTCGGGGCAGGTGGACGGCGAGAACAGCGTCCAGTCGCCGCCTTCCATCACGCGCTTCATGAACAGGTCGGGAATCCAGTTCGCCGTGTTCATGTCGTGGGTGCGGCGGCGGTCGTCGCCGGTGTTCTTGCGCAGCTCGAGGAATTCCTCGATGTCCAGGTGCCAGCTTTCCAGGTACGCGCAGACCGCGCCCTTGCGCTTGCCGCCCTGGTTCACCGCCACGGCCGTGTCGTTCACGACCTTGAGGAACGGGACCACGCCCTGGCTCTTGCCGTTGGTGCCCTTGATGTGCGAGCCGAGCGCGCGCACGTTGGTCCAGTCGTTGCCGAGCCCGCCGGCAAACTTGGACAGCAGCGCGTTTTCCTTCAGCGCTTCGTAGATGCCGTCGAGGTCGTCGGCCACAGTCGTCAAGTAGCAGCTGGACAGCTGCGAGCGCTGCGTGCCGGCGTTGAAGAGTGTCGGCGTGCTCGACATGAAGTCGAAGGTCGACAGCACTTCATAGAACTCGATCGCGCGGGCCTCGCGGTCGATCTCGTTGAGCGCCAGGCCCATCGCGACGCGCATGTAGAAGGCCTGCGGCATCTCGATGCGCACTTCATTGATGTGCAGGAAGTAGCGGTCGTACAGCGTCTGCAGGCCGAGGTAATCGAACTGCAGGTCGCGGTCGGCCTTGAGCGCCGCGCCCAGCTTGGCGAGGTCGTACTGCAGTAGCTTCTCGTCCAGCAGCTCGGCGGACACGCCCTTCTTGATGAAGGTCGGGAAGTACTCGGCGTAGCGAGCCCGCATGTCCGAATGCAGCAGCTCCTCGCCGACGATTTCGCGGCGGATCGTATGCAGCAGCAGGCGAGCAGTCGCGCGGGTGTAGCCCGGGTCCTTCTCGATCAGCGTGCGCGCGGCCAGGATGGCGGCCTTGTGCACTTCGTCGATGGGCACGCCGTCGTACAGGTTGCGCTTGGTCTCGGCCATGATCGGATCGGGCTTCACGTCGGCACCGAGGCCTGCGCAAGCGGATTCGATCAGCGTCTGAAGGCGCGGCAGGTCGAGCGGCACGCGCTGTCCGCGGTCGATCACCGACAGGCCGGGTTCGACCGGTGCCACCGCCGGGATGCCCTGCTTCGCGCGCTCCTGCGTGCGGCGCTCGCGGTAGAGCACGTAGGCACGCGCCACTTCATGGTGGCCGCCGCGCATCAGGCCGAGCTCGACCTGGTCTTGCACGTCCTCGATGTGGAAGGTGCCGCCGCCCGGGCGTGAACGCAGCAGCGCGCGCACCACCATCTCCGTCAGCCCATCCACCGTCTCGCGCACGCTCGCCGATGCGGCACCTTGCGTGCCGTGCACCGCGAGGAAGGCCTTCATCAGCGCGACGGCAATCTTGTTGGGCTCGAAAGACACCACCGCGCCGTTGCGGCGGATGATCTGATAACCCTGGTAGGCCGACGACGCCGCGGAAGCAGGCGTGGCGACAGCCGATACCGGCGCGATGGGCGACGACGAATGGGCGGTGACAGTTTGCATGGGACTCCTTCTTTTATGAATGCACTCGAGCGCCTAGCAGGCGCTCGAGCCGGAAACACAGTCGTGATCGTGGTTGTTGCCCCGCTGTCGACCCGTCCACAGGGTCAGACACAAGCAAAAACGCTGGCCCGTCGCCCCTTTGCGACGAGCCAGCATCTGTGCATAAGTCTGTGGATTTTGGGTGGAGTGCACGTGGATGACCAGGTTCGCTCGGACACTACATCTGGGGCACCGGGGCGCATTTCAACACTACCTATAGCGTACCGCAACTTCGGGCATTCCATGATGGTGGGCGTGCGAAGCCCGACCTCGACCACAGATTCCTCTGTGCAAAACGACCTGATTGCGCTAGCAAGTCGAGCGGTGCTTCTGCGAGCGAATCGCGCTCAGGCGTTGGCAGGAAATCCAATGCCTTCCCAGGCAAGTCGCACCTGCAGTTCATTCCAATCAAAGCCGGGGCCCGGATCGATCTTCCGTCCTGGCGCGACATGCTCGTGGCCGACCACGTGTCGCAGCGCATAGCGCGCACGAATCGCGCGCAGCAGTTGCGCGAGCGTGGTGTACTGCGGCGCCTCGAAGGTCTCGCCTTCCAGTCCTTCGAGCTCGATGCCGATGGAGAAGTCGTTGCAGTTCTCGCGACCATCCCACGCCGATTGGCCCGCATGCCAGGCGCGTTCGTCGCAGGACACGAACTGCATCACCTCGCCATCGCGGCGGATGAAGAAATGCGACGACACCGTGAGCCCGCGGATCTTCTGGAAGTACGGATGCGCGTCCCAGTCGAGGCAGTTGGTGAAGAGCCGCTCGACCTCGTCGCCGCCGTACTCACCCGGCGGCAGGCTGATCGAATGGATCAGCGCAAGTGAAACGTCGGTGCCTTCAGGGCGCGGCCCGTGGTTCGGCGACTCGCGACGGATGGCATGGCGCCACCAACCGCCGTCCCATTCAGCCGCCTCGATCGCCATCGAAGCTGTCCCCGCCCACGCTCACGCCCAACCGCGCCATTCGGTAGCGCATCTGGCGCAGCGACAGCCCAAGGCTCGCGCCGGCAGCCGTGCGGTTGAAGCGGTGGCGCTCCAGAGCACGCAGGAGGATGTCACGCTCCACCTCGTCGAGGTAGGCGGCCAGGTCGTCGGGCAGCGGCGCGGCGGCCGGTGGCGCGGGCGGCGGCTCGGGTGCGAGCACGGCCGGGTCGATGCGGGTGTTCTCGGTGATGAGATCCAGCTCTTGCGCCGCGCTGTCGGTGAACACCGTCTCCGGCAGGCCCAGGTCGAACACGTCGATCGCCTCGTCGCCGGACAAGGCCACCGCGCGATGCAGCAAGTTTTCCAACTCACGCACGTTGCCCGGAAACGGGTAGCGCGCAAGGTGCACCAGCGCATCGCGCGTGAGGTGCGGCGCGGGCGACACGTTGGCGTCGCGCGCAATGCGCTCGAGCACCTGATCGCTGATGACGGCGAGGTCTTCCAGCCGCTCGCGCAGGGGCGGCACGCGGATCTGGATCACGTTGAGCCGGTAATACAAGTCCTGGCGGAAGCGGCCGACCAGCACCTCCGCGCCGAGGTCCTTGTGCGTGGCACTCAGGAGCCGAACGTTGACCGGCTGCTCGCTCACCGCGCCCACCGGCCGCACCGAACGCTCCTGAATCGAACGCAGCAGCTTCGACTGCATCGACAAGGGCAGGTCGCCGATCTCGTCGAGGAAGAGCGTGCCGCCGTTGGCCGCCTGGAAGAAGCCTTCGCGGTCCTCGGCCGCGCCGGTGAAGGCGCCCTTGCGGTAGCCGAAGAATTCAGCCTCGAGCAGCTGCTCGGGGATCGCGCTGCAGTTCACCGCGATGAAGGGCATGTTGCTGCGCGGGCTCACCTCGTGGATGGCGCGCGCGACCAGTTCCTTGCCGGTGCCCGACTCGCCGTTCACAAGCACGGGCGCCATGCTGCGTGCGACCTTCTCCACCAGGGAGCGCACCTCCTGCATCGCCGCCGAGGTGCCGGCCATGCGTGCCAGCGCGGCACTCACCGGCGCGGCGGGCGGAGGCGGTGCCGGACGAGGGCGCGGCGACGTTGCGGGAGCAGCGACGGCACCGGTCGCACCGGGCACCACCACCGACTCGGTCTCCGAAGGCAGGCTGGAGGGCACCATGGTCGGCACCGTCAAGGGCGCGCGCCCGAGCGCCGAGGCCACCACCGCGCGGAACTGCTTGAGGTCCACCGGCTTGGTGAGGTAATCGTAGGCGCCGGCCTTCAACGCCTCTACCGCGTTCTCGGCGGAGCCATAGGCCGTGATGACGATCGCCTTCTCGCGCCGACCGGTTTCTTCCAGCTTGCGCAAGAGGTCCAGGCCGGTGCCGTCGGGCAGGCGCATGTCGGTGATGACGGCGCTGTAGGTGCGGTCCTTCAGGTGCAGCAACGCTTCCTCGACGGACCCGGCCGTCTCGATGTCGTAGCCCTCGCGCAGCAGCGTCAGTTCGTACAGCGTGCGCAGGTCCGGTTCGTCGTCGACGACCAGCAGGCTGAAATGAGAGGGCGAGGACATCGTGCGTCTTGTCTCGGTTGTGGTCCGTCAGTGGGCGGACGCCTGTTCGTCGTGGCCCGCGAGCGGCTGGCGGCGCATCACCACGTTGAACTCGTTGCGCGTCGCGTCGCCGGGGGTGCGCAGCCGATAGTCGATGCTCGCGCCATAGCGCTCGCACAGCTCACGGCAAATATACAGTCCCAGCCCTGTCCCGCGGCTTCTCGTGGAGAAGAAGGGTTCGAAGAGATAGCGCTCCACGTCGGGTGGGATCGGCGGTCCGTCGCTGGCCACGCTCAGGCGCACGCTCGTCTCGTCGGGCGAGGTCAGGCGTACGTGGACGGAGTTCGGCGCCTTGGTCGAATGCCGGTAGCCGTTCTCCAGGAGATTGATGAGCACGCGCCGCAAATGGTCGGGGTCGAAGACCGCGCCCAGCCGGTCCTGGGCGACGTCGATGCCGATGGCGCTGCCCGGTCCCATCGCGACATTGGCGCCCTGCGCCCAGCCTTCGCAAGCCTCGCGCACGACCTCCGACGCGTCGATGACGCCGGCGTCGACCACGGTGCCGGGTGCGACCTCCATCACGTCGTCCACGATGCGCTTGAGCCGCTCGACGTTGTCGTTGACCATCTGCGTGAGCTGGCGCTGGCTGGGCGTGGTGGCGTCTTCGGACAGCAGGGCGTTGGCCTGCGCGATGGCCGCCAGCGGGTTGCGGATCTCGTGCGCGATGCCTGCCGACACGCGGCCCATGGCCGCGAGCTTTTCCTGGCGCGTGCGCGCCTGCATGTTGCGCACATCCTCGAGCAGCAGCACGCAGAATTCCTCGCCGGCCTGTGAATCCGTGCGGCGCGTGAAGCGGATGCGAACGCGCAGCGTGCGCAGCTCGCCGGGCGAGAACTCGAGCACCACGTCGCGGCCCGACTCGGGCCACACCGCTTCGACGAAGGCGCGCTCCACCGTCTTGACGAGTTCGTTCCAGGCCTCGACGTTGCGCAACTGGAAGGGCGCGGGCCGGCACATGCCGGTCGGCGCGAGCAGCCGCCGTGCCGCGGGGTTGGCGGCGCGCACGCGGCCGCGCCGGTCCACCACCAGCACGCCGTCCTGCATCTCCTCGATGACGAGCCGGTTGAGCTGCGCTTGCTGCCGCGCAAGTTCGAGGCTGCCTTTGGCCGTCAGCTCTTCGCGTGCCAGTCGCCCCGCGAGTTCACCGGCCAGCACCGTGATGACAAAGAGGCCGCTGCCCGCGAGGCCGGCCTGCGTCATCAACGCGGTCGCGTCGCCGCCGGACAGCACCGACAGCCACGCGCTGCCCAGCAATGCGAGCGCCACGAAGGCGGCCGTGGCCAGCGCCTGCAAGCGCGGGGTCAGAACGCCGGCCATCAGCACCGGCAGCACCAGCAGCGCCACGTAGTTGAAGGTGGAACCGCCCGGCGACAGCAGGTGCAGCGACGTGAAGCAGATGATGTCGGCGCCGATCGTCGCCATCCACTGCGGCCCGCGCAGCCGCGCCAATTCGTGCGGATGCACCGCGCGGTTGAATCGCGGCAGCAGCCACATGCTCAGCGCGAGCAGCGCATAGCCCAGGCTCACCAACGCCACCGGCAGGCTGGGCCGCGAGCCGAAGAAGAAGGCCACGACCACCGTGAGGATGAGTGCCACGCCGAGCGCCGCCCGAGCGCCGAGGAAGACACGGTAGATGCGATCGAAGGCGGTCTGGCCGGCACTGATGATGCGCCGGGCCTGGCGCGTCAGGAACTTCGAATCGGCCGGCGCATTGGCTGCGGCGGCCAGGCTCGCGTCGTAGCGCGACTCGGCGTCGTCGATGCCGCCGCTGTCGCCCAGTTGCGTGTCGGTGACGCCGATGGCGCCGAACCACGATTCCTCCGGCGGCTCCGGCCTGCGCTTGGCGCGACGTTCAGCTCGCCGCCGTTCGCCCGCCGCCGGCTGGGTACTGCTCATGTCTTCGGATGCGCGCGTTCGTACTCCGCGCGATGGGCTTCGCTGCAGAAGACGCCGCCGCGTCCGGGCAATGCTTCACCCTTCGGCATGTGCAGGCCACATTGCGCGCAGGCAAGGATGGGCTGCGCGGGAGGATCGGCCGGTCGATCCTGCGGACGCGCGGGCGGCACCTGCGGCGCCTTGCCGCGCATCACCCACAACACGGCCGCGACCACGAGGATGAGAAGGACGAGTTTGAACATGAAGGTCGGTGGTTCAGAGGGTGGGTGTGCGATGCAGCACGACCTCGAAGACGAAGCGGGAGCCGACATAGGCCAGGAGCAGCAGGCCGGCGCCCGCATACAGCCAGCGCGCGGCCCGCGGCCCGCGCCAGCCGAAGGCGCGGCGCCCGACCAGCAAGCCGGCGAAGACCGCCCAGCCCATCAGCGACAACACTGCCTTGTGGTCCCAGTGCCAGGGGCGCGCGAACCACCAGCCGAGCACGATCGCGCCGCTCAGGACCGCGAAGCCCGCGCCGACGAATCGGAAGGTGAGCCGCTCGAGGCGCAGCAGCGGCAAGCCGACACCGCTGGAAGCGGCGGGCGCTGCGCCCAGCTGCGGCACCCGGCGCATCTGCTTGTCCGCACGGCTGAGCATGGCCGCATGCAGCACCGCCGCGCCGAAGAGCCCATACGACGCGATGCCGAGCACCCAGTGCAGCGGCACCCAGCGCGAGATCAGCTGCGGATGCAGCTCGCCGGGGAACATCACCGCGAGAAGCACCGCCACCGCACCGAGCAGCGAGAGCGCTCGGCGCACACCCGTCAACGGCAGCCACCGGCTTTCAATGAGATAGACGGCGATCACGAGCCACAGCGTGACCGACAGCGCCGGTGCGAAACCGAAGCGCGCGCCGGACACATCGGTGCCGATGCCCGAGGCATCCATGCCGATCGCCAGCGCATGCAGTACCCACGCGACGACGAGGCTTGCGCGCACGGAGGCGCCGGCGCGCTGAGGCAAGGCAGCGGCGGTGACATAGGCCGCGAGCGCGAGCAGACCGGGCAGCGCGACGCCCCACGTCTCGCCGGAAGACCCGAAAGATAGAATCATCCGCAGAGTGTACTTTCGCGCCCCTCGCGAAGCGCCCCCTGCTTCTCTACAACGACGGGCTGCAAACCAAACATGGCATCCACCCTCACCGATCGGCTGAGTCGCCTCGTCAAGACGATGCGCGGCCAGGCCCGCATCACCGAAGACAACGTGCAAGAGATGATGCGCGAGGTGCGCATGGCCTTGCTCGAGGCCGACGTGGCCCTGCCCGTCGTGCGCGATTTCATTGCCCGCGTGAAGGAGAAGGCGCTGGGCGCCGAGGTGGTGGGGTCGCTGTCGCCGGGGCAGGCGCTGGTGGGCATCGTCAACCGTGAACTCGCCGCCACCATGGGCGAAGGCGTGTCCGACATCAACCTCGCGGCGCAGCCGCCGGCGGTCATCCTCATGGCAGGCCTGCAGGGCGCGGGCAAGACAACCACCACCGCCAAGCTGGCCAAGCACCTGATCGAGAAGCGCAAGAAGAAGGTGCTGACGGTCTCGGCCGACGTGTACCGCCCCGCAGCCATCGAGCAGCTGAAGACGGTGACGAAGCAGGCAGGGGCCGAGTGGTTCCCGTCGCACGCCGATGACAAGCCGGTGGCCATCGCCGCTGCCGCGCTCGACCACGCCAAGCGCCACTATTTCGACGTGCTTCTGGTGGACACCGCCGGGCGCCTCGCGATCGACGAAGCGCTGATGAAGGAGATCGCCGACCTCCACGCCTCGCTCAAGCCGGTCGAGACGCTGTTCGTGGTTGATGCGATGCAGGGCCAGGACGCGATCAACACCGCCCGCGCCTTCAAGGAAGCACTGCCGCTGACCGGCATCGTGCTCACCAAGATGGACGGCGATTCGCGCGGCGGCGCGGCGCTGTCGGTGCGGCAGGTGACCGGCGCGCCGATCAAGTTCGCCGGTGTGAGCGAGAAGATCGACGGTCTCGAGGTATTCGATGCCGAACGTCACGCCGGCCGCATTCTCGGCATGGGCGACATCGTGGCGCTGGTCGAGGAAGTGACCAAGGGCGTGGACATGGCGGCGGCGCAGAAGCTCGCCGAGAAGGTCAAGTCGGGCGACGCGTTCGACCTGAATGACTTCCTGTCACAGATTTCACAAATGAAGAAGATGGGTGGCTTGTCAGGGCTGATGGACAAGCTCCCGACCCAGATGACCGCCAAGGCCGGCGCCGTCGACATGGACAAGGCCGAGCGCGATGTTCGCCGCATGGAAGGCATCATTTGCTCGATGACGCCGCTGGAGCGCCGCAAGCCCGAGCTCATCAAGGCCACCCGAAAGCGCCGCATCGCCGCGGGTGCGGGCGTTCACGTGCAGGAAGTGAATCGCCTGCTCAATCAGTTCGAGCAGATGCGCGACATGATGAAGAAGATGAAGGGCGGCGGCATGATGAAGATGATGAAGCGGATGGGCGCGATGAAGGGTTTCCCCGGGCCGCGGTAGCGCAACCTGCGCAACGCTCGCGCATTGACCGGGCCTGCGCGCCCGGCTATGTTCAGCCATCCGACCATTGACGCAGTCCGCCCTTGAACCTCGCCCTGATTGCACTCGTTCTCGTCCTGGCCTTGCTGCTCGTCTGGTGGGGCGTGCGCAACCGTGCGGGTCACCACTCCGACAGCTCGGGCTCAGATGGGCTGGACACCGTCGCAGCCTGGCCGCCGCAGGCCACTCGCGTGCTGACCACGCAGGAGCGACAAGCCTATGACCTGCTGCGCAACGCCCTGCCCGCGCACATGATCCTCGCGCAGGTGCCGCTGCAGCGCTTCCTGAAGGTGCCCACGCGCAACTCGTACGCCGAATGGCTGCGCCGCGTCGGCCACCTGAGCGCCGATTTCGTGATCTGCGATCGCCACTCGCAGGTGATCGCGGTGGTGGAACTTCGCAACGATGACCCGCTCAGCGGCCGCGCCCGCCGCCGGCAGGACCGGATGCTGAAGGTGCTGGCTGCGGCGCAGATCCCTGTGCATCAATGGCAGTCGTCCGCCCTGCCCAGCGTGGACGCCGCACGCGAAGCCATCGCCCCGCCGGCGCCGGTTTCCGAACTGCCGGGTACCACGAGCGGCGTGCTGCGTTCGGCGCCCGGGCGCCCGGCCTTCACGAAACCGCGCCTCGAAGCGCAGGCCGCGGCTGCGCATCCGGCCGAGGACGACGCCGCCGTGCGTGAGCCGCCGCCGTCCACCTGGTTCGACGACCTGGACACCGGCCCGGCCCCGCTTGATCCGGAGCTGCCGAAGAAGGCGGCCGAACAGAAGAATCGGCCGGCGCGCTGAGGCGCCTTCAGCCGAGCAAGGCGGTCGCGAACTCGCGGGCGTCGAAAGTCTCGAGGTCTTCGAGCTTTTCGCCCACCCCGATGAAATAGACGGGCACCGGCCGCTCGCGCGCGATCGCCGCCAGGACGCCGCCCTTGGCCGTGCCGTCGAGCTTGGTGACGACGAGGCCCGTGAGCGTGAGCGCATCGTCAAAGGCCTTGACCTGCGTGAGCGCGTTCTGCCCGGTGTTGCCGTCGACAACAAGCAGCACCTCATGCGGCGCGCCGTCCTGCGCCTTGGCGATGGTGCGCTTGATCTTGCGCAGCTCCTCCATCAGGTGCAGCTGCGTCGGCAGGCGGCCGGCGGTGTCGGCGATCACCACGTCGCAGCGGCGCGCCTTGCCGGCCACCACCGCATCGAAGGTCACGGCCGACGGGTCGCCGCCCTCCTGGCTCACGATCTCGACGTTGGTGCGGCCAGCCCAAACCGCGAGCTGCTCGCGGGCTGCGGCGCGGAAGGTGTCGGCAGCGGCGAGCAGGACCTTCTCGCCGGACTCGGCCAAGTGCCGCGTGAGCTTGCCGATGCTCGTGGTCTTGCCGGCGCCATTCACGCCGACGACCATCATCACCGTGGGCGACGCCTCGCCGATGACGAGCTGCTTTTGAAGCGGCGTGAGCAACTCGGTCACGGCATCCGCGAGCAGCGCCTTCACGGCGACAGGGTCGGTGGCCTTCGCGTCCTTCACGCGGCGCTTGAGGTCGTCGAGCAGGAACTCGGTGGCCTTCACGCCGGCATCGGCCATGAGCAATGCGGCTTCGAGTTCTTCATACAGCGCGTCGTCGATCTGCGTGCCGGTGAAGACCTGCGCAATGCTGGAGCCGGTCTTGCGAAGGCCGTTGCGCAGCTTCGTGAACCACGAGCGGCGCTCCTCGGCTGTCGGCTCCGGCGGGCCGCTGGTTGCAGGCACGGCGGGTACGGTTGGGATCGGCACCGAGACGGGCGGCGCGGTGAATGGCAAGGGCTGGGACACGACCGCCGCAGGCGGTTGCGCCGACGGGATCATCGGCGGCGTCGGCTCGGCGGCGGGGATGGCAGGCGTGGCGGGCGCTGGCGCCACGCCGAAGCCCAGCTTCTCGCGCCAGCTGCGCTCGGGCGCAGGTACGGGAGCGGGCGTGGGCCCGGGTGCCTGCGGCGCGACTTCCGGTGCGGGAGCAGTGGCAGGCGCCGAGCGCGCAGCGGTTGCAGGAACCGGCTCGGCCGCGGTCTTTTTCTTGAAGAAGCTGAACATGCTGGAGGGTGGTTTGCGCCGTTATATAATGTGAGGCTTAGGCGCTTTAGCTCAGTCGGTTAGAGCGACGGAATCATAATCCGCAGGTCCGGGGTTCGAATCCCTGAAGCGCCACCAGACACCGAAAGCCTTGCAGATGTACAGTCTGCAAGGCTTTTTTCTCAACAGCCACTGGATCAACACCATGTACCGCTGTGCCATCGCTGCCATCAGTGCAGTGTGCCTTGTCGCCCCTGCCGCTGCGCAGACCGTGCGCAATTTCCCGCAAAACGCCCTGCGCGGCGCACTGCAGATCAGCTCGCCGAATGATGCACTGCTCAACGGCCAGGCCGTCAGGCTCGCGCCGGGCTTGCGCATCCGCGGGCAGGACAACATGCTGCATCTCTCCGGCGGCCTGCTCGGGCAGAAGTTCCTCGTGAACTACACGCTGGACATCGACGGGTTGGTGAAGGACGTGTGGATCCTTACCGCAGATGAAGCGTCCAAGCGTCCGTGGCCCACCACTTCAGCAGAAGCCCAGGCTTGGTCGTTCGACCCCGTCGCACAGACCTGGACGAAGCCATGAGCATGACGCCGAGCCGCCTCAAGGCATGCGAGCGCGCCCTCAAGGGGCAGGAGCGCAACGCGACGTGGGGGTTGTCATGACCAAGAAAGTCTTCATCAAGACCTTCGGCTGCCAGATGAACGAGTACGACTCGGACAAGATGGCCGACGTGCTTCATGCCGCGCAAGGCTACGAGCCCACCACCGATGTCGAACAAGCCGACCTCATCCTCTTCAACACCTGCTCGGTGCGCGAAAAGGCGCAGGAGAAGGTGTTCAGCGACCTCGGCCGGGTGAAGCACCTCAAGGCGCGCGGCGTGATGATCGGCGTGGGCGGCTGCGTGGCGAGCCAGGAAGGCGCGGCCATCATCGAGCGCGCGCCTTATGTCGACGTGGTGTTCGGTCCGCAGACCCTGCACCGGCTGCCCGACATGCTCAATCGCCGCGAGGCGCAGAAGCGCCCGCAGGTGGACATCAGCTTCCCCGAGATCGAGAAGTTCGATCACCTGCCGCCGGCCCGCGTCGATGGCGCGAGCGCCTTCGTGTCGATCATGGAAGGCTGCTCCAAGTACTGCAGCTACTGCGTCGTGCCCTACACCCGCGGCGAGGAAGTCTCGCGCCCCTTCGACGACGTGCTGGTCGAGGTCGCCGGCCTCGCCGACCAGGGCGTGAAGGAAGTGACGCTGCTCGGCCAGAACGTGAATGCCTACCGCGGTGCGATGGGAGACACCAGCGACATCGCCGACTTTGCGCTGCTCATCGAGTATGTGGCCGCCATCCCGGGCATCGAGCGCATCCGCTACACCACGAGTCACCCGAATGAGTTCACGCAGCGGCTCATCGACGTGTACGCGAAGGTGCCGCAACTCGTGAGCCACCTGCACCTGCCGGTGCAGCACGGCAGCGACCGCATCCTCATGGCAATGAAGCGCGGCTACACCGCGATGGAATACAAGAGCACGATCCGCAAGCTGCGCGCCGTGCGGCCGGGAATCAGCCTGTCGAGCGACTTCATCGTGGGCTTCCCCGGCGAGACGGAAGACGACTTCGCGAAGATGATGAAGCTGATCGACGACGTCGGCTTTGACAGCAGCTTCAGCTTCGTCTTCAGCCCGCGCCCGGGCACGCCGGCCGCCGCGCTGCACGACGACACACCACAGGCCGTCAAGCTCAAGCGCTTGCAGCATCTGCAGGGCGTGATCGAAGACAACGCGAAGCGCATCAGCGCTTCGCTGGTGGGACGTGTCCAGCGCATCCTCGTCGAAGGTCCGTCGCGCAAGGACCCGGCCGAGCTGATGGGCCGCACCGAGTGCAACCGCATCGTCAACTTCAAGGGCACGCCGCGCCTTGTCGGGCAGATGGTGGACGTGACGATCAGCGAGGCCTACCCGCATTCCCTGCGCGGCGAGGTCGTCGTCAAGGAAGAGGCACTGTCGTAGCGCCTACGACACCAGGCACTGCACCTGGTTGCGGCCCGCGCCCTTGGCTTCGTAGAGTGCGCGGTCGGCACGCTTCATCAAGGTGTCCAGCGTGTCGCCCGGCAACAGCACGGCCACGCCGAAGCTGGCCGTCAGGCGACCCGCGCCGCTGAAGGGCGTCGCCTCGAACTGGCGGCGCAGGACTTCGGCAAACGCAGCCGCTGCATGGATGTCGGATTGCGGCAGCAGCATGGCGAACTCCTCGCCACCCGTGCGGTACAGGCCGTCGCGTCGCTTGGACGCCTGCAGGATGCGCTGCACGAATTCCTTGAGCACGGCATCGCCCACGTCGTGGCCGAAGGTGTCGTTGACACGCTTGAAGTGATCGATGTCCAGTGCCACCAGCGCCAGCGAAGCGCCCGACTCGCGGCAAGCCGCGATGAGCGCGCGGCCTTCCTCGTCGAAGCTTCGGCGATTGCGCGCGCCGGTCACGGCGTCCTTGGTGGCCAACTCACGCCAGGTGATCGAGCTCGTCTCGATGGGCGCGATGATGGCCCGGCTCAGCACGCGATTCAGCACGAGGAAGAGTGCCCCGAACACCAGCAGCGTCGCGCCTACGTGGCGCCACCACGTCTCGCGTGCAGCATTGAGGGCATGCGTCATCGGCACGGAGACGATCTGCGCCCCCACCGTTTCGCCCACCTTCCAGCCGAAGCCGCCCGTGTGGCCGTAGCGCTGCAGCAAGCTGGCCGGCGCAGTCGCCGGCGAGCCATGGCAGGCAATGCAATCGGCCGTGGGCCGCACGGGCCTCGCCACATGCATCATGGACCCATCCGGCCCCTCGGTGAAATGTGATGCCTCGATGCGATCAGGCGCGGCCCGGAATGCGTTGATGAGCTCGAGCTGCCAGCCCGTCGCGCGGTTCATCGGGTTGGTCGGGTTGAGCGCCACCTCGGCGTAGCGGTATTGCGGCCGCGATTCCTCCAGCAGCGACATGGTGCGGTTGGCCGCGAAGGCGGGGATGGCCTGAGGATGCAACACTTCCGCGCCCGGCGGCAGCAGTGGCCGCACGTCTTCCATCGTGTAGCGGCGCACGGCGAGCGCCATGTCCATCTGCAGCATGGAATCGCGCCGCACCTGCAGCATGGCGCCGTCGATCAGCGAGCGGTAAAGCACGGCCGAGCTGATGCAGAACACGATCAGGAAAGTGACCGCGAGGTACAGGTTCAGCCGGGCGCGTGTGCTCATGGATTTCGTTGAGGATGAATACCCCCACAGTGAAACGCAGTGTGCAGGCCGGCACCATCGGCTGATCCGCCGATGAGCTGCGGCAAAGTGCCGCTTCTTGCAGCTCAGTGACTGCGGCCGAAGCCGGCCCACCACAGGCCGGCGGCGCTTGCGAGCACCATCGCGCTGTAGTTGGCGATTCGGCCGTCGCGACCGAGCACGACGAGGGCCACGATGGCGGCGACGAGCGCGAGGCCGGCCGACCAGGCCCACAGTCGAATCAGCGAACGCCCTGCCATCTCGCGACGCCAGGCAAGCCTGGCCATGACTGACGCGAAAAGTCCGATGCAGGCAGGCGCCGCGGCGAAATTGAGGAGGTGCCAGAAGGCGCCGAGAAGGTCCAAGGTCGGGTCCGCAGCATCGAAAGAGAATGAAACCGGCGTCCGATCTGTGCGGAATCCGACGAAAGGACTTTGCGAAAGCCCAAGTCCTTGAATTGCAACGAATTTTATAATCCCCCCATGACCGTCCTGGCCCTCGGGTTGAATCACGCCACCGCGCCGCTTGATTTGCGCGGCCGCTTCGCGTTCTCGACCGAGCAGCTGGCCCCGGCGCTGCGGGCGTTTCGCGAGCGAGTGAACCGCTCACCCGAGGCCGCGATCGTCTCCACCTGCAACCGCACCGAGCTCTACATCGCCGACACCGGCGCGGGTCAGAACCTCCTGCATCCGGCCGTCGATTGGCTTGCCCACATCGGGGGGGTTGGCGGGCAGACGCTGCGGGAACACGCCTACGTGCTGGAGGACGGCGCCGCCGCGCGGCATGCCTTCCGCGTCGCCAGCGGCCTCGATTCGATGGTGCTGGGCGAGCCACAGATCCTCGGCCAGATGAAGCAGGCGGTGCGCGAGGCTGACACCGCCGGCACGCTGGGCACCACCTTGCATCAGATGTTCCAGCGCTCCTTCGCCGTCGCGAAGGAGGTGCGCACGTCCACCGAGATCGGTGCGCATTCGATCAGCATGGCGGCCGCCTCGGTGCGCCTGGCCGCTCAGCTCTTTGAAGACCTCGGCGAACTGAAGGTGCTGTTCGTGGGCGCGGGCGAGATGATCGAGCTCGTCGCCACGCATTTCGCCGCGCGTCGCCCGCGCACGATGGCCGTGGCCAACCGGACGCTGGAGCGAGGCGAGAAGCTGGCGGGCCGCTTCGGTGCCGAGGCGCTACGCCTGGCCGACCTGCCGCAACGCCTCGCGGAGTTCGACGTGGTTGTCTCGTGCACCGCAAGCTCCCTGCCGATCATCGGCCTGGGCGCCGTGGAGCGTGCCTTGAAAGCGCGCAAGCACCGGCCGATGTTCATGGTCGACCTTGCAGTTCCGCGCGATATCGAACCCGAGGTCTCGCGCTTGTCGGATGTGTACCTGTACACCGTCGATGACCTCTCGGCCCTCGTGCAATCCGCCGGTGAGAAGCGCCAGGCTGCGGTTCAGCAGGCCGAAGCCATCATCGAGACCGGTGTGCAAGGTTTCGTGCACTGGCTGGACCAGCGCGGCACCGTGCCGCTGATCCAGGCACTCAATGCGCAGGCCGATGATTGGCGTGCCACCGAAATCGCGAGAGCGCGCAAGCTGCTCGCCAAGGGCGCGGATGTGGATGCCGTGCTGGAAGCACTGTCGCGCGGCCTCACCCAGAAGATGCTGCACGGCGCCCTCGCCGAACTGCACGCGGCCGACGGGGAACAGCGCAAGGAGCTGGCCAGCACGGTGTCGCGCCTCTTCTTGCGCAACGCCGCCCGCAATCCGACCGGTGACTCGGCCGACGACCCGTCGGACGACCAGCGTTAGCGACGCCGCCGTCGCAGGCGGTTCACGCTTTGGCGGAGTCATCTGCCGCGTGTTCAAGCCCCCTCCCGCTGTCCGTTCCCTGTCTACCGGCTTCGAGCACCCGATGAAAGACTCCCTCAGACAACAATTCCAGCGACTGGCCATGCGGCTGGGCGAGCTGGACGCGACCCTGGCCGACGGCAAGATCGCGTCCGACATGAAACGCTTTCGCGAGCTGACGCGCGAGCACGCGGAGGTGTCGGGCGTGGTCGAGCGCTTTCGCCGCTTCGAGCAACGCGAGGCCGACCTCGCGTCCGCCCGCGAGATGCTCGACGACCCTGAGATGGCCGAGATGGCGCGCGAAGAGATCGCGCTGGCACAAGCCGACGTGGACCGACTGAACCTCGAACTCCAGACGGCCTTGCTGCCGCGCGACCCGGACGACGACCGCAATGCCTTCCTCGAGATCCGCGCGGGCACCGGCGGCGACGAATCGGCGCTCTTCGCGGCTGATCTCGCGCGCATGTACCTGCGCCATGCGGAGCGCCGCGGCTGGCGCACCGAGGTGATGTCGGAGAGCGACTCAGACCTCGGTGGCTACAAGGAAGTGGTGTTCCGCATCGAAGGCGATGGCGTGTATTCGAGGCTGAAGTTCGAATCGGGCGGCCACCGGGTGCAGCGCGTGCCGACCACCGAGACGCAAGGCCGCATCCACACCAGCGCCTGCACGGTGGCCGTGCTGCCCGAGCCGGACGAAGCTGAGGAGATCCAGCTCAATCCGGCGGAGCTGCGCATCGACACCTTCCGCGCGAGCGGTGCGGGCGGCCAGCACGTGAACAAGACCGACAGCGCGATCCGGATCACCCACCTGCCGACGGGCATCGTGGCCGAGTGCCAGGACGACCGCTCGCAGCACCGCAACAAGGCCAAGGCAATGGCGGTGCTGGCCGCGCGGCTGCGCGAGAAGGACCGGTCCGAGCGCGCCGCCAAGGAAGCGGCGACGCGCAAGGGCCTGATCGGCTCCGGCGACCGAAGCGATCGCATCCGCACCTACAACTTTCCGCAGGGGCGGCTGACCGACCACCGCATCAATCTCACGCTGTACAAGCTGCAGTTCATTCTGGATGGCGACCTCGACGAGGTGATCGCCGCGCTCGAGGCGGCCCGGGCGGCCGAACAACTGGCGGCGCTTGAAAGCGGCGAGACGTGAGCGTGTACACCATCGGCGATGCGTTCACGGCGGCTCGCGAGGCAGGCGTCGATCGGCTGGATGCGCAGCTTCTGCTGTCGGGCTGCACACAGCGAACGCGCGCCTGGCTCATCGCGCATGCGGACGAGCCCTTGCGAGTCGAGGCGGCGAACACCTTTCTCTCGTGGCTGCGGCGACGCGCGCAGGGCGAGCCGTTGGCCTACATCTTCGGCGAGAAGGAATTCCACGGGCTGCTGCTGAAGGTCGATGCGAACGTGCTGGTGCCGCGGCCTGATACGGAGACGCTCGTGGACTGGGCGATCGAGGTCATGCGAGCCGGCAACCCGGCACCACGCGTGGTCGACCTGGGCACCGGCAGTGGCGCGATCGCTTTGGCGATCAAGCATGCGGAGAGCCGCGCCGATGTGGTTGCCGTGGATGAGAGCGAGGCTGCGCTGGGCGTGGCCCGCGCGAATGGCCAGCGACTGGGCCTTCCCGTCAATTGGATACTCGGCCACTGGTGGCAGCCGCTCGCCGGCCTGCGGTTCGACATCGCGGTGAGCAATCCGCCCTATGTGGCCGAAGGCGACGAACACCTCGCCGCCCTCACGCACGAGCCGCGCTCGGCGCTTACCGCCGGCACGGATGGGTTGGATGACATCCGCCTCATCATCGACGGCGCGATCGACCACCTCGCCCCGGGGGCATGGCTGATGCTCGAACACGGGCACGACCAGGCGGGGCGCGTGGGTGGGCTGCTCGAACAAGCCGGCTTTGCCAGCGTGCAGTCGCGGCGCGATCTGGCGGGCATCGAACGCTGCACCGGCGGTCGCGCGCCGCTTTGACGCGCCACGGCGGCCGCGCCGTGCCAACAAAGTCACGCTGCGCGGCAGGCCCGCCACAGCCCATGGCGAACGCAGGCCAAAGCACACACAAATCCAGCCGCGCGGCGTAGCATGGAAGCGATTTCGCGAAGACAGGCAGGTCCGGGACGCTTCAAAGGAGCATGTCATGCGATCAGCACGTTGGGTGGCCGCCGCGACGCTCGTCCTGAGCACGGCGGGGAGTGCGTGGGGTGCCGGAGACGGCCTGATGCCGTCCGACGCGAGCCTGTGGCCGCAATGGCAAGGCCGGTTGGCGCTGGGCACCTTGTCGCCCGCCGCCCACCCGGACGCGATGAACCTCGACAGCCAGGGACTGAGGCTGGGCGGCGCGAGCCTGCTGGGCGACTACTACTTCAGCCGCAGCTGGCGCGGCGTTGGCAGCGGAAGTGGCTTTCGCGCCACCAGCGGCGTCATCCTCGGTTCGCGCTCGTCCAACCTTCTTACGGCAACGCCATCGGCCAATCCACCCGGGCGTGCGTTCAACATCGACCGGCGATCGGTGGGTGTGTGGGGATTGCAGACCCCAGGCGACAGCGGCAACGATCCCGTGCCCTACGTCGGCCTGGGCTACACGGGCCTGGCCGGCAAGGGCAGCTGGGGGTTCAGCGCGGACCTGGGCGTGATGGCACTGAACCCGGGGTCGGCGGTGAAGCTCGGTCGCCAGGGCCTGGACGATTCCCTGCGCGACCTGCGCCTGTCGCCCATGGTCCAGCTGGGTGTGAGCTACTCGTTCTGAGGTCGGCGCCGGAATAAGGGGCCGAGTCAAGACCGCACCCGCGAACGCGACCCGCGTTTGCCGTATAACCACGCCTGTTTCATCTTTGCCCCAAGGCCAGTGACCATGAGCGACGTTCAACAGCGCATCGACGACCTCGTCAAGAACAACCGGGTCGTGCTCTTCATGAAGGGCACGGCGCAATTTCCCATGTGCGGCTTCTCCGGCCGCGCGGTGCAGATCCTCAAAGCCTGCGGCGTCACCGACCTGACCACCGTCAACGTGCTCGAGGACGAAGGCGTGCGCCAGGGCATCAAGGAGTACGCCAATTGGCCGACCATTCCGCAGCTGTACGTCAACGGCGAATTCGTCGGCGGCTCGGACATCATGATGGAGATGTACGAGGCCGGCGAGCTCCAGCAGACGCTGGGCGCCGCCTCCTGATCCGATGACGGAATCTCCGCCCGAGTCCCGCGTTGTCGTCGGTGTGACGGGCGCCACCGGCGCGGTGTATGCCGTGCGGCTGCTCGAGCGCTTGCGCGCGGCGGGCCGCGAGGTTCACCTGGTGGCGACGCCGGCGGGTGTGCTGAACGTGCATCACGAACTGGGGCTCGATCGCGGTGCTCTCGAAGCATTGGCCGATGTCTCGTACAGCCCGGCCGACGTGGGCGCCGCGATCGCGAGCGGCTCTTTCTCTACCGAAGCGATGGTCGTGGCGCCTTGCTCGATGAAGAGCCTCGCGGCGATTGCGCACGGACTGTCGGACAACCTGCTCACCCGTGCTGCCGACGTGACCTTGAAGGAGCGCCGCCGGCTGGTGCTGATGGTTCGTGAAACGCCGTTCAACCTGGCGCACCTGCGCAACATGACGGCAGTGACCGAGATGGGCGCCATCGTCTTTCCGCCGATGCCGGCCTTCTACCACCGGCCCCAGAGCATCGACGAACTGGTCGGCGATACCGTCGAGCGCGTGCTCGCGATGATCGGCGTTGAATCTGCGATGCCCAGGTCCTGGGCGGGTCTCTGAACGCCGATCACGGCGCTGGCGGCAGGTAGTCCCAGTTCTTGCGCGCACCGAAGACCAGATTCGGATATTCCGGCCGGCCGCGGCTGCCGTTGTAGCGCCCGAGCGCCATGAAGAGGTCGCCTCGCTCGAGATCGAGGTAGTGGCGCAGGATCACGCAGCCGAAGCGCAGATTGGTCTGCATGTGGAAGAGCGCCAGCGTGTCGCCCCCGCCGATCAGCCGCGCCCAGAACGGCATCACCTGCATGTAGCCACGCGCGCCGACGCTGCTGATGGCGTACTTGCGAAAGCCGCTTTCGACCTGGATGAGCCCGAGTACCAGGCCCGGGTCCAGGCCGGCGCGCTTGCTCTCGTACCAGACGGTTTCAAGGAATTCGACGCGCGTGGTGTGGTCGGCCGTGCGCTTCTTGAGCCGCGTGCTCATCTCCCCCAGCCATCTCAGGTAGCCCAGCCGTGCGTCGGTGCTGTCGAAGACCGGCTTGGGCGGGGCACTGTTGGCGATGGAGGCGGCGAGTGCAGTGCGGACGGCATCGGCCAGTGGTTCTTCCTTCTGGGCGCCAGCAAGCGCCAGTTTGGGAACCAGCCCGGCGCCCAGGCACGACAGCGCGACGAGAACGCCCCGCCTCTCTCTTCCCTTGTGGGACAGGCGTCGAGCAACGGGAGCGGACCGATCAAGTTTCAAAGGACACTGCCAGAGCGTTTCAGACGAGCCTCAGTCTCTCTTGACTGGACATGGTTCAGAAAGCGAAGCTCGCAAAGCCATGCCCGCGGCATTCTTCCGCAGTTTTTCCGCGCAGTCAGCCCAGGCTGTCAGGCGAGTTTGGCCTTCACGAACGCGGCGATCTCGCCTGCACCGACGCTAGTCGCCTGCGCATCGCGGCGGCCTTGGTACTCGACCTTGCCTTCCTTCAGGCCGCGGTCGGAGATGACCACCCGATGCGGAACGCCGACGAGCTCCCAGTCCGCGAACATCGCGCCAGGGCGTTCGCCGCGGTTGTCGAGCATGACGTCCACGCCCTGAGCCTGCAGCTGATCGTGCAGTTGGTCGGCGGCGGCTTGCACCTCGGCCGAGCGGTCGTAGCCAATGGGGCAGATCACCACCGTGAACGGCGCGAGCGCGTCCGGCCAGATGATGCCGCGCTCGTCGTGGTTCTGCTCGATGGCCGCACCCACGATGCGCGTGACACCGATGCCGTAGCAACCCATCTGCATGAGCTGCGGCTTGCCGGTCTCGTCGAGGTAAGTGGCATTCATCGCCTTCGAATACTTCGTGCCGAGGAAGAACACATGACCCACCTCGATGCCGCGCTGGATGGCGAGCACGCCCCGGCCGTCAGGCGACGGATCGCCCTCGACGACATTGCGGATGTCGGCCACCATGTCGGGCTCCGGCAGGTCGCGGCCCCAGTTCACGCCGGTGATGTGGAAGTCGCCCTCGTTGGCGCCGCAGATGAAGTCGCTCATGTTGGCGACCGTGCGGTCAGCGACGATCTTCACCGGCTTCTTCAGGCCGATCGGGCCGAGGTAGCCGGGCTTGCAGCCGAAGTGGTCCTCGATCTCGCCGACGGTGGCGAAGCGGTAGCCATCCTTCAGACCTTCGACCTTGCCGGCCTTCACTTCGTTGAGCGCATGGTCGCCGCGAACGAGCAGCAGCCAGACGGTGGTCTTCACCACATCGCCGGCTTCGTTCTTCTCGTCGGTCGCAAGCACCAGCGACTTCACCGTCGTCTGCAGCGGCACGCCGAGCAGCGCCGCGACATCCTCGCAGGTGCTCTTGCCCGGCGTGGGCGTCTTGGTCATCGGCTTGGCGGCGGCAGCGCGAGACGCGATCAGGGGCACTGCTTCGGCCAGCTCAATGTTGGCGGCGTACTCAGAATCAGGGCTGTAGACGAGTGCATCCTCGCCGGTGTCGGCGATGACCTGGAATTCATGCGAGCGGTCGCCGCCGATGGCGCCGGTGTCGGCCGCCACGGCGCGGAACGTCAGACCCAACCGCTCGAAAATGCGCTGGTAAGCCGCATACATCTGCTCGTAGCTCTTGCCCGCCGACGCCTCGTCACGGTCGAAGGAGTACGCATCCTTCATCGTGAATTCGCGTCCGCGCATCAGGCCGAAGCGGGGGCGGCGCTCGTCGCGGAACTTGGTCTGGATGTGATAGAAATTCTTCGGCAGCGCCCGGTAGCTGCGAAGCTCCTGGCGGGCGATGTCGGTGATGACCTCTTCGCTGGTCGGCTGGATCACGAAGTCGCGATCGTGCCGGTCCTTCAGCCGAAGCAGCTCCGGCCCCATCTTGTCGAAGCGCCCCGTTTCCTGCCAGAGCTCGGCCGGCTGCACCACCGGCATCAGCAGTTCAACGGCACCCGCGCGATTCATTTCCTCGCGAATGATGTTCTCGACCTTGCGGATCACCCGCAGGCCCATGGGCATGTAGTTGTAGATGCCCGCGCCCAGCCGCTTGATGAGACCGGCTCGCATCATGAGTTTGTGGCTCACGACCTCGGCATCGGCGGGCGCTTCCTTGAGGGTGGAGATGAAGAACTGCGAAGCTTTCATGCGGTGCGAAAAAGGTGGGAGTTTGCGCCGCAAAGTGAGGGAAACCCAAGGGGTTGCCTCCCGTCATGCCGGTGCAATAATCGTTTCAACGAAAATTTGGGGTTGATTATGCTCGACCGTGAAGGGTTCAGACCCAACGTCGGCATCATCCTGCTCAACCAGAAAAACCAGGTGTTCTGGGGCAAACGCATCCGCACTCATTCCTGGCAGTTCCCGCAAGGGGGCATCAAATACGGCGAGACGCCTGAGCAGGCGATGTACCGCGAGCTTCATGAAGAAGTGGGGCTCACGCCGGAGCATGTACGCATCATCGCGCGCACGCGTGACTGGCTGCGCTATGAGGTGCCCGATCATTTCATCCGTCGCGATGCACGTGGCCATTACAAGGGCCAGAAGCAGATCTGGTTCCTGTTGCAGCTCGTGGGACGCGACACCGACATGAACCTGCGCGCCACCGACCACCCGGAGTTCGATGCCTGGCGCTGGAACGAGTACTGGGTGCCGCTGGAAGTGGTGATCGAGTTCAAGCGCGACGTCTACCAGATGGCGCTCACCGAGCTCGCGCGCTTCTTGCCGCGGGGCAGCCATCACAACCGGTATCTGCGCTCGGGGATGCGTCCGCATCATCGAGACGAAGAGCACGATGGCCGGCAGCATCATGCGGTGCGTGAAGGTGCCGCGACTGAACCGGCCATGCTGCCGCTGCCCGAGGTGCCGAAGACGCCTCGTCAGTGACCGATCAGGTCAGGACGAGGTTGTCCCGATGAATCATCTCGGGCTCGCCGGTGAAACCCAGCAGCCGTTCGAACTCGCTGGACGGCTTGCGTGCGATGAGCCTCGCCTGGCTGCTCGAGTAGTTGGCCAGGCCCCGCGCGATCTCCACGCCTGCGAGGCTGCGCACGGCGATGACGTCGCCGCGATGGAATTCGCCGGTGACCTCCACCACGCCGATCGGCAACAGGCTCTTGCCGCCATCGCGCAGCTTGATAACGGCACCATCGTCCACCACCACGGTGCCACGCATTTGCAGGTGATCGGCCATCCATTGCTTGCGCGCAGCCATCTTCTGCGTGGGCGCTAGCAAGGCGGTACCAATGGCTTCGCCCCCCGCCAACCGAAGCAGCACGTCGGGCTCGCGGCCCCAGGCGATCACCGTGCTCGCGCCACTCTTGGCGGCACGCTTGGCAGCGAGGATCTTGGTGATCATGCCGCCCTTGCCGATGCTGGAGCCGGCACCGCCCGCCATCTGCTCGAGTTCCGGCGCGCCTGCTTGCGCTTCGTGGATGAAGCGGGCATCGGGGTTCTTGCGCGGATCGGCCGAATACAGGCCCTTCTGGTCGGTGAGGATGACGAGGGCATCGGCTTCGACCAGGTTGGCGACGAGCGCGCCCAAGGTGTCGTTGTCGCCGACCTTGATCTCGTCGTTGACCACCGTGTCGTTCTCGTTGATGACCGGGATGACCTTGTGCGACAGGAGCGTCAGCAGCGTCGAGCGCGCGTTCAGGTAGCGCTCGCGATCGGCCAGGTCCGCATGCGTGAGCAGCACCTGCGCGCTGCCCATGCCGTGCTCGCGCAGCTTTGATTCGTAGATCTGCGCGAGCCCCATCTGCCCGACGGCCGCGGCCGCCTGCAGTTCGTGGATTTCCTTGGGCCGCGTCGTCCAGCCGAGGCGCTTCATGCCTTCGGCGATCGCGCCGCTGGACACCATCACCACTTCGCGGCCCTGCCCGGCGATGGCCGCCATCTGCCGGCACCAGTTGCCCACCGCCTCGGCATCCACGCCGCGGCCTTCGTCGGTGACGAGGCTGGAGCCGACCTTGACGACGATCCGCCTCGCGTTTTTCAACGCCTGCGTCATGACTGCGTGGCGTCGGCGTCGTCAGGCGTGAAGCGCGGGTCCGGATCGTCCGGCACGAAGTTCTTCAGCTTGGACACATGCTTGTAGATGGCCTTGATGAGCGGCTCGCACCCTTCGCGGGTCAAGGCGGAGATCTCGAACACCGGGCCCTTCCACTTGAAGCGCTTGACGAAGTCCTTCACACGCTTCTCGCGCTCTTCGGTGGGCACCATGTCCAGCTTGTTCAGGACCAGCCAGCGGTCCTTCTCGTACAGCATGGTGTCGTACTTCTTCAGCTCGCCGACGATGGCCTTGGCCTGCGCGACCGGATCCACCGCCTCGTCGAATGGCGCGAAGTCGATGACGTGCAGCAGCAGGTGGGTGCGCTGCAGGTGGCGCAGGAAGAGGTGGCCGAGGCCCGCGCCTTCGGAGGCGCCTTCGATCAGCCCCGGGATGTCGGCGACGACGAAGCTCTGCTCCGCCTGCACGCGGACCACGCCCAGGTTCGGATGCAGGGTCGTGAACGGGTAGTCCGCAATCTTCGGCCGCGCATTGGAGATGGCTGCGATGAGCGTGGACTTGCCTGCGTTGGGCATGCCCAGCAGGCCCACGTCGGCCAGCACGCGAAGCTCAAGCTTGAGCTTGCGCGCTTCGCCGGGCCAGCCTGGCGTCTTCTGGCGCGGCGCACGGTTGGTGCTGCTCTTGAAGTGCATGTTGCCGAAGCCGCCGTCACCGCCCTTGACGAGCAGCACCTTCTCGTCGGGCACCAGCAGTTCGGCGATGACCTGGCCGGTGTCGACGTCGGTGATGATCGTGCCCATGGGCATGCGCAGCACGATGTCCTCGGCCGCCGCGCCGAATTGGTCCGAGCCCCGGCCGTTCTCGCCGTTGCGGGCTTCGTGCCGGCGCGCATAGCGGTAGTCGATCAGTGTGTTGAGATTGCGGTCGCCCACCGCGAAGACGCTGCCGCCGCGGCCGCCGTCTCCGCCGTTGGGGCCGCCGAAGGGGATGAACTTCTCACGACGGAAGCTCATGCAGCCGTTGCCGCCATTGCCGGCGACAACGTCGATCGTGGCTTCGTCGACGAATTTCATGCCTGGGGTTTGTCTGTGCCTGACGACGACTTGTCGCCGGGCTTGTGATTGAGCAGCGAATAGACACCGACCCCGATGAGGATCAGCGGCCACCACTGGTGAAGCCATTCGAATTGCAGCAGCCCGAAGTTGTTCGCCAGGAACAAGCAGCCAATGAGGATGAGAACGATGCCGCTCTTGTTCATGGGGATGCCTTCGGAAGTCGCTGTCGCCGGATGGTAATGCAGGGCGAAACGCAAGAGATGCAAAGTCGGCACCGCAAAAAACAAGCCCCGGCGATGCGGGGCTTGTTCGGTGATGCCAGGACGGTCAAACCGCCGTGACGTTCACCGTCTGGCGATTGCGCGGGCCCTTGAAGCCGTAGCTCACCTCGCCGTCGACGAGCGCGAACAGCGTGTGGTCACGACCAATGCCCACGTTCGTGCCGGCGTGGAACTTCGTGCCGCGCTGGCGAACGAGGATGGCGCCGGCCGAGATGGTCTGGCCGCCGAACACCTTGACGCCGAGCATCTTCGGTTGGGAATCGCGGCCGTTCCGTGTGGAACCGCCGCCTTTTTTCTGTGCCATGGTTCAGATCTCCTTGAAGTGTGGCTCAGGCGTTGACCGCACTGATTTCGATTTCAGTGAAGTTCTGACGGTGGCCTTGGCGCTTCTGGTAGTGCTTGCGGCGACGCATCTTGAAGATGCGGACCTTGTCATGACGACCCTGGGCCAAAACCTTGGCCACCACGCTTGCACCCGTCACCAAGGGAGTCCCGACAGTCAGGTCAGCGCCGGCACCAATGGCCAACACCTGGTCGATCGTGATCTCTTGGCCAACTTCCGCAGCAATCTGTTCTATCTTGATCTTTTCGCCAGCAGCAACCTTGTATTGTTTGCCGCCGGTTTTTATGACCGCGTACATATCAGCCCTTTCGTTGATAACTCGCCTGCCCAACCAACCGGGCAAGCGAAGTCCCTGCGAAAAACGCAGAGCCCGCGATTGTACTACGGGACGGTTCGGGTGACCAAGCCTGTGCGGCAAAGTAGTGGGAGTACCCGGACCCGGGATCACTCGTCCGCCGCAGGCCGGCGCGGTTCCTATAATCCGGGCCGTGTCTTCAGAGCCCAGCGTCCAGACGGCGCCCACCCCCGAATCCTCCGCGCCGGCATCCGGCGCGGTGTCGCTCATGGCTGCGGACATGCGGGAGGTCGACGCCGTCATCCAGCGGCGCCTGGCGTCCGACGTGGCGCTCATCAACCAGATATCGCACTACATCATCAGCGCCGGCGGCAAGCGCATCCGGCCGATGCTGGTGCTGCTGTTCTCCAAGGCACTGGGCTTCACCGGGCCCGAGCGCTTCGAGCTCGCCGCGACGGTCGAATTCATCCACACCGCGACGCTGCTGCACGACGACGTGGTCGATGAGTCAGCGCTGCGTCGCGGCCGCGAGACAGCCAATGCGCTGTTCGGCAATGCCGCGAGCGTGCTGGTGGGCGACTTCGTGTATTCACGGGCCTTTCAGATGATGGTTTCGGCCAACCGAATGCGAGTGCTCGAGGTGCTGGCCGACGCGACCAATGTCATCGCCGAAGGCGAAGTCCTGCAGCTCATGAACATGCACGACCCCGACATCACCGTCGAGGATTACCTGCGCGTCATCCGCTACAAGACAGCCAAGCTGTTCGAGGCGAGCGCGCGCCTGGGTGCCGTCCTGGCCGATGCGCCGCATCACGTCGAAGAGGCCTGCGCCGACTATGGCCGGTCACTGGGCACCGCATTCCAGCTCGTCGACGACCTGCTCGACTACGAAGGCTCCACGTCGCAACTCGGCAAGAACGTCGGCGACGATTTGCGCGAAGGCAAGCCCACCTTGCCGCTGCTCGTCGCGATGGAACGCGGGACTTCGCAGGAGCGCGAGCTCATCCGTCACGCCATCGAAAACGGCGAAGTCGCACGCCTGTCGGACATCGTCGAAATCGTGCGCCGAACGGGCGCGATCGAGGCCACGCGTGACGCGGCCCGTGCCCAGGCGAACAAGGCACGCGAATCACTTTCCGTGATCCCCGCGTCGGCGAGCCGGGAAGCTCTGCTAGAATTCTGCGTTCGGTCGGTGGACCGCTCGTTCTGAGCAAATCATCGGCATGAAATGACAGGTGCCGCGTTCGTGGCGCCTTCAAAAATCGGGGTGTAGCTTAGCCTGGTAGAGCGCTACGTTCGGGACGTAGAGGCCGGAGGTTCGAATCCTCTCACCCCGACCAGTCTTCTTCGCATCACCCAACTCCTTTGCACTTTGTTTCCTTGGATGGAAGCGCTTGTGCGTCAAGGTCACACGCCGGCTCGGCGTGAAAAGTTGGCACCGTGCGCGTATGTACGAGATTTACAGTCCCGGAACATTCGGCGATCATGCTCGGGTTGTCCCCGTGGAGTGAACACTCAGTGTCCCGAATTTCCGCTGCTGGCACGCGCTGCGCTGAAAGCGCCATGGCGCCTGCATGGGCCGTCGCGCATCCTGTTCGCACTGACGCGCCGCAGGGCGCCGCGTAAGCACTTCGAACAAGCATTGTGGACACCCTCACCGACACCTCTCACTCGAGCCTGACCGGCGTTGCGCGCGTGCTCGTGAACGCGGGCAAGATCAACGCCAAGACGGCCGAGGATCTGGTCAAGACGGTTGCCAAGGACAAGAAGGGCAACTTCGTCAGCGCGGTGATCGGCTCGGGCGCCATCAATGCATCCGACCTCGCGCACACGTTGGCCGGCGCCCTCGCCCTGCCGCTGCTGGACTTGAACGCGGTCGACTCGCAGAAGCTGCCGCGCAACATCATCGAGAACAAGCTCGCGGCGCAGTACCACGTGGTGGTGCTCGGCAAGCGCGGCAACCGGCTGTTCATCGGCGCATCCGACCCGACCGACCAGGAAGCCGTCGAGCGCATCAAGTTCGCCACGCAACTGTCGCCCGAGTGGGTGATCGTCGAGCACGACAAGCTGTCGAAAATTCTCGAGAGCAGCGGCACCACAGTCACCGAGACGCTGGAGTCGATGGCGTCGGGCGACTTCGAGTTCGACGTCACCGACGACGTCACCACCCAAGAGCAACCCGAGACCGGGTCAGCCGAAGTCGAGGACGCGCCGGTCGTGCGCTTCCTGCAGAAGATGCTCATCGACGCGATCAACGCGCGCGCATCCGACCTGCACTTCGAGCCCTACGAATACCACTACCGCGTGCGCTTTCGCGTCGACGGTGAGCTGCGCGAAATCACGCAGCCGCCGATCGCGATCAAGGACAAGCTCGCCTCGCGCATCAAGGTGATCTCGCGGCTGGACATCGCCGAGAAGCGCGTGCCGCAAGACGGCCGCATGAAGCTCAAGTTCGGCAGCAAGGCGATCGACTTCCGGGTGAGCACGCTGCCCACGCTCTTCGGCGAGAAGATCGTGATCCGTATTCTTGATCCGTCCAGCGCGAAGCTGGGCATCGAGGCGCTGGGCTACGAGAAGATCGAGAAGGAGCGGCTGCTCGCCTGCATCTCTCGGCCCTATGGGATGATTCTCGTGACCGGTCCGACGGGCTCGGGCAAGACGGTGTCGCTGTACACCTGCCTGAACATCCTGAACCAGCCCGGCGTGAACATCTCGACCGTGGAAGACCCGGCGGAAATCAACCTGCCCGGCATCAACCAGGTCAACGTGAACGACAAGGCCGGGCTCACCTTCGCGGCGGCGCTCAAATCGTTCCTGCGCCAGGATCCGGACGTGATCATGGTCGGCGAAATCCGTGACCTGGAAACCGCCGACATCGCGATCAAGGCGGCGCAGACGGGCCACATGGTGATGTCCACGCTGCACACCAACGATGCGCCCACCACGCTCACGCGCTTGTTGAACATGGGCGTCGCGCCCTTCAACATCGCCTCCAGCGTGCTGCTCATCACGGCGCAGCGCCTGGCGCGCAAATTGTGCGAACTGTGCAAGCAGCAGGCGGACTATCCGCGCGAGGCCATGCTGAAGGCAGGCTATGCGGAAACCGACCTCGACGGCAGCTGGCGTCCCTACCGGGCGGTGGGCTGCTCGGCCTGCAGCAACGGCTACAAGGGCCGGGTCGGCATTTACCAAGTGATGCCCATCAGCGAGGAAATCCAGCGCATCATCCTGGCCGAGGGAACGGCCATGGACATCGCCGAGCAGGCGCAACGCGAGAACATTCGCGACCTGCGGCAGTCCGGCCTGATCAAGGTCAGGGCGGGCGTGACGACCCTCGAGGAAGTGATCTCGGTCACCAACGAATGACCGGGGCCGATTTCAACAACGCGACAACGTTCGGGCGAGGAACGGGTTCCTCGGAGGCACTATGGCGACTGCAGTAGCCGCGAAACAGAACATCAAGGAAATTGTCTTCGAGTACGAAGGCAAGGACAAGAACGGCAAGGTCGTGCGCGGCGAGATGCGCGCCGGCGGCGAAGCCATGGTGAGCGCCAGCCTGCGCCGCCAGGGCATCCTCATCACCAAGGTGAAGAAGCGCCGCATGAGCGGCGGCAGGTCCATCAAGCAGAAGGACATCGCCATCTTCACGCGCCAGCTGGCCACGATGATGAAGGCCGGCGTGCCGCTGATCCAGGCCTTCGACATCGTGGCCCGCGGCAGCACCAACCCGCGCGTCACCAAGCTCCTGACCGACATCCGCAGCGACGTGGAGACCGGCACGAGCCTGTCCGCCGCCTTCCGCAAGCATCCGCTGTACTTCGATGCGCTCTACTGCAACCTCGTCGAGGCGGGTGAAGCGGGCGGCATCCTGGAACAGTTGCTCGATCGCCTGGCCGTCTATCAAGAAAAGACGATGGCCATCAAGAACAAGATCAAGTCCGCACTGATGTACCCGATCGCCGTGATGGTCGTGGCCTTCGTAGTGCTCGCGGTGATCATGATCTTCGTGATCCCAGCCTTCAAGGACGTGTTCTCCTCCTTCGGCGCCGACCTGCCCGCGCCCACGCTCTTCGTGATCGCGTTGTCGGAGTTCTTTGTCAAGTACTGGTACCTGATCTTCGGCTTCCTCATCGGCGGCGTGTACTTCTTCTTCCAGTCGTGGCGGCGCTCCGAGAAGATGCAGAAGGCGATGGACCGCCTGCTGCTGAAGGTGCCGGTGTTCGGCGACCTGGTGAACAAGTCGGCGATCGCCCGCTGGACGCGCACGCTGTCGACGATGTTCGCGGCCGGCGTGCCCCTGGTCGAAGCGCTCGACTCCGTCGGCGGAGCGTCGGGCAACGCGGTGTTCGTCGAAGCGACCGAGCAGATCCAGAAGGACGTCTCCACCGGCTCCGCCCTGACCACCTCCATGCAGACCACCGGTGTGTTCCCGTCCATGGTGCTGCAGATGTGCGCCATCGGCGAAGAATCCGGCTCGCTCGACCAGATGCTGGGAAAGGCGGCCGAGTTCTATGAAGACGAAGTCGATGAAGCCGTGAAGGGCCTGTCCAGCCTGATGGAGCCATTCATCATCGTGATCCTGGGCGTGCTGATCGGTGGCATCGTGGTCTCGATGTACCTGCCGATCTTCAAGCTGGGACAGGTGGTGTGACGCCGGAGCTGCAGGAGATCCTGCTTTCCCCATGGGTGCTCGGCCTTCTGGGCCTGTGCATCGGCAGCTTCCTGAATGTCGTCGTCCACCGCGTTCCGCTGATGATGGAACGCGAGTGGTGGACAGACCTCGTCTCCAACCTCGGCGATGACGACGCATGGCGACGAGTGTTCAGCCGCAAGGACGCGCCGCCCGCAGCGCAGCGCGACACCGCCCGCACGCTCACGAAAGACCTCGAAGCAATGCCCAAGCTTGGCATCGCGACGCCGCGCTCGCGCTGCCCGTCATGCGGGCACGTGCTGCGCTGGCACGAGAACATTCCCGTGCTCGGCTACCTGCGCCTGGGCGGCAAGTGCTCGGCCTGCAAGACGCGCATCTCGCCGCGCTACCCCCTCATCGAGATCGCGACTGCCCTGCTCTTCGCCGCCACGGCCTGGCACTTCGGCCACGTGCCGACGACGCTCGCATGGTGCGGCTTCGTCGCCGCGCTCGTGGCGCTGGCCGGCATCGACTGGGACACCACGCTGCTGCCCGACAGCATCACCTTGCCGCTGCTGTGGGCCGGCCTGCTGTGCGCCTTGCTCGGCTGGACCATCCCGCTCACCGCGTCACTGTGGGGCGCCATCGCGGGCTACATGTCGCTCTGGACGATCTACTGGCTCTTCAAGAAGGCCACGGGCAAGGAAGGCATGGGCTATGGCGACTTCAAGCTGCTGGCTGCGCTCGGCGCCTGGCTGGGCGTCCAGATGATCCTGCCGATCGTGCTTGCGGCCTCGGTCGTGGGCGCGGTGGTGGGCATTGGGATGAAGCTCAGCGGCAGCCTGCGCGAAGGCCGCTTCGTGCCCTTCGGCCCCTTCCTCGCGGGCGGTGCGCTGGTGGTGATGTTCGCGGGCCAAGCCCAGGTGCTCGACTGGCTGGGCTGGGCCTGAACCAACGGCACCGCCCGTGACGACGCAAGCCCTGCGCATCGGCCTGACGGGCGGCATCGGCAGCGGCAAGAGCACGGTCGCCGGCCTGCTCGCCTCGCATGGCGCCGCCATCATCGACACCGACGCGATTGCACGCCGCCTCACGCTGCCCGGGGGCGCGGCCATCCCGGCCATCCGTGAAGCCTTCGGCGAATCGCTCATCGACGCGAGCGGCGCGATGGACCGCGAACGCATGCGGTCACTGGCCTTTGCGGACCCGCAAGCGAAGAAGGGCCTCGAGGCCATCCTGCACCCGCTCATCGCGGTCGAAACGGCACGCGCCGCGCAAGCGTCGCATGCTGCCGTGAAGGTCTTCGACGTCCCTCTGCTGGTTGAATCCGGCCGATGGCGCGCCATCGTCGACCGCGTGCTCGTCGTCGACTGCAGCATCGACACGCAAATCGAGCGCGTGATGCGCCGCGCCGGCTGGGCCGAAGAGGCCGTGCGGCGCGTGATCGCGCAGCAGGCCACGCGCGACCAGCGGCGGGCCTGCGCCGACGCCGTCATCCTCAACGACGCCCTCTCGCTGGAGCAGCTGGCCGATGAGGTGAGCCAGCTCTGGGCCCGCTGGTGCACCCCTGCCTGAAACAGGGCAAAACGCTCAACCGAACCGCTGTGGAACAATCGGGCCCACACCGCCCGAGGACGTCCGCTTGGTTCTGTACGAATACCCCTTCAACGAGAGCATTCGCACCATGCTGCGGCTCGAACACCTGTTCGACCGCCTCGGCCAGCTGATCCCCCGCGACACCGCGGTCGATCACCACTACGCGCTCGCCACCATCTTCGAGATCGTGGACGTCGCCTCTCGTGCCGACCTCAAGTCGGACCTGCTCAAGGAGCTCGAGGCCAAGAAGAGCACCTTCATCAGCTACCGCGGCAACCCAGCCATCGCCGAGTCCGCGCTCGAAGCCACCATCGGCAAGATCGACCATGCCTTCAATGGCCTGAACCAGCTGCCGGGGAAGGCGGGCCACGCACTCACCACCAACGAATGGCTGATGAGCATCCGAAGCCGCATCAGCATTCCAGGCGGCACCTGCGAATTCGACCTGCCCGCATACCACGCCTGGCAAAAGCTCGATGCCGCACGGCGCCGCGCCGACCTGATGCAGTGGATCGCAAGCCTCATGCCGCTCGCCGAAGCGCTGAACGTGCTGCTGGGCTTGCTGCGCGATTCGGGCGTGCCGCACAAGGTGGTGGCCACCGGCGGCCAGTACCAGCAAAGCCTGCCCGCCGGGCGCACCTACCAGCTGATGCGCGTGCGGCTCACGGGCAACGATGCACTCATCCCCGAGATCAGCGGCCACCGGCTGATGGCGTCGGTGCGCCTCATGCGGCAAGACACCGACGGGCGCTTGAAGGCCAGCCCCGCGGACACCACCTTCGAGTTCACGCTGTGTTCCTGAGCCCTCGTCGAAGCCCTCGTTCCGCCATGCCCGCCTCCAGCTCCAAGCGAATCGTCACCTGCCCCACCTGCAGCGGCGAGAGCGTCTACTCCCCCGAGAACCCCTTCCGCCCTTTCTGCAGCGAACGCTGCAAGAACGTCGACTTCGGCGCGTGGGCCAGCGAGAGCTACCGCGTCGAAGCCAAGCCGACTACCGAAGACCTGGACGCCGACGATCCGGCGGCGTCCCAGTCCCCGGCGCACTGACCCGCACTGAACGCGTCGGGCGGGTGCTTCAGATGCCGAAAGGCGTCTGGGTCAGGAAGGTGCCGGCCTTGCCGAGCGTGAAGAGATTCGGCGACTGCGTCGGCGGCATGCGCGAGCGCACCGCCGCATGGAAGGTGGCGTAGCTGCCCTTGTAGCCGCCGTTGTTCCAGACGTTGAGCACCTGCTCGGTGAAGGCGCCGTTGTGCTGGCCATCCATCGAGGTCTGGTTGTCCTGGCAACCCGAGACGAGGATGGCGGACGCCGGAAAGCCCTTGACGATGGCCGTCAGCCGCCCACTCGCGGCCACCTGCGCCAACGCAGCATCGGGGTCGATGACCTTCGAGCCCGCCGCCTTGGCCACGTCCGCCTGCAGCTTGTCGTAGAAGGCCTGGTTGTCGCGGTAGGTGCGCAAGCCCACGCTGCGCGGCATGTTCTTGGGCCGTTGCGGCGCGGTCGGCAGGATGGCCATGGTCGGCGGCACATCGCGGATGACCGAGCCGCTGTGGCAGCTGTCGGAGAGCACGAGGATGCGCACACCGGCACCGAAGCGGCTGAGCTCGAGGTAGAGCTCGTCGTCGATCAGCTGGCCGTCGTACAGGCACCAGGTCTCGTCCTGGCCGTCGGGCTCGTCGCCGTTGGTGTCGGGCACCTGGCCGCCGTGGCCGGAGTAGGTGAGGAAGAACAGGTCCCCGCTCTTGCAGGCCTTGGCCGCGGCGCGAATGGCCGCGAGCGCCGCGGCCCGAGTGGCCTTCTTGGTCAGCAGCACGGTGGACTTCATTGCCTTGGACTTGGCGATGGCCGCCATGTCGTTCGCATCGAACTCGCAGGCCGCAAGATCGCCGGACCACCCGCCGTAGTGGGCCGCGCTGACTGCATTCAAGCCGATGTGGACCGAGATGCCCTTGCCTGCACTCGCCGGTTTCTTCGTCGCCATGGTCGTCCCCCGAAGTCGTGTGCGTTCGAATTGAACCGCCCGATGCTAAGGACTCGATACCGGCCGCGATATGCCTAAGGTGTGGGATGCGCCTGAGCCTGCGACGCGATCCAGCCGCGGTTCTGTCGGTTGAACACCTCCACGCTCGCCCTCTCGAAACGGCCCACGCGCGCCTGCCACTGCCAGCGCTCGACCTCGATGCGCGGCTTTTCCAGTCTCATCACGTTGAAGGAGTTGACCTCGCCGCGTCCGCGGGTCGACGTGGCCGTGCCGGCGGAGACCACCAGTGCCTCGTAGCCCGCCAGCGCATAGCGATCGCCGGTGTCGGCGCTGTGGCTCACGTGCAGGTGGCCGGCCAGCAGCACGTCCACGCCGCATTCGGCGAAGACCCGCATCGCAAGTGATGCGCGGCCGACCAGCTCGTCCTCGTCCACGTTCGGCGCGACGTCGAAGGGGTGGTGCGTCACGACCACCTTCACCACCTCAGGCGGCAGCCCGCTCATCGCGTCGCGCAAGGCCTGCAGCTGCTCAGGGTTCACGCGGCCGTTCTTCACCACCAGCGAGCGCGCGGTGTTCAGGCCGAAGACAGCCAGCTCGCCGTCCACATGGCTGGGCGCGAGCTCCGGCCCGATGTGGTGCTTGTACTTCGCCAGCGGCCGCACCAAGCGGTCGAAGACGTTGTACAGCGGCACGTCGTGGTTGCCGGGCACGACGATCTGCGGCCGCGGCAGCCGCGCGAGGAAGCGGCTCGCCTCCTCGAACTGCGCATTCCTCGCCCGCTGCGTGAGATCGCCCGACACCACCACCACGTCCGGCGCGAGCGAGTCCACGCAGGCCGCGAGCGGGTCCAGCAGGACTTCGTCGACGCGGCCGAAGTGAAGGTCCGACAGATGAACCACGGTGCGCATTGCTCAGCCTCCCGATGGTGCCGGCTGTTCGGTGCGGCGCGGAACGATGACCCTCAGGGCACCCGCATGCACCCGATAGTTCAGCGGCGTGTCGAGCCGGCGCACCTCGCCGTCGGTCGCCACGCGAAGGCTGTTGTGCCGCGTGGCGATGCGCACCGAAGGCGCCGACATCACGCAGAAATCGTCCGTCTGCCGCAGCCGGCCGGTGAGCGCGCGCAGGCCCAGTCGGAAGAGGCGCAGTCGGGTCGGCCGCTCGGTGACGTAGATGCTGAGCGTGCCGTCCGTCAGGCACTCGCGGCTGCCGATCTGCAAGCCCGTCATCTGGTAGGCGTTGTTGCCCACGAAGACGAAGGGCGTGCGGTGCGCTCGTTCACCGCCGTCGACCATGAGCCGCACGTCGAGGAAGGGAAAGCGCCGCAGGGCGCCCCACATCGCCCACGCGAAGGCCAGCCACTTGCCCCGCCCCAGCCGGCTCTGCTGCCGCTCGCGGTCTCGCACGATGTCGGGGTACAGGCCGATGCTCGAGTTGTTGAGAAAGTGATGGCCGTTGACCTCGCCGACATCGACCTTGAGCTCGACGCCCGCGGCGACTGTCTGCAGCGCCTGGGCGGGTTCAAGTGGGATGCCGAGGTCCTTGGCAAAGTGGTTGAGCGTGCCCAGCGGCAGGATCCCCAGGCGCACGTCGCTTCCGACCAGCCGCGACGCCACCGCGTTCAAGGTGCCGTCGCCGCCGCCCGCGACGATGGTGCTGCAGCCGGCATCGAGCGCCTCGCGCACCGCGCCGACGATCTCCTCGCCCGTGGACACGAAGCGGATCGGGCCGCCGTTGGCCACGGCATCCACCGCGGGACGGTGCTCGTGCATCAGCGCCTCGTCGACGCCGCGGCCGGCCTGCGCATTGATGATGAAAGCGGCACGTCTCATGGCAAGGCCCTGCGTGGGGACAGGCGTACTCCCGTCCAGCAGACCGCCAGCCAGACACTGGCTTCGCAAGCGGCCGCGATGCAGTCGCTCAGGTAGTGCACGCCGAGGGCAATGCGGCTGGACGCCACGAGCATGACCATCGCCACGCTGCCCGCAAGCAGCGCCGCCCGCGCAAGTCGCGATTGCAAGGATGGCCACACCAGCATCACCAAGAAGCCGTAGAACACTGCCGCACCGGCCGTGTGCCCACTCGGAAAGCTGTAGCTCGCGATCGTCTCGTAGGCATAGCCCCATTGCGGCCGCGCACGATGCACCGCCTGCTTGACGGCGGCGTTGAGCAGCAAGCCGCCGGGGACGCTCGCCATGAGCAGCGGCCACGAGGGTCGCCAGCGCGTGCGCCACATGCAGGCCGCGCACGCTGCGGCCAGCGACAGGATGCCCGCCGTTCCATGCAGCTCGGTGAGGACAGCGAAGGCGCTCATGGCAGCAGGCCCTGCGTGGGCGTGAATCCATGCGGCGGCGTGCTCATCGGCCCATGACACGGCAGGCGATGCAAGCGCCGCGGTGATCGGCCCGGCCAGGGCCCACACGGCACCGACCAGCACGACAGCCGACAGGACGACGCGCGCGATCCAGCGAGAAGAGAAATCGAAGGCAGGGGGCTGCTGCATGGGTGCATCCAGCCCATCAGCAAACGCGGTACCCGGGCCGCAGGTGGCCAGTCAGGCGCGTGCACCGAGCCGGCGCGACAGCGACTGCGCGCAGCCGATCAGCAGCTTGCTGGCCTTGGCGCTTGGCGATTCATCGAGCATCGCGCTCGGACCGATCGCGGTGAGTGCCAGCACCATCTGGCCGAAGCCGTCGAAGACTGGTGCCGCGATGGCCGTCACGCCCGCCACCGTTCCGTTGGTGATGCTTGCAAACCGTTGTTCACGAATCTGCCCGAGTTGCGACTCCAGCGCGGCGTCCAGCTTCGCCGTCTTGCGGCCTGCTTCCAGCCGCAAGGCCTCCAGCACCTGCTCCCTCGGCGCAAAGGCAGCAAACAGCCGACCCGAAGCCGTCCCATGCACTGACACGACCGTGCCGTGCCGCATGTTGACGTGGACGGCCGTCGGGCCTTCTTCCAGTCGCACGAAAGTCGGCCCGCGGTTGCCCCAAATCGCGATGCCCACCGTCTGTCCGACAGCACGCGCGAGCCCGGGCAGCTCGGCCGAGGCAAGCCGGATGGGGTCCACCTGCTGCAGGCTGATGAGCCCCAGCTGAAGCGCGAGCGAGCCGAGCCCGTAATGCCCTGTTGACGCATCCTGCTCGATCAAGCCGAGCTTGCCGAAGCTGACGAGGTAGGGGTGCGCCTTGGCCGCCGTCATGTCGGCTTCGCGCGCCAGGTCCTTCAGCGGCGCGGGCCGCCCGAGGTGTACCAGCGCGCGCAGCAGCCGCCCGCCCACCTCGATGCTCTGGATGCCCCGCGATTCCTTTTCTTCCATGCCTGGACCTCATTCGGCGCGCCATCCGGCGCATGCCGCAAGTTGTACTTAACAAAATGAATTCGACATTATCGAACCTCTTGGCTTAAGATCAACAAACTTTCACATTGGCGAATCCATTCGTCATCAACGAAGACGCCACTCGCACAGACCCGAAGGAATTCCCATGACCGACACGACGCTGCGCCATCAAAGCGGCTTCGGCAACGAATACGCGACCGAGGCCCTTCCCGGCGCGCTGCCACAGGGGCGCAACAGCCCGCAGCGCGCGCCCTTCGAGCTGTACACCGAGCTCATCTCGGGCACCGCCTTCACTGCGCCGCGCGCCGAGAACCGCCGCACGTGGCTGTACCGGCGCCAGCCCTCGGTGGTGTCGGGCGCCTACCAGCCCTACCGCCAGGACGCATGGCTCACCGGCGCCGAGCGCGGTGCGGTGTTGCCCCCGGAGCCCTTGCGCTGGAACCCTTTCGATATCCCGGCCGAGCCGCTGGACTTCGTCGATGGCATGCGCACCGTTGCGTCAAACGGCGACGCCGAAGCGCAAAGCGGCATTGCAGCGCACGTCTACGTGTGCACCCGTTCGATGGAACGGCGCGCCGTCGTGAACGCCGATGGCGAGCTGCTCATCGTGCCGCAGCAAGGCCGCCTGCAGCTCACCACCGAGATGGGTGTCCTGCAGCTCAAGCCCGGTGAAATTGCGCTGGTGCCGCGCGGCGTGATGTTCAAGGTCGCTCTGCTCGACGGGCCATCGCGCGGCTACGTCTGCGAGAACTACGGCGCGCAGTTCAGGCTGCCTGAACTCGGCCCGATCGGCTCCAACGGCCTGGCCAATGCGCGTGATTTCCTCGCGCCGGTGGCAGCCTTCGAAGACGGCTCGCACGAGTATGAAGTCATCAAGAAGTTCGGCGGCCGCTTCTGGCGCACGACCATGAACCACACGCCGTTCAACGTCGTGGCGTGGCACGGCAACCTCGCGCCGGTCAAGTACGACACCGCCCGCTTCATGACCATCGGCTCGATCAGCTTCGACCATCCGGACCCGTCGATCTTCACCGTGCTCACGTCGCCATCGGACACGGCGGGCACGGCCAACTGCGACTTCGTGATCTTCCCGCCGCGCTGGATGGTGGCCGAGAACACCTTCCGACCGCCTTGGTACCACCGCAACCTGATGAGCGAGTTCATGGGGCTGGTCTACGGCGAATATGACGCGAAGCCGCAGGGCTTCCGCCCCGGTGGTGCATCGCTGCACAACTGCATGGTCCCGCACGGCCCCGATGAGGAAGCCTTCGAGAAGGCAAGCAGCACATCACTCGCCCCCCACAAGCTCGACAACACCCTCGCCTTCATGTTCGAAAGCCGCCTGCGCTTCGTGCCCAGCCGCTTCGCGATGGAAGGCGGCGCGCTCGATGCGGCCTACGCCACGTGCTGGGCCGGACTCAAGGACAAGTTCACGCGATGAGCCACGACACCACCCTGGACCCGGGCCTCACCAGCTGGGTCGACACCGCGAACGAATCCGCCACGGACTTTCCCATCCAGAACCTGCCCTATGGCCGCATGCGGCGCAAAGGCCACGACGAGCCCTGGCGCATCGGCGTGGCCATCGGTGACCAGGCGCTGGACCTGCGGCTCGCCTTCGACGTACTGGCCTGGAGCGAAGACCTGCGCACGCCGCTGCGCGAGCTGGCCGACGGCGATCTCAATGCCTTCATGGCGCGCCCCGTGAGCGAGCGGCGTGCCGTGCGGCAGCGGCTGTCCGAAGGACTGCGCACGGGCAGCGTCCACCAGGCTGCGCTGGCGCCATGCATCGTCGCGCAAGCCGACATCGAGCTCGACGTGCCTTGCCGCGTCGGCGACTACACCGACTTCTACACCGGCATCCATCACGCGACCACCGTCGGCAAGCTCTTCCGCCCCGATGCGCCGCTGATGCCCAACTACAAGTGGGTGCCCATCGGCTACCACGGCCGCGCCTCGTCCATCGGCGTGAGCGGGCAACGCTTCCATCGGCCGAAGGGGCAGACCAAGGCTGCCGATGCCGCGCAGCCGAGCTTCGGCCCGTCCCGCCGCATGGACTACGAGCTGGAGCTGGGCATCTTCATCGGTGCGCCCAACGAGCTCGGTTCGCCGGTGTCGATGGCCGATGCCGAATCGCATGTCTTCGGCGTGGCGCTGTTCAACGACTGGAGCGCACGCGACATCCAGGCCTGGGAGTACCAGCCGCTCGGGCCTTTCCTTGCGAAGAACTTCGCAAGCACGGTGTCGCCGTGGATCGTCACGATGGAAGCGCTCGCGCCGTTCCGGCGGCCGTTCGAGCGTCCCGAAGGCGATCCGCAGCCCCTGCCTTACCTCGATTCGCCGGGCAACCGTGCCTCGGGTGCCATCGACATCCAGCTCGAGGTATGGCTGCAAACGCAGGCCATGCGCGACGCGAACCTCCCGCCGCACCGCCTGAGCCGGTCGAACTTCCTCGATGCCTACTGGACGATTGCGCAGCTTGTCGCGCATCACACGGTAAATGGCTGCAACCTGCAAAGCGGCGACCTGCTCGGCACCGGCACGCTGTCGGGTCCGACGGCCGCGGGCGCGGCATCGTTGCTCGAACTCACGCAGGGCGGCAAGCAGGCCCTCGGCCTGCCCAACGGCCAGACGCGGACGTTCCTGGAAGATGGCGACACCATCATCCTGCGCGGCTTCTGCGAGCGTCCGGGCGCGCGGCGCATCGGCTTCGGCGAGTGCGCAGGGACACTGCTGAGCAGCCGCTGACCGCACGGCCATCCGACGGTACTACACAGATATTTACCTTGCGTCCTCAGGCGCGGTGTCGTCGGTCCTCGGCGACACCGCGTTTGAAGGCAGTGCGGGCCGCCTGGCCCGCCACCTGCCAACGAGGAGAAAAGCAATGAATGCAATCTGGAAGTCGGCACTGGCCGCCTGCGCAGCGGTGGTCTCGCTGCACGCCGCCGCGGACGTCACGTTTTACGAGCACGACAATTTTCAAGGCCGTGCCTACACGACCAACGATCCCATCAACAACTTCAAGCAGTTCGGCTTCAACGACCGCGCATCGTCCGTGGTGGTGACCGGGCGCACATGGGAGGTGTGCGAGCACGCCAACTTCGAAGGGCGTTGCCTGATCCTGCGCCCCGGCAGCTACCCGTCGCTCGGTTCGATGAACATGAACGATCGCCTCTCGTCCGCGCGTGAAGTGCACCGTGACCGCCACGACGACGAGAGCCGTTACGCACCGCGGCCGATGCCCGGCCAGATCACCTTCTACGAACACGACGACTTCCGCGGCCGCGCCTTCGCGAGCGAGGGTGACGTGCCCAACTTCCGCGAATTCGGCTTCAACGACCGAGCCTCTTCCGTCGTGGTGCTGGGCGAGCGCTGGGAAGCCTGCGAGCACATCAACTTCGGCGGCCGCTGCGTCATCCTGCGCCCGGGCCGTTACCCGAGCCTCGCCGCCATGGGCCTGAACGACCAGGTGTCGTCGGTGCGCGCCATCCACCCGACCGCACGCTTCGACGACGGCCGCTATGCGCCGCATCCGGTGCCGGCCTACGACTGGCGCCGCCGCCCCGAGGAACGCGTCTACCAGGTCAACGTGAGCTCGGTGCGTGCGGTGTATGCCGCGCCGCAGCAGCGCTGCTGGGTCGAGCGTGAGCAGGTGGTGCGCGAGCAGCGCGGCGATGCCAACGTCGCAGGCGCCGTGGTCGGCGGCATCGTCGGCGGCATCCTCGGTCACCAGATCGGCGGCGGCACCGGCCGCGACATCGCAACCGCCGGCGGCGTCGTCGCAGGTGCCGCGATCGGCGCCAACGTGGGTCGCGACGGCCAGCCCGTCACGTCGACGCAGAACGTGCAGCGCTGCGCCGCCGTGCCCGCCTCCGGCCACCCGGACTATTGGGACGTGACCTACAACTTCCGTGGCGTCGAGCACCACATGCAGATGAGCACCCAGCCCGGCCCGACGGTGCTGGTGAACGACAACGGCGAGCCGCGCCTCTGATCCCGATCTCATCGTGGACTGAGGCGTGCAAGGGCGGCGTGAGCCGCCTCGCTACATCCAGGCCCGGTAAGCCCAGAAGCCTTCCTGCTCGGCGATGCGACGCCTCAAATCTTCCGGCGGGAAGCCGGTCATGCGGCGTGTTGCCCGGGTGAGGTGGGACTGGTCGGCATAGCCGCAGTCGGCGGCTATGTCGGCCCAGCGGGCGGCATCATCGTCGCGCTCCGCCGCCACGCGGGCGTAGAAGGCCTGCTCCAGCTTGCTGATTCCCTGCAGCTCGCGCATGGGCTGGCCCGCCCAGCGCTTGACCAGGCGCTCGACCTGCCGCAGCGTGCGCCCTGGCGCGGTCAGTGCAGCGCGCGTGGCCAGGTGAGTCGCCCAATCTGCATAGCGCGCGCCCAGCGAGTTCGCTTCCGGCCGCACCGCCCGCCACAACGGGTCGAGGAACGAATCGATCGCCGTGCAGCGGGCGGCATCGTCGGGCAGCAATGCCATCGATTGCGCCCAAGACAGCCAGGACGCCGGCAGTACCTCCCTGCCGTCCACGAGGCGATTGACCATCGACGCCGGCTCGATGCCTGTCAGCAGCCGGAGCGCGTCAGGCATGAGCAGCAGCATCATTCCGTGCACTTCGCCCACGCTGTACGACACCGACGGCAGGCTGAACGGGCCACCCACGAGCAGCGTCGATGCGAAGGGCTCGCGTGGGTCCTGCGGTGTCGCCTCACGTTCGGGAAAGGGCCCGCTCACGCGTTCTCCATGGCCGTTGCCGAACCACCAGCTGATGGTGCACAACGGCGTCGCCGGGAAGTAGCTCAAGCGCTGCCACGCATCGAGCTCGATCCCACGCGCATCGCGGCACACGGCGGCACGCACGCACGATGACAGCGAGGCGCGCGGCGTCCACAGCCGGTTGACGGCGCCGGAAACAGAAGCGGTCGGGTTCATCGGGGCACGAGTGTAGGGACAGCGGCGTTCGGCTCGCCGTCACGCGGCGCATCACCCTGCGGTGTCGACTTCGTTCAAGACCGGCCACGCTGCGAGCCGCCATGCTATGCGCCATGACGACTTCACTGCTTCCCGATCCGCTGCGCACTCCCACCGGGAGCTGCCCGCATGCCATGGCCCATTCCATGGCACCCGCCTCATCAACCACGACACCATCGCGCCAGGCACCGCCGTCACGCGCCTGGGCCGACCTGCCCGGGCCTTCGACCCGCTGGTGGGGCCTGCCGCTCCTGCGAGAGATGCGCCGCGACTATCTCGGCTTCACCGAGCGGCTGCGGTGCGAGCATGGGGACATCGTCAAGATGCGCCTGGGGGTCGAGCGCTCGGTCGACATCTTCGACCCCGAGGGCGTGCGCGAGGTGCTGGTTCAGCAGGCCGACCGCACCATCCGCTGGGAGCGCGGCGTGGAGGTGTTCGGCGAGGCGTTCGGGCGCAGCGTGCTCGTGACCGAAGGCGATGTGTGGCAACGGCAGCGGCGCATGCTGCAGCCGGCGTTCACGCCGAGGCGCGTCGCCGAGCAGGCGTCGGCGATGACCGCGACGACCGAGGCCGCGCTTGCCGGCCTGCATGCCGCCTCGCAACGCGGCGAGGACGTCGACCTGGAAGCCTTCTTCTCGACAGTCACGGTGCGCATCATCCTGCGCACGCTGTTCGGCCCCGACGCTGAAGCCGACACCGCCGCGGCCGCCTGGGCCACGCAGGTGCTCTCGCGCACGGCCATGCGCGAGATGTTCATGCCGATGACGCTGCCCGACTGGCTGCCGCTGCCGGGCAAGGCCGACAAGCGGCGGGCACTGCGCACGCTGCGCGAGATCGTGCGCAGGCAGATCGCCGCGCGTCGCGACTCGCATGCTGCGGACGATGCCGCCGGGCCATGCGACCTGCTGGGCCTGCTGCTCTCGCTGCGCGATACCGAAGGCCCCGAGGCCACGGGCGGGCCGCTGTCGCCGCAGGAGGTGTTCGACCAATGCATCGTCACCTTCCAGGCCGGCCACGAGACGACGGCAACTGCACTGAGCTGGTGGGGCCGCCTGCTGGCCGAGCATCCCCAGGCACTGGCCAAGGCGCAAGCTGAGGTGGATGCCGTGCTCGGCGAGCGGCGCCCGACGGCGGAGGATCTGCCCCGCCTGCCCTGGCTCACCGCCACGCTGAAGGAAGCCATGCGCCTGTACCCGCCCGCTGCCGCACTGCTCACGCGCCGGGCCACGGCCGACCTCGTCGTGCGCGGCACGCTGCTGCCCAAGGGGACACTGCTTCGCATCACGCCCTGGGTCGTGCAGCGTGACCCGCGCCTCTTCGACGACCCCGCAACCTTCCGGCCCGAGCGATTCCTGCCCGATGCGCCTGCACCGGCGCGCGGCGCGTGGCTGCCCTTCGGCACCCGCCCGCGCGTGTGCATCGGCCAGCACTTCGCCATGCTGGAGGCCACGCTCGTTGCGGCGATGCTGCTGCAACCCTTCAGCTGGACGCTCGCGGCGGGCTCGGGCCCGGCGCGTCCCGAAATGAATGTGACGCTGCGCGACCGCAATGGGCTGCACGTGCATCTTCGCAGGCGTCAGGCCGCAAACAGCACAAGGCCCGGCATCGCCGCATGAAAAGAAGCGCTGCGCGCACGAAGCACGCAGCGCCCAAGTCCATGCGACAGCTTCTGGGGCACCGCATGGAACCGACGCCCCTCCCCTACCTCGCGCTCTCCCGCTCTCACCTCGGCGTCGGGTCAGACTCTCGAGGAAGCACCGTCCGCTTCCGGGCTCCCTCGACCCCTCGCAGGCCCTGCCGCCAGGCGGCAGGTCGGGGGGGACGCTCAGAAGGCGTGGAACACGCCCAGGGCGTAGCCGCTCTTGTTGGTGCCCGTCGGCGCCTTGCTGTCGCTCGCGATCACGGCGAAGACGTTGGTGCGCTTGGACAGGTGGTACTTGTAGCCGGCGGAGACGAGCTGCTCCACCTTCACGCCGCCCTGGTCTTGCGCGTTGTACGAGCCGATGATCTGGCCCGCGCCGACGGGCACGGTGAAGCCGACGATCAGGTTCTTGCGCTTGACTTGCGCTGCATCCTGGCCGGAGCCGTAGCCGCCGTAGAGCTTCACCGCGCCGAAGTCGTAGGTGGCGGCAAGCGAGGTCCAGCGCTCATCGCTGCTGCCATCATTGGAGGCTTCGTAGCCGGCGCCGACGTACAAGGGGCCGTCGCCATAGCTCACGCCGAAGTTGACCGGGTGCTTGCCGCCCGCGCCCACGCCTTCGACGGAGTACTGCGCACCGAAGCTGAAGCCACCGATCGAGTTCTCGTAGCTCACCGAGTTGTTGACCCAGAACGCGCCCAGGCAGCCGCCAGAGAACGCCGGGCCGCAGCCGACGGTGGGGTAGCTGCCTTCGCCCAGCGTGCCCATGCCGAACGGGTCGGAGGCGTATTGCGACTTCAGGAAAGCCTGCGACCACCAGCGGCCGAGCTTCACCGAACCCAGGCCCTCGCTGCTCAGGCCCACCCAGGAACCGCCCTTCCAGAAGGTCGATGAGGGGTTGCGCAGCGGGCCCTTCGTGATGTCGTTGTTGCCCGGGTCGAAGCTGGCATCGGACCCCGTCGTCGGGTCGAGACGGTGCTCCAGATAGAACGAGGCCTTCATGCCGCCGCCCAGGTCTTCGTCGCCCTTGAAGCCCAGCCGGCTTCCACCCATGTCGAACAGCTTCGTCCCCGGCGCGTCATGGGTCTGGCGCCCCACCTGCGCCTCGATGAAACCGAACACCGTCACCGACGACTGCGCCCAGGCACCCGCCGAGCAAGCCAGGGCCGCCGCCCCCGCCACCACACATGCTTTCATTGATGTCTCCGAGATTGATTGAATTACGTCACACGTCGCCACACACCGACTCTTGATCCCTCTCAGTGGATCAATGTGTTACAGCAACACATCAATAGTAAATCAATCTAAAGCAATCAACTCAATAAAATTCACATCAGGTCGATATCCGTGGTGCGACCGTCACAACGCTTCACGAAGGACACCCATGAAGACCACCGCCTCCGATCCCACCCGCGCCAGCGTGGCGCGCCGCATCACCTTCATCGGAGGTGCATGCCTGCTGGCCGTGCTGGCGGGCATCTGCGCCGTCATGAGCACCATGCTGAGCAAGCGGGCGCAGGAACGAACCGTGTCCTGGGTCGACGCGAAGGTCGAATCGGTGGCCCAGGCGGTGGACGCCTACGACCAGACCGCCAAGCTGCTGGTCGAGCGCTTCTTCAAGGTCTTCGGCGACCAGTTCGGCAAGAACTTCACGCTCGACGAGGCCAACGGCCGGCTTACGCAACTCGGCATCGCGCTCAACGACTATCACAACCCCTGCGACAAGTTCACCGACTTCACCGGTGGCGCGGCGGCAGTGCTGATGAAGCGCGGCAACGGCTTCGTCGCCATCAGCACCTCACTGAAAGACGCCAAGGGCGAGCGTGCCGTCGGCATGCTGGTCGATGCGGCGCACCCCGCCCACGCGGCCTTGCTGCGCGGCCAGCCCTACATGGGACGAGCCACGCTGTACGGCCGCCCCTTCATCACCCGACTGCAGCCCGTGCGCGACCTGCAGGACCAGGTGGTGGGCGCCCTCTTCGTCGCCTTCGACCTGACGGAGTTCGACCGCGCGCTCGAGCAGATGGTGGCCGGCGCCCGCTTCTTCGACACGGGCGGCATCTACGTCCTGGACCCGCGCGGCGGCGACCCCAAGCGAGCCGTGCTCATGCTGCCGCCGGCCCTGCGCGGCCGCACGCTGGCCGAGGTTGCATCGGTCGGCACCGGACCCGATCTGCTCGCTGCCCTGCACGGCAGCGCGCCGGGCACTGAGCTGCACGGCTTTCGTCCAGTGCTGCAGCCTGCAGCCACTGATCGCTTCGCCGTCGCGAGGCCGAGCGCGGGCACCGGCTGGACGGTGGTCGGCGAGGTGTCGGGCAACGAGGCGATGCGCACGCAGTGGCTCACGCTTGCGCCCTTCCTCGCGATGTTCGCCGCGGCGGCGCTCGCCTTGTGCGTGGGCCAGTACCTGCTGATCCGCCGCTGGGTGGGGCAACCCCTGAAGGTGCTCACGCAATCGCTGGGACGCGTGGCCGACGGCGATCTCTCAGTGCCCGTGCAAAGCGGCCGCGACGACGAGATCGGCGCCCTCATGCGCGGCGTCGAACGCATGCGGCTGCGTTTCGTCGAGATGCTGGGCGCCGTGCGCGCCTCGGCCGATGCGATCTCGCTCGCGTCGTCGGAGATCGCCTGCGGCAACCAGGACCTGAGCCGCCGCACCGAGGAAACGGCGGCCAGGCTTCAGCAGACCACCTCGGCGATGGAGCAGGTGCACGGCAACGTGAAGCAGGCGGCCAATGCCACGCGCACGGCTGACGGCCTCGCCTCCAGCGCGTCGCAAGCGGCCGAACGCGGCGGCGCGGCAATGCGCGACGTGGTGCTGAAGATGGGCGGCATCTGCGCGAGCAGCAAGCGCATCGCGGAGATCACGGGCGTGATCGACACCATCGCCTTCCAGACCAACATCCTCGCCTTGAATGCCGCCGTCGAAGCAGCACGCGCCGGCGACAGCGGCCGCGGCTTCGCGGTGGTGGCCGCGGAGGTGCGCAGCCTCGCGCACCGCTCCGCGTCGGCTGCGAAGGAGATCAAGGACCTGATCGCCACGAGCGTCGAGGAAGTGGAAGGCGGCTCACGGCTCGCGGACGCGGCGAGCGAGCGCGTGCAGGAGATCCTCGCCGGCGTTCAGCGCGTCAACGACACGCTGGGCACCATCACGAGCAGCACACGCGAGCAGGCCGACGGCCTCGGTCACATCAACGAGTCCGTGGCCACGCTGGACCGCATGACGCAGCAGAACGCGGCGCTGGTGGAGCAATCGGCGGCGGCCGCGGAGAGCCTGAAGTGCCAGGCGTCGGCGCTGGTCGGTGCGATCGCGCAGTTCCGGCTCGAGGCTCAACCGGAGGATGGCCCGCACATGGACGTCGAGCCGGCCGACGCGCAGCTGTTGACTGCCTGACCGATGCCGCCGACCTACCAGCGCAGGGAGGGCGTGATCACCGGCGCATCCCACAGCGACAGCAGCTCGTCGTCGAGCGCCGTGACCGTGAGCGAGGCGCCCGCCATCTCCAGCGAGGTGGTGTGGTTGCCCACCAGCCAGCGCTTGATGACGAAACCTTCGTCACGCAGCCGCCGGGTGGCGAGATGGTTGAGAAGGTGCAGTTCGGACAGCGGCGTGCCACCGAATCCGTTCACATGCAGCAGCAACTCGCGGCCGGGCTTGAGCGCCAAGTCCTTCAGGATGGGGTCGAGCAGCATGTCGACGATCTCGGTCGCCGGCACCAGGGCCTGGCGGTAGCGCCCGGGCTCGCCGTGGATGCCCACCCCCACCTCCATCTCGCAGGGACCGATGTCGAAGGTGGGTGCATCGGCCTCGGGCACCGTGCAGCTCGTCAGCGCCACGCCCATCGATGCGGTGCTGGCGTTGACACGCACGCCGAGCGCCTTGCATTCGTAGAGGTCGGCGCCTGCTTCGGCCGCGGCGCCGATCATCTTCTCGACCATCAGCGTGCCCGCCACGCCGCGCCGCCCGATGGTGTGGGTGGAATGCTCCACCGCCACGTCGTCATTCACCAGCACGGTGGCGCATTCCATCTCGAGCATGTCGCTCGCCATCTGGAAGCTGGCGCAGTCGCCACCGTAGTTCTTCACGACCATCAGCACGCCCTGGCCGCATTCCACGCGCTGCGCGGCGGCGACGATCTGGTCGGGCGTGGGCGCGGTGAAGACCTGCCCCGGGCACGCAGCGTCGAGCATGCCGAAGCCGACATAGCCGCTGTGCAAGGGTTCATGGCCGGACCCACCGCCCGATACCAAGGCCACCCGTGATTGCTTGGGCGTGCGGCGCCAGATGAACAAGGGCGTCTCGTTCAAGGCCAGCAAGTCCTCATGCGCCATCACGAGGCCTGCCGCACTGTCCCGCACCAGGTCGTCGACAGAATCGATGAACTTCTTCATCCCGTAGGTTCTTCCTTGCTGGGATTGTGTGCCCGCCAATCGGCCGCTGTCACGCGAGGTTTTCCGCAGTCAGGATCTCGATGCGCGGGTTGTTGATGGCCAGCGCCCCGCGCACGCCGTCGCACAGCGCCCGCAACACGCGGCTGGCCGCCGTCACGGCGTACTGCACGTCCTGGTGGAGCAGGTAGCTGAGCGAGCCCGACAGCAGCATCGAGCGGTGCACTTCCAGCAGGTCGTGCGCCACGAACATCAGGTCGTGGCCGTACCCATGCTCAGCCAGCGCGCGCGCCACGCCGAAGCTGCAAGGCCCGACGTTGTAGATCGCGTCGATGCGCCCGCTGGTCGCCTCGGGCGCGAGCACGGTGCGGGCGTATTCGTAGGCCTCGTCCTCCGACTCCGGCAACTCGAAGAGACGCAGCGCCTGGGCATTCGGAAAGCGCTCCTCGATCACCTGCTGGAAACCGATGCGGCGGTCGATCTCCGCCGCGTAGCGCGTGGCCGGGGACATCAACGCGCATTGGGCCGGCCTGTCATGGGGCAAGGAGCGGCCGAGCAGAAGGCCCGCCGTGCGGCCGGCGGCGCGGTTGTCCGCACCGATGGCGGTTTCGCGCATCGAGCCGGGAACGTCGGAGAAGAGCGTGACCACATGGACGCCCGCACGCACCAGCTCGTTGATGGCGAGCTTGACCGGCGGCACGTCGGGCGCCAGCAGCGCCACGCCGTCCAGGTCCGACAGCTTGCCGAGCTCGGCCGCGAAGACATTCACATCGGCCACGGGCAAGCGGTGCGTGACCTCGGTGATGTGCTGGTGGCGGAACTCGCCCGCCGTCTGCGCGACGACGCGATCGACCAGGTCGAAGAAGCCCAGGCGCGCCGAGGGCAGCACGAAGGCGAATCGGTAGTTGGAGGTGGAGCGCGGACGGCCCCGGATCGGCGCTCCGCCACCGAGCGTTGCCATGGCCTCGCGCACACGGCGCACGGTCGCCGGGTTGACGCCGGGCCGGTTGTTCAGCACGCGGTCCACGGTGGCGGTGCTGACCCCTGCCGTCTCGGCAATCTTGGTGATGGTGACCGGGTTCGTCATGAGAGTGGCATGAAAGCAGCCAAGAACTAAATCCATCGCAGTGTCGCCGAATCCCGGTCTCTGTCCAAGCACGGGCGTGCGAGCTTCGCCTGGCACCGGAAGCGGTGAAAGATCACACCGCTCGACACAAGTTTGATTGATTTAGGGTTTCCATTGAGTGATTTATTAAATGATGTTCCTACACTTCAGTCCAAGGTCAGTCCCAAAGCCTTCCCGGGCGACCCCAAGCGAAGACCGGCCGGGCGGCCGGCCCAACACCAACCGCGGCAAGGACCGCGTTCTTTTCCACCGAACAGGAGACCCAGGATGAGCTTCAACAAGACCCGGCTGGCCGTCGCAGCGAGCGTGTTCGCCGCGGCGGGGCTGATGAGCGGCGGCGCACAGGCACAGCAGAAGACCTTGACGCTGTGCTGGGCCGCATGGGATCCGGCGAATGCGCTGGTCGAGCTGTCGAAAGACTTCACGGCCAAGACCGGCATCCAGATGAAGTACGAGTTCGTGCCCTGGCCGAACTTCGCCCAGCGCATGCTCAATGAGCTGAACTCCAAGGGCAAGCTGTGCGACCTCCTGATCGGCGACAGCCAGTGGATCGGTTCGGCCGCAACCGAAGGCCACTACGTCAAGCTCAATGAGTTCTTCGACAAGAACGGCATCAAGATGACCGACTTCGCGCCGGCCACCGTCGAGGGCTACTCGACCTGGCCCAAGGGCACGAAGAACTACTGGGCGCTGCCCGCCATGGGCGACGCCGTGGCCTTCACCTACCGCAAGGACTGGTTCGCCCGCCCCGAGCTGCGCGCCGAGTTCAAGGCGAAGAACGGCCATGAACTCGCACCGCCGAAGACCTGGGACGAGTTCAAGCTGATCGGCCAGTTCTTCCAGAACCGCATGATCGACGGCAAGAAGGTCTATGGCGCGGCGCTCTACACCGAGCGCGGCTCCGAAGGCATCACCATGGGCGTGACCAACACCATGTACGCCTACGGCATGGAGTACGACAACCCGAAGAAGCCGTACGACATGAAAGGCTTCATCAATGGCGCGGGCGCCGCGAAGGGCCTCAAGCTCTACAAGGACCTGTACGACTGCTGCACGCCGCCCGGGCACTCCAACGCCTACATGACCGAAGACCTGGACGCCTACAAGTCGGGCCAGGTGGCGATGCAGATGAACTTCATCGCCTTCTTCCCGGGCATCTCCAAGGACCCGCAAGTGGGCGGCGAGAAGACCGGCTTCTTCCCCATCCCCAAGGGCGACAAGCAGTTCGCGCAGCTCGGCGGCCAGGGCATCTCGGTGGTCAAGTACTCCGACAAGAAGGACATGGCGCTGGAGTACATGAAGTGGTTCGCGCAACCGTCGGTCCAGCAGAAGTGGTGGGAGGGCGGCGGCTTCACCTGCCTGAACGCGATCCTCAACCAGCCGGGCTTCGCGACGAGCACGTCCTATGCGCAGGTCTTCCAGGACTCCATGAAGATCGTCAAGGACTTCTGGGCCGAGCCGACCTACGCGCAGCTCCTGCTCGCCATGCAGAAGCGCACGCATGACTACGTCGTGGCCGGCAAGGGCACGCCGCAGGAAGCACTCGACGGCCTGCTGAAGGACTGGACCGAAGTCTTCAAGGAAGACGGCAAGCTAAAACCCTGACCCCCCCGAAGCGCCTGGCGGCGCTTCCCCCCAGGGGGCGCTGCTGGCGGACCGGCGGAGCCGGATCCGCGGCAGCTGCTTGATGGAGTCGGACGCTTTCGGCGACCCGACCGCTCCAAAAAACCGAAAGTTGTCATGAGTTACGTTCAAACGAGGCCGATCGCCTCGACACCCATGCGATTTCGCCTGCTATCAGCACAAGGACTCTCTGACCGGGCACTGGCCTGGCTCTTCGTGGGCCCGACGATCGTGCTGCTGCTGGCGTTCAACATCTTCCCGCTGCTGTGGACGATCTATCTGTCGTTCACGAACTTCCGGGCCAACCGGCCGAACATCGACAGCGTGTGGGTGGGCATTTCCAACTACCAGCGCGTGCTGGGCGATGAAACCATCTGGGAAAACTTTCGCGCCACTGCGCACTTCCTGCTCTGGTCGATCGTGCTGCAGCTGCTGCTGGGCTTCGTGCTCGCGCTGCTGCTGAACCGCCGGTTCCGCACGCACAGCTTCTGGAGCACCGCCATCCTGCTGCCGATGATGCTCGCGCCGGCGGTGGTCGGAACCTTCTGGAAGTATTTCTTCGAGCCGCAGTACGGCATCTTCAACTACATCATCAATTTCTTCGGCGGGCCCGGCACCTTCACGATGCTCGGCGACACGCAGCTCTCACCGTGGGCCATCGTGCTGGTGGACACCTGGATGTGGACGCCCTACGTGATGCTGCTTCTGCTGGCCGGCCTGCGTTCCATCCCGTCCTACCTGTATGAAGCCGCGGAAATCGACCGTGCATCGGCCTGGACCAAGTTCTGGCGGATCACGCTGCCGATGGTGATGCCCTTCATCATCCTCGCACTGCTGTTCCGCGTGATCGAGAACTTCAAGATGTTCGACCTGGTGGATCAGCTGACCAACGGCGGCCCCGGATCGGTGACCGAGCTCGCGTCGATCCACCTCAAGCGCGAGGCATTCGAGAAATGGCGCACCGGCTACGCCTCCGCCCTCGCAATCATCATGTTCGTGTCGATCTACGGTCTCGGCCAGGTCGCAGTGCGCTTCCTGGACAAGGTGAAGCAGCGATGAAAAATATTCCTCAAGCGAGCCCGAGCGCCGGGCCGTCCCAAGCCGGGCTCGATCCCCTCGGGGGATCGGTCGCGGTACCCCGCGGCCGAGGGGCGCCATCCTCCCCGCTCGAGCCGAGTGCTCGCTCCAAGTGGTTCGCCGGCAGCATCGTCATCACCTATGCGGTCATCTCGCTGATCCCGCTGCTGTGGATCTTCATGACGAGCTTTCGCACACCGAGCGACGCAATCGCCTACCCGCCCAAGGTCGTGACCGAGCAATCGCTGGTCGGCTACGTCAACCTCTTCACGACACGTTCACGTGTCTCGGCCGAAGAACTCGCCTCTCTGCCGCCGCCCAAGACCTGGTATGAAGGCCTCGTTCGCGATCAGCAGATGATCCTCGCCGGCCCGTCGCGCTTCATCGACCGCTACAGCAACTCGCTGCTGATCGGCTTCGGCTCGACGTTCTTGTCGGTGGTGCTGGGAACGCTGGCGGCCTATGCCTTCTCGCGCTTCCGGGTGCCGGGCAAGCAGGACCTGCTGTTCTTCATCCTGTCGACGCGGATGATGCCGCCGATCGCGATTGCGATTCCGGTGTACCTGATGTTCCGCAACGTCGGGCTCAACGACACCCACGTCGGCCTGATCCTGCTCTACACGGTGGTGAACCTGTCCCAGTCGGTCTGGCTGCTCCAGGGCTTCATGGACGAGATCCCGCGTGAGTACGAAGAGGCAGCGATGGTCGACGGCTACACGCGCTGGCAGGCCTTCATGAAGGTCGTGCTGCCGCAGGCGGCCACCGGCATTGCCACCACGTCGATCTTCTGCCTGATCTTCGCGTGGAACGAATACGCCTTCGCCCTGCTGCTCACGAGCGGCACCGCGCAGACCTCGCCGCCGTTCATTCCCACCATCATCGGCGAGGGTGGACTGGACTGGCCCGCGATGGCGGCCGGCACCACGCTCTTCCTGCTGCCGGTGCTCTTCTTCACCGTGCTGCTGCGCAAGCACCTTCTGCGCGGCGTGACCTTCGGAGCGATCCGCAAATGAACACCAAACGCGCCACACCGAAATGGCTGCGCCGTGCGCCGTGGGAACACAGCACCACGGCTCTCATCGGGATTGGCCTCGCAATGCTGATGCAGCCCTGGTCACTCGATGTCTACAGCTACGGCTTCACCGTGCTGCTGGCCGGCGTGATCGGCTACTCCATCGCCGGCAAGCTGCCTCAAGGCTGAACACCATGGCTGAAATCCGAATCCAAAACCTGCAGAAGCGCTTCGCCGACTTCACGGCGGTGCACAACTCCTCGCTGGTGCTCGAAGACGGCAAGTTCGTCGTGCTGCTCGGGCCCTCGGGCTGCGGCAAGACCACCACGCTGCGCATGATCGCCGGGCTCGAATACCCGACCGCCGGACAGATCACGCTCGACGGCGACGATGTGACCTACCTGCGGCCGCGCGAGCGCGACATCGCGATGGTGTTCCAGCTCTTCGCGCTCTACCCGCACATGGGCGTTCGAGACAACCTCGAGTTCCCGCTGCGCAACGAAGGCGTGCCGCGTGCCGAGATCGATCGCCGCATCAAGGAAGTGGCCGCCATCCTGCGCATCGAGCACCTGCTCGGCTCGCGCGTCGGCGGCCTCGCCGGCGGTGACCGCCAGCGCGTGGCGCTGGGCCGGGCCATCGTGCGCGAGCCCAAGGCCTTCCTGATGGACGAGCCGCTCGGCACGCTGGACGCCGAGTTCCGCGAGCTGATGTGCGTGGAGCTGCGCCGCCTGCACGAGCGCCTGAAGACCACCACCGTGTTCGTCACGCACGACCAGAACGAGGCAATGGCACTCGCCGACCACATCGTGGTGATGAACAAGGGCGAGATCCTGCAGGCCGACGACCCGCACGGCATCTACAACTTCCCGTCCTGCGTGTTCGTCGCGCGCTTCATCGGCCGCCCGCCGATGAACCTGCTCGAAGTGCGCGGCGCGGTGCAAGCCGGCGCCAGCCAGGTCGTGCTCGACGGCCGGCCGGTCGAGGTGCCGCTCGTGCAGGGCGCCGCCCCGCGCGCGCTGCTGGGCGTGCGCCCCGAGCATGTGCGCATCGTGGCGCCCGACGACGGCCTGGCCGGCCGCGTCGAACGGGTCGAGTACTTCGGCTCGCACTGGATCGCCGAGCTTCACACCGAGGCGGGCGCGCTGAAGGCGCTCGTCGACAAGAACACCCGGCCGGCCGAAGGCGAGCGCGTCGGCCTGCGCTTCGACACCAACCGCCTCGTCCTCTTCGACGCCGACACCGAGCGCCTGGTGCAAAGCGTCACCACCAACGCCCACCGACCGAGCATGCGCCATGGCTAGCATCACCCTTCAAGGCATCACCAAGCGTTTCGGCGACGTGACGGCCATCGACGACATGAAGCTGGAGATCGCCGATGGCGAGTTCTTCGTGCTGCTGGGCCCGAGCGGCGCCGGCAAGACGACGACGCTTCGGCTGATCGCCGGCCTCGAGGCACCCGACGTCGGCGTGCTTCGCATGAACGGCGAAGACATCACCACCGCCGCACCCGCCCAGCGCGATTGCGCCTTTGTGTTCCAGCAGTACTCGCTGTACCCGCACCTCACGGTGTACGACAACATCGCCTTCCCGCTGCGCGCACCCATGCGCCGCATCGACGAGGACGAGATCCGCCGCCGCGTCGAGCGCGTGGCCGCGATGCTGCACATCGAGAGCAAGCTGCAGCGCAAGCCCACGGCCTTGTCGGGCGGCGAGATGCAGCGCGTGGCCATCGGCCGGGCGCTGGTGCGCGAGCCGCGCGTGTACCTGATGGACGAACCGCTGTCCTCGCTGGACGCCGGCCTGCGAGAGGAACTTCGCGTCGAGCTCAAGCGGCTGCAGCGCGCGAGCGGCGCGACCGTCGTGTACGTCACGCACGACCAGGTCGAGGCGACCACGCTCGCCGACCGCATCGCCATCCTCGAGCACGGCCGCATCCGCCAGGTAGGCACGCCGTCGCAGATCTATGACCAGCCGATGTCGCTGGAGGTCGCCCAGCGGCTCGGCTCGCCGGCCGTCAACGTGCTGCCGGCAGCCTGGTTCACCGGCAGCGCCGACCCGCATGCCACGCACGTGGCCATCCGTCCCGAGGACGTGGTGCTCGCGCCCGACGACGGCTCGCAGTCCTATGCGGTCATCGAGTGCTCGCTCGTCAAGCACCTGGTGGTTGCCGAACGCTCGGGCGTGGAGGTCCGCGCCCGGACCATGCTCGACCAGGCCCTGGTTCCGGGCGCCCGTGTGCGGCTGAGCTTCCCGCCTGAACGCTGCATGTTCTTCGACGCTTCCGGACGGCGCCTCGCGGCAGCCTGACCCACTCACGCCAGTCAAGGAGAGAACTTGAACACCACCATGATCATCGAAGCGCTCGCCGTCGTGCAGCGCGCCATCCTCGCCAACGAATCGCAGATCGAATCGCTCGATCGCGCCATCGGCGACGGCGACCATTTCATCAACGTGCGGCGCGGCTGCGAAGTGCTGGCGGTCCTGAGCCCGAGCCTCGTGGACATGCCGCCCGGCCTCGCCCTGCACAAGATCGGCATGAAGCTCCTGGGCACCATCGGCGGCGCCTCCGGCCCGCTGATCTCCAGCTTCTTCATGGCCATGGGCCAGTCGGTGCAAGACGTGCGCGAGCCCGATCGCCGCCAGTTCGCGACCGCCTTCGCGGCGGGCGTCGAAGCCATCAAGATGCGCGGCAAGGCCGACGTGGGCGAGAAGACCATGCTGGACGTGCTCATCCCCGTGTCGCGCCTGCTGCTCAAGCTGGTGGACGAGGACACGCCGCTGGCCGAGCTGTGCGCCCAGCTGAAGGACGAGGCCAACCGCAACATGCTGGCCACCAAGGACATGATCGCCAGCAAGGGCCGTGCGTACTTCCTCGGCGAGCGCGCGCTCGGTCACATCGACCCGGGCTGCAAGACCTGCGAGGTTGCCATCGCCGCGGTGTGCGACACCGTGCTTCAGACGAAACAGGAGACAGCATGAAGAAGTTCATCAATGACGTCGAATCCGTGATGCGTGAATCGCTCGGCGGCCTGGTCGACGCGAACCCCGGGCTGCTGCGGGTGGAGTTCGAGCCGACCTTCGTCGCACGCGCCGAGCGCGCGAGCAAGAAGGTGGCGCTGCTGTCGGGCGGGGGCTCGGGCCATGAGCCGCTGCACGCGGGCTTCGTCGGCCGCGGCATGCTCGATGCGGCCTGCCCGGGCCAGGTGTTCACCTCGCCCACGCCCGACCAGATGCTGGCCGCGGCGGCCGCTGCCGAATCAGGCCGCGGCGTGCTGTTCATCGTCAAGAACTACGCCGGCGATTCGATGAACTTCCAGATCGCGAGTGAAATGCTCGACCTGGAAAACGCCACCGTGCTCGTCAACGACGACGTGGCGGTGGAGAACTCCAAGCACACCACCGGCCGGCGCGGCGTGGCAGGCACGCTGATGGTGGAGAAGATGGCCGGCGCCGCGGCCGAGGCCGGCGCATCGCTGCTCGAATGCAAGGCGGTGGGTGACCGCGTCAATGCCGCGACCGCGTCGATGGGCGTGGCCTTCACCAGCTGCACCGTGCCCGCGGCCGGGCGCGCCACCTTCGACATCGACGCCGACGAGATGGAGATGGGCGTGGGCATCCACGGCGAGCCCGGTCGCCGGCGAGAGAAGGTCAAGCCGGCCTCGCTGATCGTCGAAGACCTGCTGCACGCCATCCTCGCCGACCTCAAGCCCGAGCGTGGCCGCGAGGTGCTGCTGCACGTGAACGGCTTCGGCGGCACGCCGCAGATGGAGCTGTACCTGCTGTACCACTGCGCCGCCGAGAAGCTGCGCGCGCAGGGCCTCGAGCCGGTGCGCTCGCTGGTGGGCAACTACACCACCGCACTCGAGATGGCCGGCGCGTCGCTCACCGTCACGCTGCTGGACGATGAGATGAAAGCCTTGTGGGACGCGCCGGTTCACACCGCCGCCCTGCGTTGGTGAGATCGCCATGCAGCGCCGCGCCCTGCTCCTGAGCCTGCCCGCAGCAACCCTGCTGCCTTGCCTGGCCCTGCCGCGTGCCGCGCACGCGGTGGCCAGCCCGTCGTCGCCGATCCGCCTTGGCCAGTCGGCCCCCGTGTCCGGCCCGCTCGCGCAGGTCGGCATCGCCGTGCGCGACGCGGCGCTGGCTGTCTTTGCCGAAGCCAATGCACAAGGCGGCATCGGCGGGCGCGAGATCCAGCTCGTCACGCTCGATGACGAGGACCGCGCCGAACGCACCAGCGTCAACGTCAAGCTGCTCGCATCGCAGCACCAGGTGGTGGGCATGTTCGGCTTCGTGGGCGCGGGTGCCCATCGTGCCGGCGCGCGTGGCGCGGTCGAGGAAGGGCTGCCCTACATCGCGCCCTTCAGCGGCTCGCAGGAGCTGCGCTCGGGTTCGCTGCCATGGATCTACAACCTGCGCGCGGGTCATGTGGACGAGATCGAGTACATCGCCCGCCACACGCGGCAGATCGGCATCCGCCGCGTGGCGCTGCTGTCCGAGTACAACTCGCAGGGCTGGGAGCTGCGCGACGCGCTCATCACCGCCTTCGAATCGCGCGGCGACAGCGTGGCGGCCATCAGCAGCATCGACCATGAGGGCAGCAAGTACAGCCTGCCGGGGGCGGTGACCTCGGTGCTCGCGGGCCAGCCGCAAGCGATTCTTCTCGGCGCCGACTACGTGGCCAGCGCCCGCTTCGTCGAAGCCGCACGCCAGGCCGGTTTCACCGGCCTTTTCTACACCCTGTCCACCGTGGGCGGCAATGCACTCATCGACATGCTCGGCCCGCAGGCGGCAGGGCTCTCGGTGACGCAGGTCGCGCCCTTCCCGTGGACCTCGGCCTCGGCCATCGGCCGGCACTTCCAGACCTTCTGCGCACGGCACAAGGTGGAGGCGTCGTTCGCAAGCATGGAGGCCTACCTCGCCGCGAACATGCTGGTCGATGCGATGAAGCGCTCCCGCGGCGAGCTCACGCCGGTGCGCCTGGCCGAAGCGCTGGACGCGCTGCCGCCGCACGACTTCGGCGGCTTCGTCGCCGCCTTCTATGGCAAGTCGCGCCGCGTGCCGGCGCAGGTGGACCTCACCGTCTATTCGAAGAACGGCAAGTTCCTCAAGTGAAGGCGCGGGCATCGACATGAACGCCAAGCTCGTCATCGGCAACTGGAAGATGAATGGCTCGCCTGCACTGGTACGTGCCTTCGGCGAATTGGCGCAACAGGGGCTGCCCGACTGCGAGGCCGCAGTGTGCGTGCCTCACCCGCTGCTGCCCTTGGCGCAGGCCGCCTTCTCGACCACGCCGCTGCGCTGGGGTGCGCAGGATTGCGCCGCCGAAGACTCGGGCGCCTTCACCGGCGACGTGCCGGCGCGGCTCATCCGCGAATTCGGCGCGCGCTACGTGATCCTCGGGCACTCGGAGCGCCGCGCCTGCCATGGGGAAACCGACGGGCAGATCGTCGCCAAGGCGCAGCGCGCCTTGGCAGCCGGGCTCACGCCCATCGTGTGCGTGGGCGAAAAGGCCGAGGAGCGTGACGGCGAGCAGACCGCGATGGTGCTGCGCCGCCAACTGTCGCAGCTCATGCGCGCACTCGGGCGCGACCTCGCCTCCATCATCATTGCCTATGAGCCGATCTGGGCGATCGGCAGCGGCGACACCGCGGCGCCCGGGATCATCGACCACACGCATGGCTGCATCGCCGAGACGCTGAGCCTGCATGCGAGCGTGAGCGCCGATGCGGTGCGCATCATCTATGGCGGCAGCGTCAACCCCCGCAACGCCGGCGCGATCCTGTCGCAGCGACGCGTCGCGGGCGTGCTGGTGGGCGGCGCGTCCCTCACACCCACGGACTTCAGGGAGATCTGCAAGGCGGCCGCTCGTTGCGGCAGCCATGCCACCGGCATCGCTGCATGACGGCGAACCCGGAAGGGGAACGAACATGTGCATCAAGGTCGAGCAGGACGCGGCGCTGTGTGCCGCGAATCGTTCACGAATCGACACCGCGGCGCACTGCACGCCTCAAGAGGACACGGCCCTGTTGATCGCGCGGCTGGAAGACGTGGCCCGCGCCTCGGGCGACTGGGCCTGGGAGACCGACTGCCACCATCGCTACACCTGGGTGCACGGCGCGTCCCTGGATGCGCGGCCGCCGACCATCGGCGAGCTCATACCGGCCGGCCGCGTCGTCAACTGGCTGGGCGAGGCGGAGGCGCCGCTGCGCGACTTCCACGCGGTGCTGCAGCAAGGCGAGCCCTTCGTGCGCCTCGTGACCGAAGAGGAGCTGGACGGCCGCATGCGCTACATGTCGCGCAGTGCCGTGCCCCTGCTGAACGCCGACGGCTCGCACCGCGGCTACCGCGGCTCGGCACGCGACGTGACGCAGAGCCTGGAAGCCAAGATGCAGCTGTGGAATCGCGACGAGGCGCTGCGCCTGGCCAAGGAGCAGGCGGAAGCGAGCAGCCAGGCGAAGTCGGTGCTCGTGTCCAAGGTGGGCCATGAGTTGCGCACGCCGCTGAACGCGATCGTCGGCCTGGCGCAGCTGATCCAGATGCGCAGCACGCCGGGCGACAAGGACAGCATCGAAGGCTGGATCGCGCAGATCGCCAAGACCGGCTGGCACATGGTCGATGTGCTGGACATGCTGATGGAGCTCGGGCGCGCCGGCGCCGTGAGCGCCTTGATCGCGAACCAGTCGGTGGACGTCGTCGAGGTGGTGCGCGATGCGATCCATCTGGTCGAGCGGCAGGCGCAGTCGCGCGCCATTCGCGTGGCCTTCGACGGCTGCGCGCCGGTGCTCGCGATGGGCGACCGCCGCGCCATCTGCCAGGTCGTGGTGAACCTGCTGAGCAACGCCATCAAGTACAACCGCGAAGGCGGGTCGGTTCACCTGCGCGTGACCGAAGGCACGCAGACGCGCATCGAGATCCGCGACACCGGCCCCGGCCTGAGCGCCGACCAGCTGGGGCGCTTGTTCCGGCCCTTCGACCGCCTGGGCGCCGAAGCCTCGGACGTGGAGGGTCACGGCCTGGGCCTGTTGATCTGCAAGGAACTGGTGGCCTCGCTGCGCGGCTCGATCCAGGTGGACAGCGCCGTCGGGCACGGCACCACCTTCACCGTGTGCCTGCCGTCTTCCGATTGCCCGCCTGCGACCGCGGCTTGTGCAGCGCGGCCCGTGCGTGTGGGGCCGCAGCTGCGATCGACAGCACCCGGTGCTTGCGAACCGACGGGTCGATACGCGGCGTAGTCGCGCGACGTTCAAGAGTACTCGCGGGCTTTCCCGGCCTCCGTCTTGATCAAGCGAGCCGAGCCATCAAGGCGGTGGTGATCGAAGACGGGCGAAATGAAGCGCTTCCCCCGGCGTGCCGATGAATCGCCATGCGGCGAACGCGCTCAGCAGCGCAAGCCCCGCGCACAGCAGCATCACACGTCGAAACCCGGCGACGAAGGATTCGGCGATGGCCGTTCGCGCTGCGGCGGCCTGGGCGGGGTCTGCGTCGGGCGGCAGCTCGATGCCGGCCAGCTTCTGGCGCTGCTGTTCGACCGCGGCTCGCAGCGGCGGCGTGAGCGGCTGATCGGCCAGCCGCTGCGACAGCCGGGCATCGAAGCCCTGGGCCATGACGATGCCGAACACTGCGATGGCCAAGAGGCCAGCCGCACGCGACACGGCGTTGTTGACGCCCGACGCGACCCCGGCAAGGTCGGCACCCACGGAGTTCATCACCGTCGTCGTGAGCGGCGCGACGGTGACCGCCATGCCCAGCCCGAGCACGCACACCGCGGGCAGGAAGGTCGTCGCGTACCCGCCGCCGACCGACGGCCAGGCGAACAGCATGAAGCCGCCGGCCGCGATGACCGGCCCCACCACCAGCGGCAGCCGCGCACCGTAGACATCGACCAGCTTGCCGGCCCAGCGCGAGAGCGCGAACATGATCGCGATGAAAGGCAGCAGCGCCGCACCAGCGGCCGTCGCGCTGTAGCCCTGGACCTGGATGAGGTCCAGCGGAAAGAAGAAGAGCCCGCCGCCGAGTGCCGCATACAGCAGCAGCGTGAGCAGGTTGGTGCCGGAGAAGTCGCGCACGCGGAAGAGCCGCAGCGGCAGCATTGGCTGCGTACGGCGCGCTTCCACGACGACGAAGAGCGCAAGGCCGCAGATGCCGGCCGCGAGCGCTGCGATGACCTCGGCCGATGCCCATCCGCGGCGCGGCGCTTCGATGAAGGCGAAGACGACGCCCGCGAGGCCGACCGTGGCGAGCACGGCGCCGGCCAGGTCGATCGGTGCATGCGCCGCGGAGTCGCCGCGACTCTCTGGCACCTTCAGGAGGCAGACGGCCAGGAGCAGCGCGCCGAGCGGCACGTTGAGCAGGAAGGCCCAGGTCCATGAGAAGTGGTCCACGAGAAAACCACCGATCACCGGCCCGACCGCCGCGGTGATGCCGCTGAAACCCGACCAGGTGCCGATGGCGCGCCCACGTTCGGCCTCGGGAAAGGCGGCGCTCACGAGGGCGAGGCTGCCGGGCACGAGCAGCGCCGCGCCGATGCCTTGCACCGCGCGTGCCGCGATGAGCGCATCGACGCTGGTCGATGCCGCACAGCCCGCGGAGGCTGCGCAGAAAAGGGCGGTGCCGATCATGAACACGCGGCGCCGCCCGTAGCGGTCGCCGAGCGCGCCGCCCACGAGCAGCAGTGCGGCAAGGAAGAGCGCGTAGGCCTCGATCACCCACTGGGCCTGTGCCGCGTCGGCCGAGAGCGCGCGCTGGATTGCCGGCAGCGCGACGTTGACGATGGTGCCGTCGATGAACGCCATGCCCGAGCCGAGGATGGCAGCGACGAGCGTCCAGCGGCGGGCGGACTTGGAACAAGGCTGGCTCGTGGCCGCGCCATGCAGGATGGCGCCCCGATCGCAAGGTGCGCTGCCGATGTGGCTCACATGCTGGCCGAGGTGGCGTGTGGCAAGCCGGCGGAGGCGTCGCCGCTGTCGATGGAGGCGGCGTGCCCGGCGTGGCGGGCCGTGGGATGCCCGGCCGCAATCCAGGCATCGAGGCCGCCCGCGAGCGGCCGCGCCGCTGGCCGGCCCGCATCGGCCAAAAGGCGTGCCGCGGCAACGGCTGATGCGTCGTTCGGGCAGTTGCAGTAGGCCACGATGAGGCGATCGGCCGGCAGCATGTGGATGGTGCGCCGCAAGGCATCGAGATCCATCGGCAACGCACCGGGGATGCAGCGCGGGTCGCTCGATCGGCCCAGTTCCGAGCGCACGTCGAGGATCACTGGCGCGGCGTCGGCATCCACCAGCGCGCGCAGCTCATCCACGCCAATGCGCAGCAGCCCGGTGTCGCGCAGGAAATGGCGGCGGCGCCAGTAGCGCAGCGCGAGGTAGGCGATCACGACGATCGCGAGCGCCACAAGGGCGCCGCCACCCATGGTCGACAGCGAGTCGAGCACCGCCTGGATCTGCCCGCGGAACACGAACCCGAGCACAAGGAAGCACCCCGCCCACACGGCGGAGGCCAGCATCTCGTAGCCGACGAACGCGCGCGTGGACATGCCCAGTGCGCCGGCCATCGGTGGCGCCACCACCGACACACCCGGCAGGAATTTGGCGGCGAGCAATGAGAGGCCGCCCCAGCGCCCGAAGAAGGATTCGCTCTGCGTGACGCACGAGTCCGGCGAGATCGAGACCTTGCACAACAGCCTCAGCATGCGGTAGCCGTAGCGGCGCCCCGCGAGGAACCACGCGCCGTCGCCGAGCACGCTGGCGAAGACCGCGGCCGCGAGCACCGCGGCCAGCGACACGCCTTGGAGCGAGGCCGCGGCGACGAGGAACGGGGCCGCTGGGACCGGCGCACCGATGCGCGCGGCCAGCGTCGCCGCGAACACCAGCAAGGCGCCATGCGCCGCGACGAGCGCGACCAGGTCATTCACGGCCGAGGCCTCCGGATTGGCAAGGGGGCGCCCAGTATGGCCGCAGGCGCCAGGCATGGCGCGCGTCGGGGGATTGGGGTCGGCGGGGCTCGCCGGCTATCGGCTGAGGGATGCGCGGCGGAAGGTGCTGACGGCGATGGCGAGTGCGGCGACGATCAGCACGGCCGCGACGGCGAAGGTGATTCGCATGCCGCCGGCAATGGCGTGCGGACCCGCTGAAGCGATGTCGCCGGCGCCTGATGCAAACGCGAACACCGCGCCCATCACGGACGCGCCGGTGATGAGCCCGAGGTTGCGCGAGAGGCTGAGCAGGCCCGAGACCACGCCGCGCTGGTCCGCGCCCACATCGGCCATGACGACCGTGTTGTTGGCCGTCTGGAACAGCGCATAGCCGAGCGTGAGGACCGCGATGGGGATGGCGTAGCCGGGAATGCCCAACGTCGCGGGCACCGCGGACAGGGCCGATGCGCCAGCGACCATGGCGATCAGTCCGGCAATGCTTGCGCGAGGCGCACCAAACCGGTCTGCCACGCGACCGGCCGGCACGCCAGCCAGCGCGGCGACGAGCGGGCCGATGGACAGCACGAGCCCGACAGGCGCCGCGGCCAGCCCGAGCGCGCGGGAGAGATAGAACGGGCCGACGACCAGCGTCGCCATCATCACCGTCGAGACAAGCATGCTCATCGCGAGGCTTGCGCTCAGCACCGGATCGCGCAGCATCGTGAGCCGGATGAGCGGGGATGCGGTTCTCGCCTCGGTGCGCGCGAAGAGGCCGAGCGCCAGCATCGCGGCCGCGAGCAAGGTGATGTTGAGCAGGCCGATGTGACCGCGGCCCATCGTCATCGCGAGCGCGTAGCCCGCAAGCGCCAAGGCCAGCAGCAGCGTCCCCACGGGATCGAAACCGGTGAGTCCTGCCCGCGATGAATGGCGATCGGCAGGCAGGTGGCGATGCGCGAGGAAAAGCGTTGCGAGCCCCAGCGGCACGTTGACGAGAAACATGGCTCGCCACCCCATCCCGGCGATGAGCACGCCGCCCAGCGATGGGCCAAGCGCCGTGCCGATTGCCGACATCGTCCCCAGCAGCCCCATCGCGCTGCCGGTCCGCGACTTCGGGACCGTTTCACCGACCATCGCCATGGTGAGCGCCATCATGATGGCCGCCCCAAGGCCTTGCACGGCCCGCGCGGCGATGAGCAGCCCGAGCGTGGGCGCCACGCCGCACATCGCCGAGGCGATCGTGAACACCAGGACCCCGGCAAGAAGCAGCCGCCGGCGGCCGACGAGGTCGCCCAGCCGTCCGGCGCTGACGATGAGGGTGGTGATGGCGAGCAGGTAGGAGAGGACGATCCACTGCACCTGCTGGAACGACGCCGTGAAGGCTTGTGCGAGCGCGGGCAGGCCCACGTTGGCGATGCTCGTGCCCAGCGACGACAGCAACATGGACAGCGACAGGCTGGCGAGCGCCCAGCTGATTGACGCTGTCTGCTGCGAGCCTGCGGCGACTGGCTCGCCTTGTTTTGCGGTGATGGACTTCAAAGCGGTTTCCCTTGCTGGTGGCCTGCGAGACAGGGCAGTCCCCAAGGGTAGGTCTTGGCATGTCATGGCGGAAGACGCAGCATTTGCACTTTATCCATGCGTCTGGCGCCATGTCACCGCGAATGGTGCTACGTTCGGCGCATGTCCGCCCCCGACCTCAACCTGCTCGTGACCTTGGATGTGCTGCTTGCGGAAGGCAGCGTCGCAGGCGCTGCCCGGCGTCTGCGGCTGAGCGCCTCCGCGATGAGCCGCGCGCTGGCGCGGCTGCGCGAGACGACTGGCGATCCGCTGCTGGTCAGGGCCGGACGCGGCCTCGTCCCCACGCCGCGCGCGATCGAACTTCGCGAACAGGTGAGGCAGCTCGTCCAGGATGCGCAGTCGGTTTTGCGCCCTGCCACCCGGCTCAGGCTCAAGCGGCTGGTCCACACCTTCACACTGCGCACGAGCGACGGTTTCGCCGAGAATTTCGGGCCGGCGCTCATCGAGCGCATCGCGCACGAGGCGCCGGGTGTTCGGCTGCGCTTCGTGAGCAAGCCCGACAAGGACAGCGCCTCGCTGCGCGACGGGACTGTGGACCTGGAGACCGGCGTGGTGGGGAAGGCCATGGGCCCCGAGGTCCGCACGCAGGCCCTGTTTCGCGACCGCTTCATCGGCGTCGTGCGAATCGGCCACCCGCTGAGCCGGGGCGAGGTCACGCCCACGCGCTATGCGCAAGGGCGGCACATCAGCGTCTCCCGCCGGGGCCTGGACAAGGGACCGATCGACGAGGAACTCAATCAACTCGGGCTAGACCGCGAGATCGCCACCATCGTCAGCGGCTTTTCGACCGCGCTGTCGCTGGCCCGCGCCTCTGACCTCGTTGCGAGCGTGCCCGAGCGGCACACCGCCAACCTGCGCGTGGGGCTGCACAGCTTTGCCCTGCCCTTCGCCACGCCGGAGTTCTCGGTGTCCCTGCTCTGGCACCCGCGCATGGACGCCGATCCGGCGCACCGGTGGTTGCGTGGGGTGGTGCGGGAGGTGTGTGCCGCGAGCCGGGATTCCTGAGAGGTCGGTCCCGGCGATTCAAGGCCGCCGGTGAGGCTGCCTCTTGAAAGCCCACCGAGCACCCCTATAATTCCGCTGCTAGCACTCAAGCATACCGAGTGCTAATGATTTGTAAATGAGCGCCAACTACTGCGCTCGACCCGTCAAAGCCCTGACCTGAGACAAGGAGATCCCATGAAACTTCGTCCGTTGCACGATCGCGTGATCGTCAAGCGCCTCGAGCAAGAAACCAAGACCGCTTCGGGCATCGTGATCCCCGACAACGCCGCCGAGAAGCCCGACCAGGGCGAAGTCCTCGCCGTTGGCCCGGGCAAGCGCAACGACAAGGGTGATTTCGTCACCCTGAACATCAAGGTGGGCGACCGCGTCCTGTTCGGCAAGTACAGCGGCCAGACCGTCAAGGTCGACGGCGATGAGCTGCTCGTGATGCGCGAAGAAGACCTCTTCGCCGTCGTCGAGAAGTAAGCCACCCGTCACCCGATTCCAGATTTAGGAGAAGAAAACATGGCAGCAAAAGACGTCATCTTCGGCGGCGAGGCCCGTGCCCGCATGGTCGAAGGCGTGAACATCCTGGCGAACGCCGTCAAGGTCACCCTCGGTCCCAAGGGCCGCAACGTGGTGCTCGAGCGTTCGTTCGGCGCCCCCACCGTGACCAAGGACGGTGTGTCCGTGGCCAAGGAAATCGAGCTCAAGGACAAGCTCCAGAACATGGGCGCGCAGATGGTCAAGGAAGTCGCTTCCAAGACCAGCGACATCGCCGGTGACGGCACCACCACCGCCACGGTTCTCGCTCAAGCCATCGTCCGCGAAGGCATGAAGTACGTGGCCGCCGGCATGAACCCGATGGACCTGAAGCGCGGCATCGACAAGGCGGTCGTCGCCCTGGTCGAACAGCTGAAGAAGCAGTCCAAGCCCACCACCACCTCCAAGGAAATCGCGCAAGTCGGCACCATCTCCGCCAACAGCGACGATGACGTCGGCCAGATCATCGCCAACGCGATGGACAAGGTCGGCAAGGAAGGCGTGATCACCGTCGAAGACGGCAAGTCGCTGAACAACGAACTCGAAGTCGTCGAAGGCATGCAGTTCGACCGCGGCTACCTGTCGCCGTACTTCATCAACAACCCCGAGAAGCAGTCCGCCGTTCTCGACAACCCGTTCGTGCTGCTGTTCGACAAGAAGATCAGCAACATCCGCGACCTGCTGCCCACGCTGGAGCAAGTGGCGAAGTCGGGCCGTCCGCTCCTGATCATCGCTGAAGAAGTCGAAGGCGAAGCGCTGGCCACCCTCGTGGTCAACACGATCCGCGGCATCCTGAAGGTCGTGGCCGTGAAGGCTCCGGGCTTCGGCGACCGCCGCAAGGCCATGCTCGAAGACATCGCCATCCTCACGGGCGGCAAGGTCATCGCCGAAGAAGTCGGCCTCACGCTCGAGAAGGTCACGCTGGCCGACCTCGGCCAGGCCAAGCGCGTCGAAGTGGGCAAGGAAAACACCACCCTGATCGACGGCGCCGGTGCCGCTGGCGACATCGAAGCCCGCGTCAAGCAGATCCGCGTGCAGATCGAGGAAGCCACCAGCGACTACGACCGCGAGAAGCTGCAAGAGCGCGTGGCCAAGCTGGCCGGCGGCGTGGCCGTCATCAAGGTCGGTGCTGCCACCGAAGTCGAGATGAAGGAAAAGAAGGCCCGCGTTGAAGACGCGCTGCACGCAACCCGTGCCGCCGTTGAAGAAGGCATCGTGGCCGGTGGTGGCGTGGCCCTGCTGCGCGCCCGCCAGGCGGCTGGCGCCATCAAGGGTGACAACCCCGATCAAGACGCCGGCATCAAGCTGGTGCTCAAGGCCATCGAATCGCCGCTGCGCGAGATCGTCTACAACGCCGGCGGCGAGCCGAGCGTGGTGGTGAACGCTGTGTTGGCCGGCAAGGGCAACTACGGGTTCAATGCTGCCAACGACACGTATGGCGACATGATCGAAATGGGCATCCTGGACCCGACCAAGGTGACGCGCACTGCCCTGCAGAACGCTGCCTCGGTGTCCTCGCTGATGCTCACCACCGAAGCCATGGTCGCTGAAGCGCCCAAGGACGAGGCTGGTGCCGGCGGCGGCATGCCCGGCGGCATGGGTGGCATGGGCGGCATGGGCATGGACATGTAAGACGCGCCGGGCCGCCACCGCGGCCTGGGGCTTCTTCGAAGTCCGGCAACATCTGCCAACAAAAAGGGGCTGCTTCGGCAGCCCTTTTTCTTGGCCTGCGTGAAGTAATCACGCGACATCCCCCATGGTCGGGCCTGGGGCTGAACGACATAATGCCCGCACCGAGGCTCATCCCGTCCCGATGACCGTCACTGCCCAGCTTCAGCGTTTTGTCGAAGACGAACTCCAACGGGCCGGGCCGCTGGCCGACGAGAACGTCGAGCTGACCATCGCCCAATTGCGGCAGCCTCGCGACGCGACGCTGAGCCCCGCCGAGCGTGAGCACTATCACGAGCTCGTGCATTCGCTCCCCCGGCACAAGCCCGCCTTCGTACAGGCCTTCGCAGAATCACTCCGGCAAACGGTGTTGGCCGACCTGCACGGCACGCCCGACACGCCGGCCGCCAGCGCCCCGAGCCGCACACGCGGGCTGGAGCTGATGGACGAGACACGCGTCGAGTCCGACATCGAGATGTCCGGTGCGGCGCAGCTGATCTCCGGCTCCGCTGAGTGGGAGCTGCGCGAGCTGCAGACTTTCACCGCCACGCTGGCCGGGCAGACGCACGTGACCACCGACACGAACCCCTTGCGGCCGCTGGCCTATGCCCGCGCGCTGTGGGACGCGGCCTGCGCGGTGAGCACGATTCCCGCCCAGCGTGCGCTCCTGCTGCGGCTTTCTGCGGGCGCGATGTCTGGCCAGTTGAAGAAGGCCTGGGCCGCGGCCTGCACGCGGCTGGAATCAGCGGGCGTGGAGCCGGGCCTGTACCGCACCGTGGTGCTGTCCAGCGGGCCGGTGGTGCACCGCGCGCCGACACACGATCTCACACAGCCCGGCGCCTTGGAGGACATCCTCTCGAGCATGCCGGCCGGCATGGGGTCGCCGTCGCAGCCGAGCGCGCGCACGCCAACCATTGGCCCGATCGCGCGCACGGTGCATCCGCAAAGCCCGGCCTTCGAGCAGGCGCTGAGTCGCATCGAAGGCATGCTGGGCCGCGCCAGTGCCGGCGCAAAGACCGCATCGTCCGCGTTGCGCGAGCACCGGGCGGACCTGCTGGCCAGCACGCCCGAGACGGTAGACCGGCAGATCGTGGAGCTGCTATCGCGCCTGTTTGAAGCAGTGCTGTCCGACAACCGCCTGCCACCGGCCTTTCGCACGGTGATGGCCCGGCTGCAGGTGTCCGCGCTGCGCGTGGCGCTGGTGGATCCGTCCATGGTGCAGAACCACGAGCACGCGGTGTGGCGGCTGATGAACCGCATCGGCAGTGCGGCCGAGACCTACACGCGCACCACCGACCCGCGCTGGGCTGCGCTGCTGGCCTACTGCGAATCGCTGGTCGACGACATGCAGCGCGCGCCGGTGCAGGACGCGCAGCTCTATCGGCTGAGCCTGTCGCGGCTCGACGCCTTCCTCGGCGAGCAGCTGCGCGAGCAGCAGACGCGCGCGCAGCCGACCATCGATGCGCTCTTGCGCATCGAGCAGCGCGAAGAGCTGGAACGGCAGATCTCGCAGCGGCTCACGGAGCAGATGGTGCCCATCCGCACCACGGCCGGCGTGCGCCGCTTCGTCACCGGCGGCTGGGCCACGGTGCTGGCCGAATCGATGCAGCGCCACGGCGACAAATCCGAGACCACGCTCGAATACCTGCGCGCCACCGACGACCTGCTGTGGAGCCTGCGCCTGCCCGACCATCCGCAAAGCCGCAAACGCCTGCTGGCGATGCTGCCCGGCCTGCTGCAACGCCTGCGCGCGGGCATGAGCATGCTGGGCGTGCCCGACGGCGAACAGCAGCAGGTGATGGACGACTTGATGGCGGTGCACACCGAAGCGCTGCGCCCGGGCAAGACCCCCACGCCGGAGCCCGAGCTCTCGCCGCAGGAGATCGTGCAGCGCATGCGCGACGAGACGACCTGGGACACGCCGAGCCGCCCGCCCTTCAGCGATTCGCTCATCGACCTGGGTTCGATGGACACCGTGCCGGCGGAGATTCTTCCGGGCGGATCAAGCAACCACGACGACGTGGCGCAGCTGGTGGACGGCATGCTGCCGGGCGCCCGCTACCACCTCTTCCTGCATGGCCGCTGGACGCGTGTGCAGCTGCTGTGGCGCAGCCAGCGCGGCCAGTACCTGCTCTTCGCCGGCACCGACCCGCTGCACAACCACTCGATCACGCGGCGCGCGCTCGAACGCCTGGGCGAAGAGAAGCTGCTCAAGCCGCTGGACGACTCATCGCTCGTGCAGCGCGCGGTCGATGGCCTGATGACCAAGCTCACGCTGCCCTGACGCCGCGTGGGCAGACGCCGTCAGATCGTCGCTTGAACCTCGACCGCGAGCGCCGCCTCGATTTCCTGCGCGATGCGCTCGGGCTGCTCGTGGATCACCCAGTGCGACGCCTTGGGAATCCGCACCAGCGTGAGGTCAGGGATGAACTCGTCCAGCCCCTCGATCAGCCCCGGCAGCAAGGCCGAATCTCCCTCGGCCCACACCACGCGCGTGGGCACGTTCACCACCACGTGCTCACGCGGGAACTCGAGCTGCATCAGCGAGCGGTTCTCCTCGGTGGGCGGCTTCATGGGCGAGGCGCGGTAGTAGTTGACCGGCCCATGCAGGCCCAGCGACCACACCTCGCGGTACTGGTTCTTCATGGGCTCGGTGAGCCAGTCGGCACCGGGCCGCGAGGCGTCCATCTCGCCCGGGCCGAGCAGGAAATGCCACATCAGTTCGAAATCGTCGGCCTCCAGCAACTGGTGCGCGTCGGGCCGGCTCAGGAAGTTCATGTAGGCGCTGGCCGCCTGCTGCGCCGGGTTGGTCTTGAGCTCGCGCAAGAAGGTGGCCGGGTGCGGCGAGTTGATGATGACCAGCCGCTTGAGCATCTTCGGGTGCTGCACCGCGAAGTTCCATGCCACCGCGCCGCCCCAGTCGTGCGCGACCAGCGCTTCGACGCGACCGTCGAGCTGGCCGATGAGTGCGGCGATGTCGGCCACGAGATGCTTCGCGCGGTAGGCCTCGACTTCCTCCGGCTTGGACGAACGCTCATAGCCGCGCAGATTGGGCGCGATGCAGCGGTAGTGCCGCGAGAAGTGCTCGAGCATGTCGTCCCACACGAAAGCTGCTTCAGGAAAACCGTGCAGGAAGAGCAGCACCGGTGCGTACTCCGGTCCCGCCGCGCGGCAGGACAGCGAGATCTTGTTCGGCAGCTCGATGGCAAATTTTTCGATCATCAGTGGCGCGCAGTCTTTTTCGCAGGAAAGGCGTTCTCAAGGGACCCGCGGAGTATCGGCCAGCGCGATGACATTCGCATCAAGTCCCCGGATGGGCCCAGGCATGCAGCACCATCGCGGCATCGCCCACGCCCTTCTTGTTCAAAGCTGAGAAGAGGCTGACTGCGACATCGGCTTCGTCGGTGGTGAGCTCGCCCAGCACTGCCTGCGCCTCGGCCAGCGCCTTGTCTGCCTCGCGCCGATTGAGCTTGTCGGACTTGGTGAGCAGCACCAGCAGCTTCACCGAGCCGTTGCCCACGCGCGGCGCAACGAACTCCAGCAACTGCCGGTCGAGGTCGGTGAAGCCCAGGCGCGAATCGATCATCAACACCACGCCGGCCAGGCTTCGACGGACTTCGAGGTAGTCGGCCATCACCTTCTGCCAGCGCAGCTTGGCGCCTCGCGCGACCGCCGCATAGCCATAGCCGGGCAAGTCCGCGAAGAGTGAATCGGGGGTGAGCTTCGGGCCGAGTTCGAAGAGGTTGATGTGCTGCGTGCGGCCCGGCGTCTTGGAGGCGAAGGCCAGTCGCTTTTGCTGCGTGAGCGTGTTGATGGCGGTGGATTTGCCGGCATTGGACCGGCCGACGAACGCGATCTCGGTGAGCTCGGTTTGCGGGAGCTGGTCGAGCTGGCTGGCCGTGGTGAGAAAGCGCGCCGTGTGCGTCCACGCCATCGCAATCTTGTCTTCGGGCAAGGCTGCGGCGCCGTCTTTCGCGGTCTGGTTTGTGTCGGTCATGGAGGCGCCCAAAGCCGTCATTGTAAAATCCCGCGGTTTTGGCCCGAAGAATCCAACATCCGTCATGAAGTCAGCCGCCTTCTTGCTGTCCGGTTTCCTGCTCTCCCTGGCCTCGGTGTGCGCAAGCGCCAACGAAGCCGCGCCCGCGCCGGCCAAGCCGGACGTGGCGCAGGGCGAGGCCAAGTCCAACACCGTGTGCGGCGCCTGCCACACCAACGACGGGTCGCGCGGCAGCCCCGCCAACCCCATCCTGCAGGGCCAGCACCCTGACTACATCGTCAAGCAGCTCACCGAGTTCAAGACGGACAAGCGCCAGAACCCCGTGATGAAGGGCTTCGCGTCCACGCTCAGCGAGCAGGACATGAAGAACGTCGCGGCCTTCTACGCCAGCAAGCAAGCCAAGCCAGGCTTTGCCAAGAGCAAGGATTCGATCGCGCTGGGCGAAAAGATCTACCGCGGCGGCCTGGCGGACCGCAGCATCGCCGCCTGCGCCGGCTGCCACGGCCCGAATGGCGCCGGCATCCCCGCCCAGTACCCTCGCCTGGCCGGCCAGCACGGCGACTACACCTACGCTCAGCTCGTGAACTTTCAGAGCGGCGCGCGCAAGAACAGCCCGCAGATGAAGGGCATCACCGCCCTGATGACCGAGAAGGAAATGAAGGCCGTGTCGGACTACATTGCCGGCCTGCGCTGAAATACCCCGCTCCGCGAAAAGGCCGGCTCCATGCCGGCCTTTTTCATGTCGCCTCCTCGGCCGCCCTCGTGGCTTCTTCATGGCGGCTTGCCCTCTCCTCGGGCCATAGGGTGCAGGCGTATAGTCGTCGCCACTTCGACTCCCGCGCCCTCACATGCCTTACGTGTGCCGCAACGCCGATGGAATCATCACGAGCCTGCACCGGGAGCATGTGCCCGACGCGTCCGAGTTTCTGGACGATCGTCACCCGGACATCCAGGGCTTTGTCGGCAACACCTCGCAACGCCCGGAAGAATTCAGTCGCCTCGACGCTGATTTCGTGCGCGTGATCGAGGACGTGATCGACACGCTGATCATGAAGAACGTGATCAACATCACCGACCTGCCCGCCGAGGCGCAGGCCAAGCTCTTCGCCCGCAAGACCTTCCGCGAGCGGATCTCCAAGAATTCGCTGCGGCTGTTCGAACCGACGGATTTCGGGGATGTGATCTGAGCCTCAGGCTCGGGGTCGCTTGACCCCTTTCCGTTCGGGCGGAGCAAATCAGTTCACGCTCGCATGAATCCATGCGGGCAAATGGCGCGTAAGAAAGCTTCGCGCCCCCCGACCTACCGGGAACCACCCCCCTCCACCCACCATCGAACACGCCATGCATTTCCTGAAAGACCGCGGCTTTGTGCTGCCTTCCTCTGAAATCACCCCGCAAGGCGTCTACGAGGGCCGGCGCGACCTGCTCAAGCTGATGGCCACGGGCGTGGCCGGCGCCGCACTGTCGAGCTGGGCCGCGCGCGATGCGCACGCCCAGGCCACGCGGCCGAACAAGCTGGCCGCCCTGGCCGGGGGGCGCACCGCGGTCGCCGGCGGCATGACCATGGAAAAGCTCACGCCCTACGGCGACGCCACGAGCTACAACAATTTCTACGAATTCGGGACCGACAAGTCCGACCCGGCCCGCAACGCGCACACGCTCAAGACGCGGCCCTGGACCGTCGCCATCGAAGGCGAGGTGAAGAAGCCCAAGACCTACGACATCGAGGAGCTGCTCAAGCTCGCACCGATGGAAGAGCGCATCTACCGCCTGCGCTGCGTCGAGGGTTGGTCGATGGTCGTGCCCTGGGTGGGCTACTCGCTGGCCGAGCTCATCAGGCGCGTGGAGCCCACGGGCAATGCCAAGTACGTCGAGTTCGTGACGCTCGCCGACGCCAAGACCATGCCCTACGTCGGCTCGCGCGTGCTCGAGTGGCCGTATGTGGAAGGCCTGCGCATGGACGAAGCCATGCATCCGCTCACGCTGCTCACCTTCGGCCTCTATGGCGAAGTGCTGCCCAACCAGAACGGTGCTCCGGTGCGCGCCATCGTGCCGTGGAAGTACGGCTTCAAGAGCGGCAAGTCGATCGTGAAGATCCGCTTCGTCGAGAAGGAGCCTCGCACCAGCTGGGTCAAGGCCAACAGCGGCGAGTACGGCTTCTATTCGAACGTTAACCCGAAGGTGGACCACCCGCGCTGGAGCCAGGCCACCGAGCGCCGCATCGGGGAGGACGGGTTGTTCCAGAAGAAGCGGCCGACGTTGATGTTCAACGGGTATGAGCAGCAGGTCGGGCAGTTGTACACCGGCATGGACCTCGCGAAGTACTTCTGACATGTCCGCCGTGCTGAAACCGAGCGCCGCCTCCACCGCTGCACGAGGCCCGCGTTCCAAGGCCCTGCTGCTGCACCCCGCCGCCAAGCCCGTGCTCTTCGTGCTGTGCCTGCTGCCATTCGCCTGGCTCTTCTACGGCGCCTATGCCAACACGCTGGGCGCCAACCCGGCCGAGGCGCTGATCCGCTCCACCGGCGACTGGACGCTGCGCTTCCTGTGCATCACGCTGTGCGTCACGCCGCTGCGTGTGTGGACCAGCCAGCCGGCGCTCGCGCGGTTCCGTCGCATGCTGGGGCTCTTCGCCTTCTTCTACGTCGTGCTGCACTTCCTCGCGTACTCATGGCTCGACATGGGTTTCGACCTCGACGCGATCGTGCGCGACATCCCCAAGCGGCCCTTCGCGCTCGTGGGCTTCACAGCCTTCTTGCTGATGATTCCGCTGGCCGCCACCTCGTTCAACCGCGCCATCAAGGCGCTGGGCGCAAAGCGCTGGCAGAAGTTGCATCAACTGGTCTATGCCACCGTGCTGCTGGGGCTCTTGCACTTCTTCTGGATGCGCGCGGCGAAGAACAACTTCGCCGAGGTCGCCGTCTACGCCGCGGTGCTTGCGGTGCTGCTGGGCTGGCGCGTTCGGCGCAAGTTGATCGCGCGCTGAGCCTTCGGGCCGCGACAGCCCCCTTTGGCGTGACCTTCATCACGGTCATCCTCGACGGCGCAAAGCGCTGACATCGCCACGCGCGCCTGTCGCACGGGAGAATGTCTGACGCTGTCCTCTCCCTGCCCATGCCCGAATCGGCCGTCGTTCCTGCTGATGCTGTTGCCGCCCACACCCTGGCCGCGGATTGGCTCATGCAATGCCAGGCCGCGCATGACAGCGGCGAGCATGTGCGTGGCGTCAAGCTGGCCGAACAGGCGCTGGATGCCATTGCGCCGACTGATGACGCGAGCCTCTTGCCGCGCGCCTGGACCCTGCTCGCATCACACCGCTGGCGGCTCGGGCAGTTCGAGCCCGCGGTCGTCGCAGCGCGCGAAGCCGTCAAGTGCTGGGCGCCGATCGGCGGGCCACAGGAATGCGACACGCTGTGCTTGCTGGCCATCTCGTACTCAGAACTCGGCCTGCACGAAGAAGCACTGAAGGCCGCGACCGCTGCCTTCGACAAGTCGCGCGAGCAGCGCTTCGACGCGCAGATGGTGCAGGCGCTCAACCGGATCGGCGTGTGCTTCGACCGCCTGGGCGACCCTGCCCAAAGCGAGAAATTCCTGCTGCAGTCGCTCGGCCAGGCGCGTGAGCTCAACGATCACCACCAGGTGCTGGGCGCACTCAACAACCTGATGGCCACGACCATCAGCGGCTTCTATCACTTCCGCCAGCGCGAAGAGACGGAGCTGGCGGCCGGCGCGTTGCAGCGCTCGCGCCAGTACGGGCGCCAGGCCGTATCGCTCGCGCGGCGACACGGCGACACCTACCGCCTCGCGGTGACGCAGGGCAACCTCGGCGAGGTGCTGGGCCTGGCGGGCGAGTACGAGGAATCGCACCGTGTGCTCGAAGAGACGGTGCGCGCCTCACAAAGCCATGGCTACAAGGCCGTGGAACTGCGCAGCCGCCACAACATCGGCGAGATCCTGATCCACCAGGGCCGTCATGACGAGGCGGTGGCGGTGCTGGAAGAGACGCTCACCGAGCTCGCGCGCACCGACCAGGAGACGACGCGCATGCGCGTGCACTCGGCCCTTTACCGCGCCCACAAGGCCGCCGGGCGCTTCGAGCCCGCCCTGCATCACTGCGAGGCGTATCACGCACTGGAGCTGCAGCGTGCCGCCCTGCAAAGCCATGCGCAGGCGCGCTTGATGGTCAATCGCATCGACGTCGAGAACGCGCTGATGGACGGCGAACGCGCACGGCTGGAGGCCGAGCTTCAGCGCCTGCGCAGCCGCGAGCTGGAAAACGAGAAGCGCCAGCTCGAAGCGCGCACCGCCGAGCTGCAGCGCGACACGCTGGAAGACCAGCTGACGCGCCTGGCCAACCGGCGGCGCGTCGACGAAGACCTGCCGCGCATCGTGTCACGCGCCATCGAATCGAACGCGCCGCTGTGCGTGGCGGTGATGGACCTGGACCACTTCAAGCAGGTCAACGACCGCTTCGGGCACCAGGTGGGCGATGCGGTGCTGCGCTCGGTGGCACAGGTCTTCCGCGTCAAGACGCGCACCCGCGACCTCGTCGCGCGGATCGGCGGCGAGGAGTTTCTGTTCATCTTCGTGGACACCTCGGCGCAGATCGCTCGCGACGTGTGCGAGCGCCTGCGCGCGGCCATCGAGGCCCACCCGTGGGAGCAGACCGCCGAGGGCCTTCGCGTGACCATGAGCATCGGGCTGACCAGCGTGCGCATGGGCGACACGCCGGCCGAGCTCATCGCGCGGGCCGATGCCGAGCTCTACGAAGCCAAGCGCGCCGGCCGCAACCAGCTGCGCGAGGCTTGAGCGCCAGCGTCAATACCCAAGCAGCAGCAGCGCCTGCGCGAGGTTGTTCACGTCCAGGGTGCCCACCCCACTGCCCTGGTCATACCCCGCGCGGCCCTTGTAGAACCAGTTGTTGCCGCTCTTGATGTCACGCAGCGGCGCATACGGGTTGCCGTAGGCGAAGGGCGTCGCGGCAATCGCATACAGCGGCACGTTCAAGAGGCCGATGCGCCCCTTCACCCGTTGCCCGAGCAGCGCGGTGATGCCGTTGAGCTGCGGCGCGACGAAGCTGGTGCCGCCGTAGTAGTTGGTGATGCCGAAGCCGGAACTGTCCGACGTGTAGGCCACGATGTACCCGGTGTTCGGGTCGGCATTGAGCGACACGTCCGGCACGTTGCGGCCGCGGTAGTTGCCCGGCAGCGTGACCACCGCGGACGGCGGCGTGGTGGTGTTGTCCGTCAATGTCTGCCCGGGCTCGGTGCGGCGGGTGCCCGTCACCCACTCCTGGTAGAACGGCATCGGCACATAGGCGCTCACGCCGCCGCCGCCGCCGGCCGGGAAGATGCCGCAGGACACCGGGTCGTAGCCGAGCGAGGCGCACAGGTCGGTGAGGTAATCCCAGCCCCACACCCGTTCATGCGGAATGTTGATGGTGACCGTGCCGCCGCTGTAGAGCTGCTCGCCCGGCAGCGTGGTGCCGCCGGCGGAGGTGATCCACGGCGACGACGAAGGCGAATCCACGCTCAGCGTCTTGCTGTAGTCGGGCACCGGCGCGATGCCGGGGTTGTTCACGTCATAGGCGCCGTCGTCGCCCGATGCGGCGAACAGCGATTGCCCTTGCACTGCCGCCTGCAGGAAGAGGTTGTTGTACGCATGCAGTGCGTCCACCGTGTTCTTCTTGCCCGGCACGTTCACCTGCGACTGCGTGTCGAACCACTCCCACAGGCCCCAGCTCACCGAGATGCTGTCGGCCGTGTTGTCGTTGATGGCCTTGACGAAGGCATCGATGAAGCCCTGGTCGGTGTTGGGCGCCTGGTAGACGATGACCTTGGCCCCCGGTGCGATGCCGCCCGACTGCTCGACGTCGAGCGTGGTTTCAACGGAGCCCGAATCGTCGCTGGGCACGCCCGGGCCACCGTCCACGTCGACGATCTTCAGCCGCTTCGGGTTGGTGGCCAGGCCCAGGCTGTTCCAGTAGGCGAAGGCATCGCTCGGCGTCATCGACGCGAGGGTGACGATGCCGATGGTGCGGCCTTCGCCATGCACGCCCTTGTCGTACAGCGGCTGCACGTTGTAGTACTGCGCGAGGTCGGCCACCGTCCAGTTGCCCGGGTCGTTGCCGGCATTCACTGACGGGGCGCGCAAGGCACGCGCCATCGCGTTCGAGGCCTGCGCGATCGCCGGCTTGCGCAGGTGCGGGCGGAAGCGTGGCCGGTCGTCCAGGCCGATGATGGCTTCGACCTTGCTCGCCACCGCAGCCGACGACACGCTCGGCTCACCCACCGGCGCGTGGAAGCGGTAGCCCCCGCTCTTGCCATGCGCGGGCACGTCGAAGGCATGCAGCTGCACGTTGAAGGCCTTCTCCATCGCGGCCGTCGAGCCCGTCACGCGCAGCAGGCTGCCGGCTTCGAGCGTGGCGCTCAGGCCGGCCTGGCGAAAGTGCGCGATTGCCTGGTCCACCGTGTCGTGCGAGGGCGCGAAGCGCTCCTGGAATTGCGCGGGCGTGAGGAAGCGATGAAAGCTCGCGTGGCCCGGCGTGTGCAGGTCGCGCACCAGGCGCTCGAGTTCGTCGGTCTGCCGCAGCTTGAGCGCGACGGTCACGGTCATCGTGCTGGTGCTGCGCGCAAGCGACAAGGCACCCGCGTCCTGCGGCTGCGGCGTGCCCGCGTGCGGGTAGGGCATGCCGGCGCTGGCACCGGCGGTGATGGATGCAAGCACGGCTGCGGCGATGGCAGCCAGTCCCGTCTTCATGGGTCTCTCCTGGTCGGCGATGCGCTGCCTTCGCGCCCATGGTGTGGGCGTGGCGGCGTCTGGTGGATGGGATCGGGCGCCGCATGCAGGTCGTGCAAGCCGCAACCCGAGGGGGCATTGTGTGGAGCGCGTCAAGCGCGCATCAGCGTGGAAACCCCGGTGCTGGAACATCCGCTTGCAAAGACGCGCTGACGGTCGGCTGACCTTGCACGAGGCAGCTCGGCAGTACCGTGCTGCGCCCTTCTAGCCCAGCCGCGCCTTGACGAAGCCGCTCGCCGCATACCGCGTCACCTTGCCGTAGAAGCGCTCGGTGAGCCGCAGCACCATCGCGCCGTACGCATCCATCAACTCCGGGCGGATGCTGAAGTGGTCGTAGTTGACGACCACGTCCACGCGGCGCTTCAGCGGCTCCACGCGGGCTGAGACCTCGTGTTCGATCGCGGCGACCTGCTCCGCCGAATCCACCGACATGCCTTCGAAGTTGATGAACAGCACGTGCCCGCGTTCGTCGTATTCGATGCGCTCGGCAAGCGGCACATCGAGCATGCGCTCGCGCAGGTCCATCGCCGCATCGGCGAAGAGCGCCGCATCCATCAGCTTCAGTTGCGGGCTGATGGATGGCGTGAAATCCATCTGCGTGAGGATGTGGCGCTCCAGGTCGATGCCCGGCGCGATCTCGATCAGCTCCAGGCCTTCATCGACCAGGCGGAACACGCAGCGCTCCGTCACGTACAGCACCGGCTGGCTGCGCTTGCGCGCCATCTCGCCGCTGAAGGTGCGGTGCTCCACCTCCTGCACGAACTTCTTCATCGTGCCCTCGTGCACGATGGTGACGCGGCCATCGGCGATGCACACGTCCAGGTCGCAGGCCGTGAAGGTGCCCACGAACACCACCGACTTCGCGTTCTGGCTGATGTTGATGAAGCCACCCGCGCCCGCCAGCCGCGGCCCGAACTTGCTCACGTTGAGGTTGCCGTGCCGATCCACTTGCGCGAGGCCCAGCACGGCAAGATCGAGCCCGCCGCCGTCGTAGAAATCGAACTGGTTGGGCTGGTCGATGATGGCCTGCGTGTTCACCGCCGCGCCGAAGTTGAGGCCGCTGGCCGGGATGCCGCCGATCACGCCCGGCTCCGCGGTGAGCGTGAGCAGGTCGATCACCTTCTCTTCTGCCGCCACGTCGGCCACGCCTTCGGGCATGCCGATGCCGAGGTTGACCACCGCGTTGCGATGCAGCGCCATCGCCGCGCGACGCGCGATCACCTTGCGCTCGGTGAGCGGCAGCGGCGTGAACGAATCCATGGGCACGCGGATCTCGCCCGCATAGGCCGCGTTGTAGGGCGTGACGAAGGTCTGCATGTGGTGTTCGGGCTTTTCGGCCACCACCACGCAATCCACCAGCACGCCGGGGATCTTGACCTGCCGCGGGTTGAGCGAGCCGCGCTCGGCGATGCGCTCCACCTGCGCAATGACGATGCCGCCGCTGTTGTGCGCCGCCATCGCGATGGCCAAGGCTTCCAGCGTCAGCGCTTCGCGCTCCATCGTGAGGTTGCCGTCCGCATCGGCCGTGGTCGCACGGATGATGCCCACGTCGATCGGGAAGGCCTTGTAGAACAGCACCTCTTCGCCATCGATCTCCATCAGCCGCACGAGCTCGTCGCGCGTGCGCTCGTTGACCTTGCCGCCGCCATGCCGCGGGTCGACGAAGGTGCCCAGCCCCACGCGGCTCAACGTGCCCGGCTTGCCGGCGGCGATGTCGCGGAACATGTGCGCGATGACGCCCTGCGGCAGGTTGTAGGCCTCGATCTCGTTGTTGACGGCGAGCGCCTGCAGCTTGGGCACGAGCCCCCAGTGGCCGCCGACGACGCGCTTGACGAGCCCCGGGTGGCCGAAGTGATTGAGGCCGCGGGACTTGCCGTCGCCCTGGCCGGCGGCGTAGACAAGCGTGAGGTCGCGCGGGGAGCCGGTGCCGGTTTCTTCCTGGGCGGCGAGGAAGTGGTGTTCCAGCGCGATGGCGATGCCTTCGGCGAAGCCAATGCCGACGAAGCCGCCGGTGGCCACGGTGTCGTTGTCGTGGATGAGGCGCACGGCCTCAGCGGCGGTGACGATCTTGCCGGTGTGGGCGGGGCGGGGGTGCATGGGGAGATGGTGACACCCTGCCCGATGGTTTGCATTGGATGAAACCAGTGTCAGGGGGTGAGACAGGCGCCGCCGCCCGGACGGGCTCACGCCCCACGCCTGGGCGGGGCGCTTGCGGATTCAACGATGGGTTGATTGATCGGGCGGGGCGGCGCTGCGCGCTTCGTCCTTCAGCCGGGACTCCACCGGGCGAATGAATTGCAGGCAGGCGCTCTTTTGGGCAACAGGCGTGCGGACTTCCTGGATCGCACGCCGCGAGCGGCGCACTTGGGCCAGCTGCGACGCAATGGGTTGCTCGGACGAAATGAAGGGCAGGCAGATGTGCTCGGCGCTCAGCGCATCGGTCTTGCCAACCAAAGGCAAGACGTTGCGCGGCTTGCGCTGCATGGCTGACCCGAGCGCCGACTGGATGCCTTCGGTGTAGCAGGCGTCGGAGTGAGCGAGCATGCGTTCGGCCAGGCGGACCCAGTCGATGCGGCCCGTGGCGATACCCTCGTAGGCGGTGCCTTCGTACTTGGCACAGTCGAAGTACTTTTCGAGAACGGCCTGTGGGGTGCCGCTTGCCAGCTCAGCTTCGACGGCGGCGATATCGAGTCGAGGCCTTGCTTGCGCCGAGATCGAGCAGGCGAGAAGGATGAGCCAGGCAAAGGAAAGGACGCGCTTCACGGCTGCACCGTCAGCGAGTTGTCATTGCTTGTCGCGACCTGATGACGCAGCGTCGGCCCCAGGATGATGCAACCTTGCGAGGCGTTGTTCTGTGCGTGTTGCCATGGATCATGAAACCGGAGCGCCCGAGCGCGTTGTGGCCAACCGGCGTGATAGTCATCGACATGGGCCCCTTCTGTGGGTGGTTGTAGGCAGCACTGATTTGATACTGCCCCGTCGGGATGGGTCCGTGATTCGGAATGTTCTCCATCGACGGATTGTTGCGGCCACTCGCGGCGTTGGCTCCTGCGCCTGAATAGCCTGTCCCAACCAGGATGCCGCTGCGGCGAAGCTCGCCGGTTGATTGTGAGTAGGTCCAAGGCATGTCGCATCCCCCGGTGATGTTGTTCGTGTGGGGCGCGAGTCTAGACACGCAAGGTCAGAAAGGCATCCTCTCAAGGTAGTACCACCATGGACTCTTGGGTGATTTACTCGAAAGAGCCGGAGACGATCAGTCGGTTTGAGCGCGGGGCGACGCTGCCTTCGTTGATGCGGCTGCTCGCATTGGCGGAAGCGTTGGGGGAGCCGGTGGGGATACTGCTTGGAGCAGCGAGTCCGCGCGGGATGGACGAATTCGAGGATGTGAGGAATTCGCTGGCGGGGTTGTCGACCAAGGACAGGAAGCAAGCGATGGCGGTGGTGAGGGCTGTGGTCGATGTTTGGGCGAGGTGAAGTCCGTCATCGACCCTCAGCTGCCATTCGCGGTTCTCCGGAGCTGTCCGACAGACATGCCTCGGCTCCACGCGTTTCGTATCCGATAAGCGGCCGTTCATGGCCTCTGGCGGTCGGCCAGTTCCTGCCGTTCGATGCACGGAAATGGGCGACAGGACACTGCCCATAGCTGAAGTTAACCCGCAGCCAACAGAAGCGTCGAAGGCTGGTGGAGTCCTTCACAATCCAAAACCTGACCCCCGCTTGTTCGAGATGCCGACCTTTCATCATGGATAAATCCTTGCTGCAGCAGCAGGTGCTGGAACGGCTCGCCGAAGACCTGCTGCAAGCCGAACAGGCAATGCGGGCGGCCCATGAAACGGCGACTCACGAAGAAAACATCGCCGAAAACAAATACGACACATTGGGACTCGAAGCCGCCTACCTGGCCATCGGCCAAGCTCGTCGCGCCGAAGCCATCCGCCAGGCGATGGCCAATTGGCGCCAATTCCGCCCGCGCCCCTACGACGCCAGCAAAGGTATACAGCTCGGCGCGCTGGTCTGCCTGGTCGATTCCGACGACAAGCAGCATCAGCTCTTTCTCGGTCCGGATGGAGGCAGCATGAAGTTGGTCAGCGGCGCTCAGCTCGTTCAGGTCATCAGCAGCGAAGCCCCTTTGGGCAGGGCCATGCTGGGTAAATGCGAAGGTGATGAGGTGTCGATACAGGTGGCTCCAATCCGACAGCAGTTTGAGGTGCTTCGGGTTCACTAAGCCGCAAGCAAGTTCACGCCGAACTGATCAGAAATTACTCGCCCCGACCCAGTTAGGACGCTCTGCACAACTCCTGGCGAGCTATGCGGAGTTCCTTCGCGCTCTCGGCCTCGCGCACATCAATTCACTTCGGAGGCACTGACCGTGAGGCAGGTCAGTGTCGGCACACGACCCACCCCTTGGTTTGCGCCCGGTCATGCGCCTTGTGATGGGCCGGCAGAGGTCACGCGTCATTCCGAACCGGACACCGTGTCGATTCGAATCCACGCGGACAGTCAGTGGCCGGGCGGGGCCTGGGCGATTGACACTCACCGCCAGTCGCAAGCAATCCTGCGGCTGCGACTCGGTCACCCCCATGACTGGGCACAGAGCCTGTCCGGTTCGACTCCACCTACCCTCGAGCGTCACTTCGATCATCCGCCGCCACACGCCCGTTGCAACACTCATCAACGACGTCTACGTCGAGCTGGGAAGGGAACGCAGAAGCGCGCACTGTCCGCGCGACGACATCGAAGCCTTGCTGCGAGCCGCAGCAACGCAGCAACATAGTAAGAAGCCAGAAGTAAGAGCCTCTCGCGAGATCGCATTGATGCGATGACGCGTCAGGTTGCCGCCGATGTGAGCGACTCGTTAATTCGTTCACGGCATGCGGTGGCCGTCGTCCATACAATCGCGCGCAATGTATCGTCGTGCCATTCTGATTGCCATAGCAGTGGCATTGACCGCCTGTGCCCAGGCGCCGACTGAGCGGCTCACTGCGACATCGAGGCCGCTTTTCGCGGTGCGTGTCTTCGCTTGGGGCAACGATGATCCAGCGCTGACGTCGCCTGCGTACGAGTTCTTTGTCGACACGCTGCATCGAAACGGACTGGAAGCTACTCAGATCGTGTCCCTACGGCGTCCGTTTGAAGACCTGAAGGCTCTGGAACGATCGTGGTTTGAAGCATCACCAGCCGGATCAGCCTCGCATGCCTTGGTGTTGACTCGCCAGTACCAGCAGACTGGCTATATCCGCTACGAAGCGGTGCTGTGGGATGCGAGCAGCAGGAAGCTGGTGTGGAAGGGCACTCTTGCAAGCGCCGCACCCTATGACGCGGTCCGGCAGCGCGTTGTGCCGAAAGACGCGGCCAAGCGCGCCGAACGCTTGGCCGCCGACGTGCTTCGAGGACTCGATCGCGACGGCCTGCTTCCATTGAACGGAAAGGTGCCGCGCGACGCGCAAGGCCAAGAGATTCCACCGACCCTGATTCCCATTCAACTTCTCTGAGATTCCATGATGACTTGGTCCCTAGCCTCGGCGAGACGCGCCTCAATTCTGAGTCTGGCGCTGACGGCCGCGCTTTCGGCTGTGGCGGCCGACGGCGGCACCAGGGAGACCTGCCCGAAAGCCGCGCCCGATGCCAGCGCGTCAGACGCCGAAGCTATGGCGCCGATGACCGCGATCGACATCGTGTTCGTCACGGCCAGCGCCAAAAAGCCCGGCCTGGCTGAACAGGCACCGGACGAGGAGTGGGTGAACTGGAAGCTCGACGACATCAGCAGGCTCGTTGCCGAGCGCGCGCCCCTGGTGCTGCACGCCAATGGACTTGACGGCAAAGTGATCATCCTGCCGGCGCCGCCGCCCGGCGATGCGCCCGACTTCAGCTCGCTCGATCCCAGCCGACCGGCCCTGGTATTCGCACCGACGCAGTACAAGAAGTGGCGCCAAAAGGCGTTGTTCCCCATGGGGGGCGCGCTGTTCTATTCAGTCCGGCCCATAAAGGCCGGCATCGACGCGCCTCAGTTGAATTGCCGCATCGAGGTGTGGGGCGGCTTTGGCCCTGATCCAACCTGGGGCGTTCTCAAGATCAGTCGTGTGGACTCGGAATGGGTCGACACTCGCCTGGTCAATGGGCTGACCATGATGGCGAAGCATGGCGTCGTCAAGCTGAGCGGCGAGAAGGCTGTCACCCCGAAGTAACGTCGAGCGGTTGGTCGAGATCGCAGAGATGAGCCACCGGTCCGGCTGATGGGATGAGTCGCTTTCAGCGTTGTACTGATCCTATGGCGAGGCAGCGGCGAGTCGCGAATCGTTTGCCAAAGTCTCCGCAGGCAAGGCGATCCACCGATCCCCCGTAGAGCCGATGGTTGCCATCGTCAGCTCATGGCCGTGGACAGACGTACGCGGCATCGTCTGCAAGCTGACCGGCCATCGGTCGACACGTCGCAGTCAAGCGAGGCTCGGCGACCGCTAGGCCGCGGTGGTCAAGCCTCCGGATCGTCCATCAGTTCCCGCACCTCCTGAGCACACCTGCAGGCGACCGCGAATTTGGCCGCCCATTCGATTGCCTCCTCGCGCGTGGACACCTGAACGATGCAGAACCCGCCAATCACGGCCTTGGTCTCCGGCAACGGCCCTTCGGAGACCGCACCATCGGTGCCGACGATGCTCGCCCGCTGCTGCCGAACCCCGCAGCCATAGATCCATACCCCAGCGTCCTTCGCCTGCTGAGCCACCGCGTGCGCTGCATTGCCAACGGCAGGCAACTCGTCATCCGTGATATGGGCCATCGCGCCGTCATCAAACGAGATCAGATACTGCGTCACTTTGCTGCTCCTTTTGCGATGCCAATCGGTCATCCTGAACGACGAACCAGGCCCGCTCCAATCGACACCCGCCGAGCCAGGGGGGCATGAAGTTCCGCCACAATAGCCCAGCATCCACGCGCGACCACTGTCGAGCACGCCCAAGTACGCGGAACCAGATACCTGATTCCGCAGTCCCTGGCAGGTCGCGCACCACATACCGGCTTCTTCAGGAAGCATCTCTCATGACCCTCAGCCTCCGCACTTCCCCCCTGCTCCCTTCCATCCTTGCCACCGCGATCCTGCTCGGCCTGGCCGGGACGGCTTCCGCCAAGCCGCATCCCAAGCCGCACGCAACGGCTCACAAGGCAAAGCCGGCCGAGTCCGCCGAACCCGCGATGACCACCGACGCGAACGGGCAATCGGTGCCGGTGCTCGCCAACAAGGCGTGGGTCCTGATGGACTTCAACACAGGGCAGGTCCTCGCGTCCTCCAATGCGGACGAACCGCTTCCGCCTGCGTCCCTGACCAAGATGATGACCAGCTACCTGGTTGAACAGGGGCTCAAAAGCGGCAAGCTCAAGCCCACTGAAATGGTCACCATGAGCCAGAGCGCCTGGTGCCGTGGCGGCAAGGATGGCGACAGTTGCATGTTCGTGCCGCTCAACGCGCAAGCGTCCTTGATGGACATGCTGCGCGGGGTCGTCATCGACAGCGGGAACGACGCCTCCAAGGCCTTGGCCGAGCACATCGGCGGCTCGGAATCCGGGTTCGCCGCGATGATGAACGCGGAAGCGAAGAAGCTGGGCATGACGCGCACGCACTTCGAGAATTCGGCCGGGCTGCCCGACCCGAGCCACAAGGCCTCGGCACGCGACCTGGCCGTGCTCGCGCAGGCCATCATCCGCAACAGCGCCGAGTACTACCCGATCTACGCGGAGCACGAGTTCACCTACAACGGCATCAAGCAGGGCAACCGCAATGCCTTGCTGTACACCGATCCGACGGTCGACGGGCTCAAGACGGGGCACACGGAGGAAGCAGGCTATTGCCTGACCGCATCGGCCAAGCGAAACGGCATGCGCCTGATCTCGGTCATCATGAACGCCAACAGCGCGCAAGCCCGCGCTGACCAGACCCGGGTGCTGTTCAACTGGGGCTTCGCCAACTTCGAGGAGGCGACGCCCGTCCAGGCAGGCACGACACTGGCCACCGCCAAGGTGCTCTACGGCGTGGCGCCCGATGTGGCAGCGGGCGTTGCACAGGCGTTGACCCTCGTGATCCCGAAGGGACAAGCCGCCGCAGTCAAGAACACGGTCTCGCTGAACCCGGGCCTGGAGGCGCCGATCGCCAAGGGTGCCGTGATCGGCAAGGTCGTCGTCACGGCCAACGGCAAGCCACTCGGGGAAGCGCCGGTCGTCGCGCTGGCCGGGGTGGAGCGCGCGGGATTTTTCCTGCGCATGCGCCAGCACATCTCTGGTTGGTTCTCGAAGTAGCGCGCATCCTGATCGTCAAGTTCGATCGCACGGAGGGAGCGGATCATGGGCAAAGATTGCCGAGAAATGCTCAATCCGCAAGCGGTCGATCCTCCACACCCGCATTCATCTCAATCACGCCCCACTCTGCGCCATCCAGCCGCGAAAGCCTTTCCAGCAATGCCTGCTGCAACGCGGCCACTCTCGCGTCATCAAGGTCGCCCTGCACCACGGCGTGGATCGAGAAACCGTCTTCGATGAACTTCACGATGACATCGTCGATGCGCACTCGGATGACGTTGTATTCATCCTCCTCTGCAGGGAGTTCCTGCGTGTTTTCATCCAAACGGTACAAGGAGGAAATAACGTCGAGATCCGGCTCGAAGCCAATCGCGTCCTTGAGTTGAGCCATGTCGCGAGCGAACTCATCTTTCCATCCTACCTTGCGATGCCAGGTGGCTTGACGCATCTGCCACAACTGGTTCCGAAGTCGATCGACCCTCATCAATCGCCATTGCCGCCATTTGCGGTTTGTCTGGCGAGTCCACGTCCATGTGTTGAGATCCAGCGACCAATCTTCGACGTTGTCACATAGATCTTGTTCGAGGTCACGCAGTACTTCTCCAGCGGTAACAACGATGGCGTTGCCTGACCCAGAAAGGGTGGCGATGTGGCGGCTGATCCAGCCGGGGCCATCACCCTGCGTTTCGACCTTGCGCACTGCGAACCCGTCCAGGGATAACTCGAGGACTTGTGTGATGCCCAGCTGGCGATCTTGCGGATAGCCCAGGCAGCCGATCAGGATGATGCGGTTTCCAACGAGCGTCGCCGTGTGGAAGTCCGTCGGCGGGAATGCATCGGTCGGATACCCGAGGATCACGCATTCGCCGTCAGGCTGCACGATCACCACATCGTTGTAGATGAAGAAATCGGGGTCGTAGTGATCTTCGTGTTCACCGGCGATGTAGACGACCCTGCCGTCGGGCAGCGCAGTGGTGGTCTGGCCGAATCGGTCGCAGCACCACACCGGGCCGGCACTGAAAGATGATGGCCCCTTCCAGAGTTCATTGGCTTGATAGGCATTCATTCGCGTACGAACGAGCCAGGCCCACCATGGGTTCGTCAAGTCGGTGGGGTTCGCCTCACCAACGCGCGGGGCGCGCCACTCAAGGAACTCTTCCTCGGACAAGGGCGGCCGTTGAGGCGTTTCAATATCTCTTTCCATACATTCACTTGATCGATGGCATCTGGCCAAGCGTCGCCGCTGCAGCGGTGTATTCGACGAATGTCTTCGGGCAATCCCGTCGGGCAGCTTCGAGCAACGGTTGAGCGGCCTGCGGGTGCCGCTCTATCAGTTCCTTCTGGGCCATGTAGAAGTTCGCCTCGCAGACACGTCCTGCCCGATCGGCGTCGTTAGGCCCCTGTGCTGCAGCAAGCAATGCATTGACGGGCACCTTGCCTTGAAGGTAGCCCACGACGGGAGAGGGCCACGCATCGGAATCAAGCCCCTTGCTGTTGGTCTCGAACTCGCTTGGAGCGCGATCGGTCTCGCCTGCGCGCATCGAGGCGACATACGACCAGATTGCCGCGTAGGCGTAGTCAGGCCGTTCCAGGACTGCCAAACGCAGTGCCTGCGAGGCGCGGCCAAAGTCCCCGGCATTGAAGAGACTTCGCCCGACGGGCCAGTATTCATTGCCGCGGGGCAGCAGCTCCATCGCGAGCTTGCCGTCCGCTGCAGCGCCTACTGCATCCCCCATCTTCAATCGCAGGCTCGCCCGCTGACGCAACGCCCAGGTGTATTGAGGATTCAGCTTGATGGCCTCGTCAAGATCGGCCAGCGCCTCGGCAAGTTGTCCTTTGCGCTCGCGCATGTCGGCACGGTATGAATACGTCGCGGCGTACTGTGGGTTCACACGTATCGCATCGGCGTAGGCCGCGTTGGCCTCCTCAGCCATATTGACGCGATCGAACATGAGGCCATAACCCGCGAACAAGCGCGCTGATTCGGGTGCGATCGGGATTGCATCCCCGTTGTTGTCGTTGAAGACGAAAGATTGAAAAGCCGAGATCAGGCGAGGTTTTAATGCAGGCGTGGAGCACCGGATCCTTCTCATGGCCACGAGCACGGCCTCGTCCAATTCCGCAAAGCCAGAGCTGTGCTCAATCACCACGGCAATCGGTGGCGCATTGGGAACGATGTCGACACGACCCGTCACCGTGGCGCTCCTGAACCCTCGGATGGTTTGGAGGCTGCTCGGCAGTTCGGGAGAACCGTACTGACATGTTCCGCCGTCGGGTATTGCAACTCGTTGGGTGGGGGATGCCTCGCCGGCTTCGGCAACGGCGCCGAACAACAGGAGGCCGGAGACAAAGGCAAGCAAACGAAGAGAATTCATAAGAGGCGCGGATGGCACATTGGCCAAGAGGGCGGACGGCGTCATTGTTTCGCATTTCATGCGCAATCCACTCTGCGGGAACAGGAAGATCAAGACGCTAGCATCCCCTCATGACCTGGACCAAGCTAGAACCCTGGGGCCAACTCCTCCTCGTCGTCCCCCTCGTCTTCCTCGCGACGCAGCTCCTGCACCGCCTGACCCGCCCAGTGGTTCTGCGACTGGCTGCGTGGTCCACCGTCCTCGTCTCGCTGGTCAGGCGTTGCGACCGCCCCGTGCAGTTGCTGCTTCCGCTCGCCGCGCTGCAACTCATCTGGGAAGGCGTTCCCGACGATCTGCCCGGCCTTGGCACGGTGCAGCACATCAATGGGGTGCTGCTCATCTGCGCCATCACGTGGGCGTGCACGGCGGCCATTCGCGGCATTGCCGATGGCGTGATCGCGAAACATCCGTCCGAGGTGGCGGACAACCTCGCGGCGCGCAAGATCCAGACGCAGACGCGCGTGCTTGCGCGCATCGCGTCGGGCACGGTGCTGGTGGCGGGGCTGGCATTCATCCTCATGAGCTTTCCCCGAGCGCGGCAGTTCGGCGCGAGCCTGCTGGCGTCGGCGGGTGTGGCGGGGCTGGTGGTGGGCATCGCCGCGCGCTCGGTGTTCAGCAACCTGCTCGCGGGGCTGCAGATCGCGCTCGCGCAGCCGATGCGCATCGACGATGTGCTGATCGTCGAAGGCGAATGGGGCCGCGTCGAGGAGATCACCGCAACCTATGTGGTGCTCAAGCTGTGGGACGAGCGGCGGCTGGTCGTGCCGCTCAGCTGGTTCATCGACCACCCGTTCCAGAACTGGACGCGCCGCACGGCCGACATCCTGGGCACGGTGTTCTTGTGGGTGGACTACGCGCTGCCGGTCGATGCCGTGCGGGAGGAAGCGCGGCGGCTTTGCGAGGCATCGCCGAATTGGGACCAGCGCGTGTGCCTGGTGCAGGTGACGGACACGAGCGAGCGGGCGATGCAACTGCGGGTGCTGGTGAGCTCGGCGGCGTCGGGGCCGAACTTTGATTTGCGGTGTGAGGTGCGCGAGGGGTTGATCGGGTTCATCGCAAGGGCGCATCCGGAGTCGTTGCCGCATCTCCGCGCGCAGACGAGCCCGGCCATCGACGCGATCGGACCGTGACCAATGTCCGCGGGGCAGCACCGCGGCCGCCTGGCTGAACATAGCGGCATCAAGCAGTTGCCAAGTCTGCTAACCCTTGACTCTATCGGAGCAGCCGTTCGGGTCCGGCTCCGGCGGCCTGCAATGGGCCAAGGTTCGACCAGAGATCCAAGTTGATCGGAAGCGCGAAGGGAAGTGAACACCTTCTCGTTTGCATTAGGGATGCGAAGCCGACGGCCTGGTCCTACAAAGGCATCACAGCAACGTGCTGGGACCCAATCGAGGAGCCTTCCATGTTTACTTCGCCTGATAGCGGCCGCTTCTATGGCAACGTGGGACGACGCATCGCCGCTTGTGCATTCATTGTTGGCGCGGCGCTTCTCGCGGGTTGCGCAAGCGTCGGCCGACTCGCCAGTGACCAGAAGACGATTCCCTTCAAAGCCTTTCCGGACCCCGGGCAGGCAGCCATCTACCTGTGGCCTCCTTACACCAGCGCGGCCATCGTCGACCCACAGGGAAACCGCTGCGTGTTGACGGCCAGCGGCGCGCAAACCCTTGACGTGTCATCCGAGGCGGCATTGCGCGCAGGCGATGTTTTCGGCAAGCTGGCGAATCTTGATGCGTCGACTAAGACCACCTTGATCCAGGCATTCAAGCAAATTTCGGCAGCGGACAACAGAGCGACGGCAACGGACATTGCACTGTTTCACCTGTGCATGCTGGACCAGAACGGAACGTTCAAGAGCATTGAGTCGCCCAACAGCAAGGGACAACTCGTGCTGAACGCCTATCGCTTCACGGTTGAGCAGGCAATGAAGATGCCCAAGTGATTGCAGACGCAGCGGGCTCGTCCTCGCTGCTCCATCAAGCTGCAAGCAAAAATGTGGGCAACTCCTGCCAAGCCTCAGATCAAGCCGCCCTCGCCAACACCGGCTTCAACGCTGCCCCGGTGTGGCTCGCGGCACACCGCACCACGTCCTCCGGCGTCGCCTCGATCACGACGGTGCCGCCTCGCACACCACCCTCGGGGCCAAGGTCGATGACCCAATCCGCCTCGGCGATCACATCGAGGTCGTGCTCGATCACGACCACGCTGTGCCCGCCATTCACCAGGCGATGCAGCACGCGGATCAGCTTTTCCACATCCGCCATGTGCAGGCCCACCGTAGGCTCGTCCAACACGTACAGCGTGTGCGGCGCCTTGTTGCCGCGCCTCGTCACGTCGTCGCGCACCTTGGTGAGCTCGGTGACGAGCTTGATGCGTTGCGCCTCGCCGCCTGACAGTGTTGGCGATGGCTGGCCGAGGGTGAGGTAACCGAGCCCCACGTCCTTCAGCAACTGCAGCGGGTACGAGATGTTGGGCATGGATGCGAAGAACTCCACCGCCTCGTCCACCTCCATGCGCAGCACGTCGCCGATGCTCTTGCCGCGCCAGCTCACGGCCAGGGTCTCGGGGTTGAAGCGCTGGCCGTGGCACACGTCGCAAGGCACCTTCACGTCAGGCAGGAAACTCATCTCGATGGTGCGCATGCCCTGCCCTTCGCAGGCCGGGCAGCGGCCGTCGCCGGTGTTGAAGCTGAAGCGAGCGGGCGCATAGCCGCGGGCACGCGATTCGAGCGTGTCCGCGAAGAGCTTGCGGATGGTGTCCCAGAAGCCAATGTAGGTGGCCGGGCACGAGCGCGGCGTCTTGCCGATGGGCGTCTGGTCCACCTCGAGCACACGGTCGATCTGCTGCCAGCCGTCGATGCCCTCGCAGCCCTGCCACTTGGGCTTGGCGCCGCGGGTGTTGACGAACTGCAGGTTGGCAAGCAGCACGTCGCGCGCGAGCGTGGATTTTCCCGAGCCGCTGACGCCGGTGATGGCGACGAGTCGCTTGAGGGGGACGTCGACGGTGATCTGCTGGAGGTTGTGCAACGACGCCCCGTTGATGGTGAGCAGCTCCCTCCCCCCCTGGGGGAGGGTTGGGGTGGGGGCCTGTGCCTTGGCGGCGGCCTTGCCCTTTGCTTTGCTCTTCGATTTGGCCGGAGCTGTGACGCCGTCGTCCCCACCCCCGCCCTCCCCCAGGGGGGGAGGGAGCATGTCTCTTCTCGCGTTGATGGGGTGGATCAAGGGGTGAGCGAGGAACCTGCCGGTCACTGAGGTCGCGTGCGACGACAGCTCCGTCACCGTGCCTTCGGCCACCAGCGTCCCGCCGCGCTTGCCCGCCCCCGGCCCGATGTCGATGATGTGATCCGCCCGGCGGATCGTGTCTTCGTCGTGCTCCACCACCACCAGCGTGTTGCCCTTGTCGCCGAGCTTGTGCAGTGCATCCAGCAAGATCTGGTTGTCGCGCGGATGCAGGCCGATGGTCGGCTCGTCGAGCACGTAGCACACGCCCTGCAGGTTGCTGCCCAGCTGCGCCGCGAGGCGGATGCGTTGCGCCTCGCCGCCGCTCAAGGTCGGCGCGGCGCGGTCGAGCGTGAGGTAGCCCAGGCCCACCTCTTCGAGGAATTCGAGCCGGCTGTGGATCTCGGTGATCACGTCGCGCGCGATCTCGGCATCGCGGCCCTTGAGCTGCAGGCTTTCAACCCACTTGCGCGCATCGGTCACGGACCATTGCGCGATCCATGCGATCGAATGGTCTTCAAAGGTCACGCCGCGCGAGATGGGGTTGAGCCGCGTGCCGCTGCAATCGGGGCACGGCTCGTCGACCACGCCTTCCACTTCCGCCTCTTCCGACGGGAAGCTCTGCTCACGGCCCTTGTTGTCGTCGTCGCGGATGGAATCGTCGTAGGCCTTGCGCTGCTCGCGCGTGAGCGCGAGGCCGGTGCCCACACAGGTGGTGCACCAACCATGCTTGCTGTTGTAGCTGAACATGCGCGGGTCGAGCTCGGGGTAGCTGGTGCCGCAGGTGGGGCAGGCGCGCTTGGTGGAAAACACCTTCACATCACCCAGCCGGCGCGTGGGCGTGCCGGCCAGCATGGCGCCGCGCAGGCCTTCAAGCGGGCTGAGCAGGTGCATCACGCCCTTGCCCAGGTCCAGCGCCTTGGTGAGCAGCGCGCGCAGCTCGCCCTCGTTGTCGGCGCTGACGATGAGGTCGCCCACCGGCAGCTCCAGCGTGTGCTCCTTGAAGCGGTCGATGCGCGGCCACGGGTCCACCTTCATGAACTCGCCGTCCACGCGCAGGTGCGTGTGGCCGCGCGCCTTGGCCCACTTGGCGAGGTCGGTGTACACGCCCTTGCGGTTCACCACCAGCGGCGCGAGCAGGCCCACGTGCTCGCCCTTGTGGTCGCGCAGGATTTGCGCGGCAATGCTCTCGGCACTCTGCGGCTTGACCGGCGAGCCGTCGTTCACGCAGTGCTGGATGCCGAGCTTGACGTAGAGCAGTCGCAGGAAGTGCCACACCTCGGTGGTGGTGGCCACCGTGCTCTTGCGGCCGCCGCGGCTTAGGCGCTGCTCGATGGCGACGGTGGGCGGGATGCCGTACACCGCATCCACCTCGGGCCGGCCTGCGGGCTGCACGATGCTGCGTGCGTAGGCGTTGAGCGATTCGAGGTAGCGGCGCTGGCCTTCGTTGAAGAGGATGTCGAAGGCAAGCGTGCTCTTGCCGGAGCCGGAGACGCCGGTGATGACGCTGAACTTGCCGCGGGGGATGTTGACGTCGAGGGACTTGAGGTTGTGCTCTCGGGCGTTGACGATGCGGATGTGGTTGTCTTGGGCCGCACGGCGGCGGTGGAGCAGGTTCTCCTGGAGGCTGACGCCCTCGCCCCAGCCCTCTCCCAGGGGGAGAGGGGGCCGTTCCTGCGCCTTCACCACGGCCGTTGTCATCGTGATGTCGTAGTCGGCCAAGGCCTTGGCCGTGTGGGATGTGCGGTGCTTGCGCACCTCCTCCGGCGTGCCGACGCACACCACCTCGCCGCCCATCTCGCCACCTTCGGGGCCGAGGTCGATGAGCCAGTCGGAGGCGCGGATCACGTCCAGGTTGTGCTCGATGACGACGATGGAATGGCCGGCGTCCAGCAGCTTGCGGAAGGCGCGCATGAGCTTGGCGATGTCGTCGAAGTGCAGGCCAGTGGTGGGCTCGTCGAACATGAAGAGCGTGCCCTTCTTCGCGACGGCCTGGCGGCTTGCGGTCGTGTTCTGCGCGGCTTCCGCGAGAAAGCCCGCGAGCTTCAGGCGTTGCGCCTCGCCGCCGCTCAGCGTGGGCACGGGCTGGCCGAGCTTCACGTATTCCAGGCCCACGTCCACGATGGGCTGCAGCACGCGGATGACCTCGCGGTCGTTGGCGAAGAGCTGGACGGCCTCGCTCACGGTGAGCTCCAGCACGTCGGCCACGCTGAGATCGCGGATGACGTCGCCGGGCAGTCGCCGGTCGATCTTCACGTCCAGGATTTCCGCGCGGTACCGCCGTCCATCGCAATCGGGGCAGCGCAGATACACGTCGGAGAGGAACTGCATCTCCACGTGCTCGAAGCCCGAGCCACCGCATGTCGGGCAGCGGCCGTCGCCGGCGTTGAAGCTGAACATGCCCGCGCCGTAGCCGCGTTGCGTGGCGAGCGGCGCCTCGGCGAAGAGCTTGCGGATTTCATCGAAGGCGCCGACATAGCTCGCCGGGTTGGAGCGGGCCGTCTTGCCGATGGGCGACTGGTCCACGAACACCGCATCGCTCAGCCAATCGGCGCCGAGCAGCCGGTCGTGGTCGCCGGGCGTCTCCGTCGGCTTGCCGAAGTGGCGGGAGAGTGCGGGGTACAGCACGTCCTGCATCAGCGTGCTCTTGCCGGAGCCCGACACGCCCGTCACGCACACGAGGTGATGCAGCGGGAATTCGACGGTGACGTTGCGCAGGTTGTGCTCGCGCGCGCCTTCCACGATGAGCTTGGGCGTCGCCTCGGTCACCATGCGCTTGATGCCCATGCCCACGTGCTTGCGCGCGCCGAGGTAGGCGCCGGTCAAGGTGTCGGCATGCTTGATCTCGTCGGGCGTGCCGTCGAAGACGATGGTGCCGCCGCGCTCGCCGGGGCCGGGGCCCATGTCGATCAGGCGGTCTGCCGCGAGCATCACCGCCGGGTCGTGCTCCACCACCACCAGCGTGTTGCCCGCATCGCGCAGGCGCAGCATGGCTTCGACGATGCGGTTCATGTCGCGCGGGTGCAGCCCGATGCTCGGCTCGTCGAGCACGAACATGGTGTTGACGAGCGAGGTGCCCAGTGCAGTCGTGAGGTTGATGCGCTGCACTTCGCCGCCCGAGAGCGTGCGGCTTTGCCGGTCGAGCGTGAGGTAGCCAAGGCCGACGTCGCAGAGGTACTTGAGGCGCGTGCGGATCTCGTCGAGCAGCAGCTTCAGTGCATCGTCAAGCATGCTGCTGGGCAGCGTCAGGCCATCGAAGAAGCTGCGGATGCGCAGGATGGGCATGAGCATCAGGTCATGCACCACCAGGCCCGGCATCGATTCGAGCTGCTCGCGCGACCACTTCACGCCCACCGGCATGAAGCGCTTGGCCGGCGGCAGCACCGCATCCGCGTCCTCCTTGCTGCCCAGGCGCCACAGCAGTGCCTCGGTCTTCAACCGTGCCCCACCACACGCATGGCACGGCGTGTAGCTCCTGTACTTCGACAAGAGCACGCGGATGTGCATCTTGTAGGCCTTGGATTCGAGGTACTCGAAGAAGCGCTTGACGCCGTACCACTGCTTGTTCCAGTTGCCGTTCCAGTTCGGCGACCCGTTGATGACCCAGTCACGCTGCGCCTCGGTGAGCTGCGCCCACGCGGTGTCGCGCGGGATGCCGGCCTCGCCGCCATACTTGAGCAGGTCGTCCTGGCACTCCTTCCAGGCGGGCGTCTGCATGGGCTTGATGGCGCCGCTGCGCAGGGTCTTGCGGTGGTCGGGGATGACGAGGCCGTAGTCGACGCCGATCACGCGGCCGAAGCCGCGGCAGGTCTCGCAGGCGCCCATGGCGCTGTTGAAGGAGAAGAGCGCGGGCTGCGGGTCGGCGTAGCGGATGTCGCTGTCGGGGCAGTGCAGGCCGGTGGAGAAGCGCCAGAGGGTGGGCTCCGCATCTTCGTCGCCGACCACATACACATTGACCCGCCCGCTCCCCCGCTTGAGCGCCGTCTCGATCGCCTCCACCACCCGCACCTTCTCCGCCCCCTGCACGCGGAAGCGATCCGCCACCACGTCCAGCACCTTGCGCGCGCCGGTGGGCGATGCCACCTCGCGCTGCGCCTGCACCTTGGTGAAGCCGCTCGCGGCGAGCCACTGCTCCACCTCCTCGGGTGTCGTGCTCGCGGGCAGCTCCACCGGGAAGGTGACCACCACGCGCGGGTCGCCATCGCGCGTGCGCGCCAGCAGCTCGGCGTAGATCGTCTCCGGCGTGTCGTGGCGCACGAGCTTGGCGGTCTCGCGGTCGAACAACTCCGCGGCGCGCGCATACAAGAGCTTCAGGTGATCGTTCAGCTCCGTCATCGTGCCCACCGTCGAGCGCGAGGTGCGGACCGGGTTGGTCTGGTCGATGGCGATGGCCGGCGGCACGCCGTCCACCCGGTCGACCGCCGGCCGGTCCATGCGGTCGAGGAACTGGCGCGCGTACGCACTGAACGTCTCGACGTAGCGGCGCTGGCCCTCGGCATACAGCGTGTCGAACACGAGGCTGGACTTGCCCGAGCCGCTCGGCCCCGTCACCACCGTGATCTCGCCGGTGCGGATGTCGAGGTCGAGGTTCTTGAGGTTGTGCTGGCGGGCGCCGCGGATGCGAATCAGACCGGAGGTCATGGGAAGGGGGCTCCGAGAGGGGAGCGGAACATTCTAGGGACCGCCACAAACTCTGCCGAATGGGGCTTTTGCACGCTTTACCGCACCCTGTGTCGGTTTTCCACAATGCCTTCACCTGCACTTGGGAGAACACTCGCTCCAGCGGACCGAGTCGCCAAGGTGACAGCACCAAGCGACTCCCAACGGGGCTCGAAGAAGCCGCAAGCGTTCGCCAGGGCCATCGCTGACTGGAGACAAGACATGACTTCATCGCACCGCACGGGCAGCCGCCGGCTCGCCCGCCTCACTGTCGCCATCGCCGCACTCACCGCCTGCGCCCTCGCGCACGCCGACCTCGTCATCGGCCAGACCTCGGGCTTCACCGGCCCCGTCGCCTCAGGCGTGAAAGAAAACACGGACGGCGCCAAGCTCTACATCGACTGGATCAACTCGCAAGGCGGCGTGAACGGACAGCACATCGAGCTCGTGTCGATGGATGACAAGTTCGACCCCAAGCTCGCCGCCGAGAACGCGAAGAAACTGATCGTGGACAAGAACGCGATTGCGCTCTTCCTCAACCGCGGCACGCCGCACACCGAGGCCATCCGCCCGCTGCTGGACCAGTACAAGATCCCGCTGGTGGCGCCGTCCACCGGCGCGATGATCCTGCACAAGCCGGTGAACCCGTGGATCTTCAACGTGCGCGCCACCTACCAGCGCGAGGCCGAGAAGGCGGTGACGCACCTGGCCACGATCGGCCTCACGCGCGTCGCGCTCGTGCACGTGGACGACTCCTTCGGCTCCGACTGCGCCCAGGGCGCGCAGAAGGGCTTCGAGAAGGCCAAGCTCACCCCGCTCTTCCTCGAGAAGTTCGACCGCACCAAGCCCGACTTCGCAGCCATCGTGAAGAAGACGACGGAGAAGGAGCCGCAGGCCATCTTCCTCATCGGCTCGGCGGGTGCGGTGTCGGACGCGACCAAGGAGATTCGCGCGTCGGGCTCGAAGGCGCAGATCGTCACCGTGTCGAACAACGCCTCCAGCGGCTTCATCAAGCAGATGGGCGACTACGCGCGCGGCACGATCGTGTCGCAGATCTTCCCCTACGAGCGTTCGCTGTCGGCACCCATCGTGAAAGAGGCGAACGACCTGGCCGCGAAGAAAGGCATGGGCGACGTGTCGCCCGCGATGCTCGAAGGCTATGCCGGCGCCAAGGTGCTGGTGGAGGGCCTCAAGCGCGCCGGTGCCAACCCCACGCGCGCCAAGCTGCAGCAGGCGCTGGAAGGCATGAAGAAGGTGGACATCGGCGGCTTGGAAATCACCTACGGCCCGCACAACCACACCGGGCTCGACTATGCGGACCTGTCCATCATCGGGCCCGACGGCAAGTTCAGGCGGTAGAAGCTCGCGAGCCGCGCCAGTGGTACTTGGCGTTTCCAACGATGTGGAACGGCTGAGGTGAGGGATACAGTGCCTGCATGGATGACCATGGCGCCCGTCCCCGATTCGACACCGGCCAGGTGCAGGACGAATCGGCCCGGATGCTGCGCATGGAGCGCGCGCTCATCGGCTCGCGCGACGGCTTCTGGGAACGCAACCTGCGCAGCAACGTCAGTTGGTACTCGCGCAGCTTTCGGGAGCTTCTGGGCTTTGCCGACGACGAGTTGCCCAACGACCGCGACGTGGTCAACGCGCGGCTGCACCCCGACGACATCGGCGCCTTCCTGTCGCACTACGACGAAGCGATCCGCACGATGGGCAGCTTCTTCTACGAGGGCCGCTTCCTCGACCGCTACGGCAAGTGGCGCTGGCTGCGCGGGCGCGGCCGCGTGTGGGCGGGCAGCGACGGCCAACCCGAGCTCATCACCGGCGCTGTGAGCGACGTGACGGCCGAGAAGGAAGCGCTGATGGCCGTCGAGCAGCAACGCCAGCAGCTCGAAGCGCTCGTGCATGAACGCACGGCGAGCCTGAGCGCTGCGCTCGAAGAAGCGCAGCGCCAGCGGCGCGAGGCCGATGCCGCCAACGAGGCGAAGTCGCGCTTCCTTGCGCACATGAGCCACGAGATCCGCACGCCGCTCAACGGCATCCTCGGGCTCACGGAACTCGCGCTGCGCGTGACGCAGTCCACCGCCGAGCGCCGCTACCTCGAGGTGTCGATGCAGTCGGGCCAGGCGCTCTTGCAGGTCATCAACAACGTGCTCGACTTCTCGCGCATCGAGGCCGAGCGGCTGCCCATCAACACCGAGCCCTTCGACCTGTCGGACGCGATGGCCGAGGCGATGCGATCGGTCGTGCCGCTGGTGCGCAGCAAGGGCCTGTCGATGCAGTACGACTACATCGGCGACATCACCTGGGTGCGCGGCGACGCGGCGCGGCTGCGGCAGGTGCTGACCAACCTGATCGGCAACGCGGCCAAGTTCACTGAGCAAGGCCACGTGAAGGTCTCGGCCGAAGTCGAGGCCACATCCGAGGAAGACTGCATCGCGCGGCTGCATGTGGAAGACTCCGGCCCCGGCATTGCCCCGAGCGAACTCGCGCGGCTCTTCGACGCCTTCGAGCAAGGCGACATGAGCGCCGCGAGGCGTCACGGCGGCACGGGGCTGGGCCTGAGCATCGCGCGCGGCTTGGCGCATGCGATGGGCGGCGAGATCAGCGCGCAGAGTGCGCCCGGCGCCGGCGCGGTGTTCACGCTGGAGCTGCCGCTGAAGATCGCGCGCGACCCGCACCCCCTGCCCGACCCGCCACCCGGCCGCGCCTGGCTCCTGTACCGCCGCGACAAGTCGGCCGAGCTGATGCGTGAGCGGCTGCAGCGCCTCGGTTGGACGAGCACGCTGTTTCCTGGCGTGCCCGAAGCCATCGTGCATGCGCGCACGCTGCCACCCGAGCGGCTGCCGGAGCTGCTGATGATCCCCGAGCATGCGCTGGACGCCGATGCCGACCTGCATTCGCTGCGAGACGCGCTGCCCCACACCCGCATCACGCTGATGGTGCGGGCCGACTGGCTGAGCACCCGCTTCGAGCGCATGGCCCAGAACCTCAACATCCCGCTCATGCTGCTGCCGCTCACGCCGCGCGACCTGCGGCTCCTGACCGGCGAACGCGCCGCCGCGACGCCCGTGAAGGCGCCCGAGCCCACGGCCGTGCCCTGCGACATGGCGCCCGTGCTCATGGTCGAGGACAACGAGGTGAACCGCCTCATCGGCGACGAATTCCTGCGGGCGCTGGGCTTGCCGGTGCGCATGGCCGAGAACGGCGAGGCGGCGCTCGCGTCGGTGGCGCAGGTGGTGCCGTCGCTCGTGCTGATGGACCTGCAGATGCCCGGCATGGACGGCCTGGAGGCTACGCGGCGCCTGCGCGCCATGCAGCGCGACGGCGTGCTGCCGCACTTCCCCATCGTTGCGCTCACCGCCCACGCGGCCGAGAGCGATGCGCAGATGTCGCGAGCCGCCGGCATGGATGGCTTCCTGAGCAAGCCCATCATGCTGGAGAACCTGCGGCGCGAACTGGCGCGCTGGCTGCCGGGGCTGAACGTGCCGGCCGGACCGGCCAGGTAGCGTCCAAAGTAGGAGCAGGCTGACGCGCCATCGCGGCCTTGGCCGGCTGTGCGCACGCGGCCGGGCACCTAGCCTTCAGGAAACGCAACTTGAAGGAGTGGCCATGAACATCGTCATCTGGCTCGCCGTCGGCGGGCTCATCGGCTGGGTCGCAAGCATGCTCATGCGCAGCCCCGAAGGGCTCGTGATGGACATCGTGGTGGGCATCGTCGGCGCCTTCATCGGCGGCTGGCTGCTGTCGCCCTATTTCGGCGGCGGCACCATCAACTCGCACGACTTCAGCCTGCCCAGCCTGATCGTGTCGCTGCTGGGCGCGATCATCCTGCTCGCGGTGGTGAACCTGCTGCGGCGACTGCGATGACCTGGGAGACGAGGATGCGGATCGCGGAAACCAGGCACGAGCACGCCAAGACAGCCCAGGTCTACACCTACAACGCGGATTACGACGTCGACACGCACGCCATCACCTGGAGCGCCACGGTCACGCAGGGCGCCGACGGCAAGTGGCGGCTCGACGGGTCCATCCCGTTGTCGTCGCCGGGCATTGCCTCCGTTGCCGAAGAGGCAGTGCGCGATGCGGTGGTGGCGCAGATCGATGCGATTCAGGCGAGCGACGCCGGCGGATGAGTTCATCGCGTGGCGGACGGCTGGGGCCACAGCCCCTGCGTTCGCCAGAGCATGGTGACGATCATCGCCATGCCCATGCCGCAGACGCAGTGCCTGCGGATTCATGTCGTCCCCAGTCGCGTCAGGCCGGGCGCTGCATGAAGTGCCAGCGGCGGTGCAGCGCGCGCGGCACCTCCACCTCGTCATGCGGCGGGCAATCCACGAAGCCGTGGGCCAGGTACAGCCGGCGCGCGGCATGCATGAACTCGGCCGTGTCCAGGCACACGGTGCGGCAACCCATGGCACGCGCGTCCGACAGCAGCCGCTGCAGCACGAGCCGGCCCAGGCCCATGCCGCGCGCGGGCTGGCGGATGTACACGCGCTTGATCTCCGCCACGCCGTCGCGCAGCCGGCGCACGGCGCACATCCCGACGAACTCGCCCTGCAGCTCGACGAGGTAGAACGCCCCGCCGCCGTCCTGCGGCTGGCACAGGTGCTCGATCGTCGCGGCTGCATCCTCTTCCACCGAGGTGTGGAACGATGAGAGGGCTTGTTCGCCGAACATGCCGACGACGCCCTCGCGAACCCAGCGAAGGTACTCGACGTTCAGGCGCAGGATCACCTCGCGGTGGTGCGCGGGATCGGCAGGGACGAAGGTGACGGGCATCGGCATCGGGGCAGCAGGCGAATGGAGACGCGAAGCCTAAACTGGCCCGCTTCTCAGCGACAGGCCTTTGCGTTCCGTTCATTGCGGAACGAACCGCTGCAATCCCACGCCCCCATGGACAAGCTCACCGGCATGCGGGCCTTCGTGAAGACCGCTGACCGTGGGCCACCGGCGTACATCGCGCGGGCGCGGGTGTTCATCGACCACCTGGCCGATCAATTGGCGACGGCGAGCGTCACTCGCCCCTGAAGAACCGCTCCACCAGCTCGAACTGCGCCTGCGTGTTCAACGCCGGCGCATGCCCGCAATTCGCGATCTCGATCACCACCGCCCGGGGCCCGCGCTTGCGCATCTCGTCGCAGGTGTCGCGCAGCAGCAGGTCCGACGACTCGCCGCGCAGGCACAGCACGGGAATGTCCAGCGTGTCCCACTCGCGCCAGCGCAGGTAGTCGTTCTCGTGATGGGTGAACTGCATGACCATCGCCGGGTCGTAGTGCGGCGTCACGCGGCCGTCGGGCAGGCGTCGGGTCGACGTTTCCGCGAGCCGCCGCCATTGCGCATCGCTCAGCCAGCCATAGGGTTGGTACACCGACCGGAAGTAGGCCTCCAGTTCGCTCACCCGGTCGAAGGCCATCGGGTTGCCGGCATAGCTGCGGATGCGCTGGAGGGCCGCCTCCGCGAGCTGCGGCCCGTTGTCGTTGAGCACCAGCCGGCGGATGCGCCCGCGCAATGAAGTGGCCGCGGCCACCGTGCCGATCGCGCCGCCCATGGACGTGCCCAGCCAGTGGAAGCTGTCCAGCCCCAGCTGGTCCACGAAGGACGTGGCCAGACGGGCGTAGAAGTCCAGGCAGTACTCGCGCTCGGGCTGCGGGCTCCACTGGCTCAGGCCCCGGCCGATGGTGTCGGGGCAGATCACGCGATAGTGCTGCGACAGGTGCCCTGCAATGTCGTCCATGTCGCGGCAGGTGCGCGCCAGGCCGTGCCAGGCGATGACCGTCTCCTGGTGCTCGGCGCCCCATTGCGTGTAGTGGATCTCGCGGCCCTCGCATGTCATGTAGTGCGATGCGTGTGGCATGTCGCCTCCCTGGTTCGACACCTGTCGATCAATCTGGAATGGTCACCGTGCCCGCGGCGTAGCCGATGGCATCGGCCGCCGCCGGCGTGGCCGCGATGGGCGGCACGTTGGCAAGCGTGATGGCCGGCGCGGCGCCCGGCGTGCCGCCGCGCGGCACCGTGCGCACCACCTGGCTCGCGGGCAAGGCGGTGCCGCTCTTCAGGGTGGCGTACACCGCATCGAGCGCGCGGTTCAGGTACACGTGCAGCGGGATGTAGCGCGTGTCGTAGCCCGGTAGGATGGTGGGCAGGCCGATGAAGGTGTCGAAGTGCTGCGCGTTCGCGACCTCGATGTACGACAGCTTGCTGGCCGCTCCTTCGGTGAGCTTGTTGAGCGCGTAGTACGGCCGCGAGGTGTGGTTCACCGGCAGCAGCGCGTCGGCGCGTCCATGCACGATGAGCGCTGGCTTGCCGTGCAGGTTGCCGTTGCGCCGCGTCTCGTTCAGGCCCGTCTGCAAGGCGATGGAGGCCGCGTCGGTGCCGGTGAGGAGGTTGCGAAAGCACAGCGCCGCATCGGCGTTCCAGTCGGCCACTCCGGTGGACGGCGACACCGAGATCGCATCGCGGATGGGGCCGGTCGGGTTGTTGTCGTTGATCAGCTGCACGTTGGGCACCGACTGCGGTGGCACGCCGTTGCCTGTGGCGAACATCTGCGCGAGCTGCGCCGGGTCGATGGTGGTGAGCGCGCCGAGCGCGGTGACGGCCGAGAAGCTCACGCCACACAGCTTGTCCTTCACGCTCGCACGGGCGAGCGCATTGGCGAAGGTCACGGTCACGGCTGGTGCCACCTCAAAGGCCGCAAGCGATGCATGCAGCGGGTCGGATTCCGCCTCCCAGCCGTAGTCGCGCAGCTTTTGCAGCGCCTCGTCGGCTTGCGTGGCGGTGGTGGTGGCCGTGAGCAGGCCCTTGGCCTTCAGCGTCGCGCAGCGGTTGCCCGCGAAGAAGCCGAAGCCGCCCGCGAAGCTCGCCTGGAAGGGCGTGCCCGCGAGGCTCGTGGACAGCGACGCGCACGACTGGTACAGGTTGGCATGGCTCGTGAAGTCGACAAGCGGGCGGCCGAAGGTGGTGAGCGTGACGGCGCCGCGCTGCACGGTGACACCCGGCGACGCCGGCAGCTCCACGCCGGGCTCGGACACCGCGACGCCGTCGATCAGGCCTTGCGTGTCCTGCTCCGCCGCGGCGATGGCCGCGCCGCCGCCGTTGGAGATGCTCGATGCGATGACGAGCGTGTTGCCCGGCTCGATGGTCCTGAGCTTCGCCGTGCCTGCAGCGTTGCTCGCGCTGTGCTGCTCGTTGAGCACGTAGAACGCGAACTCCACCGCCTGCAGCGTGAACTGGCCCCAATCCTTCTCGGGGTTGCGCTGCGAGTGCGCATGCTTGAGCGCGAAGCGATTGGGCGATGCAGCGTTGAACGCCGCGAGCTCGCTGCTCGTGAGCGGCGCGCGGAACTGCGCGCTGGTGCCGGCGGCCGCCGCCGTGGTGCGCGTGCCGTCGATCAGCGGCACGGTGTCGTTGGCCAGGTCGTGCGGCGCGCTTCCCGTGCCCTTGTCGGTGTAGGCGACGGCGCAGCCCTTCTTGAGGCCCCACTCACCGGTGGTGATCGCGCCGTACGCGCCGCGCGAGCCCGAGGACGTGGCGGTGATGATGCACGGGTTGTTCTTGTCGAAGGTCGACGGCACCTGCACCATCAGCGTGACATTGCGCTGGCCAGTGCCGTCGTCGCTGAAGGCGATGTATTCGGTGCCGGCGATCTTTCCTTCGCCAGTGCCTGCCACGCCAGTGGCGTCGACGTTCGGGCCGTACAGCGTGCCGTAGCCCCCCGCGGCGGTCATGTCCACGATCGCGCGGTAGCTGTTGTAGATGGCGGCGCGACGCAGTTCCGCCGCTGTGGGATGAACCGGGTCGGCATAGGCGGGCAGCGCGAGTGCAAGGCCGCTCTTGCCGAGGCCCGCGGTGAGCAGGTCGTCGCTCGTGCCGTCGTAGGTCGTCGCTTTGACGCTGCCCACATAAGCCGGCTTCGTGTTCAGCGACTCAGTCGTGTTGCCGCCGCAGCCGGCAAGCAACGCCGCCACGGCCAGGCCGGCCGCAGCGACCAGGATCTGTCGCCATTCCTTCGTGCAAACCATCGTGTCTTCTCCTGTGATTGTTGGTGTACAGGCGTGCGCAAGCCGGCGGCGGCTGCCGCCCACAGGCGCGTTGGCCTCAGGACTTCGGGGGAGGATGCTTGTGTCGCGCGGCTCGCATTCGGCCGACGACGCCGCTTGGAAAGTGATAGACCGAGAGAACGAAGAGGATGCCCAGCCAGAGCAGCCACCGGTCCGGCGAGATGAATTGCGAGAGCACCGGCACGCCTTCGACGGCGGAGGCGCCGAGCTTCATGAGGTCTTGCAGGTAGCTTTGCGCGAGCAGGAACAAGGTGCCGCCCACCACTGCGCCGTAGATCGTGCCCATGCCGCCGATGACGACGATGAGCAGGATGTCCAGCATGATCTCGAAGGAGAGCGAAGTGTCCGGGCCGTTGTAGCGCAGCCAGAGCGCGAGCAGTGCACCGGCCAGCGTCGCGAACAGTGCCGAGAGCACGTTGCTCAGCGTGCGGAAAACCACCGTCCGATATCCGATGGCTTCCGCGCGGAAGTCGTTCTCGCGGATGGCTTGCAGCACGCGGCCGAAGGGCGAGTTGACGATGCGCAGCATCACGAGCACGAGCAGCACCGCCACGAAGAACAGCAGGTAGTAGGTGACGAAGCGGCCGTCGATGCTCGCGCCGAGGAACGGGTCTTCGAGGTATTGCGTGCCGGGTTGCAGCGCCTCGGGCACCTTGAAGTTGAGGCCGTCTTCGCCGCCGGTGAAATCCGACAACTGAGAGGCGAGCGTGAGGAAGGCGGACGCGACGGCGAGCGTGATCATCGCGAAGAAGATGGCCTTCACGCGCAGGCTGAACAGGCCGATGAGCAGAGACAGCGCGAGCGACACGACGAGCGCTGCTGCGACGCCGATGAGCACCGCGTCCCAGCCGGCACCGAGCCGCGTGCTGGCAATGGCGACGCCGTAAGCACCGATGCCGAAGAACATCGTGTGTGCGAAGCTCACGATGCCGGTGTAGCCCAGCAGCAGGTCGAAGCTCGCGACGAGCACGATGAAGACGAGGATCTTCGCGGCGACGTTGAGCGCCTTGGTGCCGGGGAAGAGGAAGGGCGTGAGCGCGAGGCCGAGCACGATGGCGATGAGCAGGATGCTCAGCCAGCGGTTGCGCGGCAGGTCGTGGGAGAGCAAGCGGTTCAGCATGTGCGTGCCTTCAGCGATTCGCCACCGGGTACAGCCCCTGCGGCCGCCACAGCAGCACGAGGACCATGAGCCCGATGTTGGAGAACATCGCCACCTTGGGCGCGAGGAAGCCGACGTAGTTGGCAAGCAAACCAATCAGCAGCGCGCCGACGAAGCAGCCGAGCGTGGAACCGAGCCCGCCGATGATGATGACGATGAAGATCAGCACGTTGACGTTGGCGCCCATCTGCGGCGTGACGCCTTGCTGGTACAGCGCCCAGAGGCTGCCGCCCAGGCCCGCGAGCGCGGAGCCCGCAACGAACACGCCGATGAACAGGCGGCGGATGCGGTAGCCGAGCGACTCCACCATCTCGCGGTCTTGCACGCCGGCACGGATCAGGAGGCCGATCTTGGTGCGGTTCAACGTGAAGAGCATCGCGATGAGCACGGCCGCGCCGATCACCACCGCGAGCAGGCGGAATTTCTCGACTGCGGCGTCACCGAAGATGAGCGCGCCCTTCAGCGCCTCGGGCAGCGGCAAGGCCTGTGGGCCGGGGCCCCAGATGACCTTGATGATCTCCTCGCCGACGATCATGCCGCCCATGGTGATGAGGATCTGCTTGAGGTGCTGGCCGTACACCGGCCGCACCAGCAGGCGCTCGAAGACGAGGCCCACGATGCCGGCCACCAGCATGGCCGCGAGCATCGCCGGCAGCACGGCGGCGAGGTTGCGCCAGAGGCTGGCCGAGGCCGTCCATTCGGGCATGGTGCCCAGCACGCTCATCGCGACGAAGGCGCCCATGGCAATGAACACGCCGTGGCCGAAGTTGAGCACGTCCATCAGGCCGAAGACGAGCGTGAGGCCCGAGGCGATGATGAAGATGATCATGCCCATCGCGAGGCCTGCCACCGTGAGCGTGAGCCAGGTGGACGAGGACCCGATGAGCGGCCAGGCAGCGAGCGCGAGCACGGCGACGAGCGCCATGGGCAGCCAGTCGAAGCTGGCCTTGGGGATGGCGGAGGGTGTGGGTGCGGCGGGCATGGACGTGGTGACGGTGTTCATTGATGCGCTCCCAGCGACAGGCCGAGCAGCCGGTGCTGCAGGCTTTCGTCGTCCGCCAACTCGGCCATCGCCCCCCGATGCACGACGCGGCCGTCGTCCATCACCGCGACGTGGTCGCCAAGGGCGCGGGCCATCGCGAAGTTCTGCTCGACAAGCAGCACGGTGGTCTGCGTCGTCTTCAGTTCACGCAGCGCCGCGATGAGGTTCTGCACGATGGCGGGCGCGAGGCCCTTGCTCGGCTCGTCGATGAGCAAGAGCCGCCGCGGCTCGATCATGGCGCGGCAGATGGCGAGCATCTGCTTCTGCCCGCCCGACAGCTTGCCCGCCGGGTACAGCCAGAACTTGCGGATGGCCGGGAAGAGGCCGAACAGCCATTCGAGTCGCTGCGTGTCGATGTCGTCGATGCTGCGTGCCTTGCGTGCGGCCAGGAGGATGTTCTCGCGCACCGACAGGTCGCTGAAGATGCCCATGTTCTCGGGCACGTAGGCGATGCCGAGCGTGGAGATGTCGGGCGTGGTGAGCCGCCCCTTCTCGCCGCCGATGGCGCGGCCGTCGAAGAAGACGTTGCCTCGCGAAGCCTGCCACAGCCCCATGATGGTCCGCAGCGTGGTCGTCTTGCCGGCGCCGTTGCGGCCGAGGAGCATGGTGACCTGCCCCGTCGGCACCTCGAAGTCGACGCCGTGGAGGATGTGATACGCCCCAATGTGCGTGTGCACGCCTTGGAGTTGAAGGATGGCCCCGCTCATGCAGCCTCCGCCGGCGCGATGCCGAGATAGGCGTTCTGCACCACCGGCGATGCAATCACCTCCGCCGGGTCGCCATCGGCCACGAGCTGCCCGTTGTGCAGCACGATGATGCGGTCCGCCAGCTCACGCACCACGTCCATCTTGTGCTCCACCAGCAGGATGACCTTGTCGCGCTCGGCCTTGAGCGCGCGGATGAGGTCGAGGATCACCGGCACGTCGTCCACGCTCATGCCGGCTGTCGGCTCGTCGAACATGTACACGCGCGGCTCCAGCGCCATCAGCATCGCCACTTCGAGCTTGCGCTGGTCGCCGTGCGGCAGGCTGCTCGCGGCCGCATCGGCGCGATCAGCCAGCTTCACGCGAGCGACGAGCTCATGCGCGCGTTCGAGCGTGGAGCGATGGTCCAGCCACACAGACCACAGGTTCAGGCCCTGCTTGCGCCGCGCCTGCACCGCGAGCCGCACGTTTTCCAATACCGAGAGATTCGGAAACAGCTGCGTGAGCTGGAAGGCCCGCCCCAACCCGCGGTGCGTGCGCGAGGACGGGCTGTCGTGGGTGATGTCCACGCCATCCAGCAGCACGCGCCCCTCGCTCGCGCGCAGCTGGCCCGAGACCAGGTTGAAGTACGTCGTCTTGCCCGCGCCGTTGGGGCCGACGATGGCCGTCAGCGTCCCCGGCGCGAAGCTGCAGCTCACGTGGTCCACGGCCACGTGCCCCCCGAAGCGGATGGTGAGGTTCTGGGTCTCGAGCATGCGTTGTGGTGGTCCCTTACGGGCACGTTCCGATCACGTAGTAGTTGGCGCCGGTCTGCTTGAGCGTCGTCGTGACGAAGACGTTCCACAGGCCCATGTTCTGGTTCGATCCGTTCGCGTAGGCATACCCGCCGCTCTGGTGGGCACGGCCTGCCGTGGTGTGTGCGTAGTTCGATGCGGTGGTGCAGACCGCCGCCGCGCCCGTCGTCGTGCCGCTGGCAGGCGACGAGGTCGCGCCTTCCGCGCCGCCGGAATCGACCGCGCGCACTGTCCAGCTGTAGGTCGTGGCAGGCGACAAGCCGCTGTCGGTATAGGTCGATGATGCGACCAGCGATGCATTGACCTTGACGCCGTTTCGGTAGACGTTGTAGCCGCTCGCGCCGCTCACCGCGGACCAGCTCACGACCATGCTGGTGTTGGTCGCGCCCGAGGTGGCAACACCGGTGGGCGCAGGCAGCGTGCCGCCGCCACCGCCGCCGCCGGTGCCCGAGGCCAGCTTGTCCACCATCGCCTTGATGGCCGCCTGCTGCGTGCCGGCCTTCTGCGCGAAGTTGCTGCCGTACCAGCCGATCCAGTCCCAGCAGCCGTTGCCGTTGGCGAGCGACCCGCTGGCCGAGGTGCTGTGGCTGGTGTTGTCCACGCGCGTCTGCGGGAAGAGCACGATGATGCTGTTGGTGTCGGCCCAGCGCGTGTAGCCGGTGTTCTTCACGAACTTGTCGCCGATGGTGTCGTAGTTCTGCTGGCAGCCGTGCAATGCCACGTGGAGCCTGCAAGTCGCCCCTGCCGCGCAGTTGGCCGGCACGTAGACCCAGCCGGTCGGTGACATGCCCGCGTTGGTGGTGAAGGCCGTCTGGTCGAACTGGATGTAGTTGCCCGCGGCCGGCGCGTTGTTGCGCGCATTGAGTGTGCCGTAGAACTTGGTGAAGGCCGCCTTGGCGCCGTCGTAGCCGCAGTTGCTGATGTAGGGCGACGCGGTGCTGCTGCAGGCGTTGTTGCCGGTGCTGTCGAAGTCGGTCGGGAAGACGTGCGCCGTGCTTGCGCGCTGGATGTAGTCGAGGTTGGCCGCGGGAACGCCATTGTTGGTGTACTGCGTCTGCACCGCGTTCATCGGGTTGGGGCCGACGGTGTAATCGCTCGTGCCCACGAACATGAAGATCTTCTGGTTGGCGACGTTGGCCTTGGAATCGTTGGCCGTGCCGCTCCAGTTGTTGATGTCCGCCTGCATGGTGCTGAGCATGCTCGCGCTGATGCTGGCGTTGTACATGCAGGCGGTGTAGTTGCTGTGGCCCGCGCACATGTAGGGGCCGCCGGCGAACACGCCGATGCCCTTGAAGGTCGATGAATAGGCGTAGCCGAGCTGGTTGGCCATGAAGCCGCCCGACGAGAGGCCGGACACGGTGATCTGCGACTTGTCCACCACGAGCGCGGGCAGCGGTGTGGCCTGCGCCGCGAAGGTCGCGGTGGCGACGAGCGCTGCGAGCGACCAGGTTCTGAAGCGTTGAAACGTCATGCCTTTTGTCTCCTGTGTCCTCCCGACTGCTGGGAAGGATCTTCTCGGAAGGCACCTCTCGCCCGGAGGCTTCGGATGGCTCCCTCCCCCGCTGGGGGAGGGCCTCCCCCAGCGGGGGAGGGAGTCTTCTGAGCGCCTCGGCGCTCTGTTCCGATCAGCGCTTGTTCTTGATCGGGACGTTCATTTCCTCAGGCTTGATCTCGCGCACCAGCTCCGGCACGCCCCATGCGAAGGCCGGGTCCACCTTGATCTTGAAGTGGTACATGCTCTGCATGGCCTGGTGGTCTTCCTTGCGGAAGGTCATCTTGCCCTTCGGGGTCTCGAAGCTCATGCCTTCCATCGTCTTGATGAGCTTCTCCGTGTTGGTGTCGCCACCCGACTTCTTGAGCGCTTCCACGAGCGCGATGCCAGCGGACATGCCGCCCGCGGTGAAGAAATCCGGCGGGGTCTGGTACTTCTTGTAGTGGTTGGCCACCAGCCACTCATTCGCCGGGTTCTTCGGGATGCCGAAGTAGTAGTAGGTCGCGCCTTCCATGCCCGGGAAGTTCTTGTACGCGGCCATCGCCGGCAGGATGTTGCCGCCGGTCGAGATCTCGATGCCGTAGCGCTTCAGGTCGAGGTCGGCGATCTTGAACGGGTTGCCCGCGCCGGCCCAGACGATCCAGATCACCTTGCGACCCGGCAAGTCCTTGAGCTTGTCGATGATGCGTTGCGCACCGGCGGTGAAGTCGGTGGTGTTGGCCGGCAGGTACTCTTCATGGACGATCTTGGCCTTGTGGATCGCGTCCTTGAAGGCCTTCACGCCGTCGCGGCCGAAGGCGTAGTCCTGCGCAAGCGTCACGATGTTCGTGCCCGCCTTGTCCAGCGTCACCGCATTGGAGATGGCATCTTGCGAGCTGTTGCGGCCGGTGCGGAAGATGTACTTGTTCCACTTGTCGCCGGTGATCGAATCGGCGACTGCCGGCTCCACCAGCAGGATCTTCTTGTACTCCTCGGCCACCGGCAGCAGCGCCAGCGCCACGCCCGAGGACGACGGGCCGACGGCGATGTCCGCCTTGTCGTCGCCGTAGGCCGCGGCGAGCAGGCTCTTGCCCACGTCAGGCTTACCCTGGTCGTCCTTCTCGATGACGACGAGCTTCTTGCCGTTCACCGTCATCGTGCCGTTGGTGGCGTAGTCCAGGCCCATCATCAGGCCGGTCTGCGTCTGCTTGCCATAGGCTTCGAGCGGGCCGGTCTTGCTGTAGACGTGCGCGATGCGGATCTCTTTCGCGTCGGCGGCGTGCGCGAGCGTGGGCACGACGAAGGCGGATGCGAGCATCGAAGCAAGCAGCAAGCGACGGTGGGTGACTCGGGTCATGGGTCTTGTCTCCTGGGAATTGTTCGGTCCCAAAAGGCAAGGCCCATGCCATGCGCTCCATCTCAGTGCAAACCCGCAAAGAAGATGAGTCGCGAAGCATCGGACAGCCCATTTGGACCGACAGCCTCGAATGAACCGTCCAGTCGTCGGACGATCCGCGAAAAGTCATTGTCCGGCAAACAGGCGGCGACTGATTTGCGGACAGGGGTCTTTGCGCGTGTGCGCTCCGGTGCGCCTTGGACCTGGATGCGCTCGCGGGTTCATGCGGGAGTCTTGTTCAACCACACAGGACACAGATCGATCGCCCTCGCTCGAGCGCCCGCCGCTTCAGGTCACCTTCGCCAGCATCGGCAGTTTCTCGTACAGCGTTGCGCGCGAGATGCCCAGCAGTCGCGACGCCGCGAGCTTGTTGCCGCCGGTCGCGGCGAGCGCGTCGCGGATGGCCTGGATCTCCAGCTCCGCGATGGCCTGCGGCAGCGGCTTGATGGACGGCAAGGCGCTCCCGATGCTCGACGGTGCCCCCGCATGCGCATGCGTGACCAGCGGCGGTGCGCTCGGCGATGCCACGCCAGCGGCCCCCGGCATCGCGCCCGCCCCCAACCCCGCCCCCTTGAAATGCGCCACTGTGAGCTGCAGGTCGTCGGTCATCAGCGTGGCCTGCTCCAGCACGTTGCGCAGCTCGCGGATGTTGCCCGGCCAGCTTTGCACGGCGAGCAGTTCCAGCGCATCGGGGCTGAGGCTCTTGGGGGGCGTGCCGCTGCGTCGCGCAATGTCGTCGGCGAGTGCTTCCACCAGCGCCTCGATGTCGCCCAGCCGCTCTCGCAGCGCAGGCAGGCGGATGGGCAGCACGTTGAGCCGGTAGTAGAGGTCGGCGCGAAAGCTGCCTGCCGCGACCATCGCCGGCAAGTCGCGGCTCGTGGCCGCGATGATGCGCACGTCCACCCGCTGCACCTGGTTGCTGCCCAGCGGCTCCACCTCCTGCTCCTGCAGCACGCGCAGCAATTTGGCCTGCAGCGCCAGCGGCATGTCGCCGATCTCGTCCAGAAAGAGCGTGCCGCCGTCGGCCAGCTTGAACTTGCCGTCGCGGCCCTTGCGGTCGGCGCCGGTGTAGGCGCCCGCAGCCACGCCGAAGAACTCCGCTTCGAGCAAGGTGTCCGGCACCGCCGCGATGTTCACACCCACGAAGGGCCGGCCCGCGCGCGAGCTGGCCGCGTGGATGCCGTGGGCCAGCAACTCCTTGCCGGTGCCCGTCTCGCCCAGCAGCAGCACGGTGCTGTCAGTCTGCGCGACGCGACGCGCTTGCCGCTTGACTTCCATGGCCGCAGGCCCCGCGCCGATGAAGCTCGCCACGGTGTACTTCGGCCGGCGCTGCGCCGCGAGCTGCTGGCGTGCGTCTTCGAGTTCGCGCTGCAGGCGGCTGAACTTCGCGATCAGCGGCTGCATCGTCGTCTCGGGGTGGTCCAGCAGCACCATGCCCATGGCCCCGAGGATCTCGCCGTGCTCATTGCGCAGCGGCAGCCGGCTGACGAGAAAGGTGCCGGCCTGGTTGGTGAGCAGGTCCACGAGGATGGGCTGTCCGCTGTCGATCACCTGCGCCATCAGCGTGTTGGGCACCACTTCTTCCACCCTGCGGCCGACGAAGTCAGATTCCTCATGCCCGAGCGCCGGCAGGAAGCGCTTGTAGCCGTCGCTGATCCACACGATACGGTGCTCGCGGTCCACCACCATCATGCCCATCGCCGTGTGTGCGAAGGTGTCGAACATGGACTGCGCCGCAAGCTTCAAGACACCGTCGGCATCCGCCGGCAGGCTGTCGCCGATCGGCGCGGACTGGCTGTGTGCCATGGGTACTGCTCCTGTCTGCTGGGCAGACACTTTAATGGGTGGAAGGCCACAGGCGAGCGGGTGGAACCCTGAGACCCTGGCGGTGTATGGCTTCTGGTCGCACTTCTGGTGCGCAGGTTGCCTGTCACGAGCAGGCGGCCGGGTGGGATCGGCAAGTTTGTGTCTTAGAGTCGCAAGCGAAAAGGCATGGCCGCCTGCACGCTCGACGACAGCAGACGCCTTGCTTCGAGCCTGAACGCTTTCCATCACGACGAAGGAGACAAAGACATGGACTCACATCGCCTTCACCCGACGCGGCGGCAGTTGCTGCTTGCGGGCGCGGCCGCGCCTTTCGTCAGCTCGGCCCTCGCGGCCGATGCGTGGCCCTCGAAGCCGATCACCTTCATCGTGCCCTTTCCGAGCGGCGGCGGCACCGATGCATTCGCACGGCCGTTGAGCGCGATGCTCACCAAGAACATGGGCAAGCAGGTGATCGTGGACAACCGCGGCGGTGCGGGCGGCACCTTGGGCGCCGGCATCGCATCCAAGGCCGCGCCCGATGGCTACACCTTCTTCATGGGTGCGGTGCACCATGCGATCGCGCCAGCCATGTACCCCAAGCTCGACTACAACATCGAGACCGATTTCGTGCCGGTGGGCCTCATCTCCAGCGTGCCGCAGGTGATCGTGGTGAACCCGCAGCGCATGCCGGTCAACGACCTCAAGGGCTTCCTCGAACTCGTGCGCAAGAACCCCGGCAAGTTCAACTACGGCTCTGCCGGCAACGGCACCTCGCACCACCTCGCCGGCGAGTTGTTCAAGCTGCAGACGAAGACCTTCATCACGCACATCCCCTACCGCGGCGCGGGGCCGGCTTTGCAAGACCTGATCGGCGGACAGGTGGACATGATGTTCGACGGGCTCGGATCCTCGGCCAACCACATCAAGGGCGGGCGCATCAAGGCGCTGGCGGTGGCGCAGCCTCAACGCGCGCCGGGCTTTCCGGACCTGCCCACGTCCGCCGAGGCGGGCGTGCCGAGCTACCAGGTGGCCACCTGGTATGGCCTTTGGGCGCCCAAGGGCACGCCCAAGGAGATCGTCGAACGCATGCAGGCGGAGATGGCCAAGGCATTCGCCACGCCCGAACTTCAGACTGCGTGGCAAAGCCTTGGCACCGACACGCCGAAGCTGTATGGCGCGGCATTCGGCAGCTTCGTGCACGGCGAGATCAAGCGTTGGGCCGAGGTGGTGAAGAGCTCGGGTGCGAAACTCGACTGATGGGAACCATCACGCTCGAAGCCGACGGCCTCACCGCCCGCGTCACGCTCGCCAACCCGGGCAAGCTCAACGCGATCGACATCGCGATGTGGCGTGAGCTGCGCGCAGTGTTCGAGCGGCTGCAGGCGATGCCGCCGGCCGATGCGCCACATGCGGTGATCGTGCGGGGCGCCGATGGCCAGTTCGCCTCGGGTGGCGACATCGCGGAGTTCGCGGGCTTTCGGTTCGAGCGCGATGCGCTGCACGACTTCCACGAGAACGTCGTCGCGACCGCTCTGCATGCGATGCTCGATTGCGACATCCCGCTCTTCGCGCAGATCGAGGGCGCCTGCATTGGCGGCGGGCTGGAGATCGCGGCTTGCTGCGACATCCGCGTGTGCGGCGAATCGAGCCGCTTCGGCGCACCGATCGCCAAGCTGGGCTTTCCGATGGCACCGGGCGAGCTGGCCGTGGTGAGCCGCGTGGTGGGCGCGCCGGTGCTGCGCGAAATGCTGCTCGAGGCGAGGCTCTTCGACGCGCAGCAGGCGCTGGCAGCGGGCCTGGTGCACGAGGTGCTGCCCGATGGCGACGTGGCGCCGCAAGTGCAGCGTCGCGCCGAGCGGCTGGCCGCGTTGTCGCCGCAGGCAGCGCGGCTGAACAAGCGCACGCTGCGGCTTGTCGAGCGCAGCCGCACGGGTGTTGCCATCAGCGACGCCGAACGCCTCGCCCTCTTCGACTACGCCGACAGCGCCCAGCACCGCGAAGGCGTCACCGCCTTCATCGAGAAGCGACCACCGCGGTTCCAGCGCGGTTGACCTTGGCTTGCCTTTCCTGCATCCCCGGACCATGACCGAGAACCAGAACCTCTTCGTCGCGCTTCGCCGCGCCTTCCCTGCCAACCTGGACGCCACCGCCATCGAAACGGCCGACGGCGAACGCCTCTTCTACACCTGGGCCGACATCGACCGCGCGACCGCACGCATCGCGAACCTGCTGCAGTGGTTGAACCTGCCCGAGGGTGCGCGCGTCGCCGTGCAGACCGAGAAATCCGTCGAGGCGCTGCTGCTGTACCTCGCGGTGCTGCGCGCGGGCTACGTCTACCTGCCGCTGAACACCGCCTACCAGAGCAGCGAGATCGAGTACTTCATCGGCAATGCCGAGCCGAGCGTGGTGGTGTGCAGCGGCAGGAACTTCGGGTGGGTCAGCAAGATCGCGTTCAAGGCCGGCTGCACGCACGTGTTCACGCTCAACGAGGACCGCAGCGGCAGCCTGCTCGAACGAGCGGCCCACCATGCGGACACGCACGAGCCTGCAGTGCGACAAGCGAGCGACCTGGCCGCCATCCTCTACACGAGCGGCACCACCGGCCGCAGCAAGGGTGCGATGCTGTCGCACGGCAACCTGCTGTCGAATGCGCTCACCTTGAAGTCGTACTGGCGCTGGCAGGCTGGCGACGTGCTCATCCACGCACTGCCCATCTTCCACGTGCACGGCCTCTTCGTCGCGTCGCATGGCGCGCTGCTCAACGGCAGCAAGATGATCTGGTTCTCGAAGTTCGCACCGCGCGCGGTGGTCGAGCGCCTGCCGCAGGCCACGGTGTTCATGGGCGTGCCCACGCTGTACGTGCGGCTGCTGGGCGACGCTTCGTTCACGCGCGAGGCCTGCCGCAACATGCGGCTTTTCATCAGCGGCTCGGCGCCCTTGCTCATCGAGACCTTCAATGACTTCCGCGAACGCACCGGCCACACCATCCTCGAGCGCTACGGCATGAGCGAGACGGTGATGCTGACCTCCAACCCCTGCGACCCAGAGGACGGTGAACGCAAGGGCGGCACGGTGGGCTTTCCGCTGCCGGGCGTGGGCTTGCGCGTGCGCGATGACCAAGGCGCGGTGGTGCCGCAAGGCGAGATCGGCGGCATCGAGGTGAAGGGGCCCAACGTGTTCTCGGGCTACTGGCGCATGCCCGAGAAGACACGCGAGGAGTTCACCGATGACGGCTGGTTCAAGACCGGCGACGTGGGCCGCTTCGATGAACAGGGCTACGTCGTCATCGTCGGCCGCAGCAAGGACCTGATCATCACCGGCGGCTACAACGTCTACCCGGCGGAGATCGAGAGCGTGCTGAATGAGTTGCCCGGCGTGGCCGAGAGCGCAGTGATCGGCGTGCCGCACGCGGACTTCGGCGAGGCGGTGGTGGCCGTGGTGGTGCGCAAGCCAGGGAGCTCGCCCGACGCGAGCGAGCTCATCGGCCAGCTCAAGGCCAGGATCGCCAACTTCAAGGTGCCCAAGCAGGTCTTCGTGATCGATGAGCTGCCGCGCAACGCGATGGGCAAGGTTCAGAAGAACCTCTTGCGCGGGCAGCACAAGGAGCTCTTTGCGTGAGCGATGGGGCAAACGGCCAAGCAGGCAGCACCGACGCCTGGCGTTGCCCGCGTTGCGGCGGCGCCTTCCACTGCGGCGTGAAGGACGAGTCGCCCTGCTGGTGCGCGAGCCTCACGCTCAGCGTCGCGCTACTGGCCACGCTTCGCGGCCAGTACAGCAGTTGCCTGTGCCCTGAATGCCTCAAGACGCTGGCAAAGGCACCGGTGCCGACTTGAGCGGCACCTGCCCGGCCGATGATGTGTTCGCAGGGCACTCGGTGCCCAGCACCTCGGACGGCACGTGCTCAACGCGCCGCGGGTCGTGCACGAAGCCGAACCACACCCATGGCCTTCCATCCACGCCCGTATCCAGTGTGAGTACCGTGACGCACCACTCCAGCCCAGCAGCGTCGCGGTAGACCCGCCGCGCGCCCTTCGCCGGCGCTTGCGTCGCCGCCATCGCATCCGTCGCTAGCCAACTCACGAACGCCCACCCACCCAGCATTGCCCAAAGGGCGACCGGTCTTCTCATCACTGCTCCCTGACGTACTTGTGGGCGACACGATAGCGCAAGGGCGGCCGATGCAACATCTGTAAGCGTTGACAGTGCAGATTGGCAACAGGAAAAGCGGCAGGACAAAAGAACACGGGCCGGTCTCTCGACCGGCCCGCGTCACTCAGAAGAACCGAATCCGCGCTCAGTCGTTGGCGTAGATGTTCACGTCCTTGGTCTCCTTCACGAACAGCATGCCCACCACGAAGGTGATGCTCGCGAAGATGATCGGGTACCACAGGCCGTTGTACATGTTGCCCGTCTGCGCCACGATGGCCAGGCCCGTCGCCGGCAGCAGGCCGCCGAACCAGCCGTTGCCGATGTGGTACGGCAGGCTCATCGAGGTGTAGCGGATGCGCGTCGGGAAGAGCTCCACCAGCATCGCCGCGATCGGGCCGTAGACCATGGTCACGTAGATCACCATGATCGTGAGGATGGCCACGATGGTCCACCAGTTGCCGCTCATGAACTCGATCGGCTTGGCCTTGGCAGGGTAGCCGGCTTCCTTCAGCGCGGCGCCGATGGCGGCCTTGAACTCGGCATCCTTCTTCTTGAATTCATCGGGCGGGAGGCCCTTGGATTCGAAGCCCGGGATCACCTTGTCGCCGATCTTGATCTGCGCGACGCTGCCCGTGGCGGCCACTTCGTTGTCGTAGCTCACCGAACGGCCCGCCAGCTGTTGCTTAGCGATGTCGCACGAGCTCGTGAACTTCGCGACGCCGGTCGGGTTGAACTGGAACGAGCAGCGCTCGGGGTCGGCCACCACGACGACCTTGTTGGCCGCCTGTGCCTTCGCGAGTTCAGGGTTGGCCGATTCGGTCAGCGCCTTGAACAGCGGGAAGTAGGTGAGCGCGGCCAGCAGGCAGCCCGCCATGATGATCGGCTTGCGGCCGATCTTGTCGGACAGCGTGCCGAACACGATGAAGAAGGGCGTGCCGATCAGGAGCGCGAAGGCGATCAGGATGTTCGCCGTCGGCGGATCGACCTTCAGTGCGCCCGTGAGGAAGAACAGCGCGTAGAACTGGCCCGTGTACCAGACGACGGCCTGGCCCATCGTGAGGCCGACCAGCGCGAGGATCACGATCTTCAGGTTCTTCCACTGGCCGAAGGATTCGGACAGCGGCGCCTTGGAGGTTTTGCCCTCTTCCTTCATCTTCTTGAAGGCAGGGGATTCGTTCATGGACAAGCGGATCCACACGCTGACGCCCAGCAGGAAGATCGACACCAGGAACGGAATGCGCCAGCCCCAGGCGGCGAAGTCGTCAGGCCCGAGATAGGTCTGCGTGCCCAGGATGACGAGCAGCGACAGAAACAGACCCATGGTCGCCGTGGTCTGGATCCACGAGGTGTAAGCGCCGCGCTTGCCATGTGGCGAGTGCTCCGCAACGTAGGTGGCCGCACCGCCGTACTCGCCGCCGAGCGCGAGGCCCTGCAGCAGGCGCAGGCCGATCAGGATGACCGGCGCCGCGACCCCGATGGAGCCGTAGCCGGGCAGGATGCCGACGATGAAGGTCGACAGGCCCATGATCAGGATCGTGACCAGGAAGGTGTACTTGCGGCCGATCATGTCGCCGAGCCGGCCGAAGACCAGCGCGCCGAACGGACGCACGATGAAGCCGGCCGCGAATGCCAGCAGCGAGAAGATGACCTGCGAGGTCGGGTCGAGGTTCGAGAAGAACTGCTTGCCGATGATGGCAGCCAGCGTGCCATACAGGTAAAAGTCATACCACTCGAACACCGTGCCGAGGCTGGAGGCGAAGATGACCTTCTTCTCCTCGGCCGTCATCGGCGCGGTGGATTTGGCGAGCGGCTTCGCTCCGCCCCCAACTGTCGTTGCCATACGCATGTCTCCTTGAAAGGAACACCACCGCCTGGTGGTGCATGGCGGGCATCTTCAAGGGAGGCTCTGACCGAGTCCTGACGCGACGCTTAACGCTCGCTGACAAACTCGGTGACAACCCGAACACTTCGTTTCTCGATGTGAGATTCGAGGGAAAGTCCCAGTCAGGGATTGCCCGGGGTTTTGCGTGTGATGCCCGGCGGCGCCTTCGCCGCAGCGTCCCATTCGGGACCTTCGAACCACGCGTCGCCGCGCAAGCTCGCGCTCACCATCTCGAGCGAATCCACGCCCCAGAACAGGCGGCCATCGAGCTCGATGGTGGGCACGCCGAAGACACCACGATCGATGGCGCTTGCGGTGGCGCCCTTCAGCGCCTGCTTGACTTCGGTGCCGTGCGGATCGAGCCGCGGGGCCAGGCGTTCGGTGAGCGTTTTCAGGCGCGTGACGTCGTTCGCATCGCCGCCGCCTTCCCACACATGGCGAAAGACCTGCTCGCACACATGACGGCTCGGTGTCATGCCTTCGGGCGCGCAGGCGAGCGCGAGGCGCAGCAGCGCGAGCGGATTGAAGGGATGCTGCGCCGGCGTGTGCATGGTCAGCCCATCGCGATGCGCCTGCCAGTGGATGTGGCGGAAGGTCCAGGCCCGCTTGGGCTCGATCTCCGCCGGACCTTTCTGGCCCCAGTGCGCGAGCAGCCCGGCGAAGAGCACCGGCTGGTAATCGACGGTGCATGACACGCCCTCGAGCACGCGCGGGAGTTTCGCGAAGGCGAGATAGGCGAAGGGCGAGATCGGATCGAAGTAGAAGCGCAGGTGCTTCATCGCGAAGGCTCCGTGGTGGCACGCGCCTGCGCGCGGCGCTCGTCGATCAACAGCCACACGGAGCGCTTCTCGTGGTCTTCCATGCGAGACCATGCGGCGATCTCGTCGATGGTGCGCTGGCACCCTTCGCACAGGCCGGTCGCGGCACTCATGCGGCAGATGCTGATGCAGGGGCTGGGGACGGGGCTCGGCAGATGCATCCGTGGATTGTCGCGGCGATCGACGCAGGGTTCACGCGAGGCACTTCGACAGGCTCAGTCCGAACGGGGTTTCGACGTCGCCCCGCACGGTCTCGGGACTGCAAGAATCAGCGCTCGACATCATCCTTGCGCTCCCGGAAATGAAACACGTCCTTCTCGTCCTCATCGCCATGGCCGAAGAACGGCTCGCGCTTTTGCGCGAACGCTTCGAGCTGCACCATGCCCCGACCGATGCCCTGCGAGCCAGCACGATCGCGGCACAGGGCGCACGCATCGAGGTCGTGCTCACCAACGGCACCACGGGCCTGCGGGCCGACGAGATCGATGCGATGCCGCGGCTCGGCCTGGCCTGCGCCTGGGGCGCAGGCTACGAAAACCTCGCGCTCGACCATGCGCGCGCACGCGGCGTGGCGCTGGCCAACGGCGCGGGCACCAACGACGACTGCGTGGCCGACCACGCGCTGGCCTTGCTGCTGGCGAGCGTGCGCGCCATTCGCGCGCTCGACGACGCCTGCCGGCGCGGCGTCTGGCGCGATGCGCTGCCGATGCAACCGCAGCTGGCCGGCAAGCGGCTGGGCATCCTGGGCCTCGGCGCCATCGGCCGCAAGATCGCGCAGCGTGGCGCTGCCTTCGACATGGAGATCGGCTATCACAACCGCTCACCGCGGCCGGAACTGCCGTATCGCTACTTCGACGACCTGAGCGCGCTGGCCCGATGGAGCGACTTCCTCGTGGTTGCCACGCCCGGCGGCGGCTCGACCAAACACCTGGTCAATGCGACGGTCCTGAAGGCATTGGGACCGACGGGCCACCTCGTCAACATCGCGCGCGGCAGCGTGGTCGACACTTCAGCGCTCGCCGATGCACTTCGTGCCGGCGCGCTTGGCGGTGCGGGCCTCGATGTGTACGATAGCGAACCGAAGCCACCCTCCGAACTGATGGACTTCCCGAACGTCGTGCTGACGCCGCACATCGCCGGATGGTCGCCTGAATCGACCGAGGCGTCGCTGCAGTGCTTCATCGACAACGCGGAATTGCATTTCGCGGGCAAGCCGTTGCGAACGCCGATCTGAAAGTGCCGGCCCTGTTCCGGCGCTGCTCAAGCTTGCACAACATCCACGACCGGCGCGGCGGTCAGCGACTCGAGCTCGCGCGGGCTGAGCTTGAACACACCGTTCGGGTGCCCGGCGGCCGCCCACACCTCGTCGAAGCGGAACAGCTCGCGGTCGATCAGCGTGACCGGCGGGCTCGCATGCGCGATGGGTGCGACGCCGCCGATGGAGAAGCCGGTCTTGGTCTTCACGAAGTCGGCATCGGCGCGGCCAATCGCGCCGACGATGGCGGCCACCTTCTTCTCGTCCACGCGCCGGTCGCCGGAGGTGACGACGAGCACCGCGGTGTCGTCGCTCTTGCGGCGGAAGATCACGCTCTTGGCGACCTGGCCCACCTCGATGCTCAGCGCATCGGCGGCCTCTTGCGAGGTGCGCGCGGCGATGCTCAGGAAGATCGGCGCATGGGGATGGCCGCGTTCATGCAATGCACGCGAGACGGCTTGAAATCCTTCGGGCTTGTCGGCGATGTCCATGCCGAAAATTGTAGGGCGCCCGAAGGCACCCTTCAGCTGCGCAGCCGCCGCGTCGACTCCCGCGCCACCAGCTCAGGCTCGGGCAGCGTCACGCGGCTCTTGCCCCCGTCGATGAGCTTGAGCAGCACCGTGGCTGCCTGCTGACCGAGCTCGTACACCGGCTGGTGGATGGTGGACAGCGGCGGGATCATGTAGCGCGAACCGGGCAGGTCGTCGAACCCGATGAGCGACACGTCTTCGGGCACGCGGATGTTGCGCTGGTGGAAGGCCAGGCGCGCGCCGTAGGCCGTCTGGTCGTTCGAGGCGAACACCGCGGTGAAGCTCTGTCGCGCTTCGATCAGCTGGTTGATCGCGAGCACGCCGCTGGGCTCATGGAAGTCGGCATACACGACGAGCTTCGCGTCGAACTTGATGCCCGCCTCTTCGAGCGCCATGCGGTAGCCCTTGAGGCGCTCGACCGAATCGGCATGGTCTTGCGGGCCGGCGATGTGCGCGATGCGGCGATGGCCCAGTTCGATGAGGTGCTTGGTGGCGCGCAGCGCGCCCTTCAGATCGTCCACGCGCATGGACGCGATGTTCGGGCCCTTCATGTTGCGTCCGGTGACGACGATGGGCACGCGCTGCGCGTACTCGCGGATCTGCTGGTCGGTGAGCCGGCCGGTGAGCACGATGACGCCATCGACGCGGCGCCCGAGCAGGTGCGTCATGCGCTCGACCTCGTCCTGCACGTTCCAGTGGCCGCTCACGAAGAGGGGCACGATGCCCGTGCCCACCAGCGCGTCCTCGATGCCCAGCAGCGCCTCGCCGTAGAAGGGGCTGTTGATGTCCTGCGTGAGCACGCCGATGCTCAGCGTGCGTCCTTGCGCGAGCCCGCGAGCGAGCACGTTGGGCTGGTAGTTCAGCCGTGCAATGGCGCCTTCGACGGCAGCGCGCTTGTCGTCGCTGACCTTCGCGTGGCCGGTGAGGATGCGCGAAACGGTGCTCGGTGAAACGCCGGCCGCCTCGGCCACCATGGCGAGCGTGACGACCTGTTGGAAAGCGTTCGGATCTGGATTGCGTGCCATGGGTGCGGGGGTGCGAAAGCGCATTCGCCAAGCCGCGAGCTTAAGCGCAAATCCGTCACGCGGCTTCGCCCTTGTTCATCCGCGTTCTCCCCAATGGATTCATGAAAGCGGTTTCATTACTCTCCGCTTCCAGACGTGGCGCCATGCACAGAGCCGATTCCGATGGCGCGCCCGTACTCATACACACACTGGAGATAGCCATGATTCGTCCGTCGTCATCACTGCCGTCATCGTCGCGCCTCGCAGCCCTGGCCTGCATGGCGATCACCGCCGCGGCGGCCACCTTGAGTGGCTGCGCGACCGCACCGTCGGCTTCCTCGTCGGCAACGCCCGCACCAACTCCTGCCGCGGCGGCTGCACCCGCACCTGCACCGAAAGCTGCGGCTGCAGCCACGCCGGCCGCCGACGCCAAGCTGCCGGTGCTCACCGTCTACGGCGACAAAGGCAGCGTCGCGCCCTACACCCTCTTCCTCGGCACGCCGGCGAACTTCTCCACCACCGTGCCGCAGAACGGCACCGCCGCGCTCGATGCGGGCGCCATCAAGGTCGAGCCCGCCAAGGTGGGCGACGCGAGCGGCGCGAAGTTCACCTGGACGGGCGGCCTCGGCCAGTTCCACCTGCAAAGCAAGACCTCCAACGACCTGCTCGACTACCTCGAGGCCAACAGCGCCCTCGTGTTTGACGCCGTGGTGAACAAGGCGCCCGAAGACCAGGTCACGATGCGCGTGGACTGCCGCTACCCCTGCCTCGGGGTGGTGGACATGACCAACTTCTACAAGACCGCGCCGATCAACAAGCCCATCACGGTGAAGATGCCGCTGAGCTGCTTCGAGGCCACCGGCACCAAGTTCACCGCCGTCAACACGCCGCTCGTGATCATGACGACCAAGCCCTTCGGCATCTCGGTCGCGAACGTGCGCTACGTGCCGGGCGCGGCCAAGGATGCCGACGCGCTGAAGTGCACGCCTTGACCGCTCGCACGCCCCACTCGATCAGGCGATGGATGGTTGCCCTCATGCTGAGCGCCCAATCCTTCGCCTTGATGCCGACTGCACAAGCCACCGAGGTGAAGGCCGGGCTCGGCCACTACCTCACGCACCTGCGCGCGGGCGGTGAGCGCGAGCCGCCGGCCGTGCTGCCCACCGCCGACGGCAAGCCGCGGCCGGTGCCCACCAACCAGTGGTATTCGTCGCTCTTCTTCGAGCGGTGGCCGCAGCCCCTGTATGCGCAGCCGGGCTCCTACCGCGCGACGAGCGACGGCTTTCACATCGACCGACCGTTGAAGGAGGTCTCGCTCGCCGCGCAGCGCGAAGAAAACGACATCATCGCGATGCACCGCTCCACGCTGACGGTGCTGCCCGAGTTCGAGCTCACGAGCGCGAAAGCCGGCCGCACGTCGGACTGGGCGGTGGACGTCGTGACCGGTGACGACAAGGACGCGATGACAGTGACCATCGCGCACGGCAGCCCTTACAGCTTTCATCGGCTGACGCGCGGCAACGTCGTTTTCAAGGCTTCTCAGCCGCTGAAGGTGTTTGGCCGCTCGGCCGATGGCCGCGCCCTGGGCATCGTCATCGACAACAAGGCCTTCGGCCTCTACGCACCGACCGGCGCGACCTTCGACGTGCAGGCGGACGGCCGCGTGCAGCTCACCCTGCCCGACCACAAGCGCTTCTTCACCGTTGCCGTGCTGCCCGCCGCCGATGCCGCCGTGCTGGCCGAGTTCCACAAGCGCGCCTACGGCTTCATCGTCGACACGCGCGCCGACTTCGTCTACGACGAGAAGCACGCCGAAGTCACCACCACCTTCAGCGTGAAGACCGAGGTGATGGAAGGCAGTGACTCCGGCACGCTCTTCGGCCTGTACCCGCACCAGTGGTTCAACAACCCGCTGGTGCACATCACGCTGCCCTGGCAGTACGACACCATCCGCGGGCCGCTCAAGCTGCTGGCCGGTTCGAAGTTCCAGACGCGCCTCAAGTTCAATGGCGTGATGCCCTTCTGGCCCGGGCTCGGCGATGCGGCGCAGATCGCGGCGCTCAAGGAGTTCATCGCCACCGACACGCAGTTCGGCCCGGACAACCTGCTTGGCAACCGTGGCACCTACTGGGAAGGCAAGGGCTTCAACCGTGCCCTGCAGGTGATGAACATCGCCGAGCAGCAAGGCGACCTCGCTCGCCGCGACGCCATCCTCGATGCAATGAAGAAGCGCTTCGCGCTGTGGTTCAAGCCCGAGGACAACGCCGAACGCTACTTCCACTACAACAAGTCGGTGGGCACGCTCATCGGCTACCCCGACGAGTTCGGCTCCGCGCAGGAGGTGAACGACCACCACTTCCACTACGGCTACTGGATCCAGGGCGCAGCACAGATTGCGCTGCGCGACCCGGCCTGGGCCGCACGCGACCAATGGGGCGGCATGGTGGACATGCTGGTGGCCGACATCGCCACCACCGACCGCGGCAACCCGATGTTCCCGCGCTTGCGCAACTTCGATCCGTACGAAGGACACGCCTGGGCCGCTGGCCTCGCGCAGTTCTACGACGGCAACAACCAGGAGTCGTCATCGGAGGCAATCAACGCCTGGGCCGCGTTGATCCTGTGGGGCGAGGCGACCAGCAACAAGGCGCTGCGCGACACGGGCATCTACCTCTACACGCACGAGGTGGAGGCCGCGAACCACTACTGGTTCGACCTGCACAAGCTGGTGTTCCCGAAGGAGTACCTCAACACCACCGCCGGCATCGTGTGGAGCAACAAGTTCGTGCACAACACCTGGTGGACGCAAGACCCGCGCGAGATCCACGGCATCAACTTCATCCCCATCACCACGGCGTCGGTGTACCTCGCGCGCGACCCGGCCTACATCCAGGGCAACCTCGGCGCGATGGACCGCGAGTTCAAGAAGTTCATCGCACGCGACGGCAAGGCACCCACGGACATCTGGCAGGACATCCTCCTGTCCACGCTCGCGCTCGCCGATCCGGCGGCGGCGCTGAAGCAGTGGGACCCGCAAGGCAGCGTCGAAGAAGGCGAGACGCGCACGCACACCTACCACTGGCTGCAAAGCCTGGCGCGCTTCGGCCGGCCGAAGTTGGACGTGTCCGCCGACACGCCGCTCTTTGCCGTGTTCACCGCCGACGATGCCCACACCACCTACCTCGCCTACAACAGCTCGCCCACGCCGAAGAGGGTGGTGTTCAGCGACGGCACCGAGCTGCGCGTGGCACCGCGCGCGATGGGCATGAAGACAGTCTCGGCCCCGGCCGCCAAAGGAAAGAAATGAAGCAGTACCGACATCTCGTGAGTCTGTGCATTGCAGTGGGCGTCGTGGCCTGCGGCGGCGGTGGCAGCTCCGCCGGCGCCGCGGCACCACCACCGCCAACGTCAGGCGCAGCGGGCGGCGTACCCAGCGGCTGGAAGCTCGTGTGGTCCGACGAGTTCGACACGGACGGCTTGCCCGACCCGACCAAGTGGGGCTACGACACCGACCGCAACGCAGCCGGTTGGTACAACAACGAACTGCAGTACTACGCCGCGGGTCGCCTCGAGAACTCGCGCGTGCAAGGCGGCTCGCTCTTCATCACCGCGCGCAAGGAACAGCTCAGCACGCAGGCCGACTACGGGGGCCAGAACTACAGCTCTGCGCGATTGCTCACGCGCGGTCTCGCGTCCTGGACCTACGGCTTCTTCGAGGTGCGCGCCAAGCTTCCCTGCGGCATGGGCCTGTGGCCCGCCATCTGGATGCTCGGCACCAAGGGCGCATGGCCGGCGGACGGCGAGATCGACATCATGGAGCAGAAGGGCTGGGCGCCCGGCACCATCCTGGGCACGGCGCACATGCAGGACTTCAACGGCGGCAACGGCAAGGGTTCGTCGACCTCGGTCATCGACACCTGCAACACCTTCCACAAGTACCAGGTGAAGTGGACGGCCGATGCGCTCAGCTGGGGCGTGGATGACGTCGTGTTCTACACCTACGCGCGGCCGGCGGGCTCGACGAATTCGAACTGGCCCTTCGACAACCCGCAATACCTGTTGCTGAACGTGGCGGTGGGCGGAACGCTGGGCGGGACACCCGACGATTCGCTGCTGCCGCGCGCGATGGAGGTGGACTACGTGCGGGTGTACCAGCCTTGAGTCGGACCGATTGATCGACCACGCAGGACACAGAGAACACGGAGGCCGCGCATTCACTCGGTGTTCTCTGTGTCCTCTGTGCTTGAGAACGTGGGTCGCTGGAAGGAGTCGGAATGAGGGGATTTCAGCGTGTGCTCGAAAAGGCGGATGGGTCGAACCTGATCGGTGATGCAAGGCTCGCCGCGCTTGCAGCGGCCCTGCTCGCCACTTTCGGCGTGGCGTCGGCGCAGCAAGCGCCAGCGATCGAGCCGCGAAGCGGCATGTCCGAGCGCGTGCTGCGCGATGCGGACTCGCCGATGCGCTGGATCAAGATCCAGTCGGAGTCGGTACGCAAGGCGGCAGCGTCATCGCTACAAGCCTCCGCGCCCTCGCCTGCCGGAGTGTCGCCGCCTGCGCTGAAGACTGCATCCGCCAAGTCGGCTGCGCCGGCGAAGCGGCTGCCAGTGGTCTCGGCAGTCGCGGCGGCGGACGCAGGCGCGAATGCGAATGGCGCAACAAGCACTGCAACAGCGAACACCGCACCGCGCGTCGACAACGCCACCGAAGAGCCGCTCGTCGCCATCGACCGCGCCGACCCGGAATGGGACGAGGATGTGATGCGCCGGCTGCGCCACGGCCGCGTCGTCGTGCGTTTCAACGTGGCGGAAGACGGCTACCTCTCGCGCATCCAGATCGTCGAGAGCAGCAACTCGCGACTCACCGGCCCGGTGATGGGCGCGCTGATGCAGTGGCGCTTCGAACGCATCGCCGAACCGCGCGTGGTCACGGTGGAGTTCGGCTTCGACCTCGACTCGGGCCGCCGCTAGCCGAGCGCGCCGAGCGTTCGTTGCGTTTGCCACGACGCTCAACCGTTTCATAGGGTTTCACCGAGTCTGAAAACGCTTTCAACCTCCCTATGATTCCGTTCATGAAATCGCTTTCATACTGCGATTTCAGCACAGAGAGCACGAAGACGAGCCAGGTCCGCGCCGTCATGAGTGTCGACACACACCACACGGGACACAGGAGATAACCCAATGTTCAAGAAGCACGTCTTGTCCGCCGCAGCCGCGATGGTCGTCGGGGCCGCACTCAGTGCACCGGCTGCAGCACAAGTCTCGATCAACGGCGGCGTGCAGGCGCGCCTGGGCAGCATCTCGCGCAGCGGCGACACTGCGCCCAAGTACGACAACACCGTCACCGGCATCGACGGCCTGTGGTTCCTCTTCTTCAATGCCACCAAGGACCTGAAGGGCGGCTACAACGCCGGCTTCAGCTGCAACACCGTGGCCACCACGGTGGATGGCGCCAACGGGGGCTTCACCGCCGAAGCCCTGCCGGTGCGGCACGACTGGGACGGCTTCTTCGCCGGCAAGGACAACTACGCGCAGTCGCAAGGCGGCTTCTCGTCGTACGGCAACTCGCTGGGCGACAGCAACGGCCCGATGTGCAACGACGAGGTGAGCGGCTACCTCGAGACGCCCTTCGGCAAGTTCGCCGCCGGCCACATCATGAACCCGATGCGCCTCTTGTACGACGGCTTCACCGTCAACCCGGTGTGGGGCAACCAGCGCGGCTACTACCTCGTGGCCGACATCCGCGGCAACGCACTGCGCTACAGCAACTCCTTCGGTCCGCTGAACCTCGAGGTCCAGCTGAACACCGCCACCGATGCCAAGGCATCGTCGGACAGCAGCGGCCATGACAAGGCCTACACGGTGGTGGCCACCTACGAGCCGATCAGCGGCACGGTGTTCGGCCTGGGCGCGATGGACCTGAGCGGCGACACCAACGCGAAGTACGTGACGGCCGCCAAGGGAGTGAAGCACAAGGCCTACGGCGCTTCGGCCAAGACGCGCCTGGGCCCCATCAACGTCGGCTGGACCTACACCACCGGCAAGAACGAGCCCGAAGCCGACTTCGCCTCCAAGTTCGGCCAGGACTTCATCAAGGACACCGACAACACCTTCAAGCTGAGCTACGACATGGGCACCTGGAGCTTCCAGGGCTTCCTGTCGAAGGAGAAGTTCGGAGCGAGCACCGGCCAGTACGGCGGCTTCTATCACGACACCCGCGCGGGCAGCACCATCCCTGCCTTCGGCCAGATCCGGATCGACCGCACGAACGTGGACCTCTGGGCCCTGTACGACATGGGCAAGGACGTGAAGACCTACCTGCGCGTCAACACCATCCAGAAGAAGTTCACTTCGCCCGACCAGCCGCTGTACTCGGCCTCCATGCGCTCCACCAAGCTGGAAGGCGGCTGGTTCATCAACTTCTAGGCCGGGCCGTCGCGGGGTCAAGCCCGTGTCCATCTCGAGGGCTGTCGCGGTTCGCGCTGCGACAGCCCTTCTGAGCGGCGCCCTCTCGCTTGACCTTGCATCTGATTCCGAACCCGGTGCATTCCCCAGGAGACCCTTCATGAAACCCGTCGTTCTCGCCGCCGCCGTCTGTGCCGCCGCGCTCTCGTTCGCCGCGCATGCGCAACAGCAAGTCACCCTCACCGTCGCCGCCTTCCCGTCGGTCGACAAGATCATCAAGTCGGCCATCCCCGCCTTCAAGAAGCTGCACCCGAACGTGGAGGTCAAGGTGATCGGCCGCGAGTACGCCGACCACCACAACGCGATGGTCACGTCGCTGGCCACCGGCACCGGGCTGCCCGACGTGATGGCGGTCGAGGTGGGCTTCCTCGGCCGCTTCGCCGAGGGCAAGACGCTGGAGGACCTGTCCAAGCCGCCCTTCAACGCCGGCCAGTCCATGAAGAAGTTCGTGCCCTACACCATCCCGCTGGCAACCAACACCGCGGGCGAGCTCTCGGCGATCCCGACCGACATCGGCCCGGGCACGATGTTCTACCGCGACGACATCCTGAAGAAGTCGGGCGTGACGGAGAAGGACCTCACGCAATCGTGGGAGAGCTACATCGAGGCGGGCAAGAAGATCAAGGCCGCCACCGGCGCCTACCTGCTCGCCGGTGCCAACGACATCCAGCGCATCGTCATCCGCACGGGCTTGAAGGACGGCGAAGGCGTGTTCTTCGACAAGAACAACAAGACGCTCGTGGACAGCCCGCGCTTCGTGCGGTCCTTCGAGCTCGCCAAGCAGGTGCGCGACAACAAGCTAGACGCGAAGATCGGCGCCTGGAGCAACGAATGGAGCGAAGCCTTCAAGCGCGGCACCGTGGCCACGCAGATGATGGGCGCCTGGCTCGGCGGCCACCTTCAGAACTGGCTCGCACCGAACACCAAGGGCATGTGGCGCGCTGCCAACCTGCCTGGCGGCGCCTACGGTTCGTGGGGCGGCACCTTCTACGCGATCCCGAAGAGGGGCGCGAACAAGGACATCGCCTGGGAGTTCATCAAGTTCATGACGCTGAACAAGGAGCAGCAGCTCGCGGGCTTCAAGCAGGAGGACGCCTTCCCTGCCTTGGTCGAAGCGCAGAACGACCCGTTCTATGAGCAGCCGGTGGAGTTCTTCGGCGGCCAGAAGGTGCGCCTGCTGTGGCGTGACGCGGTGCCCAAGATCCCCGCGATCGAGGTTGCCAAGCATGACCCGGTCGCTGAAGAAGTGATCGCCACCGAACTCGACAAGGTGCTGGAGCAGGGCAAGGACATCAAGGCTGCGCTCGCCGATGCCAAGACCCTGATCGAGCGCCGTTCGCGCCGCTGATTCCTCTCGCCAGAACACACGCAGTCCAGAGATGCCCATGACATCGCTTCGGTCGCCCGGCGACACCGACTCCCTCCCGTTGAAGGCGCCGCTGCCGGCACCCGCCGTCAGGCGCAGCCGGCTGAAGCCTTGGCATTGGGCACCTTATGTGTTCATCAGCCCGTTCTTCGTGCTGTTCGCGGTGTTCGGGCTGTTCCCGCTGCTGTTCTCGCTGGTCACGGCCTTCACGAGCTTCGACCCGTACGCGGGTATCGCCTCGATGAAGTTCGTGGGCCTGGAGAATTTCGACTTCGCCTTCGGCGACGAGTGGTTCTGGAAGTCGCTGTGGAACACGCTGTGGCTGGGCTTCGTGTCGGGCGCGCCGCAGCATGTCGTCGCCATCCCGCTCGCCTACTTCATCAACCTGGGCTTCAAGCGCTGGCGCAACGCCATGCTGGGCGCCTACTTCCTGCCCTACATCACGTCCACCGTCGCGATCGCGCTGATCTTCACCACGCTCTTTTCCACCGACTTCGGCGTGATCAACGTGGCCATCTCCTACCTGCACAGGATTCCGCTCATCGGCGCGATCTTTCCGGCAGAGAACGTGAACTGGCTGGGCAAGCGCGAGTACGTGAAGCCGGCGGTCGCGATGGTGGTGTTCTGGCGCTACGTCGGCTTCAACACCGTGCTGTACCTGGCGGCCTTGCAGACCATCCCGAAGGACCTGTACGAGGCCGCCACCATGGACGGCGCCACGCGCTGGCAGCAGTTCCGCTACATCACGCTGCCCTTGCTCAAGCCCATGATGTTCTTCGGCGTGACGCTGTCGGTCATCGGCGGCCTGCAGCTCTTCGAGGAGCCCTTCGTGATCGCCGGCATTCGCGGCGGCACCGACCAGGCCGCGATGACGACCGCGATGTACATGTACCGCACCGCGTTCGAATTCAACGAATGGGGCACGGCCAGCGCCATCTCCTGGATGCTCTTCATCTGCATCGCGGTGCTCACCTGGCTCACCAACAAGGCCTTCGCCCGCGGCGGCATGGACACCTGAGGCAGTACGCACCATGACCACGGCAAACACATCCTTCAGCGGCCAGCGCCTCGTCGCCTACGGCTTCGTCGGCGCCGGCGCCTTGCTGATGCTCGCGCCCTTCTACTTCATGTTCGTCTTCGCCACGCACACGCGCAGCGAGATCTTCAGCCTGCCGCCGCCCACCTGGTTCGGCGACGCAGCCGTGCTCAACCTCAAGCTGCTGCAAGAGAACGTGCCGCTCTTCTGGCGCAACTTCTTCAACAGCGTGTACGTGGCGTTGATGGGCACCTTCTTGTCGCTCTTCTTCTGCTCGCTCGCGGGCTATGCGTTCGCGATGTACGACTTCAAGTTCAAGAAGGCGGCGTTCGCGACCGTCATGGCGACCATGCTGCTGCCGCCCTTCCTCGGCATCATCCCGACCTTCATGGTGATGGATGCCATCGGCTGGCTCAACCAGCCGCGCGCGCTGTACCTGCCCGGTGCGGCCGGCGCCTTCGGCATCTTCCTCATGCGCCAGTACATCGGCTCGGCCATCCCGAAGGAGCTCGTGGAAGCGGCCCGCATGGATGGCTGCGGCGAGTTCCGCATCTACTGGAACATCGTGCTGCCGCTGACCACGCCCGCGCTCGGCACGCTCGGCCTGATTTCCTTCATCGCCTCGTGGAACAACTTCCTCGGACCGCTCATCGTCATGAGGGAGATGGAGGCGTACACGCTGCCCCTGGCACTTCGCAGCATGCAAAGCCCCGTCAACACCGAATGGGGTGCGGTGATGGCGGGCTCGGCGGTGGCCGTGCTGCCGCTGCTCGTGCTCTTCGTTCTTTCCTCCCGCCGTCTCATCGACGGCCTCACGGCCGGCGCCGTCAAGAGCTGATGCCGGCCTTCGTTTCCGACCTCACCCAATGCTGACCAAGAACATGAACTTTCCTGCGCACTTCGTCTGGGGGGCTGCGACGAGCGCGTTCCAGATCGAGGGCGCCGCATTCGACGACGGACGCGCCGCCTCGGTCTGGGACACGTTCTGCCGCACGAAGGGCGCCATCGTCGACGCGAGCAACGGCGACGTGGCCTGCGACCACTACCACCGGCTCGACGCCGACCTGGACCTCATGAAGATGCTGGGCCTGCCGGCCTACCGCTTTTCCACCTCGTGGTCGCGCGTGCAGCCGCAAGGCACCGGCGCATGGAACGAGCGCGGACTGGACTTCTACGAGCGCCTCGTCGATGGCCTGCTGGAGCGCGGCATCGACCCCTACCTCACGCTGTTCCACTGGGACTTGCCGCAGGCCTTGCAAGACAAGGGCGGCTGGGCGAGCCGCGACACGGTGCAGCACTTCGTCGACTACGCGGTCACGATGGCCGTGCGCTTCGGCGACCGCGTGAAGTCCATCGCCACCTTCAACGAGCCGTGGATCGTTGCGACGCTCGGCCATGAGCTGGGCATCTTCGCGCCCGGCGTGAAAGACCGGCGCGTGGCGGCCCAGGTGTCACACCATCTTCTGGTGGCCCACGGCCTCGCGGTGCAGGCGATGCGCGCCGCCGGTGTGAGCGTGCCGCTTGGCATCGTGCTGAACCAGGGGCCGGTCGAACCCGCCAGCGACAGCGCGGCGGACCGCGCCAAGGCCAGGCTGGACGACGGCCACCTCATCCGCTGGTACATGGATCCGCTTTTCCACGGCCACTACCCGGCCGACATCATTGCCCACCTCGGCGCGGATGCACCGGTGGTCGAGGACGGGGACATGAATGTCATTCGCACGCCCATCGACTTCCTCGGCTTGAACTACTACACCCGCAGCATCGTCGGTGCCGAGCCCACGCAGCACGGGCCCGACGTGGAAGTGACGGACATGGGCTGGGAGGTGTACCCCACGGGCCTCACCGAACTGCTGGTGCGCCTGAAGCGCGACTATTCGCCGCCACCCATCTACATCACCGAGAACGGCGCGGCCTATCCGGACGTGCCCGTCCCGCCCGGCCGAGTGGAAGACCCGCAGCGCTGCGAATACCTGCGCCGCCACATCGGCGCGGTACTCGACGCCATCGAAGCTGGCGTGGACGTGCGCGGATATTTCGTGTGGAGCCTGTTCGACAACTTCGAGTGGGCCTTCGGCTACAGCAAGCGCTTCGGCATCGTCTACGTGGACTACGACACGCAGGCGCGCATCCCGAAGGACAGCGCCTGGTGGTACCGCGATTTCGTGGCCCGGCAGGCGGCCAACACACCCTGAACCCTTCAACGCAGCACGAGACACATCATGGGAACCGTCAGCCTGCAAGGCATCGAGAAGTTCTACGGCAACACCAAGGTCGTCCACGGCGTGGACCTGCAAGTGCGCGACGGCGAGTTCCTCGTCTTCGTCGGGCCCTCGGGCTGCGGCAAGTCGACCATCCTGCGAATGATCGCGGGGCTGGAAGACATCAGCGGTGGCACGCTTGCCATCGACGGCGCGCCGGTCAACGACGTGCCGCCGGCCAAGCGCGGCACGGCGATGGTGTTCCAGAACTACGCGCTCTACCCGCACATGACGGTGGCGCAGAACATGGGCTTCGCGCTCAGGCTCGCCGGCACGTCGAAGGAGTCGCTCAAGGCCAGCGTCGGTCGCGCGGCCGAGATCCTGCGCATCTCGCACCTTCTGGAGCGCAAACCCAAGGCCTTGTCTGGTGGCGAGCGCCAGCGCGTGGCCATCGGCCGCGCCATCGTGCGCAAGCCTGCTGTGTTCCTCTTCGACGAGCCGCTCTCGAACCTCGATGCCGCGTTGCGCGTGCAGATGCGGCTGGAGCTGTCGAGCCTGCACCGCGAGCTCGGCACGACCATGATCTACGTGACGCACGACCAGGTCGAGGCCATGACCATGGGCGACCGCATCGCCGTGTTCAACGCCGGGCGCATCGAGCAGGTGGGGGCGCCGCTGCACCTGTACGAGCGGCCGGCCAACAAGTTCGTCGCCGGCTTTCTTGGCTCGCCGCGCATGAACTTCCTGCCTTGCGAGCTCGTGAGCGCCGAGGCGAACCGCGTGTCGGTGAGCGTCGTCAAGCGCCTGCCGCTCGCGCTGAACATGACGCGCCCGTCAAGCAAGCCCGTCACGCTGGGCGTACGCCCCGAGCACATGGAGGTGACGGGGATGGAAGAAGGCCTGCCCGCGAGCGTCGAGCTGCTGGAGCACCTCGGCGACGTGACCATCGGCCACTTCCGCGTGCCCGACACTGAGCTGCTGCTGGCGGTCAAGTTGCCGGTGCAGCGTGCCGCGGCGCTGGAGGCCGGCATGCGCGTGGGCCTGCGGCCCGACGCGGCGCATTGCATCCTCTTCGATGCGGATGGGCGGGCGTGCCATTGACGACACGCCTCGCGAACGCTCAGCCCCGCTTCGCGAGCAACGCCTTCGCCGCGCGCGACACCGGCGCCCTGCCCAGCACCTGCGAGACATAGGCCCCGGCATCCACCAGCTTGTCCAGGTCGATGCCCGTCTCGATGCCCAGCCCGCGCAGCATGTACACCACGTCCTCCGTCGCGACATTCCCCGTCGCGCCCTTGGCATACGGACACCCGCCCAGCCCCGCAATGCTCGCATCGAAGGTCGCGATGCCCATCTCCAGGCAGGCGTAGATGTTGGCCAGCGCCTGGCCGTAGGTGTCGTGGAAATGGCCGCTCACTTCAGCCACGGGATAGTGCTTGAGCGCCCGCTCCATCGCCGCCTGCACGCGCTTTGGCGTGCCCACCCCGATGGTGTCGGCCACGCCGCAATGGTCCACGCCGATGCCCTTCATCAGCACCACCACCCGCTCGACTTCATCGGGTGTCACGTCGCCCTGGTAGGGGCAGCCGAGTGCGCATGAAATCGCCGAGCGCACCTTGATGCCCTGCGCCTGCGCGGCCGCCACCACCGGCGCGAAGCGTTCGATGCTCTCGGCCACGCTGCAGTTGATGTTGCGCTGGCTGAAGGCCTCGCTCGCCGCGCCGAACACCACCACCTCGTCGGGCCATTGCTCGCGCGGTGCGGATAGCGCTGCTTCCAGGCCCTTCATGTTGGGCGTGAGCACCGAGTAGCGCACCCCCGGCTCGCGGCGGATGCCGGCCATCACTTGTGCGTTGTCCGCCATTTGCGGCACCCATTTGGGGCTCACGAAGCTGGTGACTTCGATCTCCCGCAGGCCCGCCGCTTGCAGACGATGGACGAGCTCGACCTTGTGGGCCGCGTCGACCGTCTGTTTTTCGTTCTGCAGGCCGTCTCGGGGGCCCACATCGACCATTTTCACGCGCTCAGGAAGCATGACTAATTTCTCACTTTGATCGACCTCGTGAACCCACCCCCTGCAACTAGGGATGGCCCCTCGCCGGCCGCAGGAACACCATAAGCCTAACTCTCAAGGACATTCGCCGTGGACCTCAATACCCGCCTGCGCATCGCCACGCGCATCCACTTCGCCCTGCTGCGCCATCTTGGTGAAGGTGTGGACGTTGCCGTGATGCTCAAGCACGAAGAACTGTCGCGCGAGGTGTTGTGGGTGTGCGAGGCCTCCGGCGACCCGGAACTGGTCGCGCTCGGCCGGCAGTACCAGCGGGCGGTCACGCTCGAGGCGGAAGCGAGCATGGCGGGCGGGCACGCAGTGCAAGACACCGCCTGGGCGAAGGACACCTCCGGCTTCGGTATCTCGCAGCCGCCGGAACACCTGCCGGTGCTGACCGCCGCCGTGACGCCGCGCGCCCCGTCCAAGGGCAGCTGGCTCAACCCGGCAAAGTGGCTGCGCCGCGACCATCACTGAGGATTGCTCCCTCTCCCCCTGGGCGAGGGCTGGGGTGAGGGCGTGGGCCGTCGCGCCAACCCGCTCCATCCCGTCACCGCCGTCGCCCTCACCCTAACCCTCTCCCAGAGGGAGAAGGGACCCGGCTGACAGAGACCCTGCCGGCGCGAGGCGCAGCAGCTCGCCGCCCTCGCCCACCTGGTCACCCACCGCGTACAGCAGCTCCGCCACCGTGCCGTCGCGCGGCGCGGTGATGGTGTGCTCCATCTTCATCGCCTCCATCACCGCGAGCGGCTGGCCCAGCTTGACCGCATCGCCCGCCTTCGCGAGGAAGGCGATCACCTTGCCCGGCATCGGCGCGGTGAGGCGGCCGCCTTCGCTCGCGCCATCGGCCGCATGGGCGATTGGGTCGAACTCGTCCACCACCGCCGAACCCTGCGGCGAGAAGATGCTGATGCGCTCGCCCACCGCATACACCGACAGGACGTGACGCGTGCCGCCCAGCGTCACGTCATGCACCTGCGCCCCGCGTGAGGCAACCATGAGCGGCAGTCGCTGCTCGCCAACTACCAGCAGCATCTCTCCACCGTGCGTGCGCTCCAGCTTGGCCACGTGATGCGCCCCGCCCACGTCGAGGTCGAAGCGCCGCACCGCCGCGCCGTGCAATCGCCAGCCGTCGCGGCGCGACCAGGGGTCAGCATCTTCCAGCGCCTGCTCCTTCGCGAGCGCATGAGCGACGACGCCCGCCGCAGCCACTTCCACCGGCAGCGGCGGCGCGTTGAACAGCGCCGCCCGTTCGCGCTCGATGAGCGCGGTGTCCAGGTCGGCCTGCGAGAAGGCCTTGCTGCGCACCACGCGCCGCAGGAAGGCGACGTTGGTGTGCAGGCCGACGATGTGCGTGCGCGACAGCGCCGCATCCAGCCGCGCGAGCGCCTGCTCGCGGTCCGCGCCCCACACGATCAGCTTGGCGATCATCGAGTCGTAGAAGGGCGAGATCGGGTCGCCTTCGCGCACGCCCGCATCGAAGCGCACGTCGCCGCGCTCGAAGCTCTTTGCCTCGGGCGTGCGGTACACATCGAGCCGCCCAGTCGCGGGCAGGAAGTTCGCGTCCGGGTTCTCGGCGCAGATGCGTGCCTCGATCGCATGGCCGTGGATGCGCAGCTCGTTCTGCTTGAGCGGCAGCGGCTCGCCGCTGGCCACGCGCAGCTGCCACTCGACGAGGTCGAGCCCGGTGATCGCCTCCGTCACCGGATGCTCCACCTGCAGCCGCGTGTTCATCTCCATGAAGAAGAAGCGCAGGTCGCCCTCGGCCGTGGGCTCGGCGATGAACTCCACCGTGCCCGCGCCCACGTAGCCCACCGCCTTGGCCGCGGCCACCGCCGCCTCGCCCATCTCGCGCCGGCGCGCCTCGCTCATGCCGGGCGCGGGCGCTTCCTCCAGCACTTTCTGGTGGCGCCGCTGCACCGAGCAGTCGCGCTCGAAGAGGTAGACGACGTTGCCCTGCGTGTCCCCGAACACCTGGATCTCGATGTGCCGCGGACGCGTGACGTAGCGCTCGATGAGCACCGCGTCGTCGCCGAAACTGTTGATGGCTTCGCGTTTGCATGAGGCGAGCGCCGCATCGAACTCGGCCGATGCATTGACCACCCGCATGCCCTTGCCGCCGCCGCCCGCGCTCGCCTTGATGAGCGCGGGGTAGCCGATGCGGTCGGCCTCGCGCTTGAGGAAGGCCGGGTCCTGGTTGCCGCCGTGGTAGCCGGGCACGAGCGGTACGCCGGCCTTCTCCATCAGTTGCTTGGACTCGGCCTTGAGGCCCATCGCCTTGATGGCCGACGCCGGCGGGCCGATGAAGACGAGTCCCGCGTCGGCACAGGCTTGCGCGAAGTCCTCGTTCTCGCTCAGGAAGCCATAGCCCGGGTGCACGGCCTGCGCGCCGGTGGCCTTGGCGGCCTCGATGATGCGCTCGCCACGCAGGTAGCTTTCCTTGGGCGACGACGGGCCGATGTGCACCGCCTCGTCGCAGGCCATCACGTGCTTGGCGTTCGCGTCGGCGTCGGAATACACGGCCACGGTGCGGATGCCGAGCTTGCGGGCGGTGGCCGCGACGCGGCAGGCGATTTCACCGCGGTTGGCGATCAGGATCTTATTGAACATGCTGGTTCTCCGCGATGAAATCGCCTGCACACGCTACGCGTGCCATGCAATTTGACTTCGTCGCTGCGCCGCTTCGCGGCTGGTCACCGCGGTTGGCGATCAGGATCTTGTTGAACATGCAGGCGTCCCTTGTGATGTCAGTTCCAGCGCTCGGGGGCGTTGGCGTGGCGTTTCTCGAAGAAGGCGGCGATGCGGCGGGCGATGGCACGCAGGAACCTGGCGAGCGCGATCGTGATGGCCACCATGGCCACGAGCACGACGGCCAGCACGATGAAGAAGGCCACCGGGTGCGCCCACGACAGCCACAGCGCCGCCGGCACGGCCGCATCACCCAAGAGCGACAGGCCGATGTTGGAGAAGGGCTCGGGCGAGGTGTTGACCGCCGCGCGCGTCGTCGCCTTGGCCACGTGGCTCGTGGCCGCGAGCGTGCCGCCGAGCAGCGCGGCGGCGGTGGACCAGGTGGACTGGTCCGCGCCGAACACCGCGGCCGCGAGCGCGGCGCCGGCCGGGATGCGGATGGCCGTGTGGATCACGTCCCACAGCGAATCGACGCCCGGGATCTTGTCGGCAAAGAACTCGATGAAGAGCATGAGCCCGCTCGCACCGAGCATCAGCGGATGCTGCAGCACATGCAGGCCCGGCGGCAGCTGCACCCACCCCATCGCGCCGGCCAGGCCCGTGAACAGCAGCACCGCGTACAGTCGCAATCCGCTTGCCCAGCCGAGCGCCGCGGCGACGGACAGCAGTTGCGTGGTGGTCATGCTGTTCATGCGGACGTCCTCAGCCTTGCACCCACGCCGGCTTGCGCTTGTTGAGGAAGGCCTGCACACCCTCGCGGCCTTCGGCGCTGGCGCGGATGTCCGCGATGCGTCGTGCCGTCATGTCGCGCAGGCTCGCGTCGATGGGCCGGTGCGCCACGTCCTGCACCAGCTCCTTGCAGGCGCGCACGGCCATCGGGCCGTTGGCGACGATCGCGGCGGCGATCTCGTCGACCTTGGCATCGAGCTCTTCGCTCAGGCACACCGCATGCACGAACCCCAGCGCCTGGGCCTGCGCCGCGCCGAAGCGCTCGGCGGTGACGAAGTATCGGCGCGAGGCCTGCTCGCCCAGGGCACGGATGACATAGGGGCTGATCGTGCCGGGCAGCAGGCCTACGCGCGCCTCGCTCAGGCAGAAGCCCGCCACGTCGGCCGCGACGAGGATGTCGCACACCGCCGCCAGCCCCACGCCGCCGCCGAAGCAGTCGCCGTGGATGCGGCCGATCACCGGCACCGGGCAGCTGTAGATGGTCCACAGCATGTCGGCCAGCGCCTGCGCGTCCTGGCGGTTCTCTTCCCAGGTGTAGTCGGCCATCGCGCGCATCCACGTGAGGTCGGCGCCGGCGCAGAAGGTCTTGCCTTGCCCCGAGAGGACGACGGCGCGCAGCTCGCGCTCGTCGCGCAAGCCCTGGAACACACGGGTGAGCTCCGCGATCACCTCGTCGTTGAAGGCGTTGCGGACGTCGGGGCGGTTGAGCCGCACCTCGGCCACGTGGGCCGAGCGGCGGATGAGTTCGATGCTGTTGCTCATGGGCGGCCTCCGTGGCCGCCCGTTCGCAGCGCCGGGTTCAGCGCGCGGCCGTGGCGGCCGGTTTCACATACACGACCTTGTTGTCGACGGCGTACAGCGTGCAGTGCGTCTTGCCCTGCGAGCGGCACAGCTGCAGCGCGCGCTCCACCGGATCGGTGGGCAGCATCGGGTCCAGCGGCTTCGTGCTCCAGGTGCTGTTGGAGCGCCCGCCATCGGCCACCACGAAAGCACGCGGGAACTTCTTGGTGAGCCACTCGCGGTAGTTCTCGCGGCCCTTCTCCGTCACCGGCACGGCGGCCGCATCGTCCACCGGAATGCCCGCATCGGGCAAGGCACCGGCGCTGGCCACGTTGAGCTGCGGGCCATCCTGCGGGGCATTCGATGCCGTGGCTGCCAACTCCGTCGCGGCCGGCGCACTCACCGCCACCTTCGGCGCGCTGATCACCTTCTCCAGCTCGATTGCCGCCATCTCCGCGAACTTGTCGTACAGCCAGTTCATGCGGGTGCTGTCCTGCCCGCCACCCACGCCGCCGAAGGCGTAGTTGGTCTTGACCTCGAAGCTGCGCAGCGGCTTGCCGTTGGCATCCATGATGCGCACGACGCCGTTCACGTGGTCGTCGCCCGCGAGGATGCCCAGCATCACCGCGGCCATCGCCGAGCGAATGCGGATGTCGGTCACCACGATGTCCACCTGGTGCGTCGCCGCGGGCGACATCAGGTTCTTCGATTCGAGCCGCCGGCGCATGAAGCCGGCCAGCTCCTCGCGGTTGAACTGCGGGTTGTCGGCCTGCTGGCGCGTCGCATCCGGCGACATGCGTGCCACGACCTTCGCCACGCCCTCCACCTTGGACACATCGCCCTGGATGCGCGTGTCCTGCTTGATCGTGCCCGCGCAACCCGTGAGCCCCAGGGCCGCCGCACACATCGCCGCGCACGCGAGCCAGCGCGCGCCGGCCTTCAACCGGTTGTTCATCTCCCGCCCTCCAAGCGTTCTGAAGCGGGGAATGGTAGGGACGGTGCCTCTTCATGTGGCGACAAGCGCACAACGCCCTCGCTTCACGCGTGAGAAAGTTGGCGGCGATGTGGCGTGCCGTCATGCGCAGGCCTCGGCTTGCGGCATCCACGCCAGGTCCAGCTCGGGGCAGGCATGGCCAATCGCGGTGATGGCGGCCGTGATCTGGCCGCGGTGGTGGGTGCCGTGGTTGAACACATGGCCAAGTGCGATGGCAAAGGGCATGGACCGCGCCACGCCCTGCGTGGACACGTACTCCAGCGTGCCCGCCAGGCGCGAGGCATCGAGTGCATCGATCCACGGACCCCACCGCGTCGTCGCCTCGATCAGCCGCTCGCGCAGCCTGGCACGATCCGGCTCCGCTTCGGTGTCGAGCGCGATGCGGTGCGACACGCCCTGCGCGAATCGCGGAAACCACAACAGGCCCTCGGCGACGAGCAGGTGGTTCAAGGTGCCGTGCACGCTCTTGAAGAACAGGCCCGCGTCTCGGCGGTACTCGTCATCGCTCAAGGCATCCACATGCTCGCAGAGCCGGCGCGTCGCCCACGTGTCGTAGCGGGCCAGGGTGGCGAAATAGTTCTTCATGGCGCCCTGGCCGTCACATGCGGAACACGCCGAACTTCGCATCCGGGATCGGTGCGTTCAGGCTCGCGCTGATGGCCAAGGCCAGCACGCGGCGCGTGTCGGCCGGGTCGATGACGCCGTCATCCCACAGCCGCGCGCTCGAGTAGTACGGGTGCGCCTGCTTCTCGAACTGGTCGAGGATGGGCTTCTTGAAGGCGGCTTCTTCATCGGCCGACCACGACCCGCCCTTGGCCTCGATGCCGTCGCGCCGCACGGTGGCCAGCACGCTCGCGGCCTGCTCGCCGCCCATCACGCTGATGCGCGCGTTGGGCCACATCCACAGGAAGCGCGGCGAATACGCACGGCCGCACATGCCGTAGTTGCCCGCGCCGAAGCTGCCGCCGATGATCACCGTGAACTTGGGCACGTTGGCAGCCGACACCGCCGTCACCATCTTCGCGCCGTGCTTGGCGATGCCCTCGCTCTCGTACTTGCGGCCCACCATGAAGCCGGTGATGTTCTGCAGGAACACGAGCGGGATCTTGCGCTGGCAGCACAGCTCGATGAAGTGCGCGCCCTTCTGCGCCGACTCCGAGAACAGCACGCCGTTGTTGGCGATGATGCCCACCGGCATGCCCTCGATGTGCGCGAAGCCCGTGACGAGTGTCGTGCCGTAGCGCGCCTTGAACTCCTCGAACTCGCTGCCATCCACGATGCGGGCGATGATCTCGCGCACGTCGAAGGGCTTGCGCGTGTCGGTCGGGATCACGCCGTGCAGTTCCTGCGTGTCAAAGAGCGGCGCGCGCGGCTCGATGGTGCGCAGCGGCACGTCCTTGCGCCAGTTCAGGTGCGCCACCGCCTGCCTTGCGATGGCAAGCGCATGCGTGTCGTTCTGCGCGAGGTGGTCGGCCACGCCCGACAGGCGCGTGTGCACGTCGCCGCCGCCCAGGTCTTCGGCGCTCACGATCTCGCCAATGGCGGCTTTCACCAGCGGTGGTCCAGCGAGGAAGATCGTGCCCTGCTCCTTCACGATGATGGATTCGTCGCTCATCGCCGGCACGTAGGCGCCGCCCGCCGTGCACGAGCCCATCACCACCGCGATCTGCGGAATGCCCTGTGCGCTCATCTGCGCCTGGTTGTAGAAGATGCGCCCGAAGTGGTCGCGGTCGGGGAAGACCTCGTCCTGGTTGGGCAGGTTGGCGCCGCCTGAATCGACGAGGTAGATGCACGGCAGCCGGTTCTGCTGCGCGATCTCCTGCGCGCGCAGGTGCTTCTTCACCGTCATCGGGTAGTAGGTGCCGCCCTTCACCGTCGCGTCGTTGCACACGATCATGCAATCCACGCCCGACACGCGGCCCACGCCCGCGATCATGCCGCCGCCGGGCGCGTCGTTGTTGTACATGTCGAGCGCGGCCAGCGGAGCGACCTCGAGGAAGGGCGTGTCCGGGTCGAGCAGCATCTCGACGCGGTCGCGCGGCAGCAGCTTGCCGCGCGCGAGGTGCTTGGCGCGCGGGCCGTCGCCGCCGCCTTGCGCGATCTTCGCGAGCCGGGCATTGAGGTCATCGACCAGCGCACGCATGGCGGCGGCATTGGCCTTGAAGTCTTCGGAGCGGGCGTTGAGCCTGGATGCGAGCGCGGGCATGCGTGACCTTCTTTGTCTTGCTTCTTCCCCCAATGGGGGAGGGCCGGGGTGGGGCGTGGGCTTGCCGCGAAGGATATTCCTCAAGCCGCCTGTGCGCACCCGCCAAGGGAAACACCCGCCGAGCGTAAACAAACCCCCGTCTCAAGTGCTGCCACCGAGGTTGCAAATCCTGCCAGCCAAAGCGAGACTGCATGGGTGACTCCACCCCGCCCCGCCTCCCCCCTGCGCGCCGAACGCACCGCCGCCACGCCCATGGCCTTTGTCCGCGCCATCGTGCTGGCCTACGACAAGTACGGCGTCGACCCATCCACTGCACTCAGGCAGGCACAAATCACGCCATCGCAGCTGCGGCGCACCGATGGCCGCATCACCGCCGCGCAGATGGAGACCATCTCCGGCGCCGCCATGCAGGAGCTGGACGACGAGGCGCTCGGCTGGTTCAGCCGCAAGTTGCCCTGGGGCAGCTACGGCATGCTGTGCCGCGCGTCCATCACCGCGCCCGACCTGGGCGTGGCGATCAAGCGCTGGTGCCGGCACCACGGGCTGCTCACCGACGACATCGTGCTCAGCCTCGAGCGCCGAGGGGACACGGCGCGCTTCGCCATCGAGGAGCGCCGCAAGCTCGGTGCTTTCCGCGAGTTCTGCCTGGTGACCAGCCTGCGCTTCCTGCACGGCTACGCCTGCTGGGCGATTGACTCACGCATCCCATTGCGCGAGGCGAGCTTCCCCTTTGCATCACCGCCGCACGAAGGCGTCTACCCGCTGCTCTTTCCCGGGCAGGTCTACTTCAATGCCGCGCAGGCTGGCTTCAGCTTCGATGCGCAGTACCTCGCCATGCCCTTGCGGCGCGACGAGGCGGCACTGCGCACGATGCTTCAGCGCGCGCTGCCGCTCACCGTGCTGCAGTACCGCCGCGACCGGCTCTTGGTGCAGCGCGTGCGCGAGCTCCTGCGCCAGCGCGGCGCGGAGCTGTCCACGGCCGATGCGCTGGCGCGCGAGTTGAACATCTCGACACGAACGCTGCACAGGCAGTTGCTGGATGAAGGCGCATCACTGCAGGAGTTGAAGGACCAGGCGCGTCGCGAGTTGGCGGTGGACTTGCTGACCCGCAGCAGCAAGTCAGTCAAGCAGATCGCCCAAGCGGCGGGGTTCGGCAACGAGAAGAGCTTTGCCCGGGCATTCAAGGGCTGGATGGGCCATTCGCCGAGCGCATTCCGAGCCCGTCGGGGGGAGTGAACCCGAAAGGATTGGCAGGCCGAGCACCATGCCCGCATCCCAAGCCGGCACGCCGCTTGCCCAGCTCATGCACAAGGAGACCTGAATGCAATCACCCCATGTGAAGCACCCGCCGGACCGGCAACGTTACCGCGACGCCGGCTCGGTCGACGAGCTGACCGAGCAGAACGTTCGCGCCATCGTCGACCTGGAACGCGCGGCCAAGCTCAACCGGAGCTTCTCGCAGCGCGTGGCCCATTCGGTCGCGAGCTTCTGCGGAACGATGACCTTCGCCTGGGTGCATGTGGTGTGGTTCTCGGTGTGGATCGGCATCAACGTGTGGCCCGGGGTGAAGCACGTGGATCCGTTCCCCTTCATCTTCCTCACGCTGATGGTCTCGCTCGAGGCGATCTTCCTGTCCACCTTCATCCTCATCAGCCAGAACGAGGAGACGCGCCTGGCGGAACGCCGCAACGCGCTTGACCTGCAGATCAACCTGCTGACCGAGCAGGAGAACACCAAGATGCTGCAGATGCTCGCGGCCATCGGACGCAAGCTCGATGTCCACTTCGATGGCGACCCCGACCTGTCGGTGCTGGAGCAGGCGACACGGCCGGAGAAGCTGGCGCAGCAGATCGACCGCGCGAGCGGCGAGGCCACCGAGGTGTGACGGCCTTTCGCAAAGACCTTGCATTGCGCACGCCAGCTTGTCCGGTACGTCAGCGTGCTCCGGTACGCTCATCGCAAATGAACGGCTACCTCACCAAGAACGAACGCGTGGCCATCGCCGACGTGGACGCGCTCTACATCCTGTCGCTCCTGGACCGGCAGCAGTTCTCCGACGCGCTGGGCGAGGCCGAGGCCATCGGCATCAGCGACGCCGCGTGGCCGCTGTTCGGCATGCTGTGGCCTTCGGGCCGGCAGCTGGCCGCGCAGATGTCGCTGCGGCCCGTGCGCGCGGACGAACGCATTCTCGAGATCGGCTGCGGCCTCGGGCTCGCGAGCCTCGTGAGCCACCGCCGCGGCGCCGACATCACCGCGAGCGACTGCCATCCGCTGGCGGCGGGCTTCCTGCACGAGAACGCGCGGCTCAATGGGCTCTTGCCGATGGCCTACCAGCACAGCCACTGGGCCACCGACGTCGGCCCGCTGCGACGCTTCGACCTCATCATCGGCAGCGACGTGCTCTATGAACGCGACGACGGCGGCGTGCTGGTGGGCTTCATCGAGCGCAACGCCATGGCTTGCGCCGAGGTGCTGATCGTGGACCCCGACCGCGCCAACCGCCGGGCCTTCTCCAGGCGCATGTGCGGCATCGGCTTCGAGCTGACGGAGTCTCGGCTGGATGACCCGCTGGCCAACGGCGGGGCGTACAAGGGGCGCTTGCTCACCTACCGCCGAGACCGCGCTGAATGACGAGCAGCGCGCCGCCACGCAGCGAGCGCAGCCGCCGAACGCACATCACTTGCCGGGCTTCATCAGCTTCTTGATCTCTTCCATGTGCTGGTTGGCGCGCTCGGTGATGCGAGCCAGTCCATCGGTCTGCGACTGCCGCGCCATCTCGGCGATGTCCTTCAGGTCGGCCAGCGCCTTCTCATACGCCTTGCGCATCAGCTCGGCCTGCTTCGCCGGGTCGCCACCCATGCCGCTCTTGGCCGTCTCCTGCATGCTCTGGAAGGCACCGGAGATCATCTCGGTCTGCTTGCGCGCGAGCGCCTGCATGGTCTCGTAGGCGGCCTGGTTGGCTTCCATGATGGCCTGCATCTCCTTGCGGCCGGATTCGACGATGCCGGACATGTCCACGCCCGGAAGCTTGAACTGCTCGAGCGTCTTCATCACGTCGCCGAAGGGGTTGGTGGGTGTGGTTGCCATGGCTTGTCTCCTGTGGATTGGATTCGAACGAACCCCCACAGTAGCTCACCCGGCAAAGCCCGCGGCCGCGCAGGGTGACGCGCCGCGCCATGAAGGCGTCGCTTCGGCTCCAGGATGAGCCCTTGAACCACTAGACGGCGTCAGCCGCCACGGACTTGCGCGCGCTCAGCTGCCACGCGCCATAGGCCGCGGCACCGGCCGTGACGAGGTTGGCCGCCATCTGCTCCCAGGAGGCGTACTGCCAGGCGTTGACCATCCACATCCCCGACACCAGCAGCATCACCAGGCGCAAGGTGGCGCCGCGCAGGTAGAACATCGCCCAGGTCGAGATGATGGAGGCGGCAAGCGTCACCGCGCTCAGCCATCCGTTCCAGGTGAGCGCACCGGCGGCCAGCGTGAGCACCGTGAAGAATGCACAGGTGTTGCGCCGCGCGACGTGGCTGCGCTCGAGCGTGGCGGCGGAGGTGACGGTGCGGCTCACGCTCACCGCGCTCAGGGCAGCGGCGGCGGTCGCGTCGATCAGCACGTTGTTGAGCGTCCAGAGGCAGCCGGCCACCACCGACTGGCGGCGCATCGCAAGGTCACAGCGGCACAGCAGCGCCAGCACGTTGATCACGAGCGCGGCAAGGCCGGATGCATGGATGAGGAGCTCGGACGACATCGGGGGTACAGCGGATGGACGCGTTCGCGGCGCGAGGCCGGGCGTTCGTTGAAATCGGTAGGGCCAGTCTAGGAATCGCCGCCTGTTCCCGATCGATGGAGAAGCGCTCGGGATGGGGTGCAAATACGCCTCGAAACACGGCCACCGCGCCCGGACAATTCGGCAATAAGGCGCAGGGAGCGGGCTTTGGCGCGCACGGGCTCAAGCCGGGCCGTCGATTGCCGATACCTTTGGAGTCTCGTCAGAGACCACGTTTCCCATGGCCCCTTCCCCGGCCCCAAAAGCAGTACACGGATCGTCGATGAACCCTGGCCACACGCGTCCGGCACGGGGCTGCGCCTTCGCGGCCCTGGGCCCGCTCGCCCTCGCGCTCGCGAGCCTTTGCACGCCCGCCGCCGCCGACGACCTCGCCGCCAACCCGCTGACCGCCCTGCTCGACATGGAAGTGTCGGGAGCGTCGAAGTTCACGCTTCACATGAGCGACACCGCATCGTCGGTGTCCGTGATGACGGCCGAGCAGATGCGCGCGCTCGGGCTGCGCACGCTGGGCGACGTGCTGCAGACCATGCGTGGCCTGGTGGTGAGCAGCGACCGCACCTACACCTACCTCGGGGTGCGCGGCCTGGCCACACCGGGCGACTACAACACCCGTGTGCTGGTGCTGATCGACGGCAACCGCATCAACGACACGGTGTTCGACCAGGCCTTCCTCGGCCAGGAATTCCCGGTCGACCTGGACCTGGTGGAGCGCGTCGAATTCATTCCGGGCCAGGGCTCCGCGGTGCACGGCGCGAATGCCTTGTACGGCGTGGTCAACGTGGTGCTGCGGCATCCGGCGCAGTCGTCGGCCCGCGAGCTCGCGGTCAGCCTCGCACCTGGTAGCCTGCGACAGGCGCGCGCCACCGGCAGCGTCGAACTTGCATCCGGCGCCTTGCTGATGCTGTCGGCCAGCGGCCTGCGCATGGGCGGCACCGACGCGGTCTATGCCGACGGCAGCGTGAGCCGTGACACCGACCATGAGCGCGGCACCAAGCTGCTCGCCCGCTATACGGCCGGCGACATCGACGCCACGCTCATCCACGGCGACCGCACCAAGGGGCTGACGAACATCGCCGGCACCACCTTCGGCGACCCGCGCAGCCTGTACCGTGACACCGAGACCTTGCTGAACGTGGCGCTGGACCGGCGCATCGACGACACCAGCCACTGGAAGCTGCGCGCCTATGCCGGCGCCTACGACTTCCACGCCGACTATGCGATGGACACGGTGCCGGTCGCGCTCAACCGCGATGGTGCCGTGTCGCGCTGGTGGGGCGTGGAGGGCAACCTCTTCACCGAGCGCTTCGCCGACCACAAGATGGTGCTGGGCACCGACTGGCAGGTGTCGGCCCGGCGCGACCAGACCAACGCCGATCTGGACCCGTACACGCTCATCCTCGACGACCACCGTTCGGGCCACCGCATCGCCGTCTTCGCCGAAGACCAGTGGACGCCCTGGGCCTCCCTGTCGTTCACCCTCGGCGCGCGCTGGGACCGGCTGGAATCGGGCGACGCGAGCTTCAGCCCGCGCCTGGCAGCGGTGTGGCGCGCAAGCGAGCGCATGACGCTCAAGTTCAGCCACGGCAGCGCCTTCCGCCCGGCCAACGCCTACGAATCCTTCTATTCCACTCCCACCACCGGCGGCTACAAGGGCAACGACCAGCTCGCGCCGGAGAAAGTGACCGGCGACGAACTGGTGGCCGAATACCGGCCCGACGCATCGACCCGCGCCACCTTTTCGCTGTATGCCAACCATGCGCGCGATCTGCTCGTGCAGACGGTGGACGACAGCGACGGCCTGCTGATGTTCAACAACTCGGGCGGGTTCGATGCCCACGGCATCGAGGCGGAGTGGGAGCATGTGTGGGCCAGCGGCACGCTGCTGCGCGCCAACGTCAGCCTGCACCGCGTCAACGGCAGCTCGGCCGAGGGAATCGCCGCCAACAACGCGGCTCGCCTGGCCAAGCTGGTCGCCATCCATCCGATCGCACCGCGCTGGACGCTGGGCGTTGTCACGGTGATGCTCAGCCATCGCGGCGATACCGCGGGCTACGGCACCACCGGCCTCACGATCGCCCGCACGCTGGCCAACAAGCGCGCCTTCGTGTCGGCGAGCATCGACGACGTCTTCGACCGCCAGCCCAGCGACCCCGGCGCTGATTCCGTGCTGCAAGGAAGCACCCCGCAATACGGCCGCAGCCTGCGGCTCAAGCTGGGGCTCGCGTTCTAGATGGACCGCTTGCCCCACCGCCGCGCCACGTGGTGGCACCCGCTGTGCGCGCTCGCGCTCGGCGTGCTGCCGGTGCTCGCGCACGCGGTGGACGAGGCGGAGCTGGAGGCGGCGATCGTCTACAACATCCTGCTCTTCGCGGAGTGGCCGCCGGAAGCATTGGCCCACGCGGCACCCCTGCGGCTGTGCGTGGCTGCCGGCAGCGGGCTTGCGAGCGCGATGAAGACGCTGCAAGGCCGCGACTTGCGTGGTTCGCCGATCGAGACGCTGGACCTGGCCGCGGCAACGGCAGCCAGGCCCTGCCACGCCGCCTTCGTGGACGCGATCGCGCGCGAGAAGAACGCCGCGCTGCTCAAGACCATGCGCGGCAGCGGCACGCTCGTCATCAGCGATGACGAGCAGGTGCCGCATGACGCGGCGGGCATCGTGCTCATGCGCGCGGGCACGAAGTTCGTCTTCGAGGTGAACCTGCAGCCGGTGAGGCAGGCGCGCGTGCAGCTGAGCTCGAAGCTGCTGCGCCTGGCGAAGACGGTGCGCGAATGACCATGACCGAGCGCCGCACCGACCCCTTCCGCGTGCGCCAGGGCCAGCGCCTGGGCAGCCGGCTGTCGCGCGCGCTCATCATGAGTTCGGGCCTCGCGCTGCTGGTGGCCGGGCTCATCTTCGACGCCTACGTGTACTTCTCGCAGCGCGCCGCCATGGTGGACGACGTGACGGTGCAGGCACGCATCATCGCGGAGAACACCTCGGCCGCGATCATCTTCGACGATGCGAAGGCGGCGGCGCAGACGCTCGCCGGCCTGCAGGCCTCTGCCCCCATCCTGCATGCCGAGCTGCGCGACACGCAGGGCCATGTGCTCGCCACCTACGCCGCGCCCGATGCCCGCCTGATTCCGATGGATGCGCTGTACCCGTTGCCTTCGGACCAGTCACACGCTTTCGTTCGCAACAAGCTGCTGGTGAGGCAGTCGGTGCACGAAGGCCACCGGGAGGTGGGCGCGCTGCATCTCGTGGCCGATCTCGGTTCGCTGTACGAGCGCGTGGTGATGCACGTCGCCATCACCGTGCTCGCGTCGGCTGCCGCCTTCGCGCTGGCCTTCTTGCTGGTGGCGCGCATTCGCCACGACGTGGACGCCACCGAGGGCCGGCTCGACTATCTCGCCTACTACGACCCCGTGACCGGCCTGCCCAACCGGCACGCGGCCAACGAGCAGATCGCACGATTGATCGCCACGGTCGGCCGCACGAGCGAGGGTTTCGCCCTGCTGCTCCTGGACCTGGACGATTTCAAGATCGTCAACGACACGCTGGGCCATGCCGTGGGCGACGAACTGCTGCGCGCCATCGCTCAACGCCTCACGCAGCACATGCGCCCGGCCGACATCGCATGCCGCTTCGGCGGCGACGAGTTCGTCATCCTCGCGCCGCGCGTGAGCGGCCGCATGCACCTGGAGGTGCTGGGCAACGCTGCCATGCGCGCGTTGCAGGAGACGCTGGTCATCGCAGGACACGAGGTGCGCACGAGCGGCAGCATCGGGCTGGCCCACTTCCCCTCGGACGCAACCGATGCCGAAAGCCTGCTGCGTGCCGCCGACACCGCGATGTACGACGCCAAGGGCAAGGGCAAGAACACGTTCTCGGTCTACGAAGCCCGCATGGAGCAGCGCGCGAGCGCCCGCCTGCGGCTGGACGCCGACCTGCGGCGCGCGGTCGAGCGCGGTGAGCTGCGGTTGGTGTACCAACCAATCGTCAACCTCGCGACGCGCCGGCTGGAAGGCGTGGAGGCGCTGCTGCGCTGGCAGCATCCCGAGCTGGGTGCCGTGTCGCCGGCGGAGTTCATCCCGCTGGCCGAGAAGAGCGGCGTGATCGTGGAGATCGGCCAGTGGGTGCTGCACCAGGCCTGCCTGCAGATCAAGGCCTGGGCCGACGCCGGCCACGCCGACATCTTCGTCGCGGTGAACGTGTCGGCCAGGCAGATCCGCCGCGGCGTGAAGCAGCAGGTGGATGCGGCGCTCGCCCTGTCGGGCGCCGACCCACGCATGCTGGAAATCGAGATCACCGAACACTCGATGGTGGAAGACATCGAGTCCAACGTCGCCCAGATCGCATCGCTCGGCGCGATGGGCATCCGCGTGGCGGTGGACGACTTCGGCACTGGGCTGTCCTCGCTCGCCTACCTCAAGCGCCTGCCGATCAACAAGCTGAAGATCGACCGCACCTTCGTGAAAGACCTGCCGCACAGCAAGGACGACGCGACGATTGCACTGGCCATCATCTCGCTTGCACACAGCCTGGAGCTGACGGTGGTGGCCGAAGGCGTGGAGACGGAAGAGCAGCGCCGCATGCTGGCCGCACAGGGCTGCGATGCAGCGCAGGGTTACCTGTTCAGCCGGCCGGTGGAGGCGCTGGACATTGGCGAATTGCTCGCACAGCGAGTTGAAGATCCGTCAGTGGCGGTCTAGCTCCCGGTCTTGGTGCGAGATTCGCGTGCGGCGGCTTGCCGAAGCCTCTGGTTGATCACCGTTCGGGCCGAGCTTGTCGAAGCCTTCTCGACGATTGGAGCAAACCGCGGCAGGCGCCAAGAGGCCTCGTCGAGCGGCGCTGCTGCTGCGATGGATGGGTCGGCCTGACGAAATGTCTGGTCATCCGCAGGTGTGGGTGTGTCGCTGGCGTGGCACGCATGACCAGCCGGCCTTCACGCTACGGGGCGGACGTGTGGTGCGCGCCGACCGGCAGCTCGCGCTCGAGTGACGCAGCGCATTGCCCTCCGCGCGGGCGCAGGCGGAGGGTTTCCTGAGCTGCCTGTCCGGGCGCAGGTTGACGAACCTCGGCCGCGTGGCGTTCTCCTCAACACAGGTGATGCACGGACACCGACGAAGCGCTTGAATCCCGATCGGAAAGTCAGCGTTCGAGGACAGGTGCCATGAGCCAAGACAATCTCCAGCGTATTCCGGATGAAACCTCATCCGACGAGGATCCGCAGAGCTTCTCTTCCGAGAAGCCACCGAGCTTCTTCGAAACCGTCCTTGCCTGGACAGGGCCGCTGACCCGTTCGGCGAGCGGCCTCGCAATTCTCGCGACCGTGCCCCTCTTCATCGTCTTCGCCAACACGCAGATCAAGGAACTGGTCGACAGTTTCCTGGGTGGCTGTGTCTTCGTGCTCGACAAGCGCATGGGCAGCACTGGCCAGGTGCTGGTGACAGCGCGCATCGCGGGGGCCATGCCCAAGAGCGTGCCTCTGATGTTCGAGGGGCATGACGCACTCATCAACACCATCCTATTCGACGAGCCCTATCGACAAGGGATGATCGTCGAGCCCGACGACCTCGCCTTCCATCCGATGACCGGCCTGAGTTGTCCCGGCTCGCTGTGCGAAGACTCGGGCACGCAGGCGCTGCGCCATCAGGTGCAGATCGTGCTGCGGGACTTGCGGCCCGAGTTCAGCTATCGGTTCCGAGTGCGCCTGAAGCCGGACAACCAGGACCAGGCGAGCTTGTCGCCGATCAATCTCAAGGCCTTCGCCGTGTTCGACAAGGGCCTGGACGACGGCGTGTGCCGCGTGCAGCCGCGTCGCTGGTTCAACTTCTGGGTCTGGGCCACGCCCCTGCAGAAGGCCGTGCTATTCATCGGCATGGTGGTGTTCGGCGGCCTGCTGCTGAAGTGGGCCAAACCGCAAGGAGCTTCCTCATGAAGTGCATCCCCTTCGTTCCCGTCATTGCCGCATGGCTGCTTGGCAGCAGCGTTGCAGCGGCGACGGAAACCGTCTCCATCAAGGTCAGCGTGCGGCTGCGCGACAAGGTGGCAGACCAGCTCGGCAAGCCCTTTGCCGAGGTCGGCGGCTTCGTGGTCAAGCGCGTGGCAGCAGACTACAAAGGCGCCTCGTGTCCGAACGCCTCCAACGCGCGTGGCGAACTGGACTGCAAGGTCAGCTGCGATACCACCGACGCCGACCTGCAGCTGCTGATGCATCCGCCAACCAAGGAGAAGGCGCGCATCGTGGCTGGCCTCACGCCTCCGCCGGCGAAGTCCATCGAGATCGTGGGTTGCAAGCTGAGCAGCAAGGCGCCTGTCGTACTGGTCTATCGCACGCTGGACGTCACGCTCGACGAGCTCTTCGCGGCCAACCCGGAACTCGTCGCCGCCACCGCCGACAAGACAGACACGGTCTTGCGGTTCAAGCCTTTCTCGCTGAGTGCCCCGCGACTTCAGCAGCTCGCGGCCAAGCCATCCAACCGCGAGGCGCTGCTAGATCTCGGGCGGGCCGCCCAGGCGTGGCAGGACTTGCCCGAGGACAAGCGTCAATTGACGCTGCCTTCCGCGGACTTTGGGCAGTACGCGATCGGTGTCAACAGTGTGGTCCTGCAGGCAACCGTCAACGACACCATCGGCCCTGCGGCCGCACGCCGCATCAAGGTGTCGGCCGACGCGACCGACTTCCATCGCAGCGTACGCGATGTCGAGCAGGTGTTGGATGCCAAGCCGGTGCTGTCCGACACGGAGATCATCCTGTCCAGCGAAGTACGACAGCTCAAGAAGGAGCCGCGCCTGGCAAGCGACAAGCTGATGGCGATCCAGGCGACGATGAAGAAGTAAGTCTTTCATCGATCCGCAGTGAACGATCCGGGAGGCGCCGCGATGTCCTCGCCAGCGTGTCGGGTCAAACACAGCCTGGTCGAGAATCGCGTACCGTGGATCCTGCGTGCCAAGCACCCAGGTCCCCCTCCGCACTGGTACGTCCGCCGTCGGAGGGACGAGCCTCAACGGTGACATGAACACAGACCCTCTCAGCCAAGACCCCGAGTTGCTGCGCCGCCTTCTGCGCGCAAAGGACCGCATGGACGCCGCCTCGCACGAAGCCTGGCCCGTGCCGCGGCTGGCGAGCGTGAGCGGCGTTTCCGAGGCGCACTTCGCGCGATCGTTCAAGCAGGCCTTCGGCGTGCCGCCCCACCGCTACCTGCTCACGCGGCGCATCGAGCGGGCCACCGCGCTGCTGCGCGACACCGACCTGCCCATCACCGACATCGCCTTCCAGACCGGCTGGGGCAGCCTGGGCACTTTCGGCCGCACCTTTCGCGACATCACCGGCGAGAACCCGGGTGCGGTGCGCGCACGCCACCGGGGCGCCGCGCACGAGCTCGACCGTGTGCCCGCCTGCATCGTCAGTGCCGCGCATCGGCCCGATCTCAAGACCGCAGTTTCGGAGAAGCGGCGCCGGATAGCCGACGGTATAAATGGCCCCGATCAACAGGAGGTCCCATGATCCAAGGTATTCAGGTGGTTGGTTTGTACGTGCGAGATCAAGACGAAGCGCTCGCGTTCTATGTCGACAAACTCGGGTTCCGCGTCCACACGGATGTGCGCAATGGAGACTATCGCTGGCTCACGGTCCAGCACCCGGACCAGCCCTCATTCCAGCTCGGGCTGTTCACGCCGGGGGCACCGGTGCTCGATGAAGCCACCGCGCAGTCGGTGCGCGCGATCGTGGCCAAGGGCGCGATGCCGCCGCTCGTGCTGCAGGTGGACAACTGCCGCGCAGCCTGGGACCGCATGCGTGAGCGCGGCGTGGAGTTCACGCAGGACCCCGAGGACCGCTACGGCACGGTGGACGCGGGCTTTCGCGACCCGTCGGGCAACGGGTGGAAGATGATCCAGGCGCGCGGCTGAGGCAGCAGCAATGACCAAGACCACGTCCGTGAACACCGACACCGCCCCAGCGCTGATCGACCGGAGAATCGCGCAGCTCGGCGATTGGCGGGGCGAGATGTTGTCTCGCATTCGTGCCCTCATCAAATCGGCGGACCCGGAAGTGATCGAGGAATGGAAGTGGAGCAACCCCGTGTGGTCGCATGCCGGGTTGATCTGCACCGGGGAAAGCTACAAGAAGGTCGTAAAGATGACCTTCGCCAAGGGAGCGTCCCTGGCGGACCCTGCCGGTCTCTTCAATTCGAGCCTCGAAGGAAACACGCGGCGGGCCATCGATTTCAAGGAAGGCGACAAGGTGGATGAGAAGGCGTTGAAGGCGCTCATCCGGGCCGCGGTGGCCTTGAACAAGTCCTAGGGCGGCGGCGGATGAGCACGGCTGGCAACCGTTCTCAGTTCCGCACGCTTCGTCGCGCGCTGCCGGCCGCGCTGTTCGTCACCCTGCTCGCAGGCTGCAGCGCCCTGTGCGCGCAGGAGAAGCCGAAGACGGCATTGCCGCAAGTCACCGTCACCGGGGCGTCGAGCGAGCCGGTCGAGAAGTCCTATCGAAAGATGATCCAGGGCATGGACTATTTCGAGCGGGCGCGCGGCGCCATCGCACCCGATGCCACGCTTCGCTTCAAGCTGCTGCCGCGCAAGCCGGGGACCGACATGGACCACATCGTCCTGGAGGTCATCGGCACCAGCTTCGACTACCGGGTGCCCATCGCGCCCGACCACAGCTTCGTGCTGGCGCGAGACGCCAAGGCGCTGCAGGAAAACGCCGTGGTCATGCCCAATCGCAAACGCCTGAGCATGACGTGGCGCACCGAGATCCGCACGCCCGGGTTGCCACCGAATACGCGGCGGCTGGGCGACCTGCGGCTCGAATGCATGGTGGGCCTGGAGGCGGACCTGGTGTCCAACAACGGCCCCATCGGCCGCATTGCCGACCTCTTCACCGACAAGAAGCGCTATTGCGAACGCACGCAGGCCAAGTACCTGTACTTCGCCGATCGGCCGCTGTTCAGCGTGACGCTGGTGCACGGCGACCGTCGCGAAGTGCTGCCCATCGACCAGCTGTACGCGATGGCCAGCGACGACCCGGGATTGAAGTCGGACTTGCCCTATTGCGATTGCGAGGTGCTGCTCGATCGCACCTACTTCCTTCCGCTGGGCGACCACAGCTGGCCCGATGACACCCGGGTGGAGTTCGAGTACATGGACGACCGCCCATGAGACGCGCCACCTGCGCCGCGGCTTGCCTGGCCTGCCTGTGCGTGGCTGGCTGCGCCGGGACGGGCATGTTCGATCCACCCTCGGACGGCCGCGGCTTCGTGCACACGCCGACCGGTCAGCCTGTGGCACCGCAGGCCGCCATGGCCACGATCGCCGTCGGCAAGAGCCACAAGGCAGATGTGTTGGCCGCGCTCGGCGAGGCCATCGTCATCCCCTTCGACAGCGGCTACGAAGTGTGGGTCTACCGCTGGCCCGGCGCCGACAAGACGACGCGCGCCGCGACCGAACTGGTGGTGCTGTTCGATCCCTCGGGGCTGGCGACGAAGGTGCGCTTGCGGCCCGGGTACGCATCGCGCGAGTAGCCCCACTGGCTATGTCCCGCGGCGGCGCTGCGCCTGGCCGCCGTCGGTGCTTGTCGGCTTGCGCGGCGCGCGGACCTTGGCGGCATCCGGCGTCGGCTTGCGTTGCACGACCAGGTCATGCAGGCTCTGCGCCGCCAGCGACAAGCTGCGGTCACGGCGCCGGACCAGATAGATCTTGCGTGTCAGCCCGGTCCAGCCAAGCCTGCGCGTCACGATCTCCGGATGCTGGAAGTGGAACAGGGTGAGCGACGGCACCACGCTGATGCCGAGTCCCGCCCGAACCATGCCCATGACGGTGGCGAGCTGGTCGACCTCCATCAGGGTGTTCATCTGCAAGGGGTGGATGGCGGCGTCCAGGTACTGGCGCACGCTACTCGTGCGCGAGAGATGGATGAACGGGAAAGCCGCGAAGTCGCGGGCGCGAAGCTCGGTCGCCTTGGCCAGCGGGTGCCCCTTGGGACACACGAGGTGGAAGCCGTCGGTGCAGAACAGCTCTGCGCGAAGCTCCGGCGTCTCGGCCCGCGTGGCGGCGATGGCGAAGTCAGCCTTGCCGTTGCGCACCTGCTCGAGACAGGCTTCGGACAACACGTCGGTCACGTCGAGCTCGATGCCCGGATACGCCGCCCGAAACTGCGCCAGCACCGCCGGCAGCCAGCCGGCCGCAAGCGACGGCAGCAGCGCGATGGACACACGGCCGCGCCGCCGCGCCGCGTAGTCCTTGGCGCCTGCGACGGCGCCATCGAATTCGGCGAGCACGCGGCGCGCCGCGACTTCGAACGCCCGGCCTTCGGTGCTCAGCTCGACATGCCGCGTACTGCGGTCGAAAAGCCGCTGCCCCAGGGCGTCCTCGAGTGAGCGGATCAATGCGCTGAAGGCCGGCTGGGACAGGTGCGTGAGCACGGCGGCACGCGTGAAGCTGCGCTGCTCGGCCAGGACGAGAAACGCCTTCAGCTGCCGGGTCGAGAGATTCATTTGCATTACCGATCAACTCATCCTGATTTCCGAATTCACAGAATAGATCATGCTGCCTACATTCGCTGCATGGAACCGGCATTCGCAGGTTCAAGAGGACACCATGCAGCGCGAAGCAGTCTTGCGCGTCGGTTGTGCAGCCGGGTTTTCAGGTGACCGCACGGACGCCGCCGGGCCGGTGGTCGATGCGCTGATCGCGGCCGGCGGCCCCGCCGTGCTGATCTTCGAGACCTTGGCCGAGCGCACGCTCGCGCTGGCGCAGCTGGCGCGGCGCGACAACCCGGATGCGGGCTACGAGCCGCTGCTCGACGACCTGCTGCGCCCGGTGCTGGCACGCTGCCTCGCCTCGGGGGTGCGCATCGTCAGCAACTTCGGCGCCGCCAACCCGGCGGGCGCGGCGCGTCGTATCGCGGCACTCGCCCACGAGCTGGGGCTGCGCGTTCCGCGCGTCGCCGTCGTTCACGGCGACGACCTGAGCGGCGAGCCGCACCGCGGCTTGCTGGACGCCGCCATCGGCCAGGCCATCCAATCACTCAAGGTCGTCAGCGCCAACGCCTACATCGGCGCCGAGGCCATTGCCGACGCACTCGTCGATGGCGCCGACATCGTCGTCTGCGGACGGGTGGCCGATCCGTCCCTCACCGTCGGCCCGGCGCTCGCCCACTTCGGCTGGGCGCGCGACGACTGGGACCGGCTCGGCCGCGCCACCATGGCCGGCCACCTGCTCGAGTGCGGCGCCCAGGTGAGCGGCGGCTACTACGCCGACCCGGGCTACAAGGACGTGCCCGGCCTCGCTCGCCTGGGCTACCCCATCGCGGAGATCGATGCCGACGGGCACTGCGTCATCACCAAGCCGCGGGGCAGCGGCGGCCGCATCGACGCGCACACCGTCAAGGAGCAGCTGCTCTATGAAGTCCATGACCCGCGGGCCTACCTGACACCCGATGTCGTGGCTGATATCAGCGAAGCCACGGTCACCGAGCTTGGCCCCGACCGCGTGCGCCTGGCCGGCGTGCGCGGGCATGCGCGGCCGGCCGAGTTGAAGGTCAACGTGTGCCATGAAAGCGGCTGGTTGGCCGAAGGCGAGATCTCCTATGCCGGTGCACGGGCCGAGGCGCGGGCGCGCCTGGCCGCCGACGTGCTGCGTGAACGGCTGCAGGGGCTCGGGCCGCTGCGCGTCGACCTGATCGGCGTGACCAGCGTGCTGGCCGATGACGCCGGCCGCTGGCTCGCGCAGATGCCACCGGGCGAGGCACGCGACGTGCGCCTGCGCGTGGCGCTCAACCACGCCGACCGCGCCGCGGCAGAGCGGCTCGGTCGCGAGGTGACTGCGCTGTACACCTGCGGTCCGGCCGGCGGCGGGGGCGTGCGCGCGAGCGTGCGGCCGCGCCTGGGGACGGTGTCGTGCACCGTCCCGCGCGAGCACGTGCCGACCTCGCACGACATGATGTCCTTCAAATGACGTGCAGCACGCAAGCGCCCATGACCACCACGCTCACCGTCGCGCTGCACCGCGCCGCCCACGGCCGCACCGGCGACAAGGGCAACCGGTCGAACATCAGCGTCATCGCCTGGGACCCGCGCTTGTGGGACAGCCTCGTGGCGCAGCTGACCGAAGACGCCGTGATGCGCCAGTTCGCGCACCGCCGTCCAAGCCGCGTCACGCGCCATCTTCTGCCGCAGCTGCACGCGATGAACTTCGTGCTCGACGACGTGCTCGATGGCGGCGTCAACGACGCGCTCAACCTCGACAGCCACGGCAAGGCGCTGTCGTTCCTGCTGCTCGACCTCCCGATCACGATCCCTTGCGCGCTGGCGGACTGCCTCGCCGGCAGCTAGCCGTCATCACGATTCCAAAACACCTCACCGCTTGTCCAGGAGACAGAACATGACCCGCTCCCCTTCCCCAGGATTCATTCGACGCCAGCTTGTCGCGGCCGTCGTTGCCACGGTCGCCATGACGTCCCTCGCCGGCCCGGCCGCGGCGCAGACCTATCCCGCCAAGCCCGTCACCTTCATCGTGCCGTTCGCGGCCGGCAGCGCCACCGACCAGCTCGCCCGTGCGCTGGGCACGTCGATCACGCAGGAGACGAAGCAGGCCGTCATCGTCGACAACAAGGCAGGCGCAAGCGGCATGATGGCCGCGCAGGCGGCTGCCAAGGCCGCCGCCGACGGCTACACCGTGCTGATCACCACCAACACGACGCAGGCCGCGAACGAGCACCTGTACAAGAAGCTTCCCTATGACCCGGTGAAGGATTTCGCGCCGGTCACCGGCCTCGGCAAGGGCGGCCAGGTGCTGGTCGTGAAGGCGGAGTCGCCCTACAAGAGCGTGGCCGATCTCGTGGCGAAAGCGAAGAAGGACCCGGGCAAGCTCACCTTCGGCAGCGGCAGCTCGTCCAGCCGCGTGGCGGGCGAGATGTTCAAGCAGCTCACGCACACGGACATCCTGCACGTGCCGTACAAGAGCAACCCGAACGCACTCACCGACCTGCTCGGCGGCCAGATCGACTTCATGATCACCGACACCGCGACCGGCGTGCCTCAGATCAAGGGCGGCAAGCTGCGCGCGCTCGGCGTGTCGACCACGCGGCGCATCCCGATGCTGCCCGAGGTGCCGACGATCGATGAAGCCGGCGTGAAGGGCTACGACATGGGCTACTGGTTCGCCGCCTACGTTCCCGCCGGCACACCCGCGCCGCTGGTCAACCGCTTGCGCGAGCTGCTTGTCAAAGGCACGAAGAGCGCCGCGGCCAGGAGCTTCTACGAGGGCACCGGTTCCGACGCATGGACGACCACGCCGGACGAGCTCGCGAAGTTCCAGGTGACAGAGTCGCAGAAGTGGGGCCTGGTCATCAAGGCCGCTGGCATCGAGGCGGAATGACCGCGCCGAGCTGATCTTCTACACCGGGAAGGTCTACGCGATCCTTGTTCGTCACATGGGCAGCAGCACGGGACTCGCGCGTGCCTCGCACGGCACGCAGCCAGCCCGCGCTTTTCGCTAGCGGCATTCGAAGCTTGTCGCCGCCTCCAGGTCGGTGGCGCCCGCCTTCAGTCGCGCGACCTTCGGATACGGACACAGCGGACGGGTGCGACTGGCCGACCAGCCGGGCAGCACGTCGGCGTTCGCGCCGGCCGCATTGCCGGGGCCGCGCGCACTGGCGGTCACGCTGTCCGGCGCCTGGCCCTTCTCGACCCAATTGACGAGCGCGGTCAGCATGTCGAACTGATCGGTGGAGGGCCCACCGGCGCAGTGGTTCATGCCGGGCACGCGGAAGAAGCGCGCGAAGTTGCTGGCGTCGCCGCCGTTGTTGGCTTGCAGGCCTTCGTACCAGGCGGTGGTGTCGTCCACCGAGAAGATGCTGTCGCTCACGCCGTGATAGACCATGACCTTGGCGCCGCGGTTCTTCAGCGTCTGCAATTGGGTCGGCTGGACGGGCAGCATGAACGACAGCGCCGACTCGGTGTAGGTGCTGTTGGTGGCAGCCACTGATGCCAGCATCGCGTCGATCGAGGTGCCGAGTGCGAACGCAGGGCCGTTGAAGGTGGCGGGGTCCGCCGGCGGCACGCCCCAGATGAGGCCCACGCCGCCCGAGTCCAGCACCAGCGGTGCGATGAACTCCCAGAACGGCACGTCGCCGCCGCCATGGCCGCTGTCGTACGGAAAGCTCGCGTAGAACTTCTTGCCGCTGCCGTCGACCGCGCCCGAGAAGATCGGCGCAATCGCCGTCTTCTGCGCCGCGGAGAGGCAGCTGCCATCGCGTGCACCAGGGCAGGTCGGCACGTCGCGCTGAAGGTCGAAGGCCTGCTGGCATGCCTTGGTGTCTTGCACAAGGCCGTCGGTCGCGCCGTCGAGCGCATCGCACTTCGCGAGCACCGCGGCCGAGACTGTCGCGCGTTCTGCCTGCGTGAACGCCGTGCCGAGATCGGCCGGGTTGGTCGCGGCGCTGGCGTACTGCTTGGCGCCGAACATGTTGGCGACGGCCGCGAGCGGCAAGCGGTAACCCGGTGAACCGGCGAGGTAGCCGTCGTACTGGTCGGGCATGCGTGTCATCGCGACGAAGGTGTGGCGCCCACCGTTCGAGCAGCCGCCGAAGTACGAACGGTCGGGCCCCTTGCCGTAGGCACTCGCGATCAGTCCCTTCGCCATCGGCGTGAGCTTCGCGGCCGCCTGGTAGCCGTAATCGAGCCGGGCCTGCGGGTCCACCCCGAACGCCGGGTTCTGCGACGCGCTGTGCCCGGCATCAGAGCTGATGACGGCAAAGCCCATCTGCAGCGCATTCGTGAGGCCCGGGCCGCCGTTCACCCCACCCGTGGCCGGGACCACATTGCCGTCGATGCCGCCATTGCCCTGGTAGAAGAAGCGCCCGTTCCATGCATTCGGAAGCCGCATCTCGAAGCCGATGGCGTAGGACTGGCCGTCGATTGCACTCGTGCGCGAGTACATCGTTCCCTGCACCAGGCAGTGCGCCGCGACCGGCGTGCCCGCGACCGTCAAGGCGCCGGCCGCCACCGCGCTTGCCGAGGCAATCTGCGTGTTGGCGAAGGTGAACCGGCTGGCAAGGTCGGTGCAAGAGGCAATGGCTGCACCGGTGGCCGCCGGCAGCTGCGGCAAGGTTTGATCGTCGAAGCTGCCCCCGCAACTGGACAACATCGCGACGCAGCCCAACGCGAGGACGCGCATGCGGAACGGAACGTTCATCGAAGAGTCTCCTTCCTCGTGACACCGAGGTTTTAGTTATGTTGATGAACATTCATCGGCGAGAAAATATGGGTATACCCTCGATCGCCTCCAATTCGATAGTTTGCTTACAGAAGCATTAGAAGCCGCAGCACCTGCCTTGAACAGGAGCCGGGCCCGCCACCCGCGGGACGCCCGAACGCTGCCACCACCCGTCAACCGAAGTCGCACGGGCGGTTTCGCGCCGGCTCAGAGCCTCACCTCAGGAGCACCGCATGAAGACGTTGTCGTTGTCATCGGACCTGGGTCCGTCGGTCAGGCGACGGCCAGGCGCGTGGGCTTCGGCAAGCGGGTGCTGCTGGCCGGCTTGCGTGAAGACAACGCGATCGCGGCACTGTTGATGGGCCGCGACGCCGGACCCATCACCGGCAGCGACTTCCTGATGGATGGCGGGGTGACGGCGTCCTGGTGGTTTGGGGGGCTTGCTCCGGCATGACGGTTCGCAAGGCCTTGCGGGCTCACCTCGCCAACACCTGCACCACGAGCCACCCCGGCAACCCGAAATACAGCGCTGCAAGGCCGATCCACTCCAGCCATCGCCTGGCCTCGAAGGCTTGCGCCGGCCGCAGCATCACGGCCATCAAGGTGCCTCCTTCGATCATCGCCCGCAGCGCCGCGGCGCACAGCACCACGCCGATCGCCCAGGCGGCCCACCAGAGTGCGAAGGTGGTGAGGTAGGCCGTGAGGCCGAAGGTGTAGTACTCGCCGAAGGTGTTGCCGTAGGCGATGTGCTGGTGGAGCCGGAACGCCGGAATGGCGAGTGCCAACGGTAAGAGGACGAACTTGGCCAGCGGCTGGTTCAGACGCCAGCGCGTGATGGACGTGCGGGCCTGCGCATACGTTCTCGCGCGCGACAGCATGCCCGCGTCGGTCGGCGCGGCACCGGGTGAACCCAGCGCCTCGGACAAGCCCTGCGGATCTGCGTGCGCCAAGCCATACCGCCACCGTGCGCCTGACCTCAGCCGCAGCGACACGCCAGGGCCGGGGATGGGCAAGCGCCACGGATCGACGGCGGCAATGTCGTGCAGCGCAAGCTCCATGCGCCGCGTGCCGCGCGTCAGCACCAGCATGCCTTGATCGATCGAGGCCCGTGCGGCAAAGGCCAGCAGCACACACCAGGCCGCGGCCTCGGGCGCGACGAAGAGCGCTGCGAAGGTGCGGATCTGCGCGAGCGTGTTGGTCTGCAAGGCGCTGTCGCCCAGCAGCACTGCAGCACCCATCCACAACAGGCTCCCGCGTGAGAACACGCGCAGCGCGCCGGCAGCCAGACGCGCCGCAGGCGGCAGCACGGCAACGTCGGCAGGCAAGGCCGCCTCATTGCCCGATGCATGCGGTCGCCCCGCCATCCGGTCGCGCCACATGCGCCAAGCCGCCGCCACCGCCAGCAGCAACACGAACGCCGCCCCCGCGCGGCCGACCCAATCGCCCCACGCCACCATCAGCGTGCGTGGCGGCTCCTGCACGGGCACGTCGCCGATCACCAGCGTGCGTTCGCCCATGCGTGTCGCAGCGATCACGCTGCCGGTCGCATCGATCACGGCGCTGTAGCCGTTGGTGGTGACGCGAAACTGCGGCAGCCGCGTCTCGATGCTGCGAAACGCCGCGGCCGCCTGGTGCAGCTCGGCGCCCTGCGCGGCGTCGGTGAACCAGGCATCGTTGGACATGGTCAGGATGGCCTGCGCGCCCAGGAGCGCGCCGTCGATGGCCAGGCCCGTGTCCATGTCGTCCAGGCAGATCAGCGGCAGCACCGGGATCTCGCGGCCATCGGCCAGCCGCAGCGGGAACACGCGCGCGCCCGTGCCCGGTCGCCAGTTTCCGGCCCACGGCAGCCAGCGCCGCAGCGTCTGGCTGTCGAGCCACGCGGGCACGTATTCGGTGAGCGGGAAGAGCCGCGTCTTGCGATAGAAGCCGATCAGCCCTTTGCCGGGCGCGACGAAGGCGGCTGCGTTGTATTCGCCCGCCGCGTCGCGGTCGTAGGTGCCGAAGACGAAGGGCACGCCGGCGGCGTCGACGATGCCCTGGATCTCGCGGTCAAGCTCGGCGCCGGCCTCGCTCTTGGGGTGGCCGAAGGTCGTGGGGTACACCGTCTCGGACCACAGCACCGCATCGGCATGCTGCCGTTCGACGGCGTCGTAGCTCATCGCGTAGTGCGTGTCGAGCACGTCGCGCACGACCTGGCCCGCGCCCTTCTCGCGGCGCAGGCGCTCGTAGTCGATGATGTTCGATTGCACGAGGCCCATGCGCAGCGGCTTGCCGGCGGGCGCGCGCGTGGCGGCAGGGAGCACGGCGAGGCCGTAGCCCGCGAGCAGCACCGGCACCAGTGCGGCAAGCGACAGTGGCTTCACCATCGCGCGCAAGCCGTCGTGGCGTCGAGCGAGGGCCGCTGTCGCAGCTTCGTTCGCGATCAGCAGCAAGAAGGTGAGGCCGGCTGCACCGCCGACATCGGCCGCCTGTCGCAAGAGCCTGGATGGATACAGCCCATGGCCCAGTGTGTCGCCGAGCAGCCTGGGCACCAGCCACTCCGTCGCCACCCAGGCCGCGGCGGCCGCGAATGCGCGCAAGGCGGGCCCGTGGTGGCGCCCGGCGGCGTGGCGCACCAGCGCGAAGACGAGGAACTGCGGCTGGAACAGCGGCGAGGCGATCACCAGCACCGACAGGCCGGCGACCTCGCCCGCATGCGTGTAGTGGCCGATCGCCGTGCCGAACCAGGCGAAGACTGCCAGCGTGAAGGCCACCGACATCGCCCACGCGCCGAGCAGCGCCCCGCCAAGCGTGCGGTTGGCATCGAGCACACGCAGCCATGGCACCAACGCCACGAAACCAAGCACCCACGCCGCATCGCCTCGCGCGTACAGCCAAGACAGCAAGGCGCTGGCGACGATGCCCACCGCCATGCGGACGGCAGGACGTGACGACAAGCCGGTGGTATTCAGCGCCCGGGCCCTCCAGCGTCGGTGGGCGCCGGCACCACGATGCGCCGGATCGGCATGCCGGGTGGCGCGAGCTCCGGTGGCACGACACGGTCCCGCGGGATGGTGATCGGCCGGTGCGCCGCATCGAAGAATTGGTGGTCCGGCGAGAACATCAGGATGGGCTCGATGCGCTGGCCGTCATCGGTGGCCTGGTAGTGGCGCACGTAGCCTTCCGGTAGCACGAAGTCCTCCGGCACCGCGAGCCCGATCAGCGGCGGGCGCGTGCCCGGTGGCGAGAACGCGCCGAGTCCCGTATGGACGCCGGCCTGGTGCAGGCGGTTGATCACCTCGGCCATGGTCGGTTTCTCGCCGTCGTTGATGTAGTCGGTGATGTCGGGCGTCTGGTCGCCGTTCGGGTCGCGCGTGCGCGGGATGCGTTGTGTCGAGGCGGGCGACGGGGCGCTGGCCGCGGCTGCCAGGCGCAGCGGCGCGCTCGGAGCCGTGTCGCTCGTCGCTGCCACGGCCTGCAAGGGCACGGTTGGCGACGGACTGCTCACCGCGGCGGGAGCAACGGCATGTGCCGCATCAACAGCCACAGGCGTGGATGACGACGCCCTCCACCCATACGCCACCCCGGCAGCCACGATGCCCACCGCGACGACCAGGTAGCCCACGGACGGACGCCACGCCGGGCCCTCGTCGGCCTTGCGTGGCGGGGGGCCAGAACGACGCGGCCCGTCCATGGAACAAGCGCCCCGGTCCTTACGGTGTCGCCGGGTTCGAGACCGACACCGCCCATCCCATGCGCTCGTGCCCGTACTGGTTCCAGATGGGGCTCTTGCCGCCGGTGAAGCTGGTGTAGCGCGGCGCGCCGGAGCCGGTGGTGCCACCGAAGAGACCCGCCGTCACCGTGCCGCCGGTGTAGGTCGGATGGGTGTCGTCCGACTGGATGTAGTCGTAGCTGGTGCTGGCCGAGACGAAGTGCGTGTTGGCGTCGCGGATGGTCGGGCGCAGCGTGACGCTGATGCGGTTCACGTAGCTCGATTCGCTTTCACCCGCCACGTAACGCAGCGCGTCGGAATCGACCTGCCCGTCGCCGTTGCTGTCGTAGTCGGCGCCCATGTACTGCGCGAAATTGTCCGTGCACTGGAAGCCCTTTTGCCGCGCGTACTCGCACATCCAGTAGTTCATGGTGGCGATCTTCGGCAGGAACAAGGTCTGCATGTTCACGGTCTGGCCGGTGCCGGCGTCCTTGCACGAGCTCTGCACGTTGTCGGCCGCGTAGCCGGGGTAGTGCAGGTTGGAGACGATCTTCACCTTGGTGCCGGCGTAGGCGTTGGCGTTGATGAAGTCCATCGCGGCGGCCACGTAGGTCTTGCAGTTGCTGATCGCGGTGTTGATGCCGGAGTAATCGCAGGTGCCCGTCTGGCTCTTGAACGCCGAGCGCGCCTGCAGGCCGTCGTTGCCGCACATCTCGAAGGTGACCACGCGGGTCGAACTCGCCTGCATGTACGACTTCTCGGCCACGATCTTGTTGTTGTAGACGTCCGAGGCCACGGCGCCCGACTTGGCCCGGCGCACGCTCTCGATGTCGGCATTCCACAGCGCAGACAGGTATTCGGCATCCACGGTCGGCGCCGAGTACTTGGCCGCGCTGGTGATGGAGGTGTTGTAGCCGGCGTAGATCGAATCGCCGTAGGCCACCAGCCGGTACTTGGCGGTGGTGCCCGCCCGGTCGATGGTCCACGACACGTTCTGGGTCAACGTGTTGGCAGCCGCCTGCGAGCCCATGAGCACCACGGCGAGCGTGGGCAAGAGCGTGCGCAACACGGTGCGAAGGATCGTGCGACCGGCGCGCGATCCGCGCGCGGGAATGGGGAAGCCCCGCGCTGCATGCGCGAGAGTGCGAGTCATCATCTGTGTCTCCTTGGCCTTGTGGTTTGCGACGGGAACAGAGCGCCCCGAATCCACGCGGATTCCTGACTGCAGGGGCCTGCGCGCAAGACTAGGACTGCGCGCGCCCAGTGCCTTCCGGAGAATCCCTCATCCGGTTTTCAAGGAGCCGCAAGGCCAATGTGTTGGCTCGGGGAGTCAGAGCTCATCCATATCGAACCGATCCCCTGGCCAAGGCCGCCGTTTCAAACGTGTGATGCTGTATTCAAGCGCGCTTTCATAGCCTCACCGCGTATTAAAGAATGCTTTAATATGACCGTCGCTTGTTCAAGACGACTTTCATACGATGCGCACCACCGGAAGCTACATCACCACCACGACGCTCGGCGAATCCGTGCGCGCTTTCGTGCCGCAACCACTGCCGCCCTCACGGCCGGTGTTGGCATCTTCCTCCTATGACACCAGAGCGCGAGCAGCCGAGTTGGCGCTTGCGCGGCTATCGGGCGTTTCGGGCCTCGTGCCTTCGGTGGAGTGGCTGCTATACAGCGCCATTCGCAAGGAAGCGCTACTCACCTCCCAAATCGAAGGGACACAAGCCACCCTCACGGACCTTTTCGACGACGAGGCGGGGTTGCCCGTCGCCAACACCGAAGATGTCGAAGAGGTCAGCAACTATCTGCGAGCGTTCCGCATGGTGCGCGAGAACCTGCATGACCGGCGCGGTCTGCCTATTTCAGTGCGCCTGCTTTGCAATGCCCATCGCCTATTGCTCGCCGGCGCACGCGGTTCAGGCAAGCAGCCTGGCGAACTGCGCCGTTCCCAGAACTGGATCGGGGGCACACGGCCGGGCAAGGCGGTGTTCGTGCCCCCACCTCCCGAGCGCGTGCCAGCGTTGCTGGCCGACCTGGAGAGATTCATTCACGACACGGACTCGACACTCCCATCGCTGGTGCGAGTGGCCTTGGCGCACGTCCAGTTCGAAACCATCCATCCATTCCTGGACGGCAACGGTCGCATCGGCCGCCTGCTGATCGCAGCCCTGCTCGAACAATGGGGGCTGCTGCCCGAGCCCCTGATGTACCTCAGCGGATACCTCAAACGACATCAACGCGACTACTACCGATTGCTGTCTGGCGTGCGTACCGATGGAGACTGGGAATCGTGGGTCGCATTCTTCCTGGAAGCCGTGGAAGCTGCGGCCTTCGAAGCCGAGCGTGCCATCGTTGCGATCGCCAGCCTCGTCAATGCTGATCGACGCCGTCTGCTGGAAACGCCGCGCATCGGCGTCGTGGCACTTCGACTGTTCGAGATGCTTCCCGTGATGCCACGTTTCACCATCGATCAGGTGCGACAGAAGTTGGAAACCACATTCCCTACCGCCACTGCGGCTGTGAAGCTGCTGGAGGACCAGGGGATCGTGGCCGAACTGACCGGGCAGAAGAAGAACCGCAGCTTCAGCTACCGCGCCTACGTGGAGCTACTGGGGAGCTGAGCACGGACGTGTTTCCCCGTGCCTTCCCGGCGCTGATTGCCACCGAACGCTCCTGTGCGGCGCAAACCGCCATCCTCACCACGCGATCCTGCCCGCCAGCAATGTCAGACAGCGGCGCACATGCGCCCGGCCAGCACACCACATACCCCGCGGCGAAGCGTGAGTTCGCAAGTTGCACCTCGCGCTGCGGCGCCAGCGCGGGACGGAAGGTCCAGCGGCCGCCGACAACGCTCGCCTCAGCAGGCACGTCTATGCCAGCACCCAAGCCGTCCGTCGACGAGGACACCAACAGCAGGCCCTGCCCGCTCGCCTCCCACTGCTCCTCGATCAGCACGTGCTCCACGCTGTGCCGCCAGCGCAAGGTGATGGGCGACGGCAGGCGCGCCAGCAGCGAGGCGCCGACGACGAGGCTCAGGCAGATGTCCATGCCGGCGCCTCAATGCAGCAGCCCGACCTCGCGGAAGTACCGCTCCGCGCCCGGATGCAAGGCGATGGGCCGGCTCGCAAGCGCACGCTCGCGGGCGATGTCCCTGGCCGCCGGGTGCGATGCCTTGAGCTCGGGCAGGTGCGCGTACAAGGCCTTCAGCGCACCGTAGACGATCGCATCGGGCACGTCGCTGTGGGTGACGAGAAAGTTGATCAGCGCAGCCGTCTGCACGTCCTGCGTCTGGCCCGCATAGGTGCCGGCCGGAATGACCACCGGCGAGAACATGCCGCCGGATTTCGCGACCAGGTCAGGGCCGATCGGCACGACGTCCACCGGCACCGCGAACGCCAGCTCCGTCACCGCCTTCACACCCAGCCCGGCGGACACGATGATCGCGTCGAGCTGCCCGTCGCGCATCAGCGCCACGGCGTCGTTGTAGGGCAGGTAGTCCACGCGCCGCAGGTCGGCATAGCTCATGCCGGCGATGCCCAGCAGCCAGCGCGCATTCAGCTCGTTGCCGCTCCTGGACGCGCCCACCGACACGCGCTTGCCCCTCAAGTCCTGCACCGAGCGCACCTTGGCGTTCTTGAGTGCGACCAGGTGCAGGTAGTTGGGAAAGAGCGCCGCCACCATGCGCAGCCTGTCGCGTGAATTCGGGAAACCCGCCTCGGGGTTTCCCTTCACCGCATCCGACATGACGTCGCCCTGCCCGAAGGCGAAGGTGCCGCGGCGCTGCTGCAGCAAGTTGAAGTTCTCCACCGACGCCTGGGTGGCCTGCACGTTGACCCGCGCGCCGGGCATGGCCTGCTCCCAGATTTTTCCGAGGGCGATGCCGAGCGGGTAATACACCCCGCCGGTGTTGCCGGTGAGCATGACGATGTCGGCTTGCTCAGCTGCCGCGGGGCCTGCGGCCCCCAGGATCATGGCGATGACAAGCCACATCTTCATGAGGTAACCTGATTTCAAGCCCAGGGGGGCGGTGCGCTTCACCATGCGTGGGGACAAGATGCTGAGTCGCGTGTCCATCAAGCTCCAGGTGCTGATTGCGCCAGTGGCGGTGATGCTCTTGTTCATCGCGGTCTCCGCAGGTGCCATCTCGTTGTTGCGCAGCCAGGGCGAAGCCTTTCGCGACGTCGTCGGCGGCGCCTTCGACGCCGCCACCGCCAGCAGCCGCATGACGCTCGCGGTGGCCCGCATCCATTCGGACATCATCCGCCACCTCGACCTGGGCGGTACCCGGCAAAACACCGAAACGCTGAGGGAGTTGCACGACGCCCTGCCCCAGCGCTTCGACCGTGTGGAGTCGATGCTGCAGAGCATCGAGACAAACGCGCCAGGCATCGACCACGAGCTGTTGCACGATCTGTCGGACGTGCTGGCGGTCTACCGCATCGTGGCGGGTCGTGTCACGCAGGCGACCGATTCGAACCCGACGCAGGTCAGCAGCCTGATGGCCCATTACAGCCAGCTCGATGCGACCATGAACCGGCTCGCCGACGTGACCATTCGCGCCGCGAAGGACAGGCAGCAGCGCACGGAAATCTACGTGGACCGTGCGGCGGCGGTACTCGCGCTCATCGTGCTGGCGGTGTTCGCGGTGGGCATCTTCGCCACCTGGTTCATCGGCCGTGCCATCTCGCGGCCGCTGTCGGACATGACCGGCGCGATGACGCGCCTGGCCGAGGGCGACTACGACATCACCGTGCCGGCCATCGGCCGTCGCGACGAGGTGGGCGAAATGGCCGATGCCGTCGAGGTGTTCCGCCAGGCAAGCATCCGGCTGCACCAGCGCGACACCGAACTTGCGCAAACGGTGCAGCACCTGGCCCAGGCCCGCGACCATGCGGCCGAGGCGAGCCGCGCCAAGAGCGAGTTCCTCGCAAGCATGAGCCACGAGTTGCGCACGCCGCTGAATGCGGTGCTCGGCTATGCCCAATTGCTGCAGTGGGAGCCGACGCTGTCGCCCAAGCAGGCCTCGGGCCTGTCGACGATCGAGAAAAGCGGCCAGCACCTCCTGACCCTCATCGACGACATCCTCGACCTCGCGAAGATCGAGGCGGGCAAGCTGGACCTCAACATCGCGCCGCTGGAGCTCGCGCCCTTCCTCCAGGGCATCGCCGACATCATCCGCGTGCGCACGCAGCCCAAGGGCGTGGGCTTTGCCTGCGACGCCATCCACCTGCCGGCCACCGTCATGGCCGACGAGAAGCAATTGCGCCAGGTACTGCTGAACCTCCTGGGCAACGCGGCGAAATTCACCGACCAGGGCAACGTCACCTTGCGCGTGCAGTGCCTGTCGCGCGACGACACCGCAGCGTTGCTGCACTTCGAGGTGACCGACACGGGCCTTGGCATGTCGAGCGAAGAGCTGAAGGCGATCTTCAAGCCCTTCCAGCAGGTGGGTGCGGTGGAACGGCGTCGCGGCGGCACGGGCCTCGGCCTCGCCATCAGCCGGCAGATCGTGCGGCTCATGCATGGCGACATCCAGGTGGAGAGCGAACTCGGCCGTGGCAGCCGCTTCTGGTTCGAGCTGCGGCTGCCGCTGGCGACGCAGCAGCCGGCGATCATCGCCGACCGCATCGCCACCGGCTACGAGGGCGAGCGCAAGAAGGTGCTCATCGTCGACGACGTGGAGGAGAACCGCCACGTGCTGGTGGACATGCTGCGGCCGCTGGGCTTCCTCACCTACGAAGCGCACAACGGCCACGAAGGCCTGGAACGCGCGGTGGCCCTGCGGCCTCACATGATCCTCATGGACAACGTGATGCCGATCATGAGCGGCCTGGACGCAACCCGCCGCCTGCGCGGCATGCCCGACTTCAAGGACGTGCCGGTGATCGCCATCTCGGCCAGCATCAGCAAGGCCGACAAGGACAAGGCCGTGGAGGCGGGCGCCACCGACTTCCTGCCCAAGCCGTTTCGGGCGGCTCAACTGCTGAGCTTGCTGGAGCGCTATCTGGGCATCCAGTTCAGCACGCGCTGAGTCATTGCGCGCGGTGCGGTGCCGACATGCTTGCGATGACCGCGCTCGTCTCTTCGATGAGCGAGTCCATCAGTGCCTTGGCCGAGTGGTGCGACAGCAGCGGCGTGACCTGGCCGCCCTGCATCGACAGCAGTTGCGCGTCGCCCTTCAGCGCAGCCGCGCGGCGCACGTGGCCGGTGAGCCAGTTCAGGGCGGGCCAGCCGGCGAGCTCGCCGGCGTGCGGGTCCATCGTGTCGATGAAGCGGTTGCGCAGTGCGCGTGCGAGGCGCCCGCTGAACACGCGCGTCAGCACCGTGTCGTGCGCGCCGGCGGCGAACAGCGCCTCGCGATGCTGCGCCGGCGCACCGGACTCGTCGCAGGCGAGGAACGCAGTTCCGATCTGCACGCCTTGTGCACCGAGCGCGAGGGCGGCAGCGACGCCACGTCCATCGGCGATGCCGCCGGCAGCGATCACCGGCACGCGCACTGCATCGACCACCGCGGGGACGAGCGCCATGGTTCCGGTGAGCGATTCCTCGGCCGACCGCAGGAAGGAGACACGGTGGCCGCCCGCCTCGAAGCCGGTGGCGACGATGGCGTCGACCTGCGCCTCGTCAAGCGCACGGGCTTCGTCCACGGTGGTGGCCGTGCCGATCACGGCCACGCCGCGCTCGCGGCAGGCGCGCAGCAGGTCTTGCGACGGCACGCCGAACACGAAACTCAGGACGGGCACACCGGCGCGCAAAGCGGCCTCGACTTGCGCCTCGTGGTCAGGCGCGCAGCGATCGGGCAATGCCGTGGGCACATCCAGGCCCAGCTCGCGGTAGAACGGCGCGAGCAGCTCCAGCGTGCGTGCGAGGACGGCGTCGCTGGGCCGCGGTTGCCCCGGCGCATCGGCCCAGAAGTTCATCGCGAAGGGCTTGTCACCGGACAGCGCGCGGATCTGCTCGACCACCGCGGCGATGCGCTCGGGATCCAGCATGTTGCCGCCGAAGGAGCCGAGGCCGCCGGCGTTGGAGACGGCTGCAGTGAGGGCCGGCGCGGACAAGCCGCCGCCGAAGGGCCCTTGCACCAGGGGCCAGGCCAGGCCGAACCGGCGGGTGAACGCGGTATCCATCCACATGAGGTGCCTTTCGAGAGATGCATCGAAAGGCAGAGCCTAGCGCGACAAGGCGCGGTGCACGACGCACACGCCCCGGCGGCAGCTCAGCGCCGCAGGTCAATGGTCGAGCGACAAGTGCATGTCGCGGATCACCTTGCCCCAATGTTCGGAGTCTCGTCGGATGAGCGTCGCAAACTCCTCGGGCGTGGTGGTCTGCGCGTGGGCGCCGGATGTTTCGAAGAACTGACGCAGCGTATCGGACCTCACTGCGCTGGACAACCCTTCGCTCAAGCGCTTGAGCACCACGTCCGGCGTTCCGGGCCTCGTCACCAAGCCCATCCAGGCCTCGCCGTTGAAGCCCGGGTAGCCTTGCTCGGCCACCGTGCGCACGTCAGGAAACGCCGCCACGCGCTCTCTTCCCGTGACGGCCAGCGCATGCAGTTTGCCGCTTTGCACGAGCCCGGCCACGACCGGCACCGCGTCGATGAACAATGGCACTTGACCCGATGCCACTTGCACCACCGCGTCAGCGCCCGTCTTGTAGGGAACGACCGAGAAGGAGGTGTGCGTGACCTCCATGAGCATGCCAAGCACGACGTGCGGCGGGCTCCCGTTGGCAGGAACCGCGAAATCGATGTCGCCCGGCCAGCGCTGCGCGATCGCGACGAGGTCGCCGATCGATCGTGCAGCGAACCCGGGATGCGCGACGATCATCATCGAACCGCTCATGACGGTGCCCACGGGTTGAACGTCCTGCACGGCGTCATAGGGCAGGCCATGGAACAGATGGCGGTTGAAGACAAGCTGCGACATCGTGGCAAGCGCCAGCGTGTAGCCGTCCGCCGGCGCCTTGACGAACTCGCTCATCGCAGCGATGCCACCAGCGCCCGGACGGTTGTCAATGATGATCGGCTGCCCCCATTGCGCCGACAGGCTGTCGGCCAGGCGGCGCGCGACCTGATCGGGGAAGCTGCCTGCGCCGGCGCCCACGATGAGATGCACGGGCTTGTCAGGGAAGCTCTGTGCCCGGGCGCCGAGACTGAGGGACAGGCCCAGGCCCAGGCACAAAGCCAGCAACACCGTGGAATGGCGTTTTCGAATCATGGGGTCTCCTTGAGAGTCAGGTTGTCGGCGTGAGCCGGTGCATCACATGGGCGGCGAGATTCGTGTTGTGCGCCGCGAGGATCGCAGGCTCGGGGTCCAGCGCGACCACCCACGTGAAGATTCCGCGACGCGGCAAGCGTGACGCGCCGTCGTGATCGCAATCGCCTTCGATGCGCCACTCGACATGCTGCAACGCGAGTCCCGCGCAGGCCAGCCGAGCACTGCTGCCCAATGTCGTCCACCTGCTTTCGCGCATTTGCGTGCGATGCAGTGTCCTGTGGTGCTCGAGGAACTCCGCGCGACTGCGAAGCCACAGGCCCGCCACGGTCACGAAGTCGACATCCGGCGCAATCGATGCGGCAATGTCATCCATGTCGTGGCGGTTCCAGGCGTCTTGCCAGCGAGCGGCAAAGTCCTGCAATCTCCGGGCATTGGCGGGTTCAAGCATGGTTGGCGGAGGTTGCATGGCAAGAGCCGGGTTCATGCAGCGCATCGTGAGGCAAAACCCAAGGCCTGCACAGGGTCGCCACATCACGTCACTCATGCCAAACTTTCCGCAATCCAGCCGCCGATCTTCGGGAGCCACATGGGCATCGACAAACTGAAGGCCATCACCTACTTCGTGCGCACCGTGGAGGCCGGCAGCTTCGCTGCCGCCGCCCGCGAGATCGATGTCAGCCCTTCGGCGCTGAGCAAGGCGCTCACATCACTTGAAGGGGAGATCGGCTTCACCCTGTTCGCCCGGTCCACGCGCAAGCTGTCGCTCACCGCGGACGGCGAGGCCTACCACGCCTGCTGCCACGACATGCTGCAGCAGCTCGAGGACAGCGAGCTGTCCGCCCGGCGCGGCCTCGTGCGCACACATGGCACCTTGCGCTTTGGCGTGCACCCCGCGATGCGTTTCGCGCTGCTGCCGCGCCTTGATGGGTTTCTCGCCCAGCATCCCGACTTGAAGCTGGACATGATTTCTTCCAATGCCGCCTCCTCGCTGTTCGGTCGCGGCCTGGACATCGTGCTTTGCATTGGCGAACTGCCGGATTCCAGCCTCGTGGCAACCCGCCTTGGGTGGGCCCAATTCGTCATCTGCGCTTCGCCCGTCTATCTGGCGCGGCGGGGCGCACCGTCGGATCCGGAGGCGCTGGCCGCGCACGACGCCATCGTCTACACGATGCCCGATGAAGAGCCCGCCACACGATGGGAGATGCAGCGTGGCACGCAACGGCGCGTCATCTCGCCCTCCATTCGCCTCGCCGTACGCGATGGTGCGGGCGCAATCGATGCTGCGATCAACGGCTGCGGACTTGCCCGGCCGTACGAGCTGGCGGTGCGTCCCGCTCTCCAGTCCGGGGTGTTGCGACGCGTCCTGCCAGATTGGGAAAGCCCACGGCAACCGGTCTATGCCGTCGTGTCGAACAGTCGGCGCCAGCCTGCCAAAGTCAGGGCCTTCGTTGAGTTCGCCCGCACAGTGGTGTGACTGGGCTCCCACTCGGGGGTGTAGAGCGCAACGGTGATGACCCGCTTGTCCTGGTTCTCCGGCGGCAGCGAATCGTCGAGGAAATGCATGTCGGTCGGCTTGAGCTGTTCGGGGGTGAATGGCCGCATTGTTCGAAGAAGACAGGGCTTGCGATTGGCGCTTGGTGACAGGGACTTGTCCACGCGGGTCAAGGGTGGGTGGGGTTTGCGGTGTTCGGCTTTTTGCGTGCCGCTTCGGCGGGTTGGCGCGTGCCGAGGACGTTGGTGGGCGCGGGGGATCGCTGAACGCACCGACGGCGTGTGGTCGGCTTGGAAGCTGCTTGCGGCCAGTTCCTGCCGCTCAGGAATGGCAGCTCTCAGGACAGCGAACTGTCCGCGATCTGCCGCAACGCCTGCTCGAAGATCTCGGGCGACTGGCCGCCCTGGATTAGGTGCTGTCGGTTGATCACGATGCTGGGCACCGATTGGATGCCGGCCCGCTGCCACTCGGCCTCGGCTGCGCGCACCTCTTCGGCGTAGCGACCTTCGTCAAGTACCGCGACGGCCTCCAAGGCATCCAGACCGGCCTCGCCAGCCAGCCGTGCAAGCAGTTGCGGATCGGATGGGTTCAGTCCCTTGCCGTGATAGGCCTGAAGCATTGCGTGCTTCAACGCGCGTTGCGCTTCGCCGCTCTGCAACCCCGCCCAATGCAGCAGGCGGTGCGCATCGAAGGTGTTCCAAACCCGCAGCCGATCGCCGAAATCGAAGCCCACGGCAGCGCCGCGCTCGCGGATGGTCGCTCGGTTGCGGGCCAGTTGCTCGTCGCTCATGCCGTACTTCGCCTTCAGGTATTCGCCCACGTCGGCGCCTTCGGCCGCCATCGTCGGATTCAGCTCGAAGGGTTGGAAATGCAACTCGACCGGGATCTCGCCCGCGACCGCGTGCAAGGCCTTCTCCAGCGAGTTCAAGCCGACGGCGCACCAAGGGCAGGCCACGTCCGACACGAAGTCGATTCGCAATGTGGGCGTCTTGGGCAGGGAGGTCATGGGGTCGGTTGTGAGGAATAGGTGAGCGCACATTCTCTCTTCCCTCGCCGAACCTGCCGTCGATAAGGTTGTCCGCCGCCTTGGCTTGAAGGTCGTTGAGGTCACGTCCTCAAAAGACGATTCACCGTCAACGCCTCAACGATTCGAACCCGATAGCCGACCTTCGCCCGCCCGCTATCGGCGTCTACACTTCTGATAGCTTCATCTCGCAGGCGGCCGCACGCACGGACGGTCAAGTGGCGCTTTACTTGAAGGGAACTGGCACACCATGAAATTCTCGGACCAGCGGATGGACGGCACCGAGTTCAAGAACTGTTCGCTGGCGAACGCAATCTTCGAAGATGTGAATCTATCGGGAGCGAGACTGACGAACGTGAACCTCTCGGGCTTGATCATCGAGAATGCGAACATCAAGGGCTTGAAGATCTTCGGCTATGACGTTGAAAACTGGATCCGCGAGCAGCTCCGCAAGGATGGTTGTCACCTTGACTAAGCGGCGGCGGCTCAAACGTCTGCCGACGGTCTCCCACACCGACCGTCGGATCAGCGCCGCGTCCGGCGCCGGCCGAACTGGCGAAACCGGCCACGAGCTGCCGTTGGCGACAGGCCGCTTCATGGAAGCTCGTTTGGTCACCTTGAAGGTCCCTGGCCTACAGACGACGCCGCCGGCACGGCAGGCCGAGCCATGGAACCCGACCAAGGCCATGCCCGCAAGGCGACGCGAAGGCCGAGCATTTAAGCCAGTGCCTTCGCAATCTGCCCGATGGTGTGAAGCGCACCTTCAATGCCTTGGTTGTCTGGATGCCCGAAGTTGAGCCTGACGTGGTGCCGGTACCGCCTGTCAGCCGAGAACAAGTGTCCGGGTGCGAGGCTGATGGCATGAGACAACGCCAACCGGTGCATTTCCAGCGCGTCGACGGTTTCCGGAAGTTCAACCCACACGAAGTAGCCGCCCCCCGGCTGCGTGACCTTCGTGCCCGCCGGAAAGCACTTGTCGATGGCGCGCAGGACGACGTCCCGATGCTGGGCCAAGGTGGCGCGCAACTGCCGCAGGTGTCGATCATAACCCCCATGTTGTAGATACTCGCTCAGGCCTTCTTGCGATGGCAGTGACGCTGCAAGCGAGTGCATCAGCTTACGTCTGGCAACGTCCTTGCCGAATCTGCCTGCCGCAGCCCACCCCACGCGGTACCCTGGCGCCAGCGACTTCGAGAACGAACTGCAATGCATTACCAGGCCGCAACGGTCCCAGGCCTTGGCGGGTTTCGGCTTGTGGGGTCCGAAGTACAACTCGCCGTACACGTCGTCCTCGATGAGCGGCACCTGGTGTTCGGCCAGCAGTTGCACCAGGTGCTGCTTCGAGCTGTCTGGCATCAGGCTGCCCAGCGGGTTCTGGAAGTTCGGCATCAGCCAGCAGGCCTTCACCGGGTGGCGCTCAAGTACCGAGGCCAGCGCTGACACATCCACGCCGTGGCGTGGATGGGTTGCAATCTCCACGGCTCGCAAGCTGTGCCGCTCCAGTGCCTGCAGTGCCGCATAGAAGGTCGGGGACTCCACGGCCACCAGATCTCCCGGCTGGGTCACCGCTTCCAGGCACAGGTTCAACGCCTCCATCGCGCCGTTGGTGATGACCAGCTCGTCGGTGTCGACACCGCATCCCATCGCAAGGTAGCGCAGGCCGATCTGGCGTCGCAGGGCTGCGCTTCCCGGCGACAAGTCCTCGACCGTGCGCCACGGATCGAGTCGTCGGACAGCTTTGCCCAGGGCCAGTGCCAGCTTGGGCAATGGGAACAGCGTGGGACTGGGGAATGCAGATCCGAGCGGCACGACCGCCTTGTTCCTGGCGAGGCCGAGCACCTCGAACACGAGTTCAGTGACTTCCACGGCCCGCTCGTCCGTCACTGGCGCGGAGATGTCCGGTTCGGGTGGCTTGGCGACCGCATGACTGACGAAATAGCCGGACCTCGGCCGCGCCTCGATCAGCCCCCGCGCTTCCAGCAGGTAGTACGCCTCGAACACCGTCGACGGGCTGACGCCGCGACTGCGGCTGGTTTCGCGGACCGACGGCACGCGTTGGCCCGGTTGCAGCTGACCGCTGGCGATGGACGCTGCGACCTCGTCCGCCAGGGTCTCGTATCGCTTCATAGGAAAGTGCGCTTGCGCCCGTGGAGCTGCATCTGATATGCCAATTTCTGAACGCCAGTCAGACTGTACTGCCCTGCCAACATATAGGGTGTTGCTTCCGCTATACCGAATCTGATCCGTAGTTTTCTGCAGCAACTGAGCCTGGTGCTCCGGGTCTGGCTTGGGCACACTCAATACCGGAAAGGCAGAGGCACAGGATGGGAACTCTGGGCTACGTGCGGACAGTGTTATGGAGCTGCTTCGGTGTTCGGCGCAGCGCCGCCGCTGGCGATGAACTCACCAAGGCCAAACCGCTGGTCTTGGTTGCCGCCGCGATCGCCTTGGCTGCCGTGTTCGGCATGACGTTGTACGGGCTGGCCCACCTGGCTGTGCACTCACTCGGCACCTAGGAACCTTCCTTGCCATGCGGCCAGCTCGGCTGGCCTTCCCTGGATATGAGATTCCTCATCAACTTCCTCTTGACGGCCAGCCTGGCTGCCCTTTCGGCCGGGGTGCAAGCCCAGTCAATCCCAGCGGTGTCGGGCACGACCGCGGCGGTGCGCGACACGATGGCGCAACGCATGCAAGCGTGTGTCATGTGCCATGGGAAGGAGGGCCGCGCCACCAACACGGGCTACTTCCCCCGCATCGCCGGCAAGCCCGAGGGCTACCTTTTCAATCAGCTGAAGAACTTCAGGGAAGGCCGCCGGCGCAACCAGGCGATGAGCCACCTGACGCAACACATGTCCGATGACTACCTGCGTGACATCGCCAGGTACTTCTCCGCTCTCGATCTACCGAATCCGGCTGCTCCGGCGCACGGCATGTCCGCCCGGCAGCAGCAAACCGCCGAGCAGTTGGTCTTCAAGGGGGTGCCGGAACGCCAGATCCCGGCGTGCGCCTCGTGCCACGGCAGCAGCATGGCCGGACGTCTGCCCGCGATGCCCGGCCTGCTGACGCTGCCCGCCGACTACCTGATCGCTCAGCTCGGCGCGTGGCGCACCGGTTTGCGTGCCGCGGCTGTACCGGACTGCATGGCCGACGTCGCCAAGCGGCTTACCAATGAAGAAGTGAGTGCCGTCGCTCGCTGGCTTTCAGCACAGAGCCTGCCGACGGGAACGAAGCCGGAAGTCGGTTCCGCGCAGCCGTTGCCCGTCCATTGCGGGAGCGGCAACGAATGAACAGGGTCAACTTGCGCAAGTTGGCAGGGCGCACCGGCGCCCTCGTGCTGGTCCTGGCCGTCATGCTGGCTGCCTGGGTGGCCTGGTTGAATGTTCGAGGCGAGTCCCCGCTGGAGGCCGGCGTCCCCGCCACGCCGGCTTCGCCGGACCTCATCGAACGCGGGGCCTACCTGGCGCGGGCCGGCAACTGCTGGGGCTGCCACACGGAGACCGGTGGCGCCGAATTCGCCGGCGGACGCGGGGTAGAGACGCCATTCGGCGTCGTCGTCGCGCCGAACATCACGCCCGACGCCAAAACCGGCATCGGCAACTGGTCGGCAGGCGATTTCTGGCGAAGCCTGCACCATGGACGCTCGAAGGACGGCCGCCTCTTGGTCCCGGCCTTTCCGTATCCCAGCTTCACGCACGCTTCGCGTGAGGACTCGGACGCCCTGTACGCGTTCCTCCGGTCCGTGCCGGCGGTCGAAAGGGCCAACGCACCGCACGCACTGCGCTTTCCGTACGGCACGCAGGCGGCGCTTGCCGTCTGGCGGGCGCTGTACTTCCGACCGGGTGGGTTCGAGCCTGAAGCCGGGCAGAGCGCGGAGTGGAACCGCGGCAAGTATCTGACCCAGGGCCTGGGCCACTGCGCAGCCTGCCACTCGGGCCGCGACGTCCTCGGTGGCACCCGCCTGAACGCGAAGTTCGCCGGTGGCCTGATGCCCGACGCCAGCTGGTACGCGCCATCCCTCGCATCACCTGACGAAGCGGGTGTTCAGCGCTGGTCCCGGGAACAGGTCGTCAGCCTGCTCAAGGACGGCGTGTCGGCACACGCGTCCGTCTCCGGACCAATGGCCGAAGTCGTGTTCAGCAGCACCCAATACCTGACCGACCCCGATCTCGACGCCATGGCTCGCTACCTGGCATCGATCCCCGTCAATGAAGAGCCGCCTGCAGAGCCCAGGCGCGCCGATGCGGAGGTGATGGCCGCCGGCACGAAGGTCTATGAGCAGCATTGCACTGCCTGTCATGGCGACCGGGGACAAGGTGCGTCAGGGATGTACCCCGCGCTTGCCGGCAACCGCGCGGTCACCCTCGCGTCGCACATCAACGTCGTGCAGATGATTCGGCAGGGTGGCTTCATGCCGACCACGGCGGGCAACCGCCAGCCTTTCGGCATGCCGCCGCATGGGCAGGTGCTGAACAATGACGAGATGGCCGCAGTCGCCACGTTCATACGGCAGTCCTGGGGCAACTCCGCTGCACCGGTCTCGGCGCTGGACGTGCTGAGGGTCCCCTGAAGCGGCAGCACCAGGTCCTTTCGACGCAGTGCGGTCCTGCAACGTGCGCGACTCCGCACCGCAGAGTCGCCTCCCAGCGGTGACCCTCCGCGCCGATGAGCTCGCGGACGCTGTCCGGGCACGAGCGCCGAGAGCCGCCTGATGTGTGTTGTGGAGCAGCACTTGACTCCGTCACCCGCCTCCCAGCCCGTCTCCCGGCCCCGTGCCATGGGTCTTTGGCAGGCGATCCTCCCGATCGCGCAGCAGCCAGTAGACGATGCCCAGAACCAGCGTGGCGAGTGCCAAGGCGGCAATGGTCTCCGCTGCGGTGGCCTTGCTGTCCAGAATGATGAACTTTCTTGACAGGGCCAACAACGCGATCAGTACCACGGTCTTGACCTGCACGATGCTCTCGCGGCGCATCGCCACGCGAATGATGGAATGTTTGAATTCGAGCGCGATCAGCAAGGTCATGATCATCCCGAACAAGCCTTGGAAAACCTCCTGATCGAGCGGATCGATCGCGCCGCTCAGCAACACTGGCACCACGCGCGCGAGCAACTGAAGCATGGCGAGCGCGATGACCACCGCGATGATCAGGCTCAGGATGAATGCGACCACGTGCTCGAAGCGCTCGTAGTGGTTCATCAGCGGCCAATGCTCGCGCGTTTCCTGGAGCAACGGGACTGGGCTTCGACGAGGGGACGTCATGGCGCTCTCCGTGCGGGTGGTTGCGGTGCATTCTGCGCCCTGGCAATGTGTGCCGACCTCTTCTACGCGTCGAAGGCGTCACCGCTCCGGCACCACGGGCTTGACGGCCCTGGCGGCAACGCACGCGAGCTGCCGTCTGGTGGAAGTCCCTCGGTGCCGCTGCGAGACAGCTCGGCGATGGTTGCGACGCCTACACTGGGGCTGGCTCACAACTCGCTCGGGCGCGTCGGCAGGTGGCCTGGCATCAGCACCTCTCCGTTCGGGCCCCACTCGACCTGCGTGATGCCCGGCTCCAGCGCCTCGAGCCGGCGCTGCTCCAGTTCGGCGGCGGTCGGGGTGGCACAGGGGTCGAAGGCGAGCGCGGCACGCAGATCGGCCAGCAGCTGCGGTTCGTTCCACGGCTTCGGGATGTAGCGGAAGATCCCGGCCCGATTCACCGCTGCCAGAACGGTGCCGAAATCGGCCGCGGCGCTGAGCATCATGCGCACCGTGCGCGGGTCCAGCTCCCTGGCGTGGGCCAGCAGCGACACGCCGTCCAACCGCGGCATTCGGTAGTCGCTGATCAGCACGTCGAAGCGCGCCTGCTGCAGGCGCTGCAGGGCCTGCAGCGGATCGGCGCAAATCTCCACACCGAGCTGCTGCGGTGCGAAGTGCCGTTGCAACACACGGCGCAGGGCGTGCAGCACCGGCGTCTCGTCGTCGACGATCAGCAGGCGCTTCACCGGGAAGTCTCCATCGGCACCTGCACGGCCAATATCAGCGCCAGGCCATGCTTGCGCTCGAAGGTACAGATGCGGCAGATCAGATCATCGTTCAGCCGCTGGCCAGCCGACAGCAGCAGCACGCCTTCGGGCGATACGAAATCCTGCGCCAAGGTTTGGCCGGCCCGCAGATCCGCCGTGCGCAGGCGCAGCGCCGGCACGGTCGGCTTGGGTGGTGAGGCCGAGAACAGGCTTGCGAAAGCATCGACGACGGTCGGGTCGAACTGAGTGCCGCGCCCGGCGAGCACCGTGCGGCGGGCATCGAGCGGGCTCAGCGCCTGGCCGTCGATGCGACCGCTGCGCAAGTCCTCGAAGGCGTCGGCCACCGCCAGGATGCGGGCACCCAGCGGGATCGCAGCACCGCGCAAGCCATCGGGGAAACCTTGCCCGTCCCAGCGCTCGTGGTGGCCGCGGATCAGCGGCGCGACACCCTGCATGTCATCGCTGGCCAGCAAGGCCTGCTCGCCGAGCACCGGGTGCAGCCGGTGGCGCTGCAGTTCGTCGCGGTCGAGCCGGTTCACCGGACGCGCCAGCACCGCGTCGCTGAGGCCGATGTGGCCGATGTCGTGCAGCAGCGCGGCAATCGGCAGATCGTGTGCGGTGCCGGCATCCAGCGTCATCGCCTGCCCAATGCGCCGCGTCAGGTCGGCGACCTGGCGCGCGTGTCCGACCTGGGCACTGCCACGCAGTTCAATCAGCGCGGTGAAAGCCTTGATCGAGGTGAGGTAGTTGCGCTTGAGCCTGTCGTTGGCCGCAGCCAGCTCCTCGGTGCGCAGCGCGACGCGGGTCTCCAGCCCCGCATTCAGCGCCTTCAGCTCGTCGTTCTGCTGGTGCGTCAGGCGCTCCAGCGCCTGCTTCTCGGTCTCGAGCTGCTGGCCCTGCTCGACCTGGCGCAGCGTCAGCAGTAGCTCGTCGTCGTTCCAGGGTTTGGTGATGTAGCGGTGCAGCCGGCCGCGGTTGATGGCGGCGATCGTCGAGCCCAGGTCGGCCTGGCCCGTCAGCAACAGCCTTGCGGTGCGCGGCCAGCCTCGACTGACGCGCTCGAGGAACTGCACACCGTCCATGCCCGGCATGCGCATGTCCGACAGCACCGCATCGACAGGCTCCTTGGCGAGCAAGGCCAGCGCCTCTTCGGCGTGCCCGGCCGTCAGGATGCGCCAGCCCGTGGCGCGGAACAGCCGCCGCAGCGCGGCCAGGATGTTCGGCTCGTCATCGACGGCCAGCAGCGTCCAGGCCGGGTTGGCGGCCGTCATGCGGTAGCTCCTTCGACGCCAGGTCGCCGCACCGGCAGCGTGACGCGGAAACACGTGCCGCGGCCCGGTTCGCTGCGCACGTCGATGCGGCCCTGGTGCTTCTGCACGATGCCATAGGCCAGCGACAGACCCAGGCCGGTGCCCCGGCCGACCGGCTTGGTGGTGAAGAAGGGGTCGAAGACGCGCGCCAGGTGTTCGGGTGCGATGCCGCTGCCGTTGTCCTCGACCTCGACCCAGACCTTGTCCCCGGCGTCGCCGCTGCGCACGACGATCAGGCCACGCTGCGGGCCGATCGCATGGGCCGCGTTGACGAGCAGGTTCAGGAACACCTGGTTCAGCTCCGACGGCAGGCATTCGATGTCGGGCAAGGCGCCGTACTCGCGCTTCACGTCGGCCCGGTACTTGATCTCGTTGGCGACAATGTTCAGCGTCGAGTCGATGCCCTGGTGCAGCGAGGCCCAGACCCACTCCTGGGCGGTGTCCACACGCGAAAAGTCCTTCAGGTCCTGCACGATCTTGCGCACGCGCGACAGGCCTTCCTTCGACTCGCCCATCAGCGCCGGGATGTCCTGCTTCAGGTAGTCGAGTTCGACGCGCGCACGCAGGGCCGCCAGCTGCGCCGCGATGACGCTGTCGGCCAGCGCCGCTTCGGCCTGCTCGTAGGCTTCGAGCATCTCGAACAGGCGCTCGAGATAGGCTTCCAGCGTGCCGAAGTTCGAGAACACGTAGCCGATCGGGTTGTTGATCTCGTGCGCCACGCCGGCGGCGAGCTGCCCGATCGACGCCAGCCGTTCGGCCTGCAGCAACTGGTGCTGCGCGCTGCGCAGACTCTCATTCAGCGCGCGCAGCTCCTCGTTCGCGCGCTGCAGCGAGATGAGTTCGGATTCGGTCATGGCGTTTTAGTGAAACAGCGCTTCGCACAGTGTCTGGAACTGCGTCTCGGTGTGCACGAACAGCCGCATGCAGGCCGCATCGTCCAGGCGGCAGGCGGCCCAGACCGGCAGCACCAGCGTTGGCACCGCCTCGTCGGCGTCACCGGCCAGGCCCAGGGCGTGCGCGATGGCATCGGCCACATGGGCGATGCCCGTCAGCGTGAGCCCGGCGTCGGCCGGCGGTGCGTGGTGCTCGCGGATGGCATCGACGATGGCCGGCGCGAAGTTCCACTGCCGTGCGATCAGCCCGCCGACCTCGGCGTGATCGATGCCGAGCACGGCGCGCTCGGCCTCGCAGGCGAGGCAGTCGTTGTCGCGCCGCCACTGTTCGGCCTCGGCATAGGCTGGCGCAAACGCGCTGGCCAGCGCCAGGCGGCCGATGTCGTGCAGCAGCCCGACCGTGAACGCCAGGTCGGCATCGGTGCGCCGCAGCTCGCCGGCCAGCACCTGCGCACACAAGGCACTGCCGATCGAGTGGCGCCAGAAGGTGTCTTGGTCGAAGCCCGGGTGTCGCCGAAAACTGCCTGCGAGGCCGGCGGCCGTGACGACACCGCGCACCGTGCGCAGGCCCAGCACACTGATCGCCTCGGCCACCGAGCGCACCTGCCGGCCGCGCCCGTAGAACGCGGAGTTGGCCAGGCGCAGCGTCTTGGCGGCCAGTGCCTGGTCGCGCGAAATCTTGGCCGCGTACTGCGCTGCGCTGAGCTCCTCGTGGCCGAGCGACTCGACCAGTTCGAGCACCACCGAAGGCAGCGCGGGCAGGTCGCGCAGCGCGGCGAGCAGCTCGTCGCGGGCAATCGGCCGAACGGCCGTGGTCATCGGGGCGACGCCTGGCGATAGCGCTGCACGACGTGCAGCAGCGGGTGCACACGACCGTCGCGCAGGCTGTGGCGGAACAGGTGCGCCAGCGCCACCGGCACCACCGGCGCCATCGGCAACGCGTCGGGAACGGCCGGGCCGCTCATGTCGAAGCCCTGGCTTGCGGCAGCAGTACCAGGAGCCGGCCGCGGGCGTTGCCGCTCAAGAGCCTGCTCATGGCCCACCAGCGGCGCCCGGCGAGCGTGATCAGCATGGAGTCACCCTTCAGCGCTGGCAGCAAGGCCTGCGGCAGCTGCTCGGTCGCCGGCGCGCCCAGCACGTCAGCACCCAGTCCGCACAGCGCCTGGGCCGGTGCGTTGGCAAACACCAGCAGGCCTTCGTCGTCGATGCCGAACACGGGCACCGGCACGGCATCCAGCAGTTCCTGCGCCGCCTCGCGACTGCCGACCTCGCGCTCGTTTTGCTCGCGCTGTGCACTCAGCAGCGACTGCAGCCGCCCGTTCAGTTCGGCCAGTTCCCGGTTGGCGGCCTGCACCTCCCGGTCGAGGCGGCGGTTCTGGTCGGCCATCTCCTTCAAGGCGAAGGCCTCGCGCAGATGGCCCCGCAGCTGCTCGTCGTCCCAGGGCTTGGCGAGGAACTTGTAGATCGCTCCCTCGTTGATCGCGTCGGTGATCGACTGCAGCTCGGTGTAGCCCGACAGCACCAGCCGGATCGTGTGGGGGTACAGCTCCTTCGCACGGCGCAGCAGTTCGACGCCGGTCATGCCCGGCATGCGCTGGTCGGACAGGATCACGTCGACCTCGTGCCGTGCCATCAGCTGCAGCGCCTGTTCGGCGCTGGTGGCGCTGAGCACCAGCCAGCCTTCGACGCGCAGCAGCCGGCGCAGCGCGGCGACGATGTTCTCCTCGTCGTCGACCAGCAGCAAGGTGCGCTGCCGCGACCGCCGGCCCAGCAGCGCCGGGTCGATCTGGCGGCCGTCGCGCAGCATCGCCTCGACCGCCGCCGACGGCAGCGCGGCGCTGAACCAGTAACCCTGCATCTGATCGCACTGGTTGGCAACCAGCAGCGCCGCCTGGCCTTCGCTCTCGACGCCTTCAGCGAGCACCTTCATCCGCAGGCTGTGCGCCATCGTGATGATGGCGCGCGTGATCGACACATCTTCTGCCGGCGCGGTGACGTCGGGTACCAGCGAGCGGTCGATCTTGACCACGTCCACCGGCAGCCGGCGCAGGTAGCTCAGGCTGGAGTAGCCGGTACCGAAGTCGTCGAGCGACACCTCGACGCCGAGCGCACGTAGCGCTTGCAGGTGCAGCACCGCCTGATCGAAGTTGGCGATCAGCATGCTCTCGGTGACCTCGACGCCAAACAGCCGCGGGTCGAGGCCTGAAGCAGCAAGTAGGCCTTCGATGCGCTGCGCCAGGTCCGGCTGCATCAACTGGCGCGCCGACAGGTTGACCGCCATGCGCAGCGCTGGCAGCCCGGCACGCTGCCAGGCCGCTGCCTGCTCGATGGCGCGGCGCAGCGCCCAGTCGCCGATGGCGACGATCAGGCCGGTCTCTTCGGCGATCGGGATGAAACGATCCGGCGCGATGCGGCCCAGCGTCGGGTGCTGCCAGCGCAACAGGGCCTCGACGCCGACGATGCGGCCATGCATGAGATCCATCTGCGGCTGGTAGTGCAGATCGAGCTGCTCCTCGCGCAGCGCATGGCGCAGCGCGGTCTCCAGGGCCAGCCGCTCGGGGTCGTCGTCGTGCGGTGCACCGGCATAGACGCTGACCTGGTTGCGGCCCAGCAGCTTGGCCTGGTGCAGTGCGGCGTTGGCGCGGCGCAGCAGGGTGTCGGCGCGGTCGCCGTCGGCGGGTGCCGTGGCGATGCCGATGCTGCAGGTGACGTGGATCTCGTGCCCCTCGACCGTCATCGGTCGGGCGATGCCGTCGAGCAGCGCCTGTGCCGTGTACAGCGTCGATGCCGACGGGGCTGGCATCACGATCACGAACTCGTCGCCGCCGCGTCGCGCCACCAGGTCGGTGGTGCACACGGTGGCGGCGATGCGCTGTGCCGCTTCGCGCAGTACCGCGTCGCCGATGTGCGGGCCGAGGCCGTCGTTGATGCGCTTGAAGCGGTCGAGCTCCAGCACCAGCACCACGGTCTCCGCGCTCGTCTGCAAGGTCGCACCCAGCCGCTCGAAGAGCAGCTGGCGGTTCGGCAGACCTGTCAGTTCGTCGAACTGCAGCAACTGCTGGATGCGCCGTTCGGCGGCACGTCGATCACGCAAGTCGTCGATGCAGACGTGGGCGAAGGTCTCACCGTCACTCGTGACAAAGCTGACGGAGACGTCGACCGGAATCTCATGGCCCTGCTGGTGACGAACGCTGGTCTCGAAACGCAGGGAACCGCGTTCATGCAACTCGCGCCAGCGCTGCGGCCAATGCGCGTCGTCGGTCTGCGTGTCGATGTCGGGCACCCGCAGCCGCAGCAGTTGCTCGCGTTCCAGGCCCAGCAGCCGGCAGGCCGCTGCGTTGGCATCGCGAAAGGCGCCGTCGGGCCCGACCTGGAACAACGCGTCGTTGGCCTGTTCGACGGCATGGCGGGTCAGCAGGAGCTGGTGTTGGGCCTGCTCGCGTTCGGTCACGTCGCGCGCCGACGGGATCAGCCACGCCACTTCGCCATCCGCGCCGAAGAGTGGCAGCAGCGAAAAGTCCATCGCCAGCGTCGCGCCACTGCTGGTGGCCACGCGCACGTCGAAGCGCGAGGCCTCGCCGCGCAGCGCCTTTGCCAGCGCCTGCTGCAGCCGCCGTTGCGACAGCTCGCAGCCCTGCCACCAGGGCGTGGTGTCGAAGCGCCTGCCGAGCACTTGATCCAATGTGCTGTCGATGGCCTGCAGCGCCGCCTGGTTGGCGTAGCGCAGCACACCCTGGGTGTCGAGCAAGCCGGCGAAGATGGAAGGCCCCAGCCGATCCAGCACCTCGTGCAAGGCGCGCTCTGAGTCTGGCGGCACGGGGCTGGCTGCCGCCAGCGTCAACGCGGGCTTGCAGCGCAGCATGGACAGAATGGCTCGGGTTTCGACATGCCGTCAGTCTGCCGGGCAGCCTGCTCCGGCGGCGTGAGCAGTTGCCGGCCTGGGCGACCGGATCAGATCAAGGCTGTGCAGGGGTGTCTGAGCGCGGTGCGTCGTCGACCAGCCGCGCCAGGGTGCGCATGGCGCGCTCCAGCGCCTCGTCCCAGTGCTGGCCGCAGGTCAGCCGGATGTGGTGCTGGAACTCGGCACGGGCTGAGAACATGGGCCCCGGGGCCAGGCTGATGCGCTGTGCCAGCGCGGCACGGTGCAGCGCCATCGCATCAACCCCGGCGGGCAATTCGACCCACACGAAGTAACCGCCGGCCGGCCGCACCACCTTCGTCCCGTCCGGAAAGTTCCGGTTCACCGCGTCGAACAGGCTCTCGCGCTGCGTCCGCAGAGACAGGCGCAGGCTGCGCAGGTGGCGGTCGTAGCCGCCTTCTTGCAGGTACTCGGCCAGGGCCGCCTGCACCGGGATCGACCCGGACAGGCTCGTCATCAGCTTTAGCCGCTCAACCTCGCGCGCCAGCCGGCCGGGCGCGGCCCAGCCGACGCGGTAGCCCGGCGCCAGGCACTTCGAGAACGATGAGCAGTGCAGCACCAGGCCGCGGCGGTCGTAGGCCTTGGCCGGCAGCGGCGCCACCTGGCCTTCGTAGAGCTCGGCATAGACGTCGTCTTCGATCAGCGGCAGGTCGTGGCGCGCGAGCAGTTCGACGAGGTCGCGCTTTTTCGTCTCGGGCATCAGGCTGCCGAGCGGGTTCTGAAACGTCGTCATCAGCCAGCAGGCCTTCGGGCGGTAGAGCTCGATGACCTGTGCCAGACGGCCGAGGTCGATACCCTCGCGCACATGGGTCGGCACTTCGATGGCGCGCAGGCCCAGGCGCTGCAGCGCCTGCAACGCCACGTAGAAGGTCGGGGACTCGACCACCACCGCATCACCCGGCCTCGTCACGGCGTTCAGGCACAGGTTCAGCGCTTCCATCGCGCCGTGGGTCAGCACGATCTCGTCGGTGGGCACGGCCAGGCCCTGGCGCAGATAGCGCTTGGCAATCTCACGCTTGAGGCGCAGGTTGCCCGGTGGCAGGTCCTCGACCATGGCCCAGGGTTCGAGCCGCCGGGTGCTCGAGACCAGCGCGCGGCGCAGTCGATCGAGGGGAAACAAGGTGGGGCTCGGGAACGCGGAACCGAAGGGCACGATGTCGCGAGCGCGCGCCATGCCGAGACACGCGTAGATCAGGTCGTTGACCTCGACGGGCCGGGATCCGGACTGCGGCTCCGAAGTTTGCGGCTCGGCGAGCAGTACGCCGCCAGCACGTGCAGCGACGAAGTAACCCGACCTGGGTGCGGCGCGGACCAGGCCGCGCGACTCGAGCAGGTAATAGGCCTGGAAAACCGTGCTGGGGCTCATGCCACGACTTGCACGCGTCTGGCGGACGGAAGGCAAGCGATCCCCGGGGCGTAGCACCCCGGCAGCGATCTGTTGCTCGAGTTCTCGAGCCAGCAGTTCGTACCTCGCAACGGGGGCGGCGGTGGGAGACGTTGGCATGGTGGCAGCACCGCGCCTCAGCCCAACTGCTGGCAGCGTAGGGGAGCGTGCCCCAGTCTACAGGTTGAGCGTCGCGACGCAAGCAAGCCGCTCTTGGGCCGGGTGTGCGGAGCGATCCGAGCGACGGCTATCCGACCATTAGTCCGGAGGATGCAACGACGGCCTTGGGTCGGCAACGGTCACCGCCCAACTCATTCATGCCGCACGGCCTTCCGCTGTAGTCCGTCATTGACCCCGCGGCGACCCATGACGTTCAGTGACTCTTCGTTCAAGGCCCATCCGGCCAAACCGCCTTCAGCACATCGGCCAACCGCGCCCCCGCGTCGGACAACTGCTGCTCCTTCAACGCCTGTGCGTGCGACTTGTACGCAGCCGCATGCGTGCCCGTCACCGCCCATTGCGGCTTGCCCGCATGCGGTGGCTTGGCCGTGAAATGCAGGCCGGTGAAGGCCACGTGGCCGGCGTCGATGGTGTCGGTGGCCCAGGTCGTCGACCAAGTCGCCATCGCACCCTTGGTGATGGCCACCGTGCGCGCTCGCGCCACCAGATTGTCGAAGCCGCTGCCGCCCACTTCCAGCTCGCTCGGGATCGCATCCCATTCGTGATGCAGCTTCTCCGATCCATCCACGATGGCGTTGCCACCCGACGTGTCATTGGCGGCGTGATAGCCGATCGCATCAGGATCCACCACCTTCCCCTTCGCGCTCAGGTACACCGCCTCCACATGAAGCGGCTGGTGGATGTCGCCCAGGTAGTGGGTGAGCAGCAGCAGCGCCTCGCGCTTGTCGTGGATGACGAACGGCGCCGGTGCGGGCTTGTCCTGCAGAACTTCGATGGCCGCATTGATCGAATGCACGACGTCGTGCGTGTTCGCGCCGACCTCGCCGGCGGCGTAGTGGTTGCGCCGGTTGGAGATGTCGGCGTAGTGGTACTGGTGGTGGCACTTCTCGCCGTCGTGCGCGGTGCCGCATTGCTTCCAGTTGTCGGCGACGAAGCGCTCGAAGACGGGCTTCCACTGCGGCGTGTCGTACACGGCACATTCGGGGAAGGCGGTGTTGTTGGAGTGATAGGTGAAGTTGACGTCATCACTGGTGGTGACGCCCTTGGCACAGTCTGCCCAGACCGAGGCCTGTTGCAGGCTTACGCTGCCGAGGATGGCCTTCACTTGAATCTCCGCGGCGCTGCCCTTGATCAGTTCATCAGCGATCGCGCCCACGGCCTGGTGGCCTTGCGGACCCCATGCGCAAGCCGCAAACGGCGCGAGCATCGCGCTCGCCAGCAGCACCATCCATAGCGTCGTCTTCGCCTTCATGCCGAGCACCTCCGAGGATGGCCATGCTGCCTCGCACCGTGCTCGAAATCATCCTCTCGATGAATGACAAACACGCGTCATCGCCAATGAGTCAATCCGACAGACAGCCATGCAGTGGTCTTGTCGTGTAAAACACGCCCATGCTCTTCGAACCCGATCGACATGAAGCCCTGGACCCAACGCCTTGGGACGCCTTCGTCGCGCACGAGACCTTGCGCTCGATCGTCCACGACATCGAGCAGCAGCGCGGCACTGACCAATCGTGGCCGGTGCATCCGCGCGACGACGAAGGCGACACGCCACGCACCGGCTTCAAGAGCCTCTACCTCGGACGCGTCGGTGTGCTTTGGGCGTTGTGGTACCTCCAGCGCGAAGGTGCGGTCGATCTCACCCTCGACCCCGTCGAAGGTGTGGCACGGGCTGACGCCGACTACCAGGCGGAGCCCGACACGGGCTCTGTCGTGCCGTCCTACTTCCTGGGCGAAACCGGCATCCTGACGGTGCTGTGGCACATGAACCGCTCGGCCGCGGTCGCTGACCGGCTGGAGGTTTCCGTCAGATCGAACATCGGCAACCCGACCAACGAGGCGCTGTGGGGCGCACCCGGCACGATGCTCGCCGCCTGGCATTTGTGGAAGGCGACGGGGGAATCGCGCTGGAAGGATCTCTACCTCGACAACGTCGATGACGTGTGGTCGCAGTGGGTGTTCGACAGCCCGGCCCAGTGCAACCTCTGGAGCCAGGACATGTACGGCAAGGTCGTGCAGTACCTGGGCGCGGGCCACGGCCTTGCTGGCAACGTCCATGCGTTGCTGAAGGGCGCTGCTCTGCTCGACGACACGCGACGCGGCGAGTTGCATGAGCGGACGGCCACCGCCTTGCGAAACTTCGCGATGTCGCAGGACGGTGCCGTCAATTGGCCTTCGGGCACTTTCATTCCGCGGGCCGGCTCGACGCGAATGCTCATGCAGTGGTGCCATGGCGCGCCCGGCATCGTGACGGCGTTGGCGGACTTTCCTGCGGGCGTTTCTGCCGATCTCGATGCGTTGCTGACGCAAGCCGGCCAGGCCGTCTGGAATGCCGGCCCCCTCGCGAAGGGATACGGCTTGTGCCACGGCACGGCGGGGAACGGATATGCATTCCTGGGCTTGTATGAGCGCACCGGCGACCCGCTGTGGCTCGAACGTGCCAGATCGTTTGCAGCCCACGCCATCGTGCAACGCGATCGCATGCGACAGGAGCACGGCCGCGGCCGCTACACGCTGTGGACTGGCGACCCAGGACTGGCCGTCTACCTTTGGCATTGCATCCGTGCAAGCGGCGGCCTGCCGACCCTGGACATCCTGTAGCGCCCCATCTCCGCTCGCCGCTGCGCAACGCTGCAGCGAGGTCAATTCGCCGCGAGCTCCGACACGATCTGCGCGGCGATTTGCCGGCTTGCGTTGCTGAGGCTCGCGTCCATGAGGTCGCCGCGATCATCCAGCCACGCGCGGAGTGTGCCAAGCGGGCTGGCGTGGTCATAGCGCTTTTGCTGCGATGGCGGTTGGCCATTCACGCGCCGCACCGTCACGAGCGCGTGCACGACAAGGTTGACGTGCTCGTCGCGGGTGGAATTGAATTCGATGTCGCCCAACTCCACCGCCACCTCCACCTTGGCATCGCTTGCGTCGAGCGTCCAGTGCGTGGCCGCTCGGTCGGTGATGTGACTGCGCAGTTCCGCGAGCAGGTCGTGGGATTGCCGTGCGCTGGCCAGCCGTTGCCGCAGCTGCACAGCCTTGTCCGGCGGCAGTGCGCCGGTCATCCCCACCACTGCGCCACCTGCCGTGCCGGTGACGAGGCCCAAGGCGGCGCCCAACGGCACGCACAGCGGTGCCCACGGCCCGCAGCTCAATCCCCACAGACCACCGGCCACGCCGCCCGAGGCCGCCCCAACCGACATGCCATCGCCGATCGCCTGGTTGCGAATCGCGACGGGCGATGCGTCATGCGATGCCTCGGTCACGGTGACGGCGACGACATCGCCGCGTGCGATGCCATCGATGCGTGACGCTGTCGAGCATGCTCCGAGCAAAGCGACGACGAGAACCAGCGCGGCGACGGACGCCATGTGAAGGGCACGTGTCATCGAAGCTCCTCGGGCGCAGGCGCAAGCGCCGAGGAAGCTCGGCGGTATGCCTCATCTTAGGCGTCCGACGGGAATTCACCAGCCCGTGTTGCCGATCAGCGGCGTAGCAACGCGATGGTCGAGACCGCGGAGGCGGCCGGGTATTCGCGAAGGCTCGCGGTGACGTGGTAGGGCCCTGCACCATCGGCCGGCGCGGTGTAGGTTGCCGTGTACGTTCCGTCGGCGTGGCGCGCGGCCACGCCTTCGACCGTGCCGCCGGCCGACCCTTCCTGAACCTGCCAATCCACCGTGAAAAGCATCGCCTCGCCACCGCCTGGCTTGGCCGTGAGAAGCACCTTGGCGCCGGGCGGCACTTCCACCGTCGTTGGCGTCAGCGTGATGAACGGCGTCGCAACATTCGAGCGCCGCGCAGTGGGCGGCGCTGAAGATGGGTCGGGCGCGCGCGCCACGTTCGCCTGCTGCGCAAGGGTTGGATCAACGCAACCCACAGCCGACAAGACAACCGCGACCAACACCAGGGCGCCGACCCGACGCCCCGCATCGAGCGGCATGCACGAACTTCGCATGGCAGCTCCTCCTTTGAACACGTGCTTTCAGGCGCGGCGGGCCGCATCGCACAGCGAGCGGCCCGCTCCATGCCGATTCACCGGCCCGGGCAAGCCCGGGCCGGTACCGCCATCACTGCACCGTCAGCGTCACGTCGTCGATGACGAAGGACGTGGCCAGCGACGAGTCCTCCGCTCCGAGGAAGCGCACCTTCACCGTCTGCCCGATGTACGCGTTCATGTTCAGGCTCTTGAGCGCATAGCCCGACGCGGCGTTGACATTGGAGTAGGTCGCAAGCGTCGCGAGCACCGTGCCCGCGCTGTTGAGCACCTGCACCTTCAGCGTGTCGTACACGGTGCTGCCCGATTCGCGCGTGTCGATGTGCAGGTAGAACGCAAGCGTCGCGCTCGCCTTGCCCGCGGGGATGGTGACCGCCTGCGTCGCCGAGTCGGTGTGGCTGCTGCCATAGCCGTCCAGCCATGCAAACCAGGTCCCTGCATGCGCCGTCTCGCCGCTGCAGCCGGAGTTGCTGCACAGCACGCCGCTCGTCAGCGTCCACGGCGTGGCCGCACCGCTTTCGAAGCCGGTGTTGACCAGCAGTTGCTGCGAGCCGCCGCCGGTCACCGTCAGGGACACCGTCTTCGTGTTCGAACTGCCGTTGACACTGTCGGTCACCGTCTCGCTCACGCTGTAGGTGCCGGCCGTGGCATAGGTGTGGCTCGGGTTGGTCGCGGTGGAGGTGGCGCCGTCGCCGAAGTTCCACGAATGCGATCCGATGGTGCCGCCCGTGTCGGTCGACGTGTCGGTGAAGTTCACCGCGAGGCCGCTGGCGCTGTAGGTGAAGTTGGCCACCGGCGTGCCACCCGTCGCGCTCACCGAGACCGATGCGCTCTTGGTGCTCGTCGTGCCGTTGCCGCTGTCGGTCACGGTCTCGGTCACGGTGTAGGTGCCGGCGGCCGCATAGGTATGGCTCGGGTTGCTCGCGGTCGAGGTGCCGCCGTCACCGAAGTTCCACGCATGAGAGCCGATGGTGCCGCCCGCGTCGGTGGAGGTGTCGGTGAAGTTGGCCGTGAGCCCGCTCGTGGTGAAGGTGAAGTTGGCCGATGGCGTGCCGCCGCTGCCGGTCACGATCGGATGCGTGAGGTCACAGCGGTTGGTGTCGTTGGACCACGAGCTCTGCATGGCGAAGGAGCCGGTGGAGAACGTGACCAGCGCCGTGGCGCCCTGCCCCGAGCTGATCCATGCGCACTCGTCGGCGTTCTCTTGTCCGTTGTAGGACGAGCCGGTGCGGTTGATCCATCCGCCGGCCGGATTCTGGTCGGTGATGGTCTCGGCATACTCGTGGCCGCCCACGATGGAGAAACCATCGAGCACCGAACTCACCGAGCTCTGGCCGCAGCTCGTGCCCGCGTCCGTCACGTACGGCATGTTGGTGAAGGCGATGTCACCGTACGGCGACGATGCGGCGCCACCCGAGAGCGTGGTGTCGCCGTTGTAGTCGTGCCATGCGCAGAACCCGCCTTGCGGCGTGTTGAAGCCATCGGGCTTGGTGCCGGTGGGCGACATGATGATGTACTGCACGTAGCGGTTGGACGCCGCGGTCGTGTTGCCGAAATGGGCCGCGGCCTTCACCGCTTCGGCCGCAATCTGGTGACCGGTCGCGGCCGAAGGCGCTGCGGCGGAGTTGTCGTACCAGACGCCGGCCAGCGCATTGCTCGGGTAGCCCACATGCGGCGCGCCCGCGGGGCAAGTGGTGGCGCCGGTGGCGACGGAAGGTCCGTCGCAGTACTGCGTCATCGTGCCCGACCACAGCTCGCCGTTGGTGCCCAGGCCCTTGATCCAGGCCTGCATGTAGGGCGCCGCGCTCTTCGGGTCGCCGGTGAAGGTGGTGTAGCCGTTGGCATTGGTGCCTGCGGTGCCCCACTGCGTGCCCCAGAACACCAGGTAGACCTTCGGCGATCCGCTGGTCACGCCGATGCCGTTGACCCCGCCGTTGAAGCTGATGGTCTGCGGGCCTGTCGCCGCCGCCACGGCCGCTACGGAACCCGTAGCACCATGCAGCTTGCCGGCCGCGGCCGAAGGATGAAGCGGGTGGTTTTGCGCCGCCCACAGCAACATGTTCTCGTGCGCCTCTCGCGTGGGCACGGCGCCGTGCCGGTACGGATGCCCGTAGCGCGGCGAATGTGGATTCACGACATCCGTCGCGTTGCCCGCGTCCTTGCTCTGCGCGAATGCGCCGCCGACCGTGAGGCCCAGTGTCGCCGCCAGTCCGATCAGGACTGCATGCAGGCGAGGCCGCAATATGACCTTGTTCATAACCACCAACTCCTACAAAGGGATCGTTGCCAGGATGGAGGAAAGTGCAGCCAAAGCCTTGTGGACCGAAGCGGCACTGATGGGCCCGAACGCCGGCAACTTCAGGCGCCGATGTGCAGGGGCGCGCATGATAGGCACGCGACATTCGCACGAGATACAGGTGAAGACCCTTGTCGGAATACCTCGCAATGGGCATCGCAAAACAGGGGCGATGGCGAGCCTTGCCGCACCATCAAATCCATGGCGAGCAAGGTCGTTGCACTCGTGGGGCGAGTGCGTCGGTTGGCATGCGTCTGGTTGGCATGCGTTCTATCTGCGAGAACCTGACTTCGACATGACTGACGGGGACGCGCGTGGGGTCAATCACATGGCTACAGTGCTCGCCATGGAAGCCCCCGAACAAGCCCTTCGATTGACTTTGGATGAAGAGACCTCGGTCTCGGCATTGCTGATCGCGCCGGCCGATGCTCAGCACGGCCTGGTGCTCGCCCATGGTGCCGGCGCAGGCATGGCGCATCCGTTCATGGTCAGTCTTGCGGATGAGTTGGCAGTGCGACGCGTGGCAACGCTTCGCTACCAGTTCCCCTACATGGAGCGGGGCTCGAAGCGGCCTGACACGCCCGCCGTGGCGCATGCGGCCGTGAGGGCGGCCGTGCATGAAGCCAAACGACGCCTGGCAGGCGTGCCAATCTTCGCCGGCGGAAAGTCCTTTGGTGCGCGCATGAGCTCGCAAGCGCAGGCCTTGTCTGCGATGGAAGGCGTGAAAGGGCTCGTCTTCGTCGGCTTTCCGCTGCACCCTGCGGGCAAGCCGGGTGTGGAGCGGGCAACCCACCTGGCGCAAGTGCACTGCCCCATGCTCTTCTTGCAAGGCACGCGTGATGAACTCGCTGAGCTTGATCTGCTGCGAGACGTCATCGCGCCGCTGAAGGATCGGGCCACCCTGGAGGTGATCGACGATGCCGACCACTCGTTTCATGTGCGTGTGAAGAGCGGCCGCACCGATGCGCAGGTGCTGGCCGGCCTGGCACAGCTCACGGTGGACTGGATGAGCCGGCAATAGTGGCGCGAAACAGGCTTGTCTGAATTCGCCTGAAATCAGTCATTTCAGCCACTTCGACTCGCGGCATGCAGACCCTAGACTGGCTTCCAACCCATGGAGCCACTTGCATGCCGACCCGCCCTCTCACCGAAGACGACCCGCTTGACGACTTCCAGCGTCGAGAGCTGACGCTCGATGGCGTCCCCAAGCCGGTCTACGTCATGGGCCAAGGGCCGGGCGTGATCGTGATGACGGAGATGCCGGGCATCAGCCCCCAGGTCGCGCGCTTCGCCCGCTGGGTGCGCGACGCGGGCTTCACCGTCTACATGCCTTCGCTGTTCGGCCGCGATGGCGCGGTGCCGCAGGTGGAAGAAGGCATTGCAGTGTTCAAGCGCGCCTGCGTCAGCGCGGAGTTTCGTGCGTTCGCGGCCAATGAATCGAGCCCGGTCACGCAGTGGCTGCGTGCGCTCGCACGCTTCGCGCACGAGCAATGCGGCGGGCCGGGCGTGGGCGCGATCGGCATGTGCTTCACCGGCAATTTCGCGCTCACCATGATGCTGGAGCCATCAGTGCTCGCGCCAGTGTTGACTCAACCGACCCTGCCCTTGAACGATCCGGGCGGCCTGCACATCGCGCCCGATGAACTCGCCGCCGTGCGCGAGCGGATGGAATGTGAGGACCTGAGCGTGATGGCCTACCGCTTCGAAGGCGACCGCTATTGCACGGGCCAGCGCTTCGCCGCCTATGCGCAGGCGCTGGGGCCGCGATTCGTCGCGCGTGTGCTGCCGGCCGCTGCCGCGAACCCAGACACGCCGCCCTTCTTCGACAAGGTGGTGGCCGGCCCGCACAGCGTCGTCACGGCGCACCTCGTGGACGAGGCGGGCCACCCCACGCTCGCGGCGCGTGACGAGATCCTGTCCTTCTTTGCGCGTCGGCTGCGGCCGGAAGCTTGACGGCAGCGCCTCAGCCTCTCAGAGCTTGGGGCCACGAGGCAGTCCCGCCTCGTCATAGGCATTGCGATGCGCGCGCCATGCCCACAGCCACAACGCGAGCGGCACGAGCAGTGCCGCACTCACCCATGGCCAGTGAGCGGTGACGAACGCGGTGGCCCTGTGGCTGAACGGCAGCTTCTCGCCGTCTGGCGATTCGACGGGCGCGGGCTGCGCAGAGACAGCCACCCGCTCATCGACAACAGGCACCGCGGAGAGGCTGCTCGTGGATGTCGCCGTGGCCGGTGCGATCGCCGGTTCGGGCTTGCTGGTGGCCGATGCGGATGCATTGGGCGCAACCGGTGCCGGCACCGGCACAGCGACGACCATCGGCGCGGCGACCGGTTGGGTCTTGGCACTTGGCGCGACCACCGCAGGCACCTTCGGCACGGCCACGCTCGCAGCGGCTGATGCTGGCGCCTGTGCAGCCACCTTCGCGTCTTCCCCCACCGCCGGCACCTTGCGAGCCGACGCCCACCGCCAATACACCACCTTGAACGCCCCGCCATCGCAGTTGCCGATGACCTTCGCGCCCGAGGGCACCGGCGTGCGTCCTGGCAGCACATCCATGGCGTAGCCACGCACGCCAGTGGATTCGATCCGCGCTGCGAGCGTCGCCTTGAGCGTCTCGCATGCGCTGCTCTGTGCTTGCGCGAGCGTCGCCACAAGCAACCCCGCCGCGCCCACGGCCCAGGCTGTGCCAGGCGGCATCCACGTGCCTGCTGCCATGCGTCTTGTCCCTTTCATCCATCCCCCTGTGTCCACCCAGGGTGATTGTCACCGGCGGTGGGCGCCGCGGGCTCGGTGCAAACGCCAAACGCGACAGGCAGGAAGCCAAGCGCAGGCCAGCGAACGTGTCGGAAGGCCTGAAGAAGGCACCTCTCGGATCGCCGGTGCTGCCTGGAGGATGAACGGAGAGCCACGCGAGCAGGCGGCACGATAGGCTGGCATCAGCCCAAGAGAAGGCGATACTCACATGGCGAACGGCAGCTTCGCCTGCCGTCACCAGAAAAGATCATCAGGGAATCGGGGGTTCATTCATGCGAATTGCCAAAGTCACGGCAAAGCCGTGGGGCGGCTTGTGCGTTCGCTTTGCGGCCTACGCGCTGGGCGTCATCTCGATCGCAGGCGCGTGGTGGCTGCACACGACATTCGGGCACGTGAGCATGGAGCAGGTGCTGCTGCACTGGCGCTTCGCCGCCGCGCGCGACAGCGTCGATCCGGGTCTTGTCGACAGCTTCATCGAGCATGTGCTCGCCTACCCGCTGCTCTTCGCGGGGTTGGCCACATGGATGGATGCCCGCTTGAGGCGGCCCGCCGAAGCTCAGGCCGCAGTGCTGCCAGCCGTGCTGCGCTGGCCGGCGCATCGTCTGCCCTGGATCGCGGCGCTGGCCGGTGGCTGCACCTTCGCCGCGTCCGTCAATGCCATCGAGTTCCTCGAATCGTTCAAGCGCAGCAACTACTTTGCTTCGCACTATGTCGCACCGACCACTGCTGCCTTGCACGCCGCCCCCCGCACCAAGAATCTCGTGCTGGTCTATGGCGAAAGCCTGGAGACGACCTACGCCGAGCCGCACCTGTTCCATCGCAACCTTCTGCAGCCGCTCACCGACCTGGGCGGCGTGTCGTTCTCGCGCTACCAGCAGATGCCCGGGACCGGGTGGACGATGGCGGCCATCGTGTCCACGCAGTGCGGCGTGCCGTTCAAGATGGTGAGCCTGCTGGACAGCGCAAACCAGGGCGAGCAGCTGCCGCACTTCCTCGCCGGTGCCACCTGCCTGAGCGACCTGCTCCATTCGGCCGGCTACCGCAATGTGTTCATGGGCGGCGCCTCGCTCACCTATTCGGGCAAGGGCACCTTCCTGCGCGATCACCACTATGACGAGGCCTATGGCCGACGCGAATGGCACCGCGCCGGTATTCCGGACCAGCGCTTCAGCGGCTGGGGCCTGCACGACGACGACCTCTTCGCCAACGCCAAAGACAAGCTGCGCGAACTGCACGCGGCGCACCGGCCCTTCAACCTCGTCGTGCTGACGGTGGACACGCACCTGCCGTCCGGCCAGGTGTCGGCGCAATGCAAGGCCCTGGGCGTGAACGCGCTGGACGAGATCATCGGATGCTCGGCCGCGCAGATCGCCGATTTCGTGCGCTTTGTCCACGACGAAGGTTTCGACGAGGACACCAACGTCGTCGTGCTGGGCGACCACCTTGCGATGCGCAATACGCTGTGGGACCGCCTGCAGGACGCGCCCAATCGCCACGTATTCAATGCCTTCTTCGCGAAGCAGGCGCCCGTCAAGAACCGCGACGACATCGTGCACTTCGACATGCTGCCCACCTTGCTCGACTTCATCGGCATCGCGTCGGACGACGGTCGTCTCGCGCTCGGAACCTCGGGGTTCGCGGGGTCGGTGAGGGTGCCAGACGACGATGACCGACGCCTCATGGCCGACGGCTTGCTGCAGCAGTCCGCCGCGTATGCGCAGCTCTGGGAGCCGCGAGTCGCACAGGCGCCGGCGATGACCCCGCGATGACCTGCTCGGCAATGGCCGACCCGGCGAAGGTCGTATCCTTGGAGAATTCCCTGCTCAGATCCAATCGATGCGCTGCGAGGACATCGCCCCTCACCCTGACTTTCGCCGGCTCGCGGCCATGCCCGAACTCGCGGTGGACCTGCGCTATGCCGGCCCGAGAAACTTCGTCGGCCGCGATCTCTACCGCGAGCTGGACTGCGCCTGGGTGCACCGCTTGGCGGGCGATGGGCTGGCGAGCGCCGCCGCGCAACTCGCGAGGCAAGCGCCTGGGCATCGGCTGCTGATCCTTGACGCACTTCGGCCGCACCGGGTGCAGATCGAGCTGTGGGATTTCCTGGACGGCAGCGGCCTGCGCCAGTACGTCGCCGACCCGGCACGCGGCTCCATCCATTCCTTCGGCATGGCGCTGGACGTGACGCTCCTCGGCCCCGACGGGCGCGAGCTCGACATGGGCACCGGCTTCGACGAGATGAACGAACGCTCGCACCCGAAGCTGGAAGCGCAACACCTGGCCCGCGGCGAGCTGACCGCGCAGCACATCGCCCACCGCGAGCTCTTGCGTGGTGCGATGACGGCCGGCGGCTTCAATGGCATCGACAACGAGTGGTGGCACTTCGACATGCTCGACCGCCAGCACGTGCGGCAGCATTTCATCCGCGTGGAGTGAATGGCATGCGCGCTTTCGAATCCATCCACTTTGCGTCGCCCACGCCAGGCCCCCGGCTCATCGTGACGGGCGCCGTGCACGGCAACGAAACCTGCGGCACGGTCGCCATCCGTCGGGTGCTCGACGACATCGCGCAAGGCAGACTGGCCATCATCGCCGGCGAAGTCACCTTCGTGCCGGTGACAAACCCGCTGGCCTACGAGCGCCGCGAGCGACAGGGCGACCGCAACCTCAACCGCAAGCTCGTACCCACCGCCGATCCGCGTGAGTTCGAGGATCACATCGCCAACTGGCTGTGCCCGCTGCTGGCGCGCCACGAGGTGTTGCTGGACCTGCACTCCTTCCACACCCCGGGCGCACCCTTCGCGATGGTGGGCCCCGGGAACAACGACGGGCCGCTGCAGGCTTTTGCGCACGCGGCGCAGGAAGAAGCCCTGGCCGTGCGGCTGGGCGTGCGCCGCATCCTGGACGGTTGGCTCGAAACTTATGCCGCCGGCGTGCAACGCCGCATCGCGCAACACGCCGCCGACGCGTCGGCCAAGGTCGATCTCGACCCGGACTACGGCGTGGGCACCACCGAGTACATGCGTCGCGTGGGCGGCTGGGGCTTCACGCTCGAATGCGGCCAGCACGACGACCCGCGTGCGCCGGAAGTCGCCTACCGCGCCATCCTCAACACCCTGGCCCACCTGCGCCTGATCGACGCTGCGCCACCTACGCCCGCCACCGACGTCGAAGCCTTGCATCTCTTCGAGGTGGTGGACAAGGTGCATGCCGACGATCGCTTCAGCCGACCGTGGGCCAGCTTCGACGCGGTCAGCGAAGGCGAGATCATCGGCACGCGGCATGACGGCACCGTGGTGCGCGCGCAGACGGAGGGTCGCATCGTTTTCCCGAATCCATCGGCCGAGGCGGGCCAGGAGTGGTTCTACCTCGCACGGCCGCATGGGCGGTTCGACGCGGCGTAAGAAGCAACCGTCGAATCAGCCTCCTCGACGCGGGAGTTCTTCACGATCGACCGCAACAGCGGTCGGCATGGGGCGCCGGCCGTCAAGTTTCTACGCACGCTGCCGATACACGCAGTGGCATCGCCATGCCCGACACCGTGCCCGCCCACATCCGCTTCGCCGCTCTTCTTCGCTTCTTCGCCGCATGTTCGCCGCAGGCTTGGCGGGGCGTCGCCGCGTTGCTGCTGATGGTGGCGTGCGCAGCGCCGGCACAGTCCGCAGCGGATGCGCTCGCCCTTCCGGCCGCGGGCAGCCGCATGAACGTCGCTGCCGGCTATGAGTTGCTCGAAGACCCGGGCCATCAGCTCGACCTGGCGGGCGTGCTCGAGGCATCCGCACACTGGACGCCAAGCGACGGCGGCGCACTCAACCTCGCGTACTCACGCTCCGCGTGGTGGCTCAAGCTGCGCCTCGTCAACACACAGGCCACCAGCGCGACGCGCCTGCTCGAACTGCAGAACCCGCGGCTGGACGACGTGCGGCTGCAGGTGCTGCGCGCGGGCCACCTGGCCGAGTCGTGGCACACCGGCGATCGCCTGCCCTTCGCCACGCGTGCGGTGGCCTATCACGGCTTTGCCTTTGCGCTGACACTCGCCGCCGGCGAGACGGTGGACGTGCTCGTGCGCCTCGACTCCAAGGACGGCTACTTCGGCCTGCTGACGATGGCGCTCGTGGACGAGCAGGGATTCCAGCAGGAGGTGCAGCGCCACACGCTGATGTGCGGTCTCTACTATGGCGCGCTGCTCATCCTGCTCGCGTATCACTTGTGCCTCCTGGGCAGCACGCGCGATGCGTCCTTCGTCTGGTACGTGGGCTACCTGGCCAGCCTGTTCGCGACGCGCTTCGCCTTCGAAGGCCATGCGTCGCAGTACCTGCACGAGCTGCTGCCACCCGACTGGATCAACCAGGGCCTGCTGCTCAGCTATTCGATGAGCGTGGTGCTGTTCGGCGTGATGCTGATGTCCAACCTGCGCAGCCAGCTCGCACCGCGTCCGCGGCTGCTCTGGTTGTGCCGCGCAGTGGTGCTGATGAACGCGGTGCCGCTGCCGATGGCGCTGGCGGGCTCCTACAGCGGCACGCTCAAGCTCGCCATGCCCGCGACGCTGGCGAGCGTCATCTTTGCGATGGGCATCAGCGTGTGGGCGTGGCGCTCGGGCTTGCGGCACACGCGCTACTTTCTCGCGGGCAGCGGCTGCATGCTGCTGGGCCTGCTCGCCGAGCGGCTGCGGCTCGAATCGGCGCTGCCCGACCATCCGCTGTTCGCCTATGGCGTGGCCATCGGATCCGTGCTCGAGGCCTTGTTCATCGGCCTCGCGCTTGCAGACGGCGTGAACCGCATCAAGGCCGGGAAACTGAAAGCCGAACAGGACGCGCGCGAGGCACAGGCACTGCTCAACAGCCAGCTCGGCCGCCTCGTGCAGGAGCGCACCCAGGAACTCGAGACCGCCAACCAGCGGCTCACCGCGCTGGCCATCACCGACGAGCTGACCGGGGCTTTCAACCGCCGCCACTTCCAGGACCAGCTCGCCGAGCGGCTCGCACAGGCGCGTCGCTCGGGCGAAGCCATCGGGTTGTGCCTGTTCGACCTCGACCACTTCAAGGGCTACAACGACCGCTTCGGCCACCCCGCCGGAGACGAGGTGCTGCGCCGCGTGAGTGCGGCGGTGAACAAGCAGCTCAAGCGTTCGGTGGATCGGCTTTTCCGCATCGGTGGCGAGGAGTTCGCGGTGCTCGTCACATCGCGGGACTTGAGGCAGCTGCACGGCTTCGTCGACGAGCTGCGTCGCGTGATCGAATCGCTGGGCATCCGGCACGATGCGAACGAGGCGGGCATCGTGAGCGCATCCTTCGGCCTCGCGTGGTGCGGCGGCGTGGCCTTGTCCGAGACCGACGAGCAGGCGCTGTACCGCAGGGCGGACGAGTTGCTGTACCGCGCGAAGGCGGCAGGGCGAAATCGGGTGGAGAGCGCGGAGATAACGCCACACGCGCCGGCGGCCAAGCGCGCCTGACGCACTGCAGTGGGAGCTCGTGGCCGCGCACTCGCACGAGTGGCCGGCGGCGCCCACATGCCTGTCGAGCAAGGCTCGGGTTTGTACCAGTGAAGGCGTGTCGATCCGGCGCGCGGCCGATCGTCGTGGATTCAGGACACCCCCGCGCACCACAGCCACCCACCATGACCATCTGGGCCGCCTTCGTTCGCCAAGACCCTTCCGCGGCGCCCCGATTGAAGGACACTTTCGCCATGCCGCTCCAACTCTACTTCCACCCCTTCTCGTCCTACAGCCAGAAGGCGCTGGTCGCGCTGTATGAGAACGCGACGCCGTTCGAGCCGATGCCGCTGGAAGGCCCCGATTGCGAGGCCACGAAGGAGTGGGCGAGGCGGTGGCCGATCAAGCGATTCCCGATGCTCGTGGACGGCGATCGCACCATCATCGAGGCGACCTGCATCATCGAATACCTCCAGGTACACCGACCGGGGCCCGTGCGGCTGATTCCCGATGACTCGGACGCCGCGATCGAGGTGCGGATGATGGATCGCTTCTTCGACAACTACATCTCCACGCCACAGCAGACCGTCGTGTTCGATGCATTGCGGCCCGAAGGAACGCACGACTCGTACGGCGTTCAGCGCGCCCGGGAAATGCTCGAGACCGCCTATGCGTGGCTCGACGGCGTGATGGCGAACCGCGAGTGGGCCGCAGGCGACAGTTTCAGCCTCGCCGACTGCGCCGCGGCGCCGTTCCTGTTCTATGCGGATTGGACGCATGCCATCGATCCTGTGCATGCAAACGTGATTGCCTATCGTGGGCGACTGCTCAAGCGGCCGTCGTTCGCGCGGGCGGTGGATGAGGCCAGGCCTTACCGCGCCTACTTTCCGCTGGGGGCGCCGGATCGGGATTGAGTCGCCTGCCGGTGCCAGGCATCAGAGCGCCGAGGCGGGCCGTTGGTAGTAGTTGTCGAACTCGCCTTGCTCCACCAGCACGAAACCATGCCGCAAATAGAAGCGATTCGAATCGCTGCCGCGCAGGGCGCCCACGCGTACCGCGCAAGCCGACGCATCGGCTTGCGCGAACACCTGTGCCAGCACCTCGGCGCCGATGCCTCGGCCCTGATGCGAGGGCAGCACGTACAGGTGTTCGAGCAACAGGCCGCACGTGGAGTTCTTCGTCACGACAAAGCCGACCCGCGCCCCTTCGTGTTCGACGAATCGAGTGCAGGCCGGCTCAAAGCCGGCCAGAAAGCGTTCACGTGCCCGGACTGCATCGAAGCGGCCGATGCGCTCCAGGCTCTCGCGCATGGCGGCGATGCGAATGTCGACAAGGGCATCGGCATCTGCCGGTTCGACTGGCGAGAATGTGATCAGCATGTGGCGCATGGATTGCGTTGGCTGGAAACTGGCACCCGCCCACGAGCAGCCAAGCCCCACGACAGGTGATGAACACACCCACGATCATCACCGATCGAGACAGGTGCCTTCGGCCTCCCACACGCGCGCGAAAGCGCTGTTGAACTCAGTGGCCGGTCAGCCAAGACGTGGATGATCGCGCCGACTCTCCCATGAACTGGCAACGAAATCGATTCCTGCGGCTGGTGCGCGCACGGCCGCGGGTGTTCATCGCCACGCTGGCCGCCATCGCCGTCGCGTGGCTCCTGCCCGCCGACATTGCGAGCCACACGGTGACGCGGCTGCTCATCGCGTGGAACTTCGGCACCTTGCTCTACGTGCTGCTCGCGGGCGTGATGATGATCCGCTCGTCGAGCCAGCACATGCGCCATCGCGCGCAGCTGCAGGACGACGGCCAGATCGTGCTGCTGGTGCTCGTGGTGGTGTCGGCCGTGGCGAGCCTGGCGGCCATCGCGGGCGAACTGTCTGTCGTGAAAGACACGCATGGCTGGCTCAAGGGCGCGCACATTGCGCTGGCCGGCATCACGGTGCTGTCGTCGTGGGCCTTCATCCAGGTGATGTTCACCCTGCACTACGCGCACGACTACTACGCCGCCGTGTGCCATGGCAGGCCTGCAGGCCTGCAGTTTCCGGGCGACGAGCAGCCCGACTACGGCGACTTCTTCTACTTCTCGTCGGTGATCGGCACTTCCGGCCAGACGGCCGACGTGTCGTTCGCGACCAAGCCGATGCGGCGCATCGGGTCGGTCCACTGCATCCTCGCCTATCTCTTCAACACCACCGTGCTCGCGCTGCTGATCAACATCGGTGCGAGCATGCTGTAGCGGCCGAACAAGGCAGATGGCCGAGACGAGGCCCCGATCGACGCCCTTGGACTCGATCAGGCACCCCGTCCGGCGGCCATCATGACTGCGCTGACTTCTTCGCCGCGCCGCCTTGCGACGCAGCTTCCTGCCGCTGCTGCCTGGATTCCTTCTTCAATGCCTTCGCCCGCTTCTGCTTTTCACGGCGGATGCCGCGGTCCTTGTCTGCGCTCATGGGTGGTTCCCGTTGGTTGATGAAGGCGATGTTGTATCACTGACGGCGAGGCGCCCCACCGGGGTCCCTATCATCCACGCTCCATCCCACGGCGCGGTGCATTGCGATGCTGATCTTCCACAACACGAGCCATCACCTCCACGCGGGCCGGCAGGAAATGTTCCGGGGTCGACTCGTGCCCTGCCACGAAACGCCGGCCCGGCTCGACCATGTCCTGGCCGAGCTCGCGAGCCGCCGCTTTGGCGAGCTGCGCGAGCCAAGCGCGGCCGACATGGAGCTCGTGCGGCGCATCCATTCGCCGCACTACGTGGACTTCCTGTCGCAGGCCTGGAAAGAGTGGGTGGCACTCGACCCCGCCAACGCCGAGGTGGACATCCTGCCCTCGGTGTGGCCCAACCAGGGCCTGCGGCGCGACGTGATGCCCAACAACTTCGCCGCACGCGTGGGCATGTACACCTTCGATGCCGGCACGCCCCTGGGCGCGGGCACCTGGGCCGCAGCGCAGGCGGGCGCCGCCTGTGCCATCGACGCGGCACGCGCGGTGGGCTCGGGCACGGATGCGGCCATGGCGCTCACGCGTCCGCCCGGCCACCACGCCGGCGCGGATTTCTTCGGCGGCTACTGCTTCCTCAACAACTCGGCGCTCGCGGCACAAGCCTTGCGCGACGTGGGCGCGCAACGCGTGGCCGTGATCGACGTGGACTATCACCACGGCAACGGCACGCAGAGCATCTTCTACGAGCGAGACGACATCTTCACTGCCTCCATCCACGGCGACCCGGCGACCGAATACCCGTTCTACCTGGGCCATGCCGACGAGGTCGGACGTGGCCCCGGCGAAGGCGCCAATCTCAACTTGCCGCTGCCCGCCGGCACCGCCTTCGAGCGCTGGAGGCAGGCACTGCAGCAGGCCATCGACGCGGCTGCGCGGCATCGCGCCGAGGCACTGGTGGTGCCGCTGGGCGTGGACACCTACGAAGGCGATCCGATCTCGCGCTTCTCGCTGCGCAGCGACGACTTCCTGCAGATCGGCCGCATGCTCGCAACGCTCGGGTTGCCCACCGTGTTCGTGATGGAAGGCGGCTATGCGGTGGCCGAGGTGGGCGTCAACGTCGTCAACGTGCTGGAAGGGTTTGCAGGGTGAGCTGAGCGGCTTGGGCGCCGCGCCGCCCGCCGTTGCAGGAGGCATGCCATGTGCTGGCATTGGAGCCAAGCCCATCTCCACTGCGAAGCAAGGAGCGCCCACCATGCAACGGCACGATTTCCACCACGACGGCCTTGGCCTGTCCTACCTCGACACTGGACAGGACGCGCCAGTGCTCATTGCCTTGCACGGGCACTTCATGGAGGCGGCCACCTTCACGCCGCTCGCGGCCGAGCTCGCGCCCGCGTGGCGCGTCGTGGCGCTGGACCAGCGCGGGCACGGGCATTCCGATCACGCCAAGAGTTACCAGCGCCGCGACTATCTCGGCGACCTGCTCGCGCTGTTCAGTCACCTGGGCGTGCAGACGGCGGCGCTGCTCGGCCATTCGCTGGGCGGCGTCAACGCCTACCAGTTCGCCGCGAGACATCCTCAGCGCGTGCGTGCGCTCATCGTCGAAGACATCGGCGCAGTGGTGAAGGACGACATGGCTTTCGTGAACGCCTGGGCCGGCTGCTTCGATACGCGGGAAGCACTGGCCGAACGCATCGGCCCGCGGCTGCTGCCCTATGTGGAAGCGTCGATACGCCATACCGACGATGGCTGGCGCGTGGCCTTCGATCCTGCGGACATGCAGCGCTCGCAAGCCGAACTCAACGGCGATCACTGGAATGATTGGCTTGCTACCGATTGCCCCGCCTTGCTCGTGCGCGGCAGCGAGAGCCGCATCTCCAACGCGCAGATGATGCAAGAGATGGCAAGCCGGCGGCCTCACACACAGCTTGCGACCTTGCGTGCAGGCCACGTGGTGCATGCGGACGATGCCGCCGGCTTCACACAGTTGGTGCGCGAGTTCCTGCGCAATCTGACGCCCGCCGCTTGATCGTTTCAGTCAGAGCAACAGCGCATTGGCAATGTGCGCACTTATGCGGCCGATGGGTCGTCCTCATGTAGCAAGCATCGTCGCGGCATCTCATTCATTCGCGCCGCGGCGAACAACCACTGCAAGGACTTCACCATGAACCGCTCCACTTCTTCCCGCGTTCTCGCCGCTGCCGCCGCCGTCATGGCCCTGAGCTCCGGCGCCTGGGCTGCCGATGGCACCGTCAAATCGGAACAACCTCGCGCTGATCTCGCCACCTATGGCGGCAACGTCAGTGCCGAGCATGCGACCGATGCATCGGCCACGCCCGGCCCGTACGCGAAGTACCTGATCCATGTCGGCCTGAGCCGCGAAGACGCGCTCGCGCAGGCCAAGAGCATCGACCGCGCGCAGGCTGACGGCGTCTACGCGACTCGCGCCGCGAAGCACAAGGCCGCACACAACGCTTCATGACCGGCCGATGACCTGGCAAGCGGAACGCTGTTCGCCGGAGATCGTGCGAACAGCGTTCACTGTCGTTTCGACAAACGACGCCTTGATGAATCGCCGCCTCGCGTTTATTCCTCTTATCGCAAGTGTGCGTTGCGAAAACCAAGGCTGGTCACTCGTCCATTGGGTCGTACCCTATGTCGCATCCAAGTGACACCAACCCCCTCACGACGCCATGCGCCGCCAGAACGTACAACTCATCGCACTTGCCCGACAGGGCGACCCCATCGCCCGCTGTGAAGTCGGCCGACGCTACCTGCTCGGTATCGAAGGCTTCGCCCGACACGTGCAGACGGGCATCGACTACCTGACCCACGCCAGCCTGCATCACAACGAACAGGCCGCCCGCATCGTCGGCGAGAGCCTGTCGCTGCAGGAGATCGTGCAGCTCGACGCGCTGCCCTTGCTCGCCTTCGCGGCCAAGACCGACAGCGCGGCGTGCAAATTCAAGCAGGGCCTGTGGACGCTCGCGGTCGGCCGCGACGAACACGAAGCCACCCGGCTGATGTCGGCCGCCGCCGCCACCGGCCACGAGGCCGCGCAACGCGCGCTCGACGCCATGCAGCGCCCCGATGCAGCCGGCTCGCCGCTGCAGCGCGTGCTGCAGTCGCTCTCGGACGACGCCGGCATCGATGCCAACGCCATCGCGCTGATGGCCGCACGCTCCGCACTCGACGCATCGGACCTGGACCACCTGCTGGATGCACTCGCCGCCGGCACCAGCCTGCAGCCCAAGGGCAGCATCGAGCTCGACGACTTCGTCGTGCAAGCCACGCGCCTGGCCTCACAACAGCAGCGCGACGTGAAGCGCCTGAGCCCCGAGCTCGTGGAAGCGAGCCTCGACCGCCGCGCTCATCAAGGCGATTCATGGGCCGCGTTCACGCTCGGCCGCGCACTGTGCGGCATCGATGCCGACGGCCTGGCTGCGAGCGACCTCAGCGCCGCCGCCGCATTGCGCCGCGGCACCGCCTTGCTCTTCCGCGCGGCCGATGCCGGGTGGACCGATGCATGGCTGCACCTGTACCGCCTGCACGCCGACCAGAAGCTGCCGATCGCCAACGCGCAGCTCGCGCGCTTTTGCCTCGAGAAGGCGGCGCACGTGGGCAATCGACAGGCACAGACCAAGCTCGGCGCGCTGATGCTGAAGTCGTCCGGCTCGCTGGCCGAAACCGAACAGGCGATCGGCTGGCTGCACAAGGCCGCGACCGAAGGCGACGATCACGCACTCGAACTGTTGAGTTCGCTGCACCTGCCCTTGCGCGGCTCCGCCGCCGAAGCGCGCAGCGCGATCGAGGAAGTGCGACGCGACTATCCGTGGCTCGCGCTGCGCATGCAGCTGTCGCGCGACTTCGGCCTCACCAAGCTCGAGGCGTTGTGTGTGGATGTGGCCGATGGCCTGCGGCCGTGGGGCCTCGTCGTCGGCAAGAACCCGTTCATCGTGCAAAGCCGCTTGTCCGCACCGCGCGCGATCCCCGCGCTCACGGCAGCAGCGCTCGACAACCTGCGCCGCACCGCGATGCTGCTGTCCGATTCAGGTGGCGACGGCTATGCACTCGAAGGCGATGCACGCCGCCGCTCGCTGCTGCAGCGCCGCGCCTTCGAACGCCTGGGCCTCGATGAAGCGATGTTCTTCGCGAAGGCGTCCACCAACGAGCTCGACACCTTGCGCCAAGGTCCGCGATGGGCCTTCCGCGCCAAGGCCCAATTGCAGATGGCGCTCGCTGCGTGATGTGAAACCTTGTGGCGCGCCGCTCACGCTCTGTGCCGAAACAGGGCGGCGCGGGCCGAGAAGGGTCCCCCTCGTTTCGATTGCGCACCACGAGAACGCAGTGCGCCGTTCATAAGCTTCACCCAGTCCCTGCAGCAACTCCTGTTGTCGGCTGCGGGCGCATCACTCAACAGGCTTTAAGGAAGACCATGAAGAAAGTGTTCACCCTCGCTCTGCTGGCCATGGCATCTGCTGCGGCTTGCGCCCAATCGGCCTCCTCCAGCGTCACGCTGTTCGGCGTCATCGATGCCAACGCACGCGTGGTCAACAACGGCAATGGTTCGCTCAAGAGCCTGAGCGCCGGCGGCGTCAACACCAGCCGCCTCGGCTTCCGTGGCATCGAAGACCTCGGCGGCGGCCTGAAGGCCGGCTTCTGGCTCGAAACCGGCATCAACCCCGACACCGGTACGACGTCCGAATCCGCTCGCTTCTGGAACCGTCGCAGCACCGTGAGCCTGATCTCCGACGCAGGCGGCGAACTGCGCCTGGGCCGTGACTTCACGCCGACCTACAACGGCTACACCAACTACGACACCTTCGGCTCCAACGGCGTGGCCGCGGTCGACAAGTTCTTCCCGTCGTCGTTCGGCGGCGCCGGCTTCGACACCGGCACGCGTGCCGACAACCTCGTGAGCTACTTCACCCCGAAGAACCTCGGCGGCTTCTACGGCCAGGCCTCGGTCGCGGCTGGCGAAGGCACGTCGGGCAAGCGCTATGTTGGCGGCCGCGTCGGCTACGCCGCGGGTCCCCTGGACGTGTCCGCTGCACTCGGCGAAACCAAGGTCACCCCGATCATCGCCGGTGAAGACCAGGTCAAGGTGTTCGACTTCGGCGCGTCGTACGACTTCGGCCCGGCCAAGGTCCTCGGCATCTACGGCGAAACCAAGTACGCCAACTTCAAGCTCGACGTGTTCGAGATCGGCACCATCGTGCCGGTGGGCGTGGGCCAGATCCGCGCTTCGTACGTTCGCGCCAACGCCAAGGGCCCGGGCATCGATGCCAACGACGCGAACCAGATCGCGATCGGCTACATCCACAACCTGTCCAAGCGCACCGCGCTGTACACGACCTTCGCCCGCGTGAGCAACAAGGGCAACGCGAGCTTCGCGGTCGCTTCTGCACCGGCCATCGCCGCCGGCGCGGATTCGAAGGGCGCGGAGTTCGGTATCCGTCACGCGTTCTGATCGTCTTTCGGCGCGAGTACTTCGCGCTGATCGAGCAAGAGCCGCCTGTGATCCAGGCGGCTCTTTTTTTGTTCTTCGGATCTGTTTTCTCTCGCCTCGATTTGGGTGTGCCGCGGCAGTCGGCACCCGAAGACATCCCCACACAACAAACCATCCCCCGGATTCCCGCAAGAATGCGATCCACAAGGAGGACCCATGATCAGCATTCTTCTGCGCCGCATTGCCCTCGCGGTGACCGCGGCCTGCCTGATGCCCATCGCGATGGCCGCCCCCGCCACGCGCACCGGCACGGTGGCCACACCCGATGGCGACATCTACTACGAGATCCACGGCGAAGGCTCGCCCATCGTGCTCGTCCCCGGCGGCCCGGGCGCGTCACGCACCTCGTTGCAGCCGGAGTTCGATGCGCTCACCGACAAGCATGCCGTCGTCTACATCGACAACATCGGCCGCGGACGTTCGTCTGATCTGCCGGCGGGGCGCCATCACTCGCCTGAGCGCGACGCGATGGACATCGAGCGGTTGCGCCAGGCGCTGGGCTTCGAGCGTTTCACGCTGATCGGCCATTCGTATGGCGGCTACCCTGCGCTCGCGTATGCAGGCCGTTTCCCGCAGCATCTCGATCGCCTGGTCATCTCGAGCTCCGGCCACAGCCATGAATCCTGGCAGCGCAACATCGACAACGTGAATCACTTCGTGCGCAACCAGTACCCCGAGGTGTGGGAGAAGTTGCAGGCGCTGCGGCGCCGTGGCGTGCTCAGTTGCGCGACGGAGTACGAGGACGTCTATGGCGGGCCGGTCTCGCAGCTGTATTGGCACGACCAGGCCAAGGCCGCAACCCGCCCGAAGGTGTCCACTGATCCACGCGACAAGCCGCGCCCGTCCGTCTACTGCGACATGATCGGCGCCGACGCGGAGTGGGTCACCGGCGGCACGATGGCGCGCTTCGACGCACGGCCGGCGCTGGCCACGGTGCGCGTGCCCACGCTCATCACTGCCGGCCGATACGACCCGGTGTGCCCGCCCGTGGTGGCCCATGAGATCGCCGCCGCGTTTGCGCCCGGCGTGGCAAGAGTGCGCGTGTTCGAGCAGAGCTCGCACCGGCCTTGGGTGGAAGAAGGCGAGGTCTACTTCAAGGAGCTGCAGGCCTTCCTCGACCCGTCCTGAGAGGCACTGCGGCGGCCGCGGGCATCTTCGAGCACGTGGGCTTTGCGCGAAGTCGCAGAATAGGCGCCATGACGAACTCACACGACCCCGACATGGAAACTCCGACGCCTGCCCAACCGGCCGAAGCCCGCAGCACCTTTCTCGAAGAGAAGGCCTTCAAGTCGCGCACCGTGTTCCTCTTCGGCACGATCACCGACGCAACCGCCGCCGACACCGCGCGCCGGCTCGTGGCGCTGGCGGCCGACAGCCGCGACCCGATCAACATCCTCGTGTCCTCGCCCGGCGGCCACCTCGAGTCGGGTGACGCCATCCACGACATCATCAGCTTCATCGACGTGCCGGTGAACATGATCGGCACCGGCTGGGTGGGCAGCGCGGCGACGCACGTGTACCTCTCGGTCCCGCGGGAGCGCCGGATGTGCCTGCCCAACACACGCTTCCTCATTCACCAGCCCAGCGGCGGCGCGGGCGGGCAGGCCACCGACATCGCCATCCAGGCGCGCGAGATCGTGAAGGCGCGTGAGCGGATCGCCCGCGTGATCGCGCGCGAGTCCGGCAAGCCGCTGGAGCAGGTGCTGCTCGACATCGAGCGTGACCGCTGGATGTCGGCGGAAGAGGCCATCGAATACGGCCTCGTGTCGCGCGTCATCAAGAGCCAGTCGGAGGTCGAGCGGCGCTGAGCGCAGGCGGCTTGGCACCAATTTGACGTGGCGGCCACGGGCAAACCCGAAGCCGCACGCGAACATCGCGCGAAAGCGCAAAAACATTTGGACTGGCCGCCAACTTTTGCCGACACTCCCGCGCGCGCATCCCTCAATGCGCGCACACAACAAGGAGCAAAAATGTCGGCGGTTCTGGACGGAGTTGGAGGGTCGGCCGGTGGGGCCGGCTGGCTGGACAAGGAGCGCACCATCGCGTCGGCGGGTTTCAACCGCTGGCTGGTGCCTCCGGCGGCTTTGGCGATTCACCTGTGCATCGGCATGGCGTACGGGTTCTCGGTGTTCTGGCTGCCGCTATCGAAGGCGCTGGGCGTCACGGCGGCACGGGCATGTTCCAAGGACATGAGTCTCTTCACCGAGCTCTTCGCCTCGGACTGCGATTGGCGCATCGCCAGCCTGGGCGTGATGTTCATGCTCTTCTTCGTGGTGCTGGGTTTCTCTGCAGCGCTGTGGGGCGGATGGCTCGAACACGTCGGCCCCCGCAAGGCAGGGGTGGTGTCGGCGGTGTGCTGGTGCGGCGGCCTGCTCATCTCGGCCGTCGGCGTCAACATCCATCAGCTGTGGCTGTTGTGGCTGGGTTCCGGCGTGATCGGCGGCATCGGCCTCGGGCTCGGCTACATCTCGCCGGTGTCGACGCTTATCAAGTGGTTCCCGGACAAGCGCGGCATGGCCACGGGCATGGCCATCATGGGCTTCGGCGGCGGGGCGATGATCGGCTCTCCGCTCGCGGCCGAACTGATGAAGTACTTCTCTTCGCCGACCAGCGTGGGCGTGGCGCAGACCTTCATCGTCATGGCCATCGTCTACTTCGTCTTCATGATGGGCGGCGCACTCGGCTACCGCGTGCCACCCAGCGGCTGGAAGCCCGCCGGCTGGACGCCGCCGGTGGCCGCGGCCAGTGGTGCAATCACGCAGCGCCACGTCCATGTGAAGAAAGTCTGGGGCATCCCGCAGTTCTGGCTGGTGTGGATGGTGCTGTGCATGAACGTCAGTGCCGGCATCGGCGTGATCGGCATGGCGAGCCCCATGCTGCAGGAAGTCTTCGGCGGCAGCCTGATCGGCGTGGCGAAGAAGTTCGGCGAACTTGACAAGGGGCAGCTCACGGCCATCGCCGGCATCGCGGCGGGCTTCGCGGCGCTGCTGAGCCTGTTCAACATCGTGGGCCGCTTCTTCTGGGCGAGCCTGTCCGACAAGCTCGGCCGCAAGCTCACCTACGTGGTGTTCTTCGTGCTCGGCGGCGTGCTGTACGCGAGCATTCCGGGCAGCGCGGCAGCAGGCAACAAGCTGCTCTTCGTGGGCGCGGTGTGCATCATCCTCAGCATGTACGGCGGCGGCTTCGCCACCGTGCCGGCCTATCTCGCCGACCTGTTCGGCACGCAGATGGTGGGTGCCATCCACGGCCGGCTGCTCACGGCGTGGGCAACCGCCGGCATCCTCGGGCCCATCGTCGTGAACTACATGCGCGAATACCAGCTCGGTCTGGGGCTTCCGCGCGAGCAGGTCTACAACCAGACGATGTACATCCTCGTGGGCATGCTCGTCATCGGGCTCGTGTGCAACCTGCTGATCAAGCCGGTGGCCGACAAGTGGTTCATGACCGAGGCCGAGCTCGCCGAAGAAAAGCGCCTCGCGCATGAACGCGCGCTGGCGGCTGAAGTCGGCACCGGTGCGGGCACGGGCGGCGCAAGCTCGCCGTTGGTGGTCGCGCTGGCCTGGGCAGCCGTCGGCATCCCGCTGGCTTGGGGTGTGTGGCGCACGCTGCAAAGCGTGTCGAAGTTCTTCAACTGATGTGCACCTTGCGAACGCTCGCGTCCTGCACGTGGCTCTTGGCGGCGGGCGCTGCGTTCGCCCAGGCAGCGCCGCTGGACGACAGCAGCGCCGACCGCACGCCGGCCGAGGAATCGGCCGGCCCGCGCTGGGAAGCCGGCGTCGCTGCCGGCGGTGGACGCGTCGCGGATTACCCGGGCTCCGACCGCTACCGCGTGCGCGGCCTCGTGGCGCCCGTGCTCATCTACCGGGGCCGGGTCGTGCACATCGACCAGAGCGGCATCCGCGGCCGCGTCTTCTCGTCGCCCGACTGGACCTTCGACCTCACCGCCACCGGCGCCTTCAACGCCAAGTCCAACGAAGCGCGTCGTGGCATGCCGGGCCTGGACTACCTCTTCGGCATCGGCCCGCAACTGGTCTATACCGGTTGGCAGCATGGCGAGAGCGGCGTGTCGATTCACCTGAAGGCGCGCTCGATGTTCTCGACCAACTTCCGGCGCATCGATTCGCACGGCTTCACGCTGAACCCGGAGCTGCGCTGGCGCATCCCGCTCCGCGGTGCGAACCGCCTGGCGATGACGTGGTTCGTCGAGCCCACGTGGGCGAGCCGCGGGCTGCAGGGCTATTTCTACGACGTCAACGATGCGCAGGCCACGGCGGAGCGACCGGCCTACCGCGCGCGTGCGGGCTACCTCGGCACCGAGTTCGGCGCGACGCTGACGGGCCAGCTCGACCATGGCGTGAGCTGGTTCGTCACCGCCCGCGGGATGTCGCTGTCGGGCGCTGCAAACGATTCGAGCCCGCTCTTCAAGAGCCGGCTGAACACCAGCGTCGGCGCGGGCGTGATGTGGCTCTTCTGGAGCCATTCGTAGCCATCACCGGCCGCGTCATGCCGCCGCGCCCTGGGCTTGCCGCCGGTACGCACCGGGTGCCGCGCCCGTGGTGCGCTTGAAGGCCTTGTTGAAGGCGGCCTCCGACTCATAGCCCACGCTGCCCGCCACCTCCACCATTGGCCGGTCGGTGTGCCGCAGCAGGTGGCTCGCGCGGAACATGCGCCAGCGCGTGAGGTAGTCGAGCGGCGACTGTCCCACCTTGTGCTTGAAGCGCAGCGCGAAGGCCGAGCGCGACATGCCGGCCGCTGACGCCAGCGACTCCACCGTCCAAGTCGCCGCCACGTCCTTGTGCAGCAGGTTGAGCGCTGCGCCGATGCGCCGGTCGGACAGCGCCGCGAGCCAGCCGGTGCCGTTCTCCGGATCCAGCGTGTCGATGTGCGCGCGCACCGCCTGCATGAAGAGGATGTCGGCCAGCCGGCTCGCCACGACCCCCGAGCCCAGGCCGCGCTGCGACGTTTCCATCGCGAGCAGGTGCAGCGTGGACTGCAGCAGTTGCGTGCGGCCCTGGTCCATGCGGATGTGCAGCAGTGGCGGCAGCAGGTCGAGCAAGGGGCCGGCGCCGACCGGATCGACATTGAACCAGCCGCTGATGACGGTGGTGAGCGCACCACCGCCGCCGAGCTGCACCACGCCGCCGATGTTCTGCCGCACGACATCCACGCAGTTCACCGTCGGCGACTTCGGCGCATCACGCAAGGTGTACTGCCGGCCATGCGGGATGACGAAGCAATCGCCCGCAGCCAGCGCGACCGGCGGCTGTGCGTCCGCGTCATCGTCCAGTGTCAACCAGCAGCCGCCGCGCACGATCAGCCCGAAGCGCGCCGTGCCATCCACGTGCCTCGTGCGCAAGCCCCAGGGTGCCGTGGCTTCGAGCCGTGCATAGAGCGCGTCCTGCACGCGCATGGCAAGGAAGACATCGTCGAGTGGATCCATGGGCGTCTGCAGTCTTGGACGATCGGACAAGAACTTTAGCGTGACGAGCATTGAGCGTCCAGCCCACCGTCCATAGCATTCCCTCGGAGGTTATCGCCAGGCATCCATGAGATGCCCACACTGGGTCGATGACCGCTTCACGAAGGAACGCCATGAAACCGCACATCGCCACGCTGTCTGCACCAGGCAGCACTGTCTCAGTCGATGTCATCAACACCGATGCACGTTGGCGATGGATGCCGCTGCTCGTCCTGCTCAGCGGCACCTTCATGGTGGTGCTGGACTTCTTCATCGTCAACGTCGCCATCCCGTCGATCCAGCACGACCTGCACGCCAGCACAGGCGCGCTGCAGCTCGTGGTGATCGGATACGGTCTCGCCAACGCGGCGATGCTCATCACCGGCGGGAGGCTCGGCGACATGCATGGCCGCCGCCGGCTGTTCTCCATCGGCGTCGCGCTCTTCACGATCGCGTCCGCTGCCTGCGGACTCGCGCCGAACGCCGGCACCCTGGTCGCCGCACGCATCGCGCAAGGCATCGCAGGCGCCCTGCTGCAGCCGCAGGTGCTGGCGATGCTCGGCCTGCTGTACACCGGTTCGCAGCGCGCCCGCGCCTTCGCCGCCTACGGCCTGGCGCTGGGCCTGGCCGCCGCGAGCGGGCAAGTCATCGGTGGCCTGCTCATCCATGCGGACTGGGCCGGGCTGGGGTGGCGCAGCTGCTTCCTCATCAACCTGCCCATTGGCGTTGCCGCGCTGCTGCTGACGCCACGGGTGCTGCCGGCGATGCATGCAATCCCCTTGGGGCGCAGCAAGCTCGACCCGGCCGGCATGGCCCTCGTCGCGCTGACGCTCGTGGCCGCCGTGCTTCCGCTGGTGCACGGCCGCGAGCAAGGGTGGCCGCTATGGAGCCTCATCTCGCTTGCGGCATCGGTACCCCTCGCGGCAATCTTCTGGACCTGGCAGCGCAGGCTGGCCGCCCGCGACGGCCAGCCGCTGGTCGCACCTTCGCTGCTTGCGCACCGCCCCTTCGTGCTCGGCCTTGGCGTGACGCTGCTCTTCTTCTGCGGCAACGCCTCGCTGTACTTCGTGCTTGCGTTGTACCTGCAGCAAGGCCTCGGACTGCAGCCGCTCGAATCGGGGCTCGTGTTCACGACGCTCGCCATCGGCTTCTTCGCGACCTCGATGGCCGCGCCGTGGTTCGCCAGGCGACTCGGCCGCCACGCCATCTTCACCGGCGCGCTCGTTCTCGCCGCAGGGCACGCCGGGCTGTGGGCGCAGTTGCCCGCCATCAACGCGCAAACCGTCGCCTGGATGCTGCCTGTGCTGCTGATCCAGGGCTGCGGCCTCGGCATGGTGATGGCGCCACTCGCATCCACCGTGCTCGCCGGAATGCCCGCGCAGCACGCCGGCGTCGCCTCGGGTGTGATGGCCACGGTGCAACAGGTGGGCAACGCGGTCGGCGTCGCGCTCATCGGCCTCGCGTACTACGGCGCACTCGCCACCCATGCCGGCCCGACCGCCGCGCAACAGGCCTTCCGCCTGAGCCTCATCGATCTCTTCATGCTGGCACTGGCCGTCGCGGCCTTGTACCAACACTTCACCCGGCGTTTCAGCCAAGCCACCGTTCACAAGGAATGACCATGACCACCAACGCCCAGCAACTCGCCGACCGCTATGCCGCCGTCTGGAACGAGTCCGATAACAGCGCCCGCCGCGCCACCATCGCGTCCCTCTTCGCGCCTGACGGTGCGCACTACGTCAACACCCGCGAGGCTCGAGGCCACGCCGCACTCGAGGACCGCGTCACCGGCGCCTATGAGAAGAACGTGCGCGACGCCGGCCACTTCTTTCGCCCCCAGCGCAATGCGCAGTCCCTGCGCGGCGTCGTCACTTTCAACTGGGAAATGATCGAGCCGTCCACCGGCGAGGTGCTGGCCGTGGGTTTGGAGTTCCTTCAAGTGGGCGACGATGGCCGGATCACCTGCGACCATCAATTCATGGTGGCGTAGAGGCGTTACGAAGCCGCCTCGTTGCCGCCACGCCAACCCGCTACAGTCGCTGGCCTGGGAGGCCGGCCAATGACCGACGAGACTGTCGCTTCTGTTGAGGCGTTGACGATGAGAGACGAAGCACCGCCGCAGCGCGGTGCCTTGGGTGCGTGGTGGCGCGAAGGGCTTCGGGCCGCGTTCCTGATGCGACCTTCGTGGAGCGGTCTGCAGGTGACGCCGGCGGTCGTCGCGAGCCTGGTGCTCGTGCCCGCCGTGCTGAGCGTGCTCATCGAGCGGCTGTACATCCTGGGTCCCGCCAACTTCTACTGGCCGGCGCTCTTCATGGGCTGGTTCGAAGTGGTCATCTGCCTGTTCGCCTCCTGGCTGATCGTGCGCGATGGTGCGCCTGATGACGACCGCAAGGCGACCGACCCGTTGGCGCTGGCAGCGATGACCTATTCGCAGTCGCTCTTCCTGCTGCTCGTGGGCACGCTGCTCTTCCTGCCGATGGTTCGCGGAGGCACGGCGCTCACGACGATGCGCCCCGCGTGGTACGTGTTCCTCGGGTGGCAGTGTCTCGCGGTGGGCCTTCTGATGTGGCGCGGCGCGACCGCCGGATGGCGCCTTCGCGTCGCGGTCATTGCGCTCGTGCTTGCCTCGATCGCGCTGCATGTGTTCTTCCAGCCTTGGCGCCACTGGTACCCGGCTCGCGCCGCCGCGGCAGACACCAAGGCCAACACCAGCGCCGACGAGGAGGACACCACCGAACCGCTGCGGCTCACGCAAGAGCTGCTCGAAGGCCAACCCCAGCTCCTGCAGTCCAAGCTCGCCGCACTGCAACCCGGCCGCCCCGGCATCGTCGATGTCTACGCCATCACCTTCGCGCCCTATGCCGACGAAGACGTGTTCAAGCGCGAGAGCGCGATGGTCGCCTCGGTGATGCAGGATCGCTTCGGCGCCAAGGGCCGGACCTTGCAGCTCGTCAACCACGCCAGCACGGCGACGCAATGGCCGTGGGCGACGCCGCTGAACCTGCAGCGCGCCATTCAGCGCGCGGCGCAGGTGATGAACCGCGACGAGGACGTGCTCTTCATCCACCTCACCTCGCACGGCGCACGCAATGGCGTGCTGGCCACGTCCTTCTCGCCGCTGGAGATCGGCTCGGTCACGCCACGGTTGCTGCGCGGCTGGCTCGATGCCGCGGGCATCCGCCATCGCGTGCTCTCCATCTCCGCCTGCTATTCAGGCAGCTGGATCGCGCCGCTGGCCGAGCCCGACACCCTCGTGATGACGGCCGCCGACGCGGACCACACCTCGTACGGCTGCGGCCGCGGGTCGCCGCTCACCTTCTTCGGCCGTGCGATGTACGACGAAGAGCTGCGGCACACCTGGTCCTTCGAGAAAGCGCATGCCGCGGCGCGCATCGTCATCGACAAGCGCGAACGCGAGGGCGGCAAGACGGACGGATATTCGAATCCGCAGATCCGCATGGGCGATGCCATCCGGCCGACGCTGGCCCGGCTGGAGGCGCAGTTGACGAAAGCCAGCCGATAGCAGCGAGGGCACGGTTCAGGCCCCGGCCTCCTCCGCCAGGCTCGCGAGGATCGGGCAGTCCGGCCGGTCATCCCCATGGCAGCAGTGCACGAGGTGCTCGAGCGTCGCCTTCATCACCTCGATCTCGCGCAGCTTGAGCTCGAGCTTGTCGATCTGCGTCTGCGCGAGCGCCTTCACCTGCCGGCTCGATCGCCGCCGGTTGTTCCACAACGCCAGCAGCTCGCCGATCTGCTCGATCGAAAAACCGAGGTCGCGCGCATGGCGGATGAAGCGCAGCGTGTGCACCTCGTTATCTCCGTATTGGCGGTAGCCTGCGTCGGTCCGCTTCGGGCCCGGGAAGAGACCCACCTGCTCGTAGTGCCGGATCATCTTGGCCGACACGCCCGATGCCTTGGCTGCCTGCCCGATGTTCATCACGTTCATGCAGTGCGCCTCCTCATGCGGTCACGGGCTTGTCTTCGGCGGATCGCGGCGCTGTCTTGTCGGCTGCAGCCATCGGCCGCCAGCGGCGCAGCAGCAAGGCGTTGCCCACCACGCTCACGCTGCTCAGCGCCATCGCGCCACCCGCGATGACGGGGCTGAGCCAGCCGAGCGCCGCGAGCGGAATGCCGATGACGTTGTAGGCGAAAGCCCAGAACAAGCCGCGCTGGATGGTGCGCCAGGTGCGGCGCGACACGTCGATCGCATCGGCCACGAGCCGCGGGTCGCCGCGCATGAGCGTGATGCCGGCCGTCTCCATCGCCACGTCGGCGCCGGTGGACATGGCGATGCCCACGTCGGCCGCGGCAAGTGCCGGCGCGTCGTTGATGCCGTCGCCCACCATCGCCACGCGCTTGCCGGCTTCGCGCAGTGTCTTCACGATGGCAGCCTTGTCGCCCGGCAGCACCTCGGCATGCACCTCGCTGATGCCGACCTGGCGGGCCACCGCATCGGCGCTGCCGCGGTTGTCGCCGGTGAGCATGACGGTGTCCACCCCCAGTGCGTGAAGGCGCGCCACGGCATCGCGGGCGGCGGGCTTGACCACGTCGCCGAAGGCCAACAGGCCGAGCAGGTCAACAGCAGCGCCCTCGCCGCGGCGCCGCATCAGCCACGACACGGTGCGGCCTTCCGATTCGAGGCGCCGTGCATCCGCTTCCAACGCGCCGGCGGAAACCTCGAGCTCGCGCCGCCAGCGTCCACTGCCGAGCAGCAGTTGGTCACCATCGACCTGGCCTTGCAAGCCGCGGCCTGCGACGGCGCGAACGTCTTGCGCCGTCGGCACCGCAAGCCCTTGCGAAGCCACCTCGCTCATCACGGCCCGGCCCAGCGGATGCTCGCTCGTACGCTGCAGCGCGGCCGCCCAGCGCAGCACATCGTCGTGCGTGTGCCCCGCCGCCGGCAGCAGTTGGGCCAACGAAGGCCGGCCTTCAGTCAGCGTGCCGGTCTTGTCGAAGGCCACGGCCGTCACCGCATGCGCGAGTTCAAGCGCCTGCGCGTCCTTGATGAGGATGCCGTGCCGCGCCGCCACCCCTGTGCCTGCCATGATGGCCGTCGGCGTCGCAAGCCCGAGCGCGCAAGGGCAGGCGATGACCAGCACCGCCACCGCATTGATGAGCCCTCGTTCCCAATCGCCGGTCAGCAGCACCCAGGCGACCAGCGTGATGAGCGCAACACCCAGCACCACCGGCACGAACACCGCGCTCACGCGATCGACGATGCGTTGGATGGGCGCCTTGCCCGCCTGCGCCGACTCGACCATGCGGATGATGCGAGCAAGCGTCGTCTCGGCCCCGATGGCCACCGTGCGCACGGTGACCGCGCCCTCGCCATTGATCGAGCCGCCCGTCACCTTGTCGCCTGCCGCCTTGGCCACCGGCAAGCTCTCACCGGTGATGAGGGACTCGTCCACGTGCGTGCGTCCTTCGATCAGCTCGCCATCGACGGCGATGCGCTCGCCGGGGCGCACCACCACTTCGTCGCCGACGGCCACCTGCTCGACCGCGACGTCACGCTCGACGCCGTCGCGCCGCACGCGCGCCGTCGAAGGGCGCAATGCATTGAGCGCGCGGATCGCGTCGGTGGTCTGGCGCTTGGCGCGGCCTTCCAGCCACTTGCCCAGCAGCACGAGCGTGATGACTGCCGCCGAGGCCTCGAAGTACAGGTGCGGCATGCCGCCGCCGGCCTCGCGCAGCAGCATGTAGATGGAGAGCCCGTAGGCGGCGGACGTGCCCAGTGCGACGAGCAGATCCATGTTGCCGGTGCGAGCCATCACCGCCTTGAACCCGGCGCGATAGAACCGCGCGCCGAGGACGAACTGGACCACCGTGGCGAGCACGAGCTGCGCCATGCCGTCGAGCATCCGGTGCACGCCAAAGGGTGCGAGCAGCATCGGCATGACAAGCGGCAGCGTAAGCACCGCACCGAGTGCCACAGGCCACCAGTCGGGCAGCGCGGCCGCGGCGGCGTCCGGTGTCTTCGCATCGATGCCGTGCGCCGTGTACCCGGCCTTCTTGACGGCGCCCTCGAGCGCAGCCACCGACACCGTCGCAAGCATCTCCACCGAAGCGCGTTCGGTGGCCGGATTGACCGACGCCGACATGACACCCGGCACCTTGAGCAGCGCTCGCTCCACACGCGTCGCGCACGAGGCGCAGGTCATGCCCTCGATCTGCAACTGCAAGTCGCGCGTCGTGACACCGTAGCCGGCCTTGCGCACCGCCGCTGCGAGCGCCGACGCGTCGAGCGCCGCGTCGCTCGAGACGCTCGCTTGCTCCGTCGCAAGATTGACGCTCGCGTTGCGCACGCCGGGCACTGCGCCCAGTGCTTTCTCGACCCGTCGCACGCAGGACGCGCAAGTCATGCCCGTCACGGGCAATTGCAGCTCGTGGGCTCGGTTGCTGCGCTCGACAGCGGCCTTCATCTCGGCAGTCATGGCACTGTGGTTCATGGCTGCCATGATGAAGCTTCCCATGATGGGAAGGTCAAGCAGCCGCGCCCGAGCTTACCGCCAACGAGGTCTTGAGAGATCCATCCGGCTCATCGAACCGAGGCCCTAGCGCGTGAACGAGCGCCGCCCAGGCATCAGATAGCCCACCCAGCCAAGCGCCAGACGCAGCACGGTCGGCACCGCACCGAGCGCGAAGCCCGCCGCCTGCGCCGCGAGCCGCCAACGCTTCGCACCCGCGGCGACGTCGCACCGGCACAGCGCGATCCACAGGCGCAAGACGTCGAAGAGCAGATAGGCGCTGGCCAGCATGTAGGCCAGGCTTCGTCGGCCGCGCCCGATGCCCATGTGCATCACGGCGTCGATCGCGACGTCGCTGTGGCCGAGCTCCTCGCGTGCATGCCAGCGCCACATCCGGCCTTCGGTCGAGGCCGGCGCTGAAAGCAGGAAGGCGCGCTGCAGTATCTCGGCGGACAGAACGGCCGTGAGGTGTTCGAACGCGGCCGCCATCGCGAGGCGGGTCGGAAGCTCGAGCGTTGCGAGATCGTCGGCGGCGCGGCTGGCGCGCTCGGCAACTTCGCGCGCCGACGGCATGCGGGCCACCAGCGCGTCGTTGTATCGGCGATGCACGTTCTGGTGAGCCCGCTCCTCGCGCAGGAAGCGCCGGACCTCCTCGCGCGCATGCGCATCCAGCTGGTGATCGAACTGCGCCAGCCATTCTTCGAGCGTGGCGATCAGGAACGACTCCGCCGCCGGAAGCAAGAGCGAGATGCCATCGAACAGGCGACTGCGCACGAGGTTCCCGTTCCAGGGCGGAACGCCAACGGATGGCATCGACGGCGTCACAGCCACGCCGACGCCAGCCGTCGCGTGATGCCGCAGGTGAGCGCCGGTGGCAACGCACGCCATACCGGCGCGAGCGAGGACAAGGGCACGACGCCTCGCAGGATCACGCCATGATCCTGCGAGCGGTGATGCGGAAAGTAATTTCGCTTCACACAGATCATTTCCCGGAAGCCGCGCGAAAAGTAATAGCGCAGTTGCGGGTCGAGCGGCACGCCCGGGGCTCGGCGTTGGCGCACGTAGTGGGTGATCCCACGCCGCGGGTTGCCAGCACGCCACGACATCCAACCCGGCACGGGCGAGCCGAGGTAGATGTCTCGCCAACCGTCGATCAGGGCACGGGGCCAGAAGAATTCCAGGATCGCCGAGACGCCGGCGGGCGAGCGGCTGCTCAGGCTGATGCCGAACAGCGACGACGTTCGCAGCGGCGTGGCCGCCTCGACGCAGTCTTCCCAGGTCTTCGCATGCTTCCAGAAATCGGGCGACGTGGGCTTCATGAAGAGAGACGCCATGAGCTGCCCGCTGCGCACGCAAAACGCACCGACGCAAAGCTCGGGATGCGTCTCCAGGCGCTCGGCCATCTGTGCCCGCGACGCCGCCTGCTCGTCAGTCCATTTGTCGTGTTCGAGCGCCTCGAGCTGAGGAAGATCGCGAGTGGTCAGCAATCGGGCGGCGAGTGTCGAGCTTCTCGCGCGTGTCGAGGGCGCGTTGTCGATCAGGGAATGATGCACGGAACCTGCGGGGCGGATTGAACAACGCGCATTTGAATCAGCTCAGGTGACAGCGCCATGACTCCCCGCCTCCATGGACCTGGTTGACACAGGCTCGTCATGGTTCGGCATCAAGCTGCGCACCCTTTCCTGTCTTGCACCGTGCGCCCGGCACCGTCGACCTGATGCAATCCAACGCCGCGACAACCGTGACCGACGTCGCCTTCCCGTCGCTTCCCGAGAAGACCTTTGCGAGCGCCAACGCGCTGAGTCAGCTCTCCACACCCGTCGTCTTCCGGGCTCTCGCAGCGCAGTGGCCAGCAGTGCGCCAGTGGAGCTTCGCGCAACTCGCCGCAAAGGTGGCCGACCAGCCGCTGCAACTCGTGTCAGGCAACCGCGAACAAGGTGCCACACGCCTCATAAGCTCCACGCTTCGGCGCTACCTGCAATCGCTGGGCGATGCCGCCCAGCGACCTGATGACACGCCATATCTCAAGGAGTTCGACCTGCTTGCGGCGGCGCCGCAGCTGCGACAGGACCTGCACTACGCGCCACTGATTCCACGTCGGCACCTGCAGTCCTTGCGAAGCTGGATCGGTCCCGCCGGCTCACGCACGGGTCTGCACTTCGACTACCTCGACAACATCGCCGTGCAGGTCATCGGGCACAAGCGCTGGCGCTTCGCCCGGCCCGGAACCGTCCAACGCCTGGGCCGGGTCGCCGCCAAATACGATGCTTGGGCCGTCCTCGCCGATACGGAACTCGACACGCTCGCGTCCACGCAGGGCACTACCGCCAGCGGTTTCTTCAGCGTCGACGTCGGCCCGGGCGATGTGCTTCACATCCCCGCCGGCTGGTGGCATGAGGTCCGCAACCTGTCACCCAGCCTGCTGTTTGGCGGTTTTCACGGTCCCACTGTGCAGGTTCTGGCCCGATGGACATGGGTGTGCGTCCGCAACGGGCTTCACCGCGTCGGATGGCTGGCGCAGGGTGATTGCACCTGCCACTTCACGTCCGAGTCACCGCATGTCGCGGTTGCCGATCGCTAGCCTTAGTGCAGGCTTCGCGCGAAGCTTGATGCGTTCACCGCCGTGTTCGACGCGAGGCGGTCGCGCAAGCGGCTGATCTGCTGCGGCTCGCTCAGCATCCACATGCACTCGCGCGGCGTCATGGCGTGCAGGTCCTGCTCCACCATCACGCGATCGAGCAGGCCGAGCCGGGCGAGGCCACGATCGCCATGGGCGGTCTGGCGCGAGCCCATGGATTGGTGCACCACCTCGAACAGCGCGGGGTTGCTGAGCACTTCCGGCAATCGCGTGGGCCGCGATGGCTGGCTCGCGAGGCTCCAGGCGGCGCGCAGCACGGCAGGCGGCTGCGTCTCTTCGGGAATCGTCAGGAGCTTCGCATCATCGCGAATGAATTCGCCAAGCGCCGGCTTGCTGGTGGCCACGGCGAGCGGGATGGCGAGCAGCAGCGGCAATGCGACCGGCAACAGCCACATCGCGAGCGACGCGTCGATGGCGAGCGTCGCGGCAAGCGCTGCGGCCACGGCGACGAACACGGGCGCGAAAGGAACCGACGCGTCCTTCCACGTCACGGCCTGCGCTTCGCGCGGGGGCGATTTCCAATCGAGCTTGATGCCGGTGAGCGCCACCACCACGAAGATGCTGTGCGCCACCATGCGCACCGGCGCCTGCAATGCCGACAACACGCCTTCGAGCACGGCACCCTTCAGCAGGGCCCAGCCGCCGCCATACGTCCTGGCTTGGCCGTTCAGCAGCAGCGCAACGACGCCCAGCAGGCGCGGCAGCACGAGCATCGCGAAGGTGCATGACCACAGCGCCACCATCTCCACCGGCATTGCGCCGTCGAGGCCCATCGCAACGCGGCCCGTCGAGAACCATGTCGCCGCACCGAGCATCACGAAGGCCAGCCACAACGGCGCCGACAGGTACGCCATCGCGCCGGTCGCAAGCATCGCGCGATGCACGCCATGCAGGCCCGGCTCGGCGATGAGTCTCGCGTTCTGCAGGTTGCCCTGGCACCAGCGGCGGTCGCGCCGAAGCTCTTCGAGCAAATTGGGCGGCTGCTGCTCGTAGCTGCCTTCGAGGTCGGACACGAGCCACACGCGGTAGCCGGCACGGCGCATGAGTGCCGCCTCGACGAAATCGTGCGACATGATGTCGCCGCTCAGGCCGCCCTTGCCGGGCAGCGGTGCGAGTGCGCAATGCTTCATGAAGGGCTCGACGCGGATGATGGCGTTGTGGCCCCAGTAGTGCGATTCCCCGAGCTGCCAGTACTGCATGCCGGCAGTGAAGAGCCGCCCCGTGACGCGGCCGGCGAACTGCTGGGCTCGCGCATGCAGCGTCGACAGCCCGCAGGCCGCGGGCGCGGTCTGCACGATGCCGGCGGTGGGGTTGGCTTCCATCAGGCGCACGAGCGTCACGAGGGCATCGCCGCTCATCACGCTGTCGGCATCGAGCACCACCATGTAGCGATAGTCGCGGCCCCAGCGCCGGCAGAAGTCGGCCACGTTGCCGGCCTTGCGCCGGGTGCGGCGCTGGCGCCAGCGGTAGTGGATGCGCGCCCCGTCGCCAAGCGTGGCGCGCAGCTGCGCCCAGGCGGCGAGCTCCTCGGCACGCACGGCGGGGTCGCTGGAGTCGGAAAGGATGAAGAGATCGAAGAGCCGCGATGCGCCCGTCGAGGCAAGCGATTCGAGCGTCGCGCTCAGGTTGGCGAACACCGCCGACACCTGCTCGTTGCAGATCGGCATGATGACCGCCGTGCGCGCCGAAGCGCAGATGGCCTGGTGGCGCACGTCGGCCGCGCGCAGGCTGTGCCTGTCGCCACGCAGTTGCACGACGAAACCCATCATCGCGGTGATGAAGCCGGCCGACACCCAACCGAACAGCAAGGCATAGAGGGCGATCTGCGCGATGCGCAGCACTGGCGCATCGCCGATCGGCTGTGCATGCCAGAGCAATGCGGCCGCGCCCGATGCGCTCAGCAGCGTGAGCGCGAGCAACACGCGGCGGCGCGCAGAGGCGGCCGCTTCCCAGGCCTGAGGAGGCTGCACGGACACGTCCGGCGTCGCCGCACTGCGCCCGGTCAATGCCGCCGCCAGGCTGCCCAAGAACCCGACCCACGGCACCGGCACCATCGAGCCGCGGTGGATGGGCGGCGCGCTCGCGCGCGGCGTCGATGGCGCATGCGAGGCGGCAAGCCCGGCACGAGTGCGTCTGCGGTTGCCGGCAGGCCGGCTCAATCGGATGGAATCAGCGTGGTCCATGTTTCCGTCAATGCGTGAGAGCCGTGTTGAAGAAAGGCGCGCAACTCCACCGGCTTGCTGCGGTCGATGCGCTTGACGTGCAGCGTCATGCGGTAGCCACCGCGGGCTTCGTTGGGGTAGGCGTTCTGTTCGATGAGCCGCGCGTTGGCGACGGCCGTGGCAACGGCCTCGACGCGTGCATCGGCGCCGAGCGCATCGAGCGCGGGGCCGGCGAAGTCGACGACGTACTGGAACTCGTCGGGGCCGAGCTGCTTGAAGCCGCGGCCGAGCCGCGACTGCACCGTCCAGCCGTTGGGTGGGTGTGCCTGTGCATCGCCCTGCCAGAGCACGCGCCACGACAACTCGAGCGGCTGGCCCGGTGCAGGCAGGCGCTCGGGCGTCCAGTAGGCAACGATGTTGTCGTTGGTCTCGTCGGGCGTGGGCAACTGCAGCATCTCGACGCGACCGGCGCCCCAGTCGCCTTGCGGCACCACCCAGGCGCTCGGCCGGCGCTCGTAGCGCGCTTCCAGGTCTTCGTAGTTCGCGAAAGACCGGTCGCGCTGCATCAGGCCGAAGCCCTTGACGTCGTGCACGGTGAACGACGACACCTGTGCGCGACCGGGGTTCACGAGCGGGCGCCACAGCCATTCGCCATCGCCGCCCTGGATCATCAGCCCGTCGGAGTCATGCACCTCGGGGCGGAATTCATCGCTTCGCGGGCTGTTCTCGCCATGCTGGAACATGCTCGTGAGCGGCGCGATGCCGAGCGTGGCGACACCTTCGCGCAGGTACAGCCGCGCGGTGACATCGACTGCAGTCTGAGTGCCCGGATGCAGCACGAAGCGATAGGCGCCAGCCGCACGCGGCGAGTCGAGCAGCGCATAGATCGTGAGCGCAGTCGCATTGGCCGCGGGCCGCTCGATCCAGAACTCCTTGAACCGAGGGAACTCTTCGCCCTTGCCGCCCACGGTATCGATCGCAAGGCCACGTGCCGACAAGCCGTAGCGCTGACCCGCGCCGAGCGCACGGAAGTAGCTCGCCCCGAGGAACACGGCGAGCTCGTCCTTGTAGCCGGGCGCGTTGAGCGCGTAGTGCACGCGGAAGCCGGCGTGGCCAAGATCAGGCCAGCGGCCGGTGTCGAGCTTGTTCTTGCCGTAGTCGTAGTCGCGCGGGTCGAAGCCGATGTGGCGCACGCCAGTCGGCCCGATCTCGTTGATGCTCACGGGCAGCGTCTGGAACTTGCCGATGTGGAAGAACATCAGCTCGAAGGGCAGGCCGTCCTGGCGCCCGAGCGCGCGCTCGGGCTTGAAGCGGATGTCGCGGTACTGGTCGTAGCTGAGCGCCTTCAGTTCCGCCGGCGCGGTGACGGCGGGCGCACGGTAGGGCGCTTGCGATTCGGCCCTGGCCCGCGCGGCGACGTCATCGAAGCCGAATGCTTGCGCCAGCAGCGGTGCCGCGAGGGCAAGCAAGGCCAGCGCACGGCGCAAGCAGCGTGGCAGTGGGGCGCGAGCAAAGGCAAGCGTCGACGACGGCGCAGACAAGATGACGGAACCCCTCTGAATGCAATGGATGGCGAGGCGACCGGCAGGCCGCCAGCCCTCTCCATTGCGAGGTCCGTGCCAGTGAGAAAAAGTCCTGCCGTGACAAGGACTTGGAACGGCCGAGCAGCTCCTGTCGCGCTGCGGGCGAGGGTTTTCACGAGGGGAAGTGCGTCAAAGCGTCGCCGAATGGCGACATGCTGCAGTGCGTCATACGCAAGTCCTTGATAAGCAAGGACTTTCTGTTGTCGCTAGTCGGCGACAGGCGGCTCGGAAACCGTGAAATCTGACCGAAACTGCCCCGGCGTCAGGCCATGCTTCTGCAGCAACCGATAGAACTCCGTCCGGTTGCGATCGGCCAATCGAGCCGCATCGGCGACGTTGCCATCGGAGAGCTTGAGCAGCCCGACGAGGTAATCGCGCTCGAAGCGCTGCCGGGCCTGCGCGAGCGTCAGCACCTCGACACCCGGCACGCGCAGCGCACGTTGCACCAGGCTCAGCGGCACGATGGGCGTGGTGGCCAGTGCGCACACCTGCTCGGCCACGTTGTTGAGCTGGCGCACGTTGCCGGGCCACGAGGCCATGGTCAACGCCTTGAGCGCGTCGGGCGCGAAGCCGTTGAGGCGCTTGGCGTACTTGGCCGCGAACTTCGCGAGGAAATGGTTGGCCAACAGCGCAATGTCCTCGCGCCGTTCGCCGAGCGTGGGCAGCGTGAGCGTGACCACGTTGAGCCGGTAGTAGAGGTCTTCGCGAAATTGCCCGTCGGCCATCGCGCTGTCGAGGTCGCGGTGCGTGGCGGAGATGACGCGCACGTCGATCGGAATCGATTCGCTCGCGCCCACCGGCCGCACCGAGCGCTCTTGCAGCACACGCAGCAGCTTCACCTGCAAGGCGGGCGGCATGTCGCCGATCTCGTCGAGGAAGAGCGTGCCCCCGTCGGCCGCCTGGAACAGGCCACGCCGGTTGGCCAGGGCGCCGGTGAACGCGCCCTTCACGTGGCCGAAGAGTTCCGATTCGAGCAGCGCTTCAGGAATCGCGCCGCAGTTCACTGCCACGAACGCGCGCGATGCGCGTGCACTCGCGCGATGGATCGCCTTGGCGAGCAGCTCCTTGCCACTGCCGCTCTCGCCACGCAGCAGCACGCTCGCATCCGAGCGCGCGACCAGACGCGCTTCGTTGAGCAGCTCGCTCATGCGGCTCGACCGGCTCACGATCTCCGAGCGCCACTCCTGGCCCGTCACGTCACCGTCACTCGCGGGCGTGGACAGGGCAATCGCCTGCGCGATCTTGTCGAGCACCGCCTTGCCGTCGAAGGGCTTGGTGAGGTAGCTGAAGACGCCGCGCGATGTCGCCTCGACCGCGTCGGGAATGCTGCCGTGCGCGGTCAGCAGGATGACCGGCAGCGACGGATGCCGCACGCGGATTTCATCGAAGAGCGCGATGCCGTCACGCCCGGGCAGTTGCACATCGCTCAGCACCACCTGCGGACGCTCGACGTCGACCTGCGCGAGCGCCGCCTCGGGGGATGCCACCGCCGTCACCCGGTAGCCGGCCGCCGACAGCCGCATGGACAGCAGCTGCAGCAGGTCCGGGTCGTCGTCGACGACGAGGATGTGCTCCTTCACCGCGAGTTGCCCGTCATTGCGCGCCGGCCTTCGGCGGCGGCGCCGACGCTGGCGCACCACCGCTCGCCGCGGGCCTCGTCGACAGGCTGCGCTCGATGGCCTTGAGCGCCTCGAGCTTCTCGTTGAGCTGGTCGATGCGACGCTGGCTGTCGCGGGCCTGCGCGTTCTGCTTTTCGAGCTGCTCCTCCAGCCGTCGCTGGTCGAGGTAGCGCATCTGCAGCAACCGCGCGAGCGGCTGGTAGGGCGCGGCCTCCGGCGAGGCCTGACGCACGAGGGCATCCACGAGCGCGAGCGCGCGCCCGACGTCGCCGTTGGTCTTGGTGTAGCCCAGGAGAATGGCGAGCTCGAGCATTGCGCGAGGGTTGCTCGGGTCGGGGTTGCGGGCACCGATCTCGCGTGCCAGGTCTGCCGCGGGCATCTGCCGTGCGCGGTCGTTGAAGACCAGCATGTCGCGGGCGGCCATGTCGGCCGCGGTGGCCGCGGTGGCCGCGGGCACGGGCGGTGCCGAGGCCGCAGGCTCCGGCGCAGAGGCGGCCGCCTCCACGGGCACGGGCGCGGGTTCCTTGCGCGGGGCGAACGGCACGCAGGCAGACAGCAGGCACACCGCCAGCCAGGCACTGCAGCGTCGCGCGAACGATTCAATGGACATCGGAATGAGGCAATTCAATTCGAAAGGTAGCGCCGGGCCCGTCGCCCAGCAGCGAGATGCGACCGCCATGGGCGGCGATGTATTCATGGACGATGGACAGCCCGATGCCGCTGCCGCGCGCGGCGTTCTTCGGCTGTCGCTCCCCTCGGTAGAACGGCTCGAAGACACGGTTGCGATCGGCATCCGCCACCCCGGGCCCTGAATCGGCGATCTCGATCCAGTGCTCGCGGCCGTGCTCCGAAACGCTGCACTTGATCGTACCGCCCACCGGGCTGAACCGGATGGCGTTGGACAAGAGGTTACCAATGGCCGTCGCGAGCTTGTCGGGATCGGCCTCGGTCCAGGCCGGGCCGCCGTCGATGCGCACATCGAGCTGCCGGGCCTGCACCTGCAGCCGCTGGTCGTCGACCACGCGTTGCAGCAGCGCGCGCAGCTCCACCCGCTTGCGTGCGAGGTTCTGCGCCTCGAACACCGCCGCGTTGAAGTCAAGCAGGTCCTGGATCTGGCTTTGCAGCAGCTGCGTGTTCTGCCGCAGGATGCGGGCGACCTCGCGCTGGTTGGCGTTGAGCTCGCCGGCGACGCCGTCCTCGAGCAGCGACACGCCCTCGCGCAGTGCGGCCAGCGGTGTCTTGAGCTCATGCGAGACATGCCGCAAGAAGCGGGCCTTGTCCGAATCGAGCTTGGCCAGGCGCGCGCGCAGGTCATCGAGGCTGCGTCCCAGTTGGCGCACGTCGGCGGGCCCCGCGATGTCGATGGGCTGGTCGAGCCGGTTCGCGCCCAGGCCGTCGATGGCGAGCACCACGCGGCGCAGCGGGCGCGACAGCCACACGCTGAAGACGAGCGCCATCAGCAAGGCGATGCCGATGGCACCGAGCACCTGGCGCGCGAGCGCGAGGCGCCCTTCTTCCAGGTCGCGCCGCAGCGTCTCGTTGCGGGCGCGCGCCGCGGTCTGCACCTGTTCGGCGACTTGCGCGTTGATGGCGGCCAAGTCGCGAAACGCGTCGCCCAGCGAGCGGGTCGCGAGGCGGGCCACGTTGCGGGGCATGTCCAGCTGGTGGGCGACGCGGTCCGCCACGTCCTGCCAGGCCCGCGCCCGCTCGAGCGGGAGGCCGTTGCGCTGAAGCTCGTCGAGCGCCGCCACGCCATCGCGCGTGGCCTGGCCGAAGGCGTCGCGCAACGATGGGTCGTCGAGCACGAGGTATTGCCGCGCGGCACGTTCCATCGCGGTGCTGCGCTCGGTCAGCCGCTGCACCGCCGCGGTGGCCGCGATCGCGCGATCGGCGCCCTCGCGGCTTCGCGACAAGAGCCGCTCGATGGTGATGAGGCCGTTCAACGACGCCGCTGCCAGCAGCGCTGCCACCCCGAGGAAGGCGACGATCAGCAGCTGGCGGAAGGAGATGCGCGGAAGCAGGGACATGCAGCGACAGCGGGACCTTGGGCGTCAAGGCATGCGCGGAACGCGCTGCGCAGGGTCGTAGAAGAAGGTCTCCTCGGCGATGCGCTCGCCCTCCCAGCGCTGCCAGGCCAGCTCTTCCATGTGGGTGATGCTGCCGTCCAGCCATTCAAAGCGGAAGATCCAGCGGATCACCGCATGGTCGCCGTTGACCAGCACCGGCCGCACGCATCGCGACGTCACCGACTTCGCGCGACCGAGCACCTTGCGTTCGTTGGCAACGTGCGCATCGCGGCCGATGCGCGGCGGCGACTGGTTCTCCTGCATGGAGGACCCGGCGGTGTAGAACTCCTCGCAGGCGCGCGCATGGTCGTTGCTCTCGACCATGGCAATGAAGCGCTCGAGGGTGTCGGCAGAAGGCATCGCGCGTCCCTGGGTGAGTGAGTGAGGGGGGCAAGCATAGCCCGCCCTCCCTGCCCTCACATCGCATCAGGCTGCATCACGCCACGCGCGGCTGCGCCACCCCGGCGCGGCCGACCCTCAGTCCCTCAGAACATCGCCTTGAACTGCGCGCCCCACATGCGCGGCTCGTTGATGAAGCCCGTGAGGTTGTTGAAGTCGATGCCGCCGGTGATGCGGATCTGGTTGGTGATGTTGCGCCCGAAGAGCGCCGCCTCGTACTTGCCGTTGGCCCACGAATAGCCCGCGCGCAGGCCGCCGGTGAGCAGCGCGCGGCCGGTGAACTCGGTCGATTCGTAGAGGAAGAAGTTGACGCGGCTGCGGTACGACCAGTCGGTGAAGACGAAGTACTCGCCGCCGCTGGCCGCGGGAACGCCATAGCGCAGCGTCACGTTGCCGATCCAGCGCGGCGCGTTGGGCAGCGGGTTGCCGTCGATGATGGCCTGGCCCGCGGCGTTCATCGGGTCGAGCACCGTGCAAGCCGCGCACACGCCCACCGCGAGGCCCGGGTCCTTGATCTTCGTGAGGTTGTAGCTGCCGTTCACCGTCACGAGCAGGTTCTCGGCGAGGTAAGCCTCGACGGTGCCTTCCAGGCCCTGGCCCATGGACTTCTTCGCGTTGAGCAAGCGCGTCGCGTTGCTCGTGCCGCCCACCGCCGTGAGCTGCTGGTCGCGCACGTCGTAGTGGAAGAGGCTGAAGGACACGCGGGCACGGCGATCGAACACGTCGGCCTTGGCGCCGATCTCGTAGGACGTGGTGGTCTCGGGCCCGGCCGATGACATCGCGCCAAAGGCTGAGGCGGGCTGGATGCTCGATCCGCGGAAGCCCGTCGCGATGCGGGCATACAGGTTGGCGTCCGGCGTCACGGCGTAGGTGCCGCTCAGGTCCCAGCTGACCTTGGAATCACTGGTGCTGGTGGCCAGGCCGTTGGTCGTGACGAGCGATGCGTCCGGGTCGGTCGCGAGCTCCTTCTTGTCGTGCGTATAGCGCAGGCCGCCGCGCACCTTGAGCTGCGGACTCACGTCGTAGTTGAGCGAACCGAACACCGCCCAGGCATTGTTCTTCTGCTGCGTGGTGGTGAGCCCTGTCTTCGCACCGCCGCCCAGCGAGTCGTAGCTGCTGCTGTCGATGTGATAGCGCTCGCTGAAGGCGTAGACGCCGCCTTGCCACTTGAGCGGGCCGGGCGCGGTGGACTCGGCGCGGAACTCCTGCGTCAACTGGCCGTGGCCACGCATCGCATCGGCCGTCTCGGACGGGAAGGGGATGACACCCGGCCCCGATGGCGGCGCAAAGACGGCACCGTAGCCGCCGTCGATGTCGCCGCGGCTGAAGGAGTGCACGCTTTCATAGCCGGTGATGGCGTGCAGCGTCACGCCGTCCAGCGCCCACTTCAGGCGCAGGCTCGTGCCGCCCGTGTTCACGTGCTGCTCGTTCTTGCCGTCGATGGAGATGGTCTTCGGGTCGAAGCCATCGACGAACCCGTTCGTGCCGGGCTTGATGATGTTCGCGCGGAACAGCCGCGCGCTGCCGTCGAGATCACGTGCATGCACGTTGACGAGCGCTTGAAAATCGCGGCTGGGCTGGTAGAGGAACTGCGCACGAAGCGCGTTGTCGCCGTAGCCTTCCAGGTCTTGCGTGGGGCCGGCGGCGAAGGTGTTCTTCACCCAGTCGCCGCGGTGTTGCGACTGCACGGACACGCGCGACGACCACTGCTCGCTCAAGGGCATCGTGTACGCACCTTCGAGGTTGACGCTGTTGAAGCTGCCCACGCTGCCGTTGAAGTAGCCACCGGCCTTGCGGCCCGGCGCCACCGAATCGAACTTCACCACGCCGGCGGGCGTGTTGCGCCCGAAGAGCGTGCCTTGCGGGCCGGCGAGCACTTCGACCTTCTCGGTGTCGAAGATCGGAAAGCCCTTGAGGATCGGGTTCTCCTGCACCACGTCGTCGACGATCAGCGAGACGGGTTGCGAGGCATTGAGGCGGAAGTCGGTGTTCCCGTAGCCACGGATGTAGAAACGCGGAAATGCACGGCCGAAGGACGACTCGATGTTCAGGCTGGGTACGCGGCCGGAAAGGAAGCGGACATCCTCGCCCCCGGAGTTGAGAACGTCCAGCGCTTCGCCGCCGAGCGTGCTGACGGCGATCGGTACGTCCTTGATGTTCTCCGCGCGACGCTCCGCGGTGACGGTGACCGGCGCAAGCACGCTGGGCTTGGCGTCTTGTGCGAAGGCCGCGTGCGATGCGAAGGCGAAGGCCGTCGCGAGCATCGCGGGCAAGCGCCCGCGCGCCAGGTGATGTGGGGACATGGGTGCATCCAGGAGCTTCGATGCTGGGCACCGTTTGCAACTGGCATGCCAATACACAGACTCTTTGAATCACAGAGGACACAGAGAACACGGAGGAGAAGAATGCCTGTGTGTTCTCTGTGTCCTCGGTGGTTGAACGTGGATCGTCAAGCGGTGAAGCCCCGCCAATCTCAAGGCGCCGGCACGCCCTCGCGCCACTGCGGCCAGTTCCGCACGATGTCTTCCACCAGCAAGCCGCCGACCTTGTACAGGTTGTGCGTCGCCGGCATGAAGCCGCCCGATGCACCCGTTGTCGACGCGATGAGCGATGCATGTGCGGTCTGCCCCGGCGCTGGGCGGTCGAAGTTCGATCCGGTGCGAAGCACGGCCAGGCGCTTGATGTCGATGCGCCCGGCGCTGGCCGCACGCGCGAGCGCGTTGTAGGTCGCATTGTCTTCCTGCTGCGTGGTGCAGTAGGTGCCGCGGCCGCCGGTGAGCAAACGGGTCCAGTCGCGCGCATGCTGGCCGAGCAGGTGGCCGTGCCACCAGGTGTCGCCGCCCAGCGTGTCGCACTGGATGACAGCCGGTGGCTGGTTGGCCGGCGCACGCTTGTAGCGCGCGCGATAGGCGCGCGCCTTGTCGTTGTCCTCGAGCACCGCGTTGCGGCTCAACGCAATCGCCTTCTGCAGCAGCGCCTCGTCGAGCTGGAAGGCCTCGGTGTGATAGTCGAACTTCGGCTTCTCGCCGGGCCCGCGGGTCATGATGCCGAAGTAGCCCGTCTTCCAGTCACGCGGCATCTCGCGCGCATCGATCTCATGCGCGATGCCCACGTCCACGAGGTAGCGTGCCCACGCGGCCGAGCCGATGGTGCCTTGTGCCGGGTCGATGCCCGCGATGCCGGCGATGAGGAACCAGGTGTGCGTGAGGTCGAAGCGCGGGTCCAACGTGACGGCGAGCGTCGATGCGGCGGCGTTGGCGTGGCCCATGCCCGCGGTGAGCAGGCACACGTCGTCGCTGTTGCAGCGCAGGTCGGGGCTGTCGGGCAAGAGGCCGGGCACCGCGATCTTCTCGGTGAGGTGCAGCGGCTCGATCCACGGCGTGGCCTCGGGTTCGAACATGGTGATGACGAGGACCTTGAGCGGGCGAGGCGCGGCCTGTGCGGTTTGCGCCGATGCATTCCCGGCCAACCACGTGCACAGCACGACCAGGGTCGTCAGCAATCGCGCGCCGAGCGAGTGCTTGAAGGAGGACACATTCATCATTTCGCTCCACCTTGGCGCGGCTGCTTCGCCCACGCATCGAGGAATGCCAGCGTGACCGCGGATGCATTGGTCTCTGCCAGGCCACTCGCGAAGAGCGCACCGACGTCGGCATTGAATTCCTCCGCGCCCGCGAGATCGCTCAGGCTCCGGAAGGCGAGGTATGGCACATGGTTGGCATAGGCCACATGGGCCAGCGCCGCGGTCTCCATCTCGAAGGTCTGAGCCTGCAGCGTGTCGAAGAGGTAGCGGCGGTAGTCCGGGTTGGCCAGGAAGGCCGTGCCCGACACGCCGCGCCCACCGATGACCAGCTGCGGCTGCGTGTGCACGCACAGCTTGGGGTCGGGCTCGCCGTTGGGCTGCGGCGTGGCCTTCGGCCCGCAGCGCTGCAGCTCGGGGTGGATGCCGCGCGCCACCGCGAGCATGGCCGGGTCCACCTCGTAGTCGAAGCGGTATTCGCCCGCCGGCGCATGGGCCGACGTCATCACGAAGTTCTCGCGCATGAAGAGGCCGGTGGGCGCGTTGGGCAGGTTGAAGGGCGGTAGCGCCTGGCCGTTGGGCGCCGCGAGGTTCAGGCCGAGGCAGCTCACGTCACCAGCCTTGCCGCAAGGCGCGGGCACGCTGGCATCGTGGCTCCAGTACACCTCCATCGGCATGGCCCATCGGTCGGGGATCGTGACGTCGCCCACGTGGTGCGCCGGGTTCACGCCGCCGGCGATGCCGCTCATGAGCAGCCGCTCGACGCGAAAGTGGTCGAGCATCAGCTGCGTGACCATGGTCGAGTTGATCATGCTCACGCCGCTCAGCACGATGACCACGCGGTTGCCACGCAGGCGGCCCGTGGTGAAGCGGTTGCCGTTGATGACGTGCTCGCGCTTGTCGGTGGTCTGCGCGACCAGGATGTCCGCCTCCTGCCCGAAGGCCGAGACGATGCCGATGCGCGGCGTGCATTCGGTGAGGCACTTCGGCGACGCATTGGCACCGGCAGCGAACAGGCCGAGCGCCAGCGCACAGAGCGCGGTCGCCAGGAGAGGGAGATTGCCTTTCTTCATCAGCCACCTTTCATGAACGGTGGCGCACCGTCGCAAGCTTTGTGCCGCACAGGGACGAAACATTCAGTGCGCCGAGCGGCGCACCTTCGCCGCAAGAGGCTGTCCTTGGCAACGACAGGGTGATAAGTGGCGCCGGGGTCTGGGACGAGGACTTCGACGCAGGCGTTCGCCGCCTCCGCGCGATCACCCCATCTCCGTTCGGACTGAGCTTGTCGAAGGACCCGCCCCGCCCAGCGCCCGTTTCATCGCCGCCAACCCCTGCTCGATCATCCCGGCGATGGCCGGCGCCATCTCATGCGGAAGCAGGTCGGCGATCCATACGATGCGGCACTGCATCTCGCCATGCCCCAGCACCTGCGCCGACGCGTTGTGATGCGTGAGCCGGCCGCCCACCGCTGACCACGCGACGCGGCGCTCCTGCGGATTCACGTCGACGATGAGCTCGCGCGCGACGACGCCGTTGGCGAAGGTGACGACGCGAGCCTCGCCCTCGCCTTCAAGCCGGCAGTCCGTGACGAAGCCGGGCACGAGCCGCGTGTGCAAGGCGCCGATGTCGGCGAGCGCGTCCCACGCCGTGTCGGCAGACGCATCGATGGTGACTTCGCGGCGGATGGATGCCATGGCAAATTCCTGGAGGTGTTCGCTCGACATGAGCGTGACGCCCCAAGGCTACGCCGCGCGCATCAGCCCCGCCAGCCGTTTTCGGACACCTTCATCCGCCCGACGAAACGACCGATCAGTTGAAGGTCCGACCCTCGTTCGCGAGCTTCACCAGCAAGGGCGCCGGCTGCCACGACGCGTCCGCGCCCGGCTCATCCGCAAAGCGCTGCAAGGCCTGCACGACCTTCGCGAGGCCCACGGTGTCGGCATGGAACATCGGCCCACCGCGCTGCTTCGGGAATCCGTAGCCGTTGAGGTAGACGAGGTCGATGTCGGACGCCCGCGCCGCGATGCCTTCGTCGAGGATGCGCGCGCCTTCGTTCACCAGCGCATAGATGCAGCGCTCGACGATCTCCTCGTCGCTCACCGGCCGCGCGGTGATGCCATGTGCCGCGCGGTACGCATCGATCATCTGCGCCGTCACCGGGTCGGGCAGCGGATCGCGCTTGCCGGCTTCATAGCGGTACCAGCCCGCACCCGTCTTCTGGCCGAAGCGGCCGGCTTCGCACAGCGCATCGGCCACGATCGGCTTCATCGGCGCGCCCGCCTCGGCCGCACGGCGCTTGCGGGTGGCCCAGCCGATGTCCAGGCCCGCGAGGTCGCCCATGCGGAACGGGCCCATCGCCATGCCGAAGGCCTGCAGTGCGTTGTCGATCTGCTGCGGCAGCGCGCCCGCATGGATGAGCGCCTGCGCCGCGGCGCCGTAGCGCGCGAGCATGCGGTTGCCGATGAAGCCGTCGCACACGCCCGACACCACGGCCACCTTCTGGATCTTTTTCGCAAGCGCCATGCTCGTCGCAAGCGCGTCCGGCGCCGTCGCCGCGCCGCGCACGATCTCCAGCAGGCGCATGACGTTGGCCGGGCTGAAGAAGTGCAGGCCGATGACGTCCTGCGGCCGCTGCGTGAACGCCGCGATGCGGTCGATGTCCAGGTACGAGGTGTTGGACGCGAGGATGGCGCCGGGCTTGCACACCTCGTCGAGCCGGCGGAACACCGACTCCTTCACGCCCATGTCCTCGAACACGGCTTCGATGACCAGGTCCGCATCGTGCAGCGCGTCGTAGGCCAGCGTGGGCGTGAGCAGCACCATGCGCGCCTCGACCTCCTCGGCCGTGACCTTGCCCTTCTTCGCGGAGTTCTCGTAGTTGCGGCGGATGGTCGCGACCCCTCGGTCCAGCGCCTCCTGCTTCGTCTCGAGCAGCACCACCGGCAGGCCGGCGTTGAGGAAGTTCATGGCGATGCCGCCGCCCATGGTGCCCGCGCCGATCACGCCGACCCTGGATGTCGTGCGCAACGGGGTGTCCGGCGCGATGCCCGGAATCTGCGCGGCCGCGCGTTCGGCGGCCGCGATGTGCTGCAGTGCGCGCGCCTCGGCGTCGGTGGACGGCGGGCGTTGTGCGGACGTGGGAAGGGGTTCGCTCATGGGGGCCTCCGGTGGCGCGGCGTAGGAGTTGCGTTGGTGCAAGGATCGGCCGATTGTGCTGCGGCTCGGCTGCCGAGCGCTGTCACCTGACGGACGCTTCGGTGCGCCTCGCGTGCAAGGGCCGCGGCAGGCAGGCCCGGGCATGTGGCTTGCCGAACTTGGCTGGAGCAATGCGCTCGACCCAAGGAGTTGTGATGGCGAAATCAGGACAGCAAGCGACAAAGGCAGACCGTGGCGGCCAGCGTGCGGCCGAAGGCAGCAAGTCCGGCAAGGGCTCGTCGGGGTCCTCGGACTCGGGTTCGGGTTCCAGCGGCTCGGCTTCGGCCAAGGATTCCGGCAAGCAGTCCTCGTCCGGCAGCATCGACAGCGGCAACAACACCGCCAGCAACACCGGCAAGAGCGGCGGCAACAACAGCAGCGGCAAGAAGAAGTAGCGCATGAGCGTGCCGCTACTGGACATCGGCCGGCTGGTTCACAAGCCGGTATTGCGCACCGCGGACGTGGTGATCACCTCGGTGGATGAGGAGCTCGGCGCCGCGCGCTGCGTGGACAGCGACGGCATGCTGTGCTTCATCGACCACCGCAGCGCGGTGAGCATCTCCGCGCTGCACGAGGGGCTGCACCTGCGGGTGCAGCTCACCGACAAGGGGCTGGTGAAGTTCCTCGCGGCCGACGACGCGAACGACTGATCGCCCCGCCGGCGACTGCGGCTGCATCCAGCGGCTGACAAGGTTCGCGAGCCGCCGCAGGTGGCGGGACGGCCCCGCGCCTGCAGCGGTGGGCGCTCGCCGGCACATCGCCCACCCTCAGCCTGTGTTGCTCGAACGTGAAGTCGGCCTTCTCCTACGGCCGCAGCCGATCTTGTCTCGCCCGTGCGGCCACAGCTCGGCGGTACAACGAAGCTTCCTAGATGGACAGGAGTATCGACATGCTGAAGACAACACTCATCGCCACCTGCATCGCAGCCGCATCGCTCACCGCGATTCCTGCAGGCGCCGCGACCACCGTGTGGGTGCAGCAGGCGCCTCCCGCCGTGCGCGTCGAGCCGACGCCGCCGCCGCGCGTGGGCTACCAATGGGTGCCGGGCTACTGGGACTGGCGCCATGGCCACCACGTGTGGGTGCCGGGCACCTACGTCCGCGAACGCGCGGGCTATGCCTACTCGCAGCCGACCTGGGTCGAACACAACGGGCGCTGGCACCTGCAGCGCGGCGCCTGGGCACGGCATGACCGCGACCATGACGGCGTGCCGAACGGAATGGACCGGGCCCCGAACGATCCGAGCCGCAACTGACGCGGCGAAATTGACCCGGCGAGCTGGCGCGTCGAAGCGCGCGCGGTGACCGCGGTGCGAACGCGGCCGCTCCAGGCAGGCTTGGGGCGGCCGCACCTGCGTGTTCTACTTCGTGCCCGAGGGCTTGCGTGTCGCGCGTCGCGGCGAGTCCTCGCCTTCGACATCCGCACGACCCACCCCTGATTCCCATGCCCCTCGACACCACCGAATCGCCCGCCGTGCTGACGCTGCGTCACCCGAGTGGACTGGCCCTCAGCTTGATGGATCTGGGCGCGACCTGGCTCAGCTGCAAGGTGCCGATGCCGGGCGGCGAGTCGCGTGAAGTGCTGCTCGGCCGCGCGTCGACGCGTGAGCCGCAGGCCGTCGGCGCCTTCCTCGGCGCGACCATCGGGCGCTACGCCAACCGCATCGGACAGGCGCGCATTCGCCGCGGCGATGAGGTGACCCAGCTCACGCCGAACGCTGGTTCGAAGCACCAATTGCATGGTGGACCGGGTGGCTTCGACAAGCTGCGATGGACCATCGCATCAGAAGACGAACGCGAGGCGGTGTTCACGCTCGTCTCGCCCGACGGCGACCAAGGCTTCCCGGGGCAGCTCGACGTGAGCGTCACCTACCGCCTGCTCGACGGTCTGGTGATCGAGATGCAGGCCGAGGCCCGGACCAGCGCGCCGACGCCGGTGTGCCTCACCAATCACGCCTACTTCAATCTCGATGCCATCCACGGCGATGCTCGACAGCAGGTGCTGCGCATCCCGGCGGCGAAGTTCCTGCCGGTGGACGGGGATCTGATCCCGCTCGGCGAGCTCGCGCCCGTGCAAGGCACCGGCTTCGATTTCCGCGAGCCCAAGACCCTCGCCCACGACTGGATGCGCGACGAGCAGCAAAAGCCCGGCGCCGGCTACGACCACGCCTTCTTGCTCGATGCCGGCTGCGCGCGCATGGGCCAGCCCGCGGCGCAGCTGCGTGCCACCGACGGCAGTCTCGCGATGGAGCTCTTCACCACGCTGCCCTCGGTGCAGATGTACGCCGGCCAGTACCTCGGCGGCATCCCGTCGCGCGACGGCACGACCTACCCAGCCTGCGCCGGCATCGCGCTTGAGCCGCAGTTCCTGCCGGACAGCCCCAACCATCCGGAATGGCCGCAGCCCTCGTGCTGGCTGATGCCGGGCGATGTATATCGGCAGACGATCCGTTGGCACTTCACGGCGCAGCCGCGCTGATCACCCATTCAGCAGGACTGCAGCAGCGCGGCCAAAAAGAAAACGGCCGCATCGCGCGGCCGTTCCTGCTCAAGCGTGTGACGCTCAGGCGGCTTTGCGGCGCCGGGCCAGGAAGCCCACGACACCCAGGCCCATCAGCATGAGTGCATAGGTCTCGGGCTCGGGCACGGGCGTGCCGATGGCCTGGAACTCCGACACCGAGTAGAAGCCGTCGCCGCCGACGGCCTGGATCATGAACGCGGTGGCGGTGATGTCGCCGAAGGTGGCATCGCCCATGTCCAGGCCCCACGAACGGTGCGGCGAGATGGTGGTGAGGCTGTGCCAGGTGCCGCCGATGTCGCGGTAGCTGACGCCGTAGTCGTCGTTGTTGTCGGCTTGCAGGTCGATGTGCGACACGACGGCGGCCGATGCCAGCTCCATCGTGATGGTGGGTGCACCGCCGGTCCAGAACACCGTGTCGGTGTTCCACTGCGCGCCATTGGCGAGGAAGGTGCCATCGGTGACCGTGGAGCCCGCCGCGAGGGAGCCGCAGCACCAGCCGCCGCTGTCGCCGAAGCTCGAGCCGGTGAGGGTGACGGTGCTGCCCAGCGCCACGTTGGCGGCGCTGGCGGCGCCGGAAAGCAGGGCCAGCGCGGCGGCGGCCAGAAGTTTGCGATGCATGGAATCCCTCCGGAATTGTTGGTGGGCGAATTATCTGGACGCGCTGCGGCGTGCGGATGACGCACTCGGACCGATCGTCGGCTTCACCCCTTGACTGAGGGAAGGGTTAGTCCCAGAGATGGAACACATCGACGCATCGATAGCGTGCAGATTGTTGGTTTGCTTCTCTTTATGAACTCTGACCGCGACCTGAACTTCTTCGTCCGGCACCGTCACGCACCATCAAGCCTCATCCAGCGCAGGGCCAGCCTTGGCTGGGGCGGTCTCCTCGTCCCAATGCGTGAGCTTCACGCGCGGCACGCGCGAGGCCACCCAGGCTCCCACGGCGACGAACACCGCCAGCATGGCGAAGACGATGTGAAAGGCATGGCTGATCTGCTCGGGTGCGAGCCCGTCGATCTTGAGCATCGGCCCTTCCGCCTGCCCCGGCTGCAGCTTGAGCAGGGTGAACACCAGCCCGCCGAAAGCCGCCGTGCCGAGCGACGCGCCCGACGAGCGCACGAGCGACAGCAAGGCCGCAGCCGCGCCCAGCCGTGAGCGCCCCGCCAGAACCTGCACCGACAGCTGCGCTGCCGGCATCACCGTACCGAAACCCAGGCCGATGACCAGCGCCGCGGTACCGACGATCCACAGGTTCGAGGGCGCGACGGCCAGCACCGCGAGCGCGATTGCCGCCGCGCCCAGGCCGTAGGGCGGCGTGCGCGTGGGCAGTGCCGTGCGAGCGGTGATGCGGCCATTGATCGTCGAACCCAGCACCAGCCCGCCGGTCAGGGGCAGCATCTGCCAGCCCGCGCCCGATGCGCTCTCGCCATGGCCGAGCTGCAGCTGGATGGGCAAGAGGAACACGAGCGCGAACATGCTCGCGGCAAAGATGACCACCATGGCGCAGATCCACGGCGCGCCGGGCAGGCGCAGCAGATCCAGAGGCAGCAGCGGCGACGGATGCCGGCGCTGTTGCCGCACGAGCGCGATGCCGGCGATGACGGCCACGGCCACCAGCGCCGCGCTCATGGGCGACAACCAGTGGAAGCGGTGGCCGGCCAGGCTCAGCCACAGCAAGGCCGAGCACGCGGTGACGATGAAGAGAAGCAGCCCCCACGGGTCCACGGGCGCGTCGCGCATCGGCGAAGGGGCGGCGCGCGGCAGGCGCGACACGCGCCAGGCGGCCAGCACGCACAACGGCAGGTTGGCCCAGAACAGCCAGCGCCAGTCGGCGTAGTGCACGACCAGCCCACCCAGCACTGGCCCGCCCACGCTCGCGGCGGTAAAGACGATCGCGAAATAGGCCTGGTATTTCGGCCGCTCGATGGGCGGCACCAGCTCGCCGATGAGCGCCTGCGACAACACCATCAACCCGCCACCCCCGAGGCCTTGCATCGCGCGCGACACGATGAGCGTGCCCATCGCGCCGGCCATGCCGCAGGCCAGCGAGCCGAGCGCAAAGACGACGATGGCACCGAGCAGCGCCGGCCGCCGCCCGAAGCGGTCGCCGAGCCGGCCGTAGACCGGCGCCATCACCGTGGCCGCGAGCAGGTAGGCCACGGCGATCCACGACGTGTCGCTCAGGTTGCCCATCTCGGCCGCGATGCGCGGCGTGGCGGTGGCCAGCAGCGTCTGGTCCACCGCGGCGAGGAACATGGGCAGCATCACCGCCGTGAACAGTGCAAGCACCTCGGCGCGGGTGGGCGAGGCGGGGCGGTTCGCGGCGGGTGCGCAGAGGTCGGAAGTCGGTGGACTCACCTGGGTCAGCCGGCAAGCGGCATGCCGTCGGCACTCGCTTGCGTCAGGTCGTACGTGGTTGCTGGGCACTGAATCGTGTCACGGCTTCAGTGCCGCTTGACGCGACAGTTGCCGAGGTCTTGCCGACGCGTTGCGCAAGGCCGGCCCGCTTTGAAGTACAAGTGCGCATGCACCAAGACGAGCTCACCGCCCTTGCCCGCGACGCCATGCTGCAGCGCGGCCTGCAGCCCGACTTTCCGCCGGCCGCGATCGACCAGCTGCACGGCTTGACAGCGCCCACGCCGGCAGCCGGCGGCACCGTCCGCGACCAGCGCGACTTGCCGTGGTCGTCCATCGACAACGACGACTCGCGCGACCTTGACCAGCTCACCGTCGCCATCGAATCGCCCGGCGGCGCGGTGCGCGTGCTGGTGGCCATTGCCGACGTGGATGCGCTGGTGGCGCAGGGCACGCCCCTTGATGCCCATGCCGCCGCCAACACCACCTCGGTGTACACGGCGGCCAAGGTCTTTCCGATGCTGCCCGAGAGGCTGTCCACCGACCTCACCTCGCTCAACGAGGCCGAGGACCGCCTGGCCATCGTGGTGGACATGAGCATCGGCGACGACGGCAGCGTGATTGACTCGAGCGTCTACCGCGCGGTGGTGCGCAGCCAGGCCAAGCTTGCCTACAACAGCGTGGCCGCCTGGCTTGATGGCCGGGCCGATGCGCCCGAGCGCGTGCGCGCGTCGGCGGCGATCGAACGCCAGCTGCGCCTTCAGGACCGCATCGCGCAGACGCTCAAGTCGCTGCGCGCGAGCAAGGGGTCGCTCAACCTCTCGACGCCGCAGGCACGGCCGGTGTTCGAGCAGGGCGTGCTCACCGACCTGCGCGTGGACGACAAGAACCGCGCCAAGGAGCTCATCTCCGATTTCATGATCGCGGCCAACGGCGTGACGGCGCGCTTTCTCGAGCGCGCGGGCTTCCCGTCGATCCGCCGCGTGCTGCATGCGCCGCGGCGCTGGGAGCGCATCGTGATGCTCGCGGCCGAGCAGGGGCAGGCGCTGCCGAGCGAGCCTGATTCGATCGCGCTCGACGCCTTCCTCTCGTCGCAGCGAAAGGCCAGGCCGCAGGACTTCGAAGACTTGTCGCTCACCGTCGTGAAGCTGCTCGGCTCGGGCGAGTACGCGGTGGCCGCCGCCGGGCGTGGCAGCGAGGGCCACTTCGGTCTGGCGGTGAGCGACTACGCGCACTCCACCGCGCCCAACCGGCGCTTTCCCGACTTGGTGACGCAGCGGCTCATCAAGGCCGCGCTCGACGGCCGGCCCGCACCATATGCCGAGGCCGAGCTCGGAGCCATTGCACAGCACTGCACGCAGCAGGAAGACATGGCCGCCAAGGTCGAACGGCAGATTCGCAAGTCGGCCGCGGCCATGCTGCTGGGCGACCGCATCGGCGATGCGTTCTCTGCCATCGTCACCGGCCGCAACGACAAGGGCACGTGGGTGCGCGTCACCCAACCGGTGGCCGAAGGACGCATGGTGCGCGGCTTCGACGGCCTGGACGTGGGCGACAAGCTGCGCGTGCGGCTGGCGAGCGTGGACGTGGCGCGCGGCTTCATTGACTTCGAGCGGATGTGAACGTGGCCGCCACCGGATTCGCGCTGTTCCCCACCTCCATCGGACCTTGCGCCGTGGCATGGGGCGAACGTGGCATCTGTGCGATGCAGTTGCCCGACGTGAGCGAAGCCACCTTGCGCGCTCGCATGCAGCGGCGCCATGCAGATGCGGTGGAAGGCGCGCCGCCACCCGAGGTGCAAGCCGCGATGGACCAGGTGGTGGCATTGCTCGAAGGCGCCGACGTGGATCTCTCGTGCATCCCGCTCGACATGGACGGCGTGCCCGCTTTCCATCGCCGCGTCTACGAGATCACGCAGGCGATCCCGCGCGGGCATACGCTGACCTACGGCGAGGTGGCCTCGCGCATGGACGACCCCGGCGCTGCGCGCGCCGTCGGCCAGGCACTGGGCGCGAACCCGTTCGCACCCATCGTGCCCTGCCACCGCGTCGTCGCTGCAGGCACCAGGCTCGGCGGCTTCTCGGCGCGGGGCGGCTTGACCACCAAGCTGCGGATGCTGGGCATCGAGGGCGCACGCATCACCGAGGCACAGACGCCGGATCTGTTCGATTGATCCGAGGCGTGCCTCTTTCCCACCTGAGCAGATCCTGACGCTCAACACAACTTCACCAAGTGACGATTTGAACGTGGTCAACGTGGCCATGCAGCCATCGTTGTGCACAGCGGGCCCAGACCGAATCTCAAATCCGCATCAGGAGAACTGCAATGAACCACAAGCTCATCCTCACCGTCGCGCTCATCGGCGCCAGCTTCGGCGCCTTTGCGCAGACCGCCGCGTCCACCGTGCAGCGCGACGTGAACCAGGACAAGCGCATCGAGCAGGGCCTTCAGAGCGGCAGCATCACCACCCGCGAAGCATCGTTGCTCGAGCGCGATGAAGCGAAGGTCGACAAGCTGCAGGCCCAGGCGCTGAAGGACGGCAAGCTGAGCGACGCAGAGAGAGCCCGCCTGCAGGCCGCGCAGAACAAGACGAGCCGTGACATCGACACCGCTAAGAACAACGGCGTCAACGGCAACCCGCTGTCGGCTTCGTCACAGCGGGCGCAGGCGGATGTCCAGCGCAACATCAACCAGCAGCAGCGCGTCGAGCAGGGCATCAAGAATGGCTCGCTCACCAACCGTGAGGTGAGCAAGCTGGAGCGCGGCCAGGCCAAGGTCGACAAGCGCGAGTACGTCGCGGCGCGTGACGGCCGCATCGGCGCGAAAGAGCAGGCCGGCGTCCAGCACGCCGAGAACCGCCAGGGCAAGCGCATCCGCCACGAGAAGCACGACGCGCAAGAGCGCAAGGGCTGATCACTTCACCGGGATCACCGTCCCGCGGTCCACCGGCACCGCGGTGACGGAGTTCTTCGGCGACCCTTCGATCACGCGGTCGGAGTAGGTCAGGTAGACAAGCGCGTTGCGCTGCTTGTCGACCATGCGCACGATGCGCAGCTTCTTGAAGACGAGGCTCAGGCGTTCGTTGAACACTTCCTCCTGCACCGGCAGCGGCTTCGCGAAGGCGATCGGCCCGACCTGCCGGCAGGCGATGGACGCCTCGGCCTTGTCCTCGGCGATGCCCAAGGCCCCCTTGATGCCGCCGGTCTTGGCGCGCGAGACATAGCAGGTCACGCCCTGCACTTTCGGATCATCGTAGGCATCGACCACGATCTTGTGGTCGGGGCCGATCAGCTTGAAGACCGTGTCGACCTCGCCGATGGACTCGGCGTGGGCCGCGAAGGTGAGGCTTGCGAGGCTCGCAAGGGCGAGCGTGAAGGAGGGCAGCAGTCGCATCGCAGGTGTCCGGTGAAGTGAGCGTCGGCCCGGAGCTTACCCAAGTCGTTCTGCTGCCAGTGACCCTGAAGCCCACCCGACCTTGACCCTCTCGTAGCGTGAGGGTTCATACTCGCTCGCCACGAATCATGTGACGAGGGAGCCATGTCACTTCTGAAGGTCGGTGAACTGGCGCGGCACAGCGGCCTCACCATCCGCACGCTGCACCACTACGACGAGATCGGGCTGCTCAAGCCCTCCGGCCGTTCAGACGGCGGCTACCGGCTGTACGACGGCGCGGACGTGGCGCGGCTGCACGGCATCCAGGCGCTGCGACGGCTCGGGCTCACGCTCGCGGAGATCGGCGAGCTGCTGTCGCGCGATGGCGGATCGCTGCCGGCGATCATCGAGCGGCAGCTGCAATCGCTGGATCGTGAGATTGCGCAGGCCACCGAGCTGCGATCACGGCTCACGCTCGTGCAGGCGGCGATGGCATCGGGCGGCGCGCCCGGCATCGACGACTGGCTGGGGACGCTGTCGCTGATGTCCACCTACGGCAAGTATTTCGATACCGAAGAGCTGCGGCTCATCCTGGGCAACCTCAAGCGCCTGGCCAGCGAATGGCCGCCACTGGTCGCGCAGATCCGCGAGCAAATGGCGCAGGACACACCGCCGCACGCGGTGGCGGTGCAGCGCCTCGCGCGAGAGTGGATGGACCTGTCCATCCGCTGGATGGATGGCGACATGGACCGGCTGATGCGTTGGGGCCGCATGTACCGGCAGGAGTCCATCACGCGCGGGCGGCATGGCATCGACCTGGACGTGATGGACTACATCGGCCGGGCGATCGAGCTTCGGCTCGCGGCCATGCGCAAATACCTGAGCGAAGAAGACATCGTGCGAATCGACAAGACGCTCGCGCCGCAGTGGCGAGAACTGGCCGAGGACGTGACGCGGCTGATCGAGCGCGGCAGTGACGGACATTGCACCGAAGCCCATGCGCTGGCCGGCCGCTGGGATGCGCTGTGCGATCGCATGGTGCGCGGTGACGTCGGCCTGCGCCAGCGCATGATGCAGGCCTTCGAAGGCGAGCCGCTGCTGCGTGATGCGGGCATGCTGTCGGAGGCAGCGCGGCAGTTTCTGCACCGTGCCTTCGAATCGATGCGCGCGGCACGCGTACCACAAGCGCACGCCGCCTGAGGTTCGGCAGAAGGCTTGTGCATCAGCAGGAGAGGCGAGCGATGACCGCGACGACCGCCAACATCGTCCATGCCGGCCAGCACAGCCACTCTGCCTGGCGCGTGGCCGTCTTGCGCGCAGCGCACCAGCTCCTGGACGAACCCATCGTCTTCGACGACCCGCTGGCGCTGCCCATCCTCGGCGCTGCCACCGAAGCGCAGTTGCGCGAAGACCCCTACCAGCACAACGACCCGCTGTGGCGCGGCCTGCGCGCCTCGCTCGTCGTGCGAAGCCGCATGGCCGAGGACGAGCTCGCGCGCGCGGTCGAATCCGGCGTGACGCAGTACGTCGTGCTCGGCGCGGGGCTGGACACCTTCGCCTACCGCAACATCCACACGCCGCGCGGACTCATGGTCTACGAAGTGGACCATCCGTCCACCCAGCGCTGGAAGAGGAAGCTGCTGGCCGAGGCATCGATTCGCGCACCCGATTCGATGAAGTTCGTTGCGGTGGATTTCGAGTGCGACGCGCTCGGCGAATGCCTGTGCGCGGCCGGCTTCCGCCCCGACCGCCCGGCCTGTTTCTCATGGCTTGGCGTGGTGGTGTACCTCGAGCGCGAAGCAGTGATGAACACCTTGCGCTTCATCGCGTCGATGCCACCAGGCAGTGGCGTCACCTTCGACTATCGCGCCTCGCCAACGATGCTGAACCCCATCGAGCGCGTGATCGACGACTACATCCGCCGCGTCATCACCGATGAAGGCGAGCCCTGGAAGTCGCAGTTCGACCCGGTGGGCTTCCAGGGCGAGCTGAATGCCCTCGGCTTCCGGGGCATCCGCAGCTGGGATGGCGGGGAGCTGAACGCGCGATACCTGGCACGTCGCAAGGATGGGCTGCGAACCGGTGGCGCATTTCGGATGATGTGCGCGAAGGTGTAGGGCGGGTTGCGGGTGGGCCGCAACGGGAGTTGCTCCACGCGCCGCGTCGGCGCCACTGATGAGGCCGCAGGCCGACACGGCCCACGAGTTTGCTCAACCGCACGATGACTCGCTGGCAGTCCACGCGACAGCACCGCAGGGTCCAAGGCCCTTGGTCCCGTTGCCGTACCTCGACCACCACATCTTCTTGATGTGTGCGCCAACGCACAGACGCACGCGGCATGGCCGCTTTACAACCGCGTCTCACGCAAGGCCGCGAAGAGCGGCCCTCAATCAGGGAAGACACAACATGACGCAGCTCTATCGCCTCTTCAAGGCGCGGATCGGATGGATCCCCGCATTGCTACTCGCATTCGTCGCCGGTTGCGGCGGGGGTGTCGATCCCATCCTTGGCAGTCCGGGAGTCGGCATCGCGCCGACCGTCACCGCCACGTTGCCGGCAGCCGCCGCCACGGGCGTGGGCACCAACAGTGCCGTGTCCGCCACCTTCAGCCAAGCGATGGCGCCGGCGAGTCTTACACCGTCGAGCTTCACGCTGGCCTGCCCCGCAGGCACGCCGGTGAGCGCAGCGGTCGCCTACGACGCCGCGACCCAGACGGCAACGTTGACGCCGAGCTCGGCGCTCCCAGCCAACACACTGTGCACGGCCACCGTGACCACCGCGGCACAAAACGCGGCCGGCTTCGCACTCGCCAGCAACTTCGTGTGGACCTTCACCACCGCCGCACTGGCCGACACGACACGCCCCACCGTCGTGCTGACCGTGCCGGCCGCCGGCGCCGCTGGCGTTCCCAACAACTCGAGCATCACGGCGACCTTCAGCGAGGACATGAATCCGGCGACGATCACCGCCGCCAGCTTCACCGTGATGAACACCACGCTCGGCACACCGCTGAGCGGCAGCGTCAGCTACTCGGCCGCAGCGCGGACAGCGACCTTCACGCCGTCCATCACCCCACTGGCGAACAACACCTTGTTCACCGCGACGCTCACCACGGCAGTGACCGACCTGGCCGGCAACGCACTGGCAGGCAACATGGCAGTCTTGCCGAACGCGGGCCAACATGTCTGGGCCTTCACCACCGGCGCAGCGGGTGACACCACCGCACCCACCGTGACGGCGATCAGCCCGCTCGACGCATCCGCGGGCGTGTGCCTGACGAAGATCGTCAGCGCCACCTTCAGCGAGCCGATGGATGCAGCCACCATCACCGCGGCCACCTTCCGCGTGACCGCCGCAGGCACAGCTGTCCCGGGCACCGTGAGCTACGACGCGGCGAGCCAGACCGCGAGCTTCTCACCCACCAACGCAGCCGGGTTCTCAGCCAGCACCGCGTTCGTCGTGACCATCGCCTCCGGCAGCGCCGGGGTGAAAGACCTGGCAGGCAACGCACTCGCAGCCGATCGGACCTGGGGCTTCACGAGCGGCACGCTGGCCTGCAATGGCGGCGTCAATCTGCGCTCCGCCGCATCGTTCGGCGCATTTGGCGGCGCCGCGGGCGTCACCAACGAGGGGATCAACACCGTCGTCAACGGCAACCTCGGCACCACCGCGGCCTGCACGCTGATCACCGGCTTCCACGACGCGGTCAATGTCTACACGCAGACGACGCTGAACATCGGCGCGGTCAACGGCAGCATCTACTGCGCTCCGCCCGCACCGGGGACCGCGACGACCATGGCCATCGCGACCCAGGCGCGTGCCGATGCGCTGCAGGCCTACAACGACCTCGCTGCGATGCCGCCGGGAAGCGACCCTGGCGCCGGCCAGCTGGGCGGCCTCGTGCTGACTCCGGCCGTCTACACCTCCGCCGGCGGGACCTTCGACATCACGACCGGCGACCTGACCCTGGATGCACAAGGCGACGCCAATGCGGTGTGGGTGTTCCAGAGCGCCGCGGCATTGACCGTCGGCCTGACCGCCACGCCGCGCCGTGTGTTGCTGATCAACGGAGCCCAGGCCCGGAACGTCTTCTGGCAGGTCGGCAGCGCGGCCCGCATCGAGGACGGCAGCACGATGGTGGGCACCATCATCGCGCCGGCCGGGGTGACCATCTCGACGGCTGGCCAGACCGCGCAGACCACCTTGATCGGACGTGCCATCGGCCTCACCGCCTCGGTGACCATGGTCAACACCACCGTCGTCGCGCCGTGAGCGCCCGCGCGCCACGTGCACACCACCGACGTCACCAGACTGCCAGAAAGAACCTGATGAACAATGTCAACGCATTGCGCCTGTTGAGTCTTGCCGGATTCAGCGCCCTGTTCGCCGCTTCGTCCTTCGCGCAAGACGGGAGCTACTACTACGGCGGGCTGTCGATCGGCCAGTCGCGGGCGAAGATCGACGAGCCTCGCATCACCGCCAGCCTGCTTGGTGCGGGCCTCAGCACCACGGCCATGGTGCGCGACGAGAGCGACACGGCCTACAAGCTGTTCGGTGGCTACCAATTCAACCGGAACTTCGCCCTTGAGGCGGGCTATTTCAACCTCGGCAAGTTCGGCTTCACGTCGACGACCGTGCCGGCCGGAACACTCAACGGCCAGATCAAGCTGCAAGGCCTGAACCTCGACCTCGTCGGCACCTTGCCCCTGACCGAGCGCTTTTCCGCCATTGCACGAATCGGGGCACAACATGCGAGGGCGCGCGACACCTTCAGCGGGACCGGCGCCGTCAGCGTGCTCAACCCGAGCCCGAGCAGCACCGAGACCAACTACAAGTACGGGGCCGGCTTGCAGTACGCATTCAGCCCTTCGGTGCTGCTGCGCGGCGAGGCCGAGCGCTATCGCATCAACGATGCGGTGGGCAATCACGGCGGCGTCAACGTGTTCTCGCTGAGCCTGGTCTTCCCGTTCGGCCGCGCGGCTGCCCCGGCACCCCGCGTGGCGGCCGCACCCGCCTACGTGGCGCCGGCTCCGCAGCCGCCACCGCCACCGCCGGTCGTGGCGCCGGCCCCGGTCGCACCCGTCGTGGCCGCCCCCGCGCGTCGCCGTGTGAGCTTCTCGGCCGACTCGCTGTTCAGTTTCGACCAGTGGGTCATCAGGCCCGAGGGCAAGGTGGCGCTCGACGCGTTCGCCCGGGACCTCAAGGGAACGAGCTTCGACGTGGTCACCGTCGAGGGGCACACCGACCGACTGGGCTCGACCGCCTACAACCAGAAGTTGTCGGTGCATCGCGCCGAAGCGGTCAAGGCCTACCTGGTCAGCGCGGGCGGGGTCGAGGCCACCAAGATCACGGCAGTCGGCAAGAGCGAGTCCGCCGCGGTCACCCAGCCCGGGGATTGCAAGGGCACCAAGCCCAGCCCGAAGCTCATCGCCTGCCTGCAGCCCGACCGTCGCGTCGAAGTCGAGGTCGTCGGCACGCGTTAAGGCGTCGCTGCGTCACGCCGTCCCGCTGGATCCAACGGCTGTCATTTCCAGTCGGTCGGCGCACCCTCGTCGCACTTCTTGCACGGCAAGGTTTGCCCCAGCACCTTCGCCCTGCCCTCGGGCGTCACCACCCACGGCCGGTTGATCCACGGCGGGTCGTGTCGCACGTGCTGGTTGTGGCCGCATTCGAGCTCAGCGACCCAGTGCTGTTCTTCGTCCTGGTGGTAGCCGACGATCTTTTGGTTCATGGGGTCGTCTCAGCCCCGGTCGGACTTGCGGATCGGGCGGAAGAGCCGCAACGCTTCGCCAGGACATGCGATGAAGCCATGATGAGCGTAGAAGGCGGCGCCACCTTCATCCTTGGCATCTACGAGCAATGCAAAAATGGCCACTTCGGCCATGGCACAACGTCGAATCGCATTGACCAGCAAGGCGGCGCCCAGGTTTTGCCCTTGGTAGCCGGTGGCCACGGCCAAGCGTCCCAGCAGCGCGCACGGGATGCGGTCATAGCGCGGCAACTTCTTGCGCATGTTGTCGGGCAACTCGTCAACCGCCATTTCGCAAGCGCAAAGGGTGTAGAAGCCAGCCACGTCGTCGCCTGCAAGTGCGACGAAACATGACGCCACATGGCGGTCCATGTCCTGTCCGACCTGCTCGCGAAAATATCTGTCCAGCGCCGGCACACCGCAATTGAACGCGGCTCTCTTGAGTTTTCGATCGAGCGGGACAAGTGTGAACGGCGGCCTGCTCACAGGTCAGAACGCAACAGTCGCTTCTCGTGCTTGTAAGCACGAGCCAACGCCGCATTTTTGCGAGGTGGCGCGAGCAGCGCCTTGGCGAAGCAGACCTGCGCCTCGCGCGAGGACCGGATGACGTTGGCACTGTCGATGACCGATTGCGCCTCCTTCATGGCACCGGCCAAGATCAGGTCGGTCATCGACCGTCCGGAAACCTCCGCAGCCCTTTCGATCAACTCGCGGACTTCCGCAGAGGTACGAAGGTCAAGACGCTTTTGCGTCGAAGCGGCCACCGCTGCAACCTTCTTGGATCGGTTCTTGGATGCGGGCATGAGACGGGGTCCGGTGGATCTGTACGGACAGTTTCCGTACGCAACAACATGCAGATTCTAGCGGCAGAGGCCGCCACTCGGCGTCAATATCCATCAGCCCCCGACAGAAGTCAGCTCCAAGTCTTTGTAGTCTTGCGTTCTCACGGCAACGGAATGAATTCCTTGTCGTCGTTCGGCGGCAGCTTGATGCGCCCTGCCTTCCAATCCGCCTTCGCCTGCTCGATGCGCTCGCGGCGCGAGGACACGAAGTTCCAGAAGATGTGGCGTTCGCCGAGCGGTTCGCCGCCGAGCAGCATCACGGTCGTCGGCTCCAGCGCCTGCAGGGTCTGCTCGCTGCCGGGCGTGACGACGAGCATCTGGCCGGGGCGGTAGGTGTGGCCATCGACCTCGATGCTGCCGCCCACCACATACGCAGCACGCTCGGTGTGGCCCTTGGGCATGCCGATGCGTGCGCCCGCGTCGAGCGTGACGTGCAGGTAGAACAGCGGCGAATGCGTGCGCACGGGGCTGCGCAACCCGAAGGCGTCGCCCGCAATGAGGCGCATCCACACGCCGCCTTCGCGCGCCTCGGGCAGCACGGCCATGGCGTAGTGGTCGAAGGCGGGGTCGGTCTCTTCGTCTTCCTCGGGCAGGGCCACCCACGATTGCAGCAGCTCCAGCCCTTGCCCCGCGAACGCAGCCGGGTCTTCGAAGCGTTCGGAGTGCGAGATGCCCTTGCCGGCTGTCATCCAGTTGACGTCGCCGGGCCGGATGATCTGCTCCATGCCGAGGCTGTCGCGATGCGTCACCGCGCCGCCGAGCAGGTAGCTCACGGTGGCGAGGCCAATGTGCGGATGCGGCCGCACGTCGGCCTGGCGCGCGGTCTCGGGCGGCAGCTTCACCGGCCCGGCGTGGTCGAGGAAGATGAACGGGCCGACCATGCGCCGCTTGGCAAACGGCAGGATGCGGCGCACGAGCAACCCGTGGCCGAGGTCGGCGGCGCGTGCGTCGATGACGGTGTCGAGCATGGCGTGCTCCTTGCGTGGAGCCGCAAGGCTACCGCAGACGTGCGACCCGCCGCGACGCTGGGGCATTGCGGTGGATGTTCATCACCGCTTCCTAGAATCGACTCAACCCTGCATGCAGGAGACCCGCATGACCAGACTCCCCCGTGAGACCACGAGCACCGAAGTCGTGAACATGCCCGACGCGGCGACGGACCTCGTGCCCGCACCGTTGCGGCGCAACCCCTTCTTCAACTTCAGCTACAGCGTCACCGAATGGCGCTCGCAAGGCGGCGTCACGCGCGTGGATTCGCGCCGCACGAGCTTCGTCGACGGCCGGCTGCGCACCGAGCGCTTCGAAGGCGAGATGGAAGGCGGCGTGGTCGAGCGCATGGCGCAGCAGATGCAGCGCACCGTGCTCGCGCAGGCCGAACTGATGATGCGTTCGATGAGCTGGTTCCTGCCCGCGCCGCGCCGGCAGTCGCCGGACGATGCGGACTGAGCCGACGCGCTGAACGCCGAGGGCGATCAGGCCGCGTCGATGCGGCGCGCCACCAGCTCGTCGTAGCCGGTGGCGGCATCGCGCTCGCGGGTGAAGCGCCAGCCGGGCAGCAGCCCGAGCAGCACCTCGGCGGTGGTGCGCACGATCGATCCGTAGCCCACGTGCCCGCCCAGCACGCCGCCGTTCGATCGCGACACGCTCGCATGCAGGTGGGATGCGCCCGCGGCAATGCTGCCCGACAGCGTGAGCACTTCCAGGTCCTCATGCAGGCTGAGGCTGTCGCGTGCGCCTGCCAACCGCAGCTCGGCATGCGACAGGCTGCCGATGCCGCCCAACACGAACGCCGCCTCACAGTCCTCGCCGCGCACCGCCGCTTCGAGCGCGCGGCGCAGGTCATCGCCGGGCTGCAATCGAACCGGCAGCGTGCGCATGGCGTGCTCGGCGGGCATCGGCGAATGCCCCCTCAGGCCAGGCGCGGCTTCACCTTGGACGCGGCTTCCTTCGCGCGAACACGCGCCGTCTCCACCTCCGCGTCATAGGCCAGCGCCACGCCCATGCGGCGCTTGACGAAGCTTTCGGGCTTGCCGAAGAGCCGCACGTCCGTTTGCGGCACGCGCAGCGCCTCGGCCACGCCGTCGAACACCACGCCGCGGCCTTCGACGCCGCCGTAGATCACCGCGCTCGCACCGGGGCTCTTGAGCGCGGTGTTCACCGGCAGTCCGAGGATGGCGCGCGCATGCAGCTCGAACTCGTTCTGCCATTGCGTCGCGAGCGTCACAAGGCCGGTGTCGTGCGGCCGCGGGCTGACCTCGCTGAACCACACCTCGTCGCCCTTCACGAACAGCTCCACGCCGAAGATGCCCTGCCCGCCGAGGTTGTCGGTCACCGCCTTCGCGATCTCGCGCGAGCGTTGCAGCGCGACGCTGGCCATCGGGTGCGGCTGCCAGCTTTCCACATAGTCGCCGCTCACCTGCACATGGCCGATGGGTTCGCAGAACTGCGTCTCCACCTGCCCGCTCGCGCCCACCGCGCGCACGGTGAGCTGCGTGATCTCGTAGTCGAAATCGATGAAGCCCTCGACGATGACGCGGCCGTGGCTCACGCGGCCACCGGCCATCGCGTAGTCCCAGGCCTTCGCCACGTCGGCCGGGCCGTCGATGCGGCTCTGGCCCTTGCCGGAGCTGCTCATCACCGGCTTGACGATGCACGGGTAGCCGATGCCGCCGTCGATCGCCGCCTGTAGCTCAGCCAGCGAATCGCAGAAGCGGTAGGGGCTGGTCGGCAGGTCCAGCGTCTCGGCCGCGAGGCGGCGGATGCCTTCGCGGTCCATGGTGAGGCGCGCGGCGCGTGCCGTGGGGATCACGCGCACCACGCCTTGCGCTTCGAGCTCCTCGAGCACCGGCGTGGCGATGGCCTCAATCTCGGGCACGACGACCATCGGCCGCTCGGCCTCGATGAGTGCACGCAATGCGGCCGGGTCGCTCATCGTGATGGTTCGCGCATGGTGGGCCACCTGCTGGCCGGGCGCGTTCTCGTAGCGGTCGACCGCGATGGTCTCGACGCCCAGGCGCTGCAAGGCGATGAGCACCTCCTTGCCGAGTTCGCCGGCGCCCAGCAGCATGACGCGGGTGGCGGTGGGGGACAGTGGGGTGCCGAGGGTGGGCGATTTCATGGTGATGGCTTGACGAGGTTGAAGACAGGAAACGGCGATGCGGCGTTCAGCCGCCGGGCGGATCGGAGAAGCCGCCCCACAGCAGGGAGGGCGGCGATCGATCCATCCACGAGACGGGATAGTGCACGAGCCCGGGGAAGAGCCGGCTCCACAGTGCCGCGACGAGCGCCAGCGCGAGCACGCCGACAAGCACCGTGGTGAAGAGCGCCGAATAGCCGGCGTGGCCCGCGATCATGATGAGCGGGTTGGCGCCGGCCGGTGGATGCACGGTCTTCGAGAGCAGCATGAAGGCCAGCGTGAGCACTTGCGCCAGTGCATAGACCCACAGGGCATCGCCGAAGCACTGGTAGCAGGCGATGCCGACCAGCGCGCCGCCCAGGTGCCCGCCGAAGAGGGCCCGTGGTTGCGCGGCAGGTGCTCGCGTGAGGCCGAAGAGGAACACGGTGGATCCGCCCAGCGAGGCAAGCAGGAAGGGCGATGCCGGCGGCGCAATGAGCCACAGCGCGAGGCCGATGCCGGCCGCCGCGCCGGCGAGACACCAGGCAAGTCGAAGCAGCGAGCGCACGGGCCGTCAGTCCACCGGCCAGGGCATGGTCTTGGGCATCGGCCGCTTGGCCTCCTCCTCGGGCAGGCCCGGGCCTTCGAGCGTATCGACGCCGCGCCACCAAGGCGTCACGCCATCGACGCGCGACGGCTCGACCGCCTCACCCAGCCGCGGCAACACGAGCTGCGCACCTTGCTTCGGCCCGAGCTCCATCAGCGTCTCCACCGGCTGGTCCCAGGCGTGCAGCGCGAGGCTGAAGGTGCCCCAGTGCACCGGCATGAAAGCACCTCCGCCCAGCAACTCCAGGGCCTTCAACGCGTTCTCCGGCCCGAGGTGGATGTCGCCCCACGACGGATGAAACGCGCCCACCTCGAGCATCACGAGATCGAAGCGGCCGAAGCGCTCGCGGATGTTCGCGTACTCGGTGGTGAGGCCGGTGTCGCCGCTGAAGAAGACCTTGTGCCGCGGCGTCTCGATGACCATCGACGACCACAGCGTGGCGTTGCGGTCCTTGAGGCCGCGGCCAGAGAAATGCTGCGACGGCGCGGCAGTGATGGCGAGCCCTGCCTTGGGCGAGCGCCAGCTCTCCCACCAGTCCAGCTCGGTGATGCGCTCGGCCGGCACGCCGAATGCTTCGAGGTGCGCGCCCACGCCCAGCGAGGTGATGAAGGGCAGGTCCATGCGCGCCATTTCGCGGATGGTGGGGTAGTCGAGATGGTCGTAGTGATCGTGCGAGACGATCACCGCATCGATGGCCGGCAGCTGGTTCAAGGCGATGGGCACCGGCTGGAAGCGCTTCGGGCCGGCCAACGTCGAAGGCGATGCCCGCGGCCCCCACACCGGGTCGGTGAGCACGCGCAGGCCGTCGATCTCGATCAACACCGTCGAATGGCCGAGCCAGGTGGCACGCAGGCCAGTGTCGACCGGTCGTGCCCACGCCTCCAGAGGATTCACCGAGGGCAGCGGCCCCTTGGGCACGCGCCGCGTGCCGCCGCAGAGGAAGTCACCGATGGACACCTTCTGCTCAGGGTCGCGCAAGCCAGGCAGCACGGGGTGCTGGTTGCGAAAGCCGTCGCCGGCCCAGCGCGGCGAATGCTGCATGCGTTCGAGCCGCTGGCCCGCGGCTCGCTTGCCAAATGATTTCATGGGTGGCAGTGTGCCACTGCACCCCACCGTGCGACCCTGGCCACTGTCGAGCTGAAGTGGCCTAGACCACACGAGCAAAGTGGCTCCAAGATGCCCTGTGCGTACTGCAGAGTTCGTTGCAACCCCTTCCACGTTGGTGCCGTGGGCATTACGTGAGGTTGCTCAGGCTTTCGTTTTGAGACACACATGCACTCCGAGCGTGCCCTGGCGCACCGCTTCGGCCACGAAAACCCCCGTAATCAGGGTTAGCCCGGAACTTGCAAGCAGTCTTTCCCATGACGGCTGCCCAGATCCTTACCCTGTTGCGCGCCCGTTGGCGTTTTGCATTGCTCGTGTTGTCCGCGATCGTTGGCCTGGTGGCCGCGGTGAGCTTGCTGAGAACACCGCAATACACCGCCACGGCGTCTGTCGTGCTCGACGTGAAGTCCCCCGACCCCATCACGAGCGTGGTGTTGCCCGGCCTTACCACCGTGGGCTACATGGCCACGCAGATGGGCGTGATGCAAAGCGAGCGCGTGGCGCTGGGCGCCATTCGCCGGCTCAAGCTCGACCAGGATCCGGACTACCTCCAGAAATGGAAGGACAAGACCAACGGGCAAGGCGACTTCCGCTCGTGGCTGTCGGACACCCTGATGCGCAAGCTCGACGCAGCGCCGGGCCGTGACTCGAACGTCATCGTCGTGGGCTACACCGCGCCGGACCCGGCCTTTGCCGCCGCCGTGGCCAATGCCTTCGTCGCGTCATACATCGAGACCACACTCGAGCTGCGCACCGAGCCCGCCAAGCAATACACATCGCTCTTCGATGCACGCGGCAAGCAGTTGCGCGAAGAGCTGGAGCATGCGCAGCAGAAGCTGTCGCAATACCAGCAGAAGAACGGCGTGATCGTGGCCAGCGAAGAGCGCCTGGACGTCGAGAACCAGCGCCTGCAGGAACTCACCACGCAACTCGTGCTGATGCAGGGCATGGCAAGCGATTCCGGCAGCCGCCAGGGCCAGTCCGTCAACCATGCCGACCGCATGCCTGAAGTCGTCACCAATCCACTGCTCGTCGCCATCAACACCGACCTGTCCAAGCAGCAGGCGCGGCTCACCGAGCTCACGGCGCGCCTGGGCGACAACCACCCGGACGTCGCCGAGCTGCGCTCGAACATCGCGCAGTTGAAGAAGCAGCTGGGCGAAGAGACCAAGCGCGTGGCCGGCAGCCTCACCGTCACCAACGACGTGAACCAGTCGCGCCTCGCGCAGATGCGCGCGGCCGTGGAAGAGCAGCGTTCCAAGCTGCTCAAGCTCAAGGGCCAGCACGACGAAGCGGCCGTGCTGCAGCGCGACGTGGAGAACGCCCAGAAGTCGTACGACGCGGTGCAGACGCGTGCCAGCCAGACCAGCGTCGAGAGCCAGACCACGCAGACCAACGTGTCGGTGCTCAAGAACGCAACTGCGCCGGCCTCGCCTTCGTCGCCGCGGCTGATGTTGAACCTGACGGTCGCGGTGCTGGTGGGCCTCCTGCTCGCCGTCGCCGCCACGATGCTGCGCGAGGCGCGCGACCAGCGCCTGCGCAGCAACCTCGATGTCCTGCAATCGCTCCAGCAACCGCTGCTGGGCGTGCTGCCCTCGCGCACCCGCACCCGGCGCGTGAGCCCGTGGCGACTTCGCTGGATGTCGCACCTGGCCACCGTGCTCCCCGCGCCGACGGCGAAAGGCTGATGCGATGAAGATCCCGAGCTACGCCAGCATTGCCGGCGTCAACATCCGTTCCATCGAAGAACCCGTGCAGCGCGTGGTCGACCGTTCCATCGGCGACTTGCTGCGCGAGGTGCGCGACATCGACGATTCCCAGGTCGATCAGATCCTGCGCTTCCAGCGCGAGCACCAGGTCCGTTTCGGCGAAGCCGCCATCTCGCTCAAGCTCGCCTCCAGCGGCGACGTGCTGTGGGCGCTGTCGCAGCAGTTCCACTACCCCTGCGCCACCGAAGACGACGCCATCGCGCTGAGCGACGAGCTCGTGATGGCACGCGACCCCTTCGGCGACGACGCCGAGATCTTTCGCGACATCCGCAGCCAGCTGATGATGGGCGTGCTCGCGCAAGACCAACCACGCCGCGCGCTCGCGGTGCTCAGCCCCAACGTGGGCGACGGCAAGACCTACTTCGCTGCCAACCTGGCAGTCGCCTTCAGCCAGCTGGGCGCACGCACGCTGCTGGTGGACGCCGACATGCGCACGCCGCGCCAGCACGACATCTTCAACGTCGCGGGGCGCGCGGGCCTGAGCAACATCCTCGCCGGCCGGGCCGAGTCCGACGTGATCCATCAATCGAACGCACTGCCCAGCCTGTACGTGCTGCCGGTCGGCACGCTGCCGCCCAACCCGCTCGAGCTGGTTCAGCGCTCGGCCTTCGGCCTGCTGATGCGCGAGCTGCTCGGCAAGTTCGACCACATCATCGTGGACACGCCCGCCGCCTGCCATGGCGCTGATGCCCGGGTGCTGGCCGCCAAGTGCGGCGCGGCGCTCATCATGGGCCGGCGCAACACCAGCCGCATGGACGCGATGCACACGCTGGTCGCGCAGGTGACGCGCAGCGACGCGAAGCTGGCCGGGGTGCTGATCAATGACCATTGACGCGGCAGCAAACAACGCGCGCGGCATCCTCGTCGTCATCCCCACGCTCAACGAGGCGCGCGGCATCGAGGGCGTCATCAACTCGCTCTACGAGGACCTGCCCGCGCAGGGCCGCGTGTCGGTGGTGGTGGTGGATGGCGGCAGCAGCGACGGCACGGTGGCCATCGTGCAGCGCATGAGCCACCTGCGGCCCACGCTCTCGCTGCTGCACAACGACCGGCGCATCCAGAGCGCGGCGGTGAACCTTGCCGCGCGCACCGCCGGCCACGACGCGCAGGTGCTGGTGCGCTGCGACGCGCATGCGGTGTACCCGCGCGGCTTCGTGCGGCAACTCGTCGAAACGCTGGACCGCACGCAGGCCGATGCGGTCGTCGTGCCGATGGACTCGACGGGCGACACCTGCCTGCAGCGCGCCGTGGCCTGGGTGTCGGACACGCCAGTGGGCTCGGGCGGCTCGGCGCACAGGGGCGGTCGCACGAGTGGCTTCATCGACCACGGCCACCACGCGGCCTTCCGCATGGCGAGTTTCCGGCGCGCCGGTGGCTATGACGAAAGCTTCACCCACAACGAGGACGCGGAGCTCGACTGCCGGCAGCGGCAGCTGGGCAGCCGCATCTACCTCGATGCGGACATCCGCCTCGGCTACCACCCGCGCGACAGCTTCAAGGGTCTGGCGCGGCAGTACTTCGCCTATGGTCGCGGCCGTTCGCGCACGGTGCGGCGCCACCCGGGGTCGATGCGTGCGCGCCAGCTCGCGCTGCCGGTTCACTTCGTGCTGTCGGTGTTGTGCGTGCTGCTCGCGGCCTGGCTGCCGTGGCTTCTCGCGTGGCCGGCGCTGTATCTCGCGGTGCTGACGGCGGCATCTTTGGGCATCGCGTTCAAGCAGCGCTCTGCCTGCGGGCTGTTGGCCGGCCCGGCCGCGGCCACCATGCATGCGTCGTGGGCGCTGGGCTTTCTCTGCGGCCTCGTGCTGCTGCGCGAGCGACGCTGGCAACACGGCACGGGCCCGGCGCTGGACGCCGCATCGGGAACGACACGATGAGCGACGCACGCACCCTCGACGCAATGCTCGTCGACCCGTCGCTCTTCACCGCGCCCTACGACGCGGCGCTCACGCAAGGCCTGGTCGCCAACGGCATCGCGCCGTTGTGGATGACCCGGCCCACGCGCCGCGCCGATCGGCAGGAGCTGCCGATCGAGCGCACCGACCCGTTCTTCTATCGCCGCACTGACGACGCCACGTGGCTGCCCAACAAGCTCAAGCCCATCGCCAAGGGCATCGCGCATTTCGCGGGGCTGGTGAGGCTGCTCGCGAAGATCCGCCGCCGCAAGCCGGACGTCGTGCACATGCAGTGGATCGTCGTGCCGCCGCTGGACGTGATCGCGATGGCCATCATGCGGCGCATGCGGCCGCTGGTGCTCACGGTTCACGACACCGTGCCCTTCAACGGCCAGAAGATGTCGTGGCTGCAGCGCTTCGGCCACGACACGCCGATGAAGTGCGCGCATCACCTCATCGTGCACACCCGCTCGGGCCGGCAGGCGCTGATCGAGCGCGGCGTGCCGGCGCAGAAGATCAGCGTGATTCCGCATGGGCCGCTGCAGCTGTCGGTGCCCGCGCCGCCCGAGCCCGCCACCCGCGACCCGCGCTGGACGGTGCTGCTCTTCGGCGAGATCAAGCCGTACAAGGGGCTGGACCTGCTGATCGAGGCGGTGGCGTCCCTGCCCATCGAAGCACGCCGCGAGCTGCGCGTGATCGTCGCCGGCCGACCGCGCATGGACATGGCCCCGCTCGTTGCACGCATGGCCGAGCTCGGCCTGCAGGACCAGTTCGACCTGCGCCCGCGGCGCCTCAGCGAAGAAGAGATGGCCGCCGTGTTCGCCGAGGCCGATTGCTTCGTCTTCCCGTACCGGCAGATCGACGCGAGCGGTGTGTACTTCCTCGTCAAGGGCCTGGGCAAATGGCTGATCGCGAGCCGCGTGGGCATCTTCGCGGAGGACGTGACCGAAGGCGTGGACGGCGCACTCGTGGCAAGCGGTGACATCGCCGAGCTCGCGCGTGAGCTGCGCCGTTCGATCGAAGAACGTCCGCGCCGCACGCCGGTGGCGGTGGCCGATTCGTGGACGGGCATCGGCCGGTCCACCCGCGCGCTCTACCTGCGCGCGATCGAGGAATTCGAGGGCCGCGCGCACGTGCCCGGCGAAAGGAGAGCGGATGCCTGATGAAGAGCGCGACGAAATCCTGTCGTCCAACGACCGCCGACTGATCCTGCAGCGCCTGCTCGCGGGCGCCGGCCTGCTCGCGATGGGCGGCTGCGCCGAATCGGCCACGGGCAAGCATCGGCCGACCAAGCCGGTGGCCGGCATCGACGAGCCCGCCCCCGTCCGCGGCCAGGGCTACAAGCTCGTGAAGAACTGGGACTTCGAGCGCGGCATCACCAATGTCGAACAGATGCGCGAGGAGTTCTTCACCCGCTACATCTACAACAACGGCACGCAGGACGCGCTCAACGACGAGTGGGAGCGTTACCGCGACAACGACAACCACGTCTTCGAGAACGGCGAGCTGGCGCTGACGGCGCGCATCCCCAACGGTGCCATCCGAGGCAAGATCGAAAGCGGCATGATCCGCTCGAAGTGGTCGGGCGAGTATGGCTACTTCGAATGCCGGCTCAAGCTGCCCGAAGGCCGCGGCATGTGGCCGGCCTTCTGGCTCAACCCGCAGGACGGGCACTGGCCGCCGGAGATCGACATCCTCGAGGTGGTCAACAACGGCCGCGACACCACGCGCAACACCTTCCACTTCGTGCACAGCGGCGCATCGGCGCCCATGCCGGTGGCCTCGTCGCTGCTGAACCCGAACAAGACCTACAAGCCCGGCATCGACTTCAAGGACGACTTCCACACCTACTCGGCCGAGTGGACGCCCACGCGCGTTCGGCACTTCGTGGACGACGTGCTGGTAGTGGACCGCGAGTTCAAATGGGTGCACCGCGACGGCAGCGACGGCGGGCCGGCGCACGTGCTCGTGAACCTCGCCGTGGGCGGCAGCTGGCCGGGGCGGCCGGCGGAAGACGCCTTCCCCGCCAAGCTGCGGCTCAAGTACATCCGGGTGTGGCAGCAGTGACCATGGCCGCCGCCTGGCAAGCCACCTTGCCGCTGGCCCCCGGGTCGTCGGCACGCAAGGCCCCCGCGTGGACTTGGCCGCTCACCGCGGCCATCGTCTTCGCGATGGTGGCGCTCACCGTGCTCGACCGCTTCGGCCTCGCGGTGAGCAGCAGCTTCTCCATCCACCCGACCTTCATCGCGATGTACGCCATCGCGGCGGCCATCGCATTCGGCGGTGCGGGCCGGCTGAACCCCGGCATGGGCCTCTTGTACGTGGGCATCGCCACCGTGAGCGGGCTGAGCCTGGTGGCGAATGCGTCCTTCGATTTCCGGCAGCTGGCCACCATGAGTTCCTGGCTGCTGCTGGTGGTGCTGTATGCGCCCTTCATCATCGTGATGGACCGCAGCGCCGGCAGCGTCGAGGCCTGGCAGCGTTGCATGCGGCTGCTGGTCGCCTTCATGCTCGGCTGCGGCATCGCAGGCATCGTGCAGTACTTCGCGCAGTACGCCATCCATGCGCCGTGGCTGTTCGACTTCACGCCGATGATCCCCAAATCCCTGCGCGGCTCGGGCACCTACAACACCACCAACGCGGTGGGCGAGCACATCAAGTCCAACGGCTTCTTCCTGCGCGAGGCCTCGGGCTTCTCGTTCTACATGGCGCTGGCGCTGCTGCTCGAATCCGCGCTCGATCGCCGCAAGTGGGTGATGGCGGTGCTGGGCCTCGCGGTGCTGCTGTCGTACTCGGGCTCCGGGCTCCTGGTGCTGGCCATCGCCATGCTCTTCCCCCTCGGCCAGCGCACGCTGTGGCGGGTGGCGGCTGCCGTGGTGGTGGCAGGCATCGCGGTGTTGCTGCTGGGCGACGTGCTGAACCTCAACTACACGCTGGATCGCGTCGGCGAGTTCGGCTCCGACCGCAGCAGCGCGTATTGCCGCTTCATCGCGCCGGGCAAGCTCGTGGTGGAGCAGATCGATTCCAGCGCCTGGACCAGCCTGCTCGGCCACGGCCCCGGCACCACGCAGAAGATGTTCGACGTCTGCGAGACGACCTACGGCAAGCTGGTCTTCGAGTACGGCCTGCTCGGCATGCTCGCCTTCGGCACGCTCGTGGGCGTGGCCATCCACCGCTCGGGCGCGCCCATCCGCGTGCGCGTGGCGCTGACGCTGCAGTGGCTGCTCCTGGGCGGCAACCTGCTCGCACCGGAATCGCTGCTGCTGATCTTCGTGATCTGCGCGATGTGGCCGCGGCTTGGCCCAGTGGCGTCACCCGCAAAGGCCCCGCCCACGGCGGCTGCCCCACCCGCACCAGCGCACCGAGCGCAACGGATCGAACCTGCCTTCAGCAGCACGGAACCCATCGAATGAACGCCAGCCCGAAACGTCCGACGGTGAGCATCGTCATCACCTGCTTCAACTACGAGCGCTATGTGGGCGACGCCATCCTGAGCGTGCTCGCGCAGACGGTGCCGGCCGACGAGATCGTGGTCGTCAACGATGGCTCCACCGACAACTCCGCCGCGGTGCTCGCGGGCTTCGGGACGCGCATCCGGCTCGTCAACCAGGCCAACGCCGGGCAGATCGCCGCACTCAATGCGGGCTATGCGCGGTCGAAAGGCGACATCGTGCTCTTCCTCGATGCGGACGACCTGCTTCATCGCCAGGCCCTCGAAGCGGTGCATGCAGAGTGGCGCCCAGGTTGCACCAAGGTGCAGTTCGAGCTGGAGGTGATCAACGGTGCCGGCGAGATGCTGGGTCGGCGCTTTTGCAACTACGTCGCGCCCTACGGCCCGAGCGAGATCGCCGAGGAGTTCCGCCACTTCGGCACCTATGTGTGGCCGGTGCTCACGGGCAATGCGTACTCACGCGAGTTCCTCGCGCAGGTCATGCCGCTCACGGTGAAGAAGGCTCCCGACGGCCTCTTGAACACCGTCGCGCCGCTGTATGGCGAGGTGCGCGTGGTTCCGCGCTCGCTGGGTCTGTACCGGCTGCACGATGCGAACCAGAGCTACCACGGCGCGGCCAGTGCCGCCATCGGCGAGCGCTTCGCCAAGCAAGTCGCCATTCGCGTGGACGAGTTGCGCGCGCTCAAGGAGCATGCCGCCGCGCGCGGCGTGGCGCTGCCGCCGGGCAAGCTGATCGACTTCGACCTGCCATCGGTCAACTACCGGCTGATGCTCAAGAAGCTGGGCGACAGCTACGAGGGTGCCGCGGACGACACCCCGACGGGTCTCTGGCGCGCGGGCATCGCCCTGCTGGGCCGTCGTCCGCTGCCCGCGCCGCTCAAGGTGATGCACGCCGCCTGGCTCACCGCGCTGCTGTGCAGCCCGCGCTTCATCGCGCGGCCGCTCATCTTGTTGCGCTTCAGCCGCGCGACGCTGGTGCAGCCGCTGCGTCGCCAGTGGGCCGCTTGGTTCGGCCCGCGAAGCGGCACTGCCGCGCGATTGTTCTGAAGGCACGAGGTCACGCTGCATGTCCGCCATCGCACCACTGCCCGCCGCCGGCACCCACCGCGCCACCGCCGCGCGCTCGGCGCTGTGGAGCGTGGCCGAGAACGGTGGCCTCGCGCTGATCTCGTTCTCCTCGCTCATCATCTATTCGCGCTTCCTGTCGGTCTCCGACTTCGGCCTCTTCTCCATCGTGCTCGCGGTGATCGAGCTGCTCACCGTGCTCGTGAGCATGCTGTTCCATGACGCGCTGGTGCAGCGGCCGGACGTCGGCGAGGCGCACTACGACAGCGCCTTCACCGCCACGCTCGCGCTGAGCGCGGTGCTCATGGCCGCGTGCTGGCTGGGCGCGCCCACCTTCGCGGCACGCACCGGCAACCCCTCGGCCGCGATGGCGCTGGCGTGGACCTCGCTGTGCCTGCCGCTCACCGCGGTCAGCGCCACCATCGTCGCGCGGCAGCGGCGCAACCTCGACTTCCGCACGCTGGCCGTGCGCTCGCTGGTGGGCCGCACGCTCGGCGCGGTGGCGGGCATCGCGCTCGTGGTGGCTGGCTTCAGCTTCTGGGGCCTGGTCGCGCAGCAGGTGCTGGTGGTGCTCTTCGGCTCGGCCGTGCTGTGGATCACCTGCCGAGAACGGCCGCGCCTGCGCTTTCAATGGCAGGCGTTTCGCGAGCTCATCGGCTTCGGCGTGGTCGCGGTGTCGGTGCTGTTCATCAACTTCTCGATCAAGCGCATCTTCGTCATCCTGAGCGGCATGGCGCTGGGCACGCATGCAGCGGGCCTGTTGAACCTGAGCTTCCGCGCGGTGGACACCTTCTGGTCGCTCGCCGCCAGCGCCATCTCTCAAGTTGCGCTGCCCATCCTGTCCGCGCTGCGCGCCGACGACAGCCGCTTCAAGCGCGCGTTTCACACGGCGTCGGCCTTCGTGTGCGTGGTGCTGTACTTCTGCTTCGTGCTGATCGGCGCGCTGTCCATCGAAGTCGTGGACCTGCTCTTCGGCCCGCGCTGGACGGCCATCGCGCCCTTCGTCACGCTCTTGTCGCTTCAGGTGCTGGTGCAGGCGCGGCGCCTCTTGATGACGCCCATGCTCACCGCGCTCGGCCGCCCGCGCGACCTGCTGGTCACGCAGACGGTGGAACTCGTCTTCGTGCTGGTGGCGATTCTCGCGAGCGGCGTGCCGAGCATCGGCTGGGCCATCGGCATCTGGGTGGCGCGCGAGTGCCTGGGCGGCACGGTGCAGACCGCGCTCTTCCGCCGTGCAAGCAACATCGGCCTGGCCGAGCAGCTGCGCGTGTCCCTCATGCCCATGCTGTGCGCCGGCGCCATGCTGCTTGCGGTGTGGGCGGCGCGCGGCGCGCTGCCTGCCACGTGGCCGGCCATCGCGCGGCTGGCGGTGCTCGCGCCGCTGGGCACGGCCGTGTATGCGGGCTGCCTCTTCCTCTTCGACCGCCGGCTGCTGTGGGAGCTGGGCGCCTTCGGCCGCGCCGCGCTGGCACGCCGGCGCACGCCGCCGCCGGCCGTGGGCGACGCCCTCGCCAACGACGCGAAAGACACGCCATGACGACGACCACGCCCACGATGATCTCGGTGATCATCCCCAACTACAACTACGAGGCTTATGTCGCGCAAGCCATCGACAGCGCGCTCGCGCTGGACTGGCCAAGCGTGGAAGTCATCGTCATCGACGATGGCTCCACCGACGGCTCGCGCCGCATCATCGAAGCCTACGGCGATCGCATCCAGGTCATCACCCAGGACAACGCCGGCCAGCTCGTGGCTTGCAACAAGGGCTACGCACGCTCGCGCGGCGACGTGGTGATCTTTCTCGACTCCGACGACGTGCTGCACCCCGGGCTCGCGCGCGAGGTGATGGCCGTGATGTCGCCGCTCACGAGCAAGGTGCAGGTGCAGATGCAGGTCATCGACGCGCGCGGCGAGCCGACGGGCGCCTACTTCCCGCAGTTCCACGTCGTGCCCACGCCCGCGCAGGTGAGCGAGTGGGTGCGCAAGACCACCGCCTACCCCACCCCCCCGGGCTCGGCCAACGCCTACCCGCGCTGGTTCCTCGACCGCATCTTTCCCTTGCGCAACACCTGCGGCACCGCCAACGATTCGTACTGCCTGGCCGCCGCGCCACTGCTGGGCGAGGTGGTGACCATCGCCCGGCCGCTGGTGGGCTACCGCGTGCACGGCAAGAACCAGGGGGCGCTGAGCAAGCTCGACGTGCACCAGTTCGAGCGGCAGATGACGCGCGCGCGTCAGCGGCTCGTGTATGCGCAGGGCATCGCGCGCGAGGAAGGCTTTCGCATCCCGGACGCTGCGATCGACCGCAGCCTGTCCTACCTCGGCTACCGCATCGGCTCGCTGGTGCTCGCGCCCGAAACGCATCCGATCGAGGGCGATTCGCGCTGGAAGCTGCTCGCGCATGTGTGCCGCGCCGCTTTCGCGCCGCAAGGCCTGTCGGTCAAGGCACGCGTCGCGACGGCGTTGTGGGCCTTTGGTGCGCTGCTCACGCCGCGCGCCATCGCGTCGCGGCTCATCCTCTGGCGATTCGCGCCCAGCACGCGGCCGCAAGCCTTGAAGGGCTGGCTGGTTCGGGCACGGGTCGTGCGGGCATGAAACGTTCCCCCCGAAGCGCCTTCGGCGCCTCCCCCCAGGGAGCGCCATCAGCGGGCCGGCGAAGCCGGATCCGCGGCGGCTGCTTGATGGGCCGGCTTCTTGGCTCGCGGGTGCCGCTCGTCGGCGTCTTGGAGAACTGAGATGGAAGCCACCCAGCCTCTCGCCGGTGCGTCAGGTGCGGGCCTCGCGGCCCCCGCCGGCACGCGTGCCCTGGACCCGGCCCAGCGCGTGGCGCACCGCGCAGACATCGACGGGCTGCGCGCCATCGCGGTGGCCATCGTCGTCGGATTCCACTGCGGCATCCCCTTCCTGCCGGGCGGATTCGTCGGCGTGGACGTGTTCTTCGTCATCTCGGGGTTCCTGATCGGCGGCATCCTCTACGACGAAGCCACCACCGGCCGCTTCAGCTACGCGACCTTCTACGCGCGGCGCATCCGACGCATCGCGCCGGCGCTGGTCGTGGTCATCGCCGCCACCACGCTGATCGCGCTGGCCTTCCTCTCGCCGCAGGAGCTGAAGGACTTTTCCAACTACGCGATCGGCGCGCTGCTGTCGGTGCCCAACATCGTCTTCCTGAAGACGACCAACTACTTCGCCGGCAACGCCGACCTGAACCCGCTGCTCATGACCTGGTCGCTGGGCGTGGAGGAGCAGTTCTACCTGTTCTACCCGCCGCTGCTGCTCTTGCTGCTGCGCTGGAAGAGCAAGCTGCTGCCAGTCGTCGCACTGCTCACGCTGGCGTCGTTCGGGCTCAATGTGTGGTCCACCGAGACGCACCCGGCGCTCGCCTTCTATGCGCTGCCACCGCGCGCGTGGGAGCTGGGCGCGGGCGTGTTCCTCGCGATCTGGCAATCGAGGCAGCGGCAAGCCGCGGGTGCGCCGAAGACGCCGTCCACCGGTGTGCTCGTCACGAGGCAAGTCCTCGCCGCCGCAGGCATCGCGATGATCGCCGCGTCGGCCTTGCTCTTCGACAACACCCTCGCCTTTCCCGGCACCGCAGCGCTGCTGCCGGTGCTGGGCTCGCTGCTCGTCATCGCCAACGACGGACCTGTCAACCGCTTCATTCTCGGCAGCCGGCCGATGGTCTTCGTCGGACTGATTTCCTACTCGTGGTACCTGTGGCACTGGCCGCTGCTGAGTTTCGCGCGAGTCGCCTCGGACTTCCCGCTGACCTGGCGGCAGGGCGTGGTGATCTCGACCATCTCCTTCGTCATCGCGGTCTTCTCGTACCGGCACATCGAGACGCCTTTCCGCCGCGGCTGGCAAGGCGTGTCGACGCAGCGCTGGATCTGGGGCTACCTTGCCGTCGTCGCGGTCGGCGTGCTGATGCTCGCGGGCATCCGCGTGTCGAACGGCATGCCCTCGCGTGTTCCCGAAGCCATCGCGTCCATCGAACGCGAGGTCGACAGCGCGCGCGCCGACAACTGTCTCCTGTCGTATGGCGATGTCGCGCCCAGGACCAGCGTCGACTGCCTCGCGCCCGCCGGCCAGCCTGCCGTCGCGCTGATGGGCGACAGCCATGCCTCGGCGCTGCGTGCGGGCGCCGAGGATTTCGCGCGCCGCAGCGGCATGGGCTTCACGCAGCTCACCAAGTCGTCCTGCCCGACCCTGGTCGATGTGTCGCGCGTGATGAACAAGCACCCGCGTCACTTCGACGAATGCGCCCGCTTCAACCGCCAGGCGCTGGACCGTGTGATCGGTTCGCCCGACGTGAAGGTGGTGATCCTCGCGGGCTTCTGGTATGCGTCGATCTACGAGATGAGCCCATCGCAGGGCTATCAGTCGACGGTGGCGCCGCGGCCCTTCACGCGGCCGGAGGGCGTGGCGCTGCTGTCGCAAGGCCTCTCTCGCACCGTTGAAGAGCTGACGAAGAAGGGCAAGCGCGTGATCGTCGTTGACGACACGCCGCTCTTCGGCTTCGACCCGGTCAAGCACCTTGTGACCGAGAAGATGGCGCTGCGGCGCTTCGTGGGTGATCGGGTACTGGGCAACCTCGTGCCGGATGGAAACCGGTCGAGCTTCGTGATGGCGACGGATGACGATGTTCGGCGCGCGGTGGCGGCGGCTGCGTACGGATCACGCGCCGCGGTCAACGAAGGGGCCAGCCTCTACAGCCTTCGAGACCGGCTGTGCGAGCAGTCGGGTTGCCAGTTCGCGGATGGGGGCCGGCCGATGCTGTTCGATCAGCATCATCTGTCGCGGTTCGGTGCGAGGCAGGCGTTCAGCGGGTTGAAGTGACGGTGATGGCAGGCCGGGTTTCGGCGACGAGGTGTGATCGCCCAGACCCCGTTCAGACTGAGCCTGCCGAAGTCCCCACCCCAATCGACGCAAGGGCCGGCGGGCGCTGCCGGCCGCCCGCTGGTAGCCCAAGCACCAGGCGCCGCGACCACCCATACCGCGCCAGCACCGCATACAACAATGTCGGCACCACCAACGCAATCGCGATGCGCAGTGAAACGTCATGCACGGCCAACGTCTCATCCAATGCCTGCTGGATCGCCATGTGCAGGACCATGATGAGCAGGGACGACTCGCCCAGCTTCGCAAGAACGATGGCCACGACGCCTGAGTCGAGCCAGCGCCTGGCCAGCACCACCAGGGCCATCACCACGGCCATGCCCAACACCAGCGCCAACCCCGGCGTTCCGTAGCGCGAATACTTCATGTCCGGCGCCTCCACGAGATGCACGAACACGAGCGCGAGGCCGCCGGCCGCGACCGGCAGTGCGAACCACCACGCCCGCCCACCGAGATGCGACCGCAAGCGCATGCCGAGGTACACGATGGGCGCCGCGAACAGCACGACGTTTGCGCCCCACGGCAACCACGCCTTGGGGAAGAACAGCTGATTGGCATAGGCCAGCACCAGCATCGCCACCATCAGCGCTGACACCGTCCGCGGCCGCCAGCGAACGACACAGGCGTTGACCGCGAGCTGCGTGAGATAGAGGCAGGTGATGAACCAGAACGCCGCGAGCCAGCCATACAGCGTCTTGCCGCCCGCGAGCCGTGAAGCGGCGAAGGCCAGCGCGTCGCGCATGCTGTGCGACGACACCACCGCCATCACGTCCGGGCCCGACAGCAGCACGAGGAACACTGCATACGGCACCAGGAGCCGCGCCGCCTTCTCACGTGCGAAACGCCGCCAGTCAGCATCCGGCTTCAACACCAGCCCAGCGACAAAGAAGAAGAGCGGCATGTGCCACAGGAACACCATGCGAGCCGCATCGCGATCGATCACATGGCCGATCACCACCGCGATGATCCCGATGCCCTTGAGTGCATCGAGCCACAGCCATCGGCCGCGTCGTGCCACGGGATTCAGCGCGGATTCCACGACGGTTGGCCGGCGGATCCAGTCACGGCCATGACAGAGAGAATGCGGTCGTACTGCGCCTCGAGCGCCCGTGTGCAGTGCGCGATGTCGAATTGACGGCGCACGAATTGCGCCGCCTCGCGCGACATCGCATCCGCGCGCGGTCCGTCGCGCAGCAGCAGTTCCAGCCACTGCGCAAGCTGGGTCACGTCGCCCTCGCCGAACGCAAAGCCGGTGACGCCGTCGATGATGGCCTCTTCGCTGCCGCCCTTGGCAGAGGTCACGACCGGCACGCCCGCGCACTGCGCCTCCAGCAGCACCATGCCCATGCCTTCTGCATCGCCGTTGGCCGCCGTCACGCTGGGCAGGCACAAGGCACGCGCGGACACGAGCTGCCGGCGCACTTCGGCTTGCGGCTGCGCGCCGAGGAAGCGTGCATCGACGTCCAGGCGCTTGGCCTGCGCCGCGAGTTCGTCGCGGCAGGGGCCGTCGCCAATGAACACCAGGCGCAGGCCGGGCACGCGCTCGCGCAGCGCAGCAGCCGCATCGATGAGGTGCCGCGCCCCCTTCTTCTCCACCAGCCGCCCGACGAAGAGCACGTCAGGCCGACGCTGCGAAGGTGCTGGCCCGTCGACCGGAAAGCCCTGCGTCGGGATGCCGATGTGCTTGACCGACATGCGGTCGTCGGGCACGCCCTGCGCCAGCGCGGCGCGGCGGATGGCTTGCGACACCGCCACGAAATGCACCGACTCATCAGCCGCCATGGCGCGCAGCCGCTCGGGATAGTCCTTCATGCGCGGGCCGCCATGGCCCGCATGCCACCAGTCGGCATGCGTGTTGATGTCGTAGCCGTGCAGCGTCACCACCATCGGCAGCGCGAGGCGCTTCACCGTCGGCCAGATCTGCACCGCATCGGTCGCGAAGTGCACGTGAATGAGATCGGGACGCAGCGTGCGAAGTGCCCGCAGCTTGGCCGGCGAATGGCCCATCAGCCGCTCGGCAATGCGGTCAGTGCGGCGCAGCGCGCGGCCCAGGCGCGTGTCGTTCCACAACACGCGCAGCGTGGCACCGTCCAGCGTCGGGCGCGGGTCGAGCAGCGTCTCGCCGAAGAGCGTCGCATTCCAGCGCTGCAGGGCGCGCACCTGGTCGCGGATGAAGGTTTCGGAGATGGGCAGGATGGGCGAGCGGTACACCGCAACCCGCGGCCCGTTCGTGTCGTGGCGCGAGTCGTGGCGCGCCGGCGTCAGCGTCGTCATGCACTGTGTCCTTGAACGAGAACCACCGGTGCGGCGGTCGAGCGCGGCGCGTGGCGGGCCTTGAGCCAGCGTGCGAAACGCTGCTCCAGCAAGGCCCAGGAGGCATAGGCGAGCGCCCATGCGACGAGCGCGGAGGCGGCGAAGAAGACGAGCGTGGCCGGCCAACCCTCGGGCACGGTGCGCGCGACGATGGGCTTGACGATCGACATCGCCACTGGGTGCATCAGGTAGAAGCTGTAGCTGATGCGGCCCAGGTGCTGCGCCGCCCGCGTGCGCAGGATGGACAACCCGGCGTTGTCGGGTGCGGCGACGCAGGCAAAGAGGTGCGTGCCGGCCAGAAGTGCGACGAGCACCGCCGGGCCGTGCCCTTCGGCCACCACCGACCACAGCGGCGTGCCGAATTGCGCCGCGAAGATGCCAGTGGAAAACCAGCTGGCGAGCAGCACCAGCAGACTCGCACCCGCCAGCCACGTGGCGCGCTGCAGCGGCGCCACCACCTGCGGCGCGAGCGCCACCAGCACGCCCGGCAGGAAGAACAGCGAGCGCGGGATGGCGCACATCAGCAGCACCGCGGCAGTGACCCACGCCGCCTTGCCCACGCGCGATGACGAGGGCGAACGCCACAGCACGGCAACACCCGCGCAGGCGATGTAGAAAAGCCACTCGTAGCTCAAGGACCAGGAAGCCGGATGCACGAGTGGCAAGGGCATGAGAGGCGGCAGCAAGGCGAGGTTGGCCAGCGTCACCGGCAACCACCACGAAGGCTCGGAGGCCACGAAGCCGATCTTGCCGGTGAGCAGGCAACCAATGCTCAGCACGAGCGCGAGCGGCAGCCACACCGGGAAGATGCGCAGCACGCGGTCGAAGAGGAAGGCGCGCACGCTCGAATGGCGGCGCAGGCTCTGCACGATCACGTAGCCGCTGATCATGAAGAAGAGCTCCACGCCGTAGCCGAAGCTCATGAAGAGCTCCTGCAGCGTGAGCTGCCAAAGAGATTCGGGGTCCGCGCCCGGCACGAGGCCGGAGTGCGCGACGTGGTGCAGGAACACCAGCAGCACGCACAGGCCGCGAAAGCCGTTGACGTTGCGCGAGAACGATTGTTGGCTTGCCATCGAACTCAGGCGAGCGACGGCCGCGCCACGCGGATGCGGCGCAAGCCCTCCGTCATCGCACGGCGCACCGGCCGGTCATAGAAGTGGTCGAGCAGCGTCGCGAAGACGAGGATGCCCACCGCGAAGATCGCCATCCACACCTCCGTCGGCAGGCCGGCCTTCTTGCCGAAGAAGCCCACCATGAAGAGCAGCGGGAAGTGCACCGCGTACAGCGGGTACGACACATCGCCCAGCCAGCGCGAGACCACGGCGCCGGCGTCCGGCGGGTTGAGGCCCGCGCCCCACCACACGAGGAGCGGCGACACCAGCAGCACCATCGCGAGGTCGAAGGCCAGGCGTGCACCGCCCGTCACGTCCACGCACAGCAGCGCGCCGAGCACCGCCATCGGCGCGAAGGCCCAAAGGCTCTTCACCACCGGCTTGTGGTGCGAGCGCGCGATGAGCATGCCCAGCGTGAACGAGAAGCCGACGCGCGCGACACCGGTGTGCAGGTCGTCCCACTTGAAGCCGAAGCCGGTCGAGCCGTGCAGCACCGCAGCCCACACCACGCCGAGGCCGCAGAGGCCGCACACCGCCAGCAGCGCACGCGGCTTGGCCTTCACGAGCCACGCCGCGTAGACGAGGCTGGCCGCCATCTCGAAGGACAGCGACCATGCCGGCGCGTTCAAGGGCGCGATGAAATTGGAGGTCGGCGACGGCAGCAGCAGCATCTCGAAGATCGCGCTCACCACCAGGTCAGGCACCGTCATGCGGTCGGGGTGGTGGATGACGATCTGCCCGCCGAAGCGCGCGACGCCGATCAGCAGGCCGAAGAAGATCAACGGGTACAGCCGGATCACGCGCAGCGCCGCGAATTCGCGGAACGGCAGGCCGGCGGCGAGCCGCGCGTCGTAGGTGCGTGCGAGCACGAAGCCGCTCAGCACGAAGAAGAAGTCCACCGCGAGGTAGCCGCTCTTGAACACATGGGCGCCTGCGGCGTTCAGGTGGTAGAGCATGACCAGGATGGCCGCGATGCCGCGCATCGCGTCCAGCGTCAGCAGCCGGATCGGCTCGGGTCTCATGGGCCGGCCTTCCTCACTGCGCCGCGCGGCCGATGCCGCGGTACTCGATGCCCATCTGCTTCATGTGCACCGGGTCATAGAGGTTGCGGCCGTCGATGACCACCGGCTGCTTGAGCGTCGCGCGGATCTGCTCGAAATCCGGGCTCTTGAACTGCCGCCACTCGGTGACGATCAGCAGCGCATCGCTGCCTTGCAAGGCGGCCGCCTGATCGCTGGCGAAGCGCAGGCCGGGCAGATCCCCGAGCACACGTCTTGCCTCGTGGATGGCGACCGGGTCGTAGGCCAGCACGTTCGCGCCGCGGCGCAGCAGCTCTTCGATGATGACGCGGCTGGGTGCCTCGCGCATGTCGTCGGTGTTGGGCTTGAAGGCCAGCCCCCACAGCGCGAACTGCCGACCGGTGAGGTCTTCGCCGAAGCGCTCGACGACCTTGTCCACGAGCACGAGCTTCTGCCGCTCATTGGCGGCCTCCACCGAGGTCAGCACCTGCAAGGTGATTCCGCTGTCTTTCGCCGCGCGCACCAGGGCCTTCACGTCCTTCGGGAAGCACGAGCCGCCGTAGCCCGCACCGGCGTAGAGAAACTGCGTGCCGATGCGCGGGTCGCTGCCGATGCCCTGGCGCACGAGCTCGATGTCGGCGCCCACGCGTTCGGCCAGCAGGGCCAGCTCGTTCATGAAGCTGATGCGCGTGGCGAGCATTGCGTTGGCCGCGTACTTCGTGAACTCCGCGCTCGGCACGTCCATCACCAGCAGGCGGTCGCGGTTGCGGGTGAAGGGCGCGTACAGCGCGCGCATGAGCAGCACGGCACGCTCGTCGTCGGCACCCACCACCACGCGGTCGGGGCGCATGAAGTCTTCCACCGCCGCGCCTTCCTTCAGGAACTCGGGGTTGGAGACGACGGCGAAATCCAGTGCCACGCCCCGCGCGGCGAGCTCATCGGCGATCGCCGCCTTGACCTTCGCGGCCGTGCCCACCGGCACCGTGCTCTTGTCGATGACGACCTTGTAGTCGGTCATGTGGCGGCCGATGCTGCGGGCAGCGGCCAGCACGTACTGCAGGTCGGCCGAGCCGTCTTCGTCGGGCGGCGTGCCCACGCCGATGAACTGCAGCGTGCCGTGTTGCACGGCGGCCGGCACGTCGGTGGTGAAGTGAAGGCGGCCGGCCTCCACGTTGCGGCGCACCACCTCTTGAAGGCCCGGTTCGTAGATGGGAATCTTGCCGTCCTTGAGCATCGCGATCTTGCGCTCGTCGAGGTCCAGGCAGAGCACGTCGTTGCCCATGTCCGACAGGCAGGCGCCCGTGACGAGGCCGACGTAGCCGCTTCCGATGACGGTGACTTTCATGTGGCGGGGTTTCCGGAAATCTGGGGCAGGTCAGGCTTGCCGAGAGGGTTGGGGGCATCGGGCGCTTCGAGTTCGGCCGACGCATCGGCCAGCGAATACGCCGCCAGCAGCTTGTCGCTGAAGACCTGCTGTCCGAAGCGCTCGCGGGCTTCGGCGCGCGCGGCGTTGCCGATGCGCTGGCGCAACGTCGGGCTGTCGATGAGCGTGGCGATGCAGCCGATCAGCTCGCGTTCGCTCTCGCACAGGAAACCGTTCTCGCCGTCCCGGATCACCTCGCGGTGTTGCGGGCTGTCGATGGCGACGCAAGGCAGGCCCGCGGCCATGGCCTCGACGAGAAATACCGGGAACCCTCGCGTGCCTCCGGGCGCGACGTAGATCCAGCCGGAGGACAGGCGCGTCGCGCATTCCTCGGCATTGGCCACCTCGAACACGCTCACGTTGGCGGCGTTCAGCCGCATGCGCGAGACCTCGTCGACGCGGCCGATCCAGTTGAAGCTGATGCGCAGCGCCTCGTCACCCAGGAGCACCGCGAGCTGCGCCATCAGCTCGGCGCTGCGCACGCTCTGCGCGCGCCCGCCGGTGACGACCAGGGGATGCCGCGACTCATGGCGCGGCATCTGCAGGAAGACTTCGCTGGCCGGGCTCTCGACCAGCTCCACCGTTTTCCACTTGTTGAACGCGTCCTTCTCGCGAGTGACGTTCACGATGGCCGCACTGCGCCCGGGCCGCAGCACGGGCTGCAGCAGCCACAAGAGCAACTGGCCCATGGGCTTGAAGCGGCCCATCGAGCGCGAGCCGTGCGGCGAATAGAAGATCGGCGCCTTGACACCGGAGGTTCGCATCGCAATCGCACCGACCAGGCAAGGCAGGATGCCGTGCAGGTGCACCGCACGCAATTGTTCGCCCGAGGCGGTCGCGCGAAATGCGTTGAGCACCGCCTGCCATTGGCGCACCGGGTTGCGCTCGCGCGGCGTGAGGATGAGCTCGGCCGACTCGTGCAGGCTCACCACATGGTGGCGATAGCGCGTGTCGTCGATCATCACCACCGATTGCTCCAGGCCCGAGCGCGCGAGCGCATTCGTGGCCGGACCGAGAAAAGAGAACACCTCATCAGTGACACAGCCGACCACGTGCACCACGCGGCCGGCATCGGAATCTGTCCAGCGCATGTGCTGGCTTCCCAACGGTACTGCGGCGGACATCAGCGTGCCCCTTCCCGCGCCACCACCACCTTCACGGTCCTGAAAAGAATGCCCACGTCCATCCAGAGTGACTTCTGCTCGACGTAGCGGCGATCCAGCGCGACGCGCTCTTCATACGTCGTGTTGTTTCGCCCGCTCACTTGCCACAGGCCCGTGATGCCAGGGCGCACGCTCAGGTAATGCCAACGCACCTTGCCGTAGCGGGTGAGTTCGCCCACGGTGACGGGCCGCGGGCCGACAAGGGCCATCTCGCCACGCAGCACGTTGAGCAGCTGAGGCAGCTCATCGAGGCTGCTCTTGCGCAGGAAGTGGCCGACGCCGGTGATGCGCGGATCGTTGGTGAGCTTCTGATCGCGCGCCCATTCCTCACGCGCGTTTTCATCAGTGGCCAACAGATCGGCCAGCACCTGCTCGGAATTGCGCAGCATCGAGCGGAACTTCATGCAGCGAAAGAGCTTGCCGCCTTGGCCCACGCGGTAGTGCGCGAAGAGGACCGGCGCTCCGTCCCGGCGCCAGATGAGGAAGGTGATGACGAGCATCACCGGGCTGAGCAGCAGCAGCAGCGCGAGCGCCACCGCCTGGTTGATGCGCAACATCAGCAGGTCGCGCGAAGGGTCTGTCGATCGGGATGCGGGCGCGTTCATGCGAGCGCCCGCTACAAAACTTGCAGCGTTCATGAACCATCTCCCTTGCCTTTGCGGCATGTGTTCAGTCGCTTGCTGCGACGCAACATTTGGGCCAATCCAATGAATGGTTGGCAAGTCGTGACGTTTGCGCCAAGTCGAATCACGCATGCGCCATTGCGTTGCGTTTGGACTCATCACGCACGCCAAAGGGTCGAAACAACTGAAGACCCTTGGCCCGAAATGAGAGCGCGATAACCCACCCGAGGTGCGGTCGGCACCGAGGTGAAGAAACCGGTTGCAAGACGTTCGGTTGCAAGCACCTCTGCAAATCAGAAGCAGGGCTGCAAGGCACGCCGCTTCTTCGAATGATGCGTTGACGTCGATCGCACTTTTCATGGGTGCGGGCACGTCGATTGCCATCGAGCAAAGTGGCTTAGACCACTTTGCCGGATCGGTTTTGGTGCTGTGTGTTTTTGTGAGCGCCAGCCCGCCTGGGGCCCAACACATTTGGATGCGCGAGGCCGGTATCCCTTACCGCCCACGCGATTCACTCTCGATGGATCGCACACGCATACATCGTCCATGTGAAATCTCGCTGACATTCGTCGAGCACGCTTTATTACATCGTTGCGGTGACACGGAAGCGCACGCCACGGCTAGACTGCGCCCGCTCAACAGATGAGCAACGCTGTTCGATGTCGGCGCGCGAATGACGCCGCACGAAAGGCGCAGGGAGATGGCCGAGCCTTTGCGAAAGGGTCGCACGGGCGAGGCATGACAACAACAAGGACACCAGGCCGTGAAAGATCGACCTCGGATTGCTTCGCCTTATGAGCCGCTGGTGGTGTCCACGCGACACATGCCTGGCGAGACCGATGGCCTCGTCGACAGCGTCCACCATGGCGCCGTTGCGGTGGTCGACGCCACCGGGCGCTTGCTCCACAGCGTGGGAGACCCCGCGACCGTGGTGTTCCCGCGTTCAGCGCTGAAGGTCTTCCAGGCAATTCCATTCATGGAGTCGGATGGCCCTGCGGCTCTGGGTTTCGACAGCGAAGCCGTCGCCTTGCTGTGTGCAAGCCACAACGGTGAGGCCTGCCACGTGGCCGTCGTGCAGCGAATGCTCGATCGTGCAGGCTGCGAAGAGTCAGCATTGCGATGCGGATGCCATACCCCCAACTTCTACAGCTGGCAAAGGATGGCGGCGCCGGCGGACCTCGTTGTGACGCAGGTTCACAACACATGTTCTGGCAAGCACGCCGGCTTTCTCGGGTGGTGCCGGCTGCACGGCGCCGACATGGACAACTACGTGGCGCTATCGCACCCTCTTCAGCAGGCGATCGCTCGGGCGGTGTCGCGTACTTGCGAAGTGCCTCTTGATTCCATGCCGGCCGGCTCGGACAACTGCTCCGCGCCGAGTTTCGGAATTCCACTGCGCAGCCTCGCCCTGGGATATGCCAAGTTGGCACGCGGCGAAGGGGTGCTCGGTGAGTTGTCCCACTCGATCCTTGCGCACCCCTACCTCGGCAGCGGCCAGCATCGCAACGACGTCGATCTCATGAATTCACGCCCCGGCGAGATCATCTCCAAGATCGGTGCAGGCAGCATCCAGGCCATCGGCATCCGCAGCGCGGGCATCGGGATCGCGGTCAAGGTGTCGGACGGCAATCGCTGGGTGCAGATCATGGCGGCCATCGAAGTCCTTCGACAGCTGGGCATCGTGTCGCAGCCCGAGCAGACGTCCCTCGCCAAGTGGGCGCGACGCGAGGTCAGGAACCACGTCGGCCAGCACGTCGGAATGACCTCGGCCCGCTTTCTTCTGCGCAGGCATTGATGGGTTCCGCCTCCCCCGTGACCGTTGCCATCATCGGCGGCGGTGCCGTTGGCGTCGCGACGCTCCATCACCTTGTCCACGAGTTGACGGGGGCGACGCCGGTACGAATCGTCATGTTCGACAGGTCGCCCGACATCGGTCCGGGCCAAGCCTACAGCGAGGACAACCAGGATCAACTGCTCAATCGCGTAGCGTCCACGATGTCCGCGATTCACGGTGAAGAGCGCCGTTTCCATGAATGGTGCCTGGACAACGCGGACACCTTGCGAAGAGACTTTCCGCAGCTTCGCTTCGATGCGGGCCTGCAAGACGACTACGTGCCGCGCCGACTGTTCGGCCGTCACGTGGCCTCCCTGCTCAAAGCGGCTCAGGCGGCAGCACAGCGCAAGAAGATCCAGGTGGACTTGTTGTGCGACGAGGTGACCTCGTTGCATCCACGCCTTGGGGCATATTCGGTGTGTTGCGCTTCGGGCTCGATGTTGACTGCCCAGCACGCGGTCCTCGCCATCGGCAACCACACGGTAGACCACTACCCGGGACTTTCCGGCCGGGATCGCTACCTCCCTTCACCTTACCCAGCCTCCCGGCTCACTCGTTGCATCCCGGCGCAGGCCACGGTTGCCATCCTCGGTTCGCGCCTGAGCGCAGTCGACGCGGCGATTGCCTTGTCGGCCGCCGGCCATCAAGGGCGCCTGTACATCTGCTCTCGCAGCGGCATGCTGCCAAGCGTCAAATCCACCCAGGTGGACGACAGCCCGCGGCAGTTCTGGGAAGGCGTCGGTCGCGAGCTGAGGGCACGACCCGCACCGACGTCTTTACGCAAGATCCGCGACCTCATTGCCTCGGAGGTGGGCCGGCTCACAGGATCGCCAGGCAAGATTCATCAGTGGTTCAGGCGCCCACGGGACGCATCCAGCTACCTGCGCCATGAGCTTACGTCGGCCGGCGGCAAGGAGCAGCGTGCCTGGCAGTCGGTCCTGAGCGCGATGAACGTCGCGGTGGAGATCCTGTGGCATCGGCTGCCGCAGCGCGAACGAAAGTTCTTCCGCACAGTGATGCAAAGCAAGTGGATGTCCTTGAGAGTCGGCATGCCGGAGCAAAGCGCAAGAAGACTTCTGGCGCTCATCGAAGGCGGACAACTCGAGGTCGTCCGCTCCATCACGAACGTCAGCGCATGCGAGACAACCAAATCGTTTTCCATCAGCACCCGTGACACCCATGACGCAATGAAGGCCGACTTCGTGGTCAACGCCACCGGATCGACCGACGACCTCGAGCGCATCGAGTCGCGGCTGCTGCGGCAGATGCTGGCCGACAAAGTGATCCGGCAGCATCCGCTGGGTGGGATCGACGTCTCCTTCGACGATGCATCGGTTATCGACGGCAATGGCGGCAAGCATCCTCACTTCTACGCGATCGGCACCTTGACGAGCGGCACCTACTTTTTCACGAGCGTGCTTGAACTGAACGTCAAGCATGCGCACCGCATCGCGCGGGCCATCGCGTCCAGCACCCTTGCGCTTCACGGCATTGCCGACAAGGCAAGCGGCCAGGCGATGACATGAGTTTGGCATCACGCCAACACACACCACCGTGCAGGTGGAAACCAACAGGGAAGGAACCATGAACGTACTGCTGTTTGCCCCGCCGAAAATTCTCTTTCAGCACTCCGCCAGGGAGTGGGCCGATGCCACCGGAGGCACCGCGACCTTGTTCACCGATTCCGCCGACAGGGCGCGGCTGAGCGAGCACCTGGCCGGCGCGTTTCGTGCCATCGAGTTCTTCGATGGCTTTAACGACAACGACCTCGTGGAAAAGCGCGCGGCCGACCTCCATGCAGTGCACCCGTTCCAGAATGTCGTGCCGCTCGCCGAGATCGATGTCTTGCGTGCGGCCCGGCTGCGCGAACGCTTCGGGATCGCTGGGCTCTCGGCGCATGACGCCAACTTCTTCCGCGACAAGTACGAGATGAAGAAGCTTGCGCGCAGCAAGGGCGTCGCTGTCCCCGACTTCCGCCTGACGCGCAACGCGCTGGAGGTGCTCGATTTCGTGGACACCGTCGGCTACCCTTTTGTCGTCAAGCCGCTGGACGGACGCGGGTCGGCCGGCGTCCAGATCCTTCACGACGAGTCGGAACTCGAGACCTACCTCGCGTCCGGCGCCGTCGGCCGCGGCGACAGCCCGTTGTCAGAAGCCTGCATCCCGGGCCGGATGCTGACCGCCAATGGCCTGTATCTCGACGGCAAGTGCGTGGTCATCTCCATCGTCGAGAACGTCACCACCTGCTTCGAATTTCTGCACGGCAACTTCCTCGGCCTCAAGATGCTCGGGGACAGTGACCCATGGCGGCTGCGCATGGTGGACTTCACCTGCAGCATTCTTGAGAACGCGCTTCCGATGCCTCGCAACGGGCTATTCCATGTCGAGGTGTTTCGCACCGAAGCCGGACAGCTCCTGCTGTGCGAAGCGGCCTGCCGGCTCGGCGGCGGCATCGCCAACGAGGAAGTACGCGCGGGCTATGGCGTGGACATTCGCATGGAGTTCCTCAAAGCCGAGTGCCTCGAAGCACACCGGTCGTCGCTGCTCGATGCACCGCATCCGAAAGGGCGATTCATCGGCCAGTTGAACATTCCGCCCAAGGCCGGCGTGTTGAAATCCATTCCCCTCGAAGCCCCTTTCGACTGGGTGGAGCTCTACAAGGTCAACGGCGTCCCCGGCAAGAGGTACAAGAAAATGACCTTCACCAACGCCGAAATCGTGAATGTGCTGGTCAGAGGTGATTCGGACGCCGAACTGGAGGAGCATTTCCACGAGTTTGCGCGGTGGTTCGAGCAACACTGCGCCTGGGATCTCTCGGCTGCGTAAGAACATGCATGAAGGCGGCGCAAGCGCGCCGCCTTCCGTCAACAAAGGCCACCATGCGCCCCAAAGTCCCGCTGTTCCAGCCCTTTCGCCACCAGCGGTTTCGCGACCTGAGCATCGCGAACTTCGTGTCGAACCTCGGGACGTGGATGCAGACCTTCGCCGCCATGTGGCTGGTGACGTCTGTGTCGCAGACACCATCCACCACCGCGTGGGTGCAGGCGGCGATGAACGCGCCGATCTTTCTCTTCGCCATTCCCGGCGGCGTGTTGGCCGATCGAATCCATACGCCGAAGTATCTTTTCTGGGTTCACCTGCAGATGGCGTTTTGCGCCCTCGCGCTCGCCGTCTACGTGTACGCACAAGGGCGCGCACCCTGGATGATCATCGCCCTCACCTTCCTGGTCGGCGTCGGAGCTGCCTTGCGGGTCTCGGCGTGGCAGTCGTCGATGTCCGGTCTCGTCGAGCCAGAAGAAATTGCCTCCGCCGCCACCGTCAACGGCCTGAGCTTCAACCTGGCGTCTGTGATCGGGCCCGCCTTGGGCGGTCTCGCCTTCGCCTCGGTGGGGCCGGCCACGCTGTTTCTTGCCAACGCCTTGTCCTTCGTCGCCTTGCTCGTGCTCTATCGCCAATGGTGGAAGTCCGACCACGAACACATCGCGCCAAGCTCGGACCTGGCGACGTCCCTGAAAGAAGGCCTGGCAGCAGCGGGGCGATCGTCACGCTTTCGCGCCGTCGTGATGAGCAGCGGCCTCTTCCTCTTCGGGACGACAGCGCTGCCGGCCTTGCTGCCGCTCTTCGTGCGTGACGTGCTGCATCTGCAATCGACCACCTACGGCAGCTTGATGGGCGCCCTGGGCGCCGGTGCAGTGGCAGGTGCGTTCGTGCTGCCCAGCTTGCGCGCGAAGCTCTCGCAGACGGCCATCGTCTGCGCCGCGGTGGCTGTGTATGGCTTGGTGCTGCTGTCCTTGAATTTCAAGGCGTCGCTGGCCTTTGCAATTGCGGTGATTGCCATCGCTGGGGCCGCCTGGGCCGCCATCCTTTCGTCCCTGAATGCCGCAGCGCAGTCCGAGTTCTCGTTGGCCGTGCGCGGCCGGGCGCTGTCGACGTATTTCGTCTCGAATGCTGCCAGCCTCGCGGCCGGAAGTGTCTTGTGGGGGCACGTCGCCAACCACCTGGGCGCGGGGCGCGCGCTGGGATCGGCGGGCATGTACCTTTGCGTGATCGCGGTGATCGCCTATGCGGCGAGCAGCATGACGCCATCGAAGGCTGCGAAGGCGCGCCGCCAGGGCGCGGCCAAGGTGTAGCGCGAGCATCCGGGCGGCCGGCCTGCGCCGCCATCACAATGCAGCCTGCGCACCTGCGCGAAACACACCGCCACACTGCCATGACCGACAACAAAGAAGACACCCAAGAAAAGCCTCCTCTGCCCGACCACCTGTCCGTGGACCCATCCAGTCCGCATCACGTGGCCGCGATCTTCGAGCATGACATCGGCATTCGCTTCAACGACAAGGAGCGCCATGACGTCGAGGAGTACTGCATCAGCGAAGGCTGGGTGAAGGTGCCCGCGGGGCGCGCGCTGGACCGCAAGGGCAAGCCGCTGCTGATCAAGCTCAAGGGCAAGGTGGAGGCGTTCTACCGTTGAACCTTGGCTTCGCCGTCACGGCGAGAGGCTCCCGAGGAAGGCCACCAGGTCGCGGATTTCCGCGTCGGTCAACTCGATGGGCGGACGTTCCCCATGCGTGGGCTTCGCGGCCTGCGGATTCGAATGCCGATGGTTGAGCTCGGAATGCCCGATGGCGGCGTGCGGTGCGCTCACGTAGTGCCGCACCACGTCATCGAGCGAGGCGAACTGGCCGGCATGCATGTAGGGCGGACGCAGCGCCACTCCCCGCAAGCCCGGCGTCTTGAACGCGCCAATCATGGATGGGTCGTCGACGGCCATGAAGCGCAGTTCCTGGCATTGCTCCGGCGTCGCGTCGCTGAAGGTGCCGAGGCAATTGAACTCGTCTGCCGATACCTTGGCCGTCGCCGCTGATCGACCCACGTCAGCCCGCGCCGGATCACGCGGTGGCACGCCGGTGTTGTGGAACTGCTGGTCGGTGAACAGCGGGCCGTTGTGGCAGGTGACGCATTGCGCCTTGCCGATGAACAGGCGCAGTCCCCGGACTTCACCCGCTTGAAGGGCGCTGCGTGCAGACGCATCGGCAGAGACCAATCCATCGATGTAGCGATCGAGTCGCGAGGGCGCGTGCTGCAGGGTCTTCTCATACGCGGCCACCGACTTGCCCATGTTGGCGAAGATGCGCGACACCTGCTCGCGGGATTTCGCATCCATCGCCGCCCACGCGGCTTTCTCGGCGTCCGAGCCATTGGGGCCAGCATCGGCGGGCAGGCCGCGAAGCTCGGGCATCGCGCCGAAGATGGCTTCGTACTCGCGGCGATGCAACTGCGCCACGAGACGCGCATAGCGCGTCCGGTTGCCGCCGTGCTCGGCCGCATCTTCCCAGGGCCCGAGCGCTTGCGACCACAGGCTGTCCTTGCGTCCATCCCAGAACAACCAGGTCGCATGGCCGGTGCCCACGACGGGCATGGCGCGACGGGTGCCGACACCCACGCCTCGACTCACCGGCAAGCCGTCCTGGAAGTGCCGGGCGGGGTCATGACAGGACGCGCATGACACCTCCCCGTTGCGGCTGAACCGTGTGTCGCTGAACAGGCGGCGACCGAGTTCGATGGCGGCTGGCGAGCGTTCGACGGCGTTCGACGGTTCGGCAGCGACTGCGGGCAGGCGGCTCAATCGCAGCGATGCGAGCACCGCCATTTCGTCAGCGCTCCACCGCTCGCCATTCGTCGATGCGGTGGTCGTCGCCGGTGCGGTTGGCGAGGGGCCAGCAAGGCTTGAGATGGATGACACCATCGCCAACAGCAACACGGCCGGTGCAATGACCCGCGACCAGGCGTTGTTCATGTCTGCTCCTTGACGCCAGCGAGGCTCAGCGCGTCGCGGCCGGCAGGCCGACGACGGTGTTGAAGGTCACCTTGTCAGCGCCGACGGGGCTGTCGATGGCGAGCTTGATTTCCCACCAGCCGGTCATGCTGAACTTCATGCCTTCGAGCAGGTAGGTGCCGTCGGCCAGTTCGCGGGTCACCTGCGGCTTGGTGGGCAGGCCGTGGCCATGCTGCGGCATGCCGCCATCGACGGTGATGTGGGCATGCGTGATCGGCGCACCGTCGGGCGATGCGAGCTTGATCCGCCAGGAATGGATCTGGTTGATGGCTGCCGGCGTCGCAGGCGCATCGAGCTCGACGACGAACTTCTTCTCGATCGTGGGGCGACGCATCGACAGGTCGAGGCCCGGCGGCGGCGTGGAGCAGCCGGCGATGGCAGCGAGCGACAGCAGGGACAGGAGCGAGACGGTGGTGTAGGGCATGGTGCAGTCCGAAAGTGGAGGAATGAAGACCTCACTGTCGTCACCGACCATCCGCTGCGACAGCGGATTGCGATCAAGGGTCTGGCTGGGTCCAGGAATGGTCGCGGCCGTCGACCGAACGGTCGGGGGCATCGAATCGCCTCGATCGGCCTACTGCATGGACCTTCAGCCCAGCGCAAACTCGCCAGGCACACCGCCGACCGTTCGGTCGCCATCACCAACCATTGCGGCACACCACAGAACGCTTGGTCGCAATTCGCTGTCGCAATGCAGGCCCGTCACCGAAAGTTGACCCATCGAAGACACCCCGTCGACGAGCAACCAAGGACTCCACCATGAACGCGACCCACCAAACCCGCTGCGCCTGCACCACCTGCCCCGGCGCCTCTTGCACCTGTGGCTGCCAGCAACCCGCGCCGCCCGCGGCCTGCCCCTGCGGCGCGGCGTGCCGCTGCGGCAGTGCCTGCCAATGCGCCGGCAACTGCGCCTGCCCGAAGTCCTGACAACTCCCTCAGTGAAAACCGCCGCAGCCATGCGGCGGGTTTCACATCGGCCGAATCATTTCGCCGCCTGCACCTGTCCCCAGGTCGCCTGGCATTGCTGGTCCAGCTTCTTGTCCAATTCGGCCGACGGCTTGCTCATGCGCTTGTCGGCCTTTGCCTTCTCGGCCGCATAGGCCGGCTTCTTGCGCAGATCTGCAAGCTTGCCGCGGCTCTTGTCGTCGACCTTGAGCTTGTACAGGCCCAGGTAAGCCTCGTCCGCATGCCCGCGCATGTGCTCGAACTTCTGCTCGCACCGCGCGTAGCCGGCGTCGAAGCGCGCGAGCGCTGCCGGCTCCAGGGGCTTGGCTTGCGCCTGCGAGGCGGCAAGCAGTGACACAGCGAAGACGGCAAGGGCGGGGCGGATGACGGTCATGAGGTCCTCGTAAGCTTGAGCAGCCGGGCTGCATTCTCCTTGAGGATCAGCGGTTTCACTTCGTCACGGAATCCGGCTTCGTCGAAGTCCTTCATCCAGCGCTCGGGCGTGATGAGCGGGAAATCCGAGCCGAACAGCATGCGGTCGCGCAGCAAGGTGTTGGCGTACTGCACGAGCTGGGGCGGAAAGTACTTCGGGCTCCAGCCCGAGAGGTCGATGAAGACGTTGGGCTTGTGCATGGCCACCGACAGCGCCTCGTCCTGCCAGGGCCAGGACGGGTGCGCGATGATGATCTGCATGTCGGGGAACTGGATGGCCACGTCGTCCAGGTGGATGGGGTTGGAGTACTCCAGCCGCAACCCGCCGCCGCAGCGCATGCCCGAGCCGATGCCCGAATGCCCGCTGTGGAAGATGGCCGGCATGTTGTGCTCGGCAATGACCTCGTAAAGCGGCCAGGCCATCTTGTCGTACGGGTAGAAACCCTGCACCGTCGGATGGAACTTGAAGCCCTTGACGCCATGCTCGGTGATGAGCCGCCTGGCCTCACGCGCACCCATCTTTCCCTTGTGCGGGTCGATGCTCGCGAAGCACATCATCATGTCGCTGTTCTTCTGCGCCGCCTCGGCGATCTCCTCGTTGGGGATGCGGCGGCGGCCGAGGTTGGATTCGGAATCCACCGTGAACATCACGAGGCCGATCTTCTTCTCGCGGTAGTAGGCCACCGTCTCCTCGATGGTCGGCCGGCGGCTCGATCGAAAGTACTTGTCGGCCGCGCGGTCGTATTCCTCGCCGTAGTTGTCGAAGGGGTTCCAGCACGACACTTCCGCATGGGTGTGCACGTCGATGGCCACGAGCTGGTCGATGTTCATGGTGGGGCCGCTTTCCTGACTGCTTAACGGGGTGAATGACGATGGCAGACTCGGCGGCACCTGAAACCAAGGGGTTTTACCTAGTCGCCGCCAGATGATGAAGCCTATGATACTTCATCTACTGAACTAAATGCAGACTTCTGCGACCACTGCCACATGGACTCTTCGTTCGCCCCCGCCACCGGCCTGCTCGCGCAGCTGCCGCTGTTGAAGATCGGCACCCTGGGCGCGGTCGCGCAGGTGCGGCTCGCGCGGCCGGCCAAGCGCAACGCAATCAGCGACGACCTCATCTCGCAGCTGCACACCGCCTTCGTGAACCTGCCCGCCGACGTGCGCGCGGTGGTGCTCAGCGGCGACGGCGAGCACTTCTGCGCCGGGCTTGATTTGTCGGAGCTGGTGGAACGCGACGTGGCCGAGGGCGTGCTGCATTCGCGCATGTGGCATGCCGCCTTCGACGCCATCCAGTTCGGCCGCGTGCCCGTCATTGCCGTGCTTCACGGCGCGGTGGTGGGCGGCGGCCTGGAGCTCGCGTCGGCCTGCCACATCCGCGTGGCGGAGGCCTCGGCGTACTTCGGCCTGCCCGAAGGCCAGCGCGGGCTCTTCGTGGGCGGCGGCGGCTCGGCACGCATCCCGCGGCTGATGGGCGTGGCCCGCATGACGGACATGATGCTCACCGGCCGCGTCTACAGCGCAGAGGAAGGCGAACGCGCCGGCCTCGCGCAATACATCGTTCCCGAGGGCGCCGGCATGGCGCGTGCGATGGAGCTGGCGAACCGCATCGCGGCGAACGCGCCGCTGTCGAACTTCGGCGTGATGCATGCGTTGCCACGCATCGCTGACCAGTCGCAGTCCGAAGGCCTGTTCACCGAATCGCTGATGGCCGCAGTGGCCGAGAGCACGCCCGAGGCGAAGGAGCGCCTGCGCGCCTTCCTGGACAAGCGCGCCGGCAAGGTGACGCGATGAGCGCAGCGGCCTACCGGCATGCGCGCGTGGGCGGCTGCCTCACCGCAACGCTCGAGCAGCGCGACGACGGCGTGCAGGTGCTGCGCTCTGCCGAGGCGTTGACGGAGTTTCCGCGGCGCCTGACCGACGCGCTCGAACATTGGGCGGCAAAGGCGCCCGACCGCACCTTCGTCGCCAAGCGCGAGGCCGGCGGCGACTGGCGGCGCATCACTTACGCGCAGATGCTGCAGCGCGCGCAGGCGGTGGGCCAGGCGCTGGCCGCGCGCGGCCTCGGCGTGGACCGGCCGATCGCCATCCTCTCGGACAACGACCTCGAACACCTCACGCTGGCGCTGGGCGCGATGTGGGTGGGCATCCCGTACGCGCCGGTGTCGCCGGCCTACTCGCTGCTGTCGCAAGATCACGGCAAGCTGCGGCACATCGTGCAGACGGTGACGCCGGGGCTGGTGTTCGCATCCGGCCCGGAATACGCGCGCGCCATCGCGGCCATCGCGCAGCCAGGGATGGAGGTCGTGCTGACGAATGGCACGCTGCCCGATGGCACGCTACCCAACGGCGAAGCCACGCGCTTCGACGACCTGCTCGCCACGCCCCCCGGCGCGCTCACTGATGCGTCGCACGCCCAGGTGGGGCCTGACACGATTGTCAAGTTCCTCTTCACCTCGGGCTCCACCAAGAACCCGAAGGGCGTGGTGAACACGCACCGCATGCTGTGCGCCAACCTGCAGATGATCCGGCAGACATTCGCCTTCCTGCAGGACGAGCCGCCGGTGCTCGTGGACTGGCTGCCGTGGAACCACACCTTCGGCGGCAACCACAACGTCGGCATCACGCTGTACAACGGCGGCACGCTCTACATCGATGAAGGCAAGCCGACGGCAGCGGGCATCCACGAGACGCTGCGCAACCTGCGCGAGATCTCGCCCACCATCTACTTCAACGTGCCCAAGGGCTTCGAGGAAATCGCCTCGGCCATGGACCACGACGACACGCTGCGCGAGTCTTTGTTCAAGCGCGTGAAGGCCTTCATGTTCTCGGGCGCCGGGCTGTCGCAGGCGGTATGGGACAAGCTCGATGCGCATGCCGAGCGCACGGCCGGCGAGCGCGTGCGCATCATGACCGGCCTCGGCATGACGGAGACGGCGCCGTCGTGCACCTTCGCGGTCGGCACCGACGTGCGATCGGGCCACATCGGCCTGCCCTGCCCCGGTGTGGAAGTGAAGCTCGTGCCCATGGGCGACAAGACCGAGATCCGCTTCAGGGGCCCGAACGTGATGCCGCACTACTGGCGCGCGCCCGAGCAGACCGCCGAAGCCTTCGACGAAGAAGGCTTCTACTGCACCGGCGATGCGGTGAAGTTCATCGACCCCGACCAGCCCCTGCGTGGCCTGATGTTCGACGGGCGCATCGCCGAGGACTTCAAGCTGTCCACCGGCACCTTCGTGAGCGTCGGGCCGCTGCGCGCGCGCATCATCCTCGACGGCGCGCCCTGCGTGCAGGATGTGGTGGTGGCGGGGCTCAACCGCGACGAAGTGGGCATCCTCGTCTTCCCGCGCGTGGATGAGTGCCGCAAGCTCGCGGGCCTCGCGGCTCAGGTGGCCGCAGCGCAGGTGCTGAAGCATCCCAAGGTGGTCGACTTCTTCCAGCAACTCATCGATCGGCAATGGCATGCGGGCACCGGCAGCGCCAACCGCGTGGCGCGCGCGCTGCTGCTGGCCGAGCCGCCGTCCATCGACCGCGGCGAGATCACCGACAAGGGCTCGATCAACCAGCGTGCGGTGCTGAGCCACCGCGCCGCGCTGGTCGAGCATCTGTATGACGGCGGCGAAGGCGTGCTGCTGCCGCGCCGGCATTGAACCCACTCGGCACCAACCAACAGTTAGGACGACCCCCATGAAGATCGAAGGATGCGCGGCCCTGGTGACCGGTGGTGGCTCGGGCCTGGGCGCGGCGACGGCGCGCGAACTGGCCCGGCTCGGCGCCAAGGTTGCCGTGCTCGACGTGAACGCGGGCGCGGCCGAAGCCGTGGCGCGCGAGATCGGCGGGCTCGCCTGCCCCTGCGACATCACCTCCACCGACAGCGTGCAGACGGCGCTCGCGATGGCCTGCGAGGCCCATGGCCCGGCGCGCGTGCTGATGAACGTCGCCGGCATCGGTGGCGCCAAACGCATCATCGGCCGCGATGGATCGCCGATGCCTCTCGAAGACTTCAAGCGCGTCATCGACGTGAACCTCGTGGGCACCTTCAACATGCTGCGTCTCTTCGCGGCGCAGGCGGCCAAGCTCGATCCGCTGGAAGACGGCGAGCGCGGCGTGGTGGTGAACACCGCCTCGGTCGCGGCCTACGATGGGCAGATCGGCCAGGAAGCCTACGCAGCCTCCAAGGGCGGGTTGGTGTCGCTCACGCTGCCGCTGGCGCGCGACCTGGCGCAGTGGGGCGTGCGCGTCTGCACGATTGCACCTGGGCTCTTTCTCACGCCGCTGCTGCACCAGCTGCCGGAGGAAGTGCAGCAAAGCCTCGCGGCATCCATCCCCTTCCCCAAGCGCCTGGGCAAGCCCGAAGAGTTCGCGGCCCTGGCGGCGCACATCGTGGCCAACGGCCATCTCAACGGCGAAGTGATCCGCCTGGACGGCGCGCTTCGCATGGCGCCGCGCTGAATCGCACGGCCTGACCCTCGCATTTCAACCACAACGACGGAGACAAGCGTCATGTTCAATCGCAGACAGATTCTTGCAAGCGGCGGTGCTGCGGCGCTCGCTGGTGCCTGGCCGACCCTCGCCTGGTCGCAATCGCTGGAGACGGCGCGCATCTTCGTGGGCTTCCCGGCGGGGGGCACCACTGACGCGGTGTCGCGCCGCCTGGCCGACAAGATGCGCGGCAGCTACGCCAAGACCTCGCTGGTCGAGAACAAGGCGGGCGCGGGCGGACGGCTCGCCGCCGAGACGGTGAAGAACTCGCCCAACGACGGCTCGACGCTCTTGCTCACGCCGGCATCCATCATCACGCTGTACCCGCACATCTTCACCAAGCTCACCTACAAGATGGACGACTTCACGCCGGTGTCCACGGCGTGCATCGCGGTGTTCGGCTTCGGTGTCGGCCCGATGGTGCCGGACTCGGTGAAGACGCTGAAGGACTACCTCGGCTGGGCCCGCGCCAATCCGGACAAGGCCACCTTCGGCTCGCCCGGCGCGGGCACGCCGCCACACTTCCTTGGCGCGCTGCTGTCGAAGTCCAGCGGCGTTGAGCTGCAGCACGTGCCTTACCGCGGCTCGGCGCCTGGCGTGCAGGACTTGCTCGGCGGGCAGGTGGGCGCGTTCTCAGGTCCGATCGGCGACTTCCTGCCGCACCTGAAGGGCGGCAAGGTCCGCATGCTCGCGACCTCCGGCCCCAAGCGCACACCCTTCGCCGCCGAGGTGCCGACCTACGGCGAACAAGGCTTCAAGAACATCGAGTTCGTCGAGTGGTACGGCGTGTTCCTGCCGGGCAAGGCCAGCCCTGAGGTGGTCCAGCACGCGGCCGCGGCTGTGAAGGCAGCGGTGAGTTCGCAGGATGTGATCGATGGGCTTGCGACGCTCGGGCTGGAAGCGTCAGCCAACACGCCGGAGCAGTTGAAGAAGGCGGTGGCCACGGAGAACGCGGCCTGGGGGCCTGTCGTGAAGACGGTCGGGTTCACGCCCGAGGCTTGAAGGAATAGAGCCCCCCCAGTCGCTGCGCTCCTGCCCCCAGGGGGCGCCACCCAGCGGGCCGGCGAAGCCGGCCCCGCGGGCGTTGCTTGATTGGCGCTTGCTGCGCTTGCTTTGAGCGCCGGCTACCGCACTACTTCTTGTGGGGCCGATTCCTCGCCACCTTGTGCAAGAGCTCGATGAGGATCGTCCTCTCCCCATCGCTCAGATGAGACAGCGCCTCGCGCTCGCCCGCAAGCACCTTCTCCGTCGCCTGCGCCACCAGCGTCGCGCCCTTGGGCGTGAGCCGCAGATGCTGCGCCCGCTTGTCAGCCTCGTTGCGCGTGCGCTGCACGAGGCCGCGGCCCTCCAGCTTGTCGATCCACATCGTGATGTTGGGCGCCGTCACCGCCAGCGCCTGCGCGAGCTGCGCGGATGAACCGTCGGGGTTCTCGTTGATCAGCGAGAGGATGGTGTATTCCACCGGGCGCAGCTCGAAGGGCTCGCCCACTTCCTTCATGTAGACGACGGTCGTTGCGATGGTGGCCTGCGCGAGCTGGTAGCCGAGCACGTGATGCAGCCGCGCCTCGACGAGTTGGCCGGCGGGGGTGGCATCGGCGGGAGTGGGCTTCTTCTGGGGCATGGCGTTCACAGGCACAAGGCCTTGATGTCCTCGGGCACGGGGATGGCCTTGATGCGCTCCGGGTTGGCCGGGTCCTTCACCACGAAGGCGCGCACCTCCGTGCCTTCGCACAGCAGGTCATCGCCGCGATGAATGGCATGGCGATGGCGGAATGTCTTGGCCGCCCAGTGCTCGATGCTCGTGTGCACCTCGATGGTCTCGCCGTAGGTCGCGGGCTTCATGAACTTCGTGTGGATCTCCAGCAGCGGCGTGCCGACGATGCCGCGCGTCTTCAGCAGTTCACGCCAGGGCGGCACGCCGCAGGCCATGAAGAAGGCGAGCGACGATTCGTCCATCCAGCGCGAGAAGTTGGGAAAGAAGACGATGCCGGCCGGGTCGCAATCGCCGAAGTGCACCTGCACTCTGTGGATGTGGATCTTGCTCATGGGGAGCTATTGTCACCACAGAGCACGCCGGGAACACAAGAGCAATTGAATTCACTGAGCCCCGTCAAGAAGAAGCGCTCCGCCGCTTCTTCGCCACGGGCTTCGTCGACTGCTGGATGCGCGACAGCTGGCTCGCGATCATCGCGGCCACCACCTGCGCCACCGCCTGCGCGTTCAGCGGCTCGTCGAAGAGCAGCTCCACCGCCGCGTAGACCATCTCCACCGCGATGCGGCCGATGAGCCGCAGCTCCTGCACGTCCACGCCCGGGAAAGCCTGCGACAACAACTCGGCTTGCGCGGCCGTGACCTGCTCGTGCGACTCGAGCCGCACTTTCTGCAAGGCCGGCACCGCGCGCAGCGCGCGCGTGATCCACATCCCGCCCACCGTGTCCTGCGTGACGCGGTGCGTGTCCAGCAACAGGCCTTGAATGGCGCGCTCCAGACCATCGGCGGAACCCGTCAGCACCTCGGCCGTGATCCAGCGCGGGATGAGCTCGTTCTGCCGCAGCATCAGCCGCTGGCCGAGTTCGTAGAGCAAGGCGTACTTGTTGGGGAAGTAGCGGTACAGCGCTGGCGGCGTGAGGCCGGCGCGCTCGCACACGAGGTTGGTGGACAGCCGCTCGATACCCACGTCGGCAAGCGTCTGCGCGGTGACTTCGAGGATGCGCTCGAAGGTCTCGGTGGCGCGCTGCTGCGCCGGCTGCTTCTTGGCGGCCAGGGGCGGCGAGGGCTTGCGCGGTGTGCGCGTGGCGCGGGAGGTCGGCATCAGCGTCTCAGGTCGGCGGCCAGGGGCTCAGGATTATCCCTAGTGCCCTGGTCATTGAAGAACAGTAGCGATCACTATACGATAGTTATCACTACCGATTCACTGGCTTTCTTCAAACCCATGACCCGCCTGCGCCGACGTGAATTCGCCTCGCTGGCCGGCGCCGGCCTGATCGGCGCGCTGGCTGGCCGGCCGGATGCGGCGCTTGCATCCACGCCCGGCGCGCCGATGAAGGCGACGGGCTGGAGCAACTGGTCGGGCCTGGAGCAATGCCAGCCGCAACGCATCCTCACGCCCGTTGATGAAGGCCAGCTCGTCGATGCGCTGAAGGCGGCGCAGGGGCCCATCCGTTTCGTCGGTGCGGGCCATTCCTTCACCGCGCTCGTGCCCACGCCGATGACGCTCGTGATGACCGATGGCCTGAGCGGCGTGGTGCGGCACGACACCGCGGCAAAGACAGCGGTGGTGCGCGCAGGGACGCGCATCGCCATCCTCGCGCCCGAGCTCGACGCACGTGGGCTCGCGCTGCCAAATCAGCCCGACATCAGCGTGCAGTCCATGGCCGGCAGCTTCGCCACCGGCACGCACGGCACGGGCGCCACGCTGCAGGCGATGCATGCGCAGATCCGCTCGCTGCGGCTGGTGACGGCCGATGGCCGCGTGCTCACTGCCAGCCGCGAGCAATCGCCTGATCTCTTCCATGCGGCGCAGGTGAGCCTGGGTGCGCTGGGCGCCATCACCGAGGTCGAGCTGCAGCTGCAGCCGCGCTTTCACCTGCGCCGCCGCGTGTGGACGCAGCGCATCGAGGACCTGCTCGCCACCGCACCGCGCCTCTCGCGCGAACACCGCCACTTCGAGCTCTTCGTGCTGCCGCACACCGGCTACGGCGCCGGCATCACGCACGACGAGGTACCCGACGGCCCGCCGCAGCGGGTCGAATCCGACGACGAGGACACCCTCAACGACCTGCGCCGCTTGCGTGACACGCTGGGCCGCTTCCCCTCGATGCGGCGTTGGCTCGCGGGCAAGTTCATCGGCGAGCGCGAAGAAGTGTCGGTGGACGTGAGCTGGCGGCTGCTCAGCAACAGCCGCGCAACGCGCTTCAACGAATCCGAATACCACGTGCCGGCCGAGCGCGGCGTGGCCTGCCTGGCCGAGGTGCTGGCAGCGATCGAAAAACATCGCGAGGCCTACTTCCCGGTCGAGTTCCGCTTCGTCGCGGCGGACGACGCCTGGCTCAGCCCCTTCCATGGCCGCGACTCGTGCTCGATCGCCGTGCATGCGGCCGCGGGTGAGGACCATGCCTACCTCGTGAAGGAGATCGGCCCCGTCTTCCGTCGCCACGGCGGCCGGCCGCACTGGGGAAAGCTGCACGACATGAGCCACGCGGACCTGGCCGCCGCCTACCCGCGCTGGAACGACTTCCTCGCCGTGCGGCGCTCGCTCGACCCGCAGGGCCGCTTGCTCAACCCCTACCTGCGCCGCCTCTTCGGCGAGACCGCCAATGCCTAGCCGACGCCGGCTCATAGCCTCGGGCATCGGCGTCGCTGCGCTGGGCGCGGTGGTGCTGTCGCGCCCGTCGGACGAAGGGCGCCCGCACGACGCGTACTTCACGCATCTGCAAAGCGGCCTGCGCGAGGCCGGCATTGCGCAGCCGACGATCGTGGTGGACCGCGAACGCTTCATGCGCAACCTCACGCGCATCGGGCAGCGCGCCGGCTCGCAAGGCATGCCCCTGCGCGTGGTGGTGAAGTCGCTGCCTGCGTTCGCGCTGGTGGATGCTGCGCTCACCCATTGGCGCAGCCAGCGCGCCATGCTCTTCAACGCCGCGCAGCTGATGCAGGTGGCGGGCGAACGCCCCGCCGCGACGATGCTGCTCGGCAAGCCCCTGCCCGCCACTGCCGCGCAGCACGTGATCGCCACCGCCGCTGCGGCGCAGGACCGCATCGAGTGGCTCATCGACACGCCCGCCCGCCTGCAGCAATACCGCGACCTGGCCCGCGCCGCGCGGCTGCCGTTGAAGCTGAACATCGAGATCGACGTGGGCCTGCATCGCGGCGGCGTCGAATCCACCGACGAGCTCGCCCGCATGCTCTCGATGATTCGCGACGAGCCCTTGCTGCGCTGGTCCGGCTTCATGGGCTACGACGCGCACGTCACCGGTGTTCCCGACCTTGCAAATGGCCGCCAGAAGGCCGCCGACACGGCACGTGACCGCTACGCCGCGATGTGGCGCGTCGCGCAGCAGGTGCTTCCGGCACAGGCCGTGCGCGAGGCACTCACGCTCAACACGGGTGGCTCGCCCACCTACCACCTGCACGACAGCCGCGGCCTGCCCAATGAAGTGGCCGTCGGCTCGGCCGCATTGAAGCCTGCGGACTTCGACATCCCGTCCCTCGCCGAGCTTGAGCCCGCCGTCTTCATCGCCACGCCGGTGCTCAAGGACCTCGGCGTCTTCCGCCTGCCCGAGGGCGCCGGCTTCATCTCATCGCTTGCGCGCAGCTGGGACCCGAACCAGGCGCGCGCCCTCGCCATCCATGGCGGCGACTGGAACGCCGTGCCGGCATCGCCCTCGGGCGTGGCAGCGAGCGGCCTCTTCGGCGCCTCATCCAACCAGCAGGTGATGGTGGCGTCCACCAACGCGCGCCTCGCGCCCGACGATTTCGTCTTCTTCCGCCCGCGCCACAGCGAGGCGGTGCTGCTTCATTTCGGCGACATCGCGATGGTCGAGCAGGGCCGCGTCGTGCATGCCGGTGTTTCCCGTCTCGGCTTGAACTTCTCGGCCTGAACTGCAAGGACCTGCCCATGAAAACTCTCCTGATGCTTGTGCTTTCCCTGGCGTGCGCCGCCGCACACGCCGCCGGCCCCGAGGACGCGAAGGGCCTGTGGCTCACCGCGGAGAAGGACGCGGTGATCGAGTTCAAGCCCTGCGCCGACCGCGCCACGGCACTGTGCGGCACCATCGTCTGGGACAAGGACGCCGGCACGCCGGCCGACACCTGCGGCGTGCGCATCGCGCAGCTCGAGCGCTACGACAACGAGGCCTGGCGCGAAGGCTGGGTCTACGACCCGCGCGACAAGAAGAAATACAAGGGCGCGTTGCGCGTGAAGCAAGGCGTGCTCAACATCCGCGCCTTCATCGGCGCCGAGATCCTCGGCCAGACCGAACAGCTCACGCGCGTGCCCGCACTGCCGGCATCGCCGGTGTGCAAGGCCTGACGTCCATTCCATCACCCATCCCAACGTCGCTCCACGCAGGAGAACCCATGCGCCATCGCTCACTCACCGCCGCCGCGCTCGCCGCTGCGTCATTCGCCGCCGTCTCCACGCCATCACAAGCAGCCGATGCCGGCATCGCAAGCTACACCGTCGATGCCTCTGCCACGCTGCTGAGCGACGTGCGCACCCGCGGCATATCGGACTCGCTGAACAAGCCCGGCCTTCGCCTGAGCGTGCTGGCCGCGCACGAGAGCGGCCTGGTCGCATTGGCCGAGCTCGCCACAGTCAGCCGAAAGCAGTTCCTCGATGGCGACGGCCTTGGCGTGACGCTCGCCGGCGGCTACCGCTTCGGCGACCCGGAGCGCTGGCACTTCGGCGTGGGACTGGCCACCGAGTTCTTCCCCGGCGCGAAGTTCGATGCACCGCACGGCTTCGACTTCAACACGTTCACGCCCACCGACGTGCAGACCTCGAAGTACGACAGCAGCTTCGCCGTGCTCGAAGTGGGCTTCGGCGCGATCGAGGGGCGCATCCTCAACGTCATCTCCAAGACCTACCGCGGTGCCGACACCGGTGGCGTGTGCGGCACCATGCTCGCGCTGATGGCCGACCCGACGGCGGGGCTGGACTGCTATGCCCGGGGCGACCACGGCTCGCGCGGCAGCTGGCTCTTCGACATCGACTACAAGCATTCGATCACGCCGGCCACCACGCTGAACCTGCATGCGGGCTACCAGAAGGTGGCCAACTTCTCGGAGGCCAACTTCAGCGACTGGCGCATCGGCCTCACGCACAAGCACTGGGGCTTCGAATGGAATGCCGATGTCGTCGGCACCAACACCCGCGTGCGCGAGCTCTACCTCGCGGTGGACGGCGACAAGCTGCGCGCCACCGACAACACGAAGCTCGTCGTCTCCGTTGCCAAGCACTTCTGAGTCTCGTTGGCTCGTGTCGAACGACCGCCTCATCCTCGCCGTCGACCTCGGCACCTCCGGCTGCAAGTGCGCACTCGTGTCGCTGCGTGGCGAAGTGCGCGCCTGGGCCTTCCACGCGGTGCCGCTGCATGTGGACGGCGTGAGCGCGGAGCAGGAGCCGGAAGACTGGTGGCGCGCCTTGCTCGCTGGCGCCTGCGAGCTGTTCAGGCGCGACCCGTCGTGGCGCGCGCAGGTGGCCGCCGTGTGCTGCTCCACGCAAGGAGAAGGCACCGTCTGCGTGGATGCGCAAGGCCGGCCCATCGGACGCGCGATGACCTGGCTGGACATGCGCGGTGCATCGGCCATCGGTGCACGCGTGCGCGGCGCGGTGAACATTGCCGGCTACGGCCCGCTCAAGCTGTGGCGGTGGCTGCGGCTTGCGGGCGGCGTGCCGGCGCTGTCGGGCAAGGATTCGGCCGGCCACATCGCCTACATCCGCGACCATGACCCGGCGCGCTACGAGCGCACGCACAAGTTCCTCAACGTGCTGGACATGATGAACCTGCGCCTGACCGGGCGCTTCTGTGCAACGCGTGACTCCATCCTCACCGCGTGGGTCACCGACAACCGCGGCGGCGACGTGCGCTATGACGCGAGCCTCATCGCCTCTTTGGGCATCGATGCCGACAAGCTGCCCGAGATCGTGCGCTCCACCGACACGCTCGGCCCCTTGCTGCCGGAGGTGGCCGATGCCCTCGGCCTTGCACGCGGCACGCCGGTGGTGGCCGGCTCCATCGACAACTCTGCGGTGGCGGTGGGCGGCGGTGCCGTGCGTGACTTCGATGCGCACCTGTACCTCGGCACCTCGTCGTGGCTGGGCGCGCATGTGCCGTTCAAGAAGACCGACGTGCGCCACAAGATCGCGTCGGTGCCCTGCGCCATCGAGGGCCGCTACCTCGCCATGGCGATGCAATCGGCGGCCGGCGCGAACCTTTCTTTCCTGCGGGATCGCATCCTCTTCCATCCGGACGAGCTGCTGCGTGACGAGCAGCGCCCGGATGTGTACCAGGTGCTGGACCGCATCGCCGCACGCGTGCCGGCCGGTGCGCGCGGCCTGATCTACACGCCGTGGCTCTATGGCGAGCGGACGCCCGTGGATGACGCGAGCCTGCGGGCCGGGCTCTTCAACCTGTCGCTGGAGCATTCGCGCGAGGACATGATCCGCGCGTTTCTGGAAGGCGTGGCGCTCAACACGCGCTGGATGCTGGAGCCTTTCGAGCGCTTCAATGGTCGAAAGCTGGAGGCCATCACTGCCGTGGGCGGCGGTGCGCAGTCGGACCTGTGGTGCCAGATCATGGCCGACGTGACCGGCCACGCCATCGGCCAGCCGGAGTCGCCCATCCAGGCGAACGCGATGGGCGCGGCCTTCATCGCGTCGGTGGGCTTGGGCGAGATCCGCTTCGAGGACATCCCGGGGCTGCGGCGTTGGCGGCGCACGTACGAGCCGGCGGGCAACAACCGGCGGCTGTACGACGACCGCTTCGCGACCTTCAAGGAAGTGCAGCGCCGGCTCGCGCCGCTGTACCGCCGGATCAACCCGCCGCGAGAGGTGCTTGCATGAAATGGCAGCCCATCCGCGAGCAGGTCGTCGCGCTGTGCCTCGACCTGTCGCGCCGCGGCTTTCTCGCGGGCACCGGGGGCAACGTCGCGCTGCGCATCGATGAAAGGCACTTCGCCGTCACGCCATCGGCCATCGACTATCACCGCATGGCCGCGGCCGATGTGTGCGTGCTGCGACTGTCGGACCTGCAGCGCATCGAAGGCGATCGACCACCGTCAGTGGAAAGCAGCCTGCATGCACGCGTGTTGCGCGCGCGGCCCGATTGCGGCTGCAGCATCCACACGCACCAGCCGGTGGCCAGCGCCTGTGCATTGCTGGACGAGCCGCTCGTCGTCAACGATGCGGCGCTGCGCCGGCTGCTGGGCCCGAGCGTGCCCATCGTCGGCTATGCGCCGTCCGGCACCGGCTGGCTCGCGCACAAGTTGCAATCGGCGCTGCGGGGCGAGCTGAACGCCTACCTCATGCGCAACCACGGCGTGCTGTGCTGCGGCGCCGACGTGACGGGCGCCGTGCGCGTGGTCGAGGCGCTGGAAGAACTGTGCGTACGCCACTTGCGCAGCCGAATCTCCGTCAATGCCGCGCTGCACCCCGCGCAGCGCCCTTCACTTCAACGCGTGCTGGCCTCGCTGGCCGGCGCCAATCACGACGCTTCATGAGCAGCTCCCCCTCGATCTCCGAATGGCCCGACGTCGATGCGCTGTACCGCCGCTTCGACGCGCTCGTGCGCCAACCCATGCGGCCCATCCGCCGCGACGCGATGGCGGGCGTCATGCGCTACTTCGACGAGCGCTGTCAGGGCTCCAAGCGCCTGTCCGACGCGGCACAGAAGGTCATCCCCGGCGGCGTGCAACACAACCTCGCCTTCAACCACCCGTTCCCGCTCGCGATCACGAAGGCTGAAGGCGCGCACCTGACGGACGTGGACGGCAACCGCTACATCGACTTCCTGCAGGCCGGTGGCCCCACGCTGCTCGGCTCCAACCACCCCGCCGTGCGCCGCGCGGTGGACGAGGTGCTGAACACCTGCGGCCCGGTCACCGGCCTGCTGCACGAGTACGAAGTGAAGCTCGCCGAACTCGTGTGCAGCCACATGCCATCCGTCCAGATGCTGCGCTTGCTGGGCTCGGGCACCGAGGCAGTGATGGGCGCGGTGCGCCTCGCGCGGGCCTACACGCGGCGACGCTGGATCATCAAGATCGGCGGTGCGTACCACGGCTGGAGCGACCAGCTCGTCTACGGCATGCGCCTTCCTGGCACGGGCCGCATGGAGGCAGTGGGCATCCCGCGCGGGTCCACGGCGTACACGCAGGAGTGCCATCCGAATGACCTCGACGCGCTGCGCCGCAAGCTGCAGCTGAACCGCCTGCGCGGCGGAACGGCGGCGGTGCTCGTGGAGCCGCTCGGCCCCGAGAGCGGCACGCGGCCGGTGCATCGCGACTACAACGCGCAAGTGCGCGCGCTGTGCGATGAGTTCGGCGCGCTGCTCATCTTCGACGAGGTGGTCACGGGCTTTCGGGTGGGCATGGGCGGTGCGCAGGCCTACTTCGGCGTGAAGCCCGATCTCACCGTGCTCGGCAAGTGCCTGACCGGCGGCTACCCGATGGCCGGCGCGATCGGCGGCAGGCGTGAGGTGATGATGCTGCTGGTGGGTGGCATTGGCAGCACCTCGCGGCGCGCCTTCGTCGGGGGCACGTTGTCAGCCAATCCGCTGTCATGTGCCGCGGGCTATCACGCGCTGCTCGAAGCGCAGCGCACCGATGCCGCGGCGCACGCCGGCCGTGCGGGAGACAGGCTGCGGCGAGGGCTCGAGGCCATCATCGAGCGACGCGGCCTGCCCTACGTGGCCTACAACCTCGGCTCCATCGTGCACCTGCAGACCTCGGGCGTGCTGCTGCTGGACACGAGCAACCCGCTCAAGCTGCTGCGCGCGCGCAACGAGGCGAAGGCGCGCAAGCACATGATGGAAGAGATGGGCGCCGCCTACACCGCGCACGGCCTGGTGACACTCGCAGGCAGCCGCATCTACACGAGCCTGGCCGACACCGACGAGGTGATCGACGAGGCGCTCAATCGATTCGACGATGTCTTCGCGCTGGTCTGACGAGATGGATGTCGTGGATGCGCTGGAACAGGCGTGGATCGATGCTCGGCATCGTCTGCGTGTGAAGGGCTTGTTTGCGACGGGCACTGCGAGCTTGTCGCTGCGGTGCGCTGCCAGCGACGCGCTGTGGTTCGGCACCGCGGATGCGGAGCGGCCCCGACGCATGGCGCTGGCAGAAGCCGCGAAGGCCAGCGATGAAGCGCCGCTGCATGCGGCCGTCTATCTGGCGCGTCCCGACGTGGGCGCCGTCGCTTGCGGCGGCGGCGAGTTCGGCGGCATGCTCTTCGACTTCGGCGGTGCGATGCCCGTCGTCTTCGACGAACAGGCGCGGCACCTGGGCATCATGGGCGCGGCGGTGAGCGGCGCGGCGGCACTCGCCACGTCCTTGAGCGCCGGCGGCAACGCGCTCATCGTCGGCGGCCGGCCGGTGTGCCTGGGCGCGACCTGCCAGCGACTGGTGTTGAATGCCGAACTGTTCGAGAAATGCGCCAAGGCTTGCGTGCTCGCGATCGCCGCCGGCGGCGCGCCGAAGCCTTTGCCGTGGTGGGTGCGCCGCATCGCCAACGGGCGGCTGATGAAGGACGAGCGGCGAGCGACGCTCGCCTTCGCGCAGGGCCGGCTGCCCGATGAAAGCACCGGGTACTGAGCGCCCGGTATGCGGCCAGGACGACACCATGAATGACACGATGGAGACCGCGATGACCCGACCTGCTGCATCTGGCGCTGAAGCCGCCCGCGCCCCCGCCGTCGCGCTGGCCGTCGGAACGATCGGCCTGCTGATGATCGGCCTGCAACCCATCTTGCTGGGCGAGCTGGTCGAGCGCCAGCGCATCACGCTCGAAGGCGTGGGCATCGTCGCGATGGGCGAGATCGTCACCATCGGGCTGGGCGTGATCCTTGGCGATGCGCTGCTGTCCTTGTCGCGGCTGCGGCTCATCACCGTGCTGGCGGCGGTAGTCACGGCCGCGCTGGACGTCGCGACGCTCTTCGTCTCCGGCGACGCGGGCTTCTCCATCGTGCGCGCAGTCGCCGGGTTGAGTGAAGGCGTGCTCATGTGGGTCGCGACCTGCGTGATCGTGCGAAGCACCGCACCCGACCGCATGGCCAGCATCTTCCTCGTCGTGCAGACACTCGCGCAGGCCGCGGTGGCCGCGGCGCTCGCCATGGCCGTCATTCCACGCGCCGGCTGGACGGGCGGCTTCGTCGCGCTCGCGGCGCTGTCGCTGCTGCCCGCACTGCTCGCCACGCGGCTGCCGAGCACGCTGCCGCCGCTGGTCCCCGTCGACACGCCCAAGCTGCCGTGGTCGCTCGCCACCGTCGCGACGCTCGCCGTCGTCTTCCTGCAGATGGCGTCCATCGGATCGCTGTGGGCCTACCTCGAGCCGCTGGGCAAGCAGGCCGGCCTGGACGCCACATCGGCGCAGACCGTCATCTCCGGCGTGCTGCTGATGCAGGTCATCGGCGGCGGCGTGGCCGCGCTGGTCGTGCGCCGGCTGTCCGCGGTGCTCACGCTGGCCATGGGCGCCGTGCTGCTCATCGCCGTCGCGCTGGCCATGCAGCTCGCCCCCAGCCCCGCCACCACGCGCTTCGCCGCACTGTGCGCGGTGTTCGGCTTCGCCTGGCTCTTCCTCATGCCCTTCCACGTCCGCCTGGCCTTCCGCACCGACGCCACCGGCCGTGTCGCGATGCTCGTCCCCGCGATGCAACTGCTCGGCAGTGCATTCGGCCCGTTGATCGCGTCGTTCCTCGTCACGGGTGAAGACGCTCGAGCGGTGCCGATCGTTTGCGCGGCATTCGCATTGCTGGTGCTGCCGATGTTGCTGGCGGTGGGCGGTGAACGCGCACGGTCTTCGCTGTCGGTGAGAGAGGCCTCCTGAACGCACAGGAACATTGCTCGGCCGCTGATCGCACAGCGGACCGGCAAAGAGTGCATTTGTCCGCGTGCAACCCCATCCACGCGAGTGGCTTGCATGGTCTTGCCCGTGCCTCGCGTATGCTGGTCCGAGAACAACGCTCGTTCGCTCGAACGGACAATGGACCCGAGACAAGCCAAGCTGCAACGGCACCGTCTGCGCATGACCTCCCTCACGGTGGTCAATACGCTGCTCCAAGGGGTGATCCTCGGGCTGTATGCCTGGGCGGGCGAAGTGTCCTGGGCGGTGATGATCGCCTTCACGGCCGTGAGCTTCGGCACCACGGTGTTCTTCACCACTGCCGTCGCGCTGCACTGGAACCTTCGCGTCAAGGACAGCTGGCTTCTCAATGCACAGCTCATCACCAACTTCGTCATCGGCCTGACCTTCCTCGCCATCGCGCCGCAGCTGGCCTTGATGTTCCTCGTTTCGCTGCTGGTCACCTTCAACTTCGCGATGATGGCCTTCACGACGCGACAGTTCTTGTGGGGGTGGCTCGCCTTCGGCGCGCTGACCGGCGTGGCGCTCATCATCGGGCGCCCGCGCTTTGCAAGCGTCGCACCCACGGACTTCAACATGTTCGTGCTGTGGCTGTTCTTCTTCCTCGCGATTCGCCGGCTCGCGGTCATCGGCTCGCAGTTCAGCAGCCTGCGCGGCCAGCTGTCGGAGAAGAACCGGCAGCTCACCGAATCGCTGGAGCGCATCAACGAACTCGCCACGCACGATGAGCTCACCGGGGCGTTCAACCGGCGGCGCTTCATGGAGCTGCTGGTGGAAGAGCGCGAGCGCGCCAAGCGAACGCACGAGGCCTTCTCGGTGGCCATCTTCGACCTCGACCATTTCAAGCAGGTCAATGACCGCTTCGGCCACCTCGCGGGTGACGCGGTGCTTCGGGAGTTCTGCGAACTCGTGAGACAGAGCATGCGAACCACCGACCGCTTCGCGCGCTACGGCGGCGAGGAGTTCGTGATGCTGATGCCTGCCACGACGCATGGCGACAGCGCTGGCGTGGCGGTTGAGCGCATCCGCCAGGCTGCGCAGACCAAGGACTGGAACACCCTCCTGCCCGGCCATGGCGTGACCCTTTCCGCCGGCGTCGCCACTTACCGCGGCGACGAGAGCATCGAGGAGCTGCTCGCGCGCGCGGATGCGGCCCTGTACGAAGCCAAGCACAACGGCCGCAACCAGTTCGTCGTGCGGCCCTGAACGTTGCCGGCAAGCCCGCCGGCACACCTCACCAATCCAGGCAGCCGCTGTCGACGAGGAGAACCCTGTCGTGGGCGTTCGTGAGCGTTCGTTGCAAGGACTTGCGCGGCGACGAGATCGACCCCATCGGCAGCTCAAGGCACTGCAGAATCGCGCCTTTGACGCACCTGAAGCGAACCCATTCTTTTGCCACCGTGACCATCAGCTGACACCATGAACCGTCGACTTCTTTCCCTCACCTGCATCGCCGCCATCGCCGCGGCCGCCTCCGTCGCCGTCGCGCAGCAAGCGCCCAAGCCCGAGACGCTCATCAAGTGGCGCCAGTCGGCCTTCCAGACCATCGCGTGGAACGCGAGCCGCATCAAGGGCTCGCTGGACCACGGCTACAACAAGGACGAGGTGGTGAAGGCGGCCAACACGATGTCCGCCGTGGCCAATTCGGGCTTGTTCACGCTCTTCGCGCCCGGCACCGACCAGGGCAAGGGCTGGCATGAGACGACTGCGCGGCCGGAGATCTTCAAGGACAACAAGCACTTCAACGACCTCGGCGCGAGCTTCGCGAAGGAGGCGAGCGAGCTGGCACGCATCGCATCGGCGGGCGATGCGGCAGCGGTGAAGGAGCAGTTCGGCAAGGTGTCGAAGGCCTGCAAGAGCTGCCACGACGACTTCAAGGGCAAGGACTGAGCTGAGCGCCTGTCGCCGCGGCGCGGACAAGGCAAGCGTCGCGGCTATCCCGGCACGGCTTTGCCCAGCACGATGACGTCGATGAGCTGGTGCGGCCGCGCCTTCACACGGGTCGTCGGAAGCGGCGGCCGCGGTGACCGAAACGGCCGCGAGCAAGACGTCAGCAAAGCGCTTCACCATGCCGCCATCGCCGCCTCCGTGGCGTTCTTTTGCGAGACAACGCAGGTGCAGACGGATTGACAGCTTGATCCTTGGGTCCAGGACGTGACCAATGCGTTGATGTTGAGGACCATTCTTCTCTCCCGTTGCGTCCAAGCGCGGAGAGACTCTGCCATTCGATGGCCTGCGCATCGACTACAAGAAGCAATGACCCGGCCTCCCGCAAAAGTACTACGACACCGGCTGGGATCGCAAAGAATTGCGGCGCGACCGCGGAATGTCTCAAACTTCCGCCCGGTTCGACCCGATTGGCACCTGACCGAGGACTCACCATGCCGACGCTCGATCACCTCATCATGAAGGTCAACGACATCGAGGCCAGCGTGCGGTTCTACACCGGCATCCTCGGCTTCGCGCCGGAAGGAATGGATGGCCCGTTCACCGTGTTCCGCGTCGGCCCGGACTGCCAGCTGCAGCTTGCGCCATGGGGCACGCCGGGCTTCGAGCACTACGCGTTCGCGGTGTCGCAGGAAGAGTTCACGGCCATCTTCGATCGCATCAGGGCAGCGGGCGTGCCCTACGGCCCAAGCTTCGACGCCGTGGGCGAGAACTCGGGCCCGGGCGAAGAAACCGGCGCGCGCGGTCTCGCGCCCACCTTGTATTTCAACGACCCCAACAAGCACCTGCTGGAGATCAGGACCTACGCCCGCTAGACGCCGACCACCCGCGCCAACCGCCCTGCCGGCGGCGCGGCCATCCGGCGCGTCGCGCCGCTGGGCTCTAATGGAGCCCTGCCGCACCCGCCCGCCACCATGCCCAGCCGCTCCCTGCCCGCCACGCGCCCCGACTTTCGCTCCCGCAGCTTCCTGCGCCTGCACATCCTCGACGTGCTGAAGTTCTACGACGTGCGCTGCGTGGACCCGACGGGCGGCTTCTACCAGAACTTCCTCGACGACGGCACGGTGTTCAACAAGACGAGCCGGCACCTCGTGGGCAGCGCGCGGCTGGTGGTCAATTTCGCGATCGCGGCGCGCCTGTATGGCGACGCGCAGTGGCAGGAGATCGCGCGCCATGGCTTTCGCTTCCTGCAAGACGTGCACCGCGACCCCGCTGACGGCAGCTACGCCTGGGAGCTCGACTGGGACCAGGGCGTGAAGACGGTGGTGGAACACTCCGACCGCTGCTATGGCCTGGCCTTCGTGCTGCTGGCGCTCGCGCATTCGTCCCGCGCCGGCGTGCGTGAAGCCACCGCCGAGATCTCGACCGTCTTCGATCGCATGGAGCGCCGCTTCTGGGAGCCCACGCAGGGCCTGTACGCCGACCTGTACCGCCAGCCGGGCGGGCCGCTGTCGGGCTACCGCTCGCAAGAGACGAACATGCACGTCTGCGAAGCCCTGGTCGCCACCTACGAAGCCACCGCGGACACGCGATACCTCGACCGCGCCATGACGGTGGCCGACTCGGTGACGCGCGGCCTCGCCCGCTTTGCCGATGGGCTGATCTGGGAGCATTACCGCGCCGACCCGACGACCGGCAAGTGGGCGCCCGATTGGGACTACAACAAGCACGACCCGGCCAACCCCTACCAGCCGGGCGGCTTCGAGCCCGGCCACCACTGCGAATGGGCCAAGCTGCTGCTGGTGCTGGAGCGGCATCGGCCCGAACCCTGGCTGGCCGGGCGCGCCCGCGAGCTCTTTGCGGCAGGCACCGGTGCGGCCTGGGACGCAGCCAATGGTGGCGTGGCCCACGCCCTCGTCGCCGAGGGTGGCGACCCGAACCGCCTGAAGGTGGCGAGCTCGGCCAAGTATTTCTGGGCCCAGGCCGAGGCCATTGCCGCCGCCGCGCTGCTCGCGCTGCGCACCGGCGAGGACCAGTACTGGGGCTGGTACGACCGGGTGTGGGACTTCACCTGGGACCACTTCGTGGACCACGCGCACGGCGCCTGGTACCGCGTGCTGGACGCACAGAACCAGCGGGTGGGCAACCACAAGGGCGTGGGCGAAGAGGTGGATTACCACACCATGGGCGCGTGCTATGAGATCTGGTCGGCCATCGCGTCGGACGGCCGTCGCACCGTGACCCGCCCCTGATCCGACGCGCGAGCATGGCCGATGGGGGCCCGCTGCCGGCGAGCACCTAAAATCCGCCCCTGCACTTCGACACCCACGGACGGCGAAACGCCGGACCCGCCATGAACCTTTCCGCTCTCACCGCCCTGTCGCCGCTGGACGGCCGCTACGCCAGCAAGGTCGCCCCCTTGCGCCCCCTGCTCAGTGAATTCGGCCTCATGCACCGCCGCGTGCAGGTCGAGGTGGAGTGGTTCATCGCGCTGTCGGACGCGGGCTTTGCCGAATTCAAGCCGCTGTCGCAAACGGCTCGCGGCCTGCTGCGGGGCCTGGTGGCACGCTTCGCCGAGGCCGATGCACAGTCCATCAAGGACATCGAGCGCACCACCAACCACGACGTGAAGGCGGTGGAATACTGGCTCAAGGGCCGCTTCGACAACAACGCCGAACTCAAGGCCGCCGGCGAATTCGTGCACTTCGCCTGCACGAGCGAAGACATCAACAACACGAGCCACGGCCTGATGCTCAAGGCAGCGCGCAACGAGGTGCTGCTGCCCACGCTGGACAAGATCACCACGTCGCTCACCGCGATGGCGAAGAAGCTGGCCGACGTGCCCATGCTCAGCCGCACGCATGGCCAGACGGCGAGCCCGACCACCGTGGGCAAGGAAATCGCCAACGTCGTGGTGCGCCTCGCGAATGCACGCGAGCGCATCGCGAATGTGAAGATCCTCGCGAAGATGAACGGCGCGGTGGGCAACTACAACGCGCACCTCGCGGCCTACCCGAGCTTCGACTGGGAAGCCTTCAGCAAGCAGGTGGTCGAGGAGCAGCTCGGCCTGAGCTTCAACGCCTACACCATCCAGATCGAGCCGCACGACTACATGGCCGAGCTCTTCGATGCAGTGACGCGTGCCAACACCATCCTCATCGACTGGTCGCGCGATGTGTGGGGCTACATCAGCCTGGGCTACTTCAAGCAGCGCACGGTCGAAGGCGAGATCGGCTCGTCGACCATGCCGCACAAGGTGAACCCGATCGATTTCGAGAACGCCGAAGGCAACTTCGGCCTCGCAAGCGCGCTGCTCACGCACCTGAGCCAGAAGCTGCCGATCAGCCGCTGGCAGCGCGACCTCACCGACAGCACCGTGCTGCGCAATGTGGGCGTGGCGCTGGGCTACTCGGTGCTGGGCTACGACAGCCTGCTGCGAGGGCTGGGCAAGATTGAGGTGAACCGCAGCGCATTGGCGGAAGACCTGGACAACGCCTGGGAAGTGCTGGCCGAGCCCATCCAGACCGTCATGCGCCGCTATGCGCTGCCCAACCCCTACGAGCGGCTGAAGGAGCTCACGCGCGGCAAAGGCATCACGCGCGAGGCGATCCAGCAGTTCATCGGCACGCTCGAGATCCCTGAGGACGAGAAGAAGCGCCTGATGGCGATGACGCCGGCCAACTACATCGGCCGCGCGACCGATCTCGCGAACCGCCTGCCCTGACACGAACGACACCACCCCAACGACGCCCCCCATCCATGAACTTCATCGACAAGCTGCGCCACGCCGAACGCCTCAACCAGTCGATGCTGTGCGTGGGCCTGGACCCGGAGCCTGCGAAGTTCCCGGGTGCGTGGAAGGGCGACGCGGGCCGGATCCTCGACTTCTGCACGGCCATCGTCGATGCGACGCGCGACCTCGTCATCGCCTACAAGCCGCAGATCGCCTACTTCGCGTCGCAGCGCGCGGAAGACGCGCTGGAGCGGCTCGTCGCGCACATCCGGCAGGTCGCGCCCGAGGTGCCGGTCATCCTGGACGCCAAGCGCGGCGACATCGGCAGCACCGCCGAGCAGTACGCCCGCGAAGCCTTCGTGCGCTACGGCGCCGATGCCGTGACGCTGTCGCCCTTCATGGGCTTCGATTCGATCGAGCCCTACCTGCGCTACGAGGACAAGGGCCTGATCCTCTTGTGCCGCACCTCCAACCCCGGCGGCTCCGACCTGCAGGCGCAAAAGCTCGCGTCCGGCGACCTGCTGTACGAGCACATCGCCCGCCTGGCGCAAGGCCCGTGGAACAAGACCGGCCAGCTCGCGCTGGTGGTGGGCGCCACCTTCCCGGCCGAGATCGAGCGCGTGCGTGCCATCGCGCCGACGCTGCCGCTGCTGATTCCCGGCATCGGCGCGCAAGGCGGCGATGCGGCCGCCACCGTCAAGGCCGGCTGGCGTGCGCAAGACGGCGTGACGGTCGCGCCCATCATCGTGAGTTCGTCGCGAGCCGTGCTGTATGCGGGCAGCGGCGACGACTTCGCCGACAAGGCGCGGCAGGCCGCGATGGCCGCGCGCGACGAGCTGAACCGCGCCCGACCGTGACATCCTGACTCATACCCGACGCGCCGTAACAAGCGCATCGATGCGATTGCGGCTTTACCCCATGGCCCGAAGCAAGCCCACAACGTAGGATGGGTCAAACCTGGCAGCCAAGGGGAGTCCACCCATGCCCCGGGACACGCCGCCGGTGGTGAACACACCGGTGGGAACCGCACCCACCGACATCCCCGGCACGGTGGTGCGCTTGATCGGCCGCTACTGCTTTGCCGCAGCGGGCATTCTCTCGGCCGGGGTGCTGCTGCTCGCTGCCAATTTCCTGGCGGGCGCAGCGTCGTCCTGGCGCGTGCCCCTCCTGCTGGCGCTGCTGGCGTTGGCGGCCGCCTGCGCCTGGGCCGTCGTTGCGTCACGCAAGCTCGCGCGCACCTTGAGCGAAGCGCTGACGCGAGAACGGCAATATCGCGACCTGCTCGATCTCGCGGTGGACTGGTACTGGGAGCAGGACTCGCATTTCCGCTTCACGCACGTCTCGTCCAGGCCGGGCTCCGGCTCGCTCATTGCCGACGCCGACCGCCTGGGCCAGACGCCCTGGGACATCGCTGACCTGGGGCTGACGCCGGAGGTGATGAAAGCCCACCGGGCAGACCTCGAAGCCCACCGGCCCTTCTCCAACGTGGTGGCGCGCCGCCGCGATGCCGCGGGCCGGGAGCACTTCTTGAGCATCAGCGGCGAGCCGCGCTTCGACGCACAAGGCCGCTTTCGCGGCTACTGGGGCGTGGGCCAGGACATCACCGACGACGTGCGTGCGCAGCGGGCCATCGCCGCGAGCGAAGCGAGCTACCGGCAGCTCTTCCAGCGCTCGCCGTCGCCGCTGCTGCTGCATCACAGCGGCATCGTGTTCGATGCGAACGAGGCGGCTGCGCGCATGTTCGGTTTCGAGCGCATCGAGGACATGAAAGGCTTCGACCTGCGCACCGCCTACAAGGACGAGGATTCGCTGCGCCGCGTGCAGCAGCGAATCCTCCTGCTCGACAAGATGCCCGCCGGCGGCGGGCTGCCGATGGATGAATTCAAGCTGGTGTCGCGCACTGGCCGCGAGCTGATCGTGCAGGCCACCGCGGCGCGCCTGGACACCCCGGACGGCACGGCCTCGATGTCGCTGTACTTCGACGTCACCGCGCGGGTGCAGGCCGAAGCCGCCCTGCGCCGTTCGCAGGACCTCTTGCGCGCGCTCATCGACACCAGCCCCGACCTGATCACGCTCACTGAACTCGCCACCGGCCGCTACCTGCTCGTGAACAAGAGCTTCGAGCGCATGACCGGCTACACGCAAGCCGAGGTGGCCGGCCGCACCTCCTCGGAGGTCGGCATCTGGCACGACCCGGCCGACCGTGATGCACTGGTGGCCGCCATCCGAGAGAGCGGCCGCGCGGAAGAGCTGCCGGCAACCATCCTCTGCAAGGACGGGCACCTGATGGCGATGCGGCTGTCGTCCGCCCGCTTCGAGCAGGACGGCCACCAGTTCCTCGTGCTCAACGGCCGCGACGTGACGGCCAGCGAGCAGGCGCGGCTGGAGCACGACGCGATCCTGCAGAACGCGTCCATCGGCATTGCCTTCACGCGTGCCGGCACTTTCCAGCACGCCAACCCAAGCTTCGAGCGCATGTTCGGCTGGCGGCCCGGCCAGTTGCCGGGCCAGTCTACCGACGTCATCTGGCCGCACCGCGACGACTATGACGCGATGCGCTCGGATGCCACGCCCGTCCTCTCGCGCGGGCTGCCCTACGAAGTGGAACGACAGATGCTGCGTGCCGATGGCAGCCTCTTCTGGTGCCGCATGCGCGGCCAGGCGCTGGACGGCGCGTCGCCGCGCGACGGCACGATCTGGATCGCCGAGGACGTGACCGAGCGCCGGCAGGTGGACCAGGCCCTGGCCGCCGCGCGCGACGCCGCCGAGGCCGCGAGCCGTGCCAAGAGCGCCTTCCTGGCCAACACCAGCCATGAGATCCGCACGCCGTTGAACGGCCTGCTCGGCCTGGCGCGCCTGGTGATGCAGCCCAGCCTCGACGAAGAGCGGCGGCGGCAGTACCTGGGCCAGATATTCGACAGCGCGCACAGCCTGTCGGAAATCATCTCCGACATCCTGGACCTGTCGAAGATCGAAGCCGGAAAGATCACGCTGGAGACCGTGCCCTTCGGGCTGCGCGACACGCTGGTGGCCGTACATGACGCCTACCAGTCGCTGGCCGAAGCCCGGGGCCTTGCGCTGACGCTGTCCATCGACCACGCGGTGCCGGGCACGGTGCTCGGCGACCCGGTGCGGGTGCGGCAGATCCTCACCAACTTCATCACCAACGCGATCAAGTTCACCGAGCATGGCAGCGTGCGCATCCAGGCGGCGATGAGCGCGGGCGACAACGTGCGGCTCTCCGTGTCCGACACGGGGCCCGGCGTGGACGCGCAGACGCAGCAGCGGCTTTTCCAACCCTTCTCGCAGGCGGACGACTCCACCACGCGGCGCTATGGCGGCACGGGCCTGGGCCTGTCCATCTGCCGCGAGCTGGCGCGGCTGATGGGCGGCGAGGTGGGCCTGGTCAGCATGGCCGGCGCGGGCAGCACCTTCTGGGCGGAACTGCCGCTGCCCCCCGCCGATGCCCACGAGTCCGAACACGGTGCGCTCGATGCGCCGCTGGAGCGGCTGGCCGGTGCGCACGTGCTGATGGTGGAAGACAACGCGGTGAACATGCTCGTGGCCGTGGCGATGCTGGAGCAATGGGGCATGGCGGTGACGCAGGCCACCGACGGACGCCAGGCACTGGACGCGGTGGCGCGCGCCGAGCGCGAGGGCCAGCCTTTCGATTGCGTGCTGATGGACGTGCAGATGCCGCACATGAGCGGGCACCAGGCCGCGCGCGAGCTGCGCCGGCGATACGACGCGGCGCACCTGCCCATCATCGCGCTCACGGCCGCGGCGCTCGTGTCGGAGCGCGACCAGGCGTTGGCCAGCGGCATGAACGAGTTCCTCACCAAGCCCATCGATGCGAAGCGGCTGAAGGAGACGCTGGCCAGGTGCATCGCGGCGCGGCAGGGGTAGGGGCGCATGGCTCGATGCAGGTGGACGCGACGGGGGCTTTGGACCACGGAGAACACAGCCCCCACAAGCGCCATTCATTCGCCGAGCAGCACCTCCCGTTCATTGGTGAAGCCTTGCTGCAGGGCGTTCAGCACGACGCGGATGCGTGCCGTGTCGCGCAAGTCCGCATGCGTGAGCAACCAGGCCTCGGTGTCCATCTCCGCGAGCCGCTCGCCAACGCGTGCAAGCCGCGGCATCGCATCGCCCACCATGCACGGCAGCACCGCCAGGCCCAGGCCCGCATCGCAGGCATGCGCCACCGTCATGAAGCTCGCGCAGCGCAGCGCCACGTCTGCCAGCGGCACCCGCTTGGCCAACCACGCGAGCGAGCGGTGCTGGCTCAGGCTGTCATCGACGGCGATCCATGCGGCCTGTTGCCATGAAGGCCAGTCGCTGCGATCGCCGCGCCAGGCACGCAGCGCCTCACGCTCGCCGTACACGCCATAGCCGATGACGCCAATGCGCCGGCCGAGGAGATGGCCTGGTGGCTGAGAGGATGGGCGGATCGCGATGTCGGCGTCGCGGCGCGTGAGGTTCTGCAGTTCGTTGGTCGCGACGACTTGCAGGCTGATCTCGGGGAATTGCCCGCGCAACGGCGCGAGCAGGCGCGGCAAGACGGTCTGCGCGATGGTGTCGGTGGTGGTGATGCGCACGAGGCCACTCGGGCGCAGGTCGCGGCCGGCGACTTTTCGCAAGGCCTCGGAGGCGGTCTCTTCCACTTGCGCGCCGGCCTGCGCCAGCGCCTCGCCTTCGGCAGTGGGCGTGTAGCGGCCGCCACCGCGCTCGAACAGGCGCACGCCCAAGCGCGCCTCCATCGCCTCGAGCCGCCGGAAAGCGGTGGCGTGGTTCACGTGCAGGCGGCGCGCCGCGCCGGCCAACGTGCCCGCGTTGGCGATGGCGCTGACGAAGCGCAGGTCGTTGAGGTCGCCGAGAGGGTCCATGTTCGTATGGAAAGGGGGGAGTTCTTAGTCGGTGCGAGACGCATGGTTGCGTTGATTGCAAACGTGCAAACGTGGCTTGTCCATTCTGTCGATTGGCTTGCAGCATCGCAAGACATAGATTTCAAGCATCCGAACACACGAAGCACCACCATGGCCGCCGTCACTTACCCCACCCACTCGCTCACGCTCATGAGCCACGCCCTGTGCCCGTATGTGCAGCGCGCGGCCATCGCGCTTATCGAGAAGGACATTCCCTTCGAACGCGTCACCATTGACCTGGCCAACAAGCCCGCCTGGTTCAAGGCGATCTCGCCGCTCGGCCGCGTGCCGCTCCTGCGCGTGGGCCCGAACGTGGGCGACCAGGCGGTGCTGTTCGAATCCGCCGCCATCTGCGAATACCTGGAGGACACCACGCCGCATCCCCTGCATCCGGGCGATCCGGTAGCGCGCGCGCGGCATCGGGCCTGGATGGAGTTCGGCTCCAACGTGCTCAATCTCATCGGCGGCTTCTACAACGCACCGGACGATGCGGCGCTGATGCACCGGCGCGACGAGATCCGCGAGCGTTTCGCCACGCTCGAGGCCGAGCTCGCATCGCGCGAAGGTCCGTACTTCGCGGGCTACGCATTCAGCCTCGTCGATGCGGTCTTCGGCCCGGTGTTCCGATACTTCGAGCGCTTCGATGCAATCGAGGAGTTCGGCTTCTTCGATGGCCTGCCGCGCGTGGCCGCCTGGCGCAATGCCTTGGCGCAACGGCCGTCAGTGCAAGCAGTCGCGCATCCCGACTACGCGCGGCTGCTCGACCAGTTCCTCATGGCACGCGGTTCGGCGCTGTCGCGGCGCATGCAGGCGCGACAGCCCGCGGGCATCACGCCTTGAGCAATGGCAGCTCGCGCGTGCGCTGCCCCGTCAAGGCGAACAAGGCATTTGCCAGTGCCGGCGCGAGCGGCGGCGTGCCGGGCTCGCCCACGCCGCCGGGCATGCGCGAGCTCGGCACCAGGTGCGTCTCGATCAGCGGGCTCTGCGCCAACTTCACCATCGGGTAGTTGGGGAAATTGGTCTGCTGCACTGCGCCCTGCACGATGTCGATGCGCCCATAGAGCGCCGCACTCAGGGCGAAGATGACAGAGCTCTCCATCTGCTGCGCAACGATGTTGGGGTTGACCACCGTGCCGATGTCTGCCGCGCACACGACGCGGTGGACCTTGGGCGCGCCGTTCGCGAGCGACACCTCCACCACCTCGGCCACGATGCTGCCGAAGCTCTCGTGCAAGGCCACGCCGCGCGCCCGGCCCGTGGGCAGCGCGCTGCCCCAGCCCGCCTTCTCCGCCGCGAGCTTGAGCACGGCCGCATGGCGCGGCATCTCTTTCAGCAGCGCCATGCGGAAGGCGACCGGGTCCTGCTTGCTCTCGTGCGCGAGCTCGTCGATGAAGCTCTCGGAAAAGAACGCGTTGTGCGAATGGCCCACCGAACGCCAGAAGCCGACCGGCACGTGGCTGAGCGTGGCCACGTGCGCGATGCGCTCGTTGGCGATGGAGTAGGGCAGGTCGAAAAGCCCGTCGCTCACGCTCTTGTCGGGCGTGTCGACCGGGCCCGCGAGGTGCGGCAGCGTGCGTTGCATCCAGCGCGGCGTGATGGCGTCTCCCGCGCTCGTGATCTGCAGGCCGGTCACCGCGCCTTGCGCATCGAAGCTCGCCTGCATCACCGCCACGCCGGCCGGGCGGTAGAAGTCGTGCGTGATGTCTTCCTCGCGCGGCCACAGCAGCTGCACCGGCCGGCCGTTGGCCTCGATGGCCACGCGCACGGCCTGGCCGATGAAGTCGACATCGAGCCGCCGGCCGAAGCCGCCGCCGAGGTAGGTGACGTTCAGGGTCACGGCATCTTCGGGCACGCCGGCAACGCTCGCGGCCAGTGCACGCGCGAGGCCCGGGGCCTGGGTCGGCGCCCACACTGTCACCTTGCCGTCCTTGACCTGTGCGGTGCAGTTGATGGGCTCCATTGCCGCATGCGCGAGGTAGGGCGCGCGGTAAACCGCTTCGACCTTGCGCGCTGCGGCCTTCTGCGCGGCGGGCAAGTCGCCGCGCGTGTAGAAGCTGAAACCGCCATGGTCCTTCGCGGCCTGCTTCGCGGTGGACTCCAGCGTGGCCATGATGGCCTGGGTGTCGGGCACGTCGGCGGTGGGCAAACGCCACTCGATCTCCAGCGCCTGCACGCCCTTCTTCGCGTGCCAGCTGGTGCGCCCGATCACCGCGACGCCCTCGGTCGAGCCGGCATAGCTCGGCAGACGCACGACACGCTCGACGCCCGCGATGCGCATGGCCGCGTCCACGCCGATGCGGCCGATGCCGCCACCGAACACGGGGCAGTGCCGCACCACCGCATAGACCTGCCCGGGCTGGCGCGTGTCGATGCCGAACTTGGCGCTGCCATCCACCTTGGCCGGCAGGTCGGTGCGCGGCGCGGGCGTGCCGATGAGGCGCCACTGCTTCGGGTCCTTGGTGCTCACGTCACCCGGCGGCGTGGACGCGGCCATCTTCGCGAGCTGGCCGTAGTGGGCTGTCGGACCCGACGGATGGCTCACGACGCCGTCCTTCACCGTGATCTCGGCCGCAGGTTGCTTCCATTGCAAGGACGCAGCGTTGACGAGCTGCGAGCGCGCCGTGGCCGCGGCCAGGCGCAGCACATCCCACGCGTCGCTCACGCTCGACGAGCCGCCGGTGAGGTTGATGCCCAGCTCGCGCGCGAGCTTGCTCACCACCCACTGCGCCGCCTTGACGGTGCGTGTCTCGGCGCCGGGCTCGCGCTCGCTCGGGTGGAAGGGCAGCAACGAGTCGGTGAAGCTCGCGACGTTGCCGTACATCGACTCATGACCCGCCTGCACGAGCATGACGCGCGACATCGGCACGTCCAGCTCCTCGGCGGCGAGCATGGCGAGCGCGGTGTACACGCCCTGGCCCATCTCGCTGCGCGGCATGGCGAGCATCACCGTGCCGTCGGCGGCGATCTTGATCCAGCCGTTGAGGCCCACCTGCCCATCGGCCGCGGGCATGGTGTCCACGCCACCCATGCGGCTGCGCATGGGCATCACGCCCCAGCCTACGAGCAGGGCACCCGCGGCGCCCAGGCCGCTCAACAAAAGGGTACGGCGCTTCACAGTGCCTTCCCCGGTGCGTTGGTGGGTGCGGCCGTCGCCGCGTTGCGCGACTTGGCCGAGTTGGCCGCGCCGCCATGCATCTCGCGCGCCGCGGTCTTGATCGCTTCCCGGATGCGCGGGTAGGTGCCGCAGCGGCAGATGTTGGTGATGGCGTTGTCGATGTCGTCGTCGCTCGGGTTGGCGTTCTTGGCGAGCAGCGCGGCGGCGGCCATCAGCATGCCGCTCTGGCAGTAGCCGCACTGCGGCACCTGGTGTGCAATCCACGCCTTCTGCAGGGCATGCGGCTGCTCCGCGCTGCCCAGCGCCTCGATGGTGCGAACGGGCTTGCCGAGTGCGGCGCTCACCGGCGTGACGCACGAACGCACCGCCTGGCCGTCGATGTGCACCGTGCAGGCGCCACAGGCCGCGACGCCGCAGCCGAACTTGGTGCCGGTCATGTCGAGCACATCGCGCAGCACCCACAACAAGGGCATGTCGGGCTCGGTCGCGCCCTCGGGAATGGCGCGCTGCCGGCCGTTGATGGAGAGGTCCATGGATGCTTTCTTCGGGGCCCAGGAACCGGGCCGTTGAGGCTGCAGGCATTCTCCAAGAATCCGTAGAGCGCTCACCTCCAAAACTTGTGGCGTGAAGCAAACGCGGCGTGCGATCGCACCGTGTTTTGCGCGGGTAAATACCGAGCTGCGTGGCGTCTTGTCACAGAATCGCGGGATTCCCCGTACACGTCCCCCACCTTCTCGGAACACGGAGCCCCCATGACCCGCTTTCGTCCCCGCCTGACGCTCGGCTCGCTCGCCTGTCTTGCTGCCTTCGGCGCGCAAGCCCAGAACGTCACCATCACCGGCTTGCTGGACATGTCGGCCGGGCAGTTCCAGAGCCCCGGCGGCGCGAAGACCTGGCGCGCGGACAGCGGCAACATGTCCACGAGCTTCATCGGCTTTCGCGGTACCGAAGACCTGGGCGGCGGGCTGAAGGCCAAGTTCGCGCTCGACCACTTCCTGCGCCTGGACAGCGGCGGCCCGGGCCGCTTCAACGGCGATGCCTTCTGGGCGCGTGACGCCTACGTGGGGCTGTCGGGCGCGTTCGGCACCACGGTGCTCGGGCGCAACACCACGCCGCTGTTCGTCTCCACGCTCCTGTTCAATGCCTTCGGCGATTCCTTCGGCTTCTCGCCCAGCATCCGCCAGCTCTTCACGCCGGCGGCCACCATGCCGGCCTTCCTCGGCGACACCGGCTGGAACAACTCGGTGGCCTATGCCAGTACCGACTACGACGGCCTGAGCTGGAACCTCATCGCCAACCTGGGCGAAGGCGCACCCGGCGCGCAGGGTAAGAACTTCGGCGGCAACGCGCTGTACTTCAACGGCCCCTTCGCCGCCGCCGCGGCCTGGCAGAAGGTGAAGAACGGCGCCTTCGGCGCGCCGGCCGGCTTCACCTCGCAGACCGCATGGCAGCTGGGCACGTCCTACCAGCTGCCCGTGGCCAAGCTGTACGCGCAGTACGACGAGGTGAGCACCGCGGCCACCGTGGGCGACAAGACCCGCATCTGGAACTTCGGCGCCGCGGTGCCGGCAGGCCCGGGCCGGGTGCTCGCCCAGTACGGCACGGCGCGCGCCCGCGTGGCGGGGCTGGACACCACCAACAAGACACTCACGCTCGGCTACGACTACACGATGTCCAAGCTGACCGACGTGTATGGCGTCTACATGAACGACAAGGTCAGCGGCCTCACGAACGCGAACACGCTAGCCGCCGGCCTGCGCGTTCGGTTCTGATCGGCCACGCCGCGAGAGGCTCGCGACCGGCACGCGCACCTCGCGTGCACGCAGCTGGCCGCAGCCCGCATCCACGTCCTGCCCCGCCGATTGGCGCAGCTTGGTGAGGATGCCGCGGCGGTGCAGCGTGCGCGCGATCTCGGCGGCGCGCTCCCAGCTTGGGCGCTTGAAGTCGAGGTCGGCCACGGTGTTGTACGGGATCATGTTCATCAGCGCGTACTTGCCCTTGAGCAGCCGCACGATGCCTTCGATCTCGTCCTCGCCGTCGTTCACGCCGTCGATCAGCGTCCACTGGTACTGGATCGGGTAGCCGGTGGCGCGGGCGTAGCGCTCGCCGGCGTCAACGAGGTCTTGCGGGTCGATGCGTGGCGCACGCGGCAAGAGCTTCATGCGCAAGTCGGGCTTGGTCGTGTGCAGTGACAACGCCAGCGCCGGCTTCACCACGCCTTGCGGCAGGCGCTCGAAGACGCGCTCGTCGCCGACGGTGGAGAACACGATGTTCTTGTGGCCGATGGCGCCTGCCGTGCCCAGGAGCTCGATGGCTTCGAGCGCGTTGTCGAGGTTGTGGGCAGGCTCGCCCATGCCCATGAACACCACCTTCTTCACCGCACGGCGCGTGCGCGCGAGTGCCACCTGCGCGACGATCTCGGCGCTGCCCACCTGCCGCAGCAGGCCTTCACGGCCGGTCATGCAGAAAACGCAACCCACCGCGCAGCCGACCTGCGTGGACACGCACAGGCCGTCGCGCGGCAGCAGGACGCTTTCCACCGTCTGGCCATCGCCGAGCTCGACCAGCAGGCGGGCGGAGCCGTCTTCGCCAGGGTGCTCGGAGCGCAGCGTCGCAAGCCCAGCCAGCTCCGCGGTGATCGCCGGCAGCGCCTCGCGCAGCTCAAGCGGCAGGAAGTCCTCGGGCCGCCGCTTGCCGCCGTCTTGCGGCAAGGCCTGCGACCACAGTCGCAGCACGCGCTGCTCGTGGATGGGCTTGGCCCCGAGCGCGCGCAGGCGTTGTCGGATGTGTTCGATGCGCATGCCGCATTGTCCCGCGAGCTGCCGCGCAGCGGGGCGCAACCTGTCTGCCACCTGACCCTGCAGCGGCCGCCACCGTGGTCGGATTCATCTGCCGCGCAACGCCCCATGCTTTTTGTCGCGGCCCGCGACTTCCTTCACGCGACGGTTGAGCACATGCCCGCTATGGTTCGCAACGCCACGCTGCAGCCCCGGGCGAGGCACGACGACGTCAACAACATTTCGAGGGAATGAATGAAGAAGATCCGAATGAGCAGGGTGGGTTTGGCCGTGTCCGGCAGCGTGCTGCTGGCATTGGCGGGTTGCGGCGGTGGCAGCAGCACCCCCGCACCGCAGACGCCAACGACGACGCCGATGAGCACGACCGTCGTCGATGGCCCCATCGCCAATGCCACCGTCTGCCTGGACAAGAACGGCAACGGCAAGTGCGACAGCGATGAGACGCAGGGCAAGACCAATGCATCGGGCAGCGTGACGCTGGACGTGCCCAACGCCGACCTCGGCAAGTACGCCATCATCGCGGTCGTCGGCACGGATGCCGTGGACGCCGACCATGGCGCGGTAAGCGTGGCCTACACCATGTCCGCGCCGGCCGACCAGGCCGCCGTGATCTCGCCGCTCACGACGCTCGTGCAGCAGACGGTGGCCTCCACCGGCACGAGCACTGCAGCCGCCGCCAAGACGGTGCAGGACGCCACCGGCATCACCGCCTCGCTCTTCCAGGACTTCAGCAAGACCGCCGCCCCGACCGACGGCAGCATCGACCCCGCCACCGTGGCCCGCCTGCTGGTGGTGACCACGCAGGCGCAAGCCAGCGCCGTGGCATCGGCCGTCGGGACCACCGCGAGCGACGGCAAGACCATCACGAGTGCCGACGTGGACAAGGCCGTCCAGACCAAGCTGCTGGACCTGCTGCCCGATGTGGTGACCGCCGTGAGCAGCACGGCCGTGGCATCGGCTGCGACGCCCGCGGACAAGGAAGCGGCCCTCGCCGCGGCCGCGCAGACGCTGGTGACGACCTCCGGCCTGAGCGCCGGCGCCATGCCGGTCGTGGTCGCGGTGAACAACCAGAACGCGAATCCCGGCGCGGTCACTCCGGTGACGCCCGAGGCGACGGCCAGCCTGCGGCAGCTCACGTTCACGGACGCTGCGAATTACTACGTCCGCAGCTTCACGAGCTCGGTGGCGCAGGCCACGCCCGACTCGACCAACAACTTCAAGTACGTCGAGCGCAAGCGCCGCGCCGTGGGCGGCAGCGTGGCCCACTGGGGAACCGGCTCCGACCCCGCCCGCAATGCCGACCTGCACTGGAACGGTACGGCCTGGACAGCCTGCCCGATCAACTTCGAGAACACCAACAGCGTTCGCGACGCCGCAGGCAACAGCACCTACAGCTATTGCGATGGCCTGGAGACCGGCAAGTCCAACCGCGCCACCATCGACATCTCGGGCCGCACGATGGCAAGCGTCTATGCGGAGATGCGCGCCGCTGGCTACCTGAACCTGTTCATCTCGGACGTGGCGGTTCTGGGCAGTGCCACCTTCCCGAGCGGATCGAAGGCCTACTACCAGACCGGCACCGCGCTCACCGAGGCGATTGCCTACTACCCCGGTGCCTCGGACCCGGCGGGCGTCAACAACGTGGTGGCGCAATACAGCGCTGCGGTCTCGGCAGGTGGTGTCGCGGCAACGCAGGCTGCGGGCGTCGCGTGCAACTCGACCGAAACCAGCGGCAACGGCACCAACACCACCACGCTTGAGCAGATGATCGCGCTGGCCAGCGGCACGCCCTGCGTGTTTGCGCCGGGCAGCTTCGTCTACGGCGGTGTCACCTATAGCAGCGGCCCGACGAATGAGTGGTGGGGCAACAGCACCTTGAGCATCGGCACGCTGGGCACGGCGCTCGTGGGCGCAGGCCCGGCACCCGGCTTCTTCACCACCAACACCCGCCTGCGCGTCGCGTTCAAGGGAACGGGGGCGAACGCCGTCACCTTCTACGCGTGCAAGGAGCGCTTCAACAACGGCTCGACGCGCAACTGCACTGCCATCGGCACCGGCACCTACGCCATCCAGAACCTGGGTGATGCGCGCGTGCTGACGCTGAGCAATGCGCCGGTGCAAGCCGCCCCGCTCAACTACAACCGCGTCTTCGTCGAGCGCGGCGGGCTGATCTACGCGGGGTACCAGAGCAAGCTGGGCGTGATCAACAGTGTTCGCCTGAACCTGGCCGGCGCCAACGCGCTGTTGACGCAACTGGGCGTGCCGACGGAAGACCCGTCGACGCCGTGGACCCTCACCGCAGGGTCCTACCAGGGCACCTGGGACGTGAAGGACTCGGCACAGGCGACGGTCGCCAACGGCATCACGATCTTCTACGCGTCCACCGGGACGGTGTCGTGCCAGCGTCGCGCGAGCGGGTCGTTCGTGAGCTGCAGCCTGTCGATCACCGACCCGGCCACCGGCGCCTTCACGTTCAGCATGACCGACGGCACGACGTCCACCGGCACGCTGAACTTCCTGGCGGGCACGGGGGCGGGCACGTACCACGACCCGACGGTGCTGCCGACGGACGGCAACTTCATGGCCAAGCGGCGCTGAGTTCCTCGGCACCTCTGGGATCTGCGATCAAGGCCCGCCGAATCGGCGGGCCTTTTTCATGTGGCGTCCAGTTGGGCCGCTCAGCCGCCGTCGAGGTTGTGCCGCACACGCTGCAACAACGCGCGCAACTGATCGCGCTCATCTGCGGACAGACCGGCCACCGCTTTCGCGCTGACCTTCTTCGCCTGCTGCTGCAACGCGCGCTGCACCGCCTGGCCGTCCGCGGTGAGCGACAGCCGCAGGTTGCGGCGGTCGTTCTCGTCGGCCTGCGTGTCGAGCAGGCCACGCTCGCGCAGGCTCTTGATGAGCCGGGCGAGCTGGGCCTTGTCGCGGCCGCTGTGCTGCACCAGGTCACTCAGCGTCGAGCCGGGGTGCCGGCCGAAGAAGCCGAGCACCTTGCTCTCCATGTGCGTCACGTCATGCGGGCCGTCGCGCAGCACCTGGTATTGCTCGGAGCGGTAGAGGTGCATGACAGCATGGACGAGTTCCAGCACGTCGTCGTCGCCATGCTTGCCCACATGGTTGACATTATCAACTGATTTCTTCATGATAGGAGACATTGTCAACCATTCAGGGATTGCATCGCATGAGCATCATCGACACCGTCGCGCCGCCTTCCGTCTCTCGTGTGCAGCGCGTGCGCCACGAGATCAAGCGGCGCGAGCTCGAGGTCGCGCGCGTGGAGGCGCCCACGCCGCACACGCGCCGCATCGTGCTGCGCGGCGACAGCCTCGCGGATTTCATCAGCGCTTCGTTTGACGACCACATCAAGCTCATTCTCGGCGACGCGGGCGGCGAGCCGGTGCGGCGCGACTACACGCCCCGGCACTTCGACGCGCAGGCCCGCGAGCTGAGCATCGAATTCGCGCTGCACGGCGACGGCCCCGCGGCGGCTTGGGCTGCGAGCGCGAAGCCCGGCGACACCGCTGTCGTGGCCGGCCCGCGTGGCTCCTTCGTCATCCCGACAGACTACGACTGGCACCTGCTGATCGGCGATGAGACCGCCCTGCCTGCCATCGCACGCCGGCTCGAAGAACTGCCGTCGGGCGCGCGCGCCATCGTCATCGGCCTGACCGATGACCTGGCGGACCGCCGCGACTTCCGCACCACGGCATCGGCCGAGGTGCAGTGGGTGAACTCCACCGATGCGCTGGTGGACGCCGTGCATGCCTTGCAGCTGCCCGCTGGTGAAGGCTATGCATGGTGCGCGGGCGAGGCGTCCGCCATGGTGGTGCTGCGCCGCATCCTGGTCGAGGACAAGGGCGTGCCGCGCCACAACATCCGTGCGGCGGCGTACTGGAAGCGCGGCGCGCGTGCGCACCACGAAAACCTCGAAGACTGACCCGGGCGGGGGATTTGTCGACAGACCTATGATCGGTGTGCCAACGGCTTCGGCCGGCGGCAAAGCGTTCTCAGGGCGGGGCGAAATTCCCCACCGGCGGTGATGGCGATGGCAGTACGCATCGCACAAGCCCGCGAGCGCCCGGCTGGTGCAAACCAGCCGGGGTCAGCAGATTCGGTGAGATCCCGAAGCCGACGGTCACAGTCCGGATGAAAGAGAGCGCGAGTGGCACTCGTCCTCGCCTCCGGCTCGCCGGCGGTGGGGCCGCGGCCTTCGTGCGCCCTGATTCTGGCAATCACTTCCGTCAAGGAAACACCATGAATCAGTCCCATCTTCACCAGCATCTGTCCCGCGATTCGACCGGCGCCCCGCGCGCTGGGCTTGGCTCGCGATTCGCCTTCGTGCATGCGCGATGGCATGCCGACATCGTCCACCAGGCACGCGACGCCTTCATCGCCGAACTGGCGCGGCACCGAATACCGCGCGAGCAGGTGGACGTGTTCGAGGTGCCCGGCGCCTTCGAGATCCCGTTGCATGCGCGGCGGCTCGCGCAGACCGGGCGCTATGCCGCCATCGTGGCCAGCGGCTTCGTGGTGGACGGCGGAATCTATCGCCACGAGTTCGTCGCCGAGACGGTGATCGCCGCGCTCATGCGGGTGCAGCTGGACACCGATGTGCCGATCATGTCGGCCGTGCTGACGCCGAAGGACTTCCATGAGCACGAGGTGCACCGCGAGTTCTTCACGCGTCACTTCGTGGTCAAGGGCGAGGAAGCGGCGCGGGCCTGCATCGAGACGGTGGAGAGCCTGAGCCGGCTGGCGGCGTAGGGCGGGCGCCTGCGGGTGGGTTGTGCGTTCTGTACGGCCCACTCTTCAACACAGAGGACAAAGTGGCAATGCAAAGCTCTGTGTCCTCTGTGGTCTCTCTGTGTCCTCTGTGGTCCAAGCGCGCCGTCCCATGCCAGCATTGCGCCGCCCAGACGACCCGACCCACGAGAAAGGACCGCACCCATGCACCTCCAAGGCTCCTGCCATTGCAAGCGCATCACCTTCAGCGTGGAGTCGCGCGAGCCCATGCCCTTCATGCGCTGCTATTGCTCCATCTGCCGCAAGACGGCCGGCGCGGGCGGCTATGCGATCAACCTCGGTGCCGACTTCGCGACGCTGAAGGTGAAGGGCGAAGCGCATCTGCGGGTGTACGAGGCCCGCATCGAGCAGCCCGACGGCTCGTTCGAGCAAAGCACCGGCCAACGCCACTTCTGCGGTGAATGCGGCAGTGCCCTGTGGCTGTACGACCCGACCTGGCCCGAGCTCGTGCATCCGCACGCGAGCGCCATCGACACGCCCTTGCCGCTGCCGCCGCACAGCGTGCACATGATGCTCGGCTCACGCGCCAACTGGGTGCGGCCGGAAGGCAGGCCGGGTGACCCCCACTTCGACGAGTACCCGGACTTCTCGCTCGCGCAATGGCACGAGCAGCACGACCCGGCGCGCACGAAGCCGCGCGGCTGAACTACATCTCGTTCGGCACGCCCTTGGGTGCCCCCGGCTTGCTCTGCGTCGTCGGCACCAGGATCACGCCGCAGCCGATGCGCGCGCCGGAGTTGCCGGCGGGCTGCGTCGTGTAGTCGTCGCGGTCGGCATGCACGACCACGGCCTTGCCGACGAAGTCGCCCGCGCCCGAGCCGGTCACGGTGCCGGGCACCATGAACTGCACCTTGGCCACCCCCGATGCATCGGCCGAAAGCGAGGGCATGTCGCCGGCGTGATGCTCGGCACCCGCAGCGCCATGCGGCTTGGCCCCGGGGTTCAGGTGGCCACCCGCGCTGCTCGCATCCGCGGCCGAGCAATCGCCCTTTTCATGCACGTGGAAGCCATGCTCCTGCCCGGGCTTGAGGCCGCTCACGCGCGCCGTCACCTGCACCTGCTCGCCGCGCTGCTCGAACCACGCGATGCCTGACGCGGTCTGGCCAGCGGTGGGCTTGATCTCGGCGAATGCCTTGGCCCCGGCGGGGGTGGACGCGGCCGTCGCGGCTGTCGAGGCCGTGCTGCTTGCGGGCGGTGGTGCGGAGCCGCACGCGGCCAGCAGGCCGGTGCTCACGGCGCCCACAAGCGAGAGTTGAAGAAGCAAGGGCTGGCTGTGTCGCATCGCTGACTCCTTCGGCCGTGCCGGCCGCGTCAGGAATGACCGGCAAGGCACATGCCGGATGAGCCTCTTGCTGCGTGGCTTGACGCCATCAGTTGAGAATCATTATCATTCGCGACCTTGCGCGGCCCAGGATGCCGCGCGCCAGCCAGCCCTCTGATCTCCTGCGTCACGACCCCCGGTCGGGCCAGCGGCAGAACGCCAGCCAACCCTTGACTGTCGCCATGACCAGGAGAAACGACCGATGGCTCACATCCGCAGCCGCAAGCACGCGCTCGCGCCGAACGCCTTTTTGAATCGCGGCGCCGCGATCGCATTCGCCGCCTTCGCGCCAGGCGCGGTGATGGCACAGAGCGCACCCGCTGCTGAAACGACGCTGCCCGAGATCAAGGCCCGCGCAGCCGCCGAGAACCCCTACAAGGCCGACAACGTCGCCAGCCCCAAGTTCACGCAGCCGCTGGTGGACACGCCACAGACCATCACCGTCATCAAGCGCGAGTTGATCCAGCAGCAGGCCGCATCGACCCTGAGCGAAGCACTGCGCAACAGCCCGGGCATCACGCTGCTCCTGGGCGAGAACGGCAGCACGCAGACGGGCGACGCGGTGGTGATGCGGGGCTTCGACACCTCGGCCAGCATCTTCGTGGACAACATCCGCGACCTGGGCGCTGTCTCGCGCGACATGTTCAACATCGACCAAGTCGAGGTGGTGAAGGGCCCGTCGGGCGCGGACAACGGGCGAGGCGCATCGTCGGGCTACATCAACCTCGTCACCAAGGCGCCCACGCGGCGCAACGCCGCCAGCGCGAGTGTGATGCTGGGCAGCGCGAACCGCGTGCGCGCCACGGCCGACATCAACCGCACGCTCGACCTCGGCCTGCCCGGCACTGCCGTGCGGCTGAACCTGATGAAGGACGAAGGCGGCGTGCCCGGCCGCGATGCGGTGAAGAACCGCAGCTTCGGCATCGCGCCTTCGCTCACCGTCGGCCTGGGCACCCCCACCCGATTCAGCGTCTTCTACCTGCACACGGAAGCGCGCAACCGGCCCGATGGCGGGCTGCCGACGATCGGTCTCGAAGGCTTCAGCGATGCAGCCTTCGCGACGGGCGGCGCACTCGCGGGCAAGACGCTCGCGCCTGTGGACCGCCACAACTACTACGGCTCGCTCGACGACTTCAACCACACGCTGGTCGACATGGTCACGACCAGGGTCGAGCATGACTTCGGCTCGGGGAGTGTGCTCACCAACACCACGCGACTGGGTCGATCGCGCCAGACCTACGTCATCGGCGGACTCAGCGGCACGACGTCCGCTGACGGCGCGAGCTGCAACCGCGGCTGGTTCAACGCCTGCGATGCGGACCCGTCGCGATGGACGGTGCTGCGCTCGCGGCAGATTGCGCAGCGCTCGAACCAGATCCTCACCAACCAGACCAACCTCGCGACCGAGTTCGACACCGCGGGCCTGACGCACGGCTTCAGCGGCGGCATCGAGTTCATCCACGAAAAGCAGGCGACGCCCACGCTCGCGTCCGCCGGCACGCTGCCGGTGGCCAACCTGCATGCGCCGAACACCGGCGATGGCTTCCCCGCCATCAACCTCGTGCCCACCGGCGCCTACAGCAAAGGCAGCACGCTCACGGCGGCGCTGTATGCCTTCGACACGCTGGCGGTGACCGAGCGGCTCAAGCTCAACGCCGGCATCCGCTGGGAGCGTTTCAGCACCGACTTCAACGGCGTGACGCTCGCCACCGCCGCAGCCAACCCGACGCTGCCGGTGGGAACGCCCATCCCGAGCGCGTTGAGCCTGAAGGACGACCTCGTGAGCCTGAAGCTCGGGGCGCTCTACAAGCCTGCGCCCCATGGCAGCGTGTACCTCTCGGTGGCCAACTCGCAGCTGCCGCCGGGCAGCGCGGCTTTCACCCTGAGCGCGGCGGCCAGCAATGCCAACAACGCGGGGTATGCGCCGCAGCGCGGCCTCAACCTCGAAGCCGGCACGAAGTGGGACTGGTTCGACAACCGGCTCGCGGTGGCAGCGTCCATCTACCGCAGCGAAAACAGGAACGAGCTGGTGCAAGACGCGATCGACCCCAACACCTACACGCAGGTTGGCAAGCGCCGGGTGCAGGGCGTGGAGCTGAGCGCGGCCGGTCAGATCACCCCGGCGTGGGACGTGAGCCTCGGCCTCGCCTACATGGACGCCAGGGTCATCAGCGGATTCACCGGTGCCGCCAATCCGACGCAGGGCGGCCTGCTGCAGTGGACGCCCAGGCTGTCGTTCACCGCGTGGACGACCTGCGAGCAGCCCTTCGGGATCAAGGGCCTGGCGCTGGGCGGTGGCGGACGCTACGTGGATTCGACGGTGCGGTCGAGCGTCACGCAGTTCACCACGGCGCAAAGCGGGTTGACGGGCGCGCCGTCGTACTGGGTGTTCGATGCGATGGCCTCGTACGAGATGAACAAGCAGCTGTCGCTGCAGCTGAACCTGAACAACCTCTTCGACAAGGAATACATCGCGAGCGTGAACAACAGCGGCAAGCGCTACATGCCCGGCGTGCCGCGCTCGGCGTATCTCACGGCCAACATGAAGTTCTGACGCCATGCTGCTGCACATCCCGAACCTGCTCATGCCCGACGAGGTGCGGCAATGCCGCGATGCGCTGGGCGCGGCCGATTGGACCGACGGCCGTGCGACCGTCGGTCCGCAAGGCGCGCAGGTGAAGCGCAACCGCCAGCTGCCTGCGGATTCGCCGGTCGGTGCGCGGTTCGGGGCCATCATCCTCGCGGCGCTGGCGAAGCACCCGCTCTTCGTGTCGGCAGCACTGCCGCTTCGCACGTCGCCGCCGTTGTTCAACCGCTACGAGGACGGCGAGCACTACGGCCTGCACATCGACGGCGCCATCCGCGCCGTGCCCGGCTGCGCCTTGCCCATGCGCACCGACGTGTCGTCCACGCTGTTCCTCTCGGCACCGCAGGACTACGACGGCGGCGAGCTGGTGGTGGTGGACACCTACGGGACGCACGAGGTGAAGCTGCCGGCAGGCGACCTCATCGTCTACCCGGCCTCCAGCCTGCACCGCGTGGCCCCGGTCACGCGTGGCTCGCGGATCGCGTCCTTCTTCTGGACGCAGAGCATGGTGCCCGATGCGGGCCAGCGCGCGATGTTGTTCGAGCTCGACCAGGCCATCCAGAAGCTGCGGGTGCGCGTCGGCGAATGCGAAGAGGTGGTGGCGCTCACCGGGCACTATCACAACCTGCTTCGGCAGTGGAGCCGGATGTAGGGGCGATGCGAAGACACCCACTTCAAGCAAGCTGCGCGACGTAGGCCTTGCTCATTCGCTCCAGGAAGCCGTCTTCCACCCGCTGCATGAACACCGCCGCGATACCGCGTGCGTTCGCAAGCGCCAGGCCTTCGTCGAGCCCCATCACCATCAGCGCCGTCGACCATGCATCGGCCAGCATGCATTGCGCATGCAGCACCGACACCGACGCGAGCCCATGGTCGATCGGCCGGCCGCTGCGCGGGTCGATGGTGTGGCTGCGCATCACGTCGCCATTGACGAAGAAGCGCCGATAGTCGCCCGAGGTCGCGACGGCCAAGCCGTGCAGCGCCACGAGGTGCCCGGGGGCTGCGCCGAAGGCACCCTTGTGTGGCAGCGGCGGCTCCAGCGCCACCCACCAGGGCTGGCCATCGGGCTTCATGCCGCAGCCGCGCAACTCGCCGCCGATCTCGACGAGATGATGGCTCGCGCCGTTCTCGCTGAGCCACTGCGACACGCGATCGACGGCGAAGCCCTTGGCGATGGCCGAGAAGTCGAGGCGGACGCCACCTGCTTGCATCACGCGGCGTCGCGCGGGGTCGAGCTCCAGGCGCTGCCAGCAGCTGCGTTTGCGCGCCACCGCGATGTCGTCCTCGGCGGGCGCCGACAGCACGGGGCCTGGTGGACCGAAGCCCCAGAGGTCGACCAATGCACCTGCGGCGGGGTCGTAGGCGCCGTGGGTCTGGTCGGCAATGTGCACCGCCTGCGACAGCACCTCGAAGAAGTCGCGTGGCAGCTCGCACCAGGCGCCCATGGGCGCGGCGTTGAAGCACGAGAGCGACGACGCCGGCTCCCAGTGGCTCATCTCGCGCACCACGGCATCGAGGCATTGCTCGATGCCTTCGCGCAGCACGGCCGCGTCGCCACCGACGGCCTTCACCGACCAGCTCGTGCCCATGGTGCGGCCATCGAGCTGTTGGATGCGTGCATTGCCCGGCGGCGCGTTGCGCTCGATCGCGGTCGGTACCAACACCCGCTTCACGGCACTCCCTTCACGACGCAGCGATCACTGCGGCAAGACCTCGAAGGTGGCGGAGTAGCTGGCGCGGCGGGCGGGAACATCGGCACTGCCCCCTCCTTCCATCGGCCCCGCGGCACCGTGGGTGGCACCGAGCCAGTACATGCCGGCGGCCGGCCAGCGGATGCTGAAGCGGCCCGTCGCATCGGTCACCACCTTGATCTCGTCCAGCCGATCTCGATAGCGCACGCCGCCCGGGATGACCAGCACGTCGACGCCGCTCGCGGGCTGGCCGTCCAGCGTCAGCACGAAACTCGCCGCGCTGCCGGCCACGAGGTCGTTGGGATGCGTGACGGGCCGCAGCTCGAGGCCCACGCCCGTGGTTGCGAGCACGCCATCGCTTGGCTTGCCCGCCGTGACGAAGACCTCGTTGCGGCTTTGCATGTGCGTGAGCTTCACGTCTTGCGCGCCTGACGGAATCTCTCTTTCCAGCGCTTGCGCCGCGCCGCGCCAGCGCCTGGTTTCACCATGGAGCGTGTAGCTCGCCATGGCCGATTCGCTGACCACCGCGAGCTTGTAGGTGCCCGGCTGGGCCAGCTTCACGTCGAAGGTGCTGCGGAAGCGGCCGTTGCCCACGTTTACCGGCGCGACGCGGCTGCCATCGGGCGCGGTGATGCTCAGGCCTTCGAGCCGCATCGGGTTGTGGTCGGCGTAGAAGATGTCGGTCGAGACGGCGGCATCGACCGTGACCCACGGCTCCTTGCCGGAGAAGGTGGTGGCCGAGGGCAGCAGCCAGGCGCGGTGGGCCTGTGCCGTGCCGATGCCTGCGACGAGCAGTGCGGCGCACAAGAGCCAGCGCATGGTCGCCGTCGAACGCGCGCGCCTCATGGCTTGAGCTCCACGCGCACCATGCCCAGCTCATGCTCGCCAACGGAGCTCGCCGACTGCGCAGCCTTGGGCGGCCACTGGAAGGGCACGCGCACCACCTCGCGGCCGCCACCTTCGCGCGCGGCTTCGACGACCAGCGCGTAATCGCCGGCCGGCAGCTTGTCCAACGGCGACTGCGCACCCGCGAAGGACAGGCTGTGCTCGCCTGCTGCTCGTGTCGCGCCGCTCAAGCCATCGACCGGCATCTGCATCTCGCGGCCGCTCTTGCGCCACCACGTGCGCATGTCCTTGAGCCACTTGCTGCCCTCGTTGTCCTTCTTCTTCAGGTCGTACCAGACGGCGAGGTTGGCCGCAACGCCCTGGTCGGCGCGCTCGATCCAGATCGCCGTGTAGGGCCGGTGGTATTCGGCCACCGCCAGCCGCGGCAATTCGAGCTTCACGGCCAGTTCGGCGGCATGCACCGGCAGGCCGATAGCGGCGCCGAGCGCGAGGGAATAGTGCAAACGCATGGACGACAGCTCCTTGTGGCGTCTCAGTGAATGAAGGCCATGACGAGCAGCAAAGGCACGGCCGTACCCAGTCCGACGACGGGCCAGGTGGCGGCGCGCTTGCTGGCGCGCAGCTTGAGGATCAGGAGGCCCGACACGCTGAAGACGAGGCAGGCCGCGGCAAAGAGGTCGATGAACCAGCTCCACGCGAGCCCGGTGTGACGGCCTTTGTGCAGGTCATTGGCGAAGGCGAGCCAGCCGCGGTCGGTCACCTCGTGCTCCAACTCGCCGCTGGTCCGATCGATGCGCAGCCAGGCGTCGCCACCCGGACGTGGCAGCGACAGGTAGATCTCGCCGGGCGACCATTCGGCCTCGCGGCCTTCGGCGTCGACGCCGATTTCGTGGTGCAGCCAGCGCGTCAACCCGGGGCTCAGCGGCGCGGACTTCCTGGTGGCGTCCGCCGGGGCCAGCAGTTGCATCGGCACCTGCGCCCTTCTCGAGGCGACCACGGGCCTCGATTCGATCTGCGCCGCATGATTGAGCGTGATGCCGGTGAAGCTGAAGAGCAGCATGCCCATCAGGCACATCGCAGAGCTCACCCAGTGCCACTGCGTGAGCGTCTTGAGCCAATGCGCGCGCCGCTGGCCTTCGGTGAGAGTTGCGTTGAGCGTGCGCATCGCTACTTGGTGAGGATCAACTTGCCGAGCGACGTGCGCTGCAGCCGGTACAGCGCGCCGCCATGCTCGATGTGCACTTCGTTCGCGCCGGCGAAGAGCTCGTCGCTGCGGATGTGGTGGACGCGGCGCTGCGGCGCAGGCTGCGGGGGTGGTGACATGGCCCCCCGCCTGTGGACCGAGGGAGGTTTCAGGGCGTGCTCGCTCATTGCGCCGCGCCCGCTTCAGGTTCGCTCACGAAGCCAACCCTCGTGAGCCCGGCACGCGACGCATCGGCCAGTGCCTGCGCCACCACGCGATACGCCACCGCCTGGTCGGCATGCAGATGCACCTCCGGCTGCGGCGACTTGCGGCTCTCGGCCGCGAAGCGGCGTGCCGCCTCGGCGCGGTTCACTGGCTCCCCGTTCCAGAAGAGCGCCCCCTGCGCATCGATGGCGAAGTCGATCTTCTCAACCTTGACCGTGTTCACCTGCGAACTCGCCTTGGGCAACTCCAGCTTCACGGCATTCGTGAGCAATGGGGCGGTGATGATGAAGATCACCAGCAGCACGAGCATCACGTCGATGAGCGGCACCATGTTGATCTCCGACAGCGGCGCAGCGGCATGGCGTGAGTCGAAACTGGCGAAGGCCATGGGGTACTCCTTGCGTTTCAGGCGTGGGCGACGCGAGCCCTGGGGATTGCATGCACGCGCGCGGGCGGCGATGCGTCCGCGCCCAGCGGCTGGCCCATGGCGACGAAGGTGTGCAGCTCGTAGGCGAAGGCGTCCAGCCGCGCGAGCATCACGCGGTTGGCGCGCGTGAGCCAGTTGAAGCCGACCACCGCCGGGATGGCGACCGCGAGTCCGAGGCCCGTCATGATCAGTGCTTCACCCACGGGCCCGGCCACCTTGTCCAAGGTGCCGGCGCCGCTCACGCCGATGGCCGCGAGCGCGTGGTACACGCCCCATACCGTGCCGAAGAGGCCGACGAAGGGGGCGGTCGCACCGACGGTGGCAAGCAGCGTCAAGCCGTTCTCCAGCCGCATGGTTTCTTCGTCGAGGACCTTCTTGATGGTGCGCGTGACGAAGTCGGTCACGGTGCCCGCTTCTTCCAGCTTGGCCGCGCCGTACCTGGCGTGGTGGGCCTGTGCATGCATGGCATGGCTCGCGAGGTGCGAGAACGGGTCGGCCGCGCCGTGCGTGGCGATCTCGTTGGCGACGGCATCGAGCGAGGCCGCGTTCCAGAACAGGTTGAGGAAGTGGTCGCTGCGCCGGCGACGCACGATGAAGCTCAAGCCTTTCACGAGCAGGATGGCCCAGGAAAGCGCCGACATCGCGATGAGGATGGCCAGCAGCGTCTTGCCCAGCGCATCGCTTTGCACGATGAAGTGGCCTAGGCCAGTGTCGGTGTCCATGCTCATTTCTCCAGTTCGAAGACCAGGGGGATGAGCGCCCAGCCCGCCTGGGGCTGGCCGCGCTCGGTGTAGGGGCGGAAGCGCGCGCGGCGCACGGCGGCGAGTGCGGCGTCGTCCAGGCGCTTGAAGCCGGAACCCTGCGCGAGCTGCACCGTGCGCGGCAGGCCTTGCTCATCGATGAGGACACGCACGACGCTGCGGCCCGATTCGCCGGCTCGCGCAGAGGCAGGCGGCACCTGGAGCACGGGGGCTTCGAGGTATTGCACGGCGGAGGGCGGGATCTGGCGCGGTTCTGGCGGCGGCGCGGGGGCCGGTGATTCGATCGACGCGGCCGGCGCTTGAACCGTCGAGGTCTGCAGTGGCTCTTGCGGCGGTGGTGTCGCGGGCTCCAGCGCGGGCGGTGCCGGTTCAGGCGCCGGGGCGGCGGTGACGATGCTCCGCGGGATGGGCGGCGGCGCGAGGGGCACGGGCGTTCTGTTCGGCGCGCGCTCGACGGCAGGCCGAATCATCGATACGAAGATCGGCGCCGCATCGGCCACGACCTCGCGCGCAGCCTGCACTTGCATCAACCCCCACGCCCCCGCTGCATGCAGTGCAACGATGGCACCCACGGCCGCGCGGCGTTGGGCGGGCGTGAGGCCATCGGCATGGCGATGAATCGATCGGGCGGCAATCATGGGCGGCCGCCAGTATATCGTTACTGCGAACGATTCTCATCTGCATTTACAACCAAGCACGGGGCAGCGAGCCAAGGCAAGCGCGATCAGGCCACGCCCGTGGGACCGGCTTTGCCGGCCCGCCAGGCGGCCCCCCCTTGGGGGCAGGAGCGAAGCGACTGAGGGGCCCCGTTTCTAGTCCAGCGTCACTTCCGTCTTCACCGCCCCGGCCCGATCGGCCCGCGCGCTCAACGCGATGCGTGTGCCCTTGGGCGCCTTCACCACCCACTCGTGCACTGCCCGATCAGCCGTGATCTCTCTTGTCGGCAGAAACGCCTGCAGCGTCATCTTCACGCTGTGGCCCTCGAGCTGCGGCCCTTCCTCGCGCTCCTTGCCGCTCACGAGGGTGATGAGCGGGTCACCCTGCGGCAGATGGATCTCGAAGATCACGCCGCGCACCACCTTGCGCTCCAGCGCGCGCTTGCTGATGTAGGCCGGCAGGTAGCCGCTGTTGGCCACCGCCAGCCGGATGCGCCAGGTGTCGGGCCCGAGCGCACGCACCTCGCTGCGCACGAGCTCGAGCTTGGGCAGGCTCAGCGCGATCTGGTTCATCCACGCCGGGAAGCGCGCAGCCTCGCGCTCGCGCAGCTGCGCTGGCGGGTTGCGCCAGAAGTTCATCTTGTCCCAGCCGCCGATCTCCACCTGGCCGAGCTGCGGATGCAGGAAGGGCTTCCAGTCCACGTGGGCCTGGCCCTCGCAATGCTCGTCGCTCCACTTGAGCAGCTTGAGGTCGTCCTCCACCGGATGGTCGCGAAACCAGTCGATCCACTTGTAGTCGGTGATGCCCGCTTCCTTGTTGGGCGACCACATCTCCACCACCCAGAACAGCGCGCCCAGGTGCTCGTAGACCCAGTCCTGCGTGCCGCTGATGACGTCCTTCGGGTGGTACTTGAAGTCGTGCCAGATGCTGATCGCCGGGTAGCCCGTGGTCTTCGCGCCGATCTCGCTGAAGCGCTTGATGAGCCACAGGTCCTCGGGAATCATGTCGTCGTCGCTCTGCGTGCCCATGGGCCGCAGGATGACGCCGCTGTGCGTGTGGTAGCTGATGGCCGCGCCGATGTTCTTGTGCTTGACGATGAAGTCCACCATCGCGCGCACCTCGGGCTCGCTCGCCGGGTAGGCGCCCGCGCCCACCTGCTCGAACTCCTGGCGCCAGCCGCTCGGGAAGTTGCGGTTGAGGTCCAGCCCTTCCACGTCCTTGTTCACGCTCACGGTGAGGCCGTCGTAGTGCTTGAGCGTGCCTTCGGGCATGAGCCTGTAGTACTCGCCGCCGAACTCGCCGGGCTCGCGCGGCACCATCAGCCGCGGGTCTTGCGCGCACTTCTTGTACGAGCCGTGCGGATCGGGGATGCGCATGAACAGCACGCGGCCATCGCCGTCCACGTCTTCCATCGTGAGGCCGTCCACCGGGTCTTCCTCGAACGGATAGCGGCGGGTGGACGAGCGGATGTGGCGCGGCTTGTCAGCCAGGGCGAGCTCGGCACCGTCGGGGTTCAGGCGCGGGCAGATGTAGATGGTGCGCGTGTCCAGCAGGTGCGTGATCTGCGGGTCACGGCCGTATCCCGTGACGAGATGGTGCAGGTAGTAGAGGCAGGCCGTGCTCGCGGTGAGCTCGGCGGCGTGGATGTTGCCGTCGGTCCAGAAGGCGGGCTTGTCGGTGTCGATGCCGGTGGCCGCAGTGGTGAGCGTCACGACCCAGATGTCGCGGCCTTCGTGGCTCTTGCCGATGGTGTGCAGCGAGACGATGTGCGGGTTCGATTCGGCGTAGTCGAACAGCAGCCTCGTGAGCGCGTCGTACTTGTAGAAGACGTCGAACTTCGGCGTGGGCGTGGCGGTCAGCGACATGGGATGCAGGTCCTCGAAAGCCTCGTTGCGGTGCCGCGGGAGTTTGCCGCAAGAACCGGCGCTGAACTCACGGGTTGCGGACCAACCTTCCGGCAATCCGGGTGCGCGCAACGCCATTCGCACACCGCGCGGAATGGGCTGCGTTGCAGCTGCACAAGCTCAGCAGTTCAACGGCGCACCGCCCGCGAACACCTTGAGCTCGCCAGGCTCGAAGTCGATCCACTCTTCATCGCGCGTGAGCGGCTCCGTCACCACCACCGCGACGCGATCCGTCGCCGCGGTGTGCTGGGAGAAGTCGACGCTCATGTCGTCGTCCTGCAGCGTCGCCGCGCGGAAGGGATGCTGGCGCACGATGTAGCAAAGCCGCGTCGAGCAATGCGCCCACAGCGCCTCGCCGTTGCTGAGCATGAAGTTGAAGGTGCCGTGAGACGCGAGCTGGGGCGCGAGCTCGCGCAGCGTGGCGGTGAGCTCGGCGATCGACGGCACGCTCGCATGCGACTTCGACAGCTCCTGCATCAGCCAGCAGAAAGCCAACTCGCTGTCGGTGCTGCCCACGGGCTTGAAGGAAGCATGCAACCGCGGGTTGAACTGCTTCAGGTCGCCGTTGTGCGCGAACACCCAGTAGCGTCCCCACAGCTCGCGCTGGAACGGGTGCGTGTTCTCCAGCGCGATGCGGCCCTGTGTGGCCTTGCGGATGTGCGCAATGATGTTGTCGCTGCGGATGGGGTACTGCCGCACCATCTCCGCCACCGGCGAGTTGCGCGCGCTCTGCGCATCCACGAACAGCCGCACGCCGGCGCCCTCGAAGAACGCGATGCCGAACCCGTCCTTGTGCTCCTCGGCTCGCGTGCAGAAGCCGGTGAAGCTGAAGACGATGTCCGTCGGCGTGTTGCCGTTCATTCCGAGGAGCTGGCACATGCTGCTTGTGGCTCGCAGTTCGTAGGCGCGCCGGGGTCAGGCGCAGGTCGGAGCGTGTTACTCCGTGAACAGTCTAAGCATGCCCTTGAAAGACACGAGGTTGCCGGGGTTGCTCGTCTCGTTGAGCACGCCGCTCATGCGGCGCACGAGCCGCTCGCTCTTCTTCGCGCGCCAGATGAGCAGGTCGGCGAGCCAGGGGTGGCGGTTCACCTTGTTGGCGCGCTGGTAGAGGTCGAAGCGCGGCTTGAGCGCGAGCAGGGCGGCTTCATAACGCTCGCGCACCGTGGCCTCGTCGAGCCTGGCATTCCTGCCGGCGACGATGCACTCGGCCGCGTGGATGCCCGTCTCCATCGCCTTGCCGATGCCTTCGCCGCTGAAGGAATAGGTGCTGCCTGCCGCCTCGCCGGTGACGATCAGGCCGGGCCGCGAATACTGCGCACCTTCGAGCGTGCAGCGCAGCGGCGCGCCCTTGAGCGGGCTGGTCCACACGCCGGTCTCGACAAGCTCCTTCGCGGGTGCGTACACGCGGATGAAGTCGTCGAAGATCTCGCGCAGGTTGGCTTCCTTCTTGGTCAGCTTGCCGTTGCGCGCCTCGCCGTGGCTGTCGGCGATGCCCACGCCGATGTTGAAGACGCCGTCGCGGCACGGGAAGATCCAGCCGTAACCCGGGCTCACCGCGCGGTGCCAGACGATCTCCAGCTTGTCGATGCGGCCGACCATCTTGTCGTTCTTGACGTAGCCGCGCAGTGCGACGCCGCTGGGCGTCTGGCGGCGCGACATGCCGGCTGCGATGAGCGCCTGCGGCACCGCACCCGTGGCGAGGATGGTCCAGTCCGCACGCAACTCGTGCGTCGTGTCGCCCGCCTTCAACTGGGCACCGGCAACGCGGCCCTTGTCTTCGATGGGCGAGGCGAAGCGCACGGGCGCGAACATGCGAACGCCGGCGCGCGCGGCGTTCTTCACGAGGACGTGATCGAGCTCCTTGCGCGGCAGCACGGCAAGCGTGCCGGGCACGTCGATGCGCCCGCCGCGCGGGCCGATGCAGCCGACGTGCGCGGCCGGCTGCGCGAGCGTCATCACTTCATCGAGCGCGCCCAGCTTGGCCAGCGCCTTGTGCGCGTCCGGGATGAGCCCGTCGCCGCAGACCTTGTCGCGCGGGAAGCTGTGCTGGTCGATGAGCACCACGTCGAAACCGGCGCGCGCCAGCATGGTGGCCGAGGCGCTGCCCGCGGGGCCTGCGCCGATGACGAGGACGTCGCAGCGCGCGGGGAGTTGGGCGGGGTCGAGGTTGATGGAGACGGGGGTGGTCATGGGCGCGCGGTGACGAAAAAAACCCGGCAAGGATACCGGGTTGGATCGCTCGCCCTCCCAGCGGGGGAGGGAGAAACGCTTGTCAGGCCGCGGCGATGTTCTCCGCCGTGAACGGCATCTTCCTCACCCGCTTGCCGCTCGCCGCGAAGATCGCGTTGGCCACCGCCGGCCCGATCAAGGCCGTCGCCGGCTCGCCGATGCCGCCCGGCTTCTCGGTGCTCGGCACGAGCACGATGTCGATCTGCGGCGCCTCGTTCATGCGCAGCACGGGGTAGTTGTTGAAGTTCGTCTGCTGCACCCGGCCCTTGTCCAGCGTGATCTCGTCGAACAGCGCGGCGGACAGTCCGAAGACGATGCTCGACTGGATCTGCGCGACCACGGTGTCGGGGTTGACCATGCGGCCGAGGTCGGCCACCACCGTCACCTTGTGCACCTTCGGCACGCCCTTGTCCATGGACACCTCCGCGATCTGCGCCATGTAGGTGTCGTAGCCCTCCATCAGTGCCACGCCACGCGAGCGGCCCGCCGGTGCCGCGCTGCCCCAGCCGGCCTTGTCGCCGGCCATCTTCAGAACATTGGCGAATCGCGGATGCTCCTTGAGCAACGACAACCGGTAGGCCAGCGGGTCCTTGCCCGCGGCCGCGGCCATTTCGTCCACGAAGCTCTCGTTGGCGAAGGCGTTCATGTTGTGGCTCACCGCGCGCCAGTAGCCCACGCGCAGGCCGGCGTCGTGGATGACGAGGTCGTGCCGCGTGTTCGGGATCTCGTAGGCGGCCACCGCCGCTTCCGCCATGAACGGATCGAGCGTGTCCTTGGGCAGGCCGAAGGCGCGCTGCGTCACCGACTGCGAGGTCACCTTGTAGGTCATCGCCACCGGCATGCCCGTGGCATCGAGCCCGGCTTCGAGCTGGTTCAGCGCCATCGGCCGATAGAAGTCGTGCGTGGTGTCGTCCTCGCGCGTCCACAAGAGCTTCACCGGCTTGCCCACGGCCTTGCTGATCTGCGCCGCCTGCACGATGAAATCAAGCTCCAGGCGCCGGCCGAAGCCGCCGCCGAGGAAGGTGGTCTTGAGCGTGATGTTCTCCGGCTTCACGCCCAGCGCCGCCGCCACCGCGCCTTGCGCGCCCTGCTGGAACTGCGTGGGGCCGACCAGCAATACCTTGTCGCCAGTGACGCTCGCGGTGAAGTTCATCGGCTCCAGCGGCGCGTGTGCGAGCAGCGGCATCTGGTACTCGGCCTTCACGACCTTCACCGCGCCCTTCATGCCGGCATCCACGTCGCCTTGCGACTTGATCGGGATCGGCTTGGCGCTCGCGGCCGCGGCGCGGATGCCGTCGGCCATGCCCTGCGTCGTGAGCGCGCCGCCGGGGCCATCGTCCCATTGCACCGACAGCGTCTCGCGTGCTTTCTTCGCATGCCAGTAGGTGTCGGCCACCACCGCGACGCCGTCGGGGATCTGCACGACGTCGATCACGCCCGGCATGCCCTTGGCCTTCGATGCGTCGAAGCCCTTCACCGTCCCGCCGATCACCGGTGCCTGCTCGAGCGATGCGTAGACCATGCCCGGCAGCTTCACGTCGATGCCGAACTCGGCCTTGCCGTTCACCTTCATCGGCGTGTCGAGCCGCTTGGTGTTCTTGCCGACGATGCGGAAGTCCTTCGGGTCCTTCAGCGCGACCTTCTCGGGCACCGGCAGCTTGGACGCCGCGGCCGCCAAGTGGCCGTAGCTCGCCTTCTTGCCCTTGGGGCCGGTGACGAAGCCGTTGTCGGCCTTGAGCGTCGAGCGGTCGACTTTCCATTCGTCGGCGGCCGCAGACAGCAGCATCTCGCGCACTTGCGCGCCTGCGGTGCGAAGCTTCTCCCAGCCATCGCGCACCGAGGTCGAGCCACCGGTGATCTGCGCGCCGAGGAGCGAGTTGACGTACACCGCGTTGGGCGGCGCGATCTCGACCTTCACGGTGCGGATGTCCACGTTCAGCTCTTCGGCGATGAGCATGGGCATGGACGTGTAGACGCCCTGGCCCATCTCGGAGCGCGCCGAGAGCAGCGTGATGGTGTTGTCGTCGGCGATGTGCACCCAGGCATTGGGCGTGTGCAGCGTGCCCGCTGCGAGCGCTTCGATGCCGGGGATGGCGACGCCGAGCATCAGGCCGCCGCCGGCGACCGAGGATGCCTGCAGGAAACCGCGGCGAGAGACGGAGGTGTGGATCGTGGTGTTGCTCATGATCGTGCTCCGGTTCAGGCCTTGCGCATTTCGGCGGCCGCGGACTTGATCGCGGCGCGGATGCGCGGGTAGGTGCCGCAGCGGCAGATGTTGCCGCTCATGGCCTGGTCGATGTCGGCGTCGCTCGGGTTCTTGTTCTTGGACAAGAGTGCCGCCGCGCTCATGAGCTGCCCGGACTGGCAGTAGCCGCACTGCGGCACGTCGTGCGCGATCCAGGCCTTTTGCAGCGGATGCGAGTTGTTCGGCGACAGGCTCTCCACCGTCGTGACCGACTTGCCGGCCACGGCCGACACGGGCGTCTGGCACGAGCGGATGGGGACGCCATCGAGCTGCACCGTGCACGCGCCGCACAGCGCCGCGCCGCATCCGAACTTGGTGCCGGTGAGGCCGATTTCGTCGCGAATGACCCAGAGCAACGGGGTATCAGGCTCGGCCTTGACGTTCACCGTCTTGCCGTTCACCTTCATCGTGATGGCCATGAGTGTCTCCTGCTGTTGTGGTGAGGACTCGCCTCTACAGCATCGTGAGCCGCGTCACGAAGTCCAACGGGGGCAAACCCGTAGACGGGGTGGTTTTCGCACTGGCGGACCCTTGGGGGGCAGTGCTTTCGCGGTTGTCCGGGCGAAAGCAGACGGGGCCGCTACTTCGCCCGCCAGCCCTTGTTCATCGCGGCGCGTTCGGCGTCGGCGTCGAGGGGGCTGCCCTGGATCTGTTCGTCGACGACTTTCAGCACCGCCGCGGGCACGGGCGATGCGGCCATGCGCAGGTTGCCGGCGTCGGCGGGCTTGGGCTGGACCTGCTCGATCACGCGCAGCGCCCATTCATTCGCGCGACGGCAGGCGAGGCCGTCGGTGCCGGCCGAATGCACGGTGAAGCTGCGGCACAGCTCGTTCTCCTTCGAGACGTAACTCAGGCCGATCTTGACCGGCGCGTCCTTGGGCTGGGCGCTGGCGAGCTGCGTGGACAGGGCCTGCGCGAGTTGTCCTCGGGCAACGAACTGGCCATCGACGTTGGCGACGTCGCTCGTGGCGTTGGCCAGCCACGCGCTGTGGCCGGCCAGCACGCCGATGGCGAGGCATGCGGCCATGCCGCCCCAGTGCTTCCAGGTCCAGTCATTGGCGGCGGGCTTGTCGGTGTCCTGCGCGGCTTGCTGACGGCGTTCGCGGGCGGCGGCCAGGCGAACCACCTTTCCACGGGCTGCCTTGGCGTCGGCCGCCGCGCCGATCGGCCCCCTGGCGGCAGCCATCACACGATCGGGCACGGGTTCCTCGAGCACCGGCGAATAGGCGCTGCCCAGCAGCGCCCGCAAAGCGCGCTGCTCCTCGATCAGGCTCTTGAGCTCGGGGTCGTCAGCCATCGCCGCCTCGACCTTCGCGGAGTTGGCTGCGTCGAGCTCGTTGTCGACGTAGGCGTAGAGCGTCTCCTGCGGAATCTGCGACTTGCTCATTCGAATTCCTTACTGCTTGGTACGGCGGATTCGCGAACGCGGCCCTCGGGGCTCACGCGCTCGCCCCCTGCGGTCCTGCGAGGATCGCCTGCAAACTTTCACGCGCCCGGGCGAGGCGGCTGGTGAGGGTGCCGATCGGAATGCCGAGCACTTCGGCGGCTTCCTTGTAGGGCAGGCCCTCGACCAGCACGAGGCCCACGGCCAGGCGCTGGTCTTCGCCCAGCTGGGACATCGCGCGCTGCACGTCCATGCGCACGTTGTGCCGGTCGGCCGGCCACTCGCCCGCCGCCTGGCCGACGTTCTCGCCCGCTTCCTCGGGCAGGAAGACGGCATCGCGCCGCACGCGTGAGCGCACTTCGTCGATCCAAGCGTTCTTCATGATCATGAACATCCAGCTGTCCAGTCGCGTGCCCGGCTGCCACTGGTCGAGCCGCATCAGCGCGCGCTCGACCGAGAGCTGGACCAGGTCGTCGGCATCCTCGCGATTGCGCGTGATGGTGCGTGCGAACCGGCGCATGCGCGGCAGCAGTGCGACGACCTCACGGCGAAGTTCCTCATGCGAATCACTCATGCCTTGTGGGTTGAACGACGGGAGGGCGGATTTTCTTCCATCCGCCGGACGTTATTCCATGGGCCTGGCGGTAAAGCCGGGTTTCACCCAGGCACCACCACTACCATCCACACCATGAAACGCATCCTGCCGTTCATCGCGACCGCCTGGCTGGCGCTTGCGCCACTGCACGCCTCGTCCCAACTCCGGCTGCCCTCGTTGCCGAACCTGCCGAGTCTGCCGAACGCGGCCTTGCCGGGGACAGCTCAACTGACGCAACAAGTCCGTCGGGATGTTGCACCCCTGGCGGCCCTGACCGGGCTGCGCAGGCAGCGCATCGCGGACATCCTGTCACAACGCGGGCCGCTGGTGGAAGCGGACCCGGCCGGCGAGCCCATCGTGCGCAGCGAGCTGGTACTGAACGAGCCGGGCGCCACGCTGCTCGCGGCGGCACAGGCCGAAGGTTTCAGCGTCGTGCGCGAGCGCACGCTGGCGGGCCTGGAGCTGCGGATCGTCACGCTGCATGCACCGACCGGATGGGACACGCCGCGAGCCTTGCGACGGCTTCGCGAACTGGATCCGCAGGTGGCGGTGGACTTCAATCATCTGTATCTGGAAAGTGGTGAAGTGGGGGCGAACGGTTCCGCCCCCACCGTGTCAGCCGGGGCGGTGGCTGCACCGGTCAAAGGCGCGGTGAAGATCGGATTGATCGACGGTGGCATCGAGACCGACCACGCGGCATTGAAGGGCGCCGACATCCACGCCTGGGGCTGCAACAGCACCAAGGTTCCGAGCGCCCATGGCACTGCAGTCGCGTCACTGCTGGTGGGGCGCGCCAACCGCTTCGTCAGCGCCGCGCCGCAGGCCGCGCTCTATGCCGCGGACGTGTACTGCAACGACCCCGTCGGCGGCACCGTGGAGGCCGTGGCCGCGGCGCTCGCGTGGCTCCTGGGCGAGCAGGTGCCGGTGGTGAACATCAGCCTGGTCGGCCCGCCCAATCGTCTGCTGGAGACCGTGGTGAAGAAGGCGACCGCCAAGGGCATGCTGCTCGTGGCGGCAGTCGGCAACGACGGGCCGGCGTCGCCGCCGCTGTATCCCGCCGCGTACCCCGAGGTGGTGGCGGTGACGGGCATCGACGCGAAGGGCAATGCCATCCCCGAGGCGTGCCGTGGTCCGCATGTGGCCTTCGCCGCGCCGGGCTCCCAGATGGCGGTGGCGGGGCCGGGCGCGGCCGGGTTCACGACGGCGCGCGGCACCTCCTTCGCGTCGCCGCTGGTGGCGGGGGTTCTGGCGGCTTCCGTGCATTCAATGGACAGCACGGCTGCCAACCTCGCGGTGACGGCACTCGTGCGCAAGGCCATCGACGCCGGCACGCCGGGCCGGGACGTGGTGTATGGGTACGGCATCGTCGCCCGCGAGCTGCGAACCGAGCCGTCGTACGTGATGGCGCGTTGAGGCTTCCTCCAAGCCGCAATTGCAAAAAAGTGTGACACGCGGAAGAAGTGCGATTCCGCCCTCGTTGTACCTGTCATGCGACGCGGATGGGCCGCCTCGCCGAAGACAGCAAACGTTGGAGCACACCATGACCAAGCATCGCCACATCCTCGCCAGCGCCACCCTTCTCGCCGCGCTCGTCTCGTCCGCCTTCCCCGCACACGCTGGCCTCATCGGCGGCGGCGGCAGCCTCGGTGGCGGCCTGAGCGGCGGCATCGGCCCCATGGGCGGCACGCTCAACGGTGCACTGAACGGACAGGGTTCGTTCCGCACGCCGTCGCCGCAGCCCGTGGTTCAGAAGGCGCGCGACACCGGCGCTGACGTCAAGGACGAAGCGGCCGCCAAGGCCTCCGCGGCGAAGGACGTCGCGACCGACAAGGCCACCGCCACCAGGGATTTCGCGGCCGACAAGGCGGCTGCCACGCGTGATTTCGCTGCCGAGAAGGCCGCTGCGGCGAAGGCCGGCGCCACCGACAAGGCCGCGACGGCCAAGGGCACGTTGAGCGACAAGGCGGCGGCCACGCAGGGCGCCGTCGCGGGCAAGGCCGCGTCGCTGAAGGATCAGGCGGGCTCGGCCCAGGTGGACGGCACGGGCTCGGGGTCCGGCGCACTGACCGGCTCGATCGGCAAGTCAGCCAACGCCACCGGCTCGGCCGACAGCGCCAGCTCCGGCGCCACGACCTCCGGCACCTCCAGCGCCAAGCCCGCCGCGGCGTTGAGCGGCAGCGGCAAGGCCGACGCAGCCACCCGCAAGACCCACGCTTCCGGCTCCGCCGATGGCGCCGCGTCGAGCGACGGCCACTCGACGTCGGTCAATGGGTCGCTGAACGGCTCGGTGCAGCGCTGATCGAGCGCACGCAAGAACGGCGGCCCGCGAGCCGCCGTTTTTCATGCATCGACGGCAGGGCGCCGCCGATCAGATCTCCTCGTACAGCGGCAGCGTCAGGAACTCCGCGAAGCCTTCCTGCGTGCTCATGGTCTCGAAGATCTCGGCCGCGCGGTCGAACTTGCCTTCGAAGCCGCCGGCCTTGATCTTGGCCAGCTCCTCGGGCACGAAGCCGCGCACCATCTCGGCCGTGACCTTGCGGCCGTCGTCGAGCACGCCCTTGGGCGAGCGGATCCACTGCCACACCTGCGAGCGGCTGATCTCGGCGGTGGCGGCGTCTTCCATCAGGTTGTGGATGGGCACGCAGCCGTTGCCCGCGAGCCAGGCGCCTAGGTAATGGATGCCCACGTTGATGTTCATGCGCAGGCCGGCCTCGGTGATCGGGGTCTCGGGCTGGAAGTTCAGCAGGTCGGCCGCGGCCACCTCGACCTCGGGCTTCTGCTTCTCGAACTGGTTGGGCTTGTCGCCCAGCACCGCGAGGAATTCCTTCATCGCCGGCTCCACCAGGCCCGGGTGGGCGACCCAACCGCCGTCATAGCCGTCGGTCGCATCGCGCTTCTTGTCGCCGATGATGCCGGCCATCGCGATCGCGTTCTTCTCCGGATCGTTCTTGATCGGGATCAGCGCGCTCATGCCGCCGATCGCGGGCGCGCCGCGCTTGTGGCAGGTCTTGAGCAGCAGCAGCGCGTACGAGCGCATGAAGGGCGCGGTCATCGTGACCTTGGCGCGGTCGGCCAGGCAGAAGTTCTTGTCGAGCTTGAACTTCTTGATGCAGCTGAAGATGTAGTCCCAGCGGCCGGCGTTCAGGCCCGCGCTGTGTTCCCGAAGCTCATACAAGATCTCGTCCATCTCGAAGGCCGCGAGGATCGTCTCGATCAGCACCGTCGCCTTGATCGTGCCTTGAGGCAGGCCGAGCTCGTTCTGCGTCATCACGAACACGTCGTTCCACAACCGCGCCTCGAGGTGGCTTTCCATCTTCGGCAGGTAGAAGAAGGGGCCGGCGCCGCGCGCGATCTGCTCGCGCGCGTTGTGGAACATGAAGAGGGCGAAGTCGAAGATGCCGCCGTGCACGCGCTGGCCGTCGACGAGCACATGCTTTTCGTCCAGGTGCCAGCCGCGCGGACGCACCTGCAGCGTGGCGATCTTGTCGTTGAGCTTGTACGTCTTGCCGTTCTGCTCGAGCGTCAGCTCGCGCCGGATCGCCTTCGACAGGTTGATCTGCCCCTGGATCTGGTTGGACCACACCGGTGAGTTGCTGTCCTCGAAGTCGGTCATGTACGAATCAGCGCCGGAGTTGAAGGCGTTGATGACCATCTTCGCGTCCACGGGGCCTGTGATTTCCACGCGGCGGCAATGCAGCGCCTTCGGGATGGGTGCGACCTTCCAGTCGCCTTCACGAATGGCTTTGGTCTCCGGCAAGAAGTCGGGGCGCTCGCCGGCGTCAAGCCGCTTGGCACGTTCGACGCGCGCGGCCAGCAGCTGCTGGCGGCGCGGCTCGAAGGCGCGGTGCAGCTTGGCCACCAGCTCCAGCGCCGGCAGCGTCAGGACGGTTTCGAAACCCGCAAGAATCGGGGCGTTGATCTGCATGCCCTGCGGCAGTTGGATGCTCATGGTGTGTTCCTTCGAGGTTCAGAAAAACGTGAGGACGTCGCGCAGGCTCGCTCCGATGCGCGACGGTTCCGTGTCGAGCCGCTCCAGCGGCAGGCCGTGGCGGTTGACCCACAGCGTGGTGTAGCCGAACCAGGTGGCGCCGATCGCGTCCCAGCCGTTGCTCGACACAAAAAGAATCTGCTTCGCGCCCAGCTTGAGCGCCTGCGGCCCGAGCGCATAGGCGGCCGGGTCGGTCTTGTACTTGCGCACCGCGTGCACCGAGAGCACGTGGTCGAGGTGCTCGGTGAAGCCGGCGCTTTTGACGGCCACGGCCAGCATGTCGGGGTCGCCGTTGCTGAGGATGGCGGTGGGGATGCCGCGCGACTTGAGCTCGCGCAGCACGTCCAGGTTTTCCGGGAAGGCGCTCAAGTGGCGGTACTGGTTCATCAGCCGCTCTTCGTTGGGCGCCGTGAGATCCAGCTTGAGGCGATCGGCGGTGAAGCGCAGTGCGGCCCGAGTGAGCTCCCAGAAGGGCTTGTAGTGGCCGCTCATCGAGGTGAGGCGGGTGTACTCGATCTGCTTGTCGCGCCACATGACGCCGAGCGCGTCGCCGCGGCCCGGGAAAAGCTGCTCGGCCAGCAACCCGACGCTGTACACGTCGAACAAGGTGCCGTAGGCGTCGAACACCACGGCGCGGGGAGCGGCCGGCTTTTCCATGGTCGTGACTGTATTCGCGACTCGCGCGGCGATTAAGTAACCCCAACGCGATTGATTCCAACCCTGGTCGCAGGTAATCTGCGCCCATGGCCCGGCTCAAACAGATCGAATCCTTCGTGGCGGTGGCGGCCAAGGGCAGCCTCACCGCTGCGGCCAATGCCGAGGGCGTGGCGCCCGCCGTCATCGGGCGGCGCATCGATGCGCTGGAAGAGCGGTTGGGGGTGAAGCTGCTCGTGCGCACGACGCGGCGCATCACGCTCACGCACGAAGGCAGCGCCTTTCTCGAGGACTGCCAGCGCGTTCTGGCCGAGCTGGCGAATGCCGAGGCGAGCGTGAGCGCAGGTGGGGTGAAGGCCAGTGGCCACCTGCGCATCACCGCACCGGCGGGCTTCGGGCGGCGTCACGTGGCGCCGCTGGTGCCGGGCTTCCTCGCACAGCATCCGGACGTGTCGCTGTCACTGAACCTGAGCGACCGCATCGTGGACATCGTCAACGAAGGCGTGGACTGCGCAGTACGCGTGGGCGACCTGCCTGATTCATCGCTCGTGAGCGTGCGGCTGGCGGAGAACCGGCGGCTGTGCGTGGCATCGCCCGGCTATCTGAAGCGCGCCGGGGCGCCGCAGCACCCGAGCGAGCTGAGCCGGCATGAATGCCTCACGCTCAGCAGCGATGCGAGCCAGACGCGCGGATGGGCCTTCACCATCGACGGCACCGTGACGCACCTGCGCCCGGCCGGGCGGCTCGATTGCAGCGATGGCCAGGTGCTGCATGACTGGTGCGTCGCGGGACTGGGCATCGCGTGGCGCTCGACCTGGGAGGTGGAGCACGAAGTGGCCGCCGGCCAGCTGGTCAGCGTGCTCGATGAATTTGCAGCGCCGCCCAACGGCATTTATGCGGTGTTCCCGCATGCCAAGCACCTGCCCCTGCGGGTGCGGCTGTGGATCGATTTCCTCAAGCACACCTACGGCGACGCGTCGTACTGGAAACGCGCCGGTTGATGCCGACGGATGCCCGAGCGCGAGCTGTCGCTGCGACATGCCCCGGGCATGCGCAGCATCATCAAGCAGACGCCGCGGAGCCGGCTTCGCCGGTCCGCCAGCGTCGCCCCCTTGAGGGGGAAGCGCCGTCAGGCGCTCCGGGGGTGGGTCACTTCACTGCGTCAGCCACGCACTTCTTGACGAAACTGTTCTTGGCCGCACCCGCAAGCTTCTTGTCGCCCGCTTGCGTCTCGCACGTCGCAGCCGCGGTCTTCTTCGCGTCTTCCTTGGCAGCGGCCTTCGCATCGGCCGCGCACTTCTTGACGAAGCTGTTCTTCGCGGCGCCCGCCAGCTTCTTGTCGCCGGCCTGCGTCTCGCAGGTGGCCTTGGCGGCGTCGGCGCTCGCGTCGGCCTCGCACTTCTTCATGAAGCTGGTCTTGGCGGCGCCCGCCAGTTTCTTCTCGGTCGCCTTGGCATCACATCCCGCATCGGCCGCATGGGCCGCGAAGGACAAGGTACCGAAAGCCAGGACCAGCACGGACAGCAGCGTCTTCATCGTGAGTCTCCTCGAGTGAGCGGAATGGACCGCGCGCATTGCATCACTGCGCCGCGAGCGGGGCAAGACTCACAACGCAAGCGTTGGTGACACGGCGGACCGCGAGGTGCGATAGCCGCGCCGCCCGGGCGCTGCGAACACTCAGAGGATGCGCCGCGGATGCGCCAGCGCTTCGTGCGCGGCGTGCAGGCGTCGCACCAGCACGCGGATGAAGGCTTCGTCGAAGTGATGCCGGCAGCCCGGGCTGACCTGCGCCAGCGTGTCCGGCGTGAAGGAGATGGTGGTCGCCGACTCGGTCACGATCACATCCGTGCTGTGGCGGCGAAGCTCGGGGCTCGGCGCGAGGTAAGCCATCTCGCCCACCGAGGTGCCCGAGCCCAGCTGCGCCACCTTGAGGCCATCGCGAAACACCTCGACCTCGCCCTGCGCAATGATGTGGAAGCTCGTGCCCTCCTCGCCCTTGCGGTACAGCGCATGGCCGAAGGAAAAGCGCTGCCACTTGGCGCGGTGCACCACCTCCCAGAGCTCCACGTCGCCGAAGCTCGTGAAGAAGTCGAGCGAGCGCAGCAGGTTGAAGCGCTCGGAATCGAGCACGCCCTGCAGCTGCCCGCGGGGCACCTCGTGGTTGACGATGAGCGATGACAAGGCCTGGGCGAATTCTTCCCAGTTCTCGTAGCGCATCGTCGGGTTCTTGGCGAGCGCGCGCTGGATGACCTGGTCCACCGCGTCGGCCAGCCCCGAGCGCAAGCCCGTGAGCGGCACCGGCTGCTGGTTGTAGATCTGGTTCATCATCGCCGACTGCACCTGCGCATCGAAGGGCGGACGCCCGGCGATGAGGTGGTACAGCACGGCACCGAGCGAGTACATGTCGGCGCGGCAATCGAGCGTGCCGCCATCGAGCTGCTCGGGCGACATGTAGGCGAGCGACCCCACGCGATAGACCTGCGTCACGTCCGACGCAAGGTTGAGCACGCTGCCGAAGTCGGTGATCTTCACGTCGGTGATGGCGCCGTTGTTGAGCACCACCAGCAGGTTGGCCGGCTTCACGTCGCGGTGGATGAGCCCCTGCCGGTACACGTAGCCCAGCGCCATCGCGCACTTGAAGCCGATTTCGACGATGAGCTCGAGCGACAGCAGCTGGTCGGCACGGCAGAAGGGCCGCAAGGTGCTGCCCGCCACGTATTCCATGACGAGGTAGGCCTGCTCGGGCTCGACCACCGCGTCGAAGATCTTGACGACGTTCGGGTGCTGCAGGCGGCCCACGAGCGCAGCCTCTGCATTGAAGAATCGCTCGGAGTAGCGGCCGTCGACCGGGTCGTCGTTGGTGACGCGAACGCGCTTGATCGCCACGTCGCGATCATTGAAGTCGTCGTGGCAAAGAAACACTTCGCTGGTCGCTCCCTCACCCAGCTTGCGCAAGACGCGGTATTTGCCGATTTGCACGGGCAGTTCTGGAGGCTCCAGGGGCAGATCGGCGGTTTGGGGCGGGTTGAGCATGGCGAGTTTCGGCCGGAACACACCGGCGTGGCGACTTTGCCCGGACCAGCGTCCTCGTGCTGGCCGAACAACAGCACAAAAGACCCGCTCATCGTGCGCTAGGGCGAGCAGGCATGTCGCAACCGCTTGTATCTGCGGGGTCGGCGAAAGGGTTACCGCGCGGGTTCGTTTGCGGCAATGCCCGCGCGAGCGGATCGGCCGGTGCGCATCCTCGCCCTAAAATCCGGCCCCATGATTGAAGCCAAACAGGCGCTCTTGGTTGCGCTTTCCGAAGCCATCCAGGAAGTCAGCCCCGGCGCGACGGTTCCCGCCGCGTTCGAATCCCCCAAGCAAGCAGCGCATGGTGACCTCGCCGTCACCGCGGCCATGCAGTTGGCCAAGCCGCTGAAGAAGAACCCGCGCGAGGTCGCGCAGGCGTTGATCGATGCCTTCCAGCGACACGATGCGGCCAAGCGCTATGTGTCGTCCGCCGAGATCGCCGGCCCCGGGTTCATCAACCTGCGGCTGTCTGCGGCGGCCAAGCAGGCGGTGGTGGGCGAGGTGCTCGCCGCCGCCGAGCATTTCGGCCACCAGCCGAAGAACGGCAGACGCGTGATGGTGGAGTTCGTCTCTGCCAACCCGACCGGCCCGTTGCACGTGGGGCATGGCCGCAATGCCGCGCTCGGCGATTCGGTGAGCAACCTGTTGGAATCACAGGGCTGCGACGTATCGCGCGAGTTCTACTACAACGACGCCGGCGTGCAGATCGCCACGCTCGCCACGTCCACGCAGCTGCGCATCCAGGGCAGGAAGCCCGGCGATGAAGGCTGGCCCGAGAACGCCTACAACGGCGACTACATCCAGGCCATCGCCGAAGACTTCATGGCAGGCAAGACGGTGAAGGCCGATGACCGGTCGTTCACAGCCTCGGGCAATCCTGACGACCTCGACAGCATCCGCCAGTTTGCCGTCGCCTACCTGCGCCACGAGCAGGACCTGGACTTGCAGGCCTTCGGCGTGCACTTCGACACCTACTACCTTGAATCCAGCCTCTACACCGAAGGCCGTGTCGAGCAGACGGTGGCGCTGCTTGGGAAGTCCGGCAAGACCTTCGAACAGGACGGTGCGCTGTGGCTGCGCACCACCGAGTACGGCGACGACAAGGACCGCGTGATGCGCAAGTCCGACGGCACGTACACCTACTTCCTGCCCGACGTGGCCTACCACGTCACCAAGTGGGAACGCGGCTTCGGCCAGGTCATCAACGTGCAGGGCACCGACCACCACGGGACCATCGCGCGGGTGCGCGCCGGGCTGCAGGCGGCCGGCGTGGGCATCCCCAAGGGCTACCCCGACTACCTGCTCTACAAGATGATCACGGTGATGAAGGGCGGCGAGGAGGTGAAGATCTCCAAGCGCACCGGAGGCTACGTGACCTTGCGCGAGCTGATCGAGTGGACGAGCCGGGATGCCGTGCGTTTCTTCCTCATCAGCCGCAAGGCCGATACCGAGTTCGTGTTCGACGTGGACCTCGCGCTCGAGCAGGACAACAACAACCCGGTGTACTACGTGCAGTACGCGCACGCGCGCATCTGCTCGGTGATCCAGAAGTGGGTGGCCGAGATGGGCGGCGATGAAGCGGCACTCGCCCAGGCCGATCTCGCGTTGCTCACCCAGCCGGTCGAACTCTCGCTCATGCTGGAGCTGGCCGATTTCCCCAATGTGCTGGCCAACGCCGCGGCCGGCCTCGCGCCGCATGACATCGCCTTCTACGCCCGCAAGCTCGCGAGCGCCTACCACTCGTATTACGCGGAAGTGCGTTTCCTCGTCGAGGATGATGCGGCGTTGACGCGTGCGCGCATCGCCTTGCTCGCCGCGACGCGCCAGGTGCTCAAGAATGCGTTCTCGGTGCTCGGCGTGAGCGCCCCGGAAAAGATGTGATGACTGGAAGAGACCCGATGAAATTTCAACGTGGCGGTTTCGTGATGGGCCTGATCGTGGGCCTGATGGTCGGCCTGGCGGTGGCGCTCGGCGTGGCCTTGTACGTCACCAAGGTGCCGGTGCCCTTCGTCAACAAGGTGCCCCAGCGCACGGCGGAGCAAGACGCGGCCGAAGCGGAGAAGAACAAGAACTGGGACCCCAACGCGCCGCTGCACGGCAAGAACCCGGCCAAGCCGAACATGAACGCCGCCTCGGGTGTGGTGCCCGGCTCGGCGACCGCACCGCTGCCGTCGCCCCCCGTGGCCACAGCTCCCACGACTGCACCCCAGCAAGTGCCGGCCACTGGCACCTCCCCGAGCTTCGGCCCGGCCGCAGCAGCGTCGCGCCCGGCTGTGGCCAAGCGCGACCCGGCCGACATCCTGGCTGACAAGCCCGCCGGCCAGACGGCAGCGGTCAGCACGTCCACCAAACCGGGTGCGGATCCGTTCAGCTTCTACGTGCAGGTCGGCGCCTACGCCCGGCCCGAAGACGCCGATGCCCAGCGCGCCAAGCTCACGATGATGGGCATGGGCGCCAAGGTGACCGAGCGCGAGCAGGCGGGCCGCACCGTGTACCGCGTGCGCGTGGGTCCGTTCGACCGCAAGGAAGAAGCCGATTCGGCGAAGGAAAAGCTCGATGCCGCCGGCATGGAGTCCTCGCTGGTGAGGGTCCAGCGCTGAGCGGTTGAACCAAGTCCACCGGGCGGCACTCTGCTGATGGCGTCCCAAGCCTTTCAAGGAAGAACGATGAATCGTCGAGAGTTTTCTGCCCAGGCCCTGGTGGCCGGTGTCGCCGCCGCCGGCTGGTCGGGCATCGCATCCGCCCAGGGTGCGCCGGTCGAAGGCACCCACTACGTCAAGCTGAACCAGCCTTTGCAAGTGCCGCCGGGCAAGATCGAGGTGATCGAGTTCTTCTGGTATGGCTGCCCGCACTGCAACCATTTCGAGCCCTCGCTGGACGCGTGGCAGAAGAAGCTTCCGGCCGATGTCGTGTTTCGCCGCGTGCCCGTGGCCTTCCGAGCCGAGCCGTTCGTCGCGCACCAGAAGATCTTCTACGCGCTCGACGAGATGGGCCTCATCCCCACCATGCACCGCAAGGTCTTCTACGCCATCCACAACGGGCACCAGAAGATGGACAACCCGGCGGAGATCGGCGCGTTCATGCAGCAGAACGGCGTGGACTCGGCCAAGTTCATGGAGCACTTCAACTCGTTCAGCGTGCAGACCAAGGCCCGCCAGGCCGTGCGGCTGGCTGCCGACTACAAGATCGACGGCGTGCCGGCGATCGGCGTGCAGGGGCGCTACTTCACCTCGGGCGCACTGGCCGGCTCCACCGATGGCATGCTGGTGGTGGCTGACCACCTGATCGGCAAGGTCCGCAAGGCCGCGTGACTCGGCGGGCGCTTCCGCGCCCTTTCGCGCGCCGCTCTCAGAACACGCCCGCACGGGCCGGCGCGACGTTCGTCGCAGCGGTGGTCGATGGCCAGGTCTCGGCCACCGACGCAATCACATCCACCACCTCGAAGCACGGCTTGCCCAGCAAGTCGTGCGAGCGCAGGGCGTCCAGCGCCTCGCGGTACTCGGGCAGGTCGCCCGTCTCCCACACCAGCACTTCCGAGCAGCGGCCGTGAAAGGCGCTCGCGTCGAAGAAGCGCAGCGTCACGTCCGGAAAGTGATTGAAAACGCGCGACAAGGCATCGTCGCGCAGGGCATCGCGCTGCTCGCGGTCCAGCGCCAGCCAGTGGGGCGTGGCCTGCAGCAGCATGAAGACGGTGTAGGGGACGGGCATGGGAATGCGGTCGGTTGACGCCGCAGCGCGGCATGGCCGAAACTATGCGAGTGTTTGCTCGTATTTCCAACTCGCATTCGATCAAGACCATGAAGACCACCGTCCGCACGCCGATCGCCCCGAGAAAATCGCCTCGCCAGGCCCGCTCGCAGGCGACTTTCGACGCGATCCTGGACGCGGCGGCTCGCATCCTGGTCGAGCGCGGCTATGCGGCGACCAACACCAACCTCGTCGCGGAACGGGCCGGCGTGAGTGTCGGCTCGCTGTACCAGTACTTCCCGAACAAGGATTCGCTCATCGCCGCGCTGCACGACCGGCACGCCCGCCGGATGGACGAGTTCGTGGAGCGGGTGCTGACGAAGTGCGCTGGACTGACGCTCGACGAGGCACTGCGCTGCGTCATCACCGGCCTCGTGGACGCGCACAAGATGGAAGCCGGCCTGCACCGCGTGCTGGAGATGCAACTCGCCGGCCTGGACACGCTGGACGACCACGTCGAGGTCGAGGCGAAGATCAGCGCCCAGATCCGTGACCTGCTGTCTCGCTACGCGTCGGAGATCCACGTGGCGGACCTGGACTTGGCCATCTACGTGCTGATGCACTCGCTGCATGCGCTCGTCCACGCCGTGGTCTACGACCACCCGCGTCATGTGTCGCTCGCGCGCGCGACGGACGAGATCGTCCACCTCACCCGGGCGTATCTCACGGCCGCACCGGCAATGCTCCAAGCGACGGCCTGATATTTCGCCAATCGGCCAAAGTCTTCGGGCTAGAATGGCCTGCAAGTTTCATGCCTCTATGACACATCCCCTCTCCACCACCCTCCGCACGCTGGCCGCCGTTTCGCTCGCGCTCGCTCTTGGTGCCCCGGTCCACGCCGAAAAGTCGGACCGTGCCAAGCCGCTGAACGTGGTGGCGGACAAGGAAGGCAACTTCGATCTGCTGAAGCAGGTGGTCGTCTTCTCCGGCAATGTCGTCATCACCAAGGGCACGATCGTCATCAAGGCCGACCGCGTGGAAGTGCGCGAGCGGCCGGACGGCTACAAGATCGCGACCGCCTATGGCTCGTCTGCCCGGCCGGCCACTTTCCGGCAGAAGCGCGACAGCGTCGACGAGTTCATCGACGGCCAGGCCGACCGGCTCGAATATGACGAGAAGCCCGACACCATCCGCTTCGTCAACAACGCCATGGTGCGGCGCCTGCGCGGCGAATCCATCGGCGACGAGATCACCGGCAACCTCGTGACCTACGACAACACCACCGAGGTGTTCAGTGTCTCGGGCGGCAGCACGAGCAGCGCCGGCGCCGCCAGCAGCGCGCCCGCCGGTCGTGTGCGCGCCGTGCTCACGCCGCGCGAAGGCACGCCGGCCGCGGCGGAGGCCGCATCGGCCGCGGCCGCGCTTCGACCGAGCAAGACGCTCGGAGACAAGAAGTGAGCGCCGCGCTGGCTCCCGCACCGCGCAGCCCCGGCCGCCTGGCCGCCCAAGGACTGCAGAAGACCTACGGCGTGCGCAAGGTGGTGAAGGACGTGCACCTCGCGGTGGATGCGGGCGAGGTGGTGGGCCTGCTCGGCCCCAACGGCGCGGGCAAGACGACGAGCTTCTACATGATCGTGGGCCTCGTGCGCGCCGACGCCGGGCAGATCACGATCGACGGCGAGGCGGTCGAGCGGCTGCCCATCCACCGCCGTTCGCGCCTGGGCCTGTCCTACCTGCCGCAGGAGGCGTCGATCTTCCGCAAGCTCACGGTCGAGGAGAACATCCGCGCCGTGCTGGAGCTGCAGCTGGACGAGCACGGCAAGCCGCTCAAGCCCAAGCTCATCGACGAGCTGCTCAACGGCCTGCTGCGGGACCTGAGCATCGAGAAGCTGCGCGAGTCGCCGGCACCGGCCCTGTCGGGCGGCGAGCGGCGGCGCGTGGAAATCGCCCGTGCGCTTGCGACGCAGCCGCGTTTCATCCTGCTGGACGAGCCCTTCGCGGGCGTCGACCCGATCGCGGTGATCGAGATCCAGCGGATCATCAGTTTCCTCAAGGCGCGCGGCATCGGCGTGCTCATCACCGACCACAACGTGCGCGAAACGCTGGGCATCTGCGACCGCGCCTACATCATCAGCGAAGGGCGCGTGCTGGCCGAAGGCACGCCAGTCGAGATCGTGGAGAACGCCGACGTTCGCAAGGTGTACCTCGGCGAACACTTCCGGATGTGATGGTCCTGCTCCGATGAAACCGTCACTTCAGGTTCGCCTTTCCCAGCATCTGGCGCTCACGCCGCAGCTGCAGCAGTCCATTCGCCTGCTGCAGCTGTCCACGCTCGAACTCCACCAGGAAGTCGAGCAGATGCTCGAGCAGAACCCCTTCCTCGAAGCGGAAGAAGACAACTCGCAGGTATTCGAACCCCTGTCCGAGCGCCTGAGCACCGCCGAGCGGGCCGGCGAGCGCGAGACCGAGAACGCGTCGGAGGCCGCCAGCGGCAGCGATGAAACCGCGGGCGTCGACAGCGCCGAGTTCGGCGCGACCGAGCGCGAGGACTGGGAGAACGGCACCGAGCGCGACGACTTCGACGGCATCCGCGAGACGCCCAGCTCGGGCAGCACGAGCAACGACAACGACGACTTCGATCCGCAAGAGCGCAACCAGGTCTCGCAGACGCTGCAGGAATTCCTGCGCGACCAGCTGCCCGGCATGCGCCTGTCGCCGGAAGACGGCGCCGCGCTGCATGTGCTCATCGAGTCCCTGAACGAAGATGGCTACTTGGCCGACACGCTCGAAGAGATCGTCGCCGAGCTCATCGGCGACGAAGACCCCGAGGCCGCCGAGGACCTGCTCGATCGACTGCAATGCGCGCTGAAGTGGCTGCAGAGCATGGAGCCTGCCGGCGTCGGCGCGCGCAACCTGTCGGAGTGCCTGACGCTGCAGCTGCGCCTCTTGCCGCGCAGCGAAGCGCAGATGATCGCAATCATCGTGTGCAAGCAGCACCTGGATTTGCTCGCGCGCCGCGACATGAAGAAGCTGATGGCCGCGACAGGCGCGGACGAGTCGCTGCTCAAGGAAGCGCAGTGCATCATCACCTCGCTGGAGCCCAAGCCGGCGCGGCCCTTCGCGCGCGCCGAGGCCAACATCATCGTGCCCGACGTGATCGTGCAGAAGTCGGGCCGCAACTGGAAGGTCGTGCTCAATCCGGACGTGATGCCCAAGCTGCGCATCAACGACCTGTATGCGCAAGCCATCCGCTCCACCCGCGGCTCCGGTGCCGCCGGCGCGGGCGCGGGACTGAGCTCGAGGCTGCAGGAGGCACGCTGGTTCATGAAGAACATCCAGCAGCGCTTCGACACCATCCAGCGCGTGTCGCAGGCCATCGTCGAGCGGCAGAAGAGCTTCTTCACGCACGGCGAGATCGCGATGAAGCCGCTGGTGCTGCGCGAGATCGCCGACGAGCTCGGCCTGCATGAATCCACCATCTCTCGCGTGACCACCGCGAAGTACATGTCCACGCCCTTCGGCACTTTCGAGCTGAAGTATTTCTTCGGTTCCTCGCTGAACACCGAGGCGGGCGGCAATGCGTCGAGCACCGCGGTGCGCGCGCTCATCAAGCAGCTGGTGTCGGCCGAAGACCCGGTCAAGCCGCTGTCGGACAGCCAGCTCTCGCAGATGCTGGAGGAGCAGGGCATCCAGGTCGCGCGGCGCACGGTGGCCAAGTACCGCGAGGCGCTGAAGATCGCGCCGGCCAACCTGCGCAAGGCGCTCTGAACGATGGCACTGCCGATCTTTTTGCCCTGCGCCGCCGGCGTCGAGGAACTGCTGGCCGACGAGGTGCGCGCCATCCTGCCCGATGCGCCGATGCGCACCGAGCGCGGCGGCGTGCTGCTCGAGGGCGGCCCGGACGAAGTCATGGCGCTCAACCTCGAATGCCGCCTGCCGCAGCGTGTGCTGGCGGAAGTGGCCGAGGGTGAGTACCGCGACGAGAACGATCTCTACGAACTCGCGCGCGGTGTCGACTGGACGCAGTGGATCACGCCGCAGCACACCCTGCGCGTGGACACCACCGCGCAGCGCAGCCCGCTCAAGAGCCTCAACTTCGCCGCGCTGCGCATCAAGGACGCGGTGTGCGATGCGATGCGCGACGCCACCGGCGAACGGCCCAGCGTGGACACGCAGCACCCTGACCTGCAGGTGGTGTTGCACGTCGGCCCCGAGCGCGCCTCGGTCTACATCGACACCTCCGGCGAGCCACTCTTCAAGCGTGGATGGCGCGAGGACAAGGGCGACGCGCCGCTGAAGGAAACGCTGGCCGCCGCGATGCTCGCCGCAGCCGGCTGGAAAGGCACGCCGGACCAAGGCGGCGCACTGCACGACCCGTGCTGCGGCTCCGGCACGATCGCCATCGAAGCCGCGCAGATTGCCTGCGGCATCGCCCCCGGCCTCAAGCGGCGCTTCGCTTTCGAGCGGCTGCTGCCCTTCATCGATGCCGACATGCGCGCTGCCTGGCAGCGCATGAAGAGCCACGCGCAATCGCGCATTCACGCGAGCGCGGTGCCCATCCATGCGAGCGACGTGTCCTTCCGCATGGTCGACTTCGCACGGCGCAATGCACAGCGCGCGGGCGTTGAAGCGGCCATCGTCTTCAACGGGGGCGACGCGCTCGAACGCCCCGCGCCCACCTTGCCCGAGCAACTGCACGGCACGCTGATGCTCAACCCGCCGTATGGCGAGCGCATCGAGGTCGGCGGCAAGGCCGCACGTCCGTCAGCGCAAGACCGCGACACACCCGACGACTTCTTCCCGCGTCTGGCCACTCATTGGAAGCGTGCCTACACACAGCATCCCGCCGGCTGGACGGCTTACGTGCTCAGCCCCGACATGAAGCTGCCAAGCGCAATGCGATTGAAGGAAAGCCGCCGAGTACCGATGTGGAACGGCCCCATCGAATGCCGCCTCTTCCGCTTCGACCTCGTCCCAGGCTCCATGCGCACCTGAGCAAAAGAGCACGAGCGCAGCAAGTGCCCCCTCAAGCCACGCCCGCGGATCCGGCTCCGCCGGTCCGCCAGGCGGCGCCCCTCGGGGGCAGGAGCGAAGCGACTGGGGGGCCCACTATCTAGCGGCCATGCGCCCCATCAGCTGCCCGAGGTCGCCCAGGCCACCAGCCGGCAGCCGCCCGTGCGGCGTGAGCTTGTCAATCACGAAGGGCAGCATCTGCGAGAGACGGTCCGCGGTGACGCGGCGCGACAAGCCGGCCTGCTGCGCGATCTCTTCGACAGTCTCCGTGCCGAGCACGCGCTGCAGGTCTTCCGGGGAGATGGGCAGGTTGCTGCCGCGCGAGATCCATGAATTCAGCACCGGGGACAGGCCGCTGTCATTGAAGCGCTCGACCAGGGCGTCCATGCCGATGCCTTCTCCATCATTGGCCAGCATCTGAAGCACCACGTTCAGCATGTCTCCGCTGCCGCTCGTGCTGCGCACGCCCGACAGCACACCGATCACCGAATCGAGCAGACCCATGATGATCTCCGCTTTTCACTCGCCGCCCCATTCTGCGGCGGCGGTCGGCGGCATGGCAAGCCAGGGGCGCAAAACCCTGTCAGGCCTGTGAGGCGCGCAAAGACAGCAGCGACAGGGCCGCCAGCGGCGCAGTATCCGCACGCAGCACGCGAGGCCCGAGGGTCACCGGCGCGAAGCCCGCGCCCAGGGCGAGGCCTTCTTCCACGGGGCTCAACCCACCTTCGGGGCCGCTCAGGAAGATCACGTCCGAGGCCGACGAGGCTTCCGTCAGCGATGCTGCACTGCGCAAAAAACTGAGCAGCATGCGCCGTGCATCGCCGTGCTCGGCCGCAAGCCATGACGACAGCGCCATCACCGGCTCGATGCGCGGCACGCGAGTTCGCCCGCTCTGCTCGCTGGCCGCGATCGCCACGCCCTTCCAATGCTCGACCTTCTTTTGTGCGCGCTCGCCCGACAAGCGCAGCACCGAACGTTCGCACACCAGCGGCTGTACCGCATGCACGCCCAGCTCGGTGGCCTTCTCGATGAGGAAATCCATGCGCTCGTTGGCAGGCATGCCCACGGCCAGCGTCACGCGGATGGGCAGCTCGCGATCCACCGCCTCGTGCGCGCCGACACGCACCGCGACCTCGCTGCGGCCCATGCGCAGCACCGTCGCCGACCACTCGCCGCCCGCGCCATTGAAGCAGGTCAACAACTCGCCGGGTTGCAGGCGCAGCACCTGCACATGGCGCGCGGGGCCGGGCGGCAGCACGAGCTCGTCGCCTTCGGCGAGCGGTGCATCGACATACAGGCGCGGCATCGTTTTCGTGTCCTTCAGCGCATGCGGGCAGCGCGGATGCGGCGCCGCATCCACAGGCCCAGCCGCCGCTTGATGCGCGACGCCGCCTGCCACAGCAATGAGGTCTGCACGGTCGCCTTCACGCGCCGCTTGGTGGCACGCCACCACGACAGCGCACGTGCAAACCATGGGAAGGTGGTGAGCTGCGATTCAGTGAGGATGAACAGCCGGCCGACGAAGGCGGTGCCCAGCGCCTTGGCCAGCAGGATGACGACCACGCCGAGCGTGGTGCGGCCGATGTGGATCAACCAGAGAGCGAGCAGCTTGACGGGAAACAGCAGCACCGCAGGCGCGAGGAAGAGCAGCAGCGCAACGCGACGCGGCGCGCGGCGGATGGCCTCTTCGAGGCGGCCGATGGGCGGCCACGTCGCCAGCCGCGCCGCGATGGCCGTGAGCGGCCGCCAGCCCCATTCCTCGATCGCGATGATCACCGCAGCCAGCACGAGAAAGAGCGCGCGCAGCACGCGCCACGCACCACGCCACACGCCACTGAGCACCGACATCATCCAGCCACCCGTCTCATGCGGGCAGTGTAGGTGCTCGACCCGGACACCGGCTCAGCGCGCGGCCGCCATGCGCTCGATTGCATCGAGCACGACGGCGCGCGTGTAGACGCTCGCGACCTCCGCGATGAAGCGCGAGAAGTCGGCATGGGCCTCGTCGTCGGCGCGATCGGAGATGGTGCGCATGAGGGCGAACGGGCGGTCGAAATCCGCGCAGACCTGGGCGATGGCGGCGCCTTCCATCTCCACCGCCAAGGCATCGGGCAGCGCCTGCACGAGGGCGACGTTTTCGGCGGCGGTCGCGACGAAGCGATCACCGCTCACGACGAGGCCGCGGTGCACGCGCGGGGATGCGATGCCGAAGGCGTCAAGGTGCGCGTGGCCGATGGCGGCCTCGGCGTCGCGCATGCAGTCCTCGGCGGATGCCGCCAGCAACTCGGCCAGGGTCGCATCCGCATCGAAGCGTGAGCGGCCGGTCAGCGGCACTTCGTAACGCGGGAAAATGGGCGAGGCGTCCATGTCGTGCTGCAGGGTCTGCGTCGCAATGACGATGTCGCCCACCCGGACGTCCTTGGCGAGTCCGCCTGCCACGCCTGTGAGCACGATGGCGTGCGCGTCGAACTCATGGATGAGCAGCGTCGCGGTCGCCGCGGCCGCCACCTTGCCGATGCCCGACAGCACGAGCACGACCGGCTGGCCATGCAGCCGCCCCGCGTGGAAACGGCGGCGGGCGATGGCGGTGACGACGGGTTCGCGCAACAAGGGGAGCAGCGCATGCAACTCCTCATGCATCGCACTCACGATGGCAAGCGGTCTCACCGCCATGGGAAATGTCCCTGCGAGCTCAGCCGCCGTAGAGCGAGCGGCGCGCGGCCTCGGCGGCGGGCGCGCCCTTGCGGTCACGGATCTGGTCGAGGGCGCGGCGCGCCACGTCCATCAGCTCTTCGATCGTGCCGGCCTTCTCGACCGCGAGCGTGAGCGTGAAGCCGCGCAGCCCGAGCTCCTTCGAGATGAGCTGGGTCAGCGTCTCGGTGAAGTGGGCGTAGTCGAGCGGTGCGTCGCCAATCGGAGCATCGGCGACCGGTGCTGCTGCCGGGGCCGCCGCAGGTGCCGTCGCAGCAGCAGGCGCGGCTTGCGCGGGTGCCGCGGCACGGCCGCCTGCCCGGACGGGCGCCGCGATCGGCTCGATCAGGCCCATTGCTTCGAGCGCAGAAAAATCGTCAGGCTTGATGCCGACGACATTGGCCAACAGCATCTCCTCGGTCTTCTGACCGTCGATCAACAAGAGAAGATTGCGTTGCGCGCGCTCCTTGATGAGCGCCTTCGCCTGCATCTCAACCCGTCCTGCTTCCGTCTTGGCCCAGATCACCGATGGCATCCTGATCGTTGCTTGAGTTCAGCGCGACACCCTGAGGCGGCGCGCCGTGCGCTGGATGCGCAGGTTAGCAGCACCGCGGCACTGCACCGCGAACATCCGTCATCCTGCGAGGCTTTTGCCGTCGAGTCAATGTCGCGCGACGGCAGGCCCATGCCTCACACCTTGTCGCGCAGCTCGCGCCTCAAGATCTTGCCGACAGGCGTCTTTGGCAACTCCGTCCGGAACTCGACCACCTTCGGCCGCTTGTAGCCCGTGAGGTTGGCCTCGCAGTATGCGCGCACCTGCGCCTCGGTCACGCCCTGGTCGCTCTTGACGATGCACAGCTTCACTGCCTCGCCGGCCTTCGCGTCGGCGATGCCCACCGCCGCGCACTCGAGCACGCCCGGCATCTGCGTGACCACGTCCTCGACCTCGTTCGGGTACACGTTGAAGCCGCTGACGAGGATCATGTCCTTCTTGCGGTCCACGATCTTGAAGTAGCCGCGCTCGTCCACCACGCCGATGTCGCCGCTCCTGAAGAAGCCGTCGGCCGTCATCACCTTGGCGGTTTCATCGGGGCGCTGCCAGTAGCCAGCCATGACCTGCGGGCCTCGAATCGCGATCTCGCCGGGCTGACCGAGCGGCACTTCATTGCCGTCATCGTCGAGCAGCTTGAGCTCGGTGTTGGGCATGGGCAGGCCGATATTGCCGCTGTAGGCCGTGCTGTCCACCGGGTTGCAGCTGGCCGAGGGCGAGGTTTCCGACAGGCCATAACCCTCGACGATCGGGCAACCCGTCTTCTCCAGCCACAGCTTGGCGGTGGCACTTTGCACCGCCATGCCGCCGCCCACGCTGATGACGAGGCTCGACCAATCCACGGTGTTGAACTGCGGGTGGTGCGCCATTGCATTGAAGAGCGTGTTCACGGCCGGGAAGCTGTGGAACTTCTCTCCCTGCAGCTCCTTGAACACCGACGGCAGGTCGCGCGGATTGGCGATGAGGATGTTGCAGCCGCCCATGCGCATGGACAGCATCATGTTCGTGTTGAAGCCGAAGATGTGATAGATCGGCAGGGCGCAGATGGTGACGATCTGCTCGCCTTGCGGAATCTTCTTCAACGCCGGCTGGTACCAGGCTTCGGCCTGCAGGATGTTGGCAACGAGGTTGCGATGCAGCAGCACCGCGCCCTTGCTCACGCCGGTGGTGCCGCCCGTGTACTGCAACACCGCGATGTCGTCGGGGCCCACCTGCGCCGGCTTGAAGGGCTTGCCGCGGCCTTGCGCCACGGCGTCCATGAACTTGACGGCGCCCGGGATGTCGAAAGCCGGCACCATTTTCTTCACGCGGCGCACGACGTAGTTGACGATCAGGCTCTTCGGGAAGCCCAGCATGTCGCCGAGCGCCGTGAGGATGACCTTCTTGGTCGGCACGTTGGCCAGCACCTGCTGCATCGTGGTGGCGAAGTTCTCGACCATCACGATCGCCTTGGCGCCCGAATCCTTGAGCTGGTGCTCGAGTTCGCGCGGCGTGTACAGCGGGTTCACGTTCACGACCACGTAGCCCGCACGCAGGATGGCGGCCACGGCCACCGGGTACTGCGGCACGTTGGGCATCATGATCGCGATGCGGTCGCCACGGGCGAAGCCCTGCGCCTGCAGGTAGGCGGCGAAGGCGCGCGAGAGGTCGTCCACCTGGCCGAAGGTGATCGTCTTGCCCATGAACTTGTAGGCAGGAAGATCGCGGTACTTCTTGAAGCTTTCCTCGATGAGCGCCACCAGCGAGGTGTATTGCTCCACGTCGATGCTTGCCGGCACACCCTTCGGGTAGTGCTTCAGCCAGGTCTTTTCCATTCGGTGCTCGCTCTCCTGATCGGACGGGGATTCTGACGCATCGCTGACAGTCAACGTATGAGGGGATTCGATAGACGCTTCTAGGGCCGTGCCCCCAGGACGGCACATCCATCGAGCCGCGGTTGACGCTTGCCGCACGGGCGGTTATCGTGCGGCTCGATTGGCCTGACCACTTTACCGTTCTTCGGCTTTTTCTTCTGCCCTTCCATGCCGCTTCAAACCATCGCGCCGCGCCGGCTCTACCGGCAGATCGCCGACCAGCTGCGTGGGCTCATCGAGGCCGGCGAATTCTCCGTCGGCGCGCGATTGCCGCCCGAACGAGACCTGGCCGTCCAGCTGGGTGTGTCCCGGCCCTCGGTGCGCGAGGCGCTGATTGCACTGGAGGTCGAGGGCTTCGTCGAGGTGCGCATGGGCTCGGGCATCTACGTCTGCCGGCGCGAGCCGGCGCGTGAACGCCGCATCACCGCCGAGGCGCCGCTGGAGACGATTCGCGCCCGCCAGTTGATCGAAAGCGAGCTCGCTGCCCAGGCCGCGCGCCACATGAAGAAGGCCCAAGTGGCGGGCCTGCGCGAGGCCATCGCGCAGATGGAAGCCGATGTCGCCGCCGGTGTCATGCCGACGGTGGGCGACCGGCTTTTTCATGTGCGCATCGCCGAGGCATCGGAGAACTCGGTGCTGCTGCGCATCGTGGCCGAGCTGCACGACGAGCGCCACAACCCGCTGTTCGAGCAGTTCGGCAACCACTTCGAGACGACGCACAGCTGGAGCATTGCCATCGCCGAGCACCAGGCGGTGGTCGATGCCATCGCCGCTCGATCGCCACAGGCGGCGCGCGAGGCGATGACGCAGCACCTGCACAACTCGCACGCCCGCTTCACTGCGAGCTGGCCGGCGGACGGCGCCGACAGCGCGCTCGTCAAGCGGGTCACGCCACGCAAGACAGCGTGATGCGCGTCGCGCCACTACTTCAAGAGCACCCGGAGACACACGACATGACGCAACGCCTGGCAGGCAAGACGGCCCTGGTCACCGCGGCCGCGCAAGGCATCGGCCATGCGACGGCGCTTGCCTTCGCGGCCGAGGGCGCGAGCGTCGTGGCCACCGACCTCAACGAGGCGCTGCTCGGCACGCTGGCCGAGACGCCTGGCATCACCACGCGCCGCCTGGACGTGACCGACGGTGCTGCCATCCGCGCGCTTGTCACCTCGCTGCCGACCGTGGACGTGCTGGTCAACGCCGCCGGCTTCGTGCACGCCGGCAGCGTGCTGGAGTGCGAGGAATCCGACTGGGACTTCGCATTCGAGCTGAACGTGAAATCGATGTACCGGCTCGCGCGCGCGGTGCTGCCCGGCATGCTCGCGCACGGCGGCGGCTCCATCATCAACATCTCGTCGGTGGCCAGCAGCATCAAGGGCGCGCCCAATCGCTTCGCCTATGGCGCGAGCAAGGCGGCGGTGATCGGGCTCACCAAGTCCATCGCCGCCGACTTCGTGGCCCAGGGCGTGCGCTGCAACGCGATCTGTCCGGGCACGGTCGAATCGCCCTCGCTGCGCCAGCGCATCACCGAACAGGCCCGCAAGAGCGGCCAGAGCATCGAGCAGGTGCAGGCCGCCTTCGTGGGTCGACAGCCCATGGGCCGGCTTGGCCGCACGGACGAGATCGCGGCGCTCGCGGTGTACCTTGCGAGCGATGAATCGGCCTTCACCACCGGCACCGCGCAGGTCATCGACGGCGGCTGGTCCAACTGAACGACGCGAGAACGCAATCAAGGAGTGTTGAGATGAAGTTGATCCGCCACGGCGCCAAGGGCGCGGAAAAGCCCGGCCTGGTCGATGCCGAGGGCCGCGTGCGCGACCTGTCGAGCGTGCTGCCCGGCATCGATGCCGCGACGCTGTCGCCAGACAGCCTCGCCCGCCTGAAGGCACTGCCCGTCTCCGACCTGCCCATCGTGAGCGGCCCCGTGCGCTTCGGCGTGCCGTGGACCGGCATGGGCAAGTTCATCTGCGTCGGTTTGAACTACGCCGACCATGCGGCCGAATCAGGCATGCCGGTGCCGGCCGAGCCGGTGCTCTTCATGAAGACGACCAGCGCGCTCATCGGCCCGAACGATGCGGTGGTGCTGCCGCGCGACTCGGTGAAGAGCGACTGGGAGGTGGAGCTGGGCGTGGTGATCGGCAGCAAGGCGCGCTATGTGTCGGAAGCCGACGCGCTCAACCACGTCGCTGGCTACTGCGTGGTCAACGACCTCTCCGAGCGCGAGTACCAGCTCGAACGCGGCGGCCAATGGGACAAGGGCAAGGGCTGCGACACCTTCGGCCCCGTCGGCCCGTGGCTCGTCACGCGCGATGAAGTTGCCGATCCGCAGGCTCTCTCGATGTGGCTGGAGGTGAACGGCCGGCGCTTCCAGAACGGCAGCACGAAGACGATGGTCTTCGGCGTGGCCACGCTCGTGAGCTACATCAGCCGCTTCATGACGCTGCACCCGGGAGACCTGATCAGCACCGGCACGCCGCCGGGCGTGGGCCTCGGGCAGAAGCCGTCACCGATCTTCCTCAAGGCCGGTGATGAGATGCGACTGGGTATCGAGGGGTTGGGTGAGCAGCGGCAGAAGGTGCATGCGTGGGATCCACGGCTGCTCGACGAGTAAGGCGGCGCTTTCGGTACAAGGCGCGCATCCAGACAACGGACGAAAAAAACGGCACCACGAAGGGTGCCGTTTGTACCGAAGCCGCTCGAGCGGCTTCGCGTCGCTTCAGCGGGCCTTGCGGCGGCGTGAGACCGTGCCGAGAAGCCCCAAGCCCAGCAGCATGAGTGCGTAGGTCTCGGGCTCGGGCACCGGTGTCGTGATGCTGTTGATCCAGTCGGTGTGCGAGAACACCGCGGTCGATGCGGAGATGTCGCCGAAGCTGGAGTTGATGCCGGGGTTGGAATCGCAGGTTGCGAAGACCTGGCCGCAGACATCCCAGCCCCACGAGTGCACGCCGGTCAGCAGCCACTCGGTGCCGGTCCAGACGAAGTCGCCGCCGCCGGAGTCACCGCCTGCGATCAGGGCTTCATCGGCACCCAGGCCCAGGCTGCTGTTCGCCCACGCGCCGCCGAATTCGTCCTTCAGGCGCTGCATCGCGTTCTTCGAATCGGTGCCGTCGTCGAAGTCGTAGACGTAGTTTTCGCCGTAGGCGTTGCTGCCGGCGCCCGGGCCGAACAGCGCGTCGTCCAGGTCCTTGCCGAAGGCGTCGATGGTGTTGTAGCCGAAGTGCGGGCGCCACACGCGCGGCACCGTGCCGGGCGGGTCGCGGTCGAAGCCGGTGGCGCCGTCGGTGCCCTGGCCCACGAGGCCATAGCCCGCGAGCAGCACGTTCTTGCCCATGTCGTTGGTGGAGCTCAGGTGGAAACCGTTGATGTCGGTGACCTTGGAGTCGAGCTTGATGATGGCGATGTCGGAGCCGTCGTTCAACGTGCCCGTCCACCCCGAGTGAACGTAGGCCGCCGCGGCGGTGCGTGTCTCGGTGCCGAGCTTGAAGTCGACGGTCATCGAGGTGAAGTCATCGGCGCAGTGGGCGGCCGTGAGCACGTACTGGCCGCCGGCGAGCAGCGAGCCTGAGCACACGAAGTTGCCGCCGCTGTTGGAGAACAACAGCTTGGCAACGCCGTCGAACTGACCACCGAACATGCCGGGGTTCAGCACGCGGCCCGCCGGATCGTCGGCTGACGACACGGCATGCGCGGCCTGGGTGAAGGCCAACGCGAGGGGCAGTGCGGCCAGGGCCGCACGGAGTCTGGTAGAGATCAAGGAATCCTCCGGAGGGTTGTGTTTTCTCGGACCTCGAGGTTTTAACTGAATGGTTCCGTTGCAGGGAGCGACACCCCCCTGACCGAGGGCTGACGTAAACCCGTAGCCCCTCGCGCGAGTGCAAGAAAAAGGCCGGGGACTCGGCCCGGCCTTGGTGCATCGATGCATTCGCGCGACTGGTGCGCCGCACGGTCAAAGAGCGTGCACTACTCGATCGCCTTCACCATGTCTTCCACGACCTTCTTCGCGTCGCCGAACACCATCATGGTCTTGTCCATGTAGAAGAGTTCGTTGTCCAGGCCCGCGTAGCCCGCGGCCATCGAGCGCTTGTTGACGATGATGGTCTTGGCCTTGTAGGCCTCCAGGATCGGCATGCCATAGATCGGCGTGCCCTTGGTGAGTGCAGCAGGGTTCACCACGTCGTTGGCGCCGAGGATGATCGCGACGTCGGCCTGGCCGAACTCGCCGTTGATGTCTTCCATCTCGAACACCTGGTCGTAGGGCACCTCGGCCTCGGCCAGCAGCACGTTCATGTGGCCCGGCATGCGGCCAGCCACGGGGTGGATCGCATACTTGACGGTGATGCCCTTCTCGGTGAGCTTGGCGGCGAGCTCCTTCACGGCGTGCTGCGCGCGCGCGACCGCCAGGCCGTAGCCCGGCACGATCACCACCGTCTCTGCATTGCCAAGAATGAAAGCCGCATCATCGGCACTGCCGCTCTTCACCGGTCGCTGCTCGGTCGCGGCGGCCGGGCCAGAAGCCTCGCCGCCAAAGCCGCCCAGGATGACGTTGAAGAACGACCGGTTCATCGCCTTGCACATGATGTAGCTCAGGATCGCGCCCGACGAGCCCACCAGCGAGCCCGCGATGATCAGCATCGAGTTGTCCAGCGAGAAGCCGATGCCCGCGGCTGCCCAGCCCGAGTAGCTGTTCAACATCGACACCACCACGGGCATGTCCGCGCCGCCGATCGGGATGATGATCAGCACGCCCATCACGAAGCTCAAGGCCAGCATCGCGAAGAAGGCCGGCATGCTTTGCGTCGCGACGAAGTAGACACCGAGGCCGATGGTCAACAGGCCCAGCACGAGGTTGAGCATGTGCTGGCCCGGGAACTGCACCGGCGCGCCCTTGAAGAGGCGGAACTTGTAGGTGCCCGACAACTTGCCGAAGGCGATCACCGAGCCGCTGAAGGTGATGGCGCCGATGGCCGCACCGAGGAAGAGCTCGAGCCGGTTGCCGGTGGGAATCGGTGCGCCCTTCTCAAGGCCATGCAGCAGGGCCGCAGGCTCCAGCACGGCGGCAATGGCGATGAACACCGCGGCCAGGCCGATCATGCTGTGGAAGAACGCCACGAGCTCGGGCATCTTGGTCATCTCGACCGTCTTCGCGCGGTAGGCGCCGTAGGCACCGCCTGCGATGAGGCCGAGCAGCACCCACGCGATGCCGCCGACGTTGCCGCTGGCCATCGTGATGATGAGCGCGGCCGTCGTGAGCACCGCGATGCCCATGCCGACCATGCCGAAGAGGTTGCCGCGGATCGATGTGGTGGGGTGCGACAGGCCCTTGAGCGCCTGGATGAAGCACACGCTCGCGATCAGGTACAGCAGCGTGACGAGGTTCATGCTCACTTGGCGTCCTCCTTCACGGCGACCTTCTTTTCCTTCTTCTTGAACATCTCGAGCATTCGCCTCGTGACGAGGAAGCCGCCGAAGATGTTGACCGAGGCCAGCGCCACGGCGAGCACGCCCATGCCCTTGCCCATCGGCGTCTCGGTGAGCGCGGCCGCGAGCATCGCGCCCACGATCACGATCGCCGAGATCGCATTGGTCACCGCCATCAGCGGCGTGTGCAACGCAGGTGTGACCGTCCACACCACGTGGTAGCCCACGTAGATGGCGAGCACGAAGATGATCAGGTTGGTGATGGTCGGACTGACGAGGTGTTCCATCGTCTTCTCCTCAGAGTTTGCGAACTTCTTTGATGCGGTTCTTCTCGTCGAGAAGAACCACACGGGGCTTGTGCTCGCGGACCTCGTTCTCCGACATCGGAGCGTAGGTGCAGATGATGAGCAGGTCGCCGACATGCGCCTTGCGGGCCGCCGCGCCGTTGAGCGAGATCGCGCCCGATCCACGCGGGGCCTTGATGATGTAGGTGGAGAAGCGCTCGCCGTTCTGCACGTTGTAGAGGTCGATCGCCTCGTATTCGCGCATGTCGGCGGCATCCATCAGGTCCTCGTCGATGCCGCATGACCCTTCGTAGTGAAGGTCCGCCTCGGTCACCGTCGCGCGATGCAGCTTCGCGCGAAGCATCACTCTGTTCATTTGCGCTTGACCTCGCCGCCTTGCGTCATCAGGCAAGCCGCCACGATGTCGTCGTCCATCGGCACGTTGAACGTGCCTTCCTTGGTCAGCACCAGCTTGAGGAAATCGAGCACGTTGCGCGCATAGAGCGCGGAGGCGTCAGCAGCAACGAGCGCCGGCAAATTCGTCTCGCCAATCAGCGTCACGCCATGCTTGACCACCGTGCGGCCGGCTTCGGTCAGCGGGCAGTTGCCGCCCTGGATCGCCGCGAGGTCGACGACCACCGAACCCGGCTTCATGGCCTTGACCATCTCCTCGGTCACCAGCACCGGCGCCGGGCGACCCGGGATCAGCGCGGTGGTGATCACGATGTCGGCCGCTGCCACGCGCTTGGCCACCTCGATCTTCTGGCGGTCGAGCCAGCTCTGCGGCATGGGCTTGGCGTAGCCGCCCACGCCCTCGGCCGCTTCCTTTTCTTCCGGCGTGTCGTAGGACACGTCGATGAACTTCGCCCCCAGCGACTCGACCTGTTCCTTCACGCTCGGCCGCACGTCGCTCGCCTCGATCACGGCACCCAGCCGCTTGGCGGTGGCGATCGCCTGCAGGCCTGCCACGCCGACACCGAGGATGACCACGCGCGCGGCCTTGACCGTGCCGGCCGCCGTCATCAGCATCGGGAAGAAGCGCTGGTACTTGTCGGCGGCCATCATCACGGCCTTGTAGCCGGCGATGTTGGCTTGCGAGCTCAGCACGTCCATGCTTTGCGCGCGCGTCGTGCGCGGCGCGGCCTCGAGCGCGAAGCTGGTGACGCCGGCGCCGGCCAGGCGATGCAGGTTGTCGCGATCGAAGGGGTTGAGCATGCCCACGAGCGCCGCGCCGGTGTTCATGAGCTGCAGCTCGCTGTCCAGCGGCGAGCGCACCTTGAGCACGAGGTCGCAGGCAAAGGCGCCGGCCTGGTCGGTGATCTCGGCGCCCACCGCGGCATAGGCCTCGTCGGTCGCGCTTGCCTTGATGCCGGCCCCCGACTGGATGCGCAGGGTGTGGCCCTGCGCCTTGAGTTTCTTCGCCGTTTCGGGCGTGACGGCAACACGCGTCTCCCCGGCCGCTGTTTCGAGCGGAACCCCTATCAACATGGAAAGCCTCCTGGACGCCTTGAAATTCGATTGAACCCTGATGCACAGCCTCTGGCGGTCTCGCGGGCGACAGCCCGGCCGGGTTCGAATGTCGCGCAGCTTACACAAAACAGCTTGAGGTTCCCTGAGAGAGCCCCCCAGTCGCTGCGCTCCTGCCCCCAAGGGGCGCCCCCCCAGCAGCCCGGCGGAGCCGGATCTGCGGGGGTGGCTTGATGGGCGGCCGCTTGGGGATGATGCAGGCAACGCTAGGATGCGCGAATGGCTAAGCGATGGAAACCCAGTGTCACCGTGGCGGCCGTCATCGAAAGAGATGGCCGCTTTCTGTTGGTGGAAGAACACACCCCCGAGGGCCTGAAGCTCAACAACCCGGCCGGCCACCTCGACCCCGGCGAGTCGCCGCAGGATGGCGCGGTGCGCGAGGCACTGGAGGAGACGACCCGCGTGTTCATGCCCGACCGGCTGGTGGGCGTGTACCTCGCGCGCTTCAAGCGGCCTTCGCGTGACGAGGATGTCACCTACCTGCGCTTCGCCTTCGGCGGCACCTGCGGCGATGCCGACCCAGCGCGCTCGCTGGACACCGGCATCGTCCGCACGCTGTGGATGACGCTGGACGAGATCCGCGCGAGCGCACCGCGCCACCGCAGCGCGCTCGTGCTCAAGTGCATTGAGGACTTCGCCGCCGGCAAGCGCTTCCCGCTGGACACGGTCTATTGCGATCCGACGGTGTTTGCGCCAGAAGTGAAACACGGTTGACTTGAATTTGAGCCTGGGGCACCCGTCCTGGGCGCGGTGTCGAAAACCGGCGGGCTGATTCGTCGTGGAGGTGTGTCCCATTCATCGCACGAAAGGCATCGCCTCATGGAATCCAGCACTCCGCGGGCTGTCCTGCACTACACGCACAACCTCAACCCCCGGCTGGCCGTGGCCGTGGCGCGGCATCTGTTGGCACCGGTCGAGTACCGGCGCTCGCACCCGCGCGACCCGGCGCAAGCCGCAGTCTTCGAGCCGCTCAACCCCAACCTCCTGTGCCCCATCCTGGTGGAAGGCGATCGCTCGACATGGGAGACCGACGCGGTCGCCTGCCGCCTGTCGCAAATGGTCGAATCCAGCTTCTGGCCCTGGGGCGATGGGCTGGTGGACCTGGTCAAGTGGCTGAGCTGGAGCGCCCAGCACTTCAATCGCGCGGCGGGCGACCTGTATTTCTTCCGAGTGTCGCGGCCGAGCTGGTCCGACGAGACGGCGGACCCGGCCGTGCTGGCACAGCTGGATGGCGAGTTGCGCACCCATGCCAAGGTGCTCGACGACGCGCTTGCGGGCCGGCGCTGGTTGGTGGGCGACCGGCTGTCGTACGCGGACTTCCGCGTCGCGTGCGCCTTGCCCTTCGAGCGGGCGGCGCTGCCGCTGCAGGGTTTCACCAACATCCAGCGCTGGCATGCGCAGCTGATGGACCTGCAGGCATGGCGCACGCCTTTCGAGGGACTGGAATAGGTGTCGTCCGCGGCCCAATGGCCCCGCCCGGGCCTGACCGGCATGGTCTTCCTACAATCCCGGCATGTCGCAGGGGAAGAAGCAACGGGTGGTCGTGGGTCTGTCGGGCGGGGTCGATTCGGCCGTGACCGCGCACCTGCTCAAGCAGCAAGGCCACGAGGTCGTCGCCATCTTCATGAAGAACTGGGAAGACGATGACGACGATGAGTACTGCTCGTCGCGCCAGGACTTTCTCGATGCGGCGAGCGTCGCCGACGTGCTGGGCATCGAGATCGAGCACGTCAACTTCGCCGCCGACTACAAGGACCGCGTCTTCGCCGAGTTCCTGCGCGAGTACCAGGCCGGCC
>CBIHOF010000001.1:0-472753 GCA_966211955.1 uncultured Comamonadaceae bacterium | reverse complement strand
CTGTTAATCCGTAGGTCCCTGGTTCGAGCCCAGGTCGGGGAGCCAAAAATAGCCGAAGCAAACAAAGGCCTTGCACGTGAGTGCAAGGCCTTTTTGCTGGCGCAAAACGGGTGCCCGCAGCAAGCCCGACAAGCCTGCTCCACGCCGATGTCAAGCGCCAGCGCAATTCAGGCGATCAGCGCATCCCCGCCAACGTGAACCGGAACTCCGCACCACAGGGCCGGTTCGCCACGGCCCACACACGACCGCCGTGCCGCTCCACGATGCGACGCACCAAGCTCAACCCGATCCCGTGGCCCGCGAATCCTCCGCAGTGAAGGCGGCAGAACGGCTTGAACAAGTCGGACGCATGAGCGGCGTCGAAGCCGATGCCGTTGTCGCGAACGAAGATCACTGGCTCGCCGCCCTCCTCGACGACGCCGATCTCCACCAGTGGACGATCGGTGTGGCTAGAGTACTTCAGGGCATTGCCGACGAGGTTCACAAACACTTGTTTCAGCAGCACGCCCACGCCGCTGGCCTGCGGCAACGCCTGCAGCCTCACCTCGGCACACGTGGGCGCTCGCAAGCCGGTCAGGGCATCGTCGATCGCGTCGCGGGCAAGCGCGGTGAGGTCGAGCGAGACCGGCCGCATCGGCGCCTCATCGGCCTCGGCCAGCGCCAGCAGATCGGTGACCAGTTGACCCAGATCCTGAGCCCGTCCTGCCAGCAGGCCGAGCATTCGCAGCGCTGCCGCTGTGTCGCCGCTGTTCAGCGACTGCTGGGCCCGCTCGGCGGCCGCTGCCATCGACACCAGCGGCCCGCGCAGGTCGTGCGCGACGTGGCGGTTGAAGCTGGCCAGGGTGTCCAGCCGCTCATGAAGCGCGGCCTCGCGGTTCTCGATCAGGCAGGGCGTGAGCATGGTGGCCTCCTTGCGCGCGGCGTGTATGAGCACCGCACGCAAGGAAAGCTTAGCCACGGCTGCCTGCCGGAGGTGTCACGTTTGGCGCCGGTCCTGACACGAATGTGGCGTGCGGACGGCTACGCTCACTTGCGCGCTGCGGCGAGCGAGAAATGCACCGGCGACGGCGCATCGGCCGGCGGCGAAGGTGCAGGCTGCAACGCGCGGTTGTCCACATACGCCCTGCGGAACTCACGCGGGGTCACGCCCTTGATCGAAAGGAACTGCCGGTTGAAGTGCGAGATGTTCGCGTAGCCCACGTCGCTCGCGATCGTCGCCACCGGCCGCTCGCTGGACACGAGCAGCGCGCAGGCTTTGCCGATGCGCAGCCGCGCAACATATTCCCCAACGGTCAGCCGCGTGTGACGCTTGAAGAGCCGATGCAGGCCAGACACGCTGAGTGCCGCCTTGTCGGCCAGCTCCGGGATGGAGATCTCCGTCTCGTAGTGCTTGTGGATGTACTCCAGCGTGCGGTCGATGCGTGGCCGATCCAGCACGCGAACGGGCTCGTGCTGAACATGTGGCGCGCACAGCAGCCGGTAGTCCTTGTCCTCGCCCAGCAGGGTGAGCACTTCGATGAACCGGAGCACTCGGGCGGGCGGCGGCAGCGTGCGAAGGTCTTCGAGCCGATCGCGCACTGCGTTCGCCGTCGCTTCGGAGTACACGATGCCTCGGCCGGCGAGCTCCAGCATGGGCTTGAAGTGTTTGAGCTCCAGCAGCGTGTCGATCAGCGAACGTATCCACGCCGGCCGGATCCAGAACACGTGGGCGAGGTGCGGCTGGGCATCGTCGACCTTGTGCTGCGACATCCAGGTGTGCGGCAGGTTGGAGCCGAGGAAGACGAGGTCGCCGTCCCCATAGGGCTCGATGGTGTCGCCCACGTAGCGCTGGCCGCGGCTGTTGACGGTGAACGTCAGCTCGAACTCGTCGTGATGGTGCCAGTTGAAGGGGATGCAGTCATCCAGGCGGCGGTAGAAGTAGTTCCACGTCGCGTCGTCCGGAACGAGCAGCGTCTCCAGCAACGGGTTCATGAGGACCTCGTGTCGCGCATCGGCGCTCGGGCCGACGACGCTTGACGATACGTCGGCCGCGCGGCGAGCGATTCGGGTGCAACCCTATCAGAAGACGCCAGATTCGTACTAGAAATGCCGAGGATTGTTGAAAGTGCGGACGAATGCGGAATCAGACCAGCGCAGCGATCCGCGCCAGCGTGTCCGCATTGGCGTGGCACACCACGCGAAAGGTCGCCCCGATGCGCCCGTCATCGGCGGCCAATCGCCAGAAGCGCAATGCTGCCGTGCAGGCGGCGCTCCAGGCCACCCGTTGCGGCGGCAAGGGCAGCGGCGGGGTGAACTCTCGCACGGGCACTTCGCCGCCCGGCAGGGGCGCATAGGCCATGGGCAGCATGTCGTAGCACGGCGCAAGCGCCAGCGACTCGCGGGCGCGGAAGCTGAGATTGCCGGTGTGCATGTCGGTGTTGGCGATGAGCCGGCCGAACCACCACAGGCGCTCGATGGCCTGCGCGTCAGCGGGCGACAGAAGGCGCATCGGCATCAGCCTCGCCGCCAGGCGAGTCCAGTCGGTCGTCGTGTCGCCGATCAGGGCGGCATTGAGCGTGGCGAGGCTGGACAGCCTGCTTCTGCCATGCAGGCCGTGACGATCGAAGCGTTCGACTTCGAGGAAGGTGCGTCCGGCATGCCTGACGATGCGGCTGGGCGGCGAGGCGACGCCGTCGAGCGATCGGGCGCATTCGAGCGCCAGGTGCTCGCACACCAGCAGGTCGGACCAGCGGCGCACCGGTGGCAATTCGTCATTGCCGGAAAACTTGACGAGTACATGCGGGGTGGTGGCATCGGGCAAGTCGCGCAGTGCGGCGAACTTGGGGAATTTGCCCGCGGCGCTCGAACCCGGTACGCCGGCGGCAATGGCCTGCTGCGCCATCGCGGCGTAGGCAGCCGGCACGTCCTGGTCGTCGAGCACGCGCGGCGCCGCGACCTTGCGCGCAAGCCAGGCCTCATAGGCTGCGTTGCCGAGGATGAGGCTGCCGCTCACGTCGGCGCCGGTGCGTGCCAGCACGTGCAGCACGTCATCGTCGGACCACTCCTGCGGGTTCTCGGACACGGCCAGCTGCCGATGCTCTGCGCGCGCGAACTGCCGGCCCATGTACCCCTGCGGCCGCATGTCGTGCAAGGGGTAAGGAAAGCCATCCCACCAGCCGTCGACGGACTCCTCTGGAACGGGCCAGCCCGTGGCTGAAAGATCAGCGTGGGTGCCCTGGGGCTGAACCGGCGTGACGTGGCTCAGAAGTTCGGCACGGCCCGATTCGTCCACCTCGTAGAGCGGCAGCGTCGACATCTCGCCACGCATCGCGCGGCGCAGCGCGTAGCGCGTGCGTCGGGCTCGACCAGCAACGACCACCCGATCGCTCACCTCCTGCAGCAATCGATGCAGCGTGGGCGTACTGACCTCGAGGGCATCAGCCAGCTCCGACGCGCTCGTCGCGGCATGCCGTCCGAGCACGGCGAGCAGCTGGTCGCGGGCGGACTGCAGGCGAGGTCGCATGATTATGAAATGATTCCTGAGAAGATTATAGGACGCCTGAGCCCGGCAAGAGTAGAACGAATGTACGTGGTTTTGAGAAGATCCATGCAATGAAAAAGGGCCACGTCTTGCGACGTGGCCCTTTTCAGGATGAACCTCTTGCGCGGGCGTCAGCCCTTCGCCTTCTCCGCCTCGGCCAGTTCCTTGCACGACGGTGAGCAGACGAACTGGGTGCGACCCAACAGCTTCTTGCCCTTCAGCGAGGCGCGCGGGCGGTGCTTGCCGCAAAGAAAGCACGACATCGTCGCGGTGGTGAATGCCCCGGCGGAGCCGAAGGGCGAACCTGCGGGCTTGGAGCGGTAGCGCAGTCCGTCGGAATCGATCGTCGTCTTGATTTCGTCTTTGGCCATGGTTTCTTACAGCTCCTTCAAACAGCTATGGGGCAGATGGTGCCGGAAACGAATAGTTCCAGGGCCTTCAGGGGTGCAGCGGACGGACTCTCCCGTATCGCCAACCCCGTATTGTGAGGCATGGGGCGGGCACACGTTTTGCCGAGCCGTAATCACCTTGAAATACATGGAGTTGCACATGGCCGACAACCTTCAAAAGCGCGGCGGGCAAGACCGCAAGCGCATCAACGTGAACGAGGACTACGAACTGCGTGACTGGTCCGACAAATTCGGCGTCACCAAGGAGCGGCTGAAGGAAGCCGTGCAAGCGGTGGGCGACCAGGCCGACAAGGTCGAGAAGTACCTCAAGGGCAGCGAGCGCTCGTCTTCGGGTGGCTCGTCCGGCAAGGCCGGCGGACGCTCCGGAGAACGCTGATCCGGGCTCGCTCAGGCGCCCTGGGCTCCTTGCATGAGGGCGCCATAAAAGGCCGGGTTGCCGGTCTGGAAGAGCCCGAACCACGCCTCCAGCGTCGCGGGCTTGTACAGGTCGAGCTGCCGGAAGATCTCACGCGCGAATTCGAGCGGCGCGGTGGCGCCAGCCGTGATGAGTTTGCCGTCGGTCACGGCCCGCTCGTTCTGGTAGAGCGCCGCGCCACCATAGTTGGTCATCTTCAGGTAGTCGGGCGAGTTGCTCGTGTGCTTCATGAGGTCGAGCATGCCCACGCGCGCGAGGCCGGCCGTCGCGCCGCAGATGGCGGCCACCGGCACGCCGGCCGCGAGGAACCGCTTGGCCAGGACGGCGGCCTCGCGGTTCTTGCCGTCGTCCCAGAAGCGGCCGCCGGGCAGGATGAACATTGCGCTGTCCTCGGGCCGCAGCTTGTCCAGCGTCATGTGGGGCAGCACCGTCAGCCCGCCTGCCGTGGTGATGGGCTGATCCGCAAGCGCCACCGTCTTGACCCGGTAGCGGCCCGGCTGCTTCTGGTACGCCGGTGTGTTGATGCCGGCGATGGCATAGCCCGGCTCCCAGTCGGAAAGGGTGTCGAAGACGAACAAGTGGACGCTCTGCTGTTCCATGGTGAAGCTCCTGAATCGCGCTTTGCGGTGCAGCAAACGGCAGACCTTGCCGGATGCCAGCCAGACTTCCAACGATCACATCAGGGCGAATGGCCTTGATGGGATCGAAGTGGCACACTCGTCGTTCGCCGGCCATCGGCCGACGCCCAAGCAGAAGACCACCGAACGGAGGATTCGTGAAGGCGACGAGCTGGCTAGACGTATCGGTTCCCTCCTGGATCCAATCGCTGGTCGGCACGCCCGGCCTGCTGCCGCGAGCCGGTGGTGCAGAGACCGCCGACGAAGCGCCGCTGCGCTCGGAGCTGTTCACCGCCGACCAGATGGAGCAGCACGGCAAGAGCCTGGCTGCCGCCCATGAATCCAGCGTCGGACGCGCGCCCGACCGCCTGCTGGCCCGCCTGGCCGACAACGAGAAGACGCTGGTCGAAGTCTGCACCCAGCTCGCGCAGCAAGGCGACACGCCGCGCCGCATGACACCGGCGGCCGAATGGCTGCTCGACAACTTCTACCTGATCGAGGAAGAGATCCGCACCGCGAAGCGGCACCTGCCCGCAGGCTACAGCCGCGAGTTGCCGCGGCTGAGCAGTGGCCCGCAGTCAGGGTTGCCTCGCGTGTACGACCTGGCCTTGCATGCGGTGGCGCATGGCGACGGCCGCCTCGGACGCGGCACGCTCACGCGCTTCGTCGCGTCCTACCAGACCATCAAGCCATTGCTGCTGGGCGAGCTGTGGGCCATCCCGATCATGCTGCGCCTGGCGCTGATCGAGAACCTGCGCCGCGTTGCCGTGCGCGTGGCCACCGGCCGAGCCGAACGCAACCTCGCGGGCCAGTGGGCCGACCGCATGCTGGACGTGGCCGACAAGGACCCGAAGGGCCTGATCCTCGTCGTGGCCGACATGGCGCGCTCCGACCCGCCGATGACCGCGCCCTTCGTTGCCGAGCTCGCGCGCCGCCTGCACGGCCGCAGCGCCTCGCTCGCATTGCCGCTGAGCTGGGTCGAGCAGCGGCTGGGCGAGAACCACGAGAACATCGAGCAGCTCGTGCAGCTCGAGGCACAGCACCAGGCCGCCGCGCAGGTCTCGGTGAGCAACAGCATCGGAAGCCTGCGGCTGCTGGGTTCGATGGACTGGCGCGAGTATGTGGAGACGCTGTCGAAGGTGGAGCATGTGCTGCGCGAGGACCCGTCCGACGTGTACTCGCGCATGGACTTCACCACGCGCGACAACTACCGCCATGCGGTGGAACGCATCGCGCGGCACAGCGACTTGAGCGAGGTGGAGGTCGCACGCGCCGCGGTCGATCTCGCGACCGAAGCGTCCCGCCGAGAAGGCGCCTCGCGCCACGAGTCGCATGTGGGCTTCTACCTGGTGGACGAGGCTTGCGTCCAACTCGAGCGCAAGGTGGGCATGCGCCTGGGAGCCTGGCAGCGCACGCGGCGCTTCGTGGCGGCGCAACCCTTGCCGTGGTACTCGAGCGCCATCGTCGTCGGCACGGTGCTGCTCGTGGCCTTGCTCGCGGCGTGGGCGTCCCATGGCGACGTGCGCGGTCTCGCACGCATCCCGCCGGGCTGGTGGCTCGCGGGGGCGGCGGTGGTGTTCCTGTTCACGATGAGCCAGCTTTCGATCTCGCTGGTCAACTGGTTTGCAACGCTGCTCACGGCACCGTCCACGCTGCCGCGCATGGACTTCTCCTTCGGCATTCCGCAGAGCTGCCGCACGCTCGTGGTGGTGCCGACCATGCTGGACAGCGAGCCAGCCATCGAAGAGCTGGTGGAAGCGCTGGAGGTGCGCTTTCTCGCAAACCGCGATGCCCAGCTTCACTTCGCGCTGCTCACTGATTTCCACGATGCCGACAGCGAGCACACCGACCGTGATGAGCTGCTCGTGCGCGCGGCGCGAACCCGCATCGATGAGCTCAACCGCAAGTACCGCGAGCCCAACAGCGAGGCCAATGGCGGCGACCGGTTCTTCCTGTTCCACCGGCCCCGGCTGTGGAACCCGCACGAGCGCATCTGGATGGGCCACGAGCGCAAGCGCGGCAAGCTCGCGGACCTGAACGCCTTCCTGCGTGGCAGCGGCGGTGAACGCTTCTCGCTGATCGTGGGCGACACCTCGCAGCTGTCAGGCGTGCGCTACGTCATCACACTGGACACCGACACGCAGTTGCCGCGCGACGCCGCCTGGCAGTTCATCGCGACCATGGCTCACCCGCTGAACCGACCGCGCTTCGGCGGCACGAGCGAATCGCCGCGCGTCGTGGCGGGCTACGGCATCCTGCAGCCGCGCGTGAGTGTGAGCCTGAAGGCGGCCAACCGCACGCGCTACGGCCGGCTCTTCGGCGGCGAGCCAGGCATCGACCCCTACACACGCGCGGTCAGCGACGTCTACCAGGACCTCTTCGGCGAGGGCTCGTTCATCGGCAAGGGCATCTACGACGTCGATGCCTTCGAGCATGTACTGGGCGGGCGGCTGCCCGAGAACCGCATCTTGAGCCACGACTTGCTGGAAGGCAGCTATGCGCGCAGCGGTCTGCTCAGCGACGTGGAGCTCGTCGAGGAATCGCCGTCGCGCTACGACGCCGACGTGAAGCGGCGCCACCGCTGGATCCGCGGCGACTGGCAGATCGCGGCGTGGCTGCGCCCGCGCCTGCGCATGCAGGTGCACGATCCGGCCTATCCAGCCGATCCGACCAAGGTGCGACGCGTCAAGCTGCACAACCCGCTGTCGTCGCTTTCGCGCTGGAAGATCCTCGACAACCTGCGGCGCAGCCTCGCGCCAGCCGCCGTCACGCTGGCCTTCCTGCTCGGCTGGACGCTGCTGCAGCCGGCATGGCTGTGGACACTCGCCTGCGTGGGCGTGTTCGTGCTGCCGCCGCTCTTCGGCCTGTTTGGCGACATTGCGCGAAAGCCGGACGAGCTCACCATGGGCCAGCACCTGGGGGTGGCTGTGCCGTCCCTCGGCCGCCACCTGAGCCAGGCCGCCCTCACCCTCGCCTGCCTGCCGTACGAAGCGGCCTTCAGCGTCGATGCGGTCGTGCGCACGGTGTGGCGGCTGTGGTTCTCCGGCCGGCGACTGCTCGAGTGGCAGCCGTCGGCGTCGGTCGCATCGCGAAGCAGCCACACCGCCGCCGGTGACTTCGCCCTCACCGCTCGGCGCATGTGGATCGCGCCGACGCTTGCCGCCGCGGCCTTCGTGGGCATCGCCACGTATCGCGTCGACGCCTTCCCCGCCGCCTTGCCCATCCTCGCGCTATGGTTCATCTCACCGTGCCTCGTGTGGGCACTGGACAGGCCGATCACGCGCAAGCAACTGGCGCTTGGCGCCGGCGAGATCGCCTACCTCCACATGCTCACGCGGCGCACCTGGGCCTTCTTCGAAGCTTTCGTGACACGCGAGGACAACTTCCTGCCGCCCGACAACATGCAGGAGCATCCGGTCGAGCGCGTGGCGCACCGCACCTCGCCGACCAACATCGGCCTGTCGCTGCTGGCCAACCTCACCGCGCAGGACTTCGGCTACATCACCTGCGGCCAGATGATGGCGCGCACCGCCGCCACGCTGGACACCATGGACCGCATGGAGAAGTACCAGGGCCACTGGCTGAACTGGTACGACACGCAGACGCTGCACCCGCTGCGCCCGTCCTATGTGTCGTCGGTGGACAGCGGCAACCTCGCAGGCCACCTGCTCACGCTGCGCGGCGGCCTGCTCATGCTGGCCGAGGAGATGCCGCGCTTCGACCGCGTGCTGCACGGGTTGCGCGACACGCTCGCCTTGCTGCGGCAGGCGCTGGGCAAGGAGGTGGGCGGGCCGGTCAACGCCTTTGCCTCGATGTTGGAGCAAAGCCTGCGCGATGCGCCCCAGTTGCCCTCCGAATTCTTCGTCGCCTTCGATGCGCTGCGCGAGGTGGCACAGCAACTGCGCGATTGGGCCGAACCGCTGTCGAAGGCATCTCGCACGACGACGGACGCCACCGACGATGCAGCCGCAGCCGCCAACCGCCATGCCGATGAAATCAGCCGCTGGTCGCAAGCCCTCGTGGACCAGTGCGACGCGGCAAATGCGGACCTGGTCCAGCTCGCACCCGACGCGCCGAACGCGCCTGAAGCAGCGTGGGACAGTGCAGCACTCATGCATCGCGCCGCTGCCCTGCGCGAGCTGGCCGAGCGCGCCGGCCGCATGGCGGAGATGGACTACGGCTTCCTCTACGACCCGGCGCGCAAGCTTCTCGCCATCGGCTACAACGTGGACGACCGCCGCCGCGATTCGGGCCACTACGACCTGCTCGCCTCCGAGGTTCGGCTCACGAGCTTCGTCGCCATCGCGCAGGGGCAGATCCCGCAGGAAAGCTGGTTCTCGCTCGGCCGGCAGCTCGCCACCATGGAACGCAAGCGCGTGCTGCTCTCTTGGAGCGGCTCGATGTTCGAGTACCTCATGCCCATGCTCGTGATGCCCAGCTATGAGCACACGCTGCTGGACGAGACCATGCAGGGCGCCGTCGAGCGGCAGGTGCACTACGGCAAGCAGCGCGGCGTGCCCTGGGGCATTTCGGAGTCGGGCTACAACCTCACCGACGCGCACCTCAACTACCAGTACCGCGCGTTCGGCGTGCCAGGACTGGGGCTCAAGCGCGGCCTGGCCGAAGACCTCGTCGTCGCGCCCTACGCCACCGTGATGGCGCTGATGGTGGACCCCAAGGCTGCCGTGCAGAACCTGCACCGCCTGGCCGACGAAGGCATGGCCAGCACCTTCGGTTTCTACGAAGCGGTGGACTACACGCCTTCTCGCCTGCCGCGCGGGGAAGCCAAGTCCATCGTGCGCTCGTACATGGCGCACCACCAGGGCATGGGCTTGCTGTCGCTGGCCTACCTGCTGCGTGACCGGCCGATGCAGCGCCGCTTCGAATACGACACACGGCTGCAGGCCACGCTGCTGCTGCTGCAGGAGCGCGTGCCCAAGGCCGTGCCGTTCCATCCGGTGATGACCGAGCGCTCGGACATCCGCAGCGGGCAGCCCGGCGTGGAGACACCGCTGCGTCTCATCACCACGCCCGACACCGCATCGCCCGAGGTCCAGCTGCTGTCCAACGGCCGCTACCACGTGATGCTCACCAATTCCGGCTCGGGCTACAGCCGCTGGAAGGACCTGGCCGTCACGCGCTGGCGCGAGGACGGCACCGCCGACGCGTGGGGCAGCTTCTGCTACCTGCGCGACACCGAAACAGGCACCTTCTGGTCCACCACTCACCAGCCGACGCAGTGGAAATCGGACCACTACGAAGCCATCTTCACCGAAGGCCGCGCCGAATTCCGCCGGCGCGACCAGGGCATCGATGCGTACACCGAGGTCGTCATCTCGCCGGAGGACGACATCGAGCTGCGGCGGCTGCGCATCACCAACCTGAGCCGCGCCACCCGGCAGATCGAGGTGACGAGCTACAGCGAAATCGTGCTCGCCACCGCCGCGGCCGATGCGCAGCACCCCGCCTTCAGCAAGCTCTTCGTGCAGACGGAAATCCTGAAGGACCCGTCGGCCATCCTGTGCACGCGCCGCCCGCGGTCTGCCGACGAGCAGCCGCCGTGGATGTTCCACCTGGTGGCGGTGCATGGCGCCAAGGCCGGGCCTGCATCGCACGAAACCGATCGCGCCAAGTTCATCGGCCGCGGCCGCAGCCTGCATGCACCGGCCGCCTTGCGCGACGCCACGCCGCTGTCGGGCAGCGACGGCTCGGTGCTCGACCCGATCGCGGCGACTCGACGGGTCATCACGCTGCAGCCGGAGCAGACGGCAATCATCGACATCGTCTACGGCGCGGCCGACAACCGCGACGCCTGCCTCGGCCTCGTGCACAAGTACATGGACCGCCGGCTCGCCGACCGCGTGTTCGAGCTCGCGTGGACGCACAGCCAGGTCATCCTGCGCCAGCTCAACGCCACCGAGGCCGAGACGCAGCTCTATGCGCGCATGGCCAACACCGTCGTGTATTCGCAGCCCACCTTGCGCGCCGACGCGAACGTGCTGCTGCGCAACCGGCGCGGGCAATCGGGGCTGTGGGGCTATGCCATCTCGGGCGACCTGCCCATCGTGCTGCTGCAGGTGAGCGAGGCGTCCAACATCGAGCTCGTGCGGCAGATGGTTCAGGCCCACGCGTGGTGGCGGCTCAAGGGCCTGGCCGTTGACCTCGTCATCTGGAACGAGGAGCGCGACGTGTACCGGCAGCGGCTGCAGGAGCAGATCCTCGGCCTGATCGCCGGCAGCATCGAATCGCATGTGGTGGACCGGCCGGGCGGCATCTTCGTGCGACACGCGGAGCAGATCGCGATCGAAGACCGCGTGCTGCTGCAGGCGGTGGCGCGCGCGATCATCAGCGACCGGCTGGGCACGCTGGCCGAGCAGGTCAACCGCAAGCGCGTGGCAGACCGTCAGGTGGCGCCGCTCTTGCCCACGCGGCCGCCGGAACCGGCCGCGCCATCGTCCACGCTGCGATCGGCCTCGCGCAACCTGCTGCTCTTCAACGGCATCGGCGGCTTCTCGCCCGAAGGCCGCGAGTACGTCATCGCCCCGCGGGCGGACAACCGGCCGCCGGCGCCATGGGTCAATGTCATCGCCAACCCGCGCTTCGGCACGGTGGTGTCCGAAGCGGGCAGCGCCTACACCTGGTGCGAGAACGCCCACGAGCTCAGGCTCACGCCCTGGCACAACGACCCGGTGACGGACACAGGCGGCGAGGTCATCTACCTGCGCGACGAAGAGACCGGCCAGGTGTGGCAACCCACCTCGCTGCCCTGCCCCGGCGACCTGCGCGACGAGAGCACCGGCCCGCCCTACCTCACGAGGCACGGCTTCGGCTACAGCGTCTTCGAGCATGAGCGCCTGGGCATCCACAGCGAGCTGACGGTGTTCGTCTCGATGACCGAGGCGGTGAAGTTCTCGCGCCTCGTGCTGCGCAACGACAGCACGCGCACGCGCTCGCTGTCGGCCACCGGCTACGTGGAATGGGTGCTGGGCGACATGCGGGCCAAGACCGGTCCGCACATCCACACCGACGTGTCCACCGACAACGGCGCGATCTACGCACGCAACCGCTACAGCAATGACTTCGGCGACTGGATCGGCTTCTTCGACATCGACGAGAGCGACCGCATGTCGGCGACCATCACCTGCGACCGCGCCGAGTTCATCGGCCGCAACGGTTCGCTGCGCCGGCCGTCGGCCATGCGCCGCATCCGCCTGTCGGGCCGCACTGGCGCCGCGCTGGACCCGTGCGCCGCGATCATGGTGCCCTTCGAGCTCGCGCCGGGGCAGTCGCGCGAGATCACCTTCCGGCTCGGCATGGGCCGCAGCGACGACGAGGCCGGCAAGCTCATCCAGCGCTTCCGCGGCAAGGCCACCGTGCGCGCGGTGCTCAACGAGGTGAACGAGCATTGGCAGCGGGTGCTGGGCGCCGTTCAGGTGGACACACCCGACCAGGCAGTGAACCTGCTCGCCAACGGCTGGCTCATGTACCAGACGCTCGCCTGCCGCATCTGGGCGCGCAGCGGCTATTACCAATCGGGCGGCGCCTACGGCTTCCGCGACCAGTTGCAGGACGCGATGGCGCTCGTGCACACCCGGCCGCAGTTGCTGCGCGAGCACCTGCTGCTCAGCGCAAGCCGCCAGTTCGCCGAGGGCGACGTTCAGCACTGGTGGCACCCGCCCTCGGGCCGCGGGGTGCGCACGCACATCTCCGACGATTACCTGTGGCTGCCGCTCGCCCTGTGCCGCTATGTGAACGCGACCAACGACACCGGCGTGCTGATGGAGAACGTGAACTTCATCGACGGCCGGCCGGTGCCGCCGCAGGACGAGTCCTACTACGACCTTCCGGCGCGCTCGGTGCATGCGGCCAGCCTCTACCAGCACGCGGTGCGCGCGGTGCTGCACGGCCTGCGCTTCGGCTCGCACGGCCTGCCGCTGATGGGCGCGGGCGACTGGAACGACGGCATGAACCAGGTGGGGCACCACGGCACCGGCGAGAGCGTGTGGCTGGGCTTCTTCCTGTGCGAGGTGCTGCGAGAGTTCTCGTCCCTCGCACGCCGTCATGGCGATGAATCCTTCGCGATGCGCTGCGAGGAAGAGCGCCGCGCGCTCGCCGAGCGGCTCGAAGCGCAAGGCTGGGACGGCGAGTGGTACCGCCGTGCCTACTTCGACGACGGCACGCCACTTGGCAGCCACGCGAACGTCGAATGCCAGATCGACTCCATCGCGCAGAGCTGGTCGGTGCTGTCGGGCGTGGGCAGCGCCGAACGCGTGGCGAAGGCGATGGACTCGATGTCCACGCGGCTCGTGCGCCCCGATGCCAAGCTCGTGCAACTGCTGGACCCGCCCTTCGACCGCAAGGGCCCGAACCCCGGCTACATCGCCGGCTACGTGCCGGGTGTGCGAGAGAACGGCGGGCAGTACACGCACAGCGCGGTGTGGGCCACGATGGCCTTCGCGGCGCTGGGCGATTCGACACGCGCCTGGTGGCTGATGAACCTCATCAACCCGGTGCACCACGGCCGCACGCCGGAAGACGTGGCGGTCTACAAGGTCGAGCCCTACGTGGTCGCGGCCGACGTGTACAGCGTGCCGCCGCACACCGGCCGCGGCGGCTGGACCTGGTACACCGGCTCGGCCGGTTGGATGTACCGGCTGGTGGTGGAGTCGCTGCTCGGGCTCAGGCTGAACATCGACCGGGACGGTGCCTCGCTCACCATCGCGCCATGCCTGCCGGATGAATGGACGAGCTATGCGGTGGACTATCGCTTCCGCGAGACGCCGTACCGCATCGAGATCGAATGCGCGAAAGGATCAAGCGATGCGCCGTCGATGGAGCTGGACGGCCAGTGGCTGCATGGCAGCAGCATCCCGCTGGTGGACGACCGGAAGACGCACAACGTGAGGCTGCGGCTGGTTTGAAAGGTCCACTCGGGACGAACGGCTTTTCACTTCGGCCGCGGATCCTTCAACGCTCGATCCGGCACCGACAACCTGCCCGCCCGCAGCTCGTTCACTGCATTTACCAACGCACGCGCCACGTTGCGCACCTCTTCCTGCAAGGCCTCGTCGCGATCCAAGGTGTCGTGGCTGGTGGCGTAAGGTTCGTAGTAGCCGAGGTAGCGGTCCAATCGCGCAGTGGCGCCGGCGTCGATCAGGCCCATCCAGTCCAGCCAATCGGTGAGCGATCGCCGCACGCCTTCGATGCCGGCCACGTCGCCATGCACGACCACGCCATACGCGCGACCCGAGAGGTGCTTGGGATAGTCCCAGCCCTTGAGCTCGAGCGCCTTGGCCATGTCCGGCTTCTTGCCGCCGGTGGACGTCGGGTCCGGGTTGCCGCCATCGGCGCATACGAGGCGGTCGATCATCAGCTTCATCACGCTCGTGGCCTGGTACCAGTGCACGGGTGTGACCAGCAACACACCATGCGCCGAGACCCAGCGCTCATAGATCTCGTTCATCCAGTCGTCCACCTGGTCGAGCGAATGGTTGGGGTAGCAGGAGCAAGGCCAGTGGCACAAGGGCATCGCGGTGGAGACGCAGCCCTTGCACGGGTGGATGCGCCGGCCGTATTGCGAAGTGAGCAGGCTGAGGTCGAGGAAGTCGCCCTCGATGCCTGCACCCTTGAACACCTCGAGCGCGAGCTGGCTCATGCGAAAGGTCTTGGACATCTCGCCCGGGCAGGTGCCGTCATTGCGCGGCGAGCCGCACACCACCAGCACGCGTGACGGCGTGGCGGCGTCCTTCTGCCGGCGCTCGGCGTCGCGCAGCCGGTTGCGGGCCTCGTACCACTCGACCGACAGGTCGTAGTCGGGGTCCGAGAACTCCGGGCCGGCCTTGCGCGTGACCGGTGCCTTGCGGCCCTTCTCATACGCGTTCCACGCGATGAGCTCGATGCGGCGGATGGCCTCGCCTTCGGGCTCGAACCATGGGTCTTCGAAAGACGCGCGAAACCTCTGGCCGAAGGTTTCCCTGTCGAGCTGCGGCGGGGTTTGCCCTTTTCTTGCATGTGGGGTGTCGTCGGCCATGTTCCCGCTCCTTGATGGTGCGCGCAGGGGCGGCAATCGATGTGCCTGACGCGTGAACGAGACAGTGCACGCACGAGATTCACCGACGAAGGCCGCGCGGATGTAACGCTGCCTGTCTCCACACTTGAATTCGCGCGTTGCGCTGCGATCTCGAACGGATACGAGGACACAACCAAAGGCAGTACGGTGAAAGACACTTGGCGACAGTTGATGGAGGGTGCCACGCGGCTCACGCGCGCCGGCAAGCTGAAGGACGCCACGGCCGCGATACAACGCGCCCTGGGCTTGGCTGCGAGCGCATCGCCGGCGGCAAGCGCCCCGTCATCGGCATGGCGGCCCGCGGCCGAAGCCGATGGTGACGTGATCGACGTCGAGGCGCGCGTCATCGGTGAGCCGGCGGCCGTCGATACGCCGATGGCGCGAACGCTTTTCGGCGACACCGATTCGGAAACCGAGCCCGCCGTCTTCGATTTCGCGCCGCTGCGCACACCGGTGCACGAACCGCCCGCGTCCGCGCCGCCTTCGCCGGCGGACGTGGACCCCGGCCGCTTCATCGACGGCAACTTCACCAATGCGGCCGGCACGCGGCCCTACAAGCTGTTCATTCCATCGGGTGCGAGCAGCACATCGCGGCCGATGGTCGTGATGCTTCACGGCTGCAAGCAGAACCCCGCCGACTTCGCCGCCGGCACGCGCATGAACGAGATCGCGCAATCGCGCGGCTGGATCGTGCTGTACCCCGGCCAGCAGAAGACGGCCAACCAGATGGGCTGCTGGAACTGGTTTCAGGAAGCCGACCAGCAGCGTGGGCGCGGCGAGCCGTCGATCATTGCTGACATGGCGCGCCAGGTCGCGCATGAGCAAGGCGCCGACATGTCGCGGATCTTCGTCGCGGGGCTGTCCGCCGGCGGCGCGATGGCGGCCATCATGGCGACGACCTACCCCGAGCTCTTCGCCGCGGCCGGCATCCACTCGGGGCTGCCGCATGCGGCGGCGAGCGACCTGGTGTCGGCGCTGCAGGCGATGAAGAAGGGGCCGTCTTCGCAGTCAGTCCATGCGGCCTCTCGGCAAGAGCGGGTGGTCGTGCCAACCATCGTCTTCCACGGCGACCGCGACACCACCGTGCACCCGTGCAACGGCGAAGAAGTCATTGCGCGGGCAAGGTTCAGTTCATCGCAGGCGGCGATGGCGTCGAGTGGTGGACGCGTTGAATCCCAGCGCGGCCAGGTACCGGGCGGGCATGCCTACACACGTAAGATCCATCGCGATGAGCGGGGGTTGTGCGATGCGGAGCACTGGATCATCCATGGCGCAGGGCATGCGTGGTCGGGCGGCAGTGCGAAGGGGTCGTACACCGACGCGCGCGGGCCGGATGCGTCGGCGGAAATGCTGCGCTTCTTCGAAGAGCATCCGCGGGTGAAGGGCTGACTCCCTCCCCCGCCGCCGTCGCCCCCACCCCTGCCCTCCCCCAGCGGGGGAGGGAGTGTTCATTCGTAGGTCGGTTCGTGCTTGCGCAGCGTGTCCACCACCGAGTCATCAAGCGCAAAGCCGTCGCCATGCCGGGCTGCGAACTCGCGGGCCCGCTGCGCGAACGCCTCCACCCCCATGCCGTAGACGAACTGCAGCGCCCCGCCCGTCCACCCCGGAAACCCGATGCCGAAGATGGACCCGATGTTGGCCTCGTGCACGCTGTCCAGCACGCCTTCATGCAGGCAGCGCGCCGTCTCCACCGCTTGGCGCCACAGCAGCCGGTCACGCAGCTCGCCGATGTTCCAGGCGACGTCCTTCTCGAACAGTTCCGCCAGGCGCGGCCACAGCACCTTCTTGCCGTCCGCCGGATAGTCGTAGAAGCCGCCACCCGCGGCGCGGCCGGCGCGCTTGTGCTCCTTCACCATCAGCTCCACCAGCGCTTCGCCCGGCGTGGCTGCGTAGCTGCGCCCTTCGGCAGCGAGGTCGGCGCGCGTTTGCTCCAGCACGTGCACCGACAGGCTCAGCGCCGTCTCGTCCAGCACCGCCAGTGGCCCCACCGGCATGCCGGCCTGCAGGCCCGCGTTCTCGATGACCGCCGCCGGAATGCCCTCGGCAAGCATGGCCGCGCCTTCCATCACGAAGGTGCCGAACACGCGGCTGGTGAAGAAGCCGCGTGAGTCGTTGACGACGATGGGCAGCTTGCCGATGGCCTGCACATAGTCGAAGGCGCGAGCCACGGTCTCGTCATCGGTGAGCGGGCCTCGGATGATCTCCACCAGCTTCATCTTGTCGACTGGCGAGAAGAAGTGGATGCCGATGAACTTCTCGGGCCGCGCGCTTGCCTTCGCGAGACCGCCGATGGGCAGCGTGGAGGTGTTGGATGCGAACACGCCGGTCGAAAAGCCTGGGCTCGCGGCAAGCATGGGCTCGCAAGCTTTCGTCACCCTTGCCTTCAACTCGCGGTTCTCGAACACCGCCTCGATGATGAGGTCGCAGCCTTGCAGGTCGGTCTCACTGGCGGTCGGTGTGACGAGCGCGAGCAAGGCCGCTTGCTGCTCCTCACTCATGCGGCCCTGGGCCACGCGAGCGGCGCACAGCTTCTCGCTGTAGGCCTTGCCGGCCTGCGCCTTCTCGATGCTCACATCCTTGAGCACGGTCGCCATGCCGCGCGATGCATTGGCCCAAGCGATGCCCGCGCCCATCATCCCGGCACCGAGCACGCCGACCTTCAGCGGCTTGCTGCGCGCCACGTCCTTGGGACGCGCGCGACCGGACTTGATCGCGTTCATGTCGAAGAAGAAGGCACTGATCATTGCCCGCGCGTTGGCGCCCGTCATGAGCTTGGCGAGGTAGCGGCTCTCGATTCGCAAGGCCGTGTCGAAATCCACCTGCGCGCCTTCGACCATCACCGACAGGGCCGCCTCGGGCGCGGGGTACAAGCCGCGCGTGGTCTTGCGCAGCATGGCCGGCGCCACGGTGAGGCCTGAGGCGATTTTCGGATTCGACGGCGTGCCGCCGGGGATCTTGCAGGCCTTGTCGTCCCACGGTTGCACCGCGGTCGGATGCTCGGCGATCCACGCGAGGGCCCGCGCGCGCAGCTCGCCGGCATCCGCGACGAGCTCGTGGATCAAGCCCAGCGCCTTGCCTTCGGCCGCATTGAACAGCTTGCCTTCGAGCACGTAAGGCTGTGCCCCCATCAGGCCGAGCAGGCGCGTCATCTTCGTGATGCCCGATGCACCGGGGATCAGTCCCAGCGTCACCTCGGGCAGCCCGTACTGCGCGCGGGCGTCATCCACGGCGACGCGATGGTGCGCCGCCAGCGCCACTTCCCAGCCGCCGCCGAGCGCCGTGCCGTTGAGGCAAGCCACCACCGGCTTGCCCAGCGTCTCCAGCGTGCGGAAGTTCCGCTTCAGGCGCTGCACGTCGTCGAAGCACTGCGGCGCGTCGATCTCGCGCAGGCGCATCACGCCCTTCAGGTCGGCGCCGGCGAAGAAGGTGCTCTTGGCAGACGCGAGCACGATGCCCTTGATGGTTGGTACGTCCGCGACGATGCGCTGCACCAGCGTCGTGAGGTCCGTTTGCCAGGCGAGGCACATGGTGTTCACCGGCGAGTCCGGCTCGTCGAAGGTGACGGTGGCAATGCCTGCGTCGTCCAGCTCGTAGCGGATGGTGGTCATGGTGCTCTTGCTGCTCAAACCCTTTCCACGATGGTCGCGATGCCCATGCCGCCGCCCACGCACAGCGTGGCGAGGCCGTAGCGCAACCGGCGCCTGTGCAGCTCGTCCACGAGCATGCCGAGGATCATCGCGCCCGTCGCACCGAGCGGATGGCCGAGCGCAATCGCGCCGCCGTTGACGTTCACCTTGTCGTGCGGCACGCCCAGCTCCTTCATGAAGCGCATGGGCACGGCCGCGAAAGCCTCGTTCACCTCGAAGAGATCGATGTCCTCGATGCGCAGGCCCGCCTTGGCCAATGCCTTGCGCGTGGCCGGCATGGGGCCGGTGAGCATGATGGTGGGGTCCGCGCCCGACAAGGCGGTGGCGACAAAGCGCGCACGCGGCTTGAGGCCCAGCGCGCGGCCCTTGGCTTCGGAGCCGACGAGCACCGCCGCCGCGCCATCCACGATGCCCGATGAATTGCCCGCATGGTGCACATGAACGATGCGCGCCACCTGCGGATAGCGCCTGATTGCCGTCGCATCGAAGCCCATCGCGCCGAGCTGCTCGAACGCGGGCTTGAGCGAGCCCAACCCCTCGAGCGTCGTGTGCGGCTTGATGAACTCGTCGTCGCCGAGGATGACCTGCCCCAACGCATCGCGCACCGGCACCACGCTGTCCGCAAACAGCCCGGCCGCGCGCGCCTTGGCAGCACGGCGCTGCGATTCAAGCGCGAAGGCATCGACGTCCGCCCGCGTGAAGCCCGACAGCGTGGCGATCAAGTCTGCCCCGATGCCCTGCGGCACGAAGTCGGTCGCCATGTTGGTTTCCGGGTCCTGCGCCCAGGGGCCGCCGTCGGAGCCGATGGGCACGCGCGACATGCTCTCCACGCCCCCGGCCACCACCAGGTCTTCCCAGCCCGAGCGCACCTTCTGCGCCGCGAGGTTCACCGCCTCCAGGCCCGAGGCGCAGAAGCGGTTGATCTGCACGCCGGCGGCGCGCACGTCCCAGCCGGCCTTGAGCGCTGCCGTCTTGGCGATGCAGGCGCCCTGCTCGCCCACCGGCGACACGCAGCCCATGACGACGTCGTCCACCTCGGCGGTGTCCAGGTGGTTGCGCTGCTGCAGCGCGGTGAGCACGCCGGCCAGCAGGTTGACCGGCTTGACCTCGTGCAGGCTGCCATCGGCCTTGCCTTTGCCGCGTGGCGTTCGGATGGCGTCGTAGATGAAGGCTTCGGTCATTCGTCGTCTCCTCGTGGGCCGCCGCGCCCCAGACGGCAGGGGCTTGGTCCGGCGCTCGAATGAGTATAGACTTTATGCAAAGCACCCGCTTTGTATAAATACCCGAATGAGCATCCCTGCCCTCACTGCCGCCGCCCCCAAGCGCCCCCGCGGACGCCCGCGCAAGACGCTGGACGAGCGTGATGAGGGCAACCGCCGCCTGCAGCTGGTGAAGGCCGCGGCCAGGCTGTTTCGACGCAAGGGGTTCGATGCCACCAGCACGCGCGACATTGCCTCTGCCGTGGGCATGCATTCGGGGTCGCCCTTCTATCACTTCAAGAGCAAGGGCGACCTGCTCTACGCAGTGATGGAGCAAGGCATGCAGTCGGCGCTGGAGCGCCAGGCCAGCGCGCTCGTACCCGACGATGCGCCCGCGGATCAACTGCGCCGGCTCATCCGCTCGCACTTCGACACGCTGCACGGCCCGGGGCGCGATTTCATTCCGGTGATGCTGTACGAATCGCGTTCGCTCACGCCGCGCCAGCGCAACGGCATCGCCGACCTGCAGCGCAAGTACGAGGCAGCGTGGATGCCCGCGCTGCAAGCGCTGCACAAGAGCGGCCGGCTGCGCACCGACGCGCGACTGGCGCGGCTCTTGATCTTCGGCGCGCTGAACTGGTCGGTGCAGTGGTTCGACGCGAAGAAGTCCGCATCGCTGGACAAGATCACCGACGCGGCGATGGCGCTCTTCATTTCAGAGGACAGGCAATGACCGATACCCCATCACGCTACCGCTCGGTCTTCGCACCGGGTCTCTTCGACAGCCAGGTCATTGTCATCACCGGCGGCGGCTCGGGCATCGGCCGCTGCACGGCGCACGAGCTTGCATCGCTCGGCGCCACCGTGGTTCTCATCGGACGCAATGCCGACAAGCTCCAGCGTGTGCGCGAGGAGATCGAAGCGGTCGGCGGCAAGGTGGACACCGCCACCTGCGACGTGCGCCAGGAAGAGGCCGTGAAGCAGACGGTCGCCGGCATCGTCGCGCGCCACGGCCGCATCCATGGCCTCGTCAACAACGCCGGGGGCCAATACATCGCGCCCTTGGACAGCATCAGCGCCAAGGGCTTCGAGGCGGTGGTCGCCACCAACCTCACGGGTGGCTTCCTCATGGCGCGCGAGTGCCACAGCCAGTCGATGCGTTCGCACGGCGGCGCCATCGTGAACATCGTGGCCGACATGTGGGGTTCCATGCCCAACATGGGCCACAGCGGCGCGGCGCGCGCCGGCATGGTGAGCCTGACCGAGACCGCGGCGCTCGAGTGGTCCGGCTTCGGCGTGCGCGTGAACGCCGTGGCACCGGGCTACATTGCCTCCAGCGGCATGGACCACTACCCGCCTGAAGCGGCGCCCATGCTCAAGGCGATGAAGAAGACGGTGCCGCTCAAGCGCTTTGGCACCGAGGCCGAGACCTCGGCCGCCATCGCCTTCCTGCTGAGCCCGGCCGCGAGCTTCATCAGCGGCACGACGCTGCGGGTGGATGGCGCCCGGCCGCAAGTGCGCATGGGCTGGCCGATGGGCGAGCCCGACGCGCGCAACCTCGATCGCGATGCCGTCAAGCCCTATGACGGATTTCATCTCGCGACCGTGCCGAAGGCCCTGTCGTGAGCGTGTTCGCATCGAGCTGGAACGCGGGCGGCGAGGCGGCGCAGTCGCGGCGCCTTTCGATGCTCGTGCGGCTGGAGGTGCTGCGCGCACTGGAGCGCCGCGCGGCCGATGCCTCTGCCAAGGCCCGCCCGATGTTCGACAAGCGCGGGCAGTTGTTGCCGCGCGAACGCATCGCCTTGCTGCTCGATGCGGGCGCGCCCTACCTCCCGCTGTGCAGCATCGCCGGCTATCTGCAGGACACACCGGATGCAGAGAAGTCGGTGCCCGGCGGCGGCATCGTCGCGGGCATCGGCTGGGTGTCGGGCGTGCGCTGCATGGTGGTGGCGAGTGATTCGGGCATTGATGCAGGCGCGATCCAGGCGATGGGGCTCGACAAGATCCTGCGCGTGCAGGAGATCGCGCTCGAGAACAAGCTGCCTTTCGTGCATCTGGTGGAGAGTGCCGGCGCCAACCTGATGAAGTACCGCGTCGAGGGCTTCGTGCATGGCGGCGCACTCTTTCGCAACCTCGCGCGACTGTCGGCGGCGGGCATTCCGGTCGTCACCGTGCAGCATGGCTCGGGCACCGCGGGTGGCGCCTACATGCCGGGGCTGAGCGACGTTGTCATCATGGTGCGAGGCAGGTCGCGCGCCTTTCTTGCGGGGCCGCCTCTGCTGAAGGCAGCGACCGGCGAGACCGCGACAGAGGAAGAGCTGGGTGGCGCCGAGATGCATGCAAGCGTGTCCGGCCTCGGCGAATACCTGGCCGAAGACGACCGGCATGCGCTCGGGTTGGCCCGCGAAGTGATGGCCAGTCTTGGCTGGCAGTCGATGCCTGCGGCCATGTCCACGCCGCCGCGCCTCGACGCGCAGGACTTGCTCGCCCTCATGCCCGCCAACCTGCGCGAGCCGGTGGACATGCGTGAAGTGATGGCGCGCATCGCCGACGACTCCGACCTGCTCGAGTTCAAGGCGCTGTACGGCGCGCAGACGCCGTGCGTGCAGGCGCGCATCGACGGCCGGCCCGTGGGCTTCATCAGCAACAACGGGCCGATCGACGTGGCCGGTGCCAACAAGGCCACGCACTTCATCCAGCGCTGCTGCCAGCTGGGCCAGCCCATCGTCTACTTGCAGAACACGACGGGCTACATGGTGGGCCGCGAGAGCGAGCAAGGCGGGATGATCAAGCACGGCTCGAAGATGATCCAGGCGGTGACGAGTGCGACGGTCCCGCAGATCACCATCCAGTGCGGCGCATCCTTCGGCGCAGGCAACTACGGCATGTGCGGACGGGGCTATGCGCCGCGCTTTCTGTTCAGCTGGCCGGGTGCGAAGACGGCGGTGATGGGCGGCGAGCAGGCCGCGCAGACCATGCGCATCGTGGCCGAGGCGGCGGCGGCGCGCAAAGGTGTCGCGGTGGACGCCGAGATGCTTGATGCGCAGGGCGCACGGATCGTCGAGATGTTCGATCGGCAGGCGGATGTGTTCTACACGTCGGGGCTGCTGCTCGATGACGGAGTGATTGATCCGCGGGACACGCGTTCTGTGTTGGCCGAGTGCCTGGCGATTTGTGCGGATGCGGATTCGCGCCAGCTCAACGCGATGCAGTTCGGGGTGGCGAGACCGTGATGGCGCATCGGCCGTCGCCCCTCACCCCAGCGCTCTCCCCAGAGGGGCGAGGGAGCCAATTCACGACGCTGTTGCCCCCTCGCCCCTCTGGGGAGAGCGCTGGGGTGAGGGGCTTCGGCCTCCCCGAACCAACCACCGGAGACAACCCATGAACTTCACCCACGAACACGAAGAACTTCGCCGCACGCTCAAGCGCTTCATCGACGAAGAGATCAACCCCCACGTCGAAGAATGGGAAGAAGCCGAGATCTTCCCCGCGCACGAAGTCTTCAAGAAGATGGGCGCACTCGGCCTGCTTGGCCTCACCAAGCCCGAGGCCTACGGCGGCTCCGGCCTGGACTATTCGTACTCGATGGTGATGGCCGAGACCCTCGGCCACATCCACTGCGGCGGCGTGCCGATGGCCATCGGCGTGCAGACCGACATGTGCACCCCGGCACTCGCACGCTTCGGCAGCGACGAGCTCAGGCGCGAGTTCCTCGCCCCCGCCATCGCCGGCGACATGGTGGGGTGCATCGGCGTCTCGGAACCCGGTGCGGGCTCGGACGTGTCGGCCATCAAGAGCACGGCACGCAAGGACGGCGGCGACTACATCATCAACGGCCAGAAGATGTGGATCACCAACAGCCTGCAAGCCGACTGGATGTGCATGCTCGTCAACACCGGCGACGGCCCGGTGCACAAGAACAAGAGCCTGGTGATGGTGCCCATGGACACCAAGGGCATCGAAAAGGCAAGGAAGATCCGCAAGATCGGCATGCATTCGAGCGACACCGGGCTCATCTACTTCGACAACGTGCGCGTGCCGCAGCGCTATCGCGTCGGCAACGAAGGCCAGGGCTTCATCTACCAGATGCAGCAGTTCCAGGAGGAGCGGCTGTGGGCGGCAGCCAACGCACTGCAGGCTTTGAACAACTGCATCGACTGGACGGTGGAATGGGCTCAGGAGCGCAAGCTCTTCGGCGCTCACCTCGCTGACCAGCAGCATGTCCAGTTCAAGCTCGCGGAGCTGAAGACCGAGGTGGAGGCCCTGCGTGCGCTGACCTACCGCGCCGGCGAGCTCTACGTGTCGGGACAAGACGTGACGGAGCTCGCCTCCATGGCCAAGCTCAAGGCCGGCCGGCTGATGCGCACCGTGCCCGACAGCTGCCTGCAGTTCTGGGGCGGCATGGGCTACACGCTCGAAAACAAGGTCGCGCGGATGTACCGCGATGGGCGGCTGGCGTCGATCGGCGGTGGCGCGGACGAGGTGATGCTGGGCATCATCGCGAAGATCATGGGCGTGGCGAAGCGGCCGGCGGCCTGATCAATCCGGGAGAAGCGCGATGACTGAACTCTTGCGCGAACGCAGCGGCCACACCGAACGCTGGACGATGAGCAACCCGTCCAACCGCAATGCCTTGGACGATGCCGTCGTCGATGCATTGCTGATGGCTTGTGCGGACGCGTCCAGCGACCCCACCCTGCGCTTCATCGTCCTCGGCGGCGCAGGCAAGGCCTTCTGCGCCGGCGGCAACCTCGGCGGCATGGCCTCGTCGCTCGGCAAGCCATGCGCCACGGGCGAACCCGATCCGCTCGTCGCGATGAACCAGCGCTTCGGTGATTTGCTGCATGCGCTCGCGGCCCTGCCGCAGCTGCTCATCGCCGCCGTCGATGGCCCGGCCTTCGCCGGTGGGCTCGGTCTCGTCTGCTGCGCGGACTTCGTGATCGCCACGCCAACGGCCAGCTTCGCCGCACCGGAGGTGACGCTCGGCATCGCTCCCGCCCAGATCGCGCCCTTCGTTTGGAAGCGGCTCGGCCACCGCGGGGCGCGGCAAGTGCTGCTGCAGGCGCGCCGCTTCGATGCGCTGCAGGCCGAAGCGCTGGGCCTGGTCGACGAGATCGCCGATGACCTCGTGAGCGCGACCGAGCTCTTCATCCAGTCGCTCACCGTCTGCGCACCACGCGCCATCGCGAGCACCAAGCACCTGTTGCACGAGCTGGAGTCGCACGCCGTGCAAGACCTGCGGCCACAAGCAGCACTTGCCTTCGCCGCCTCGCTGCGCGGCACCGAAGCGACCGAGGGCATCGCCGCCTTCGCGCAGAAACGGCTGGCCTCATGGGCGCAGTGACGCGGCTTCTCATCGCCAACCGCGGCGAGATCGCGCGGCGCATCATCCGCACCGCGCGGCGCATGGGCATCGCGACGGTGGCGGTGTATTCGGACGTGGATGCGCAGGCGCTGCACGTGGCCGAGGCCAGCACATCGCAGGCGCTCGGCGGCACATCATCCGCCGACAGCTACCTGCGCATCGACAAGCTCATCGCCGCGGCGCGCGCGACAGGAGCCGATGCCGTGCATCCGGGCTACGGCTTTCTCAGCGAGAACGCCGATTTTGCGCAAGCCGTGGTGGACGCTGGCCTCACTTGGGTCGGCCCGCCGCCACAGGCCATCCGCGCGCTGGGCAGCAAGTCCGCCATCAAGCGCCGCGCGGCCGAGCTCGGCGTGCCTTGCCTGCCCAGCCATGCAGGCGAGGATCAGACGCTGCGCAGCTTCATCGACGCCGCGGAGCACATCGGCTACCCGGTGATGGTCAAGGCCGCGGCGGGCGGCGGCGGGCGCGGCATGCGGCTCGTGCACCGCGCCAGCGACCTGCCCGCCGCGCTGGACAGCGCGAAGTCCGAGGCCGAGTCGGCCTTCGGCAACGGCGAGTTGCTGATCGAGCGCGCGCTGCTGGCACCTCGACATGTGGAGGTGCAGGTCTTCGCCGATGCGAACGGCCGCTGCATCCATTTGGGCGAGCGTGATTGTTCGGTGCAGCGGCGTCACCAGAAGATCATCGAGGAGTCGCCCAGCCCCGCCGTCGATGCGGCCTTGCGTGAACGAATGGGTGAATGCGCGGTGCGGCTTGCGAAGAGCGCCGGCTACGTCGGCGCGGGCACGGTCGAGTTCCTGCTCGACGGCCGTGAGTTCTACCTGATGGAGATGAACACCCGGCTGCAGGTCGAGCACCCGGTGACGGAAGCCCTGACGGGCCTGGACCTCGTCGAGTGGCAGATCCGCGTGGCGCGCGGCGAGCCACTGCCGTTCACGCAAGAACAAGTGACGCTGCAAGGCCATGCCATCGAGGTCCGCCTGTGCGCCGAGGACGAGCACTTCACGCCTCATGCAGGCCGCATCCAGCGCTTCATCGCCCCGCCGGGCGTGCGTGCAGACCATGCCCTGCACGACGGCGCCGAGGTGTCGCCGCACTACGACTCGATGATCGGCAAGCTGATCGCCCATGCACCGACGCGCGAGCAAGCCATCGGCCAACTGCTGACGGCACTCGAGCACACCGCGGTGCTGGGCTTGCCGACGAACCGGGGGTTTCTCATGGAATGCCTGCGCGACCCGGTGTTCGCATCAGGCAGCGCCCTGATCCCCTTTCTCGGCGAGCATGGCGATTCGCTTCGCGGCCGCTTGCTCGCCCGTGAGACTGCGCTGCAGCCGCAGTCGTTCGCCGCACTCTGGGCCGCGCGCGCAGTGCACACCAACACGCCACTTCGCAGCCCCTTCGCACGGCCGATGCGGATCCGCCATCGTGGCAAGACGCTCGACGCGACGCTCACTGAGGGAGACGGCAGTCTCGGCATCGCGATGAACGGCACGACCACCCGCGTCGACATCGCCCACCTGCGCCGACACGCGAACTGGGTGCGCACCGATGCCGGATGGCACATCCAGATCGACGGCACCGATGCCTTCATCGAAGACGCAAGCCACGAGCCAGCGCTCAGCGCCGCCGCCAACACCGACTCCGTGATGAAGGCGCCCTTCGCCGGCAAGGTCGTCGCGCTTCATGCACGCATGGGCCAGGAGGTCGCGGCTGGCGACACGCTGCTCGTCATCGAATCGATGAAGCTCGAACACGCCATCACCGCGCCACGCGCCGCCAGCATCGCCAGCCTGCATGTCGAGCTCGGCCAGCAGGTGTCCTCGCAACAAGCACTGGTCCGATTCGCATGAATGCCGACACCGTTGAACAACGCGATGCCATCGTCGATGCGGTGACACGCTTCGCGCAGCGCGAGGTGGCGCCCAATGTGCAGGCGTGGGAAGAGGCGGGCGAGTTCCCGTGGCGGCTCTACAGCCAGGCGGCGGAGCTCGGGCTGCTCGCGCTCGGCTACCCCGAAACGCTGGGCGGCATCCCTGCGTCGTGGCGGTTGCGCCTGGCCACCACCCAGGCCTTCGCGCGACATGGCGCGAGCGGCGGCGTGCTCGCCAGCCTCTTCTCGCACAACATCGGCCTGCCGCCCATCATCGCCATGGGTTCGCCCGAACTGCGCGAACGCATCGTGCCTGCCGTGCTGCGCGGCGAGAAGATCGCCGCACTCGCCGTGACCGAACCCGGCGGCGGCTCCGACGTCGCGCGCATCCGCACGACCGCGGTGCGCGAAGGTGACCACTACCGCATCGACGGCGAGAAAGTCTTCATCACCTCCGGCGTGCGCGCCGACTGGCTCACCGTGGCCGTGCGAACCGGCGAGGCGGGCGCGCGCGGCCTGTCGATGATCGCCGTGCCCGGCGACAGCCCCGGCATCACGCGCACGAATCTGCAGAAGATGGGCTGGTGGTGTTCCGACACGGCGCAGATCCACTTCGACCGCGTGCGCGTGCCCGCCAGCCACCTGCTGGGCGAGGAAGGCGCGGGCTTCAAGGCGATCATGGACAACTTCAACGGCGAGCGGCTGATGCTCGCGGCCGCCTCGCTCGGTTTCGCGCAGTGCTGCTTCGACGAGGCACTCGACTGGACGCGGCAGCGCCAGACCTTCGGCGCACCGCTCATCGAGCGCCAGGTCATCCGCCACAAGCTCGTGGACATCCGCATGCGCATCGAATCGACGCAGGCCTGGGTCGATGCGCTGGGTGACCGCGCCGATGCCGGCGACGCCTCGCCCGGCTGGGTGGCGCAGGTGTGCATGCTGAAGAACCATGCCACGCAGACCATGCAACACTGCGCCGACCAGGCCGTGCAGATGCTCGGCGGCATGGGCTACATGCGCGGCATGAAGAGCGAGCGCATCTACCGCGAGGTGAAGGTGATGATGATCGGCGGCGGCACGGAAGAAATCATGAAGGAGCTGGCCGCGCGCCAGTTGATGTTGTGAGCAAATCGACGGCTGCGCATGCAGAAGGCTTCGAGCCCGAGTTCGTCGACAAGCTCAAGGAGATCTTCGAGGAACGCATCCTCTTCAACCAAGTGCTGGGCCTGAAGATCGACAGCCTGGGTGCCGAGGACGTCACCGGCCACATCGCGATGCGGCGCGAGCTCATCGGCCACTTCGCGCACCAGCGCCTGCACGGCGGCGTGATCAGCGCGACGCTCGATGCGATGGGCGGCCTCGCCGTCATGGCCGCCATCGGCGCGCGCCACATGGACGAGCCGCCGGCCCAGCGCCTGCTGCGCTTCGGCAAGCTCGGCACCATCGACCTGCGTGTGGACTACCTGCGGCCCGGCATCGGCGAACGCTTCGGCGTGCGTGCGCAGGTGATGCGCCTGGGCTCCCGCGTGGCGTCCACGCGCATGGAGTTCCTTGATTCGGACGGCAAATTGCTGAGCACGGGCGCCGGCGCCTACATCGTGTCGTGAGGCATTGAGGCCACAGTCACCGGTGAGCGCGCCGATTCGGTGCGAAACAAAGCAGGGCGATGTGTATCGGTGAGTTCACGAATGCATGCGATGCAAAGCCCTGAAAACCGCTCGCCGCCCGTGCGAGCGCGAGGGTCATGACCCGATTTTGCGCAGTGCAGCATTACGATGGCGCCCACCCTCGCAACGGTGCAAGCAAGCTCGACAGGGGCTGATCGAACCCTTACGAAGCGACACAGGAAGCCCCTGATCTGTCACGAGAAGGGCACCGTCTTGAGGAACACTTCAGCCATCGCGAGCCTCCCCGCACAGCAACGGGGCGCGCTTTGTTTCTGCACGGCCCACCAGAGAGACGCCGGCAGTCAGTCATCGAGTTGAGTCCGGGAGAAAGCAAAGAGTGATCGAATGAGTTTCATCGCCATCCACCGAACGTCGCAGGCCAGCCTCGTCACCGACCAGCCCTGGCTCAGTGCGGACGATTGGAGCCAATGCGAATCGGCCACGCAGTTGCTCGAGCGCCTGCAGGCCATGAATGCGAGCTGCGCCGCGCGCGTGGCCCGCGCGAAAGCGGAAGGCCGGCTCGAAGGCCTGGAGGCAGGCCGCGACGAAGCGCTGCGGCGCGGTGCCGACACGCTCGTCGCGTCATGGAATGCAGCTGCACGCATTGCAGCGCTTGAAGCCGACGAGATGCGCGAGGCCATCGTGGAGATCGCGATGCAGGTGGTGCAGCAAGTGGCGGAACATGCGCCGTCGCATCTCGTCTCCGTGCTCGTGGAGCAGGCGGCCGATGAACACCTGCCACGGCAGCCGGCCGTCGTGCGTGCCAACCCACGCGTGGCGCAGGTGCTGCGCGAGCGGCTGACCGCCAAGGACGGCCTGCGGCTGCGCGACGACGCGGACCTGCCGGAGATGGCCTGCGCCTTCGACACGCCGGCGCGCCTTGCACTCGCACAGATCGCCCGACGGTGAGCCGCCGCGCCGTCTTCGAGGCCGGCACGCCGCATGGCCTGCTCACCCTTTCCTTCGCTGAGGCTTCGCCGAGTGCCCTGGCCCGCGCCAGGCCGCTTGTCGACGCGCTGGAGCAATGGCTCGGCCATGCGTTGCAGTTCGCGCCATCGCCCGTGGTGCTGGCCGACGGCCTCAGTGCATCGGTGAGCGACGTGTCGCTCGCACCCGCCGGCACGCGGCTCGGCGTGTCGCATGAATGCATGCTCGGCCATGTCCAGGCGCCGCCGCGCGGCCTTGCGTGGGACGCGCTTCGTTTCGAGATGGAGCTGGATGTCTTCGAGGCGCCTCCTCTTCCACCGGGCATGCAAGGCGACCCGGCCGGCATGCTGCTGCTTCCCACGTCTTTCCTGCCGGAGTGGACGGTACGGCTGATCGACCGGCGGCTGGGCCTGCAGTGCACGGGGTCATGGCATGGCCTCGGCTCGACCCTGCGGCCCTTCGGCGAAGCCTCGCGGATGGACGGCTCGCCAGCCAAGCCAGCATGGCGCGTGCTGCTCGACGAGCCGGTGTGCCTGCCGGCCACCTGCCTGCTGCGCGATCCATCGTGGAGCATGGCCACCACCACGCTGCAGCCCCAGGCGAGGCTGCTGTCGCCCGACGGCAGCCTGCTGCGCGGCCTGTTGATGCCAGCCCTGCAGGGCACTGGCCTGTGGCTTGGCCCGGCAAGGCCGGAGGCAGCGCCGGATGCAAGGCACTTTCAACGCGCAGGCAGCCCGCTGCCAAGAGGCGCGTTCGCCTGACTCGGCCGCCGCGCAGGCGGCTCCTCGCCTGCAAGGACCAAGCCGGTCAGTTCTTCTCGATGTAGGTCGACATGCGCGACACGTCGCGCTCGAAAGCCGCGAGCGTCAGCTCGGACACCGGCGCGTGCAGCATCACCGTGCGCGCGATCTCGGCGTTGACCGAGAACGACTGCATGAGGCCGGCACGCGCCTCTTGCGGCAGCTGGTGCAGCACGGCGGTGAGCAAGGCATCCATCGCGACCAGCGTGCCCTTGAGATCACAGATCCTCTCGGTCGCTTCCTGCAGGTTCTTCATGGCAGCCTCCAAAAGAAAAAACCGCGGACGAAGCCGCGGTTGTTGCCGAGCGGGCGCTGCGAGCGCCCCTCGTCGATGATCAGGCCACAGGGCGGATGTTGGACGCCTGCAGGCCCTTCTGGCCCTGCGTGACTTCGAACTCCACGCGTTGTGCTTCGGCGAGCGTCTTGAAGCCGCTGCCCTTGATCTCGCTGAAGTGGGCGAAGAGGTCCTTGCCGCCGCTGTCCGGGGCAATGAAGCCAAAGCCCTTGCCTTCGTTGAACCACTTCACGGTACCGGTTTCGGTTGTCATGTCGATTTCCTTTCAAGTGAATGCGCAGCACATGCCGACGCATTGCAGAGACGCAAACAAAAACACCTTGATGGATATCGACGGAACTGCCGGCGTGGCCAGCGGCGCCAAAGAGACCTAAAGAGACGGTCCTGAGCATGCCTACCCGTGGATTGTACGAGGCACCTCCGCGGCGGATATGTCAGCAGAAGGGTCTTCGCCCTCGTGCGTTCAAGAGCCGGCGAGATAACGCGTGTCCGTCGCACCCGCTTGCACGCGTGATGCGTTCGCGCCCTCCGACCACTCCCTCAGCCGGTTGTAGACCGTCTTCACGCTCACGCCCAACGCGTGGCTCGCGCGCTGCTGGTGGCCGTTGTGGTGCCGCAGCGTGGCGGTGACGACGTGCCGCTCGATGTTGGCCCAGCTGTCGCCCACGCACAAGGCGATCATCGGCGCGGCGGGGTCGTCTTGCGGCCGTGGTTGCGGCGAGCGATCGGGCGTGGGCAGGCACGCCTGCTCGATCACCGCGCCGCCGGCCATCACGTAGGAGCGCTCGACGACGTTGCGCAGTTCGCGCACGTTGCCCGGCCACACGTACGCGGCCATGGCTTCAAGCGCTTGAGGCGCCAGGCGTTTCACCACGCCCTCGCGCCGGGAGATGCCGTCCAGGAAGTGCTGCGCGATCAAGGCGACATCTTCTGCCCGTTCACGCAGCGGTGGCATGTGGATGGGGAACACGTTGAGCCGGTACAGCAGGTCTTCGCGCAGCTTGCCGTCGCGCACGGCCTGCTCGGGATCGCGGTTGGTCGCGGCCACCAGGCGCACATCGGTGGCCTGCAGCTGCGTCGAACCCACGCGCATGAAGGTGCCCGACTCGAGCACGCGCAGCAGCTTGACCTGCAGTTCAGGCGGCATCTCGGTGATCTCGTCGAGGAAAAGCGTGCCGCCACTGGCGCGTTCGAAGAAGCCGATGTGCTGCGTGTCCGCGCCGGTGAAGCTGCCCTTCTCGTGGCCGAAGATCTCGCTTTCCATCAACTGCGGCGAGATGGCACCGCAGTTCACGGCCAACAGCGGCTTGTCGCGGCGGCGGCTGCGGTCATGGACGGTGGCCGCCACCAGTTCCTTGCCCGTGCCGCTCTCTCCGGTGACAAGCACCGTCACGTTCGTGGGCGCCACGCGATTGATCTGGTCGAGCACACGCTGCATCGCGGGCGAGCGGCCCAGCAGCGTCGGCGCGCCCGGTGCGTCGCCGCCCGGCCGGTGCGCCTGCAGCTGCTTGACCGCGGCGAGCTTTACCTTCTCAAGCGCCTCGCGCAACTGCGCCGGCTGCACCGGCTTGAGCAGATAGTCGAGCACGCCCAGCCGCAAGGCACGCACCGAGCTCTCGACGTCGCCGTCGCCGGTCATCATGACGATCTCCGTGTCTTCCGCGAGCAGCGGTTCGTCGAAGAGCTTGAAGCCGCTGCCATCAGGCAAGTGCAGGTCGAGAAAGACCACGTCGGGCCGGCGCATCGCGAGCTGGCGCAGCGCATCGTGCAGCGAGCCGGCACATGCCACCGAGCAACCTTCGTCGGCGATCAGCATCGCCAGGGTCTCGGCCGCATCGGAATCGTCATCCACCACCAGCGCATGTCGCATCGCTCAACTCCTTCAACTGCTTGATCGAGAGACGCCCCAACCCATCAAGGGGGCTGCATGTCTTTGGGAAATTTATCCCAAGCACAAGCGAAGCATCACACCGAGACAGGGGGTCAGGCAACAGGGAACTCACCTGGGGGAAAACACTCCTCGCAAACCGGCTTGTAGGAATCAATCACCTGCCCTTTCAAGAGCTTGCACATGTGAGCAGTCACCCTCCCTACGATCCGCGGCTCTTGCGAGCGATGCGCTGAGGGTGGCGCACCGTGTTACGCGAGGCGGCCTCGGGGCCGCAACAACGCCATAGGACTCCAACCAATGACCCGCTCCCTGTTCTCGATCGCCGCTCTTGTCGCTGCAGTGCTCGCCGCTCCGGCCTTCGCCCAGACCTCGACCTCGGGCACGACCACCGAAGCCGCCGCGTCGGCTTCCGCGCCCGTCGATTCGAAGGCCGATGCCAAGGCTGACAAGAAAGACAAGAAGGACAAGAAGGACGCCAAGGCCGACGGCAGCAAGCCCGCTTCGACCATCGACGGCGAAGCCAAGAAGTAACTGATCGACCTTGGTCGGTTTCGCCCGGTGGTGGGCGATGACGAACGGGTGGCGCTCGACGGGGTGCCGCCCGTTTTCCTTTTGCTGCAAAGCCCGGTGCATCGCCGGTGCCTTGGTGCAGGGCATCGAACCCGGCTCGCTCGGGGGGACGGGACGAGCAGCCGGTTCGACACGCGCGGCATGCTGGCATGGCGATCACGTCACAATCCAGCGGTGAAAGCGGCGCCCGTCCACCGTTCCCAAGTCATCGGCTCGCCCTGGCCCGGCGTCTTCTGCACCCACATCGACAGCGCGCGGCACTACGGCCGGCATGCGCATTCGACCTTCGGCTTTGGCGTGCTGGAAGACGGCGCCCAGCGATCGGCCAGTGGGCGGGGGCAGGTCGACGCTTATGCAGGTGACGTCATCAGCACCAACCCCGGCGAAGTGCATGACGGCCAGCCGCTCGGTGGGCCGTCCCGGCGCTGGCGCATGCTGTACCTCGAAGCAGGTGCCTTCGCTTCGATGATGGAGGGTGTTGAGGGCGACATTGAAATCACGCACCCGGTCATCCACGACCCCCAGCTGTCTGCAGCGCTCGATCGCCTGATGGAACGCCTGGGTACATGGCATGCCCATCCATCTCCTCTCGATGCCCATGCCCTCGCCTGCGAGGAATCGCTGGTGGACGCCTGCACGCTGCTGCGCAACCGGTACACCGGGGCGCCGCCGGTGCACGAGGTGGCCGCCGACTTGCTCGGCGTGCGTGAACGGCTCGCCGATGATCTGCTGCACGCGCCCACGCTTGCCGAACTCGCGGCGATGGCTGGCCTCAGCCGCTTCCAGCTGCTGCGCCGTTTTGAGAAGCAGCACGGCGTGCCGCCGCATGCCTGGCTGCTGCAGCGGCGCGCCGAAGCCGCGCGTCGCCTCATTCGCGATGGCGCCGACCTGGCAGGCGCGGCGGCATCCTCCGGTTTCGCCGACCAAAGCCACATGACGCGTGTCTTCGTGCGGCAGTTCGGCTTCACGCCTGGGGCGTGGCGCGCTGCATCGGGCAAGGCCGGGCCGCAATAACGTTCAAGACGGCGGCGTGGCGGGGCGGGAGACTGGTGCATCACCCACTCCACCGACTCCCATGCATCGCTCCTATGTCCACGGCTACGACGCACGCGAAGCCGAGCGGCTTCATGACCAGGCGCAGACCCTCAAGGACCTGCTGCACGACGGCACAGCCTACCCAGCCGGCGCGCGAGTGCTCGAAGCCGGCTGCGGCACCGGCGCGCAGACGCTCACGCTGGCCGAGCGCAGCCCGCTCGCGCATTTCACGAGCATCGACATCTCGGCCGAGTCACTCGCTCAAGCGCAGCGGCAAGCCAGCGCCGCCGGCATCGCCAACGTCGGGTTCATGCAAGCCGACATCTTCACCCTGCCCTTCGAGGCAGCAAGCTTCGACCACGTGTTCGTGTGCTTCGTGCTTGAACACCTGGCCCGGCCAGTGCAAGCCTTGCGGACGCTTCGTCGATTGCTCAAGCCCGGCGGCACGATCACCGTCGTCGAAGGTGATCACGGCTCGGCGTACTTTCACCCCGACAGTGCTGCGGCACGTCGCGCCATCGACGCGCAGGTGCGGTTGCAAGAGGCTGCCGGTGGCAATGCACTGGTCGGTCGCCAGCTGTACCCGCTGCTGGTCGATGCGGGCTTCGATGCACCATGCGTCTCGCCGCGCATGGTCTACGTGGATGCAAGCCGGCCGGCGTGGGTCGAGGGCTTCACCAAGAACACCTTCAACGCCATGATCGAAGGCGTTCGCAGCGCGGCGCTGGCGGCAGGTGTCACGAGCGCCGAAGACTTTGACGCCGGCGTGCGGGACCTGCATCGAACCGCCGAAGCGGACGGCGTGTTCTGCTACACCTTCTTCAAGGGCCTCGCGCGTGCGCCTGTGCAGGGCGAGCGCTCATGACGAGGTCGCGGGCTCACGGCCTTCGCGCCGCGCGGCGTTTGCCGTTCCGCGCTTGAAACCGCGCGAAATGGCGCTGGCCAGCGCCGTCGTGGCCACGGTCACGAGCATCTTCGCGGCCGACGAGCCGGCGCCCAAGGCGACGTGGGTGGCCGAGATCGGCGCAGACACGGGACGTGCGGCTCGCGGCGGCGCCCTCTGCATGCGCTGCGGCGGCTGCCCACGCCAGCGCTTGGCCGCAAGCACCGCGAGCGCGCCCAACCCGGCCGCCACCGCGGCCGCAGGCATCAGGTGACGCTGCAGGAAATTGCCTTGCACCGGCGCGGGTCGAGCGCGTGGCCGTGCGGACTGCGCGTCCGCCTTCGCGGCCACCGCCTGCCCATCAGCCGATGCTTGCGGCGCTGAACCACGTGGCACCGGCAAAGGATCACTCGCCGGCACCGGCGAACGCGCCGCCTGCGTCGCTCCCTGCTCGATGCCCGACTCCTTGCGGGCGGCCGCCGTGCGCAGCGAGCCATGCGTCTGCGCAAACACCCGCGTGAACTCCGCCCCCAGCAGGAACACCTGAGCCGAGTAATACACCCAGAGCAACAAGATGGCGAGCGACCCGGCAGCGCCGAAGCCCGACGCCACGCTGCTCTTGCCGATGTACAGCCCGATGAGCAGCTTGCCGGCGCTGAACAGCAAGGCGGTGGCCACCGAGCCGATCCACACGTCGCGCCACTGCAATTTCACGTGCGGCATGAAGCGGTAGATGAGCGCGAACATCACGGTGATGAGCCCGAAGCTCACGACGAAATCGACCGCCTGCGCAAGCACCTCCCAACCGCCGAAGATGGGCCCCCACCACTTGCCCAGCGCCGCGATGGAAGCACTGGCCACCAGCGACACCAGCAGCAGGAAACCGAACGAGAGGATGAGCCCGAAGGACAGGATGCGCGAGTTGACCCAGCCCCACACGCCCGTCGGCTTGGCGCGCGCGGGCGCCTTCCACACGCGGTCGAGGTCGTCCTGAAGTTCGGCGAAGACGGTGGTGGCGCCCAGCAGCAGCACCGCGATGCCGATGAGCGTGGCCATGACGCCGTCCTTGGGTTCGGACACGCTGCGCAGCACGTCCTGGATGGTCCGCGCCGCACTTTCGCCGAGAAGGCCTTGCAACTGCTCGACGATCGCACCTTGCGCCGCATCGGTGCCGAACACGAGGCCGGCCACGGCAATGACGATCAGGAGCAGCGGTGCGATGGAGAACACCGTGTAGTACGACAGCGCCGCGCCCATGCTCGGCGCGCGGTCGTCAACCCACGCCGACGCGGATTCCTTCACCAGGTTCATCGCCTGCTTGGCATTCATCGCGAGCTCCTGCAACCACGCTGCATGCCCGGGCGGTGGCAAGCGATGTGCCCACGCAGCCGCAGCGGCAGGCCCTGGGCGATCAACCGCCCTTGCCTGCCTTGCCTGCGTGCGAAGACGAATCGATGGCCAGGCGCTTCATGCGGTCGTGCAGGGTCTTTCGCGGCAAGCCGAGCAGCTCCGCCGCGCGCGCGATGCTGCCTTGGGTCTGTTCGAGCGCGTCTTCGATCAGCGAGCGCTCGAAGGCATCCATGCGATCCGACAGGCCCGACCGTGCCGCGTGCTGCGCGTGGGCATCGGGCGGCGCTTCCAGGCCCAGCACCCACCGGTCGGCGAAGTTGCGCAGCTCCCGCACATTGCCCGGCCACGGCCGCGTTTTCCACTCGGCCATCTGCTCGGCCGACCACTTCGGCACCGCGCGACGCAGGCGCAACGCCGCGAGCTCGGTGAAGTGGGTGAGCAAGAGCGGGATGTCGTCCGCCCGCTGCCGCAAGGCGGGCAGCATGATGGTGGCGACGTTGAGCCGGTAGTAAAGGTCATCGCGGAATGCGCCGCGAGACGACAGCTCCCGCAAGTCCACCTTCGTGGCCGCCACCACGCGGCAATGCAGCGGCACCGCGGTGTTCGCGCCCAGGCGCTCCACCGCACGTTCTTGCAGCACGCGCAGCATCTTCACCTGCAGGGGCAGCGGCATGGACTCTATCTCGTCGAGGAACACCGTGCCGTCGCTTGCGAACTCAAGCTTGCCGATGCGCCGCTTGTTCGCGCCGGTGTAGGCCCCGGCCTCGGCACCGAAGATCTCGGCCTCGAAGACGGTCTCGGGCAAGGCGGCGCAGTTGATGGCAACGAAAGGCCCGCGCGCGCCGCTGGCTTCGTGCAGCGCCCGCGCCACCACCTCCTTGCCGGTGCCGGTTTCGCCCTCGATGAGCACATCCACGCCCGCTCGCCCAAGCGTGGCGATGAGCGTGCGCACCCGCTCGATGGCGGCCGTCTGTCCCACCAGCGGGCTGGCACCATCGCCGGCCAGCACGGCCTTCAGGCGGCGGTTCTCAAGCACGAGGCGGCGCTGGGCCATGGCGCGGCGCGCCGCTTCGACGAGACGCTCGGCCGCGAAGGGCTTCTCGATGAAATCCCACGCCCCTTCCCGCATCGCCTCGACGGCCATCGCCACGTCGCCATGGCCGGTGACGAGGATGACAGGCATCTCCGGGTCGGCCCGGCGGAGTTCGCGAAGCAGCGCCAGCCCGTCGCGCCCCGGCAGCCGAACATCGGACACGACGATGCCGGCAAAATCCGGCTGCAACTGCGCCAACGCGTCTTCCGCCGTCGAGAGGGCCGACACCTCGAAGCCTGCGAGCTGCAAGGTCTGCGCGGCAGCCAGGCGCACGCCGTCGTCGTCCTCGACGAGCATCACGCGAACCGCGTCTTGTGTGTCCATGGTCATCCGATCGTTCGCGACGCATGCGCCGCATGCACCAGCGAGTCGGCCGGCCGCAAGCGCAGTGTGAATTCCGCGCCGCCTTGCGGACGGTTCGCGGCGCCAAGGCTGCCGCCAAGCGCATTGGCGATGGAGCCCGAGATGGCCAGGCCAAGGCCCAGGCCGTCGCCCGTTTGCTTGGTGGTGAAGAAGGGTTCGAACAGCCGAACCAAAGCTTCTGGTGCGATGCCGGGGCCGCTGTCGGCGACCGTGATCGCGACCCAGCCATCGTCGAGCACTGCACGCACCGAGACGAGCGTTGCGCCATTCTCCCGGCAGGCATCGACACCATTGCGCAACAGGTTCACCAGCACCTGTTCGAGGCGCACCACCTGGCCCTGCACCGCCAGGCCCTCAACCATCGGCGACACCTCGATGCGAACGCCATGCCGCTTCGCATCAGCCGCCACGAGCGAGATGGCAGCTTCGATCGCGGGCAGCACCGCCACCGGCACTTGCCGCAGATCGTCCTTGCGCGCAAAGCCCTTGAGCTGCGCCACGATGGACGCGATGCGCTGCGTGAGACCCGCGACCGTGCGAAGGTTCTCGCCGACCGCCGGCTCGTCTCCGCGCGAAAGCAGCACCATCGCGTTGTCGTTCAAGGCGCGCAAGGCCGCAAGCGGCTGGTTGATCTCGTGCGTGATGCTGGCGGCCATTTGCCCGAGCACTGTCAGCTTGCCGGCCTGGATGAGCTCGTCCTGCGTCGCGCGTAGCGTCTTCTGGGTGCGGTCGAGCTGCTCGATCTTGCCCGCCAGTTCCTCGTTCGCGTGCAACAGCACCGCCGTCCGCTCGGCGATGCGCTGGTCGAGCTGCGCGTTCGCGCGCTCCAACTCGCCCTTGGCGCGAAGTCGCTCCTCGTCGCGCCGCCGGCGCAGTCGCGCGTACAACGCCACCACCAGCATGAAGGCACAGGCGAAGCCGGCCGCAGCCGCATAGCCGCTCGCGAGGTTGACCACGTCGTCGAGCTCGGAGAAAGACATGAGCGTCCAGTCCATGTGGCCGATCGGACGCCGTTCCGAACTCACGCGCAGCCATTGCAACTTGCCCGGTTTCGAGGCCAGGCCGATGCGCATCGATTCCGCGTCGCGGCCTTCGAGCGGCACGCGTTCGAGTGGCGCATCGCCGTACTGTTGCGTGACACGCAGTTGCTGCCGTGCCGCATCGGGCAAGGGCGCAAGCGTGCGGAACTTCCATTCGTTGCGGCTCGCGAGAAACACCACGCCGTGCACATCGGCAAGCATCAGCATGGTGTCGCCGCGCTGCCAGTTGGCTTCGATGTCGTCCAGCGAGATCTTCACCGCCACAACGCCGAGCGCCGCGGTGCCGCTGCGTGCGTCGTCGGGCACGCGGTGCGCGAGGAAGTAGCCCGGCTCGCCGGTGGTGGCGCCCACCGCGAAGAAGCGGCCGGTGCCTTGCTCCATCGCGTCGCGGAAGTACGGGCGGAAGGCGTAGTTCTGACCGACGAAGGAACGCGGCGTGGCCCAGTTGCTGGCCGCGACCGTATGGCCGCTCGCATCGATGAGAAAGATGGCCGCGACGTGCGTGCTGTCCGCAAGTCCTTGCAGCCTGCGGTTGACGCTGTCGCGGCGCACCGGGTCATCGGCATGCCGCAGAAGGTCGATCAGGTCAGGGTGCCCTGCCAGCACCAGTGGCAGCGTGTTGAACTTGTCGAGCGCCGAGGCAAGGTCGGCCGAGAGAAAGTGCAGCCGCCGCTGCGCCGCCTGTCGCAAGTCATCGAGCCCGACACGGTAGGCCACGCGGTAGGCGGTCGCCACCACCGCCGCGCCCACGAAGAGCAGGAGCAGCGCCTGCACCAAGGCCCGCACGGCGAGGCGGCCGGGCGGGCCGCCTCGTGGGCTCGAATCATTGCGAGGCTTCGGCATCGATCCTGGAGTGGCGGCGCGTGTCGCGCATGCCGAGGTAGACCAGCAGCGAACACGCAATGACCGCCGTAGCGTACCAGTAGAAGCCGCTTTCCATGCCCGCTTGCTTGAACCAGAGCGCGACGTATTCCGCGGTGCCGCCGAAGACCGACACGGCGAACGCATAGGGCACGCCCACGCCGGTGGCGCGGATGGCCGCCGGGAAGAGCTCGGCCTTCACCACCGCATTGATCGAGGTGTAGCCCGACACGATGAGCCAGGCGCAGGCGATGAGTGCGAAGGCTTCCAGCGGCCCTTGGGCGTGGCGGATGCCGGTGAGGATGGGCACGGTGAAGAGCGTGCCGAACACCGCGAAGCCCAGCAGCAGCGGACGGCGGCCGATGCGATCGGACAAGGCGCCGTACAGCGGCTGCAGGCACATGGCGAAGATCAAGGACGCCGCTGACACGAGCGTCGTCTGGGCATCGGTGAGGCCCACCGACAGCTTCAGGAACTTCTGCATGTAGGTCGTGTACACGTAGAAGGCGAGCGTGCCGCCCATGGTGAGGCCGATCACCACCATCACCTCACGCGGGTATTGCGCGAGCAGCTTGAGACCGCCCATGGTCGCGGACTTCTTGCGCGCGGCCTCGAAGGACGAGGTCTCGGGCAGATCGCGTCGCATCACGAGCGCGACGAGCGCCAGGGCCGCGCCGATGAAGAAGGGGATGCGCCAGCCCCAGGCCTTCAGCTCCGCGGGGCTCAGGAAGATGTTCTGCAGCATCAGCAGCACGACGAGCGCAAGCAATTGGCCGCCGATGAGCGTGACGTACTGGAAGCTCGAATAGAAGCCGCGGTGGCGCGAGGTGGCCATCTCCGAGAGGTAGGTGGCACTCGACCCGTACTCGCCGCCAAGGCTCAGGCCTTGCAGCAGGCGAGCGAGCAGCAACAGCGCCGGTGCCCAGGCGCCGGCCATGGCATGTGTCGGCGCGCAGGCAATGATGAGCGAGCCCAGGCACATCAGCAGCACCGAGGCCATGAGCGCGACGCGCCGGCCCATGCGGTCGCCAATGCGGCCGAAGAGGATGCCGCCGATGGGCCGCACGAAGAAGCCGAGCGCGAAGATGCCGGCGGCCGACATCATCTGCGCGGTCGGGTCCTGCGAGGGGAAGAACGCGGACGAGAAGTACAGCGAGAAGGCGGCGTAGCAGTAGAAGTCGTACCACTCGACCAGGTTGCCGATGGAGCCGATGAGGATGGCGCGAAGGCACTTGAGCTCGATGCGGTCGGTGGGTGCCGCTACGGTGGTTGATGGCGGCGCGGTGCCCGCGATGGACGCAGCAGTCTGCATGGTTTGTCTCCTTGGGTGTGCCCTTTGTGGGCACGTTGATCTGGTGGAAGCAAACCAAGGGATTGCACGGCGCATGCCATCGCATTCAGCCGTGCCGCAGTGGGTGAAGGAAGGTCGCGTCACCGAGGAGAAATCGCTGCGGGGCAATGCAGCAAGCGATTGGCCAGGTGGCGGAAAGCCGCCATCTGTGCCGCGGCGCGCGGCGGGTTTTCGCCGCCGGTGTCAGCTGATCAGGCTCATGAACGCATGCAACACGACGATCTGCCTGCGCATCAGGTCACAGCGACCGACCGAGGCACGGCGCGCAAGGTCCAATCTTGAACCGGGTCACCGCAAGGTTGCAGAACCTGCGGCTCGGCGGGCGCGTCGCTCCAGCACACATCCATGGCTGATCCGGGATCTTCCTCTCCCAGGACGCAGAAGTCATCCACGTACTCCGCGTGGCTTGGCAAGCGTTCAGGCGGCACGTCGCACCATCATTTCCTTGATCCTTCCAATGGCCAGAGCCGGGTTCAACCCTTTGGGACAGACGTCGGTGCAGTTGAGGATCGTTCGGCACCGGAACAGGCGGTAGGGGTCCTGAAGATCATCCAGTCGCTGGCCGCTGGCCTGGTCGCGGCTGTCCACCAGGAAGCGGTAAGCCTGAAGCAATCCCGCCGGCCCGACATACTTGTCGGGGTTCCACCAGAAGCTGGGGCACGCGCTGGAGCAGCAGGCGCACAGGATGCATTCATACAGCCCGTTGAGCTCGTCGCGGGCCTCGGGTGACTGCAGTCGCTCTCGCTCTGGCGGCGGGTCGTCGTTCACCAGCCAAGGCTTGACGGAGTGGTACTGCTTGAAGAAGCCCGTCATGTCCACGAACAAGTCGCGGATCACGGGAAGGCCAGGCAGTGGCTTCAGAACCACGGTGCTCGGCAGCGAGCGCATGTTGGTCACACAGGCCAGGCCGTTCTTGCCGTTGATGTTCATGGCGTCCGAGCCGCAGACCCCTTCGCGGCAGGAGCGGCGGAAGCTCAGGGTCGGGTCAATGGCCTTCAGGCGCGTCAACACGTCCAGCAACATGCGGTCAGCGCTTCCCACGTCCAGCTCGATCACCTGCATTCGCGGTTTCTCATCAACGTCCGGGTCGTAGCGGTAGATGTGGAAGCTGTGCATGGTGGTTTGGGCCAACTAGGAGTGGAGGTAGCGGTGGGCCCGGTCGACCAAGCTGAGCATCTCGTCGGCCGCTCGCAGCGTGATCGGGTGGGGGGTGAAGCCGGCTCGCGGTGAGATGCAGGTCGCCATGCCTCGTGCGAGGGGTCAGTTGTCGGTCCGGTGCCCCGGCCAGCCCGACTTGGACAGTCTGCGCGCAAACAGACCTCGACTTCTGTGCGGAAGCGCACTCAGGAGCCCACCCGAACGACGTGGTCAAGCGCGTTCAGCCCGGAATACCTACAGCCCGTAGGTTGCTCTTGGCCGGCTGCCAGCAACATCACGTGACCCTCGCGCGACGGCCATCAAGCACTCACGGCCGGCGCATCCACCACGCGCGACTTGGTCGCCTTCACGGCCGGCGCGTCTTCCGCCGGCTTCGGCAGGCTGCACTTGCGCGCGATGAGGTCGCTGCGCGCGAACAGCTCGGCCACCCAGTCCACGAAGACGCGCAGCTTGCTGCTCAGGTGCTTGTTGGGTGGGTACACGACGTGGATGGGGATGGTGTCGGCGCACCAGTCGAGCAGCACCGGCTGCAATGCGCCAGTGGCCAGGTGCGGCGCGGCCATGAAGGTGGCCGTGCGCACGATGCCCAGGCCCGCAAGCCCGGCGGCGAGGCTCGCGCTCGAATCATTCACCGACAGCGCATGCCGGCCCATCACCTCGATGGTCTCGCCCTCACGGCTGAAGTTCATCGGGTACACGCGGCCGGTGCGGTGCGAGAAGTAGTTGACCACCGCATGCCGCTCGTCCTCGAGATCGGTCGGGTGCGTGGGCATGCCGCGGCGCTTGATGTAGGCCGGCGACGCACACATGATCAGGTGGAACTCGCCGATGCGCCGCGCCACCAGCGACTGGTCGGTGAGGTCGCCGCCGCGCAGCACGCAATCGACGTTCTCGCCGATCAAGTCCACCGGCCGGTCGCTCACGCCGAGGTCGATCTGGATGTCGGGGTAGCGCGCCTGGAAGTCGGGCAGCGCCGGAATCAGCAGCAAGGTGCCCACGGACGTCCCCACATCGATGCGCAAGCGGCCCTTCGGCGACACCTTCGCCTTCGTCATGCTCGACTCGAGCTCGTGGATGTCGGCGAGCAGCCGCACCGCGCGGTCGTAATAGGCCGCGCCGTCAGCGGTGACCGTGACACGCCGCGTGGTGCGATTGAGCAGCAGCGTCTCGAGCTGCTGCTCGAGCGACTGCACGAGCCGCGTGACGGTGGGCTTGGGCATGCCGAGCGTGTCGGCCGCCTTGGTGAAGGTGCCGGCTTCGACGACGCGAACGAAGGCCTGCATGGCCGTGAGCTTGTCCATGAATGCGTACTCCCAGAAATGCTTTTTGACTTACTTCGTTGTCAGACGCGATGTTGGCGCAACACGAAGCCGTCATTGTTCTCGCGCCTGAAATGATCCATGAGCGCCAGGGCTATTGGTTGCGAAGCTGCACGTCCCTATCTTTGCGGCATCGCTTCAACCACGACCCCTGTCGCCCATCGTCATGCCATCGCCCGCCACGTTCACGCCCCAGCCGGTGCGCATCGCCGCCGCAGACGCGGTGCATGACGCCGCGCTATATCGGGCCCCGGATCGCGATCACAAGGTCGAGCCGGCGGCACTGGTGTTGCATCTTCACGCGGGCGCTTTCGTGAGTGCACCAACGGTGGGCACACCATGCGTTGTGCGATTGCTGCTCGAAGCGGGCGCCACGGTGCTGTCGTTGCGTTACCCGCTCGCGCCGGAGCACCCGTTTCCACAGGCACCAGAAGCAGCGTTCGCTGCGCTCATGCACATGCACAAGCATCGCCGCGCCTATGCGGGCAATGCGGCGCGAGTGTTCATCGCGGGCGAAGAAGCCGGCGGCAACCTGGCTGCGGCCGCGGCGCTGATGGCGCGCGACCGCGGCGGCCCCGACATTGCCGGCCAGTTGCTCTTCTCGCCCATGCTCGACGTGTGCGTGGCCACAGCGTCGATGCGTGGCGTGCACGCCGGGCCCGTGGGTTGCCGCTTTGCCGACGGCTGGCGCAGCTACCTGCCTCGCGCCAGCGATGCGTTGCACCCCTATGCCACGCCCGGCTCGGCCGTGCGGCTCGCGAGCCTGCCGCCCACGTTGCTCGTCACCTCGAAGGACGACCCGATGCGCGACGAGGCCGAGGCCTATGCACAGCGCTTGCGGCAAGACGGCATCGCAGTGCAGGAACTGGTGCTGACGCCACCCACCGGCTTCCCCGGGCCCTACATGGAGACATCGGCCTGCGACGCCGAATGGACGCGGGCGGTGCATGCACCGATCCGACGCTTCCTGCAGTCGCCGGGTGCGCCACCGGCGCCCCGAGACCCGACAACGACGAACGACATGACCCGCGGCGTCATCGACGAGGCGCGCAAGCCTCGCGACGATGCGAGCCGTGAACCAGCCAACCCGAACAGGAGGACCACACCATGAACGACCAACAACAAACCACATCCCGCAAACCGCGCACCTGGAAGCGCGTCTGGACGGTGGGCACGCTGCTCACCGCCGTCGCCGCGATTCCCGCGGCCATCTTCTCGCTGCAAGGCGCCACCGCACAGGCCACGCAGGCGCAGGCAGCGCCGCAAGCCGTGCCGGTGTCAGTGGCCACCGTGGCACAAAGCCAGGTCGCCGCATGGGAAGAATTCTCCGGCCGGCTGGAGGCGGTCGAGCATGTGGACATCCGCTCGCGCGCCGCCGGCACTGTGAAGGCGGTGCACTTCCGCGAAGGCGCACTCGTGAACGTCGGCGACCTGCTCGTCACCATCGACCCCGAGCCCTATGCGGCCGAGGTCGAGCGTGCGCAGGCGCAGGTGGTCGCGGCGCAAGCCCGCGTCACGCAGCTCAAGGGCGACCATGCGCGCGCCGAACGGCTGTGGGAAGAACAAGCCATCGCACGACGCGAGCTCGATGAGCGCACCAACGGCCTGCGCGAGTCCGAAGCCAACCTGCGCGCGGCGCAAGCCGTGCTTCAGTCGGCCAGGCTCAACCTCGGCTACACGCAGATCCGCGCGCCGATCGCCGGGCGCATCGGCAAGGTCGAAGTGACGGTGGGCAACCTCGTCGCCGCAGGCCCCGGAGCACCGGTGCTCACGACGCTCGTCTCGGTGAGCCCGATCTACGCGAGCTTCGATGCCGACGAGCAGATCATCACCCGCGCCTTGAAGGACCTGCCCGGTGGCACCAGCGCACGCGCGCACATCGAGCGAATCCCCGTGCAACTGGGCACCGCAGGCAGCACCGACACACCGTACGAAGGAAAGCTGCAGCTGGTGGACAACCAGGTCGACGCGAAGAGCGGCACGGTGCGCGTGCGCGCCAAGTTCGAGAACAAGGACGGAGCGTTGATGCCCGGTCAGTTCGCGCGCTTGCGCATGGGCCAGGCCACCGCGGCCACCGCACTGCTCGTGAACGAGCGCGCAGTGGGCACCGACCAGAACAAGCGCTTCGTGATGGTGGTGGACAAGGACAACAAGGCCAACTACCGCGAGGTGACGCTGGGGGCGTCGGTCAACGGCATGCGCGTCGTCACGCAAGGCCTGCAGGCGGGTGAGCGCATCGTCGTCAATGGCGTGCAGCGCGTGCGGCCGGGCGTGACCGTCGCGCCCGAGAACGTCGCGATGGATTCGAAAGCCGAGGTCCGCGGCGCCACCACGGCCAAGCAATCGTGATCGCAGCGACATCGACCGGAGTTTCCACGTGAACCTTTCCAAGTTCTTCATTGACCGCCCGATCTTCGCGGGCGTGCTCTCGCTGCTCATGCTGCTGTCGGGCCTGATCGCGCTGGGCGGCCTGCCGATCTCGGAATACCCCGAGGTCGTGCCGCCCTCGGTGGTCGTGCGTGCGCAATACCCGGGCGCCAACCCGAAGGTCATCGCCGAGACGGTGGCCACGCCGCTCGAAGAAGCGGTGAACGGCGTCGAGGGCATGCTCTACATGGGCAGCCAGGCCACCACCGACGGCCTCATGACGCTCACCGTCACCTTCAAGCTGGGCACCGACCCGGACAAGGCGCAGCAGCTCGTGCAGAACCGCATCTCGCAAGCCGAGCCGCGCCTGCCAGAGGAAGTGCGGCGATTGGGCGTGACGACCGTCAAGAGCTCGCCCGACCTCACGATGGTCGTGCACTTGCTCTCGCCCAACGAGCGCTATGACATGACCTACCTGCGCAACTATGCGGTGCTCAACGTCAAGGACCGCCTGGCGCGCGTCCAGGGCGTGGGCCAGGTGCTGCTGTTCGGCTCTGGTGATTACTCGATGCGCGTGTGGCTGGACCCGCAGAAGGTCGCCCAGCGCGGGCTCTCGGCCGGCGACGTGGTGCAGGCGATTCGCGAGCAGAACGTGCAGGCCGCGGCCGGCGTGGTGGGCGCGTCGCCGGGCTTGCCGGGCGTGGACCTTCAACTCTCGATCAGTGCGCAAGGCCGGCTTCAGAGCGAAGAAGAGTTCGGCGACATCATCGTGAAGACCGGCAGCGACGGCGCCGTCACGCGGCTGCGCGACATCGCGCGCATCGAGCTCGGTGCATCCGAATACGCGCTGCGCTCGCTGCTGGACAACAAGCCCGCCGTCGCCATTCCCATCTTTCAGGCGCCGGGCTCCAACGCGATCGAGATCAGCAACCAGGTGCGCGCCACCATGGCGGAGCTGAAGAAGACCATGCCCGAGGGCGTGGACTACCGCATCGTCTACGACCCGACGCAGTTCGTGCGCGCCTCCATCGAATCAGTGGTGCACACGCTGCTCGAAGCAGTGGCGCTCGTCGTGCTCGTGGTCATCCTCTTCCTGCAAACCTGGCGCGCGTCGATCATTCCGCTGCTGGCCGTGCCGGTGTCGGTGATCGGCACCTTCGCGGTGATGCACCTCTTCGGCTTCTCCATCAACGCGCTGAGCCTGTTCGGCCTGGTGCTCGCGATCGGCATCGTGGTGGACGACGCGATCGTTGTCGTGGAGAACGTGGAGCGCAACATCGCGAGCGGCTTGTCGCCACGCGAGGCCACCTACCGCGCGATGCGTGAAGTGTCCGGCCCGATCATCGCGATCGCGCTGGTGCTGATCGCGGTGTTCGTGCCGCTGGCCTTCATCAGCGGCCTCACCGGCCAGTTCTATCGCCAGTTCGCATTGACGATCGCCATCTCCACCGTCATTTCGGCCGTCAATTCGCTGACGCTGTCGCCCGCCCTGTCGGCCCTGCTGCTCAAGGCCCACGGCGCGCCCAAGGACGCGCTGACCCGCGGCATGGACCGCTGGTTCGGCTGGCTGTTCCGCGGCTTCAACCGCGTGTTCGGCCGCGGCTCGCAGGCCTACAGCGGCGGCGTGGGCCGGGTGGTGACGCGCAAGTCGGCGATGTTCGCGATGTACCTCGTGCTGGCAGCGCTCACCGGCCTGCTCTTCAAGACGGTGCCCGGCGGCTTCGTGCCAGCGCAGGACAAGCAGTACCTCATCGGCTTCGCCCAACTGCCCGACGGCGCCACGCTGGACCGCACGGAAGACGTGATCCGCCGCATGGGCGAGATCGCTCTCAAGCAGCCGGGCGTGGAAAGCGCCATCGCCTTCCCCGGCCTGTCGATCAACGGCTTCACCAACAGCTCCAACTCGGGCATCGTGTTCGTCACGCTCAAGCCCTTCGACGAGCGCCGCACGCCGCAGCTGCATGGCGCGGCCATCGCGGGTGCGCTGAACCAGCAGTTCGGTGCCATCCAGGATGCGTTCATCGCGATGTTCCCGCCCCCGCCGGTGCAGGGCCTGGGCACGACCGGCGGCTTCAAGCTGCAGCTGGAAGACCGCGGCTCGCTCGGCTACGAGGCACTGGACTCGGCCACCAAGGCGTTCATGGCCAAGGCCTACCAGTCGCCTGAGCTCGCGGGCTTGTTCTCGAGCCTGCAGGTGAACGTGCCGCAGCTGTACGCGGACATCGACCGCACCAAGGCACGGCAACTTGGCGTGGCGGTGACCGACGTGTTCGACACGATGCAGATCTACCTCGGCAGCCTGTACGTGAACGACTTCAACCGCTTCGGCCGCACCTACTCGGTTCGAGTGCAAGCGGATGCGCAACACCGTGCACGGGCTGAAGACGTGGGCATCCTGAAGGTGCGCTCGTCGTCCGGCGAGATGGTGCCGCTGGCCGCACTCATGACGGTCAAGCCGAGCTTCGGCCCGGAACGCGCCATGCGCTACAACGGCTTCATCTCCGCCGACATCAACGGCGGGCCCGCGCCCGGCTATTCGTCGGGGCAGGCGCAGGACGCCGTCAAGCGCATCGCCGCCGAGACGCTGCCGCCTGGCATCAGCTACGAATGGACGGAGCTCACCTACCAGGAGATCCTGGCCGGCAACTCCGCGGTGTGGGTCTTCCCGCTCGCGATCCTGCTGGTGTTCCTTGTGCTGGCCGCACTGTACGAAAGCCTCACGCTGCCGCTCGCGATCATCCTGATCGTGCCGATGGGCCTGCTCGCCGCGATGACGGGCGTGTGGTTCTCGCATGGCGACAACAACGTCTTCACGCAGATCGGGCTGGTGGTGCTGGTGGGCCTGTCGGCGAAGAACGCGATCCTGATCGTGGAGTTCGCCCGCGAGCTGGAGTTTGCCGGACGCACGCCGATCCAGGCGGCGGTCGAGGCGGCACGGCTGCGGCTGCGGCCCATCCTCATGACCTCGCTCGCCTTCGTGATGGGTGTGCTGCCGCTGGTGCTCTCCACCGGCGCCGGCGCCGAGATGCGCCAGGCCATGGGCATCGCGGTATTCGCCGGGATGATCGGCGTGACGGCTTTCGGCCTCTTCCTCACGCCGGTGTTCTACGTGGCGCTGCGTGCACTCACCGGCAACCGGCCGCTCAAGCTGCACGGCGAAGTGCCGCATGTGGAGGCGTTCGCGGGTTCGCAACAAGCACCTGTGCCCGGCCGCGGCGGCGTGCAAGCGCTGCCTGCCGCGCCGGTATCCAAGCATGAATGAGATGACAGTGATGACAACCAATACATCAATGCGCCACGGCGGCGCACTCACGGCGAAGGGCAAGGGTGGAGCACTCACCACGCTCGTGCTGGCCCTCGTGCTGGCAGGCTGCTCCACGGCGGTGACCATCGACGAAGGCCGGCTGCCAACCACGCCCACGCAGTTCAAGGAAGGTGATGGCCGCTGGACAGTGGCCGCGCCTGCCGAGGCCCAGGAACGTGGGGCTTGGTGGCAAGCGTTCGCCGACCCGGTGCTCACGGACCTGGTCGAACGCGCGGGCCGGGACAACACGAGCATCCAGGTGGCGACGGCTCGCCTGGCACAAGCTCGCGCAGTGCTGGGTGCCACCGATGCGAATCGATCGCCACAGGTGGGCCTGGGCGGTGGTGCGGTCCGGCAGACAGTGCCGGGCGCCGGGCCGCAGGCCGGCACGCTCGTGAGCGCCGGTGCCAACCTGAGCTACGAGCTCGACGTCTTCGGTCGCCTCTCGCGAGAGAGCCAGGCCGCATCGCTCGACGTGCGCTCCCGCGAGGCGCTGCTGCAAAGCGCGCGGCTGCTCGCACAGGCCGACGTGGCGCAGAGCTACTTCGCGCTGCGTGCACTGGATGTGGAGCGCGGCATCGTGCGCGACACCGTCACCGCCTACGGCAACACGCTGCGCCTCGTGCAGCGCCGCTTCGAAGCGGGCGACGTGGCCGAGCTGGACGTGCAGCGCGTGCGCACCGAGCTCGCATCCACTGAGTCGGAAGCCTACGCACTGGATGCGCGCCGCGCGACCTTGGAGCATGCGATCGCGGTGCTGGTCGGCACACCGGCGTCGAACTTCGCCATCGCGCCCACCGCGTGGAACGCTGCCCTGCCGATGGTGCCCGCCGGCGTGCCGAGTACCGTGCTTGCGCGGCGGCCCGATGTGTCCGCCGCGATGAGCGACCTGCGGGCCGCGCAGGCCCGCGTGGGCGCGGCGAAGGCAGCGTGGTTCCCGAGTGTGTCGCTCACTGGCGCGGCGGGCTTCGCATCGCCCGAACTGTCGGACGTGTTCAAGTGGTCGGCGCGTGCATGGTCGGTGAGCGCCCTGCTCTCTCTGCCCATCATCGATGGCGGCCGGCGCCGCTCGGCGGTGGATGCCGCCAGTGCGCAACTCGATGCCAACGTCGCGAGCTACCGCGAGCGGGTGCTGGTGGCATTCCAGGAGGTTGAGGACGAACTCGCCACGCTGCGCCTGCTGTCCGACCAGGCCGGCGCGCAAGGCCGTGCCATTGCATCGGCCACGCGGGCAACCACCTTGTCGGAATCACGCTACCGCAATGGCCTCGTGAGCCAGCTCGACCTTCTCGACGCGCAGCGCAGCGAGTTGCGCAGCCGGCGGCAGGCCGTGCAGGTGCAGGCGGCACAGTACCAGGCCACGGTGGGCTTGATTCGTGCGTTGGGAGGTGGCTGGGGCGCCTGAGCCATTGACGCCTTGAAGAAGCGGGCGCAGAAGGAGGCGAAGCGACGGCAGTCGCAGGGCTTCAGTGGCGGGTCGGCATCGGCATGGGATGACAATGACGGCTCATGCCCCGTCCGCCGCGGGCTTGGGAGGCCGCCATGATCATCAGTGCCGTCGTGAAGAATTCCGCTGCGCATCACGAGGTCGAAGTGACGACCGGCGGTGTTGGTCAATCGTTGAGCGTCGGCGTGAAGGCATCGGGCCGCGGCTGCGCGATCAATGGCGGCGAATTCCTGATGCTGGCGCTGGCCACTTGCTACTGCAACGATCTCTTTCGCGAGGCGCAGCGCCTGGGGCTGGCGATCGACAGCGTCGAGGTGCAGGCCAGCGCCGAGTTCGCGGGCGTCGGGCTCGCAGCGACGAACATCCGGTATCGCGCCAGCGTTCAATCAGCGGCGTCGCGCGAGGACGTCGACCGGCTGATCCGCGAGACTGATGCAGTCGCCGAGGTTCACAACACCATACGCGCCGGCGTACCCGTCCAACTGCAAGCCGGATAACGGATCAAGTGCCAGCAGTGCCGCCGACGCTCGGATAGTTCGCCATCACCTCGCCCAGCCGGATCAGCTTCTCCGGTCGCCACTGCGCATTGAACTGAAGGTCGCTCTTCGGGAACAGCATCACCACCGTCGAGCCGAGCAGGAAGCGCCCCATTTCCTCGCCCTTCTTCAAGGCGATCTGCTGGTCCTGGTACCGCCACTCGCGCAGCTGATTCGAGCGCGGCGGTGTGACCACGCCATGCCACACCGTCGCCATGCTGCCGACGATGGTGGCGCCCACGAGCACCAGCACGAAAGGCCCGCGCGGGCCTTCGAAGACACACACGACCCGCTCATTGCGCGCAAAGAGGCCGGGCACGCCCAGGGCAGTGCCGGGGTTCACCGAGAACAGCTCGCCCGGCACGTGGATCATGCGCAGCAACCGCCCATCGCAAGGCATGTGGATGCGGTGATAGTCCCGCGGGCTCAGGTACAGCGTGGCGTAGCTGCCGTGCTCGAACTGCGCCGCGAGCCGGCCGTCGCCGCCGACGAGCGCGGTGGTGGTGTAGTGGTGGCCCTTGGCCTGGAAGATGCGATCCCGATCCACGGGCCCGAACTGGCTGATGGCGCCATCGACCGGGCAGATGAGGTCGGCCTGCGCGAGCGGGCGTGCGCCAGGCTTGAGTGCCCGCGTGAAGAAGTCGTTGAAGCTCGCGTAGCTCGTGATGTCCGGGTTGGCGGCTTCGCTCATGTCCACGCCATAGCGCTTGACGAAGCGCCGGATGGTGGCCGTGGTGAGCGAGCCGGCCTGTGCGGAAGCGAACTTGCCCGCGAGCGCCGTCAGCGCTTGCTTGGGATAAAGGTACTGAGGAAGGACGGCGAGTCTCGACACGGATGGGCTGGTGGTTGCGGGACAGGCGGTGAGTGTATCGAGGCGGGTTGGGTGCGGGTATTTGCAGGTGGGCAGGCAATCCGCACCAACCATCCACCCCATCACTTCCCGTAATCAGCCACCACCTTCCAGCGTCCGTCCTGAATCTGCGACAACCGCGACAGATCACTCCCATAGTGCTTCGTCGCACTGAACGACAACGCCGGCGCACCAAACACATCGGCCTGCGTCTTCATCGACTCCATCGCCTTGATGAAACTCTCCGTCGTGAGGTTCGCACCGGCCTTCTGCGCCGCGCTGATGAAGGTGTCCATGAAGTTGTAGCCATAGACCGAGAAAGTCGTCGGGTCTTCGTTGAACTTGGTCTTGTACTTGTTGGCCCAGAAGTTGATCTGCGGCGCCGCGCCATCGAGGTACGGGTGCTGCACCGTGTGCGTCGCATACAGCCCATCCATCGCCTTGCCACCCAGCTTGTGGATGAGGTCGGTGTACGACGCGCTCGTGCCGACGAACACCGGTGCGAATCCGGTCTTCTTCGCTTCGCCGATGGTGCCGATGGTCTCGCGGATGATGGTGCCCATCGCCACCAGCTCGCAGCCGGCGGCTTTCATGCGCGCGACCTGCGATGAGAAGTCAGTCGCGCCGCGCTTGTACGAGGTCTTCTCCGCGAGCGTCATGTTGATGCTCTGAAGGCCAGCCTCCACGCCCTTCAGCACGTCGGAGCCGAAGTCGTCGTCCTGGTAGATGATGCAGACCTTCTTCGCGCCCTTCTCCTTCACGAGCCGCGGCAGCGTGGTGCGCATCTGGTCGTAGTAGCTCGAGCCCGCCGCCCACTTCAGCTTGTGCAGTGGCTCATACATCTCGCGCGCGGCCGTCACCGGGAAGAAGTTGATGACGTTCTTCTCGAACTGCACCGGCATGGCCGCATTGTTGGTGGGCGTCCCAATGTGGGCAATCATCGCGAAGATCTTGTCCTGGTTGACGAGCTTCTGCGCGGCGAGCACGGCCTTCTTCGGGTCGTAGGCCGAGTCTTCCACGAGCAGCTTGATCTTGCGGCCGTTGACGCCACCTTGCTCGTTGACCTCGTCCACACGCAGCATCAGGCCGTTTCGCACCTGCTTGCCGAAGCCGGCGATGGGGCCGGACAAGTCCTGGATCGAGCCGAGCACGATCTCGTTCTTCGAGACGCCCTGCGTCTGCGCCTGCGCCGAGGCGGCCAAGACCAGCGCGCCTGCCATGAGCACTTTCATCAACATCGCCATGCCTGTCTCCTTCATTGATACATCGCTTCGATGCGGTCCGCGTATTTCTTCTCGACGAGCTTTCTCTTGAGCTTCATCGTCGGCGTGAGCTCTTCGTCCTCGGCGCCCAGTTGCGTCTCGAGCAGGAAGAACTTCTTGATCTGCTCGACCCGCGCGAACTTTCGGTTCACGCGCTCGATCTCGCTCCAGATCAGCTGCTGCACCTGCGGCGCACGCGTGAGGCTCGCGTAGTTGGAGAACGGGATGTCGTGCTCCTGCGCGAATTTCTCGACGTTCTCCTGGTCCACCATCACGATGGCGGTGAGGTAGGCGCGGCGGTCGCCCACCACCACCGCGTCGGTGATGTAGGGCGAAAACTTGAGGTCGTTCTCGAGCTCGCTGGGCGTGACGTTCTTGCCGCCGGCCGTGATGATGATGTCCTTCATCCGGTCGGTGATCCGGAAGAAGCCATCGTCGTCCACGAGCCCTACGTCGCCGGTGCGCAGCCAGCCGTCCGCGGTGAAGGTCTCGGCAGTCTTGTCGGGCAGGTTGAGGTAGCCCATGAAGACATTGGTGCCGCGCACCTGGATCTCGCCGGTGGCCGGGTCGATGCGCACCTCGGTGAAGGGGCAGGCCTGGCCGATCATCCCCGGCTTGATGCGGCCCATCGGCGTGGCGGTGGCCGCGCCGCAGGTCTCGGTCATGCCCCACACCTCCAGCATCGGCAGGCCGAGCGCGAGGTACCACTTGACGAGCTCGGGCGAGATGGGCGCGGCACCGGTGAACAGCATGCGCGCGCGATGCACGCCGATGAGCTTGCGCACGTTGTCCAGGGCCAGCCAGCGGGCGATGCGGAACTGCAGCTTCAACATGCCGGGCACCGGCCGGCCGGCGAGCACGAGGTCGGCGATGCGCATGCCCACGCCGATGCCCCAGGCGTAGACCTTGCGCTGCAGCGGCGTCGCCTCCTGCAGCGCGATGGTCACGCCGGAATAGAACTTCTCCCACACCCGCGGCACGGCGGTCACCACCGTGGGCGCGATCTCGCGGATGTTCTCGGGCACCGTCTGCGGGTTCTCCACGAAGTTGAGCTTGCTGCCGGTGTAGACGCCGAAGTATTCGCCGCCCACGCGCTCGGCGATGTGGCACAGCGGCAGGAAGCACATGCGCTCGTCGCGCGTGTCCTGCGGCGAAATGGCCTGGTAGCCGCGCACGGTGTGCACGAGCCCGCGGTGGCTATGCATCGCGCCCTTGGGTTTGCCGGTGGTGCCGGAGGTGTAGACGAGGATGGCGAGGTCCTCGGGTCGGCAGGCGGCGATGCGTTCGTCCAGTGCGCGAGGCTGCAAGGCCATGTGCGCGCGGCCGGCCTCGCGCAGCGCGTGCAGGCTCATCACGTGGGGGTCGTCGAGATCGCGCAGTCCTTCCATGTCGAAGACGATGATCTTTCGCAGGTTGCGCAACTGCGAGCGCACCTCCAGGGCCTTGTCCAGCTGCTCGTCGTCCTCGACGAAGAGCACGCTGGTGCGCGAGTCTTCGCAGAGGTAGTGCACCTGCGATGCGGCGTCGGTGGGGTAGATGCCGTTGGACACGCCGCCGCAGCTGAGCACCGCCAGGTCGGCAAGCACCCAGTCGATGACGGTGTTGGACAGGATGGAGGCGCACTCTTGCGGCTCGAAGCCGAGCGCGAGAAGGCCGTGTGCGATCTCCTTCACCGCCTGCGCGGTCTGCGTCCAGGTCCAGCTGCGCCACAGGCCCAGCTGCTTCTGCCGCATGAAGACGCTGTTGCCACGAAGGGCGGCGGCATTCCAGAACATCGCGGGCAGGGTCTCGCCCGGGACAACGACGTCGCTCGAAGCTTGCTGCGAAGGCAAGTCCCACAAGTTGCTCATGACAACCCCTCGCTCGCGGAACTCCGCGAGCGATCCCCCGAGGGGATCGAGCCCGGCTCCGGGCGGCCGCGCGCTCGGGCTCGCGAACTCGGCGCTGATCGCTTCTCGTTCATCGCCACGTCTTCTTCTTTTTCCAGCGCCGTTCACCGCGCACGCCGGTGTCTTTCATGCCGAGGTAGAACTCCTTGATGTCGTCCTTCTCGCGCAGCTTGTCGCAGCCGTCTTCCATCACGATGCGGCCGTTCTCCAGCACGTAGCCGTAGTCTGCCGCGTTGAGCGCCATGTTGGCGTTCTGTTCCACAAGCAGGATGGTCGTGCCGCGTTCGCGGTTGATGCGCACGACGATCTCGAAGATCTCCTTGGTGAGCTTGGGGCTCAGGCCGAGGCTGGGTTCATCGAGCAGCATGAGCTGCGGCGCGGCCATGAGTGCGCGCGAGATCGCAAGCATCTGCTGCTGGCCACCGGAGAGCAGTCCCGCCTGCTGCGAAGCGCGTTCGCGCAAGATGGGGAAGTAGCCGAACACCGTCTCCATGTCGCGTGCCACGGCGTCCTTGTCACGGCGGGTGTAGGCGCCCATGAGCAGGTTGTCGTGCACCGACAGCAGCGGGAACACCTCGCGGCCCTCGGGCACGTGCGACAGGCCCCGTTGCACGATGGCCGCCGGGTCGCGTGCGGTGATGTCCTCTCCCTTGAATTCGATGGTGCCCTTGCGCGGGTCGATGATGCCGGAGATGGTCTTGAGGATGGTCGTCTTGCCCGCGCCGTTGGCGCCAAGCACGGTCGCGATCTCGCCTTGCCGCACCTTGAGGCTCACGCCGCGAATGGCGCGGATGGGGCCGTAGGCGCTCTCGACGTTGAGGAGCTTGAGCATGTCGGTCATGGGGTGCCCCTCGACACACGCAGCTGGCTCATGCCGCCCTCCTCAAGCTCGACACGTCATCCACGGACCCGAGATACGCCTCGATCACGCCCGGATGCGCCTGCACCTGCGTCGGTGTCCCGAGCGCCAGCATCTCGCCCTGGTTCATCGCGAGCACGCGATCCGACACCTTGGAGACAAGGCCCATGTCGTGCTCCACCATCAGCACCGTCACGCCCAGCTCGTGCTGGATGTCGCGGATCCAGAACACCATGTCCTCGGTCTCTTCAGTGTTGAGCCCGGACGACGGCTCATCGAGCAGCAGCAGCTTGGGCTCGGTGCACAGCGCACGCGCGAGCTCAACCACCTTGCGCACGCCGTAAGGCAGGCCCGCCACCAGCGATTCGCGGTGATGCTGCAGGTCGAGCAAGTCGATCACACGCTCCACCTTCTCGCGCGCTTCGAGCTCGGCGCGGCGTGTCTTCGCGCTGAAGACAAGGTCGTGCCAGAAGCTCGTCTGCCTGTGCGTGTGCCGGCCGATCAGCAGGTTCTGCAGCACCGTCGCATGCTCGAAGAGTTCGATGTTCTGGAAGGTGCGCGCAATGCCCAGGCGCGCCACCTCGTGCGGCGGCACCCGCGACAGCGCCTGACCCTCGAAGACCAGCTCGCCGCCGCTCGGCACGTACAGCCGGCTGATGAGGTTGAATACCGTCGTCTTGCCCGCGCCGTTGGGGCCGATCAGCGTGAAGACCTCGCCGCGCCGCACATCGAAGCTCACCTTGTTGACGGCCAGCACGCCACCGAAGCGCACGCTGAGCTCGCGGGCGGACAGAAGGACGTCGCCGTCGGTGTTCACCGCAGCCTCTCCGACTTCTGGAAGCTCTTCTGCCGCTTGAACATGCCGCCGCGATAGAACGGAAAGGTCTGCAGATAGCTTCGCACCTTGAGCCAGCGCCCATAGATGCCCAGAGGCTCGAACAACACGAAGGCAATCAACACGAGACCGTAGACCAGCCCCTGCAGCCCAGGCGCTTGGCCGATGGCCTCGGGCAGATGATCTTTCGCGCCCGCGATGAGCTGCGGCATGCTGATGAGGAAGATCGCCCCCAGGAAAGCACCATGCACCGAGCCCAGGCCGCCGATCACCACCATCAGCAGCAGGTCGATGGACTGCAGGATGCTGAACTGGTCGGGCGAGATGAACTTCAGCTCGTGCGCATACAGCGCGCCGCCGATGCCCGCGAGCGCCGCTGAGATGGCGAAGGACAAGGTCTTGTAGCGCGCGAGATGGATGCCCATGCTCTGCGCCGACACCTCCGAATCACGGATGGCAACGAAGGCTCGGCCCGTGGGAGAGCGAAGCAGGTTGAGGATGAGGAGCGTGGCCGCCACCGCCACCGCGAGGCACACGAAGTAGAAACCCTCGCCGCTGTCGATGGCCAAGCCGAAGATGCGCGGCGACGTGAGGTGCATGCCGGCGTTGCCGCCGGTCACGCCCTCCCACCGCGCGAAGATCTCTTCCACGATGAAGCCGAAGGACAGCGTCGCGATGCCGAGATAGATGCCCTTCACGCGCAACGCCGGCAAGCCCACCACCATGCCCACCGCCGCCGACAGGCCGCCCGCGCACAGCAAGGCCAGCGGAAACGGCCAGCCCGCACCGGTGAGCACCGCCTGCGTGTAGGCGCCCACGCCGAGGAAGGCCGCATGGCCGATGGAGAAAAGACCGGTGAAGCCGGCAAGCAGCATCAGCCCGAGCCCGACGACGGCGTAGATGAGGATCAGGCGCAGTTGCGCGAGCAGGTATTCGCTGACGAGCCACGGCGCGAGCAGCATCACGGCGATGAGCAGCGAATACCAGAACAGATGGCCACCATGCTTGGCCAGGCACACGTCCTGCTCGTAGCTGGTCTTGAAGATGAAGCGCATCGCTCAGGCCTCTCGCCGGGCCGTCCCAAGGGAGGCCTGCGCCCCCTCGGGGGGCAGGAGCGAAGCGACGTGGGGGCAGTTGCTCATCAGACCTTCTTGCGCAGCTTCTCGCCGAACAGCCCATTCGGCCGCACCACCAGCATCACCAGCACGACGATGTACGCCGCCGTGTCCTTGAAGCCATCGGGCAGGTAGAAGCCCGAGAGCGATTCGACGATGCCAATCAGCAGCCCACCAACGATCGCGCCCGGCAGGCTGCCGAAACCGCCCACCACCGCCGCAGGAAAGGCCTTCAGCCCGATGAAACCCATGTTGGCATGCACGAAGGTGATGGGCGCGAGCAGCAGGCCCGCGATCGCTGCGACGCCCGCGGCCAGCCCCCACACCATCCCGTTCAATCGCTTGACCGGAATGCCCATGTAGTAGGCCGCCAGCTGGTTCTGGGACGAGGCCTGCATGGCGATGCCCAGCTTGCTGTACTTGAACATCACGAAGAGCAGTGCACACAGCACGCCGGTGGTCGCGATGACCACCAGCTGCTCGACGTTCAGCACCAGCGCGCCGACGTTCACCGCCTGGTCCTTGTAGGGCACGGCCAGCGAGTGCGTCTCGGTGCCGATGCCCGGCACCATGGTGATGAGCCCGCGCGCCACGTAGCTGATGCCGATGGTGAGCATGACGATGGAGAACGCCGGCTGGCCGAGGATGGGGCGGATCACCGCACGCTCGGTGAGCATGCCCAGCAACGCCATCAGCGCCACCGCGCACGGCACGGCCAGCCAGAACGGCATGCCCAGGAAGCTCATGCCGGCCAGGCCCGCGAAGGCGCCGAGCATCATCAGCTCGCCCTGCGCAAAGCTGACCGTCTCGGTGGCCTTGTAGATCAGGACGAACCCCAAGGCGATCAGCCCGTAGATGCAGCCCTGGGACACACCGCTCAGGATGAGTTGGAGAAACTGCACGCCCGCGACCCCTTGCCTCGATGCTGGGGAATTCTGACGTGGCCCTCCATGCATTTCGCTAGTGGTTGTTCCGGGGTTGGTGCATGCTCTGACCCCATGATGAAAACGGTTCGCATCGCATCAGGGCTCGGTTTCTACGGCGACTCCTGGGACCCTGTGCTGCCCGCCATCGAGCGCGCCGAGATCCACTACGTCGCCAGCGACCACCTGGCGGAATTGACGCTGGCCATCCTCGCGAAAGACCGCGAGCGCGATCCGACGCTGGGCTATGCGCGCGACATCGTGCCCATGCTGCTCAAGCTGTGGCCGCCAATGCGCGAACGCGGCGTGAAGTTCATCTGCAACGCTGGCGGTCTCAACCCGGCCGGCGCAGCGCAGGCCTTGCGGGCAGCGTTCGAAGCCAAGGGACTCGCGGCACGCATCGCGGTGGTCACGGGTGACGACGTGCTGCCGATGCTCGCCGGCCCCGACAACCAGACACTTTTCGCGCACCTCTTCAAGCAGCAACCGCTCGACCCCGCCACCCGCGAGCGCCTCGTCTTCGCCAACGCCTACATCGGCGCGCGCCCCATCGTCACCGCACTGCAGCAAGGCGCGGACATCGTCATCACCGGCCGAGTGGCCGATGCAGCGCTCTTCCTCGCGCCGCTGGTGCACGAGTTCGGCTGGAAGCTCGAAGACGCCGCCACGCCGCAGGAGCTGTCGCGGCTCGCCCAGGGCCTCACCGTCGGCCACCTGCTTGAATGCTCCGGCCAGGGCAGCGGCGGAAACTTCGGCAGCCTCGGCGCGTGGAAGGAGATTCCCGATCTCGCGCACATCGGCTACCCCATCGCGGAAGTGAGTGATGACGGCACAGCCATCATCGGCAAGGCACCGGGCACCGGCGGGCGCGTCAACTTCGACACCGTGCGACAGCAGCTGCTGTACGAGGTGCACGACCCGCATGCCTACCTCTCGCCCGACGTCGTGCTGGACATGGGCACGCTTTGCATGACCGACCTCGGCGGCGACCGCGTGAAGATCGAAGGCGCAAGCGGCCGCCGGCGGCCCGCGCAATTGAAAGTGGTGGCCGGCTTCAGGGACGGTTTCAAGGCAGAAGTCACCTGGGGCTTCAGCTGGCCGGATGCCTGGTCGAAGGCGCAGGCCGCCATCGCGATGGTGAAGTCGCAGCTGGCAGACAAGCGCGTGCCGCATGACGAGCTGTTCGTCGAATACCCCGGGCTCCACTCCGCGCACGGCCCGCTGGCCATCGCGCCAGCGGACCCGGACGAACTCAACGAGGTGTGGGTGCGGCTCGTCATGCGCACGCCCCACAAGGCGGCTGCCGACGGCTTCGGCCGGCTCTTCCCCTGGATGGGCCTGAGCGGGCCGGCCTACACCTGCGGCTTCACCGGCCTGCACAACACCGGTGAACTGCTGGGCATCTGGCCCACGCTCGTGCCGCGCGAGAGCGTGGAAGCGGGCGTTCGCATCGAACTGGTGGAGGTGGGTGCCGCATGAAGACGATCAAGCTCGCGCACATCGCCCATGCCCGCAGCGGCGACAAGGCCGACTGGGTGGATTTCGGCGTCTTTGCATGGAACGCATCGGGCTGGCGCATCCTCGAACGGGAAGTCACGGCCGAGCGGGTGCAGGCGCACTTCCAGCCCTGGCTGCCCGGGCGGGTGGAATGCTGGTTGCTTCCCAACATCCTGGCAGTCAAGCTGGTACTGCATGGCGCCTTGCAAGGCGGCGGTGCGCGCAACCTGCGCATGGACAACCTGGGCAAGGCCATGGCCGGGGCACTCTTGAGAATGGACATCGATCTGAGCGACGAGGAATGGACGCGTTGCCTGGCCGAGCCGCGCATCGGCTGGTGGCCGAAAGAACCATGATCCCCTGGCTGCACGCCGAGAGCGACCCGCTGCCCGACCCGCGGATGGCATTGCCACGCGGCTCGGACGCCCCTGGCCTGCTCGCGGCCGGCGGCGAGCTCACGCCCGAACGGCTGGCGGAGGCCTATTCCAAGGGCATCTTCCCCTGGTACAGCGAGGGGCAGCCCGTGCTGTGGTGGTCGCCCGACCCGCGCATGGTGCTGATGGTGGATGAGTTCAAGCTGTCACGTTCGCTGCGCAAGACCATCGCCCGGTTCCAGCGCACGCCCGGCCTGGAAGTGCGCATCGACACCGCCTTCCCGGCCGTCATCGCCGCTTGCGCAGGCACCCCGCGCGAAGGCCAGGACGGCACCTGGATCGTGCCGGAGATGGTGGACGCCTACCGCCGCTGGCACCGGCTGGGCAGCGTGCACAGCTTCGAGACCTGGGTGGGCGACGAGCTGGCCGGTGGGCTGTACGGCGTGAGCCTGGGGCGCATGTTCTACGGCGAATCGATGTTCGCGCACCGGACGGATGCGTCAAAGATCGCACTGGCGGCACTCGTGTGTTTCTGCCGTGAAAACGGCGTGACGATGATCGACTGCCAGCAGCGCACCGGCCACCTCGCGTCCCTCGGTGGGCGTGAAATTTCACGCGCCGACTTCGAGACCCGCCTCTCCCGCAGTCTCGGGGCTCCCCCGATCCACGATTGGACCTATGATCGTTCGATGTGGCGGCACCTGCTGAAGTCTGATGCAGGCGAAGCCCTCGGCAAGGACGGCCCGTAAGTGACCCACCCGAAAGAGCTTCCGCTCGCATCGCTGCAGTTCTACGCGACGGCGCCCTACCCGTGCAGCTACCTCGATGGCCGCATGGCGCGCTCGCAGGTGGCCACGCCCAGCCATCTGATCCATGCCGACGCCTACTCCGGGCTGGTGGCCAACGGCTTTCGCCGCAGCGGCATGTTCACCTACCGGCCCTATTGCGATGGCTGCCGTGCCTGCGTACCGCTGCGCATTCCCGTGAAGGATTTCCAGTCCACGCGCAGCCAGCGCCGCGCCTGGAAGGCGCATGCCAACTTGCAGGCGCGGGTGTTGCGGCTGTGCTTCGTGCCCGAGCACTACCAGCTCTACCTGCGCTACCAGGCCGGCCGCCACAGCGGCGGCGGCATGGACCACGACAGCATCGACCAGTACACGCAGTTCCTGCTGCAAAGCCGCGTCAACTCGCGGCTGGTGGAGTTCCGCGAGCGCAAGCCCGATGGCTCGGTCGGCGCGCTCAAGATGGTGAGCATCCTCGACATCCTCAACGACGGGTTGTCGGCGGTCTACACCTTCTACGAACCCGAGGCCAAGACGAGCTACGGCACCTACAACGTGATGTGGCAGATCGAGCAGACGAAGCTGCTCAAGCTTCCGCACGTGTACCTCGGCTACTGGATCGCGCAAAGCGACAAGATGGCCTACAAGGCGCAGTTCCGCCCGCACGAGCGGCTGGTGGACGGCAAGTGGGTGCGCGACCCGCACGACAACACCTGAATCGCCGGGGTTGAGCGGCCGGCGGCCCCGCCGTCGCGGTGCGCTTCTGGTGTAATCGCCAGCCCCGTGAAACACCGAATCCCACGCTTCCTTGCCGAAAGCCGCGCGCTCGTGCGGCTGTCCAGCCCGATCATCCTGTCGCAGATTGCCCAGGTGCTGATGGGCCTGGTCGACACCGTCATGGCCGGCCAGGCCGGCGCGCGCGAGCAGGCCGTGGTGGGCCTGGGCGTGGCGCTGTGGATTCCGGTGTTCATCAGCATGATGAGCATCGTGCAGGCGCTCAGTCCCATCGTGGCACACCACTTCGGCGCCGGCGACCACGAGGCGGTGGCGCAGGACACGCGCGAGGGCATCTGGCTGGCGGTGTGTTTCTCGGCCGTGCCCTTCCTGCTCATGCCGCTCGTGCCGCCCCTGCTGCGCTGGGCCGAGATCGAGCCGGTGCTTGCGTCGCGCATCGTGGTGTTCCTGTGGGGCATCGCGTGCGGCATGCCGGCGGCACTGGTGTTCCGGGCGCTCGCGTTCTACTCGGCAAGCATCAACCGCACACGGCCGATGATGGTGGTGGCCTTTGGCGGTCTCGCGCTCAACAGCTTCTTCAACTGGGTGCTGATCCATGGGCACTTCGGCTTTCCGGCCATGGGCGGCGCGGGTTGCGGCTGGGCCACGGCCATCGGCATGTGGGCCGGTCTGTTGGCGCTCATCGGCTGGACCGCCTGGGCACCGGTGTACCGCAGCACCTATGTGTGGCGCCACTGGTCGCGGCCGACGTGGCCGGCACAGAAGCGGCTGCTGCGCATCGGCCTGCCGATGGGTGGCGCGGCGCTCGCAGAAGTCACCGCGTTCTGCAGCGTGGCCGTTCTGGTGGGCCGGTTCGGCGCGGTGCAGATCGCCGCGCACCAGGTGGCGATGAATTTCGCCTCGCTGGTGTTCATGCTGCCCATGGGGCTGTCGTCGGCGCTGTCCATCCGCGTGGGCCAGGCCATGGGCCGCGGCGATCCGCGCACGGCCCGCTTCATCGCCTGGACCGGCCTCACCCTCGGGCTGATGATGGCGGCCACCGCCATCGTGCCCATCGTGCTGGGGCGGCACGGCATCGCCGCCGTCTACAGCAGCGACGCGGCCGTGCGCGACATGGCGGCGACCCTCCTGCTCTTCTCGGCCTTCTGGCAACTCTTCGACGCGACCCAGGTGTGTGCCATCGGCGCGCTGCGTGGCTACAAGGTGACGTTCGGCCCGATGCTCCTGATGGCCCTGGCCTTCTGGGTGGTGGGCATTCCGCTGGGCACCTGGCTGGGGTACCACGGCACCGCGTCGAGCGGGCCGCTGCAGGTCTACGGGTTCTGGGTGGGGCTGGTGGTGGGGCTGGTGCTCGTGTCCATCGGGCTGGCCGCGATGCTGCGCAAGGTGGCGCGGGAGGCGGTCATGCCGCATCCCAATGTCGAAGCACTTCCTCGGCAATCGCCAGGCACGATGTGAGCCCCGGCGACTCGATGCCGAAGCAGTTGACCAGCCCCGCGATGCCATGCTGTTGCGGCCCCTGGATGAGGAAATCCGCCGCCGGCTCGCCAGGCCCGCTGAGCTTGGGCCGCACGCCACTGTAGGCCGGCGCGAGTGCGCCATCGGGCAGGCTCGGCCAGTAGGCGCGGATGTCTTCTTCGAACGACGCCATGCGGCGCTCGTCGACCCGGTAATCGATGTCGGCCGGTGTCGACGGCGAGATCCATTCCACGTCCGGCCCGAAGCGCGCCTGCCCTGCCAGGTCGAGCGTGAGGTGCACGCCCAACCCGCCTTCCGGCGGCACGGGATACACGAGGCGCGAGAACGGGGCGCGGCTCGCGAGCGAGAAGTAGTGGCCCTTGGCGTAGCGCGGCGTCGGCACATGCCGCGCATCGAGACCGCTGAAGCCCGACGCCACCAGCGGTGCCCACAGCCCGGCCGCGTTCACGACGATGTGCGCCTCGATCTCCATCGCCGCGTCGCCGCCCACTTGCGCCACGTGCGACGCGTGGCCACATTGCAGGCCTTTGAGCGGCGAGCGCAACGCGACCGCACCACCGGCGGCCTCCAGGTCGCCTTGCAACGCGAGCATGAGCCCGTGGCTGTCCACGATGCCGGTGGATGGCGAGAGCAAGGCTGCATCCGCGCGCAAGGCGGGTTCCAGCCGGCGCGCTTCGACGCCGTCCAGCCGGCGCAGGTCATGCACGCCATTGCTCACCGCCTGCGCCTCGATGCGCGACAGCTTGGCGACCTGTTCATCACCGCTGGCCACGATGATCTTGCCGCAGCGTCGATGCGCAACACCGTGGCTCTCGCAGAAGGCATAGAGCGCCTCGCGCCCCGGCAGGCAAAGCCGCGCTTTCAAGGAGCCGGTCGGGTAGTAGATGCCGGCGTGGATCACCTCGCTGTTGCGTGCGCTGGTCTGCGTGCCGATGGCATCGGCGCGTTCCAGCACGATGGTCTCCAGACCGCGCTGCGCGAGTGCGCGGCCTATGGCCAGGCCCACGACGCCGGCGCCGATCACGAGCGCGTCGACACGCTCCATTGCCCGCTCAATCCGCCGACGCAGCAGGCTGCGATGCGCCCGGGGCCGCATCGCAAGTGGCATTCGACTCGACCTTCCTCAAGGCCGCAAGCAGCTTCTGCCCGCCGCGGCCGGTCGGCACGGTGCCGAGCTTGCGTTCTTCATCGCGGATGGCGGCCGCAGTCTTCGGCCCCGCCACGCCGTCAATCACCATGTCGCAGTGGCCAAGCCGGCGCAGCAGCGACTGCAGCTCGACGAATTCCGTGCGGGACAAGCCGCCATCGTCGGTTGGCCAGGGCACGCGCTGCGGCGCTGCGCCACGGTAGGCGTCAGACAGCAGCCCGATGGCCAGCGCATACGCATCGGCCCGGTTGTATCGCCACACCGCTTGGTAGTTGGCGGTGACGAGCCATGCCGGCCCTGCCGCGCCGGCAGGCATCAGCAAGGCTGTGTTGGTGAGTGGCTCCAGGGCGTCAATCGGCCCGTCGGTGCGCACGAGCGGCCGACCATCGATGCGCGTCACGCCGTCCACCGCCCATTGCGCGACGCGGCGGCACTTGCCGGTGGATGCACTCTCGCCCAGGCACGCATGCTCGCTTTCCGGCGCGTTCCATTGCCGCGCCAGATCCAGCGGCACCTTCACCTCCACCGCCCAGGGCACGCCGGGCACCCAGCCAAGCTGGCGCAGGTAGCGCGCCGTCGTCGCAAGCGCATCGGGCACGCTGTGGATGATGTCGGCGCGCGACGAGCCATCGGCCGATGCCATCGTGCGCACGAAGGTGGCCGGCATGAATTGCGTCAGGCCGAAGGCGCCGGCCCACGAGCCCTTGAACTCGTCGGGCTGCACCACGCCTTCCTGCAGCAGCCACAGGGCGGTGAAGAAATGCTCCTTGCGATCGGCGGCCTGCAGGTTCAGGCAGGCCCGGCCGAGCGTCGCGTCGACCACCGGGTAGGAGCCGCGCACGCGCCCGTAGTCCGTCTCCACGCCGTACACGCCCACCGTCGTCGGCCCGTCCACGCCCAGTCGCTGCTCGATGGCCGCGAGCGCGGCGGCCTCGTTCTTCATGATCTCGCGGCCCGGCGCCATGCGCTGGTCGTTCACACGCCGGGTGATGTACTCCCAGATGGTCTGCTGGAATTCGGGCTGGCTGCGCGTGGCGCTGTCGATCGCCGGCCGCAGGTCCTGCGCCTGGGCGGTGTATTCGTCGAAGGTCTCGGGCTTGACCTTGGACGGCAGTTCACGGCGCAGCTGGGCGACACAGTCCGACAAAGGCGGAAAGCTCGGTGGCGGGGCGGACGCGGCGGTCAACGGCGCGGCCGCGCTGGCCATCGGCGGCGCCGAGGCTCCGGTCGAAGCCGAAGCCGCAGCCGAAGCCGACGCCGAAGCCGAAGCCGAAGCGGGAGCGGAAGCCGAAGCCGCAGAAGGCGCCGCCTGCGCCAAGGCAAGGCCGGGCAGCGACAGCAGCGCGGCAAGAAGCACTCGATGGGTCATCGGCGGAGTCTAGGCCCGCTTGCATGCCGCTTCGCCGCGGCATGTAAGCGCTGTCGCACGATGTGCCGGGCTCAGGCAGGTTCAGGCATGCGCGCGCTCGGCCACCACCGCCGGGGACTGGTCCGGCAAGAGGTCTTCCGGTGCCTCCGCCGCCTCGTCGGTCTCACCGTCGAGCTGGCGCCGCAGCCGGTCCTGGTCGAGGTCGCCCGTCCACTTCGCCACCACGATGGTCGCCACCCCGTTGCCCACGAGGTTGGTCAAGGCGCGAGCTTCCGACATGAAGCGGTCGATGCCCAGGATGAGTGCCAAGCCCTCCACCGGCACATGCCCCACCGATTGCAAGGTCGCGGCCAGCACGATGAAGCCGCTGCCCGTCACGCCGGCCGCTCCCTTCGACGTGAGCAGCAGCACCGCCAGCAGGGTGATCTGGTGGGTGAGCGTGAGCGACGTGTTGGTGGCCTGGGCGATGAACACCGCCGCCATCGTGAGGTAGATGGACGTGCCGTCCAGGTTGAACGAATACCCCGTGGGAATCACCAGGCCGACCACTGACTTGCGGGCGCCGAGGTTCTCCATCTTCGCCATCATGCGCGGCAGCACCGATTCCGACGACGAGGTGCCCAGCACGATGAGCAGCTCTTCCTTGATGTACTTGATGAACTTCCATACCGAGAAGCCGTGCACCCGCGCGATGGTGCCCAGCACGAGGAAGATGAAGATGAGGCAGGTGAGGTAGAACGAGCCCATCAGCTTGCCCAGCGACAGCAGCGACCCGAGGCCGTACTTGCCGATGGTGAAGGCCATGGCGCCGAAGGCACCGATGGGTGCCGCCTTCATGATGTAGCCCACCACCGAGAAGAGCACGTGCGAGCTCTTCTCGATGAAATCGAACACCAGCGTGCCGCGCCCGCCGAAGCGGTGCAGCGCAAAGCCGAACAGCACCGCGAAAAGCAGCACCTGCAGGATCTCGCCTTTGGCGAAGGCATCGAACACCGTGTTCGGGATGATGTTCATCAGGAACTCGACGGTGCTCTGCATCTTGCCCGGGCCGGTATAGGCGGTGATGCCCTTGGTGTCCAGCGCCTTCGGGTCCACGTTCATGCCGGTGCCCGGCTGGAAGAGGTTGATGACCACCAGCCCCACGATGAGCGCGACCGTGCTCACGACCTCGAAGTACAGCAGCGCCAGGCCGCCGGTCTTGCCCACCTTCTTCATGTCCTCCATGCCGGCGATGCCCACCACCACCGTGCAGAAGATGATGGGCGCGATGACCATCTTGATGAGCTTGATGAAGGCATCGCCCAGCGGTTTCATGGCCTCGCCGGTGGCCGGCGCGAAGTGGCCCAGCAGCACGCCGATGACGATGGCAGTGATGACCTGCAGGTACAGGGACTTGTAGAAGGGTTTGCCGCTCATGGCCGCCTTTCGCGAAGGGAAGCGGGCAGTGTGCGACTTGTCGCTGCGAGATGGTGTCCGTATCAACCACGACGGTATGTCGCCGTCAGGGTTGCCCTTGAGCGGATGGCTGACTGGAAGCCGACGCTACAGGCGGCCGACGCAGTTCGGCGCGCCGCACCGGCAGGTGAGCCGGCCTTCGTGGTGGGAGTCCCCGTAGTCGACGGTGATCTCCTCGCCCGGCTCGATGTCGCGCAGCGCATAGAACTCGACCCGCCGCTCGCGGATGCACAGCCGCGCATTCGGCCCGCAGGAGTGGTTGGTGAAGCGAAGCGGGTCGGTGGATTTGGCGAAGTCGATGGCGCGGCGCGCGGAGACCTCGACGATCATGATCCGCTCGTAGCGCGTGGCGCGGATGCGGGCGTCGTCCACGCTCATCGACTGCCCGCGGATCTCGCCGATCTTGCGCCGCGCCGGGATGGGCTCGGCGGCGAAGGCGCCCTGCCCGTCGATGGCGCTGGGCTTCACGTCCACGTCGAACTTCTGCCAGCTCGGACGGACGGCGACGGGCGCGTCGGGCATGGAAATCAATGGACCTTCTTGACGGGCGGCTTGCCACGGCCGGTGCCGGCCTTGCTGGTGGTGCCCTTCGTGGCCGCCCCTTTGGTCGTGGCATTCGCCAGCAGGTCGACACCATCGATGCCCGCGAACAGCTTGGCGGCACGCACCTTGATCTCGAGCAGCTCGTTCGGGCTCACCGAATAGCGGCCGCTGAACACATCCACCTCCACGCGGAACTCCACGTCCTTGCCGTCGTTGGACAGCGTGCCGCAAGTGAACTCGTAGCCTTCGTCCTCGGCCGGCAAGCCGAGCGCCTCGACGTCGTAGTCCACGTACTGCACGTTGCGGATCTCGCCGCTGGCCAGGTCCAGCGAGCCGCTGGATTCGATGACGTCCTCGCTCAGTTCGTCATGAATGGTGATGGGTACTTTCAGGTCCACGGGACGTCCTCTGCATGAGCCGGCAAGGTGCGCCGGGGGGCCAGGATTCTCCCATGGCAAACGGCATGCCTTGTGTTGCTAGCCTTGATCGTCACTGGGTCGGGGCCTCTAGGCTAAACAAAATGGTCTGCATCATCAAATACCAGTAGAAGACCTGATCCGATGCGCCTTGAGGGATTTTGAGAATCCGGTCTCCACAAACCAGGAGGCCTCATGACTTTCACGTCCTCGACCTTTGTCCGCGCCAGGGCCCGTCGCCATCCGCTGCGGGCTCCGCTCGCGACACTCGCGCTTGCGAGCATGGCGCTCGTCAGCGCCTGCGGCGGTGGCGGCTCGTACGGTGACGAGCCGACCGCCACGGCGAACGCCGTCGATGGCACCGCCCGCTCGGCCGCCGTCACCGTGACGTGGACGAAGATCGCCACCGAAGGCCAGACCTTCAGCGTCAGCGGCGTGCAGACCGTGCGCTACGGTGCCAACGGAAACTTCATCACCAAGTCGGTGAGCAGCACGGGCAAGTGCTCCAACAGCTTCTTCGGCAGCGACCCGGCGGTGGGCGTGAAGAAGGAGTGCGACCTCAAGTCGACCTCGGACACCGGCGGCAAGTCGGACCTGGCCGATCCGAAGAAAAAGGAGATCGCGATGGAGCTCGTGTCCAGTGCCGAGAACTCCTCCCTCGACTGGCGTGCGCAGTACGCCTACATCGAAGACATCAAGGACGGCCGCGGCTACACCGCCGGCATCATCGGCTTTTGCTCGGGCACGGGCGACATGCTCGAGCTGGTGCAGAACTACACCGACAGCAAGGCCGGCAACGTGCTCGCCAAGTACCTGCCGGCGCTGCGGCGTGTGAACGGCAGCGCATCCCATTCGGGCCTGGACCCGAACTTCACCAAGGACTGGAAGACCGCCGCCAAGGACTCCGCCTTCCAGAAGGCGCAGGACAACGAGCGCGACACCATCTACTTCAACCCGGCGGTCAACCAGGCCAAGGCCGATGGCCTGCGCGCGCTCGGCCAGTTCATCTACTACGACGCGATCGTCATGCACGGGCCGGGTGAAGACCCGGTGAGCTTCGGCGGCATCCGCAAGACCGCCATGAAGAAGGCCAAGACGCCGGCGCAAGGCGGCAACGAGACCACCTACCTCAATGCCTTCCTCGACGCGCGCAAGGCGGCCATGCTGACCGAGGCGGCGCACGATGACACCAGCCGCGTGGACACCGAGCAGCGCAAGTTCCTGAAAGAAGGCAACCTCGACTTGAACGCGCCGCTGAGCTGGAAGACCTACGGCGATCCGTACACCATCAATTGATCGGACGTGATGGAGTGAACTCCTGAGGGGGAGCGAGAGAGGCGTGCGAGCGGCCGGGCAGTGTCCGGCCGCTCGTGCGGACGTCTCCCAGCCTTCAAGCTTGCAGCGGCTTGCCGAAGAGCCGGTTCTCGTAGCTTTCACCCTCGAAGACATGCGCCGTTCGGCCCATCTCGGCATAGCCCAGGCGCGGGTAGAAGGCAAGCGCCCGTGGGTTGCCGACCCAGGCCGTGAGCCACAGCAGCGATGCACCGCGCGATGCGGTGAAGTGCTCGGCCTCCAGGACGGCGATGCACAGGGCGTCGTCGGGTTGCGCGAGGCGGATGGAAGCGGTGATCATTGGGCGGTCACGTGACAGGCACGGCCATGGCTGCCGCCGTCCGCGCGAAGTACTTGCTGGTCGATAGCTGCGACACCGTCGCGAAGAACTCCACGCCCTTCGCGTTTTCCTTGGTCACCTGAAACCCAAGCTTGCGATGGAAGGCCATCGACAGCCGATTGGTCTTGTAGACATGGCTTCGAAGGTCGGCGATGCCTTCGTGCTTCACGACCTGGGCAACGGCGTGGAACAGGTCTCGCATGACGGGCGCGGTGCGGTGCGCGGGGTGCGTGTTGAAGCCGCGGACGAACCAGGACGATGCCAACTCCATCGGGCTCAACATGGCATAGGCCACGAGCGCATCGCCATGCCGCACGGCGCAGACCTTGGAAATCTTCAGCGACTCGCGGATTTGCGCTGCCTGCGTTTCGGGGTCGATGCGGTCACCCGCGAGCTCGGTGTGTTCGCGCAGCGTGAGGAGGTCGAGCGAGAGAAGTTCTTCAAGGGTGGGCATGAAAGCGTGGGAGGCAAGGGGCGCGGCCAGTCTACTGTGGCCCGCAGCAACGTCGCGCTTTCCGATACCAAACGGCTTGGATGCCGAACTTTCCAATCATCGCTTGGCGTGCAGGGACGCCACGCACACAGTCGCTGTGCGCAAGTGACGAGCCGCTTGCGCGGATGGACAAACCAGGCGGGGTGCAACCGCCACGATTCCCCCGACAAAGCCATGAACCCATCACTGCGTTTCAAGGTGGCCGACAGCGCGGCCGAGTTCGAAGCCATCCATCGTCTCAACTACCGGACCTTCGTCGAGGAGATTCCGCAGCATCCGCCGAACGAGGCCCGCACGCTGGTCGACCGCTTTCATGTCGAGAACACCTACGCGATCTGCCTCGATGGCGATGCAGTGATCGGCATGATCGCCGGCCGCTGCAGCCGGCCCTTTTCGCTCGACCAGAAACTCGCGGACCTCGACGCCTGGCTGCCACCGCACCGCAAGATCGTCGAGGTGCGGCTGCTGGCCGTTGATCGCAACTACCGCAAGAGCGAGGTGTTCGCGCGTCTCGCAGGCGTGCTCGCGACTTGCTTTCGCGCCCAAGGCTGCGACCTCGCGATCATCTCTGGGACGGTGCGCGAGTTGAGGCTGTATCAGCACCTGGGCTTTCGCCCCTTCGGCCCGTTGGTGGGCACCGCGCAGGCTCAGTACCAGCCGATGGTCATGACGCTCGAAGACTATGCCGGGCACGCGGTGCGCCTGGAAACCATGGGTGGGCGACAGGAGACACAGCTGATGCCGGGACCGGTTGCCGTGCGCGCCGCCGTCACCAAAGCCTTCGCGCAGCCGACGATCTCGCATCGCAGCGCCGATTTCGTGGCCATGCTGGATCGCGTGCGCGGCCGGCTGCGCGCCTTGAGTGGCGCGCATGACGCACTCGTGATGCCTGGCTCCGGCACGCTGGCCAACGACGCCATTGGCGCGCAGCTCGCCACCCAAGGCCGCCCCGGCCTCGTCCTGAGCAACGGCGAGTTCGGCGACCGCATCATCGATCATGCGCGACGTTGGCGACTGCCCTTCCACATGCTGCGCGCCGAATGGGGGCGCGGATTCGACACCGCGCAGTTGCAGGCCATGGTCGCGCGAGCACGGCCCCGCTGGATCTGGATGGTGGCCTGCGAGACGTCCACCGGCGTGCGCAACGACCTCGGCCCTGCACGCGACCTGTGTCGCGAGTACGGGGCCGATCTGTGCGTCGATGCGGTCAGCGCACTCGGATTGCAGCACACCGACCTCTCAGGCGTTCGCTTCGCAAGTGCGGTCAGCGGCAAGGCGCTTGGTGCCTATCCGGGCCTCGCAATCGTCTGCCACGACGGCCGGCTCGCCGATGCCGGCAGCGTGCCACGCTGCCTCGACCTGGCGGCATGCCGCGATGCCGGCGGCGTGCCCTTCACGCAATCGTCGAACCTGGTGGCCGCGCTCGATGCGGCCATGAACATCGACTGGCCCAAGCGATGGCGAGACATCGCCGCCGCAGACCGGCAACTCCGCGAGGGACTGCAACGCCGGGGCTTGTGCGTCGTGGCGCAAGACGGCGTCGCGATGCCCGGGGTGATCAGCGTGGCGCTCGATCCGCGGGCGCTGTCCGCACGCCTGGCGCGGCGCATGGAGCGCAGCGGCTACCGGCTTGCGTACCAAAGCAACTACTTGACCAAGCGGAACTGGGTGCAGCTGTGCTTGATGGGCGAGTGGACGCCGCGTGCCATCGAGATTCTTCCCGAGGTGTTCGCAGCCAATGCGCGCGCCTGTGTCGAACACGGTCCGAACGCCCGCATCGCAAGCGCCGCGCCGTTGGAGACGGTTTCGTAGCGCCCGCTCGGGCTGGCTTGTCCCCGCAGACAGGACTATGTCGTCGAAGCCGGGCGACCCGTGACGTCCGGTTCAGGCTGCGCTTCGAAAAGACCGCGGTACACAAGACCCGCCAGTGCCGCACCGACCAGCGGCGCAATCCAGAACAGCCACAGCTGCTGCAAGGCCCAGCCACCGACGAACAGTGCCGGTCCGGTGCTGCGCGCGGGGTTGACCGAGGTGTTGGTCACCGGGATGCTGATCAAGTGGATGAGCGTCAGTGCGAGGCCGATCGCGAGCCCTGCGAACCCCACGGGCGCCCGCTGGTGCGTGGTGCCGAGAATGATCATCAGGAACATGAACGTCATGACGACTTCGGTGACCAGGCCGGCGACCATCGAGTACTTGCCGGGCGAGTGCTCGCCATAGCCGTTGGACGCCATGCCGCCGGCCAGACTGAAGTCCGCATTGCCGCTGGCAATGACATACAGCACCGCGGCACCCGCCACGCCGCCGATCACTTGCGCCACGATGTACGGCACCAGGTTGGAGGCAGGAAAGCGGCCGCCAGCCCACAGGCCGACCGTGACCGCCGGATTGAAGTGACCGCCAGAAATCGGGCCGAACGCGTAGGCACCGGTGAGCACGGTGAGGCCGAACGCGAACGAGACACCCAGCAAGCCGATGCCGACGCCGGGGAAGGCCGCCGCCAGGACGGCACTGCCGCAACCTCCGAGGACGAGCCAGAACGTGCCGAGTCCTTCAGCCAGGAGTTTGGGGTACATGCGGTGCCTTCCTTGAGTGTGCGTTGTTGTGGCGCGGATCTTAGATGGAGGAGTTGACTGCAACAAGAGTCGGACGTACCCACATTGCGAGGCAACCGACCCCACGCTAGACTGATTTTTCATTGCCCGCGCATACCACCGCGTTCATCAACGCGCGCGTCACGATGGTCGCGCAGGGCCTCATGCATCGGGTGGTCAACACAAGGATGGCTATGCACATCATCTGGACGATTCTGATCGGCTTCGTGGCAGGACTCATCGCCAAGATGCTGACCCCCGGCCGTGACCCGAGCGGCTTCTTCATCACCGCGGCGATCGGCATCGCCGGGTCGTTTGCCGCCACCTACATCGGGCAAGCGCTTGGCTGGTATCAGCCCGGTCAGTCCGCCGGCTTCATCGGCGGCGTCATTGGCGCGATCGCCTTGCTGTTGATCTACCACCTCGTGCGAAGCAAGACCCCGACCTGACGCCGGCGCACCAGTGGCAGACCGCTTCGAAATGGCGGGGAGTTCCACGCCATCACGCCCGTTCACGCCCTCGCGATTGGTGATGTAATCCGGGCTTGCGCCTTCGCGCAGGCGACACGGAAGTCATGCCCGTCATTGCAGTGATCAATCGCAAGGGTGGCAGCGGCAAGAGCACGCTGGCCACCCATTTGGCGGCTTACTGCGCCACGCACGGCATGCCGGTGATGCTGGGCGATGTCGATCGACAGCAATCCACCAGAACCTGGTTGAGGCGGCGCGAAACGCGGCAAACGCTCCAGTGTTCGCCCATCGTCGGCTGGGCCGTGGACCCGAAAAACGTGCTGCGCCCGCCGGCCGGCATCACACGCGTCATCCTCGACACGCCGGGCGGCATGCACGGCTTCGATCTGGCTCGCGTCGTGATGTTTGCCGACGCGATCCTGATGCCGGTCTGCAATTCGGCCTTCGACCGTGAATCGGCCGCCGAGTGTTTTGCCGAACTGATGCGATTACCGCGCGTTTCCAGCGGCCGCTGCAAGGTGGCTGCCGTGGGCATGCGGCTCGATGCACGCACCAAGGCCGCGGAAGTCCTGCAGGCCTGGGCCGACCAGAACAAGCTGCCGTTCGTTGGCGTGCTGCGCGAAACGCAGGCCTATGTGCGCTGCGTTGAACAAGGCCTCACCTTGTTCGACCTGCCCGCCGCGCAGGTGCAAGGCGACATGGCGCAATGGAAGCCGATTCTTGAATGGCTGGAACCGGTGCTGAACCCCGCGGAGCCGGCTGCGGCGGTCGCGGTCGCGCGGCCGAGCGTGAAGCCTGCACGCGCGGTGCCGGTTGCGGCCGCAACGACTCAAACACCCGTCCGGCTGCAAGCACGCGAGAGCACTGGCACCAACCATCGCCTCGGCAGCCTGCTTGCCTGGCTCCCGAAACTGCGTTTCCTGCAGCGCAAGCCCAAGTCCAACTCCTTCTTCCGTTCGGCGCTCTGAGAGGCGAGCCTCCGCACGTCGGGCGGCGCGAGCGCGGCGAGTTGTCCGCCCAGGATGCTGCGCTCGATTCATGGCGATTCCTTGGCGCGGCATCCAGCCGTCAACAGCAATTCATTCGGACCCTCCCAGCCGCGCGGCGTGGTGAAGGCCGACAAGCGCTCGCGCATCTCGCGCCACGCAGCTTTCGTTGCGGCGGGATCCAGGCCTTGCAGGATCTGCAGGATGGGGCTCGCGGAATTGCGGACGAACTCAAGGTAGTCGTCGACCGACGGCAGGCGGAATACCGCGTCAACGGCTGTGGTTGCCACGTCGTAAAACCCGGCCGACCTGAACAGCGCATCGATGCGGCCCGGCTGGCCGAGGCTCAGCAAGCCGCCCGGCATGAACGGGTCACGCGCTGGCAGACCTGCATGCTTGAGCGCGGTCGACATCAGGATCGTCACGCACGGGTTTTTCTCCGGGCGCGAGAACACCATGGTGCACACGCCGCCGCCGGGCCGCAGCGCCCGATGAATCTCACGCAACCCGCGCAGCGGATCGGGGAAGAACATCAACCCGAGCCGGCACACGGCCGCATCGAACGAGGCCGCGGCCACCTGCAGGTCCTCGCCATCGGCCACGCGCGTCTCGACAGGGCCCCAGCCACCGCGCACCGCGTTCTCGGTCGCTAGAGACAGGATGGCCGGCGACAGATCGGTGGCAAGAACATAGCCTTCGCGGCCCACCTGCCGCGCGATCACTTCGGTCTGCTCGCCGGCGCCGGCCGCAACGTCGAGCACCCGGGCTCCAGGCACCACCCCTGCCATGCGGCACATGGCCTCGGTGGGCTCGCGCAACCAGTCACGCAACTGGCTGGTGTGGGCATTCCATCCGGACGCGGCGACGTCCCATTGGGCACGCATCGCCTGCTTGAAGGCCTGAGGGTTGTGGCTTGGTGAATCCATGCCTTCAGCTTAGAGACCGGGGCGTCGCGTCGTAAGGCGCAAATCTGCACAATGGGGCCGCAATGGCGCATAACCCTCAAGGCTTCAACTGGGACGACCTTCGGCATCTGCTTGCCGTCGCGCGCCACGGCAGCACGCTTGCGGCCGGACGCGCGTTGGGCGTCGACCAGTCCACCGTGCAGCGACGGCTTGCCGAACTCGAACGCCAACTCGGGCAAGCGCTGGTTCAACGCAAGCCCACGGGGTATCAGCTGACGGAATTCGGCCAGACCTTGCTGCCCCATGCCGAGCGGGTCGAGCACGCAGCGCAGGCATTCGCGCAGCAGATTGCCACCGCGACGGCCGAGGTCGCGGGCGTGGTCCGCGTCACCTGCCCCGAACCCATCGTCTATCGCATCACGCAGTCGGACCTGCTCGAACGGTTCCGTGCGCTGCACCCGAACCTGCAGGTGCAGTTCGTGATGAGCGACAAGTACATCGACCTCACGAAGGGTGAAGCGGACGTGGCCTTGCGCTCCGGAGACACCGACGACGGAGAACTCGTCGGTCGCAAGATCGGTGACTCGATCTGGGCGGTGTACGCCAGCCGCTCCTACATCGAGCGCCATGGGCAGCCCACACGAATCGAAGACCTGGCACAGCACGCCTTGGTGGGTTTCGATGATTCGATGGCCCGGCACCGGACTGCGGCATGGCTTCGCAAGGTCGCCCCCGACGCAGCGCTTGTCGGACGCAGCAACAGCGTGCTCGGTCTTGTCTACTCCGCCAAAGCCGGGCTCGGCGTGGCGCCGCTTCCCATCGCACTGGGCGACGCAGAGCCAGACCTGGTGCGAGTGATCGAACCCGTGGCTGAACTCACCCGCATCTGGCGGATCCTGACCACCCCCGAACTGCGCCGCACGCCGCGGGTGGGCGCATTCTTCGACTTCATCGTCAGCGAAGTCGAGACGCTGCGCCCGATCATCACGGGTTGACGGGCAAGCGCTTTGACATGCGCTGCGGCAGGCGGCGCTCGATGAACAAGTCGCGCACCTCCGCAACACTGAGGTACCTGCCGCTGCGCCCGTCCTTGCCCATCACCTTCAACAGGACCGGCCACTCGCCTTCCATCAGCCTTCGGTCGATCATTCGCCTGCGGCCCGCGGCACGCTCGAAGTTTGCATTCATCATTCGCTGCAACTCGGCCAGATCGAGGCCCCGCTCCGAGCGGCCCTGGGCATCGCTCTTGTCGCTTGCGAACTCATCCAGCCGGGCAAGCTCTGCTTCATCGACCCGGGCGCAGACATCCAGAATCCGGGAGCCGGCGCCCTTCTTGTCCAGCGGCCCATTCCGCAGTTCGTTGAGCCGAACGCCTCGCAGCCCAGTGCGCGCGAGCTGCAGCGGGCCAAGACCGTTCGCAATCAGTGCGATGGCCCGGATCGCTGTGGCCGGAAGCTTCGGCCTTCCATCGCCGGAGCTCGCCACGTCGACGATGACTTTCGCCACATCGCCGAGCGCCTCGACATCATCGGCCAGACGGCCCTGCGCAACCAACGCCCTCAGAAACGGGCACGGGTTGTTCGGAGAAACCTCGTTCGGCTTGAGACTGCGCGGCATCATTCGCCTCCTCTGGGTGGCACGCATGCTACCGCCACATCTGACAACGGCGAACTTTCAAGAACCGCCGAGTAGTTCGGTGGCTACGGAAAGACGTGGGGGTATTGCCTTGAATACCAGTCGACCACCTCGGTGTGTTCGAGGCTGAGAAATTCCTTCAGGCGCGGCACCAGCGCCAGGCCCATCGCACACATCGCCATGAGCAGTCCGAAGCTGCCATAGACCACGCTCACGCTCAGCGAGCTCAGCGCAAGCCCCACCAGCGCCGGGCCGAGTGCTCCCGCCGCCTGGGTAGTCACCGAGGCCGCCGCCAGCATGCGCACGCGGTAGTTTCGAGGGATGGCCAGGGCCCGGTGCGTGGCGCCGACCAGCGACATCGATGCATTGCACACGCCCGCCATCAACAGCCCGATGACAAGCATCACGGGCGAAGACGACAGGCCGACGAGGGCAAGGCAAACACCTTCGAAGGCGCCCAGACCGAGCCGCACCTTGTAGCGGCCGAAGCGCTCGACGAGAAGGCGCGAGCCGAACAGGCTTCCCAGCAAGGTGCCGACCGAGAGAGCGCCCACGGCCAGCCCCAGCCATGGGCCCGACAGACCCAGCGAGTGCACCTTGATCGGGATGAGCATGCCGACGGCAGGCCCCTGGAAGATCCAGACGAAGAAGTTGACGACCGTCCAGCCTCGTTCCATCGGGACCTTCCACTTCCCGGCGATGCCTGCCTGCAGTTCACGCCACCACGAGGCCAAGCCGCATCGCACAGGTTCGGCCGCAGGCTGCCTGCCGATGCCAAGCGAGACACCCAGCGCCAGCGCCATGCCGGCTGCGCATGCAAACAACGACGGCGCGATGCCGAAGGTGCCCAGCCCCACTCCGGCAAGCACGGGTCCGAGCACTCCACTGACCGACCGACAGGTCTTCTGAAGCTGGAGTGCGGCGGGCAGATCATCGGCTTGCACCAATTCGGCCACGATGGCCGAGCGGGCGGGGCTGACAAAGGCGTTGGCAAGCACCGTCGCCATCGACAAGGCGATGATGGCCGGCACACTGGCCTTGTCCAACAGTGCCAAGGCTCCGAGGCCGAAGAAGCTTGCCATCAGCACGACGAGCCCGCCGGTGATCTGCGTCGCCTTGCAGGCCCTGTCACCGAACGGCGACAACAGCGGCGCGGCAACCAGCGTCGCCAAGGCGATCGCTGCGCCATAGACCGCCATGGCCTCGACACCCGCGTGTGTGGTGTTCCACCAGGGCACGACGACTGCCACGCCCAGCTCGCAGAAAAGCACGAGTGAGTCGACCACCATGAAGTGCTGCAAGCCCGGGGCACGAAGGAACAGGCGGCGACGTTCGAGCGGGAGTCTGAAGGTCATGGATGCTGCGAGCCGTTCCCGGGCGTCAAGGGGTCAGCGCTCAAGCGCCGTGCCTCGACTTCGAAATGATTGTCCCAATACGCATCGCGTCCACGCACGAGCTGCCAGAGGCTGGACGCCGCATAGGCCGGGAAGAAGAAGATGCCCCAGCGTTCGTACTGCCGGACGTGCACTTGTTCATGCGACCTCATGCCGTCCAGTTCTTCGCGGCCGATGGCGACGATGACGTGGCCGAGCGCGATGGCGCGAAAGGGCACGAGGCGGATGAGTACGGGGCACGATGCTTCGGACTCACGCAGGCTCACTTCAAGCGTGCCATGTGCCCGCACGGCGCGGCCGCCCAAGAGAAGCGCCAGGCCTGCGAATGCAAGCCCGAGCAGGGAACAGGGCGCGGCCCAGGTCAACCGCGCGACGCGTTCCAGGCTTCTGCGGCCGTCAAATGCCATCCCACACCTGCGCCAGGCCGAGCAGGTGCACGAGGCCAAACCCAAGGCAGATGAGCGAACTCCAGATCCAGAAAGGCGTCAGCAGGTGCGGCCTGGCGAGCATCGCAAACAACACCAGCCCGCGGGACAGATAGACCGCCGTGATCGCAGCCAGCGCCAACCTGAGCAGCGGCAGCGGCGAGATGACGCCCGCCCCCGACAACGCATACGCCGACCACGCGGCAAGCACCGTCGCAATGCCCAGGGTGACGATCGCCGGGTACCACTTGCCGGCCGCCGCGGCTGATGCCAAGCGCTCGCCGGCTCCAAAGTACCGATACCAGCCTGGCCCGCCGACGATGATGCCCAGATGCAGGGCGGAGGCAATCGCGCTCAGGACGGCGCCGACGATGAGTGCGGTGTTGTAGGTGGGCATTGGCAAAACGGTCATCCGCAGCAGCTGGCTTGGCACCGATTGTTGCCCACGCGCCGACGCCCTTTGGTGCAACAAGCCTGTCTATGGTGCCCCCGGCCATTGCGCCCCTGATTCCTGCCCCACGAACGCGCAGAAGCCGCCGCCTTTTCCAGCTCATCCGCTGGCACATCCGTTGCTTGTATACAAGAAAGTGTCCAACCCAAAGAGGAGAACCGCATGACGCAGTCGGCATTCAATCGTCGGGACTTGATCAAGCGCGCCGGAGCGCTTGGTGTGGCGGCCAGCAGCGCTTCGTGGGCGTCGCTCGCGCAGGCTCAGGCGCCGATCACGGTCGGCTTCATCTACGTGGGCGCGAAGGACGACTTCGGCTACAACCAGGCGCAAGCCGAGTCGGTTGCCGAGATCAAGAAGCTGCCCGGCATCAAGACGGTCGAAGAAGAAAACGTGCCCGAGACCACCGCCGTGCAGAAGACGATGCAGGCCATGATCTCGCAGGACGGCGCCACCCTGCTCTTCCCCACGTCCTTCGGCTACTTCGACCCGCACACGCTGGCCGTGGCGGCGAAGAACGAGAAGATCCGCTTCGCGCATTGCGGCGGGCTGTGGACCGAGGGCAAGCACCCGAAGAACACCGGCAGCTTCTTCGGCTACATCGACGAATGCCAGTACCTCAATGGCGTGGTGGCCGGCCACATGAGCAAGAGCAAGAAGCTCGGCTTCGTGGCCGCCAAGCCGATTCCGCAGGTGCTGCGCAACATCAACGCCTTCACCATGGGCGCACGCTCGGTGGACCCGTCCATCACCACCACGGTGATCTTCACCGGCGACTGGTCGATGCCCGTGAAAGAAGCCGAGGCCACCAACAGCCTCGCCGACCAGGGCGTGGACGTGTTCACCATGCACGTGGACGGGCCGAAGGTGATCGTGGAGACCGCCGCCAAGCGCGGCAAGATGGTCTGCGGCTACCACGCAAGCCAGGCCAAGCTCGCGCCCAACGCCTACCTCACCGGCGCGGAATGGAACTGGCTCACGGCCTACAAGACGATCATCGACGCCGCGCGCTCGGGCAAACCGCATCCGAACTTCGTGCGCGGCGGCTTGAAGGATGGCTTCGTCAAGCCTTCGCCCTACGGCGCGATGGTGACGGCTTCAGCACGCAAGAACGCCGACGACGTGAAAGCCGCGATGCTCAAGGGCGGCTTCGACATCTTCAAGGGCGGCAGCGCGGGCCTGAAGGACAACACCGGCAAGGTCGTGATCGCCGCGGGCAAGACCTTCAAGCAGACGGACGTCGAACTCGAGGGCATGAACTACCTCGTCGAAGGCGTCGTCGGCAAGGCCTGACGCGCAAGCGCCGCACACCGTGCTGACCGACCGCCGCCGCGACGCGCTGGAAGCGGTGCTCCTGCCGCTCCTGGCGCTCGCCGGTGCCCTGCTGCTCTTTGGCGCCTTCATCGCGCTTGGCGGCAAGAGCCCGGTGCAGGCCTGGACGTTGCTCTTCAAAGGCGCATTCGGCGACTGGTTCTCGTGGCAGAACAGCCTGCAGCGCGCAGCGCCGCTGATGCTCACCGCCTTGTGCGTCGCCGTCCCGGCGCGCGCGGGGCTGATCGTCATCGGCGGTGAAGGTGCGCTGGTGCTGGGCGGGTTGGCATGCGCCGGCCTGCCCTATCTCTTCGCGCCACCGGCCAATGCGTTGGGCACGGCGATGGTGCTGATGGCCGCGGCACTCGCGGGCGCGGCATGGGTTGTCGTCGCCGGGGTGCTGCGGCAATACCGCGGGGTCAACGAGACCATCAGCAGCCTGCTGCTTGCCTACACCGCCATCGCCGTCTTCAAGCACGTGGTCGAGGGGCCGATGCGCGATCCGGCATCGCTGAACAAGCCGTCGACGCGTCCGCTCATCGAAGGCCTGCGCATCGGTACGCTGCCTGATGCGGACATTCACTGGGGCCTCGCCTTCGGCATCGTCGCCTGCCTGCTTGCGGGGCTGTGGCTCTTTTTCACGAGCTCGGGTTTTGCAACGCGCGTGGTGGGCGGCAATGCACGCGCCGCACGCCTGGTGGGCCTGCCCAGCACGCGCATCATCGTCACGGCCTGCGCGGTGGGCGGGGCCTGTGCGGGGCTTGCGGGCGGCATCGAAGTGGCCGCGGTGCACACCTCGGCGAACGCGTCGCTCATCGCGGGGCTCGGCTATGCGGGCATCCTCGTGTCCTTCGTGGCGCGACACAACCCATGGGCCGTCGTGCCGGTGGCCGTGCTGTTCGGCGGCTTCGGGTCGGCAGGTAGCCTGCTGCAGCGGCGCATGGACGTGCCCGATGCCTCGGTGATGGTGCTGGAAGGATTTGCCTTCCTGCTGATCCTCGCGAGCGAGGCCCTGCGTGGCCGCCTGCTGGTGCCCATGGCCTTGCCCATCCGCGCCCTGAAGGTGATGCCGAAGTCATCGCGAAGCCCTATCGAGCCTGACGGCAGGCGCACCGACGACACGCCGCCGGCCGCCATCGACGCGGAGATTGCCGCATGAGCCTAGATTCCGATCACCTCGCCCTCGCGATGCAACTCCTCATCGCCGTGCTCGGTGGCGCGGTGCGCGTCGGCACGCCCTTCCTGATGGTGAGCCTGGCTGAATGCATCACCGAGAAATCCGGCCGCATCAATCTCGGGCTCGAAGGCGTGCTCGTGTTCTCGGCCATGGCCGGCTTCGGGGCTGCCTACCTCAGCGGCTCCGCCTGGGTCGGCGTGCTGGCCGCTGGCGCATCGGGCGCGGCGCTCGCGCTGCTGCATGGCCTCGTGTGCTCGCTGCCGCGGGTAAACGACATCGCAGCCGGCATCGCGCTCATGATCCTCGGCACGGGCCTCGCGTTCTACCTCGGCAAGCCTCTCATCCAGCCGCAGGCGCCGCAGATTCCGTCGCTGTCGCTCGGCGACTGGAGCAGCTCGCCGCAGGTGAAGTCGGCCTTGCAGATCAACCTGCTCTTCCCGCTCGGCGTGCTGCTCGCCGCGGTGCTGGCCTGGGGCTTCCGCTCCACCCGCTGGGGGCTGGTTCTGCGCATGGCGGGTGACTCCAGTGATGCGGCCAAGGCGCTGGGCTACTCGGTCAACCGCATCCGCATCGTCGCGACGACGATCGGCGGGTTCATCGCCGGGCTGGGCGGCGCATCGCTGTCGCTCTACTACCCCGGCAGCTGGAACGAAGGCCTGTCCAGCGGGCAAGGCCTCATCGCCGTGGCACTCGTCATCTTCGCGCGCTGGAGCCCCTTGCGCTGCCTGGGCGCCGCGCTGCTCTTCGGCGGTGCCGGCGCCCTCGGGCCCGCGCTGCAGTCGGTGGGCATCAGCCAGGGCTACTACCTCTTCAGCGCCGTGCCCTACGTGCTCACGCTGCTGATCCTCGTGTGGACCTGCTCGCCTCGCCGCAGCCTGCAAGGCGCGCCGGTGGAGCTGGGCGTCTCGCGCTGACCCAAACATTCACAGAGGCCGCATCGCCATGACCGAACGCCACGTCCTCGCCAACCCCTACCCCTGGCCCTTCGACGGCAGCCTGTCGCCCGCGAACACTGCGCTCGTCGTCATCGACATGCAGACGGACTTCTGCGGTGTCGGCGGCTACGTGGACAGCATGGGCTACGACCTGTCGCTCACGCGTGCGCCCATCGAGCCACTGCAACGCCTGCTCGCGTGGATGCGGCCTCGCGGCTACACCATCATCCACACGCGCGAAGGCCACCGGCCGGACCTGTCCGACCTGCCAGCCAACAAGCGCTGGCGCTCGCAGCGCATCGGCGCGGGCATTGGCGATGCGGGGCCTTGCGGCCGCATCCTCGTGCGCGGCGAGCCGGGCTGGGAGCTCATCCCCGAGCTCGCACCGCTGCCCGGCGAAGTCGTGATCGACAAGCCCGGCAAGGGCTCGTTCTGCGCGACGGACCTGGAACTCATCCTGCACACGCGCGGCATCCGCAACCTGGTGCTCACCGGCATCACCACCGACGTCTGCGTGCACACCACCATGCGTGAGGCCAACGACCGCGGCTTCGAATGCCTGATCCTGTCGGATTGCACCGGCGCGACCGACCACGGCAATCACCTCGCGGCGCTGAAGATGGTGACCATGCAGGGTGGCGTGTTCGGCGCGGTGTCGGACTCTCGGGCGCTGATGGAGGCGATCGCATGACCGCAGGCCGCGCGCTGTCGCTCGAGACCTTCCAGCTCACCAAGCGCTTCGGCGCCTTCACCGCGCTCGACCAGGTGTCACTCAAGGTCACCCCGGGCACCGTGCATGCGCTGCTCGGCGAGAACGGCGCGGGCAAGAGCACGCTCGTCAAATGCGTGGTGGGCTACCAGCAAGCCGAAGACGGCGCGGTGCTCATCGACGGCCGCGAGCAGCGCCTCGACTCGCCCACCGTGGCACGCGACATGGGCATCGGCATGGTCTACCAGCACTTCACGCTGGTGCCGGGCATGACGGTGGCGGAGAACCTGCTGCTCGCGCGAGGCAAGCTGCCGGCGGTCATCGATTGGCCGGCGGTGCGGGCGGAACTCACCGCCTTCATCGAAGGCACGCCCTTTCGCCTTGACCTCGATGCGACGCCACAGCAGCTCTCCGCCGGCCAGAAGCAGAAGCTCGAGATCTTGAAGCAGCTGCTGCTCAAGCCGCGCCTGCTCATCCTCGACGAGCCCACCTCCGTCCTCACGCCGCAGGAGGCCGACGACGTGCTGGGGCTGCTGCGCGAGCGCGCGCATGCCGGCGAGTGCAGCATCGTGCTCATCACCCACAAGTTCCGCGAGGTGATGGCGTACGCCGACGACGTGAGCGTGCTCAGGCGCGGGCGCCTCGTCGCTGCGCATGCGGTGCAGGACATCACGCCCAGGCAGCTGGCGAGCGACATGGTGGGCGGCGCGGATGAAGCACATCGCGAGTTCGTCGCGCCATCGCGCAGTGAGCGTGGGCCGGGCGCCGTGCGGCTGCGCGTGGACGGGCTGAAGGTCGACGGCGACCGCGGCACGCTGGCGGTCGATTCGCTGACGCTGGCCGTGCGCGAAGGCGAGATCGTCGGCGTCGCGGGCGTGGCGGGCAACGGCCAGCGCGAGCTGCTGGAGGCGCTCGTGGGGCAGCGGCCTCGCGCGGCGGGCACGGTGCAGGTCGCCGGTGAAGACTTCGCCGCCACACGTGAACAGAACCGCCGCCTCAAGGTGCGCAGCCTGCCGGAAGAGCCCTTGCGCAATGCCTGCGTGGGTGAGATGAGCGTGGCCGACAACATCGGCCTGCGCCGCTTCGACACCATGCCCGCGTCACGCGGTGGCTGGCTGCGCGCATCGGCGCTGCGGCATCGCGCCCGCGATCTCATCGGCCGCTTCGGCGTGAAGACACGCAGCGAATCGACGCCGATCCGCGCGCTCTCCGGCGGCAACGTGCAGCGCGCCGTGCTCGCGCGCGAGCTCAGCGACGACGCCGACGTGCTGCTCGTGGCCAACCCGGTCTTCGGCCTCGACTTCGCGGCCGTGGCGGAGATTCATCAGCGCCTGATGGACGTGCGCAATGGCGGCGGCGCGGTGCTGCTCATCAGCGAAGACCTGGATGAGCTGCTCGCGCTGTCCGACCGCATCGCGGTGATGAGCGAAGGCCGCATCGTCCATGAGGTGCTGGCGGGTGGTGCCGACCGCGAAACACTGGGCGCCTTCATGGGCGGCCACGGACACTAGTTGGCATGCTCACCATCGACGCCCTCCCCGGCCCCTTCATCGTCGACCCGCGCCGCACGGCGCTCGTGATGATCGACATGCAGCGCGACTTCATCGAACCCGGCGGCTTCGGCGCGACGCTCGGCAACGACGTGTCCCTGCTCGCGCCCGTGGTGCCGGCGGCCGCGGCGCTCATCGAGTGGGCACGGCGCCAGCGCCTGCTCATCGTGCATACGAAGGAGTGCCACCGCGCCGACCTCGCCGATTGCCCGCCGTCCAAGCGCTCGCGCGGCAAGCCCAGCCTGCGCATCGGCGATCCGGGGCCGATGGGCCGCATCCTCATCGACGGTGAGGCGGGCGCGGACTTCGTCGATGCACTCGCGCCGCAGACCGGCGACATCGTGATCAAGAAGCCGGGCAAGGGAGCGTTCCATGCCACCGACCTTCACGGCATCCTGAAGGACCATGGCATCGCAAGCCTCGTCTTCGGTGGCGTGACCACCGAGGTCTGCGTGCAGACAACGATGCGCGAGGCGAACGACCGCGGCTACGAGTGCCTGCTGGTCGAGGAAGCGACCGGCTCGTACTTCCCCGATTTCAAGCAGGCCGCCATCGAGATGATCCGCGCGCAAGGCGGGATCGTGGGGTGGACGGCGCGGCTTGCCGATCTGCCCTGACTTCGGTCAAAGGTGCCGTCGAGGTCCAGGTGCCGGACATCGAGCCCTTCACCCAGCGCCCGTGCCTGCCGTGGGCGCAGTCAAAGACCCGGTGAAGCTCGAACCGTCGCTGCCGGTGCCGGTGACAACACCGTTCACGGCGTGAAGCCCACCGGCGCGGCACCCGACACGGCGTAGGCGGTCAACTCCGACACGGACGATCCTGCCGACAGGACGGTCTGGTCCGGCTGCACCGTCGTGTACGAGCTGCTGCACTTGATCGTGCGTCCGAGCACCATGTCGGTCCAGCAGGTCTCGCCCGTCGGGCAGACGTAGCGGCTGCTGGTGGTGACATCGGTGGCCGTCTGCCTGAAAGCGCGGAAGGTGCCTGCCGCGATGGTACCGACTCGATGGCATCGGTCGTGCCATTCGTCGACAGGGTTGAGGTGGACGGCAGGGCTTCGGTGAAGCTGCAGACCGGCCGGCCAGGACCCCGACCTGCCGCGCCGCCCGGTGCGTGCGAAGGACCGCATGGGTGTCGCATCCCACGAACGGCGGGCGCCCGCTTGGTCCGATCGCGTGGTTGCTCCGGCGGAGCATCGGGCGGCGGCCCTCGACCCGGTGCTGTAGTTGGCGCAGCCGAATTCAGCGCGGAAAAGCTGTCATTCGGTGCCCGAAGTTCGGGATGCCGTAGCCGCGCGGGCTGACCTCTGCGACATCCCATTCGTCTGTCTACCGGACTGTGGCCGATTTTTTTCCACCGGCCAAACTTCGGCGTACTGCGAACCGAAACATCTTCGCGCAGCAGCGGCACTTAACCGCGCTCATCCGTTCGAACGCTCGTGCGCCATCTGAAAACTCCCCCGTCGCTCGCGCCTTTGAGAACAAGCGCGGCCTAGCTAGCTAGCGACGGTGGACGACCCGGAACATCGCGAACACACAACAAAGCGCTAACAAGAAGAACCACCCCGAGGTGGCGTCCTTACCTTCACCCACACCCAGGAACCAGCTTACAGCTAGCGCGAAGCCGGCCAGGAACATCGCGAGGATTCGCAGGTACTCGAGTTTGAACAGCGCGCCCAGCCAGTAGATGCCGGACGAGTAGACGAAGGTGCACAGGATCCGGACCATCGTGGTCTTGAACACTAAGTCCGTCGCCGTCGTACCCCGACCCAGGACCTCGATGCCGACCGCGGGCAGTCGGAACAGCAGCGCGTCCGAGGCAAATTGCAGCGCGAAGTAGTAGCCCACGAAGATGGAGATGCACAGGCTGTAGTGCGATAGGGTCCAGGTCTTTGCTTCACCGAACGTGGTTCCTAGCTTGGTGGCCGCTTTGTCGGCTAGGCCGAACATCCAGCCGAACAAGGGCGCCTTCGACAGGATCTCGAATAGCGCCGTGCGCGTCCTACGAATCCGCACCAGCGCGCGCCCGGAAAACACCGTCTGCCACGCACCAGCGCCGGAATACGACAGGTCCGACGCCGCGATGCACACCAGTGCGGCGACGGCGGCGCTAGCGACAGCTGCGAGATTCGCCACATCGATGCCTTTGTGCCCGGCCGACGAGAAGAAGTGCAAGGTGAACCAGATCGTCCAGAGGGCATAGGCAAGCATGATCTTGGCGACATCGCGGTCCATTTCCGATTGCAGCGTGCGGCCGAGCCGAAACACGAGCAGCGCCACCAGACCGTACAAGGCAGCCCGCACGGCGGCGTCGACGTAGGGGTCGAAGTTGAGGGGCCAAGCCCTCACGGCCAGCATCATCGCGATGCCGAACGTCCCGAAGGCCGCTGCCGTCCCGACCTCGCTTCGCACCGCGAGCCGACGCAGGCAATCGCCAAACCGCCGTCGATGTCGCGTGTCGGCGAGGATGGACCTCGATCGCAACGACGCCGCCAACGCGAAGCAACATCCCAGGAACAAGTACAAGCAGTGAGCGGGAAGCAGAGGCTTCAGGGCGACCGAGAGCGAGGCGAAGATTAGGAAATCGTCCAGTCCGATTCGACGCTCGGATGGCGGCACCGAGAGCTCGCGGCGGCAGTGTTTCAGATAGGACACTGCCGCCACGTGCGCCAGCGCTAGTGGCGTGGTGGCCGCCCAAAGCGACGGTGGCAACCCGTCGAGGACGATCAGCGTCGAGGAGATCGTGAGGGACGACACAGCGATCCGCTTCTCGTGCCTGCCGATCCATACCGTCAGCGCAAGCGTGAGCGCAGTGTACGCAAGTGCCGAGGCGGGCGTGGCCACGCTTGGCGCCAGCCAGGCGACGAAGAGTGCCGAGACGCCGACCGGGGCCGCTTCGTCCTGATGGCGCCCGAGATTGCGCGCGTTGACGACGATCAGGCAGGCGGCGAGAACGTGGAAATAGAAAAAGCGCGTGTGCGCGACAGTCGCCACGCAGCCGGCGGTGGCCAGCAGCTGTATGTGCGACGCATCGACACGCTTTGTGCGGTCGGACGAAACCAGCGTCACCACTAGCGCGGCCAGCGACACCGGCAGCAGAATGGCCGGCAGGATGAAGACCTGCGCGCGGTCGAACGACGTCAGGACTAGCAGGACGACGCCGAGGCCCCAGGTGGCTAAGGTCGTTCCGACACGGGCGATGAAGTCAGCTTCCTCGCGTTGCTTCCGGCCCGTTTCGATGTTCAACTTCGCGTTCATCGTCGCTCGCTTTCCGGGGCGGGCCCGTCGTTCAGAAAGGGTCGAAATGGTGCTTTTTGGTTCGCGGCTGACATTGGGCAGTGCGGTTGGGTTGCTGGTGGTGGCCTTGACGTCCCCATGCTGCGAAGCCGCCGACCTCGACACGCGCGATAGCGAGGTGCTCGCCCATTTCGCGGTTCCGGTGACCACTTTCGAATCGCTCACTCCAGACTATCAAACGCTGATTCTCGACGCCATCGACATTGCATACTACCTACCGATGGGTGAGCTCAGGTCCTTTCTCAACACACCGGGATTGCAAGGCGATCCCCGCATCGACAGGATCAAGGTAACGATCGACGACTGGTTTGCTGAGTCGGTGGCACACCCGGCCGACCATGCGCTCTACCTTCGATTGCGAGCGCAGCGCGCCTTGCTGTCGGAAAAATTGCGCTCGCCGAGCGACGAGACATTGAAGCGCTATTTCGAGGGTGTCCGCCAATATCTGCAAAGCCGGCTGGGAAAGATCTCCCGCGTTGTCTTTGCCGGGATCAAAGCAGAAATATCGTTTTTGCAGCTGGCGTTGGACTTAGCGTATTCGCAATCCTTTGAAGACACCATCAGGTGGTTGTCCGAGGCGCGAAGATTGCCGATCCGGCCGTAGGGACGCTCCGCCGGCAGGCGCTCATTGAAGTTGGGTTAGGCTGCGCCGCGCTTGACGCAGGCCGAATCGATCGTTGCCGTCAGCAGCTCCGTAGGTAAGCCCGGTGCGTCTTGCCGAGACCGGGCTTGAGCATCGCAACATGCGCCTCGTCGGCATGCAGCACGCGCTGGCCAAGCAAGTCTTCGTGCATGGTTGCACCAGCGACGTCAACTGCCATCGCTGCCGTCCTCATCAATGCCGAGGAAGCGCCGGGCATGACGCCCCTGACTCTGGGCGAAGTCGAACACGACAGGGTTGACGTCCCATACCGTGGTGTGACTACTCGGGCCACAAGCAGGCGCGGACGGCCAGGCGCCGAACCCACTCGACGCCATGCCTTGATCTGCTCGGGAGTGGTCATCGACGAGCGGCTGCTCCTGGCCGGAACCGAACTTCCGGGATTCCTCGCGCTTCGACCACGCCGTGCCCCGGGGCGTGGGAACCCGCCGAGGACGTTGGGTGACCGGCGCAGTGAAGTAAAGGAGGAGGGCTTGGCCGCAGGCCAAGCCCGGGGGACATGAACGGAGCCGGTCGCCCAAGGTCCTCGGCGCGCGCCAACCGCCTCAAGCTCCCCGCGAAGGGCAACCTATCGCAGCGAACCACTCCTGCCCGAAACACAGATCACCTGCTGGCAAACACCTCCAAGGCACAGCCCCACCCGTTCAGATTTCTCCCGCCTGCGGCCTCGCGCTGTGCAGCTTGTGGATGGTGATCTTCCTCACCTCCGCCTTACTTTCCTCAATATGGCTGCGAAGCATGAGCTTCGCCGGCTCCGCCCGCCGACGCAGGATGGCGCGCAAGATCTTCGCGTGCTCCTCGTAGGTCGCCGCCACACGAGGCGGCTTGGTGAAGTCGAGCCGCCGCACGATGCGGATGCCGTCGGTCACGTCGGCATGCACGCGTGCCATTTCATGATTGCCGGCTGCCGTGACGAGCGTGGCGTGGAAGGCCTCGTCGAGCGCGGCGGCCTGGGCCACGTCCTTGACGCGGTCCTGTTCGGGCACGAGCCACGTCGCCTTCAACAAGCCGAGGTCGGGCATCGGCTCGGCCGCACACAGCCGATCGACCGCCGTGCACTCGAGCACGATGCGCAGGTCGTACAGCTCCTCCAGCTTGCGGAAGTCAAAGGGCGCGACGTTCCAGCCGCTGCGAAACGCGACCTGCACATAGCCTTCGAGCTCGAGCCGGAACAAGGCCTCGCGCACCGGCGTGCGCGACATGCCCAGGCGCGCGGCCATGTCGCTTTCGGTGAAGCCTTCGCCGGGCAGCAGCACGAAGTCGAAGATGGCGGACTTGATGCGGCGATAGGCACCCTCGGCGCGCGTCATCTCGCGCGGGTTGGCGGTGGCGACGCGTGCGTCCTTGCGAGTCGCGTCGGCGGTGGCGGGCTTGGTCATCCCATCAAGCTTACATGGGCAGACACGACGCGCCAGCCGTCGGGCGTCTTCATCCAGGTCTGTGTCTGGCGACCCGGGCGGCTGCCGCCTTCACGCATGAACTCGATGTGCGTGGTGGCGAAGGCGTCGCCGTAAGTGGTGATCTGCGTTCGCAGGACTTCGCGTGCAAGGCCATTGGGCGAGCGGCCGGCGCGAAAGGCCTTGATGGCATCGTAGCCGTAGAGGTTTTCGCCCACGCCGTAGCGCAGGGTGTGCTCGCTGTCCCAGAAGAGCTCGTCGAGCACGGCCACGTCATTGGCCACCAACGCCCGTTCATAGCGGCCGAAGGCCAGCGTCAGCTCGGCCAGCACCTCGGGGCGATTGATGTCCAGCATCATCACCAGCGCGACACCGGCGACTTCGCCACGCCCTGCACTTCCAGCACCCGCGCGACGCGCAAGGCCAGGTCTTCGCGCCACGGTGCTGCGATGACCTGCACTGCGAGCGGCAAGGCCGCGGCCGGCCACAGCGGCGCGGCGACCACGGGGCAGCCGGCGAAAGAGATGGGCTGGGTGAGCAGGCCCAGCGAGGGCCGCGCGGGCAGCATCCGCCCATTGAGCTCGAAGCTCTCGGTGCCGATGAGCGGCGCAGGGATGGGCGTGGCCGGTGCAATCAGTGCGTCCCACTCCTCGAAGAGCGCATTGACCTTGTCGCGGTAGGCGGCGCGAAAACGCTGCGCCCGCGTGTACCAGGCGGCGGGTTGCAAGGCACCGGCGATGAAGCGGTCCACCGACAGCGGCTCGAACTCGGCCGCGCGTTCACGCAACAGCGGCAGGTGCAGGGCGCCGCCTTCGGTTGCGGTGATGATGAAAGCCGCGGCACGGGCGAGGGCGGCATCGGGCCACACAACCCCGCGCCGCGCGTTGAGTGCTTCGGCGGCCGCATCGACCACCTTGCGGGCAGCAGGCCCCGCGTGCTCGTCGAAGTAGCCGCCGAGCACGCCGATGCGCAAGCCGCCTGCGCCGTCGTTCAACGATGGCAGCGTGGGCTGCACGTGCGTCGCATGGCAGCCGCGATCCAGCGGGTCCGGGCCCTGCATGGCGTCGTAGGTGGCGGCGAGGTCCTCGACCGAACGCGCGAAGGGCCCGAGGTGGTCGATGCTCGCGACGAAGGGAAAGCTGCCGCGTCGCGACAGCCGGCCGAAGGTCGGCTTGAGACCGAACACGCCGCACAGCGAACTCGGTACGCGGATCGAGCCGTTGGTGTCCGAACCCAGCGTGACGGGCACCTGCCCCGCCGCGACCGCCGCAGCGCAGCCGCCCGATGACCCCCCGGCGATGCGGCTCAGGTCGCGCGGGTTGCGCGTGGGCCCATGGTGGCTGTTCTCGGTGGTGAAGCCGTAGGCGAACTCGTCCATGTTGAGCGCACCGACGAGTACCGCGCCGGCGGCTTCCATTCGCTGGACGAGCACCGCATCGGCAGCGGCCGGCGGCTCCCCGTTGCGCACCTTGCTGCCGGCGCGCGTGGTGAGGCCTTCGATGTCGAACAGGTTCTTCACCGCATACGGCAGGCCTGCCAGCGGCGGCAACACCTCGCCAGCCGCGCGCTGGCGGTCGATGGCACGGGCCTGGCGCACGGCGCGCTCGAAGGTGCCGTCGGTGAAGGCATTCACGCGCGAGTCGGTCACCTCGATGCGCGCGATGCAGTGCTCCAGCGCCTCCTCCGCCAGCATCTCGCCCGACCTCACCGCGCGAACGATCTGCATGCCGGTGTTCACGCTGCATCCTCCTCGGGCGGGAACGGCGCGGGGCAGAAAATCTCCGCGGGTTCATCATGCGGCGCGAGCGGCACGGCAGCCAGCGTGTCGGCCAGCTGCTTGGTGCGAGCCAAATGCGCAGCCACGCGCTGCACCTGCGCGGCATCCAGCGGCAGGTCCAGCATCATGGCCGCGCAACGCACGTAGTCGATCACATGGTCAGGGACGGCATCCATGCTCAGCGCCTCACTTCCTGCTGAAAGATTTCCAGGCTTCGCTTCTTGGTCGCAATGAAGCCAGCCTCGGAGAGCGTTGCGACGGTGCGCGGACGTGCGTCCTCGTAGTGCAGGATTTCGGCAACGCGCGTGGGCCGCTTGGTGAGCAGCAGCACCTCGTCGGCGAGGTACACCGCTTCTTCGAGGTCATGAGAGACAAGCAGCATGGTGGTGCCGGTCTGCATGAACACCTCTTGCAGCTTCTCGCGGATGAACAGCGTCATCTCGAAGTCGAGCGCCGAGAAGGGCTCGTCGAGGAACAGCACCTCCGGCCCCGGTGCGAGCGCCCGCATGATGGACGCCGTCTGCTGCTGCCCGCCCGACAGTTCATAGGGATAGCGGTGCAGGTCGAACTTCACGTCGAAGGACGCGACGAGCTCCTCCATGCGCTGCGCCACCTGCGCCTTGCTGCGGCCCTCGAGCCGAAGCGGGTAGGCGATGTTGTCGATGGTGCGCATCCACGGGAACATCGCGTCACGGTAGTTCTGGAACACATAGCCGATCTTGGTGTCCTTCAGCGACTTGCCGTCGAAGAGGATCTGCCCCGCGTCGATGGGCACCAGCCCCGCGATCATGTTGATGAGCGTGGACTTGCCGCAGCCGTTCGGCCCGAACACCGACACGATGCGGTGCTTGGGGATGTCGAGGTCGAAGTTCTCGTACAGCGGCTTGCCCGCAAAGAACTTCGTGAGCCCGCGGATGGTGATGTGCGTGCCGATGGGGCCGGGCACGAACGGCGCGTCCACCGCCGGCGCGTCGCCGACCCACACCGCGGCGTTCATCGCCCGCTCCAGTGCACGATGCGCCGCTCGAGTGCGAGGAACAGCATGTTCAGCGCATAGCCGAGCGCACCGGCCGCGAGGATGGCGGCATACATGCTCTTCACGTTGAGCACCTGCTGCGCGTCGATGATGCGGTGGCCGAGGCCGTTGTCGGAGCCGATGAACATCTCCGCCACGATGACGATGACGAGCGCCATCGATACCGCCGAACGCAGGCCGACGAAGGTCGGCTGCAGGCTTTCCCACACCAGCACGTCCTTGAAGATCTGCCAGCGCGTGGCGCCCATCACCTTGGCCGCCATCACGCGCTGCTTGCGCGCGTTCATCACGCCATAGGCACTCGTGAAGAGCACGATGAGCCAGGCCCCGAAGGCGGCGATGGCCACCTTGTTCACGTCCGACACGCCGAAGATCAACAGGAACAACGGAATCAACGCGGACGAGGGGGTGGAGCGGAAGAAGTCGATCAGGAACTCGACGCTGCGGTAGGCGCGTTCGTTGCTCCCGAGCGCAATGCCCAGCGGCACGCCGACCACCGCCGCGATGAGGAAGGCTTCGAGCGTGCGCATGACCGTGACGGCGAAGTCCGTGAGCAGCGGTCCACCCGCAAGACCGACGAAGAGCGTCTGCACGGTGTCGATGGGCCGGGGCAGCAGGATGGCCTTGATCCATCCGGCGCGCACGACCACGTCCCAGAGGATGAAGAGCGCGATCGGGCCGATGAAGGGAATGAACCGGCGCCAGATGTTCGATCGCATGGCGTCATCCCTTGAACAGCATGGGTTCGACCATCACCCGCTTCTCGAAGATGTTCTTCTCGGCGAAGAGGTCGTAGAACTTCTGGAAGTAGGCGATGTCGCTCGCCTTGAACTCGCTGTAGAGCATGTAGGACGCGAGCGGCACCTCGCCCGTGAGGGCACCGTCGATGGCGGTGTAGCCCTTCATGAACTGGCGCGCTTCGTCCGGCTTGCTGCGCACGAGCTCGATGCCGCGCGCATAGGCGGCGATGTAGCGCTTCGTCTCGGCCGGGTACTTCTTGATGAACTCGGTGGTGAGGCTCGCGGACCCGCCGTGCCACGGCGCCATCGGGTCGCCGAGCACGTAGCGCGCCACCACGCCGGCCTCGAGCAGGCGCGTGGTGCCGTTCAGGCGGCCCACGGTGCCGGTCGGCTCCAGCGTGTACACCGCGTCGATCTGCCCCGCCGCGATGGCCGCGACGTGCTGGCCGATGGGCAGCTCGCTCACGCTCACGGTGCCCGCACCGGCGCGCTCCAGCATGGTCTTGGCGAGCGTGACGTTCTGGATGCCCGGGCCCGACGCGACGCGCTTGCCCTTGAGTTCGGCCAGCGACTTGACCGGGCTGTCCTTGGGCAGCAGGAATTCGTCGAGCACGTGCTTCGCATTGCTCGGGTTGGTGGCGAAGATCCTGAAGAGCCCCGGTTGCGCGATCTCGCCGATGGCGAGGTTGGCCGAGCCGGTGCCGTTGGCGCTGCCGTCGCTGCGGCCGGCGAGCATCGCCTCCATCACCTGCTGGGCGCCTGCGAACTTCAGCGGCTCGACGTCCAGGCCCGCTTCCTTGAAGTAGCCGCGCTCGATGGCGGCGAAGAAGGGCAGGCCGGCGGCCACCGGCCAGTAGCCGATGCGGATCTTCGGCCCACCTTGCGCACGGACGAGGGCGGGCGCCGCGAGCCCCGAGAGCGCGAGGCCCGTGGCCTGCACGATGCGGCGGCGCTGTCGGTTGGCGAGTGGAGGTCGTGTGAGGCTCATGGCGAAATCCGTGTTCCGGTTGAAGAAGATTCGCTTGCCCGCAGCGACGCGAGAAACCCACGCCAGCCGCCGTGCTCGGTGATGTCGAGCGCCCCGCTGCCCTGGGCAACGCCGCGCGGTTCGCACACGAAGCCTCGCTCGCTGCCGCCATCGGCCAGTTCCACGGTGCCGATAGCAAGGGGCGCGCCAATGAGCGAGACGAAGCTGCCCAGGTGCGAGGCATCCATCTCCCACACCTCGACCTCGATCGCGTGACCCGCTTCGGTGCCCACATGCACGAGCGCGGGGCGCGTCGGCTTGAGTCCGGTGAGCGAATAGAGCCGATACGCCGGCGCGGTGCGCGTGCGCTGGACGAGCCGCGCCGCACGTTCCTGGAACTGCCAGTTGAGTGCGAGGCCGCTCATGTGGGCGCCGACGGCGACGATGCGCATCGGGCGCTGCGGCGGGGCCGCGGGCAGGCTGTCGGGCGCGGCGGCGAGCGGATGCCGCATGACGCCGGCCACAGGTTGCAGTGAGCGCACGAGGCGTGCCGCGAGCTGCGCGAGTGCATGGTCGCAGAAGGCAGGGCCGATGAGCGTGACGCCGGCGGGCAGGCCGTCAGTGCGCATCGGGCCGGGGATGGCGTGGGCCGCCAGGTCCAGCAGGTTGACGAAGTTGGTGTAGTGGCCCAGGCGCTCGTTGGGCGTGAACGGGTCGTCGCGCAGTTGGGAGATGGTGGGGTGCGTGGGGGCCGTGGGCACCACCATCACGTCGATGTCGCTCCACAGATCTGCGGCATGACGCTTCAGCGCCTGCATCTCGTACTGTGCATTGAAGGCTTCGTGCGCCAGCGGCGCGGCACCGCCGGCGACGATGCGAGCGACAGCCGGGTCGGCACCTGCAGGCTGCGTGGCGAGGAAGGCGCCGACGGCAGCGTAGCGCTCGGCCACCCACGGACCCTTGTAGAGAAAGCTGGCCGCCTGGCTGAAGGGCGCCATCGGCACGTCGATCAAGCGGCAGCCGAGGGCCTGAAGGATGCCCAGCGCTTCTTCGAATGCGCGCGCGGCGGCGGTGTCGCCGAAGAACTCGAGCGGTTGCGGAATGCCGATGCGCAAGCCTTCGAGCTTGTCCAGGCGCAGCACGGGCGGCGCCAGCGGCCGGCTGAACGGGTCGGCGGCATCCGGCCCGGCGGCGATGCTTGCGATGGTCCAGGCATCTTCGGGCGAGAGTGCGAAGACCGAGACACAGTCGAGGCTGCGGCAGGCCGGCAGCACGCCACGGGTGGACAGCCAACCCTTGGTCGGCTTGAGGCCGGTGATGCTGCAAAAGCCGGCCGGCACCCGGCCCGAGCCCGCGGTGTCGGTGCCGAGCGCAAAAGGCACCTGGCCGGTCGCGACGGCATAAGCGGAGCCGGAGCTGGAGCCCCCCGAGACGTAGGCTTCATCGAAGGGGTTGGGCACGGCACCGAAGGGCGAGCGCGTGCCGACGAGACCAGTGGCGAACTGGTCGAGGTTGGTCTTGCCGATGGGAATTGCGCCGGCATCGACGAGGCGCTGGACGACGGTTGCGTGTGCCTTGGCTGCGCTCGTGGCGAAGCCCGGGCAGGCAGCAGTGGTCGGCAGGCCGGCGACGTCGATGTTGTCCTTGACCGCGAACGGAATGCCGAGCAGCGGTTGGGCATCGAAGGCGGCGGCGCCGAGCGCGCGCAGGCGCGCGTCGCAGGTGTCGGCGGCGCAGAGCAGGTCGGTGGTCTCGCGCCGGGAGATCCAGGCCGTGGTGGCCAGTGCCTCGCCCGCAGCCAACGCACGCTGCATCAGGCCACGCGCCGTCATCCTGCCGCTGGCCATGGCCGCCTTCAACTCCTCGAGTGTTCTTGCTTCGTGCTCCACCGCGTACGCTCCGTGCTTGTGCATGCTTTCTTGTATGCAAGATACAAGCATGCGCCGTGCCATGCCGGCGCCGGCCCGAATCCGTCCAAGGCGGTGCGTGGCCCGACGTTCGCGCCAGCTCGCCCGCATCTCGCGCCGCCAATCCACCGTTCGTCTCACGGCTCTCGCGCATCTCGCGCCGGGAATCGACAGTTCGCTCCGTCCGAGAACCACAACGCACCAGGAGTGAACATGCCCCGCCAGATCGCCCAGACCTTTGCCGCCCTCGCCCTGCTCGCCTGCGCAGCTGCCGCCTATGCCTTCGACCTCCGCGTGGAGGTCGTCAACGCCAAATCGGACCAGGGCAAGGTGCTCGGCGCCGTCTACGCCACGCCCGCTGCCTGGCTCAAGGACGGCCAGGCGGTGCAGGTGGGCATGGATGCCGCCAATGCCAAATCCGTGCTCGTGTACCGCAACCTGCCCGCCGGCGCCTATGGCGTGAGCGTCTTCCACGACGAGAACGGCAACATGCAGTTGGACAGGAACCCGGCCGGCATCCCCATCGAGCGCTATGGCTTCAGCCGCGATGCGCACGGCGTGATGGGCCCGCCCGCCTTCGGCGACGCCGTGGTCGACCTGCAGGCCGACACCACCATCACCATCACGCTGCACTGAGGCCGCCATGAGGAGCATCGAGATGAACCGTCGCAACTTCCTCGCCGGCGCCGCGGGCGCCATCACCTTCGGCGCACATGCCGCGTCATCCACGGCCGCCGCCGTCGTCAGCGATTCACCGGACCCGGTATTCGATGCCTTCGCCGCCGCCTTGCCCCAGCACCCCTGGCAGATGGGCTACGAGGGCCTGCAGGCCGATGCCGAGCCGATGGCACTGCGCTTGCGCGGCAAGCTGCCGCGCGGGCTGCAAGGCGCGTTCTTCCGCAACGGACCGGCGCGCCATTCTTTGGGCGGTGTGCGCTACCACCACCTCTTTGACGGCGACGGCATGGTGCAGAAGTACCAACTCGCCGACGGCGGCATCGTGCATGCGGGAAAGTTCGTGCGCACCGAGAAATTCGCCGCCGACAACAAGGCCGGCCGACCGGTGCGCGCGGCCTTCGGCACCATCCCGGCCCACCCCGAGCCGATGACGGGCCCTGATTCGCTCAACGTCGCCAACACCAGCGTGGTGAAGCACGCCGGCGAGCTGCTCGCGCTGTGGGAAGGCGGCTCGGCGACGCGCATCGATGAAGCGACGCTGGACACGCGCGGCCTGAAGACCTGGACGCCGGAGTACGCCGGCATGCCCTTCTCCGCGCACCCGAAGATCGAGCGCGACGGCACGATGTGGAACTTCGGCGTGACGAGCCACCTCGGTCTGCTGTCGGTCTACCGCATCGCGGCTTCGGGCGAGGTGCTGAAGACGCAGACCATCAAGGTGAGAGACATCGCGATGGTCCATGACTTCGGCGTGACCGAGCGACACCTCGTGTTCCTGCTGCCGCCGCTGGTGTTCGACCGCGATCGTGCGCGTGCCGGCGAAACCTTTCTCGACAGCCACGTGTGGAAGCCGCAGCTGGGCATGCGCGTGCTCGTGCTGCCCAAGGACAAGCTCGACGAGCCGCAGTGGTTCGATCTGCCGGCGGGCTTCGTCTTCCACATCGGCAACGCCTGGGAAGACTCCACAGCCAACACCATCCGGCTCGACTACATTCGCTCGCCCGATGCGTGGTCGCCGCTCACGGGCTTGCGAGAGCTGATGAGCGGACGCTTCGATCACACCGGGCATGCAGGCATCGCCTTCGTGGGCCTGAACCTGAACACCGGCCGCGCCAACCAGACGGTGCTGCAGCACGAGACCGAGTTCCCGCGCGTCGACCCGCGCGTGGTGGGCGTGAAGCATTCGCAGCTCTTCGTCGCCGCGCGCATGGACACCGGGCCGCGACCCGGCTTCGACGCAGTGATGCGGCTGGACATCGCAAGCGGCACGACAGACCGCTACCGCTACGGCTCGGATGTGATGGTGGAAGAGCACATCTTCGTTCCGCGCCCTGGCGGCAGCAAGGAAGGCGATGGCTGGCTGGTGGGCACGGCGCTGGACCTGAAAAAGAAGGCCATGCTCTTCAGCGTGTTCGATGCGATGCAACTGGCCCAGGGCCCGATCGCGCAGGGCACGCTGGAGCGCATCATGCCGCTCGGGCTGCATGCCATCTTCGTTCCTGCTTGAGCTTCACCTCGATGGGGTTTCTCCGGTCGATCGGACAATGCCTTCGCACTTCCGATCCACCACCGCCACAGACCAAGGAGACACCCCATGAAGCTCTACTACTCCCCCGGTGCCTGTTCACTCTCGCCGCACATCGCCCTGCATGAAGCCGGCCTCAAGTTCGAGCACGTGCTGGCCAGCATCAAGACCCACCAGCTGGCCGATGGCACCGACTACTACACCGTCAACCCCAAGGGCTACGTGCCGCTTCTGGAGTTCGACGACGGTACGCGGTTGACCGAGGGCCCGGCCATCGTGCAGTGGATTGCCGACCAGGTGCCCGAGAAGAAGCTCGCCCCGCCAGCAGGCACGATGGCGCGCTATCGCCTGCAGGAGTGGCTGAACTTCATCACCGCCGAGATCCACAAGGCCGCGGGCGTGCTCTTCAACCCGGCCATGCCTGAGGAAGCCAAGACCATCTACCGCACCAAGCTCAACGAGCGCTATGCCTACGTGGACAAGCAGCTCGAAGGCAAGCAGTTCCTGATGGGTGACGACTTCACCGTGGCCGACTGCTACCTCTTCGTGGTGAGCAACTGGGCCAAGCCTCTGAACGTGGACCTGTCGCCGTACAAGAACGTCGGCGCCTACCTGCAGCGCATCGCGGCGCGGCCCACGGTGCAGGCAGCCATGAAGCACGAAGGGCTCTTGAAGTGAAGGCGTTGGCGTTCGAGCGTTTCGGGCCACCCGAGGTGCTGCAGTACCTGGCCCCTTCAGAGCCGGTGCTCGCGGCGAACCAGGCGCTCGTGGGCTTCGAATGCTGATGGACACCTCCCAAGCGCCCGTCAGGCGGCGACCTGTGGAAGGTGCTCCCGAGCGCGCAAGAGCGGCGCGCGTGCCGACGACCTCTTCGTGGGTCAGAACTTGAAGCTGCCGTCGCTGCGCGCTTGCGTCGAGCCCGCGGCGCAAGTCGTGAACTCGCGGTTGCCGCTGCTCGTGGCCTGGTTGCTTTCCCACACCGCGGTGCTGCCGTTCCACTTCACGTACTTGTATTGCACCGCGGCGCTCGCGGGCAATGCGACCGTGCCGGTCCATGGCACGTTCGCACCCGAGCCCTGGATGGCGAGCGCGTAGCCGCTGGCCGGCGTCCAGTTGCCCAGCGCCGCCTGGTTGCCGACCACGTACAGGTTCTGCCCCATCGTTGTGTTGGCATTGGCGATGGTGAACGTGACGCTGCAGGTGGACCCGCCGCCGCCCGAGGTCTTCTGGCCGGTGTAGATGGCCACCGCCGGCACGACGGACCCGCCGTCCGCGGGCACGGTGATGCTCGCACTGCCGCTTGCATTCACGACCACCGTGTCACCCGTGCAGCCGGTGCCCACCGCGTTCAGCGTGCCGTTGACCACGTTGCAGTAGGTGCCCGCCGGCAAGCCGGTGGTGAAAGTCCTGGTCCACGCGCCGGTCGTGTTGTTGAAGGCCGCAAAGCCGACGTTGCCACGGCTGAACGCGATCTGGTTCGCGTTGCCCGTCTGCCAGTTGGTCTGCGCCTGGTTGGCCGCGGCCGAGCGGAACTTCACCATGTTGGAGATGCCCTGCCAGCGGTGGATGAAATCCCAGTTGACGTTGATCTGTGCGACGCCATTCACGTAGGGGCTGGCCGTCGGCCGGTCCGCGTCCTTGTTGCTGAAGCGAAAGCCCGACTGCACCTGCGCCTCGCCATAACCCTGTGCCAGCATGAAGATGTTGGCCAGGTCGTAGCGCTTGGTGCCCTGCGTGTCGTTCGGGTAGGAGCCGGTGTAGTTGCTCGCGTTGAGCGAACTGCCGTTGCGCTCGGTGTCCCAGTTGTCGATGAGGATGGTCGCGTTCTGCGGCGGCATGAAGGCCCAGGTGCCGCCCCAGTTGCCCCAGGTGCCCATCACGCCCGGGATCGACGACAGCGTGAGGCCGTTCCAGTTGCGAAAGGCGTCGCGCATCGCGAAGGTGAACTGGAACTCGTTGACGGTGCCGATGCCGAAGTAGTCCGAGCGCGTCACCTCGCCATCGGGCAGCACCTCCTGCGTGATCCAGATCGCCTCGCCGGCGTTGGTCGTCGGGTGCGTCGCCTTGACCGTGTTGATGATGGACTGCAGCGCAGAGGGCTGCTGGTGCTTGGCAGCATCGATGCGAAAGCCGTCTACGCCCAATGCGAGCAGCTTGTTGAGGTAGTTGACCACCTGGCCCTGCACGTAGCTGCTTTCACTCGCGAGATCCGGCAGGCCACCAAGCCGGCAGAACATGACGTTGTTGCGGCCCGCCGGCGAGTTGTAGTCGGCGTCGGCGATGTTGCAGTTGCCGTGGAAATCACTCGCGCTGAAGTACGGGTAGCTGAGCGTCGCGGCGTCCCAGCTGGACCCGTCGGTGGCGACGCCGTTGGCGGCGCTGGAACCATCGGCCAACTGGTTGGTGACGATGTCGGCATACACCCGCACGTGCGCCGCATGGCAGGTGTCGATCATCGTCTTCAGCTGCGCCTCGTTGCCCATGCGGCTCGTGAGATTCACGTAGTTCACCGGCTGATAGACGCCCCACCAGCCGTTGGCGTTCTTGGACGCGCCCGGCGGCGAGATCTGCACGCCGCCGTAGCCTTGCGGCCCGAGCCACTGCGTGCATTCGGTGGCGATGTCGTTCCAGCTCCATTCGAAGAGCTGCACGGAGGTGTCGCGTGGATTGAAGGTGGTGGCTGCCTGGGCGCTCGATGCCGCCATCAAGGCTGCGAAGGCCGCGCCGGCCAGCAAGGCGCGGGGGAGCCGCGCAAGTCGCAGATGCATGTGTCTCTTCCTTGTCCGTGGGTGGTTTTGTCGAGGCCTCTGACCGGCGCCTCTGTCGCTGCCCTTCCGAGAAGCGACATGTAGTTTGATTACTCAACCAACCCAATGACAAGCAGGATGACCCGCGAAAAATCGAGTGCTTACAAAAGTACCTGCAGTAACTACGCCAAGGACGACTCAGCCCGTGACCTCCATGGGAGCGGCAGATGTGTCGATTGATGTAGTTTCACGACGCCGACCCGCAAGATGCGCGAATCCGGCCGCGAAGAAGAAGGGCAGCATCAACACCATGCACCAGCCGGCACCGCCCACCATGCGCCACCACACGAGCTGGCGCACAAACTCCGGCGTGTTCGGCGGAAACGCCAGGCCGAAGAACAGGATGGCCGTCGCCGCCAGCGCCGGCCAGCGCGAGGCTTTGTTGGACGGAAAGCACAGCATCGCCGCCAGCGGGGCGAAGGCCATCATCAACATGCTCGCGTGGCGCGGGTTGGTCTGAGGACTGAAGGCAAGCGCGAGCGCCATCAGTGCCGCCCATTCGAGCGCAACCATGCCGCGATGAGGCTGCAAGTCTTGCTTGTCCACACTCGGCCAGCTGAGCACCGGCTTGTCGCGGTCGGCGTAGACCCAGTTGAGCACAAGGGCTGCTGCGATGGCCACGCAGGCGGCCACGCTCATGGCGTGCGATGGCGCTGCACCCTCCCCCAGCATGCGCGACAAGCCACTGGTGATTGAGATGCTGTGCCCGATGCCGATCGGGTCGACATTGGCGGCTTCAGGCAGCGCCGTGGAAAGGCCCAGCAGATGGGCGATGCCCGACAGCGCCACCGCCCAGTTCGCGAGGTTCGCGCCCCAGCCCGACACGAGCGCAGGCACCAGTGCGAACACGCCGATGCCGATGACGAACCACCCCGCCGCCTGGTTGCGCCGGCGCAACAGCAGGTAGGGCAGGAAGACGATGGGCAGGTACTTGATGTTGAACGCGAAGCCCAGCAGCAGCCCGGCGAGCCAGGGGCGCTTGTCCAGCGCCCGCAGCGCGAACACCAGCGCAGTCATGAGCAGGATGTTCGTCTGCCACATCTGGAATTCGCTGCGCAGCTTGGGCGCAGCCAGCAGCGTGGTAACTGCCATCACGACGATCACTCGTTCGAAGGTGGCCTCGATGTCCAGGCGCCTGACCACTTCCTGCGACAGCACCCAGGTGCAGACAAGGCCGAGCGCCAAGTTGACGACGAGCATGATCCACGCCGCCGTTTGCACGCTGAACAAGGTGAGCGGCGTGAACAGGAAGGCGATCAGCGGCGGGTAGATGTAGCCGCGTACCCCGGACGCATAGAGATCGGTGCCGTCGCGAAGCGCGCGCGCACCGAAATAGAAATGCTCGAAGTCGCCGCAGCCGGTCATGAAGACCTTGGCGAAACCCTCGAAGGGGCGGCCCGCAATGCGGTGCGAGACCACCATCCAGAACCACAGGTACACCAGCCCGATGAGGGCCAGGGAGAGCGGCACCGCCCAAGGGCGGGACGGCGCGCGCGCGGCTTGCGAAGACATGGATGACTCGGTCCTGTGGAGCGCGCCTCTTGGGCCCGCATGGAGTGGGACGGCGCCCCTCGCGCCACTGCCTCTTCGGACAGCCTGCCCTTGTAAAGTATTGTTGCTGAACGGACGCTGACGCTGCCATCCGCAGTTTCCACAGGAATCCACACGAAGCCATCCGTTGCGGGCCGCCAAAGCAAAAAGGCCTGCGGTCTTGACGACGCGCAGGCCTTTGCAGATTGGTGGGTGGTACAGGGTTTGAACCTGTGACCCCTGCCGTGTGAAGGCAGTGCTCTACCGCTGAGCTAACCACCCGAGATTCGGGACAGCCTTGGATTATGCCATAAGCATTTTCCAGATCGTCTTGCCGCCCGATGCCTTGTCCAGATCGGCCAGCACGCCGGCGTGTGCCGTGGCCTCTTCCTCGGTGGCCAGCAGCACCGGCAGCGTGAAGGCGCTGAAGTCGATCGCGGCGATGGCGATCTCGCCGCTCGTGCTCTCGGCGGAATCGATGACGAGCGAGTTCTGGCCACGCGTCATGTTGATGTAGACCTCTGCCAGCAGCCCCGCGTCCAGCAGCGCGCCGTGCAGGGAGCGGTTGGAGTTGTCGACCTCCAGGCGCTTGCACAGGGCGTCCAGCGAGTTCGACTTGCCAGGGAACATCTCGCGCGCCATCGTCAGGCTGTCGCTCACCGCACCCACGAATTCGGTGAATTTCGGACGCCCGAGCCGGCGCAGCTCTTCGTTGAGGAAGCCCACGTCGAAGGCCGCGTTGTGGATGATGATCTCGGCGCCCGACACGTACTCGATGATCTCGTCGGCGAGCGACCCGAAGAGCGGCTTGTCGGCGAGGAATTCATCGGTCAAGCCGTGCACCTTGACCGCATCCTCGTGATTGGCACGCTGGGGGTTGAAGTAGAAGTGCAGGTTGCGGCCGGTGAGGCGGCGATTGACCATCTCCACGCAGCCGATCTCGATGATGCGATCGCCGGACTCCGGGCTCAGGCCCGTGGTTTCGGTGTCGAGGAAGATCTGCCTCATGCGTTGGCCGTTTTCTTGCGGTTGGACCACCACCAGACCGCGATGCCTGCGGCCACCATCGGCACGCACAGCCACTGGCCGCGGCTCATGCCCAGCGCCTGCAGGCCCAGTTCGCGATCGGGTTCGCGGAAGTATTCGACGATGAAGCGGAAGAAGCCGTAGCCCACGAGGAAGGCACCCGACACCACGCCCGTGGCGCGCGGCTTGCGCGCAAAGAACCAAAGCAGGATGAAGAGCAGCACGCCTTCGAGCGCGAACTGGTACAGCTGCGACGGGTGCCGCGGCGTGGGCACCGCATCGTGCGCCTGCGGGAAGACCATTGCCCAGGGCAGCGTCGCATCCGCCGGCCGCCCCCACAGCTCGCCGTTGATGAAATTGCCGATGCGACCCGACGCAAGACCCGGCGGGACGCAGGGAGCGATGAGGTCGGTCACCTCGAGAAACGGCCGGCCACGCCGCCACGCGAAGACGGCCATCGCGATGATCACGCCCAGCAGCCCGCCATGGAAGGACATCCCGCCCTTCCACACCGCGAAGACGTCGAGCGGGTTCTCCGGGAAGACGTAGAAGAGCACGTAGCCCAGTCGCCCACCCACCACCACACCCAGCACGCCGAAGAACAGCAGGTCTTCCACGTCGCGCCGCGTCCAGCCGCGATCGGCGAACTGCGGCTGCTTGACGCGCAGCGAGGCCAGCCACAGGAAGAGTCCGAAGGCGACGAGGTAGGTGATGCCGTACCAGTGGATTGCGACCGGGCCGATCTGCAGGGCGACCGGGTTGAACTGTGGATGGACAAGCATGCGCCGGGGTGCTCCGTTTGAGGCGCGATGATAAAGGCGCCCGCTATCATTGCCGGCTCCGTTCCCCGCGCCAACCCGAGTCACCGAGAGATCGATCATGAGCTTCAACCGCCGCTCGAAGAACATCACCGAGGGCGTCGCACGCGCCCCCAACCGCTCCATGTACTACGGCATGGGCTACGAGGAGGGCGATTTCGGCAAGCCCATGGTCGGCGTCGCCAACGGCCACTCGACCATCACGCCGTGCAACTCCGGCTTGCAGAAGCTGGCCGATGCGGCCGTCGAGGGCCTGAAAGAAGCCGGCGCCAATGCGCAGCTCTTCGGCACGCCCACCATCAGCGACGGCATGGCCATGGGCACCGAGGGCATGAAGTACTCGCTGGTGTCGCGCGAAGTCATCTCCGACTGTGTCGAGACCTGCGTCGGCGGCCAGTGGATGGACGGCGTCATTGTCATCGGCGGCTGCGACAAGAACATGCCCGGCGGCCTGATGGGCATGCTGCGCGCCAACGTGCCGGCGATCTACGTCTACGGCGGCACCATCCTGCCCGGCCACTACAAGGGCCAGGACCTGAACATCGTGAGCGTCTTCGAGGCGGTCGGCCAGTTCAGCGCCGGCAACATGAGCGAGGAAGACTTCTGCCAGATCGAGCGCCGCGCCATCCCCGGCACCGGCTCGTGCGGCGGCATGTACACCGCCAACACCATGAGCTCGGCCTTCGAGGCACTGGGAATCAGCCTGCCTTACAGCTCGACCATGGCCAACGTGCACGACGAGAAGGTTGCGTCCACGCGCGAATCGGCGCGCGTGCTGGTCGAGGCGATCAAGAAGGACCTCAAGCCGCGGGACATCGTCACCAAGAAGGCGATCGAGAACGCGGTTGCGGTCATCATGGCCACGGGCGGCTCGACCAATGCAGTGCTGCACTTCCTTGCCATCGCCCACGCAGCCGAGGTCGAATGGACCATCGACGACTTCGAGCGCGTACGCAAGAACGTGCCGGTGTTGTGCGACCTCAAGCCGAGCGGCAAGTACCTCGCCGTCGACCTGCATCGCGCAGGCGGCATCCCGGCCGTGATGAAGGTGTTGCTCAAGGCCGGCCTGTTGCACGGCGATTGCATCACCATCACCGGCAAGACCGTGGCAGAGACGCTGGCCGAGCTGCCCGATCTCTCGCCCGACCAGGAAGTGATCCGCCCGATCGACAAGCCGATGTACGACGAAGGCCACCTCGCCATCCTCAAGGGCAACCTGTCCCCCGAAGGCTGCGTGGCAAAGATCACCGGCCTGAAGAACCCGGTGATCACCGGGCCGGCGCGCGTGTTCGACGATGAGCAGTCGGCGCTCGCGGCCATCATGGCCAAGAAGATCGTCGCGGGCGACGTGATGGTGCTGCGCTACCTCGGCCCCAAGGGCGGCCCGGGCATGCCGGAAATGCTGGCGCCCACCGGTGCACTCATCGGCCAAGGTCTCGGCGAATCCGTCGGCCTCATCACTGACGGCCGCTTCTCCGGCGGCACCTGGGGCATGGTCGTGGGACACGTTGCGCCGGAGGCCTACGAGGGCGGCAACATCGCGCTCGTGCAGGAAGGCGATTCCATCACCATCGACGCCCACACGCTGACGCTGCAGCTCAACGTCAGCGATGAAGAACTCGCGCGCCGCAGAGCGCAGTGGAAGAAGCCCGCCCCGCGCTACACCCGAGGCGTGCTGGCAAAGTTCGCCAAGAGCGCGTCAAGCGCCAGCTCAGGCGCAGTCCTGGATAAATTCGAGTAGCCGAGCGAGCGCCCCATCAAGCAACGCCCGCGGATCCGGCTTCGCCGGTCCGCTGGGCGGCGCCGCTCGGGGGCAAGAGCGCCAGCGACTTGGGGGCTCAAAACCTTCTTCGCGCCTGCTTGGCTGATTCACTTCGGCCGCGGCGGCCCTTGGCGTCCATGCCAAGCTTGTCCAGGGTCTCGACGCGGCGCTTGTGCTTCTTCTGGTCCATCTTGTCCATCTCGCGTCGCTTGGTCCAGCCCGAAACATCCGCGAACCACCACCACAGCACGGCACAGACAAATGGCCAGAAGATGGCCCACCACGCCCACGCCCCCACGGGACCGAAGTCGGTGATCCACATCAACAACAGAATCACCCCAAGGACGACAAAATACATGGTGACATTCTCACGTTCTGGGACTTGCTGCCGAGAAGGCACGGGTCAACGCACGATCCCTACAATCCGTTAGCGCACTGTAGCTCACACCCCCACCGCACGAGGTGCGAAAGGAACCCATGAAATCCCTGTCCATCGTGATTCTTGCCCTGGCCGCCGCGCCCGCGTTCGCGAATCCGCAGCTCGCTCAGCAAAAGAACTGCATGGCCTGCCACGCCGTCGACAAGAAGGTCGTGGGCCCCGCCTACAAGGACGTCGCCGCGAAGTACGCCGGCCAGAAGGACGCCGCCGACAAGCTGGCGCAGAAGGTCCTGAAGGGCGGCTCGGGCGTCTGGGGCGCGGTGCCGATGCCCGCGAACCCGCAAGTCAGCGAAGCGGAAGCGAAGACCCTGGTGCAGTGGGTGCTTTCGCAGAAGTGAGCCCCCCAGTCGCTGCGCTCCTGCCCCCGAGGGGCGCCGCCTGGCGGACCGGCAAAGCCGGCTCCGCGGGCGTGGCTTGATACACGCTTCGCTCGCACTCTGGCTCCCTGGCTACTTCGTCAGCTCTACCGGTCCTGCAATGACAAAGGCTCCGCAATGGAGCCTTTGTCATTTTCAGCGTGCCGCGGACCAGCGAGCGAAGCGAAGCGCACCTCAAGCCACGCCCGCGGAGCCGGCTTCGCCGGTCCGCCAGGCGGCGCCCCTCGGGGGCAGGAGCGCAGCGACTGGGGGGCCCAATCAATACGCTTGGCCCAGTTGGTCGAGGATTGCCGGGTTCTCCAGCGTGCTCGTGTCCTGCGTCACCGCCTCGCCCTTGGCGACCGAACGCAACAGGCGGCGCATGATCTTGCCTGAGCGCGTCTTGGGCAGGTTGTCCCCAAAGCGAATGTCCTTGGGCTTGGCGATCGGCCCGATCTCCTTGCCCACCCAGTCGCGCAATTGCTTGGCGATGGCCTTGGCCTCGTCGCCCGTCGGGCGCGCACGCTTGAGCACGACGAAGGCGCAGATGGCCTCGCCGGTGGTGTCATCCGGCCGGCCCACGACCGCGGCTTCGGCCACGAGCTCGGTGCAGCTCACCAGCGCCGATTCGATTTCCATCGTGCCCATGCGGTGGCCCGACACGTTCAGCACGTCGTCGATGCGGCCGGTGATGGTGAAGTAGCCGGTCTTCTCGTCCCGGATGGCGCCGTCGCCCGCAAGGTAATACTTGCCCTGGAAATCGGCCGGGTAGTAGCTCTTCTTGTAGCGCTCCGGGTCGCCCCAGATGGTGCGGATCATCGAGGGCCACGGCTTCTTCACCACCAGGATGCCGCCCTGCCCCCACGGCACGTCCTTGCCCGTTTCGTCGACCACCGCGGCCTCGATGCCCGGGAAGGGCAGCGTGCACGAGCCCGGCACCAGCGGCGTGGCGCCCGGCAGCGGTGTGATCATGTGGCCGCCGGTCTCCGTCTGCCAGAAGGTGTCGACGATCGGGCAGCGGCCGCCACCCACGTGCTCGTGGTACCACTCCCAGGCCGCAGGGTTGATGGGCTCGCCCACCGAGCCGAGGATGCGCAGGCTCGACAGGTCGTACTTCTTCGGGTGCACCGCGTCGTTGCTTTCCGCGGCCTTGATGAGCGAGCGGATGGCCGTCGGTGCCGTGTAGAACACCGTGACCTTGTGGTCCTGGATCATCTTCCAGAAGCGGCCCGCGTCCGGATAGGTGGGCACGCCTTCGAAGACGATTTCCGTCGCGCCGAGTGCGAGCGGGCCGTAGGCAATGTAGGTATGACCGGTCACCCAGCCGATGTCCGCCGTGCACCAGAACACATCGTTGGGTTTCAGGTCGAAAGTCCACTTCGTGGTGAGCGCGGCCATCAGCAGGTAGCCGCCGGTGGAGTGCTGCACGCCCTTGGGCTTGCCGGTCGAGCCGGATGTGTAGAGCAGGAAGAGAGGATGCTCCGCACTCACCCACTCCGGCTCGCAGGTGGTGGGCTGCTTGGCGGTGAGCTCATGCATCCACAGGTCGCGCTTGTCGGTCCAGGCGATGTTGCCGCCGGTGCGCTTGTAGACGATGACGTTCCTGATGCTGTCGCAACCGCCCAGGCCGATCGCCTCGTCAACGATGGCCTTCAAGGGCAGCTGCTTGCCGCCGCGCAATTGCTCGTCGGCGGTGACGACCATGACTGCGCCGGCGTCCTCGATGCGGTCGCGCAGCGATTGCGCCGAGAAGCCTCCGAACACCACCGAATGCGTCGCACCGATGCGCGCGCAGGCCTGCATCGCGACCACGCCTTCCACCGACATCGACATGTAGATGACGACGCGGTCGCCCTTCTTCACACCTTGCGCGCGAAGCGCATTGGCCATCTGGCAGGTCCTGGAGAGCAAGTCCTTGTAAGTGACGTTGGTGACCTTGCCGTCGTCAGCCTCGAAGATGATGGCGGTCTTGTCGCCCAGGCCCGCCTCGACGTTCTTGTCCAGGCAGTTGTACGACACGTTGAGCGTGCCGTCTTCGAACCACTTGAAGAAGGGGGCGTTGCTCTCGTCGAGCGCCTTGGTGAAGGGCTTCTTCCAGCTCACCAGCTCGCGTGCGAGCCGAGCCCAGTAGCCTTCGTAATCGTCGCGAGCCTCGGCCACGAGCTTTTCATACGCAGCCATCCCCGACACATGCGCGGCCTTCGCGAAGGCCTCTGGTGCGGGGTACAACTTGCTGGCGTGTTCAGACATTCTTGTCTCCTGCGAGGTTCCGGGTTGCGATTGGCTCGCACCTTAGGGAGGTGCTCTTACGAACGCCTTACTCTGAGCGTGGGCGGTCCATGTGACTACCCGATGGTTCGCCCACCTACAATTTTGGGCAATCGGACAAATCCCTGAAGCACCCCCCATGACCCAAGAACCCGCGCCGCGCGCGCCCAAGCTGCGCCCCCTGCCCAACCTCATCTTCATGAGCAGATGGCTGCAATTGCCGCTGTATCTGGGGTTGATCCTGGCGCAAGTGGTCTACGTGTTCCATTTCTGGGTCGAACTCGTGCACCTCATCGAGGCGGCCATGGGCAACCAGACGGCGCTCCAGGCCCTGCTGGACGTGGTGTCGCCAGGCTCGCAAGCCACCAAGCTGACCGAGACCACCATCATGCTTGTCGTGCTCGGCCTGATCGACGTGGTCATGATCTCCAACCTGCTGATCATGGTCATCGTGGGCGGATACGAGACCTTCGTGAGCCGCATGGACCTGGAAGGCCACCCCGACCAGCCCGAATGGCTGAGCCACGTGAACGCGTCGGTGCTGAAGGTCAAGCTCGCCACCGCCATCATCGGCATCAGCTCGATCCACCTGCTCAAGACCTTCATCAACGCCGAGAACCTGAGCGACCGGGTGCTGATTGCACAGACCTGCATCCACCTCGCCTTCCTGTTGTCGGCCATGGCGATCGCGATGGCTGACCGTTTGTTGCCGCAGCCCCAGAAGCACCACTGACGACCCCTTGACCGCGGCCAATGACCGTGGAATCCACACACGGCCCGGCCGGGCCGCCCTGGGATAATCGGCCGGTCCCTCCCGCTCCTCCTTGCCCACTCACGCCATGACCACCACCATCCGCTACGCCGACCTCGTCGAGAGCGTCGCCGGCGCCCTGCAGTACATCAGCTACTACCACCCGTCCGACTACATCGCCCACCTCGCGCGCGCCTATGCGAGCGAGGAAAGCCCGGCGGCCAAGGACGCGATCGCGCAGATCCTCACCAACTCGAAGATGTGTGCCGAAGGCCGGCGCCCCATTTGCCAGGACACCGGCATCGTCAACGTGTTCCTTAAGATCGGCATGGACGTGCGCTTCGAGGGCTTCGCCGGCAGCATCGAGGACGCCGTCAACGAAGGCGTTCGCCGCGGCTACAACGACCCCGAGAACAAGCTGCGCGCGAGCATCGTCGCCGACCCGCATTTCGAGCGAAAGAACACCAAGGACAACACGCCCGCCGTCATCCACATGACGCTCGTGCCCGGCAACACCGTGGACGTGCAGATCGCGGCCAAGGGCGGCGGCAGCGAGAACAAGAGCAAGTTCGTGATGATGAATCCGAGCGACTCGCTCGTCGACTGGGTGCTCAAGACGGTGCCGACCATGGGCGCCGGCTGGTGCCCGCCGGGCATGCTGGGCATCGGCATCGGCGGCACGGCCGAGAAGGCGATGCTGCTCGCCAAGGAAAGCCTGATGCAGGACATCGACATGTACGAGCTGAAGGCCCGCGGCCCGCAGAACAAGGTCGAGGAGCTGCGCATCGAGCTGTGCGACAAGATCAATGCGCTGGGCATCGGCGCGCAGGGCCTGGGCGGCCTGACCACCGTGCTGGACGTGAAGATCGCGACCTACCCGACGCATGCGGCCAGCAAGCCGGTCGCGATGATCCCCAACTGCGCCGCGACGCGCCATGCGCACTTCGTGCTCGACGGCTCCGGCCCCGCCTACCTCGAGCCGCCGAGCCTGGACCTGTGGCCCGACGTGAAGTGGGCGCCCGACTACAACAAGAGCAAGCGTGTGGACCTCAACACGCTCACCAAGGAAGAAGTGGCGAGCTGGCAGCCCGGCGACACGCTCTTGCTCAACGGCAAGATGCTCACCGGCCGAGACGCCGCGCACAAGCGCATCCAGGACATGCTCGCCAAGGGCGAGACGCTGCCGGTGGACTTCACCAACCGCGTCATCTACTACGTCGGCCCGGTCGATCCGGTGCGCGATGAAGTCGTGGGCCCGGCCGGCCCGACAACGGCCACCCGCATGGACAAGTTCACCGAGATGATGCTGGCGCAGACCGGCCTCATCGGCATGATCGGCAAGGCCGAACGTGGGCCCGCCGGCATCGATGCGATCAAGAAGCACAAGAGCGCCTACCTGATGGCCGTGGGCGGCGCGGCCTACCTCGTCGCCAAGGCGATCAAGGGCGCGCAGGTCGTCGGCTTCGCGGACCTCGGCATGGAAGCCATCTATGAGTTCGACGTGAAGGACATGCCCGTCACCGTCGCCGTCGATTCAACGGGCACCTCGGTGCACCAGACAGGCCCGAAGGAATGGCAGGCGAAGATCGGGAAGATCCCCGTCGCGACGGCCTGAGTCGGGCTGGCGGTTGCCGGACGCAGCGCGTCCGTCAGCCGCCATCGACCTCCGTCGGCTTGGCCATGTAACAGGTGACGCCATCCTCATCGCAACCCACCGGATACACCTTGCGTGGGTACTCGCCCTGGGAGAGGTCGATGTCTCGGTGCGAGCCGAAGATGCGCCGGAACAACGCCAGCGACTTCTTGGGCATGTCATCCATCACGAAATAACCATGACCACCGAAGCCCACTGATGCGTTGCTGAAGCTGACATAGCGCACCGCCGGCGAGCGCAGCCGATCCATGCCGGGGTCGGTGCCCAATTTGGTCTGGCTCCCATCAGCAACGTAGGCGCCGAAGAGCACCGAGTCGCCGAGGTTGTAGGTGACGAAGACCTGACCTTTCGGGGTCACTCGGGACAACCAGTCGCGATGGCCAGCGGCCCGCACGCAAGGCGCCAGGAGCGCGACGTTGTGCGCCGTTCCGACCGATTCGCCGCCACCCGGGACATCGAGCGTGTACTGCAACAAATGGGCGCCGAGGCTGTGCGCCGCAATCGTGAACGGCTGTACGTTGGCATGCAAACGTGCTGTCCCCAACAGGCGAAGAAACCGCGCGACAGCGTCGACCGAATCCTGCGCGTTGGTCTTGGCTTGGTGATAACGCCGGATCTTGTCCTGGATGCTGCCCAGTGTCCGATTGGCAGCACGAACCTTGCCGAGGTCTTGCTCGTCGCCCACATTGTCCGGCGCCGAGGCCGACGCCGGCAATGCACTGCCGTCCGCCAGGAACCCTTCGGAGGCCCAGGAGAACCCGATGGTCTGAAAGCCGTACAGCGCTTCCAGCCTCTGGCATCGCTCGAAGCAGGCTGCCGGCGTGTTGTTGTTGCCGTGCAGGTACACGAGCACGGGTTGGTCGTCACGGAAGATCGGCAGGAGGGCATCAAGCGCCGTCTTGTCGTCGGCATCGATCTGGGCATCCCTGACTGCGAAGCGTCCGCCTCCAGACGTCGCCATGCTGACAGAAGCGAACCCGAGTCGCGTGCCGCCAGGCACGAAGCGGCGCTCGAAGGCCGACTCGTCGCCGCCGTGGTTCATCGCCCGATTCGTGAAGATCAACATGGCAGCCCCTTTGGCACAAGAGGCGCACAGTGTTCGTCACTTGCCGGACGAGGCCATCATGCATATTGAGGACGGCCGCGCACCGTCCAGCATTCCGATGAAAAACGCGCTCAGCGTTCGATGCGGGCGTACGCCGAGTGCGCGTGGATGCTCTCGAAGTTCTCGACGTCCACGCTGTAGCGGCCGATGCGCGCGTCGGCATTGAGCCGCAGCGCCACGTCGCGCACCAGGTCCTCGACGAACTTCGGGTTCTCGTAGGCCCGCTCGGTGACCCACTTCTCGTCCGCGCGCTTGAGCATGGGCCATATCTCGCTGGACGCGCTCTCTTCGGCAAAGCGCACGAGCTCGATCCACTCGATCTCTTCCTTCAGCTCGACGCGGATGGTGACGTGCGAGCGCTGGTTGTGCGCGCCGTAGTCGGAGATTTCCTTGGAGCAGGGGCACAGTGATTTCACCGGCACCACCACCTCGGCCCAGATGGCCGTGACGCCGGCCCGTGCTTCGGCGATCCAGCGGCCCTGGTATTCGAGCAGGCTTTCCACGCCCGACACCGGCGCGCGCTTGCGCAGGAAGAAGGGAAAGCGCGCCTCGATGCGGCCTTCGTTCGCGTGAAGCTTCTCGAGCATGTTTGCAAAGCCATCGCGCAGGCTCGCCAGATCCAGCGGCGCGTCGATGGCATCGAGCCACGCGACGAAGCGCGACATGTGCGTGCCCTTCTGCTCTGCCGGCAGCGCGACGTCCAGGTCCCATTGCGCGACGGTGGGCAGCACGGCGCGGCCGATGCGAAGCTCCACCGGGTAGCGCACGTCCTTCACACCGACGCGCTGGATGGCCAGGTGCCGCTCGTCGCGTTCGCTTTGCGTGTCGGGAATATGCAGCGCGTCTTTGAGATTGCTCATGTGATTCATTCGAGTCCCCGTGCAGTGCTCTGGTCTTGCCACCGCGCGGGCCTTCCGCTCATGTCAGTGCCCAAAAGGATGTCATCAATCGGCCAACCTTGTGGCCCCAAGGGCATGAACACGGCGTTCGAATCCGCCGAATGCCCGGCCGGCGGATGTGTGGCGATCAGTGGTTGACGGCCGGCCTCACCAGGGCAGGACGCGCCCCGAAACGCTTGAGCACCGCCTGCTCGATGCCGGCGGCGTCCAGCCCGCACTTCGCCAGCAGCTTTGCCGGGTCGCCATGCTCGACGAACTCGTCGGGCAGGCCCAGCACCAGCACCGGCGTCGTGAGTCCGGCCTCTTGCAGCGCTTCCAACACAGCGCTGCCGGCGCCACCCATGGCGCAGCCTTCTTCCACCGTGACGATTGCATCATGGCTGCGCGCGAGTTCAGTCACCAGCGCGACATCCAGCGGCTTGACGAAGCGCATGTTGGCCACCGTGGCATCCAGCCGCTCGGCGGCCTGAAGAGCCGGATGCAGCAAGGTTCCGAAGGCGAGGATGGCGACCCGCTTGCCACCCTGGCCTGCGGTGCGGGTGGCCTCGCGGCGGATCTCGCCCTTGCCGAAGGGGATCTCGGTCATCTCCGCCTTGATCTCGGCGCCGATGCCCGCGCCGCGCGGGTAGCGCACGGCGACCGGGTGGTCTTGCTTGAAGGCGGTGTACAGCAGCTGGCGGCACTCGTTCTCGTCGGACGGCGTGAGCACGCTCATGTTGGGCACGCAACGCAAGTAGGCGATGTCGTAGGCGCCCGCATGCGTCGCACCATCGGCGCCCACGAGGCCAGCGCGATCGAGCGCGAACACCACCGGCAGGTTCTGGATCGCCACGTCGTGGATCAGCTGGTCGTAGGCGCGCTGCAGGAAGGTCGAATAGATGGCCACCACCGGCTTCAGGCCTTCGCACGCAAGGCCGGCGGCAAAGGTGACCGCATGCTGCTCGGCGATGCCCACGTCGTGGTAGCGCTGGGGAAAGCGCTTCTCGAACTCCACCATGCCCGAGCCTTCGCGCATGGCCGGCGTGATGCCGACGAGGCGCTTGTCCTTCTCGGCCATGTCGCACAGCCACTGGCCGAAGACCTGGGTGAAGGTGGTCTTGGGCGCGACTGCCGGCTTCTGCAAGCCGACCGCGGGGTCGAACTTGCCCGGGCCGTGGTAGTTGACCGGGTCGGCTTCGGCCAGTTTGTAGCCATAGCCCTTCTTGGTCACGACGTGCAGGAACTGCGGGCCGGGCTTGTCGCGCAGGTTCTCGAGCGTCGGAATGAGCGAGTCGAGGTCGTGGCCGTCGATCGGGCCGACGTAGTTGAAGCCGAACTCCTCGAAGATCGTGCCCGGCACGACCATGCCCTTGGCGTGTTCCTCGAAGCGGCGTGCAAGCTCGAACAGGGGCGGCGCGTTCTTCAGCACGCTCTTGGCGCCTTCGCGTGCGGCGGTGTAGAACTTGCCGCTCATCAGCCGGGCGAGGTAGCGGTTCAGTGCCCCCACCGGCGGCGAGATGGACATGTCGTTGTCATTGAGGATCACGAGCATGTCGGCCAGGCCGCAAGCGTGCGGCATGCCGCCGTTGTTCAGCGCCTCGAAGGCCATGCCGGCCGTCATCGCACCGTCGCCGATGATGGCCACGGCCTTGCGCGCTTCGCCCTTCATCTTGGCCGCGATGGCCATGCCGAGCGCTGCCGAGATGGAGGTTGACGAGTGCGCCGTGCCGAAGGTGTCGAACTCGCTCTCGTCGCGGCGCGGGAAGCCGCTGATGCCGCCCAATTGGCGCAACGACGGCATGCGGTCACGGCGGCCGGTGAGGATCTTGTGCGGATAAGTCTGGTGGCCCACGTCCCACACCAGGCGGTCGTAGGGCGTGTTGAAGACGTGGTGCAGGGCCACGGTGAGTTCCACCGTGCCGAGGTTGGACGACAGGTGGCCGCCCGTCTGCGCCACGCTTTGCAGCAGGAAGTCGCGCAGCTCGATCGCAAGCTGCTTGAGCTCAACGCGCGACAGCCGGCGCATGTCGGCCGGGCTGTTGATGGATTGCAGCAGGTGGTGGTTCATGAGAGCGCGGATGTCAGTTGTCCCGATCGACGACCTTGTCGGCCAACAGGCTCAGCCAGGTGGCATCGGCCAGCCCGCTGCGCGCCAGTGCCGCCTGCGCCTTGTCGCGCAGTTCGGCGGCGTGACGGCGTGCGGCGTCGAGGCCGAGCACTGTCACGTAGGTCGGCTTGTTGTTGTCCTGGTCCTTGCCCGCGGTCTTGCCGAGGGTCTCCGATGCCTGGGTGACGTCGAGGATGTCGTCCACGACCTGGAAGGCGAGGCCCAGGGCATCGCCGTACGCGGACAGGGCTTTCCACTCGGCGGCACTGGTGCTGCCGGTGGCCGCGCCCATGAGCACGCTGGCCTGGAGCAGCGCGCCGGTCTTGCGGTGGTGCATGTCGCGCAGGGTGTGTTCGTCCAGCGGCTGGCCGATGCTGGCGAGATCGATGGCCTGGCCCCCGGCCATGCCGGCGTGGCCGGCGGAGCGGGCCAGCAGGCTGCACAGGCGAGCCTGCAGGGCGGGCGGTACGGCGGCCGAATCGGGCGGCGTCAGCACCTCGAAGGCCAGGGCCTGCATCGCGTCGCCCGCGAGCATGGCCTGGGCCTCGCCGAACTGCACGTGGACGGTGGGCTTGCCGCGGCGCAGGACGTCGTTGTCCATGCAGGGCATGTCATCGTGGATGAGGGAATACGCGTGGATCAGTTCGACCGCGCAAGCGGCGCGCATGGCCGCCTCGCGGTTGCCATTGACCGATTCGCAAGCCGCCAGCACGAGCAGTGGGCGCACCCGCTTGCCGCCGTCCAGCACGCCGTAGCGCATGGCCCGGCCGAGGCCGGCCGGACTGTCGGCGGGGACCCAGGCGTCGAGCGCGGACTCGACGGCGTCGAGTTCGGCTCGCACCCAGGTGTCGAATTCGGCTCGCTTCATGCGGATGTCCACGGCTTGAGCTCGCCGTCCTCGAGCACCTTGACCTGCTGCTCCACGGCCTCGAGTCGGGCACGGCAGAAGCTCAGCAGTTCGGCGCCGCGCTTGTAGCTTTCCAGCAGCTTGTCCAGGGGCAATTGGCCGCCCTCCATGGCAGCGACCAGCCGCTCCAGTTCGGCCAGGGCGTCTTCGTATGTCGGCGTGACTGTGGCCTCTTCGGGAGACGGGATTGCTCTTGCCATTTTTGCGAGGTGAAACCCCCGATTGTAGACAGCGCGGGCCTTGTAAATCCCCATGAAGGTAACCACCTTTGGGGGGACGCGTCCACAGCAAACCCTGTGTCAGGCCGACCTGCCCACCGTTGGGTACAATCCGCGGCCCGCCTGCGAGGACCCTTCGAGGCGGGCTTTGTTCTTTCTTTCTTCCCCAGGACACATGCAGGGGCCCTTCGTGGTCCTGGGGCGGGCCGACAATCTTTCACTGGGAGATCCCGGGGATCATGTCCGACCTGAGCATCACCCTTGAAGCTCTCGAGCGCACGCGCTCACAACTCTCCGTCAACGCCTATTTCGACGAAGACCTCTTCCGTCGAGAGATGGAGCTCATCTACCAGCACGGCCCGCGCTACCTCGGGCACGAGCTGTCGGTGCCCGAGGTTGGCGACTACCACGCCCTGCTGCAGGAAGGCGAAGGCCGTGCGCTCGTGCGCACGCCCACGGGCATCGAGCTGATCTCCAACGTCTGCCGCCACCGGCAGGCGGTGATGCTGCGCGGGCGCGGCAACACGCGCAGCAACATCGTGTGCCCGCTGCACCGCTGGACCTACGACCTGAAGGGCGAGTTGCTGGGGGCGCCGCACTTCGCGCAAGACCCGTGCCTGAACCTGAACCGCTACAAGACGCGGACCTGGAACGGCATGGTCTTCGAGGACAACGGCCGCGACATCGCGGCCGACCTGGCGTCGCTGGGCCCGCGCGGTGATCTTGACTTCAGCGGCTACGTCCTGGACAAGGTCCAGGTCCACGAGTGCAACTACAACTGGAAGACCTTCATCGAGGTCTATCTCGAGGACTACCACGTCGGTCCGTTCCACCCGGGGCTCGGCCAGTTCGTGACCTGCGAGGACCTGCGCTGGGAGTTCGCGCCGAATTTCTCGGTGCAGACGGTGGGCGCGAACAACGCACTTGCCAAGGCAGGCTCCGACACCTACCGCAAGTGGCATGACGCAGTGCTCGCCTTCCGAGGTGGTGAGCCGCCCAAGCAGGGCGCGATCTGGCTCACCTACTACCCGAACATCATGGTCGAGTGGTACCCGCACGTGCTGGTGGTGTCCACGCTGTACCCCAAGGGCCCGCAAAAGACACTCAACGTGGTGGAGTTCTACTACCCCGAAGAGATCGCCGCCTTCGAGCCCGAATTCATCCAGGCGCAGCAGGCCGCCTACTGGGAAACCTGCGAGGAAGACGACGAGATCGCGCTGCGCATGGACGCCGGCCGCAAGGCGCTGATGGAGCGCGGCGACGATGAAGCCGGGCCCTACCAGAGCCCGATGGAAGACGGCATGCAGCAGTTCCACGAGTGGTACCGCAAGGTGATGAAGCGGCACGGCTGAACCGGCGAACGTGATGAGGGCCGCACGCCGTGCGGCCCCTGGCGCAGCGGGCGAATTGCATGCCCCGCACTTAGCACGTGCGTGCGTCACACGGCAGAATGCCGGCCATGTCCGCTGCATGGTTGATGGTTTCCGCCTCGTTTCTCTTTGCCCTCATGGGCGTGTGCGTCAAGCTGGCGTCGGCGCACTACGGCACCGGAGAGATCGTCTTCTACCGCGGCCTCATCGGCGCACTGGTGATGGGACTGCACACCTGGCAGCTGGGCGACACCGTGCGCACGCGCGTGCCCGCCATGCACTTCTGGCGCAGCATCACGGGCGTCACCGCGCTGTGCCTGTGGTTCTATGCCATCGGCAAGCTGCCCATCGCCACCGCCGTCACGCTGAACTATGCGTCGTCGGTGTGGATGGCCGTGTTGCTCATCGGCAGCTCGCTTGTCATGGGCTCGCAACGCGTGCCGGCTCGGCTCATCGTGACGGTGCTCATCGGCTTCGCTGGCGTGGCGCTCATCCTGCGACCCACCATCGAACAGAACCAGTTCTGGCCAGGCCTCATCGGCCTGCTGTCGGGCATGCTTTCGGCCACCGCTTACCTGCAGGTGAGCGGCCTGGGCCGTGCGGGCGAGCCGAGCCATCGCGTGGTGTTCTACTTCTCGCTGGGCGGCGTGATGGCTGGCGCACTCATGACCTTCACGCTCGGCTGGCACGGGCACACCTTCACCGGCGCGGCGCTGCTGCTGGCTGTTGGCGTGCTCGCCACGCTCGCGCAATTGCTGATGACGAAAGCCTACACCGTCGGCAAGCCGCTCGTGAACGCGAGCCTGCAATACCTGGGCATCGCCTTCTCGTACGGCTGGGGCGTGCTGCTCTTCGACGACCGCGTCACCACGCTCGCGATCGTCGGCATGCTTTTCATCGTCGTGGCCGGCGTTCTTGCGGCACAGTTGCGGTCCAGCCAGCCGAAACCGCCGGACAGCGTGCCCGCGGGCCCGGACAGCATCTGACCCTCAAACCACGCCGCCAGCCCATGAGCCACGACCCCCTCATCAACGCCACGCAACTGCGCTCGCTCGTCGATTCGAACGAACGCCTCGTCATCCTGGACGCGAGCTTCGATCTCATGGACCCCGACGCGGGCGAGCGCAGCTACCGCGAGGCGCACATCCCCGGTGCCCGCCACGTGCACCTCGACCGCGACCTGAGCGCCGCGAAGACCGGCCGCAATGGCCGCCACCCGCTGCCCACGCGTGAGACCTTCGCGCAGACCGTCGGCAACTGGGGCATCGACGAAGGGACGCAGGTCGTCGCCTACGACCGACAAGGCGCGATGTACGCGGCACGTGTCTGGTGGATGCTGCGCTGGCTGGGGCATGAGACGGTGGCGCTGCTCGATGGCGGGCTCGCTGCCTGGCAGAAGGCGGGAGGCCCGGACGAATCCGCCGTTCCGGCGGTGAAGGCGCAACCGGCCTACCCGATCAAGCCCTCGCTCGTCGCGACGATGGATGCCGACACGCTCGCGTCGCAGCTCGGTCGCGTGCGCCTCATCGACGCACGTGCCGGCGAGCGCTTTCGCGGCGAGGTCGAGCCAATCGACAAGCAGGCCGGTCACATCCCCGGTGCGCTCAACCGCTTCTTCAAGGACAACCTCGATGCCGAGGGCCGCTTCAAGTCGCGCGAAGCATTGCGGGCCGACTGGTCGCCGCTGCTGGCCGGCGGCGCGCCCGTGGTGCAGCAATGCGGCTCGGGTGCGACCGCATGTCACAACATTTTCGCGATGCAACTCGCGGGGCTGGGTGAATCCACGCTCTACCCCGGTTCCTGGAGCGAATGGTCGTCCGACCCGTCGCGCCCCGTCGCCCGGGGGTGACTCCCCGCGTTCCAGGCCCGCCGGGCTTGACGCCCGCGGGCCATGCGCCCATTCTTGCGATGCTGAGGTTCCACCCACCACTGCACTGCAAGGAGGTGACCATGTTCCAACGCATCCTCGTCCCCACCGACGGGTCCGACATCAGCCGCAAGGCACTGGACACCGCCATCGGGCTGGCGCGTTCGCTTCGGGCGCGCATTCTCACCATCAGCGTGAAGGAGCCCTTCCCCTACAGCGCGATCTCCGAGATGCAGCCCACGCCGCCGCAGGAGTTCTTCGACGCGCAGGAGCGCATCGCCTTGATGCGGGTGAATGCCGTGCGCGAGGCCTGCGCCGCCGCCGACATCCAGTGCGACGCGCACACCGTCGAGGCGCTGCATCCATGGGAAGCCATCATCGAACACGCGCAGCGCATGGAGTGCGACCTGCTCGTGATGGCGTCACACGGCCGGCGTGGCGTGAGCGCGCTGCTGCTGGGCAGCGAAACGCAGAAGGTGCTTACGCACTGCACCTTGCCGGTGTTGATCGTGCGCTGATTCGCGTTCAGTGGTGGTGCAGTGAGCTCGTCGCGAGCACCACCACGGCCAACCCGCCGCCCAGCCACGCCAGCTGCGCGGCGGTGTCGCGCCACGACAGGCGGTGCTGCAACTGCGGGATCAGGTCGGCCACCGCCACGTAGACGAAGCTGCTGGACGCCACCACCAGCAGGTACGGAAAGAGGTCGCGCCAGGGCCCGACGATGAAGTAGCCCACGATGCCGCCGACCACCGCGGCCAGGCCCGACGCGGCGTTGTACATGAGCGCCTTGCGACGCGAGAGCCCCGCGTTGAGCAGCACGATGTAGTCGCCCACCTCCTGCGGAATCTCATGCGCGATGATCGCGAGCGACGTGACCGTGCCCAGCCTCACGTCGGTCAGGAAGGCCGCCGCGATGATGATGCCGTCGCAGAAGTTGTGGATGCTGTCGCCCATGAGCACCGACCAGCCGCCACGCCCGGCCTGCGCCTTGTCGAAGCCGTGATGGTGATGGTGCTCGTCGCCTTCGTGGTGATGCTGGTGACGGTACAGCTCGGCCTTCTCGAGCAGGAAGAAGAACAGCAGCCCGGCCAGAAGCGTGGCGAAGAGGCTCTGCGGGCTCGCATGGCTCTCGAAGGCCTCGGGCAGCACGTTGAGCAAGGCCGTGCCCAGCAGCACGCCGGCCGAGAGGCTGACGAGATCGCGCACCAGGCGCGACAGCACGTTGAGCGTGAGGCTCGCGGCGATGAGCACCGACAGCAGTCCACCCGCGAACGTGGCGATAACGATGTAGAGAAGGGTCATGGGCTCTCGGGATGAGCGCGCATTCTAGAGAGACAATGCCGCCCATGATTTCCGACCCCCAAGCGGCGCGCGTCGCCGACAGCAGCGCGCCGCGCTGGCCCGGACAACTCGCGGCCATCGACATGGGCTCCAACAGCTTTCGCCTGGAGATCGGCCAGGTCCTCCAGGGCAAGTACCGCCGCATCGACTACCTGAAGGAAACCGTGCGCCTGGGCGCTGGACTCGACGCCAACGGCTTCCTCACCGACGAGGCCGCGCAGCGCGGGCTCGCCTGCCTCGCTCGCTTCGCGCAGCGCCTTCAAGGCTTTGCAGCCTGGCAGGTGCGCGCCGTGGCCACGCAGACGCTGCGCGAAGCGCGCAACCGCGATGCGTTTCTCGCGCAGGCCCAGCCTGTGCTGGGGGCGCCGATCGAGGTCATCTCCGGCCGCGAGGAAGCGCGCCTCATCTATGCCGGCGTTGCACGGCTGCAGCCATCCGACAAGCCGCGGCTGGTGGTGGACATTGGTGGCCGGTCCACCGAAATGATCATCGGCCGCGGCCGCAAGCCAGTGCGGGCTGAATCCTTCCAGGTGGGCAGCGTCAGCCTGTCGATGAAGTACTTCGGCGACGGCCGCTTCACCGAGGCCGCCTTCCGCGCGGCACAAGTGGCGGCCGGTGCCGAACTGGAAGAAGCGATCGAGCCTTTCGCGCCATCCAACTGGAGCGAGGCGCTCGGTTCGTCGGGCACCGTCGGCGCGGTGTCGCAGCTGCTTGCGGCCAGCAAGGTCACCGACGGACGCATCACACCCGATGGATTGCGCTGGCTGATGCAGCAATGCCTCAAGGCCGGCAAGGTCGACAAGCTCTCGCTGCCGGGCCTGAAGGAAGACCGTCGCGCGGTGATCGCGGGCGGCCTGTCCATCCTGTACACGCTGGCGGCGCACTTCGGCATCACCGAGCTCATGCCGGCGCGCGGCGCCTTGCGACAGGGCGTGATCTTCGACCTGCATGAGCGCCTGGACGCCGCCTCGCAGCTGAACGACGGCCAGGACATCCGCGACGCCTCCGTGCGCGAGCTGCAACGCCGCTTCATGGTCGACGCACAGCAGGCCGCACGCGTGCAATCGGTGGCCGAGGCCCTCTACGACAGCGTGCAGCCACGCGCCACGCACGACGCCCGCCGCGAGCTGCAGTGGGCCTGCGCGCTGCATGAGGTGGGCATGATGATTTCGCACCATGACCACCACCGACACAGCGAGTACATCCTCGCGCACGTCGATGCCGCGGGCTTCTCGCAATCGCAGCAGCGGCGCCTGGCCGAACTTGTGCTCGCGCAGCGCGGCGGCCTGCGCAAGGTCGAGGAACTCCTTGCACAAGAGGCCTTCGCCTGGCAGGTGATGTGCCTGCGCTTGGCCATCATCAAGTGCCATGCGCGTGGTGAAGTCGATCCCCAGGCCTTCAGGCTGTCAAGCCAAGGCGGCACGGCCACCATCAACGTCCGCCCCGATTGGGCCGCCACCAACCCGCGGACCATGCACCTGCTGGGCGAAGAAGTGAACGCGTGGGAGAAGGGCGGTCCGATCTCCCTCGTGGCAAAGGCCTGAACAACTGGCCCAGTCGAGAGCGCGCACCACGCGACGCGAAGCCAGCCCCCTCAAGCCACGCCCGCGGATCCGGCTACGCCGGTCCGCCAGGCGGCGCCCCTCGGGGGCAGGAGCAAAGCGACTGGGGGGCCACATTCCAACGCCCGCGGATCCGGCTACGCCGGTCCGCCAGGCGGCGCCCCTCGGGGGCAGGAGCGCAGCGACTGGGGGGCTAAAGATATTCCGGTACCTGCACCGCCTGCAGCACCACCTGCGACAAGCCCTCCTTGTCGCGGCTCTTGATCCACCATACCGCGCCCTTCTTGATGACCCAGGGCTGCGGATGTTCGCTCAGCAGGTAGGCGGCGACGAAGCCCAGCGTGGGCTGATGCCCGACCACCAGCACAGGCTCGTTGCCATCCGGCCACTTCGCGACCTTCAGCAGCGCCTCGCCGGTCGCCTCGGGCGCGAGCGCGTCCACCGTCTTGAAGTTCTTGCCCAGCGCCTTGGCCGTCTGCTGCGCACGCAGCGCGGGGCTCACGAAGATGCGCGTCGAATGCGCAAGCCGCTGGTTGAGCCATTCGGCCATGCGCTGCGCCTGCCGCTCGCCCTTGGAGGTGAGCGCGCGGTCCATGTCGTCCAGGCCCTCGCGCTCGACCTGTGCTTCGGCATGCCGCCAGAGGATGAGGTCCATCAGCTGTCCGCCACCACGACGGGCGAGAACCACTGCATCAGCGCCTGCTGCGCGCTTGGGCCCTCGGTGCCCACGCGAGCGTAGCTGCCGTCGGGCGCGAGCGACCAGGCGTCGCGCACGTCGTGCAGGTAGGGCACGAGGCATTCGTCGATGACGCGCTGGCGCAAGGCCGGGTCGCGAATCGGCCACGCCACCTCGATGCGGCGGAACATGTTGCGGCTCATCCAGTCGGCGCTGGACAAGAGCAGCGCTTCGTCTTCTTCGGCCGGTCCCCAGCGGAAGTAGAGGATGCGCGAATGCTCCAGGAAACGCCCCACCACAGAGCGCACGCGGATGCGGTCCGACACGCCCTCGATGCCGGGCGGCAGCATGCAGGCGCCGCGCACGATGAGGTCAATGGACGCTCCCGCCTGCGACGCGCGGATCAGCGCCTCGATGATGGGCATGTCGGTGAGCGCATTGATCTTCGCCACGATGCGCGCCGGCTGGCCTTTCGCCGCGGCGGCCGTCACCATCCCGATGTATTGCATCGTGCGCCGATGCAGCGTGAACGGCGCCTGCAGCAGCCGCTTGAGCGGCTTCATCTTGCCCAGGCTCGCGAGCTGCTGGAACACGGCGTCGGCATCCGCGGTGAGCTCCGGGTCAGCCGTGAGGTAGCCCACGTCGGTGTAAAGCCGCGCCGTCTTCGGGTTGTAGTTGCCGGTGGACAGGTGCGCGTATCGCCGCAGCCGCCCTTCCTCGCGCCTCGTGACGAGCAGCAGCTTGGCATGCGTCTTCAAGCCCACGATGCCGTACACCACCTGCGCGCCCACGGCCTCCAGCCGCTCGGCCCAGTTGATGTTGGCCTCTTCGTCGAAGCGCGCCTTCAGCTCCACCACCGCCATCACTTCCTTGCCGCGGCGCGCGGCTTCGATCAGCAAGTCCATCAACGGCGATTCGCTGCCTGTGCGGTAGATGGTCTGCTTGATGGCCAGCACGTCGGGATCGTTCACGGCCTCGCGCAGGAACTGCACCACCGGCTCGAAGGACTCGAACGGGTGATGCAGCAGCACGTCGTTGTGCCGCAGCCGCGCGAAGATCGATTCGTGCCGCGGCAGCCGACCTTGGGGCCATGCGCCCTCGAAGGCCGGGAAGCGCAACGCCGGTGCGTCGGCCTCGTCGATGAGCTGACCGAGTCGCACGAGGTTGACCGGCCCGTTCACCCGGTACAGCGCCGCCTGCGGCAGGCTGAACTGCTCGAGCAGAAATTCCGACAGCGCGGGCGGGCAAGTGTTGACGACTTCCAGCCGAATGGCCTGGCCGAAGTGCCGCGTGGTAAGCCCTGAGCGCAGCGCCTGGCGCAGGTTGACCACATCGTCCTCATCGACTTCGAGGTCGGAGTCCCGCGTCACGCGGAACTGCGAGAAGGCTTCGACCTCGCGCCCTGGAAAGAGCTCGCCCAGGTGCGCGCGGATGACGCTCGTGAGCAGCACGAAGGCCTGCTTGCCGGCAGGTGCGATCGCAGCGGGCAGCTTGATGACCCGCGGCAGAACGCGCGGCACCTTGACGATCGCAATCGTGTTCTCGCGGCCGAAGGCATCGAGCCCCGTGAGCCGCGCGATGAAGTTGAGCGACTTGTTCGCCACCTGCGGGAACGGGTGCGACGGGTCCAGGCCCACGGGCACGAGCAACGGCCGCACCTGGCGCTGGAAAAAGTCATCCACCCACTTGCGCTGCTGCTCGTTGCGGTCGGCGTGGTTGAGGATGACGATGCCCTCGCGATGCAGGAGCGGCATCACCTCGTCGTTGAAGGCCGCGTACTGGTCGTCGATGAGCGCATGCGCCTCGGCGGCGATGCCTTCGAGGTCGCGGTTGGAGACGCCCGCGCCCGGCTGGCGCGCGGCCTCGATGTAGTCGGCGAAGCGCACCTCGAAGAATTCGTCCATGTTGGACGACACGATGCAGATGTAGCGCAGCCGCTCCAGCAGCGGCACGTCCACGCGCCGCGCCTGTGCCAGCACGCGGCGGTTGAATTCAAGGATGGCGCGTTCGCGGCTGAGCAGCGCGGGCAAGGCGTTCAGCGCGGCGGTGTCGGGGCTCATGCATTGAGTTTATGAAGGATTCGCGACGGTTTCGTGACAGCCGCCAAGGCCGTTCCCGGCCGAGCTGGCGTGAGCCAACCGATGAACTGGTCGCACACCGGCTTCCAGTCGAACTGCAGTGCCCGGGCAAGGGCACGTTCACGCGGGATCTTCAGCGCCTGGAGCGCGGCATGCCGCAGGTCGTCATGCAGCACGCCGCCATCGCACGAGCCGACGACATCCAGCGGCCCCGGCACCGGGAAGGCCGCCACCGGCAGGCCACAGGCCATGGCTTCGAGCATCACGAGGCCGAAGGTCTCGCTATGACTCGGGAAGACGAAGGCATCGGCGGCGCTGTAGACCTTGACGAGCTCGCGGCGGGGCACCACGCCACGCCACTGCACGTTCGGATGCTCGCGCTGCAGCCTTTCCAACAGCGGTCCGACACCGTACACCACCTTGGTGCCGGGCAGGTCGAGACTCAAGAATGCCTCGAGGTTCTTCTCGTAGGACACGCGGCCCACGTACAGAAACACCGGGCGTGGCAGGCCCAGGTCCGCACCCTCGATGGGCTGGAACAGCGACAGGTCCACGCCATGCGACCACTGGCGCAGGTTTCGAAAGCCGTAGGACTGAAGAATGCGAAGCATCCCTTCGGTGGGCACCATCACGCCCGAAGACGGCCCATGGAAGCGTCGAAACCAGGCATAGCCCCAGTTCGGCGGCACATGCAGTGCCTTGCTGAGGATGTCGGGAAAGCGGGTGTGGAATGCCGTCGTGAAGGCCAGGCCGTGCTTCAAGCAATATGACCGAGCGGCGCTGCCCAGCGGTCCCTCCGTGGCGATGTGGATGGCATCCGGCCGTGCCGCATCGAGCATCTGTGCCACCTGCCGGCCCGGGCGCCACGCGAGCTCGATCTCGCGGTAACCCGGGCAGGCGAAGCGCTTGAAGGCCGAGGGCTCGATGACGACGACCTCATGGCCGCGGTCCAAAAGCCCATCCTGCAGTTCGAGCAGCGTGGTCACCACGCCGTTGACCTGGGGCAGCCAGGCGTCGGTGATGAGGGCGAGCTTCATGCGGCCGTCACCGGGGTGTCTTGCATCGGAACCCCGGGCATCGGCACGCCAACGGGCATGTCTGGCATGGGCGTCTCGCGCACGGGCACGTTCACCACGGCAGGCTGCGCCTGCAGGCCCTCCCCCGACCAGTCGAGGATCTCCAGGTGCCCGTCCGCATGCTCGACGAGCGCCGTCAGGCTCTCCACCCAGTCGCCATCGTTGCAATAAAGGATGCCGCCGATGTCGCGCATTTCCGCATGGTGGATGTGGCCGCAGACCACGCCGTCCACGCCGCGCTTGCGGGCCTCGCGTGCCACGGCTTCCTCGAAGTCGCCTACGTAGCTCACCGCGCGCTTCACCTTGAGCTTGAGGTACTTCGACAGCGACCAGTACGGCAGTCCCAACCTCGCGCGCAGCGAGTTGAAATGCCGGTTCAGCCGCAGCGTGAACTCATACAGCGAATCGCCCACATAGGCCAGCCACTTCGCGCACTGGATGACCGCGTCGAAGAGATCACCATGCACGATCCACAGCTTGCGGCCATCGGCAGTCTCGTGGATCCACTCCTCGGCCACATCCACACCACCAAAGTTGTGCTCCACGTAGCGCCGCGCGAACTCGTCGTGGTTGCCCGGGATGAAGACCACCTTGGTGCCCTTGCGCGCCTTGCGCAGCAGCTTCTGCACGACGTCGTTGTGCGATTGCGGCCAGTACCAGCTTCGACGCAGCTGCCAGCCGTCGATGATGTCGCCGACGAGAAACAGGTTCTCGCTCTCGACATGCCTGAGGAAATCGAGCAGCGCGTGCGCCTGGCAGCCCGGGGTTCCAAGATGCAGGTCCGAGATCCAGACGCTGCGAAACCGCAGGCGCGGCTGCGGATCAGCCGGCGGGTCGGACCATGCGCGCAGGAAGTTGGCATCGCGTTGCATGGACGGCCATGGTGGGCCGGTGTGGTGACGTGGACATGGCAGGGGTGTGAAAGACCCGTGACGTCCATGCCGCGGATCGAGCAGCCCCAAGAACGCAGCGAAGCGATGGCGATAAAGCCGACCCGCTCCAAGGGTTCACGCCGGCACGCGCAGCGCCAGCACTTACCATGGCGCCCAACACTGCATCAGCAGGACAGGGAGCACCGATGGCACAGGCGCAGCTGTGGTGGAAGGCCGCAATGCACATTGCCGGCACTTGCGCCGCACTTCGAGGCATCGAAGCGCGCCCCATCGACACGCGCGATCTTGGTTTCCTGCAAATTCTCTACGCCTCCACCCGGGTCCAAGAGATGGCCAGCACCGGCTGGCCGCCATCGCAATGCGAGCAGTTCCTGCGGCAGCAGTTCGAATTCCAGCACTGCTATTACCAGGAACACTTTGTCGACGCCGACTTTCTCGTGCTCTTGCGCGCCGGTCGACCCATCGGTCGCCTCTACTGGCGCGATTGCGGCGATGGCACGGCTTCGCTGATCGACCTGTCGCTCCTGCCGGCCGAGCGCGGACGCAGGGTTGGCACTGCGCTGATGGCCATGCTGGCTGCACATGCCGATCTGCGAGGCCTGCACACGGTGTTGCACGTCGAACCCTTCAACCGCGCGCACGAGCTCTACCGGCGCTTTGGTTTCGACGTGGTGGCCGACAACGGGATCTACCTGAAGATGATGCGCCGCGCCCACGCCGCCTCGCGCGAGGCACATGCCGCATGAACGTCCCGAGCCTCGAGCGCTTGCGCTGCGACATCGGCCGCATCTGGCGTCTCATCGGCCCCTGGAGCGGCGAGCTGCCGGCAGAGCTGGTCGATGCCACCGAGGGCGTGGCGATGAACAAGCACCACCAGTGCTATCACGCCGAGGTGGCGCTGCCAGAAGGCGTGCGACTGGGCCAGGTGAGCTGCACCGTGCGCAGCGGCGACGACGAGTGGCCCCTGCTGCTGCTCACGCCAGGCGCGCCGGCCGCGGGCGACGCCCGGCAGCGCATGCACATCGTCTTCCACCATGCCCTATCCCAGGCGTCCGCGGCTGCGGCCAAGGAGGCCTGATCCGGCGCATTCAGCGCGCCTGTCCGGCAGTACCACCTCCACGGGAGAAACAGACCATGAGCGATCCCTTCCTCGGTGAAATCAAGATGGTTGGCTTCAACTTCGCACCGCGTGGCTACGCGTTCTGCGACGGCAGCCTGATGTCGATCGCGTCGAACTCCGCACTGTTCGCGCTTCTCGGAACCACGTTCGGAGGCAACGGCACCGTCACCTTCGGGCTGCCCGACCTGCGCAGTCGCTCACCAGTGGGCATGGGACAAGGACCCGGGCTGAGCAGCATCCAGCAAGGCGAGCTCTCCGGCAACGAGGAAGTGACCATCCTCAGCAACCAGATGCCGGCGCACAACCACCTGCTCACGGTCGCTGGCACGGCCACCGAACCGTCGGTGACGCCTTCGGCCACCAACAACGTGCTCGGCGCGTCTGGCGCGGGCCCCGGCAGCGCCTCCGTCTGGTCGACGGCTCTGAACGCACCGGTGCCGCTGACGCCCACGCAGGTCGGCCTCGCGGGCGCCGGCCAGCCACTGCCTGTTCGCAATCCCTACCTGGGGACGAACTTCATCATCGCGACGGAAGGCATCTTCCCGTCACGCCCCTGAACTCGGCGCGCGGGCTTCATCCGCGCGGATGGTGCTGCGCGTGCATCGCGCGCAGGCGTTCGCGTGCCACATGCGTGTAGATCGTCGTGGTGGAGATGTCCGCATGTCCCAGCAGCATCTGCACCGCGCGCAGGTCGGCGCCGTGGTTCAGCAGGTGCGTGGCGAAGGCATGGCGCAAGGTGTGCGGCGACAACGGCACGTGCACGCCGCCGCGCAGGGCGTGCTGCTTGATCAGCTTCCAGAACATCTGCCGCGTCATCGGGCCGCCACGCGCGGTGACGAAGAGCGCATCGCTCGCCTGGCCTTGCAGGATGTCGCTGCGCGCCTCGGCCAGGTAGCGCGTGATCCACGCATGCGCCTCCTCGCCGAACGGCACCAGCCGCTCCTTCGCACCCTTGCCCGTCGCGCGCAAGGCGCCGTCGGGCAAGCTCACATGCACCGTCTTCAGGCCAACCAACTCGCTCACCCGCAGGCCGCTCGCGTACATCAGCTCCAGCATCGAGCGGTCGCGCAGACCGAGCGGCGTGTTCACGTCGGGCGCGGCGAGCAAGGCCTCGACCTGCGCCTCGCTCAAGACCTTGGGCACGCGCATCGGCTGCTTCGCCGACAACATGCGCAGCGTCGGGTCCGCGCTCACCAAGCGCTCGCGCAGTGCCCAGCGGAAGTAGCGCTTGAAGACGGTCAACCGGCGATTGGTGCTCGTGGCCTTGCTGCCTGCGTGGCGCGCGATGCCGTACTCCAGCAGGTCCGCCTCGCGGCTTGTGTTGATGTCGCGCTCATGTGTCTTGCCCAGCCAATCCGCGTACAGCGACAGGTCACGCCGGTAAGCCGCCAGCGTGTTCGCGGCCAGCCCGTCCTCGATCCACAAGGCGTCGATGAAACGGTCGATGGCTTCGCTGCTGGAAAGTGCTGCGGTCATGGCATGAGGTCATGGACGTGTCGGGTTCAGCCCCAAAAAGCAACGCGGGGGCCGAAGCCCCCGCATTGTCCCGTGTCCAGTGGGATCTCAAGCCATTAGTCGATCTTGAGCTTCTGCGTCACCACCACTTGCTTGTAGACGTCGTACTCCGCCTTGATCTGCGCGGAGAACTGGTCCGGCGTGTTCGCGATGATGATCGAGCCGGTGTCCTCGATGCGCTTCTTCACCGTCGGGTCCTCGACTGCCTTCTTGATCGCAGCATAGACCTTGTCGACAATATCCTTGGGCATGCCCTTGGGGCCGTGGATGCCATAGAAGGCCATGCGGTTCACCGGCTCCAGGCCCACCTCCTTGAAGGTCGGCACATTGGGCAGCTGCGCGAGGCGGTTGGGCGCCGACACGACGATCGGAATCAGCCGTCCGTCCTTGATGAAGGGCAGTGCCGAGGGCAGGTTGTCGAAGATCATCGGCACCTGGCCGGCGACCGCGTCATTCAGGGCCGGGCCCGCGCCGCGGTACGGGATGTGCGTGACGAAGGTGCCCGACAGGCTCTTGAACAGCTCCATCTGCAGATGGCCGATGCCGCCCGTGCCCGAGCTGCCGTAGCTGTACTTTCCGGGGTTGGCCTTGAGCACCTGCAAGAAGGTCTTGTAGTCCTTGGCGGGGAATGAGGGATGCACCGCGATCACGTTGGGCGTGGCTGCCACATTGATGATGGGCGTGAAGTCGGTGAGCGGGTTGTAGGGGATCTTCGGGTTGATGGCCGGGTTGGCGGCGGTGGTGGACACCGTGGCCATGCCCAGCGTGTAGCCGTCGGGCGCCGAGCGTGAGATTTCGGTGGCACCCACCGAGCCGCCGCCGCCGGCCTTGTTCTCGACGATCATGGTCTGGCCGAGCGCAGGGCCGGCTTTCTCCGCCACCACGCGGGCAATGATGTCCGTCGTGCCGCCGGGCGCAAAGGGCACGATCAGCCGCACCGGCTTGGACGGGTAGGCCTGGGCCCAGGCGCCCGCGCTTGCGGCGAGCGCAAGGCTCGCGAGGCCCGCGTGGACGATGGTTCTGCGTTGCATGAAGTCTCCTGTTGCGTGAACTGACGGTTCCTGGCCGACGTTTCTGTCGCGCCGATGGTGGCAAGGATGGTGCCTGTGCGGCCATCGCGCGATTGTGGGAACTACGATTGGGCCCCCGAGTTTTCCCCGAGTTGCGCCAGCGCCCAGTCGATGTGCTCACGCACCAGCGGCGTGGCGGTGTCTTGCCGCGAGCGTAGCGCGTGGGCAATGTCCTCGTTGCGCGTGGCCCTCAGCGCATTGCCCATGGCCACCGCAAGGTTGCGCTGCCAGCGCTCGTGGCCGATGCGTCGGATAGGGCTGCCTTCGGTGTGGCGCAGGAAATCGGCCTCGCTCCATTGCCACAGCTGCAGCAACTGCACGTGGGTCACGCCTTCTCGCGAGTCGAAATCCGCCACCGTCGCACGCTGCGCGAACTTGTTCCAGGGGCACACCAGCTGGCAGTCGTCGCAGCCGTAGATGCGGTTGCCGATGGCCGCGCGCAGCTCGACGGGAATCGGCCCACCGTCTTCAATCGTGAGGTAGGCGATGCAGCGGCGCGCATCCAGCCGATATGGCGCGACGATCGCCTGCGTCGGGCACACGTCGATGCAGGCCGTGCAGCTGCCGCAATGCTCCTGCACCGGCTCGGTCAGCGGCAGCGGCATGTCCACGTAGATCTCGCCGAGAAAGAACATCGACCCGGCTTCCCGGTGCAGCGTGAGCGTGTGCTTGCCGCGCCAGCCGATGCCGCTGCGCGAGGCAAGTTCCACTTCCAGGACCGGCGCCGAATCGGTGAATACCCGGTGGCCGAAGGGCCCGACCGCATCGGCAAGCTTGTCGGCCAGCTTCTGCAGGCGAGACCGCAACACCTTGTGATAGTCGCGGCCACGCGCATACATCGAGACGTTCGCATGCAGGGGATCGGACAGCCGTTGCCATTCGATGGCCTGCCAACCATCGGGCGTGGCCGAGGGCAGGTAATCCATGCGGGCGGTGATGACACGCACGGTGCCCGGCACCAGTTCCGCCGGCCGCGCGCGCTTCAGGCCGTGCGCGGCCATGTAGTCCATCGAGCCATGAAAACCGTTGTCCAGCCAGCGCGACAAGCCGGGCTCGGCAGTTGCCAGGTCCACATCGGCCACACCGATCTGTGAAAATCCCAGCGCCGCGGCCCACTGCCGCAGTTGTGGCAGCAACGTTTCAACATTCAAGCCTTGAGCACCGGTCATCCGTCGATTCTAGAAACCGCGAACCTTGCGTGGGCCGGCGAGGCCGATTGCGCCGCCACGGCCGAGCGCCTGGCGGCCCACCCTGCCCTGCAGCGGGCCTTCATCGAGCTGCACGGCACGCTGGGCGCGGGCAAGACGACCTTCGTGCGCCACCTGCTGCAAACGCTGGGCGTGCAGGGGCGCGTCAAGAGCCCGACGTACGCGGTGATGGAACCTTATGAGCTGCCGGGGTTCAACGCCTGGCACTTCGATTTCTATCGCTTCAACGATCCGCAGGAATGGGAAGACGCGGGCTTTCGCGACATCTTCGCGGCCGAGGGCCTGAAGCTCGCCGAATGGCCCGACAAGGCGCATGGCCTGCTGCCCGTGCCCGACCTGCGCATCGCCATCGCCATCGGCGACAACGAGATGCGGCACGTGAGCCTGGCCGCACTCACCCCGCTCGGACAGGAGCTGTTGCGTTGACCGAGGAGAACACGCTGGTGCCCATCACGCCTGATGCCCGCATGTCGCGCCGCGCGGCCCTTCGCTCCATGGGTGCGGCGGTGCTGCTGCTGGGCAGCCGCGAGCTGGCCTTCGGCGCGAGCATCGTGGCCGTGCGGGTATGGCCCGCGGCCGACTACACCCGCGTCACCATCGAATCCGATTCGGCCCTGTCGGCCAAGCACTTCGTGGCCGAGAACCCCTCGCGCCTGGTCATCGACGTCGATGGCCTCGAGCTGAGCCCGAGCCTGCGCGAGCTCGTGGGCAAGGTGCGATCGGACGACCCGTACATCGGCGGCGTGCGCGTGGGCCAGAACCAGCCGCGCGTGGTGCGCCTGGTCATCGACCTCAAGCAACCCACCGCGCCGCAGGTCTTCACGCTCGCGCCGGTGGCGGCCTACCAGCACCGGCTCGTATTCGATCTCTATCCCACGCATGAACGCGACCCGCTGCTCGCGCTGATCCGCGACAAGGAAGGCGCCGACCAGCAGGCGGCGCAAGCGGTGCGCGACGCGCTGGGCGAGTTCATCGGCAAGATCGAGAAGCCGGTGACGGCCGCGGCCGGCGGCGCATCCGCGCCCCAGGCGGCCGAGCCCGCGCTGGCAGGGGCTTCGGCGCCATCGTCGCCGCCGATCACCCTGGCCAACCCGCCGGCGCCTGCGAACCCCGCCGTCGCACCACCGCACCAGACCAAGTTCGACCGCCTCGTCGTCGTCGCGCTCGACCCCGGCCACGGCGGCGAAGACCCCGGCGCCGTCGGCCCGAGCGGCCTGCGCGAGAAGGACGTGGTGCTGCAGGTGGCCCTGCAGCTGCGCGACCAGATCAACGCCATCCCCGGCATGCGCGCCATGCTCACGCGCGACGCCGACTTCTTCGTGCCCCTGCACGAGCGCGTGCGCAAGGCGCGGCGCGTGCAGGCCGACCTCTTCGTATCGATCCATGCCGATGCCTTCTTCACGCCAGAGGCGCGCGGCGCGTCCGTCTTCGCGCTGAGCCAGAGCGGCGCGAGCAGCAGTGCCGCGCGCTGGATGGCCGACAAGGAAAACGCTGCCGACCTCGTGGGCGGCGTGAACGTCAAGGCCAAGGACGCGACCGTGATCCGCACCCTGCTGGACATGAGCACCACCGCGCAGATCAAGGACAGCATGAAGATCGGCCATGAGGTGCTCGGGCAGATCGGCAAGGTCGGCCGCCTGCACAAGGGCCAGGTCGAGCAGGCGGGCTTCGCGGTGCTGAAGGCGCCGGACATTCCTTCCATCCTCGTCGAGACGGCCTTCATCTCGAACCCGGAAGAAGAATCGAAGCTGCGCGACTCGCGCTACCAGTCGCAGCTGGTGGAGGCGCTGAGCACGGGCATCAAGCGCTACTTCGCCAAGAACCCGCCGCTCGCGCGGCAACGTTCTCTTTGAGATGTGATCCATGACCACCGTTCTCGAGACCGATCGCCTGACCCTGCGTGAACTCAACGAAGACGACGCGGCCTTCGTGCTCGAGCTGATCAACGAGCCGGGCTGGCTGCGCTTCATCGGCGACCGCGGCATCCGCGACGTACAGGGTGCGCGCGACTACATCGTCAATGGCCCCGTGGCGATGTACCGGCGCGTGGGCTTCGGCCTGTGGGCCGCCGTGCGCCGCAGCGACGGCACGCCCATGGGCATGTGCGGGCTGATCAAGCGCGACACGCTCGATGACGTGGACATCGGCTTCGCCTTTCTCGAACGCCACAGCGGCCAGGGCTATGCCTTCGAGGCGGCGGACGCGGTGATGGCTCACGCACGCGAAGTCCTCGGCCTCAAGCGCGTGGTGGCCATCACCTCGATGGACAACGACAAGTCCATCCGCCTGCTGGGCAAGATCGGCCTGCAGTTCGAGAAGCTCACGCGCCTGGGCGATTCGCAAGAGGACGTGCGGCTGTTCGGGACTGCCTGAGGCCCACTCGAACAGCCGCGTCACTGCCTCGGACCACCGTCCGCGGCCGCTGCCCTGCGTCAACCGAGCTTGGCCGCCAGCACATCCACCGGGTCGATGCGCGGCGGCTCGCTGAAGAGCTCGGCCGCCCGGGCCATCAGGGCCTGGGCGATCGGGCCGTTCAGGTGGGCCTGCCGGCCGGCGTCGTCGGCGAAGGCGTCGAACACGCCGAAGGTGGTGGGCCCGAGGCGCAGCGCGAACCACACCGTCGTGCGTGCCTCCTGATTGGCCAGGGCCAGCGCACTGATCAGGAAGTCCTGCACCGCGGCCTCCTTGCCGGGCTTGGCTTCGAGACGCGCAAGCAATGCCTCGTCACTGCCGGCGCCGCCCTCGCCCACCTCGATCTCGCGCTGTGGCTGCTGCGGCAGCACAGCCCCGCGGCCGCCAGCATCGTGGCCCGCTACCTGATGATCGATGCGCGGCCCTCGCAGGCCGCCTACATCATTGCCGACCACCTCTCGCACGCCGACCCGGTGATCGAGCGCTTCGAGCAATGGTCGCGCGAGCACATGGCCCAGGGGTTCTCGCTGACGGAGGCCGCACGCGCCGTCGGTGCGAGTGAACGCACCCTGGCCCGGCGGCTGCAGCGGGTGCTGGGCAAGACGCCGCTGTCGTACTTCCAGGACCTGCGCGTCGAACATGCAGCCCACCGATTGCGCACCAGCCGCGCCAGCGTCGACACCATCGCGGCCGAAGTCGGCTACGCGGACGGCGTCACGCTGCGCACGCTGCTACGCCGCAAGCTCGGACGTGGCGTTCGCGAATTGCGCGGCTCGACAAATTAGCGGACGAACTACCGAGCCCTTCGCGCTCGGCATTGCTCATGCACGCGACCAGGGGCTGAAGTTCAGGCGGTCGCAAGCGCGCCCCTGACGCCCCCCTGGCTCGAAGGACTTCGCACCCCACACCGCGGGGATGCTGCTTCCATCACGCGACGCCCACGCTGGCCGCACGCATTGGTACTTTGCGGGCTTCGGCGTGGCGAGTTGATCACGGCTGCGTCGACGACGCGCTGCCCGGCTGGCCGGGCGGCAGCTGGACGGTGAGCAGCAGCGACGAGTCCTTCGTCGCCGTCACCGCATGCTCGCCGCGCGCGGGCAGCAGGACGACCTGGCAAGGCAGCAGCTCGCAAAAGCTGCCGCCCTGCTCGATCTTGACCGCGCCTTCGATGCACAGCAGCGTGCATTCGCCGCGCACCGCGTGCGGCGGCAGCTCCTGCCCTTCGCGCAGCACGATGCGCATCAGCTCGAGCGAATGGGTCTTGAGGATGGCGTGCGAAGCAGAGTGCGCCAAGGCATCGCCCAGCGGGCGGATGTCGACGGGCTGTCCGGGGGCGGCGTGGGGCAAGGCCATGGCGGTTCGTCCTGCTGAAGTGTGGCTGCGTCAGGATTGGCGCGGGTGCTCGCGGCGGCTGCCGCTGGTGGCCTTCGCATTCTCGCCCTTGGTGGTCGCGTCGCGCTCGGCATGTCGCGCGCCGCGGCCGGCATCGCCGGCGTCCGCCGCCGCAGGCTCGGCCGTTGCGCCGGACTCGTTGTCGCGGGCCAATTCTTCGAGTTCTTCCTGCTCGGCAACGCTGTCGCGCCGTTCGTTGATCGGCTTGCCGGGGCCGGAGGGTCGATTGGCGTGGGGCATGGAGGTTCCTTTGCGTTCGTGTGAAGACGCCGGCGAAGAATGCCGGCGCAGACAACGCGGGCAACCCGCGTGCCTCGCCGTGGCGGCCGAGTGCGGCCTGTGTCTCTACGTAATACCGCGGATCGTGCCCTCACCTGCTGGCTTCATGATCGGCGGCTCTGGTCCGGAAGCTGCTGTCATGAAGACCTTTCTTGCCGCCTGCGCCACCGCCCTCGCCGGCTCGGCTTGCACCTCGATGCGACAGCCGACGGTACCCGCTCCTGCGGCGCCGCCTGCAGCGACAACCCCGGCTGCATCCTCATCACCACGGCCCGTGACAGCCGCATGCCCGAGCGGCGTGCCGTCGGACGCGCACTGCTTCACCGGCCGCGACGCGATGGGCGCGTCGTACTGGATCGCCATGCCCGCGCAATGGAACGGCGTGTTGGTGCTGCATGCGCATGGTGGGCCGGAGCTCGGCGAGCCCAAGGCCGAACGCAGCGCCGAAGACCTGACCCGCTGGGCCGTGATGGTGAAGGCCGGCTATGCCTGGGCGGGGTCCACCTACCGGCAGGGCGGCGTGGCCGTGCGCGCCGCGGCGCAAGACACTGAGCGGCTCCGGCAGATCTTCGTCGCGCAGGTGGCCCGGCCGCAGCGCACCGTGCTGCACGGCCAGAGCTGGGGCGCGAGCGTGGCAGCCACCGGCGCGGACATGTTCGCCACGGCCAGCGCCGGCAAGTCTCCGTACGACGCGGTGCTGCTCACGAGCGGCGTGCTCGGCGGCGGCACCCGCTCCTACGATTTCCGGCTGGACCTGCGGGTGATCTACCAGGCCGTCTGCGGCAACCACCCGAAAGCGGATGAGCCGGCCTACCCGCTGTGGCAAGGCCTGCCGCCGGACAGCACGCTCACGCGCGCCGAGCTCGCGCGCCGAGTCGACGACTGCACCGGTGTGCGCAAGAAGCCCGAGCAGCGCAGTGCGGAGCAGCAGCGCCGCCTCTCGGCGCTGCTGGCCACCGTGCGCATCCCCGAGCGCTCGCTGATCGGCCACCTCAACTGGGGCACCTGGCACTTCCAGGACATCGTCTTCAAGCGGCTCGACGGCGGCAACCCTTTCGGCAACATCGACGCGGCCTATACCGGCTCGCCGGACGATGCGGCGCTCAACCGGCAGGTCGCGCGCTACGCCGCCGACCCGCGCGCGGTGGCGCGCTTCGCGGCCGATGCCGACCCGACCGGCCGCATCGCCGTGCCCGTGCTCACCGCGCACGCCATCAACGACCCCACCGCCTTCGTCGAGCTCGAAAGTGCCTTCCGCCAGACGATGGAAAAAGCGGGCACCGCCGATCATCTCGTGCAGACCTTCACCGACGAGGCCGAGCACAGCTACCTGAGCGACCCGGAGTACCCCGCCCTGATGTCGGCGCTGCTCGACTGGGCAGGCGGCGGCGCGAAGCCCACCCCACAGTCCGTCGCCGCGGCATGCAAGACCTACGAGGCGCGCTTCGGCGCTGGCTGCCGCTTCGTGGTCGACTATCGGCCGGCACCGCTGGATGCGCGCATCACGCCACGTCGACGATGAGATGTGCACGGCCGCTGCAGAAAGTACATCGGCCGCGTGACGCAACGGTTCGTGTTCATTGCGTCACGAATCGCACAAGCAGGCCTCAAGCGCAAGTGCGGTCGCACCGATAAGCTGCGCACGGACGCATGTCATGGCGTCCAGTTGATTCATCTTTGACAAAGGCACACCCGTTCGAAAGTCGGGGTCGCAAAGCCTCCGGTCTAACGCTTGAAAGAGCCACGACAGCGGGGTTGCCAACAGACCAGGGACGGTGCTCCGCCTCCCTTGGCCGCGCTTCGACTTCGCGTCGCAGCGGGCAACCCCATCGTTCTCCTCATGCGTTTCTCCGTCGGCCGCGACTCCGCCCGAGGCGGGCTCACCAGACCAGAGCACTCAGGGAGCCATACATGGGCAGCATCGACCGATTCATCTTCAAGCCGGGCAGCGACATCGCGGGCAGCTTCGCGCCGGCCTTCCTCCCGGACCTCGCGCACATGCCACGACCGCGCCACTGGACGCGCGAGGACGTGGCGAGCCTGATGGAAGCGCTGCATCCACTGCCGGCCGAGCCCGGCGCCGAGCGCTCGGTGCTGCGCCACCAGTTGTCGTCCGCGTACCTCGCGGGGGTGGCCGAGGCGCAGGACGCGCTCTTGATGCAGCCACGCCGAACTCTCGTGGACGACGCCATCGGCCAGGCCCGCACGCTGATGAAGAACCGCGCCGCCGCGCAGCACGACCGCATCTGGCATGCGTTTCTTGCGGGCACGCGCGCCGGCAACGCGCACTCCTATCCGGTGGCCGCCAACGATGCGAACGAGTTCAAGGTCTTCATCCGCCAACCGCTGACGGAGTCGGGCGAATCGCAGCAGTCGCTGATTGCCTCGGTGCTCGAACAGATCGAGCGCCACAACGACGGGCCGCAGCCGTTTCGCTACCTCACCGGCCACCAGGCGGAGAGTGCCGACACCTTCCGCCAATCCTTCGAGGCGGAGACGGGCCAGGCCTTCACGCCGCAGAACTTCCGCGCGCACCGTCTGGGCCTGCTCGCGCAAGCCGATGCCTTCGTGAACATCCGCGTCGGCATGAGCGAGAGCAGCGCCTTCGAGCTGTCGTACCACGTGTTCCGCGGTGCCTGCACGCCCATCCTCTTCCTCGTGTGGAAGCACGCGCCCATCAAGACCACGCTGCTGAAGGACCTGGGCAATCTGTGCGACGTCACCTACCTCGAATTCGAATCCCCCGACGAGCTCGGCGAGGGGATCGGCGAGTTCTTCCGTCAATGCCGGCGCTGAAGCCACGAGCTCTGGCGCCAACGCAGATTCATTCATCCAAGGGAGTTCAACCATGCTTGCCAACATCAAGATCCGCACCTTGATCATCGGGGCGCTCAGCCTGCTGATGGTGCTCGTCGTCGCCGTCGGTGCCTTCGGCCTGTACGGCACCACCCAGGCTCGCGAGGCCTACCGCGACATCTCGCTGCACGACGCCAAGTCGGAGAACGCCTTCGCGCAGATCCGCCTGCTGATGGAGACCAACCGCAGCCAGGTGCTGCAGGCCCTGCAGCACAACCCGGGCTTCGGCTGGGCCAAGCTGCATGACCACGCGCTGGACATCCACTACGCAGCCATCGACAAGTCATCCGCCAGCATCAACAAGCTGTGGGAGCAGTACCAGTCCACCATCAATTCACCCGATGAGCGCCGGCTCGCGGACGCGTGGTTCGACAAGAGCGGCGGCCTGGGCGTGAAGGCAGTCGCCGAAGCGGCCGCTGCCATCAAGTCGTCACAGTGGGACGACGCCGAGACGGTGCTCATCTCCAAGATCAACCCGACCTACCGCGTGGGCTCGGCGGCGTCCAACGAGCTGTCGGAGTACCTCGTCAAGCGCGGCGCGGTTCACGGTGAACTGGTGGAGACGCGCATCAACACCATGACCTGGCTGCTCGCCGGCATGGTCGCGCTGTCGATGCTGCTCACGGTGAGCACCATGGTCGTGCTGAGCCGCGGCATCACGACGCCCCTCACGCAGGCCATCGCCATTGCACGGCGCGTGGCCAGCGGCGACCTCGGCTCGCGCATCGAAGTGCGCAGCACCAACGAGCTGGGCGAATTGCTGGGGGCCCTCAAGGGGATGAACGAAAGCCTCTCATCCGTGGTGGCGAAGGTACGCGCCAGCAGCGACAGCATCGCGACCGGCTCCAGCCAGATCGCCACCGGCAACTCGGACCTGTCGGCACGCACCGAGACGCAGGCGAGCAGCCTTCAGCAGACGGCCGCGTCGATGGAGCAGCTCACCTCCACCGTGAAGAACAACGCCAACACCGCGCTGCAGGCCGAGCGCCTGGCCAAGGCGGCCAGCGACGTGGCCGCGCGTGGCGGCCAGACGGTGGGCCAGGTGGTGGCCACCATGGAGCAGATCACCGAGTCGAGCAAGAAGATCAACGACATCATCGGCGTGATCGACAGCATCGCCTTCCAGACCAACATCCTGGCGCTGAATGCGGCCGTGGAAGCGGCGCGCGCGGGTGAACAGGGGCGCGGGTTTGCGGTGGTGGCGGCCGAGGTACGCAGCCTCGCGCAGCGCAGCGCGCAAGCCGCCAAGGAGATCAAGGCGCTGATCAACGCGAGCGTGGAGAAGGTGGAAGTCGGCAGCCAGCAGGTGGACGACGCCGGCCGCACCATGGGCGACATCGTCAAGCAGGTGAGCCACGTGAGCCAGATGATCGCGGCCATCAGCGCGGCGACTAGCGAGCAAACCTCGGGCATCAGCCAGGTCAGCGGCGCGGTGAGCCAGCTCGACCAGGTGACGCAGCAGAACGCGGCGCTGGTGGAAGAATCAGCCGCCGCGGCCGAGAGCCTTCAGCAGCAGGCGTCGAAGCTGGTGGATGCGGTGGCGATCTTCAAGCTGGCTTGAAGCGATCGAGGATCACGCCGGCTGCTTGCGGCGGGCCTTCCAAGCACCGAAGATGGCGAGCAGCCCGGGGATGAAGATCATCGCCCAGATGATCTTCTCCAGGTTCGACTTGACCCAAGGGATGTTGCCGAAGAGATAGCCCGCCATCGTCACGCCACCCACCCACAGGGTGCCGCCGCTCACGTCGTACAGCGAGAACTTGCGCCGCGTCATTTGCGCGACGCCCGCCACGAAGGGCGCGAAGGTGCGCAGGAAGGGCATGAAACGCGCAAGCACGATGGTGATGCCGCCGTAGCGCTCGTAGAACTCGTGCGCCTGCAGGAAGGCCTTCTTGTTGAAGAAGCGCGAGTTCTCCCACTGGAAGACCTTGGGGCCGAAGTAGCGGCCGATGGTGTAGTTGCTCTGGTTGCCGAGCACAGCGGCGGCGATGAGCAGGCCGATGGACACCGGCAGGCTCATGCTGCCTTGCGCGCACATCGTGCCCACCACGAAGAGCAGGGAGTCCCCCGGCAGGAAGGGCATGACCACCACCCCCGTCTCGACGAAGATGATGAGGAACAGCAGCGCATAGACCCAGACGCCGTAGGTGACGACGAAATTCTGCAGGTGCACATCGACGTGCAGGATGAAGTCGAGAACCAGGTGGGCGAAGTCCATGGCCGCGGATTATGAGGGGCTCCTACAATCCCTCGATGAACGCCGTGCTGTCCCAAGCCCCGCGCCGCCCCATCCGAGAACTCCCCGACGAACTGGTCAGCCAGATTGCGGCTGGCGAGGTCGTGGAGCGGCCGGCTTCCGTCGTGCGCGAGCTGGTGGACAACGCGCTGGATGCGGGTGCCACCGAGGTCGTCGTGAAGCTCGTCGGGGGCGGTATTCGCGCGATCTTGGTCGAGGACGATGGCCATGGCATTCCGAGTGCGGAGCTGCCGATGGCGCTCAAGCGGCATGCGACGAGCAAGATCGGCTCGCTGAACGACCTGGAGAGCGTGTCCACGATGGGGTTTCGGGGGGAGGCGCTGGCTGCGATCTCCTCGGTGGCGGACGTGTCCATCGCGAGCCGCACTGGGGATGCGCCGCATGCGCAACGGCTGGATGCTCGTTCTGGCGAGCTGGCACCCGCTGCACGTGGCGTGGGCACGAGCGTGGAGGTGCGCGAGCTCTTCTTCAGCACGCCGGCGCGGCGCAAGTTTCTCAAGACTGAATCGACCGAGCTCGCGCATTGCGTGGAGGCGGTACGCCGGCATGCGCTGACGCGGCCGGACGTGAGCTTCGCGGTGTGGCACGAGGGCAAGCTCGTTCAGCAGTGGCGCCGCGGCGAGCACGATGCGCGGCTGCGTGATGTGCTCGGCGAGGAGTTCATCGAGCACAGCCGCGCGGTGTCGATCGACATGGGCGTGCTGCGCATCATCGGCCGCGCCGGCACCCCGGAATCGGCACGCACGCGGGCCGACCAGCAGTATGTGTACGTCAACGGCCGCTTCGTGCGCGACAAGTTGATCGCGCATGGCGTGCGGTCGGCCTACGAAGACGTGCTCCACGGTGGGCGGCAGCCTTGTTATGCGCTGTTCATCGAGATCGCGCCCGATCGTGTGGATGTGAACGTTCATCCGACAAAGATCGAGGTGCGCTTCCGTGAATCGCGCGAGGTGCACCAGGGCGTGAAGCGGGCGGTGGAGGCGGCGCTGGCAATACCGAAGGCGACGGAGGGTGCGTCCGCCGCGGCCGGTCTTGCTCCCTCTCCCGGGACGGGAGAGGGCTGGGGTGAGGGTGAACCATCGAAGGGCTACCCAACGCCAAGGTCCAGCTCCCTCACCCCAACCCTCTCCCCGGCGGGGAGAGGGAGTTACTTCGCTGGCGGCTACCAAGGGCAACTCGGACTGCAGCAAGCGGCGGTGCTTTATGCGCAGGAAGCGCCGGCAGCATGGAAAGTGCAGCAAGGCACGGGGGCGGCCAGCGCGCAGCAGGCAGGTGCTCCCGCGGGCACGACGACGACGGCAATTGCCGGCACGCTTCAAGCATCCGCCCAACCCCTGCCGACCGACACCGACTGGCCGCTCGGCCGCGCCATCGCGCAGATCGCCGGTGTCTATGTGCTGGCCGAGAACTCGCAAGGCCTCGTCATCGTCGACATGCATGCGGCACATGAGCGCATCGTGTACGAACGACTGAAGACGAGCCTCGGCAGCGCGCGCATCGAGAGCCAGCCGCTGCTCATCCCCGCGACCTTCGCTGCGACGCCGCAAGAAATCGCGACCGCCGAGGCGCACGCCGACACGCTCCACACCCTGGGCCTGGACGTGTCCGCCCTCTCCCCTACCGTGCTCGCCGTGCGTTCCTGCCCCGCGGCACTCACGAGCGGCGATGTCGTCGAACTGGCACGCAGCGTCGTCGCCGAGCTTGCGCAGTACGACGCAAGCACCGTCATCCAGCGCGCGCAGCACGAGATCCTCTCCACCATGGCCTGCCATGGCGCGGTGCGGGCCAACCGCCAGCTCACCATCGACGAGATGAATGCGCTCTTGCGCGACATGGAGCGCACCGAGCGCTCCGACCAATGCAATCACGGCCGCCCGACCTGGCGCCAGATCACCATGCGCGAACTCGACGCGCTGTTCTGGCGCGGTCGCTGAAGCCTCACCCGAGTCCGTCATGGCCACGATCAAGTTGAAGAAGCCGCCTGCCACGCAGGGCGACACCACACCCCAACCCAAGCGCCCGCCGGTTCGCGGCCAAGGCTCGGCCCCGCGCCAGCGTCCCACGCTCGCGCAGGCGCAGACCGCGCGCGAGGAACGCGAAGCGCGCTACCAGGAACAGCTGCGGCAGCGCTTCGGCGACAAGCCGCCGGAGAAGTTCGTGCGGCGCGATGAACCGGGCGCGTTCCAGAAGCGGCCCGCCCCGCGGCCCGACCCCTTGAAGGGCATGCAAGCACCGCGTGGTGGCAACACCGCGTTCTCAGGCGGCGGGGCAGCGCGACGACTCGACACGGATGTTCGCCGCGACGATCGCACGCGCAACGATGGCGCGCCGCCACCAAGGCGGGCCGACACGCACGCAGCCGATCCAAGGCCCCATGACAAGCGCCCCCAAGACGCACGTCGAAACGAACCGCCACGCGCCGACCCGCGTCGCGGCCCTGCCCCGCGCGACGACAGCCGCCGTCAGGACATGCGTCGCCAGGATGAGCCGCGCAACGACGTCCGTCGTCCCGCGCCTCGGCAGGACGACCGCCGCCAGCCACCTCCGCCGCGTGGCCGCATGCAGCGCATGCCCGCGCCCCGCAGCGAGCCGCATGACGATGAACCCATCCACGCCGAGATGCCCGGCAGCATGCGGCTCTCGAAGCGCATGAGCGAGCTGGGCATTGCATCGCGCCGCGAAGCGGACGAATGGATCGCCAAGGGCTGGGTGCGTGTCGACGACGTGGTGGTGAGCGAACTCGGCTCGCGCGTGATGCCCGACCAGCGCATCACCGTGGACGCCCGTGCCAAGTTCCAGCAGGCGCAGCGCGTGACCGTGCTGCTCAACAAGCCGGTGGGCTATGTCAGCGGCCAGGCCGAGGACGGCTACGAGCCAGCCTTCGTGCTCGTCACGCCGCAAAACCAGTGGCGCGAGGACCACAGTGGCATCCGCTTCCTGCGCGAACACCTGCGCAGCCTCGCGCCCGCCGGCCGGCTCGACATCGATTCGGTGGGCCTGCTCGTGCTGACGCAAGACGGCCGCGTCGCCAAGCAATTGATCGGCGAGGACAGCGACACCGAGAAGGAATACCTGGTGCGCGTGCAGACGATGGATGGCGGCCGCTTGCCCGACGACAAGCTCGCGCTCCTGAACCACGGCCTGGAGCTCGATGGCGAGCCGCTGCGGCCGGCGCAGGTCGAGTGGGTCAACGACGACCAGCTGCGCTTCGTGCTCAAGGAAGGCAAGAAGCGGCAGATCCGCCGCATGTGCGAAGCGGTGGGGCTGAAGGTGCTGGGGCTCAAGCGCGTGCGCATCGGCAAGGTGATGTTGGGCGACCTGCCGGCCGGGCAGTGGCGATATCTGCGGCTTGGCGAGAGCTTTGTCTGAGCACAGAGCGCCAACAGAAAAACAGAAAATTCTTTCCAAGAGAAATCCACTAGGGAATTCTTCTTCGCTCGACTTCTAATCACCTCTCGCCCTTCACTCTGCGCGAGAGACTGATGCCCATGAAGTCCACTCCCTTGAAGGTCGGCATCGCCGGCCTCGGCCGCCTGGGTTGGCGGCATGCCTGCAACCTGGCACATCGCATTCCCCACTGCCAACTGGCCGCCGCTTGCTCACCGGTGCCGGCCGAACGGGCGCGGGCCGAGCAGGAACTGGGGCTGTCCGCTTGCTACGCCGACTTCGACCAGTTCCTGGATCATCCGGGCCTGGACGCCGTCGTGCTCGCCACGCCGAGCACGCTGCATGCACAGCAGGTGGAAACCGTCCTGCGACTAGGCCTGCCGGTTTTTGTCGAGAAACCCCTTGCGCTGACGCTTGCAGATTGCATTCGCCTGGAAGAACTTGCATCGCAGCCCGGCGCCCCGATTGCAATGGTGGGCTTCGTCCGGCGCTTCGATGCGAGCTACCAGAACACCCATCGCATGATCGACGAAGGTCGCATCGGCGACCCCTTCCTCCTGCGCTCGCAGACCTGCGACATGCTCGACCCGACGGGCGCCTTCCTGCAGTTCGCCCCGACCTCGGGCGGCATCTTCATGGACTGCAGCGTGCACGACGTGGACCTCGCGCGCTGGCTGCTCGGCGGCCCCCGCGCAACGCGGGTCTTCGCCACCGGCACGATCGCGGTCCACCCTGAACTGCAGGCCATCGGCGACGTGGACAACGGCCTGGCCGTCATCGAATTCGAGACAGGCCAGCGTGCGCTGGTGTATGCCTCGCGCACGTTTGCGCACGGGCACGAGACCAGCACCGAAGTGATCGGCACGCAAGGCAAGCTGCTCGTGGGCGCAGGCGCCGCACGAGACCGCGTGCAGCTGTCGGATGCCAGCGGCGTGGGCCACCTCGCGGTGAAGGACTTCTACGAGCGCTTCGCCGATGCCTTCCTGCGCGAGCTGGAAGCCTTCGTGTCCGCCTGCCGCGGCGAATCGACCTTGCCGCTCACCTTGCACGACGCGACCGAGGCCACGCGCATCACGCTGGCCATCACACGATCACTCAAGAGCGGCCAGCCCGAAGCCGTCTGACACCGTGCGTTCAACACGGCGTGGTCAAAACGGCTTGGTCAAGACTCGGTGCGCAGCATCCATTCATGCGCCGGGTCGTTCTTGAAACACCATTGGCGGCCCGGGCCGGCCATGACGTTCAAGTAGTACAGGTCATAGCCATGCGGCGCGACGCAGGGGTGGTAGCCCCGCGGGACCATCACGGTGTCGTGGTTCTCGACGGTGATCGCTTCGTCGAGGCTGCGGTCGTCGGTGTAGACGCGCTGGAACGCGAAACCCTGCGACGGGTTGAGGCGGTGGTAGTAGGTCTCTTCGAGCTGGGTCTCTTCCGGCGCCGCATCGCGGTCGTGCTTGTGCGGCGGATAGCTGGACGAATGCCCGCCCGGCGTGATCACCTCGACCACCAGCAGGTGCTCGGCGAGCGGGTCGTCCTGCGGAAGGATGTCGCAGACGTACCGCGTGTTGCTGCCCTGGCCGCGCACGCTGCGGCGCATGGTTTGCGGGTCGATGAGGCGCACGCCGTGAAGGCCGGTAGAGGGTGCCGAGCACAGTGCGACTTCAGCGTCGCTGCGGGCGATGATCTTCACTTGATGGTCGCGAGGCACGTACAGAGCTGCCGGTGACTTCTCCTCGAACACGGTTTGCCGCGAGCCCAGCTCGCGAAAGACCTGATCGCCCACGGCCAGGTCCACGGTACCCGTCAGGACCACGATGCAGAGCTCGCGGTCTCCGGTGGACACCGACTCGCCCTCCCCGGCCCCAAGCCGGATGGCCTTGAAGCCCACATAGCGCCAGCCCGCCGATTCCGGCGTGACCTCGACGATGGTGCGTTCGCTGCGGCTCGCCTTCACGAGCAAGGGACTGCGTGTGGCCGTCATGACCGCCCCGCGTTGATGTCCCGCACGATGCGCGACAGCGTCTTGAATCCCAGGCTCGCGTATTGGTAGCTCGGCGCCACCGCAGGATCTTGCTCGGCCTCCACCACCAGCCAGCCTTCATAGCCGGCATCGTGCAGCGTCCGCAGCACCGCTTCGAAGTCGATCGCTCCATCACCCGGCACCGTGAACGCGCCATTGATCACCGATTGCAGGAAGGCCCACTGCCGGTTGCGTGCCATGGCCACCACATCGCTGCGCACGTCCTTGCAATGCACATGCACCACGCGCTTCACGTGGCGCTTGAGCAAGGCCACCGGGTCGCCCGCACCGCCGAAGAACGCATGGCCGGTGTCGAAGAGCAGGCCGACGTTGTCGTCCGTCTCGCTCATCAGCCGGTCCACGTCCTCGGGCGATTCCACATAGGCGCCCATGTGGTGGTGGTAGGCCAGCGTGATGCCATGGCTCGCCTTCAGGTGCTCGCCGAAGGCATTGAGGCGCTTGGCGTATCCCTTCCATTGCCCATCGGTACGAAAGCGCGGGCGCCGCGCCAGCGGCATGTCGATGTCGCCCTGGATGGACCCCGCCACCTCGCCGTACACCACGACCTTGCAGCCCTGCACGCGCAGCTTTTCCATGTGCTGCACGCACCGCTCGATCTCGTTGTCCAGCGTGTCCTCGGCGAGGCGGCCTGAATACCAGCCCGACACGCAGGCCACCTTGTACTCGGCCAGCTTGGCCTTGAGCGCCTGCGGGTCCTTGGGAAACTTGTTGCCCAGTTCGAAGCCCTCGTAACCGATCTCGGCGCCTTCGCTGAGCGCGGTCTCCAGCGGCGTCTCGCCGCCGAGCGCGGGCAAATCGTCGTTGCTCCACGAAATGGGGTTGATGCCGATGCGTACGTTCCAGGGGGTCATGAAGCGATGGTCCTTCGTGATCAGGTTCTTTGATCAAGCTCTCTGGGCCTTGCGGGCCTCGACGTATTGACGGTAGGCCTCGCGTACCTCGGCGCGCGCCGACACTTCTGGCACTGCCACCTCCCACCAGCAGCCGCCCTCGGCGGTGGTGCGTTCGGCACTGGTGTCGATCACCAGCACGGTGGTCTTGGGTGCCTGCCTCGCCTTGGCCATTTCCGATTTGAGCTCGCTCACGCTGCCCACGTGCACGGCATGGGCGCCGAGGCTGCGGGCATGCATGGCGAAGTCGACGTCAGCCGCTTGCCCGCCTTCGGGCACGCAATCGGCCAGCAGGTTGTTGAAGGGCGCGTTGCCGGTGGCGCGCTGCAGCCGGTGGATGCAGCCGAAGCCGCGGTTGTCCAGCACCACGATGATGAGCTTGCGGCCCAGCATCACCGAGGTGGCGATCTCCGAGTTCATCATCAGGTAGGAGCCGTCGCCCACCATGACGATCACCTCTTGCCCGGGCCGCGCCATCTTCACGCCGAGGCCGCCGGCGATCTCGTAGCCCATGCAGGAGTAGCCGTACTCCATGTGGTAGTTGCCGGGGCGCGAGGCACGCCACAACTTGTGCAGCTCGGCCGGCAAGGTGCCGGCGGCGCAGACCACGACGTCGCCTTCGGGCGAGTCAGCGCACGAGTCGCGCACGGCACCGATGACCTCGGCGTCGTAGGGCAGCCCGGCCGGCACTGCGGTGGTGAGCTCGTTCACCCGGTCGCGCCAGGCGCGGCCGAGCTGGCGGGCGCGGGCAGTCCACGGCTCCTCGGCACACCATGCGCCGAGGGACGCAGAAAGCTGCGCCAGTCCCAACCTCGCGTCACCCACGACGGGCACGCCACCCCACTTGCGCGCGTCGAAGTCCTGCGCGTTCAGGTGGACGAGGCGCGCTTTCGGAAACAGCGTGTGCGATCCGGTGGTGAAGTCCTGCAGGCGCGTGCCCACGGCGAGCACGAGGTCGGCCTCGGCGGCCAGCGTGTTGGCCGACGGTGCGCCCGAGACGCCGATGGCGCCCATGTTGAGCGCATGGTCCCAGGCCAGGCTGCCCTTGCCCGACTGCGTCTCGCCCACAGGGACGCCGTGCTTGTCGGCAAAGTCGCGCAGTGCGTCCCCCGCTTCGCCGTAGATCACGCCACCACCGGCCACGATGAAGGGCTTGCGCGATGGCGTGAGAAGCCCCGCGGCAAGCCGCAACTGCAGCACGTCCGGCTGCGTCAGCGCGATATCGATGGGCGCGGGATGCAGAAAGCTCTGCGGACAATCGAAGGCCTGCGTCTGCACGTCCTGCGGCAATGCCAGGCACACGGGCCCGCACAGCGCCGCATCGGTCATCACCGCCACGGCGCGCGGCAAGGCTTCGAGGATCTGCTCGGGCCGCACGATGCGCTCGAAGTACCGCGTCACCGGCCGGAAGCAATCGTTCGCGGTGACGGCCGGGTCGGCGAAATCCTCGATCTGCTGCAGCACCGGGTCGGGCGCGCGAGAGACGAAGGTGTCACCTGGCAGCAGCAGCACAGGCAGGCGGTTGACGTGCGCCAGCGCCGCCGCGGTGACGAGGTTGGTGGCGCCGGGTCCGATGGACGTGGTGACCGCCATGATGCGGCGGCGGAACAGCGCCTTCGAGTAGGCGATGGCCGCATGCGCCATCGCCTGTTCGTTGTGGGCGCGGTAGGTGGGCAGCGTCTCGCGGTGTGCCCACAAGGCCTCGCCCACGCCGGCCACGTTGCCGTGTCCGAAGATGGAGAACACGCCGCCAAGGTACGGCACCAACGAACCGTCGGCCTCGCGGATGCGCAACGCCGCCAGATGCGCCACCAGCGCCTGCGCCATGGTCAGGCGCACCGTTTCACCTGCGCTCATTGGAAAACCTCCGTGCTGCGCACTGCGGTGCGAGCGCCTTCGGGCGGCCGGGCGCTCATGCCGTGACCTCCTCAGGATGCGAGCGCCGCCAGGCATCGACCAGCAGGCCGAAGTTGCGCGCCACCTCGTCGATGAACTGTTCATCGCTGAACTCGCCGCGCATCCACCGCAAGCTGGGCTCAGCCCACAGTGTGCGCCCCACCATGAAGCCCTTGACGATGGGATTGCGCGCTTCGCCGAAGGTCTCGGCCAGCTTGTCGAGAGGCTGATTGAGGCCGAGGATGGTGGCGCCACGGCACATCGGGTCGCGCTGCAGCACAAGCGCCTGCAACTGATCCCAGCCGCTGGCCTGCATGGGCGCGAGCTTCCACCATTCGGGCTTGATGCCGAGGTTGTACAGGCGCTTGACCGAACGCAGCACCGCCGCGTCGGCCGTCCCCGCAGCGGTCATGTCGCGCGGCGGGATCAGCTCGATCAGCAGCTCATGGCCGCTCTCGCGAGTGGCCTCCCACAGCGTGAGCACCTGCGTCTCCTGCTCCAGCCGCAGGGCGGCGCGGTCGTCGGGGTGGTAGTGCACGAGGCACTTCACCGTCTGCTCGGCCGGCCAGTGGATGAGCTGCGAGGCAATCGAGTCGCCGATGTCGAAGCGCAGCGGGCGCGAGCCCGGCATCTCCACCGGACGGCCCACCCACCAGCCGCGGCCGGTCGCGTCTTGCAGCGCATCCTCGCCATGGGCGCTGTCGCACAGCACGCCGATGCGGCCATGCAGCGACTCGCGCTCTTCCACCGTTTCGACGGCGCGCACCAGCAGCTTCTTCAGGTCGCGAATGCGTGGCTCGCCAACGCCGGCCTCCCGCGCAATCTCGATGAACTGTGGCCGGTGATCGAAGGCCATCACGCACAGGTGCGACCAGTCGGCGCGGCGTGGCGTCACGCGGTGAAGGTGGGCCAGTTGCTCGTCTGCATCCACCTTCGGATGCCGGGTGCCCGAGAACCAGTGCGTGAGCTCCTGCGGCGTCGGCATCGCAGGCGCGCAGGCATGGCGCGACACCACGATGGCGCCGCAGGCATTCGCGATCTTCGCGGCCTGCTCGAAACCTTGGCCTTGCAGCAGCCCGCTCATCAAGCCGGCCAGGAAGGCGTCGCCCGCGCCCAGCACGTTCAGCACTTCCACGCGTTCGCCCTGCACGGTCAGCGCGTCCTCGATGCGTGGCGGCACATCGCCTTCGATGTACGCACAGCCCTGCGGTCCGCGCTTGACCACCAGCGCCGCCTGGGTCACCTCGCGCACCCGGCGCAAGGAGGCGACCAGGTCGCCCGGCACGCCGCCTGCGATGACGAACTCCTCCTGCGTCCCGACGACGAGTTCGAAGTGCGGCAGCATCTCTTGCAACTGCCGCGTGACCTGTTCACTCGCGACGTAGCGCGTCTCGCCATCGCCGCGTGGCGTGAGGCCCCACAGCACGGGGCGGTAGTCGATGTCCAGGACGCGCACGGTGCCATGCCGGCCGGCATACGCCAGCGCCGTGCTCGATGCCTCCCGCACCTTCGGCGTGCTCAGGTGGGTGCCGGTGATCAGCAACGCACGGCACTGCGCAATGAAGTCTTCGCGGATGAGGTTCGCATCCAGCGCCATGTCGGCGCAGTTCTCGCGGTAGAAGATCAGAGGAAAGGTGTCGCGGTCCTTCAGCCCGAGCAGCACCAGCGCGGTGAGGCGCTCCGGGTCCACCTGCACCTGCGAGGTGTCGCAGCCTTCGCGCTGCAGCGTCTGCAGCAGGAAGCGCCCCATCTGCTCGTCGCCCACCCGCGAGACCATCGCCGCGCGCAGGCCCAGGCGGGCGGCGCCGAAGGCAATGTTGGCCGACGACCCGCCCAGGTACTTGGCAAAGCTGCTCACGTCCTCCAGCTTGCAGCCGACCTGCTGCGCGTAGAGATCGACGGCGAGCCGCCCGATGCAGGCCAGGTCATGCGTTCGGCCAACAGGGAAATGCAGTGTGGTCATGCGAATTCGTTCCTGCCCTCAGATCGTGACGCCATCGAGTTCAGCCACGAGTTTTTGCATTTCCGCGCCGCCGGCCATCATGTCCAGCACCTCGTCCTTCGAGACCTCGGACTTGGCAAACGTCCCGAGGGACTTGCCGCGATTGAGCAGCGTGAAGCTGTCGCCGATCGGGTAGGCGTGGTTGACGTTGTGCGTGATGAAGATGACGGAGATGCCCCGCTGCCGCGCCCGGGCGATCAGCTTGAGCACGTTCACGCTCTGCTTCACGCCCAGCGCCGCGGTGGGCTCATCGAGGATGAGCACCTTGGCGCCGAAGTGGATGGCCCGCGCGATCGCCAGGCATTGCTTCTCGCCGCCCGACATCGTGCCGATGGGCTGGTGCGGATCGCGCACCTTGATGCCCATCTCGGCCAGCTTCTCGCGGGCGGTGGTGGCGGCCAGTTCATGGTCCATCACCGGGATGACGCCGAACAGCTTCTTCTGCGGCTCGCGGCCCATGAAGAAATTGCGGGCGACGCTGATGAGCGGCACCAGCGCCAGGTCTTGGTAGACGGTGGCGATGCCGCTATCGAGCGCCTGCCGCGGCGAGCCGAAGCGCACCGGCTGGCCTTCAAAGCGGTACTCGCCCTTGTCCGGGCAGTGCACGCCCGCCAAGGTCTTGATGAGCGTGGACTTGCCGGCCCCGTTGTCGCCGAGCAGGCAATGCACTTCACCTTTCTTCAACCTGAGCGTCACGCCGTTGAGCGCGATGACCGGGCCGAAGAACTTGCTGATGTTCTCGAGCTGGAGAATGTAGTCGCTCATTCCATCCCCCTCAGCGCTTGCCCAGCGCGAAGCGCCGGCGGATGTAGTTGTTGAACAGCACCGCCACCAGCAGCATCACGCCGAGGAAGACGCGGTACCAGTTGTTGTCGATGCTGGTGTAGCCGATGCCGATCTGCACCATGCCGAAGATGAGTGCACCGAAGGCCGCGCCCACCACCGAGCCGTAGCCGCCGGTCAGCAGGCAGCCGCCGATGACCGCGGCGATGATGGCTTCGAACTCCTTCTGCAGGCCACGGTCGGCCGCGGCCGAGCCTGCATCGGCCACCTGCAGCACCGCGAACAGCGTGGAGAAGAAGGCCATGAGCACGAACAGCAGGATCTTCACCCTCGCCACCGGGATGCCCACGTTCTTGGCAGCCACCGGGTCGCCGCCCGAGGCCAGCACCCAGTTGCCGAAGCGCGTGCGTGACAGCGTGAACGCACAGACAGCCGTGATGAGCAGCCACCACACCACCACCTTGGGCACGCCGATGGCGAGCGCCGTGCCGTCGTCGCGTGCGGCGAGCAGGCCCGCATGCGACAGGGTGTTGAACAGGCCGGTGAGCACGTGGCCATGGAACAGCGACCCGATGATGGGGTCCGCGCTCACGATCTGCCTGAGCACGAGGTCGCCGTTGGTGCTGAGGATGGTCTTGCCGGTGAGCGTCGTCGACAAGGCCAGCGACAGCCCGCGCAGGATGAAATAGAACGCCAGCGTGACGATGAATGAAGGCAGCCCCGTGCGCACCACCAGCCAGCCGTTGACGCCGCCGAGCGCCATCGCGCAGCCGAAGGCGAACACCGCCGCGGCCCACACCGGCCAGTGCCAGTACAGGCAGGGAATGGCCAGCATCATTCCCGAGAAGCCGATCATCGAGCCGATGGACAGGTCGAACTCGCCCCCGATCATGAGCAGTGCGGCGCCCGCGGCAAGGATGCCGAGGAAGGCCGCCACCGTGGACCAGTTCACCACGCCTTCGGCGCTGAACATGCCGGAGTCGCCCGCCACCACGGCGAACATCGCGAACACCAGCAAGGCACCGGAGACGGAGCCGAACTCCGGGCGCGAGAGCACCTTGCGCAACGCGCCGACTTCGCGCACGCGCTCGTCTGACGCAATGACGGGAGACATCTCCGTCGGCATGGTGGGTCCTCGCGGGTAGGTGTCGCCCAGGGCTGGCGGCAGCATGGAATGTGGAACTGCATTCATGAACGACTCCGGAGCTTCGGTCAAGGGCCGGCCGGCGGGCTGGGTCGACCCGGCCCGCGCTCGGCGCCTTCAGTGCACCAGCTGAATCCGCGGAATCAACGGTATTGACCCGCGTACTTCTCGACCTTGCCGATGTTGTCCTTCGTCACGAAGCCCGGGCCCGAGCCGATGTGCCGCGCACCGTAGGCCGGCGCCAGCCCGTACTCGGCAAAGCGCGCCTGGGTCTTGGCATTGGCCTTCACCGCCTCGGCCGCCTTCTTCGCGTCCGTGGTGTGCAGGCTCTTCATGGTCGCCATTTCGGCCACCGGGATGTAGCCCTGCAGGTAGGGCTGCTGGTCGATGGCGAAGGCCACTGCACCGCTCTTGATGCCGGCGGAGATTTCATCGGACAGGTCGAAGGTGGCGAAGAAGAGCTTGCCGCTCAGGCCTGCTTTCTCCAGTGCCTTGAGCGTCGGGTGCGCCGACGTGGGCCCGAGCGCCAGCACGGCCCCGGTGGACGGGTTCTGGCGCAGGTAGGCCGAGACCTTGGACTCGATGGTGGTCGGGTCGTCGCCGACGTCGAGCGTGGATTTCTTGTAGTCCACGCCGATCGCATCGCCGAAGCCGCGGCAGCGCTCGAACGAGGCCGGGTTGGTCGCGTAGTGGTTCACGCACAGGAAGCTCTTGACGCCCTTGGCCTTGGCCCGCTCGCCCGCGCCCTTGCCGGCGTCGTACTCGGGCTGGCCGACGTGCATGATGGCCCCGAGCTTCTCGCTCTGCTCGGGCGTGCCCGAGTTGATGGTGATCAGCGGAATCTTCTTGTCGGTGACCTTCTTCAGCGCGCCTTCCAGAACCTGGTAGTCGGCGATGGTGGTGATCACGCCGTCATAGCCTTGCGCCGCGGCCTGTTCGATCAGGCGGGCCATGTCGGCCAGGTCGCCGTTGGGCGGGTTGCGGTAATCCACTTGCACGCCATAGTCTTCACCGGCTTGCTTCACGGCGTTCTTGATGGTGTTCCACCACGAATCCGAATCGGGCGCGTGGCTGATGAGCACATAGCGGCCCGCGGCCTGCGCTGAGCCGAAGGCCACGAGTGCGGCCAGGACCATGGTCTTGAGCAGGCCGCGTTGAGTCGTCGCTTTCATGTCTTCTCCTGTTGGTGGTCAAGTTCATGTCGTTGTGACGGCAGATGACGCGGACTGCTGGGTCGCGGACTTCCCCTGCCTGTCGGACATTCTAGGCAGCAACGAAAACAATTTCCTTGGAACAAACCCATCAGAAATCTTTTTCTGTTTTCTACCGAAACTGGCTATAGTCACCGGCCATGAAGAAGTCACCGGCGGCGAAGAAGCTGCAAACCGTCTCGTCCTCGCCTGTCTCGGCACCGCCGCTTGCTGGCCGCGTCCCCAGCCGCGGCGCCAACCCGCAGGCCGAGGCGCTGCTCAAGCGCATCGCGGCCGAATACGAGCAGTTGAGCCGGCAGCTGAAGATCATCGGGCGCTACGTCGAGCACAACCGCGATCACATCGGCCTGGAGCGCATCCAGGACGTGGCCGACCAATGCGGCGTGCAGCCTTCGGCCGTCATCCGCTTCGCCAAGCATTTCGGCTACTCGGGCTACACCGAGCTGCAGAAGATCTTTCGCGACGGCCTGTCGCAGCAGCTCTCGCCGGCGCGCAACTACCAGTCGCGCATCCGCACGGTCATCGAATCTGCCAAGGGGCGGTTGTCCAGCGGCGACATCGCCTACGAGTTCATCAACGGCAGCATCGCCGGCATGCACGAGATGCAGCGCGACTTGCACAGCTCGGTGTTCAGCGACGCGGTGAACCTGCTCGCACGCACTGACGGCATCTGGATCGTGGGCGCGCGGCGCTCCGCGGCGGTGGCGTCCTACCTCACCTACGCCTTGCAGCACACCGACAAGCGCATCCAGCTCGTCAGCGGCTTCGGCAGCATGCACGAAGGCCAGCTGCGCGGCCTGCGCCGTGGCGACGTGATGATCGCCATCAGCTTCGCGCCCTATGCGGACGAGACCCTGCAATGCGTGCGCCTTGCGCTGGCACGCGGCGCCAAGCTCGTCTCCATCACCGACACCATGATGAGCCCGCTCGCGCAGCAGTCGCAGGCGGCGCTGATCGTCCACGAAAGCGAGACCTTCGGGTTCCGCTCGCTCACCAACACGATGTGCCTGGCGCAAAGCCTGTTCATCGCCCTGGCCTACCAGACAGAGCTGGAGTACCAGCCCAGTTCGACATCCCTTGCCGCCCAGGCCTAGGCGGCACTTCAACCCCACACGGAGCTCCCATGAAGAACGTCGCCCTCTTCGGCGCCGGCCGCATCGGCCGAATCCACGCATCCAATCTCGCCGCCTTGCCCGGCGTCACGCTCAAGGTGGTGAGCGATCCGCTCATCGCAAGCGCCCGCGAACTGGCGGCCACCTTCGGCGCGCAGGCCACCGCCACGCTCGACGAGGTGTTCGCCGATGCGAGCATCGATGCGGTGGTCATTGCCTCGCCCACCACCACGCACAGCGAGCTGATCACGCGGGCCGCAAAGGCGCGCAAGCACATCTTCTGCGAGAAGCCGGTGGATCTTTCGGTTGCCCGGGCGCAGGCCTGCGAGAAGGCGGTGGCCGATGCCGGCGTGGCCTGCATGATCGGCTTCCAGCGCCGCTTCGACCCGACTTTCAATGAAGCGAAGACCCGCCTCGCACGCGGCGACGTGGGCACGCCGGAGATGCTCGTCATCACAAGCCGCGACCCGGGTGCGCCGCCCGTCGACTACATCAAGAAGTCAGGCGGCATCTTCCGCGACATGCTCATCCACGACTTCGACGTCTTCCGCTGGATCCTCGACGACGAAGCCGCCTGGCTGAGCGCCACGGGCTCATGCCTGACCGACCCCGCCATCGGCGAGGCCGGCGACATCGACTCGACGGCCGTGACCATCCGGACGAAGAAAGGCCGGCTGTGCCAGATCAACACCTCGCGGCGCGCGGCCTACGGCTATGACCAGCGCTTCGAGGTGCTGGGCTCCAAGGGCTTGCTCGCCTGCGGCAACCACCGGCCCACCGAAGTGCTGCAAGCCACGGCCTCCGCGACGAGCGTGGACAACCCCGAGAACTTCTTCCTGCAGCGCTACCGCGAGGCGTATCGCCTGGAGGTCACGCACTTCTTCGAGCAGCTTCAAAACGGTGGGACCTTCCGCACCACCGTGGCGGATGGCGTCGCTGCACAGCGCCTGGCCGATGCCGCTGCACAATCGTTCGAAACGGGCCAGCCTGTTCTGTTCTGAAGCTCGACATTGCGACGAGCTTTCAACGCTTGTCCGCCTTCTTGTCCGCTGGCACCGACTGCTCCTGCTTGGGCCGCGTGGCCAACGGCGGCGCGAACGGCGGAGGAAAGCCGACGAACGCGAGAACAAGCAGCACCGGAATGAGGAGGTAGAAGAGCGGCCGCCGCCAGTTCAGGGTGATTTTCATGGCCCACCGCAGCTGAGGCCGCGGTGCGCCAGTTCAAGCCAGCGGGGCGCGCTGAGTCATGCGGCGCCTTTCCAGGTGTACCCCGTCAAGCTTGGGCAATGACTGCCACCGACACCTTCATGCCCTTGGGTCGGATCGGCAGCTTCGCGCCTTGCCGGGCCGGAGGGTCGGAGGGAAACCACTGCATCCACTCCTCATTGAAGCCGGCGAAGTCCGACTCCTCGGCGAGGATGAAAGTCGCGCTCACCACCTTCGCGAGCGACGTCCCGGCGGCATCCAGAATGGCCGACACATTGCGCAGGCATTGCCGCGTCTGCTCCTGGACCGTGTCACCGCACACGTCACCCGTGTGCGGATCGAACGGCCCCTGGCCGGAGACGAACACCAGGCCGGCAGCCTTCACTGCCTGGCTGTAGCTCGCTGAGTGAGGCGCATCGTCGGTTCGAATGATCTGCCGGGACATGCTGCGCTCCTTCAGGCCAGGGCTCACTGCTGATAGTGCGCGAAGGCCAGCACCCAAGGCAAGACGAGCTCGGGTGCGAGATAGCCGAGCCACACAACCCTTGGCTCGGGCAACCCTACCTTGCTCATCGACAGGAGCCGGCCACAGCCTGCGACGAACACACCGCCAGCGATCAGATAGACAAGCATGCCTTGCTCTCTGACCGTCGCCGCAGCCCACCCGCAGATCACGCCCATGCTCAGATAGACACCCGCCATGAAGCGATGGACGTTGTCCAGGCGCGGCGATGTATCGGGCTGGCCAAGAAACAGCTGGACGGAACCGCCAAAGATGCCAATGGCGGAGAAGGCAAAGAGACAGATCCGAACGATGATCTGGCTGATCGAAAGTGGCGTGTCCATGGCGGGAAAGCGTAGCACTCGTCCATGCGCGAGGGGCATAGCGTTTGTCATCAATCTTCGATGGCATCAACGCCAAGTTGCCGGAGTTGCTCGATGTGGTCCTTCATGGCCTTGAGCGCTTCTGGTGAGTGCCCCTGCCACTCCTTGACCTCGCCCACGACGCGCAGCGGCTCTCGTGTGCGGTATGACTTGGTCGGATTGCCTGGAAACTTCTTGTCAGTCAGATTGGGGTCATCGGCAATCGGACCAGTCGGTTCGACGATGTAGATCCTGCCGGGACCTTCCCCGAGTGCCAGCTCCGCGCCCCAGGTGGCCGCCTCCAGCGTGGCGCTCAGGTAGACGTAGGCCGCCTTCTTCCTTTTGCCATAGTTGGACGCGTAGCCTGGGACGATCAAGTCGCCCGGCTGCAGGTTGGCCCGCGTGCCGTGGTAGAGCGGCTGCGGGTCAACAAGAGGGTCAGATGGAGGCGCTGGCTGCAAAGGTTGGCAGTTGCTTGAGATCGGCCAGACGCCGATCTTGTCCCCGACGGCGTAAGTGCTCCTGATCTCAAGATCAGTAATTTCCGACGCCGTGGGCGCCTCAAGGCCGCACATGGAAGCGATTCGATTCCGGACGATGAGAACGAACTTCATCCAACTCGGATGGTGCCCGAATATGGCGAAAAAGATCTCCGTCATGGTCGCGCGTCCCTGCGCCAAGGGGACGCGATAAGAATCGCGAAAGTACGCGGATTCGACCAAGCGGCAACCCAGTGCACTGGAGGAAGGGATCTCGCATTCGATGACGGGCATAGGTGCTTTAGACCGGTGTTGATTTTCAATGCTCACTGCCCGAGGGAGGCCTCGATTTCCGTGCTCGCAAGACAATAGCTCCAACGATACATTGCACAGCTCAGTTCACCTGCTCCTCGGGCCGGAAGACCGCCCGCAGCGCAAAGTTCGCTTGCGCATGTGGAGACGGCGTTGGTGTCGTATCCGGTGATGATGAGTGCCGAGTCAACTCCGCGATCAGCGCCTCGAATGCGCTGCTCGTTGGTCATGGCGGCAGGCTGTGCGCCCCGGAGAAGATGTGCGCTGCCGAGGCCAGTCAATTCAGGAATTCGCAGCAGAGACTCTTCAAGAAGCCAGCGGTCCAACGACGCAGACTGCGACGGTTCCGGCGTGAAGCGAATGAGTGCGGCCGTACCACCCTGCCCGAAGCCGAAGCTTCCGACCACGGCGCACAGGCCCCGGTTCATTCCCCTGTAGTGGGGCATCATCTTCGTGGTCCACGGCGTGGGGTTGTTCAGCCTCGCCAAATAGGCCTCAGACGCAAGCGTCGCCAAGCTGTCGACCTCGTACAGGACCATGTAGCGGGGCCCGCCGTCGGTGGCGAGCCAACGTGTGCCCCGACGGAAACCGGGAATCGACAGACGCTCAGGCAGGTGCTCGTGCGTGTGCCAGCGATCGTGCTCTTCGATGGCGTCAGGCTGCACGTCGAACGAAAGCAGCATCGCAGCTGAACCAAGCAGGGGCATGATGTTCTCGCTGTGTCGGTGAGATGGGTCGTGGACGCTCGAAACTTGAACTCTGGCTACCCGCGAATCCGATGGGATGTCGAGGTAGCTTCTGATGGTGGCCAGACAAGATCGCTGGGACCGGAAGACATCCGCCTTTCGTCAGCGTGCCCCTGCAGCCTTTACCGTTCGACGCTGAAGATGTGCGCCTGGATCTTTCCATCCACCGCGCCCTGCCCGAACCGATCTGCAATCGCTCGCGTCGCGGCGTTGGTGGCCTCGATCAGGCGAGCAGGCCCGCGTGCCTCGATCTCGCTTCGCAACGGCGTTCCTTGGCAATACGCGATGGCAGGAATGTCAGGCGAATCTGCACGGCTTCTTGCGGCCAGCGTCGTGACCTCAGGTTCGCGCTCGAAGCCTGCCTCGGCAAGCTGGTGGCGAAAGACGGCAACGTCGCCGAAGCCGTGCGGCGTTCGAGCGAGGAAGCGCGGCGGGTCCGTCGGAAACAAGGGCTCCATGGCAGACGTGACCACATCCGCGAATTCGTTCTGGTCGATGCTGTCCCACACATTGAAGATGAACGCACCACCGGGGCGAAGCACGCGCCTCGCTTGCGAGAACGCCCGGGGCTTGTCCGGAAAGAACATCGCGCCGAACTGGCACACCACCACGTCGAATGATTGGTCCGGGAACGGCAGCTGCATCGCATCGGCCTGGCGCCATTCGACGGGCCGGCTCGTCCCCACCGAGGCGCCTTGATCGAGCATGGCCTGGTTGAGATCGGTCGCCACGATGGCGGCCCCGGGCGCCAGCAGGGTCGCAAGCCGGCGCGTGACGACACCCGTTCCGGCAGCAACTTCGAGCACCGACGACGGCTTGCGCCGGGCGACACGTGCAGCAATGTCTATTGCGTAGGGCTCGAAGATCAACGGCACCATGTGCCGCTCATAGAGCTGCGGCACGGAGCCCGCAAAGACTCGATCCACATTGGGTGCAGGCATGAAACTCTCCCGGCGACTGGCGCCTTCATCGTCGTTGACTCGAGTCACGCTCGTGGCCATCGAGGCCTTGCCCGATGCCAAGCTGTCAGCTCACCCCGGCAGCTTCCTCATCGCCTTCACCATCCGGCGCGCGTCCTCCACGCCTTCGTAGTACCCGGGGTACAAGCCGGCCTCGTCGAACCCGTGGTGCCGGTAGAACGAAATCGCCTCGTCATTGCGCGACCGCGCTTCCAGCTCGATCGTCGCCCAGCCGCCGGCGCGCACCGTGGCCTCGAGCCAACCGAGCATCGCACTCGCCACGCCCTTGCGGCGGTGCGAGGGCGCCACGGCCATCAGCAGCAAGTGAGCTTCGTCATCCTCGTACTTGAGGATGGCGAAACCGAGGAAGTTGCCGCCGCACCGTGCGACGACGACGTTGGTCTCGCTGTCGCGAATGCTGCGGGCCACGCGGCGTGCGGTCCATCGCCAGGACAGGCCGTGCTCGATCGCGTCGCGCGAGAGTTGGGCGATGGCCGCGGCGTCCGAGGGAACCGCGAGCGATAGGTCGATCTGGTCTATCACAGGAGCCTCCTCAGCGCTTGTTGCGCGGATGGTTGCTCGCGGTTCTTTCGTTGCCGCGTTTGTAGTTGCCGGTCAGGCGCGCCATGAGCTGCTGCTGCGAATCTCGGTCGGCGCCATCGACCTCGTCCTTGAATTCGAGTGCCGCCTGTCCGCGCAGCGTGGCGGCAAGCCGCCCGCGGTGATGCACGACCACCGCGCCATCCTTGTTCACCACGAAAGTGAAACCCAGATCGCCATCCTGTTCGAGATCGTCCGTCATGGGGGCCATGGCTCCTGATCAATACAGCGTGCGGCGCTGTCGCTCGGGGAGTTCGCGGTCGTAGGTGTCCGCGTCGATGGATGCATGGGTGAGCGCCGACAGCATGGTACCCGCGGACGGCAGGCTGCCCCGCGCCTGGATGGCATCCGGTTGCCACAGGCGCGAGCGCTGGATGGCACGAGCGCATTGGAAGAACACAGTGTCGACTGCGATGCGCAAGACGCAGTTCGGCGGCTTGCCCTGCATCTCGAATCGTTGCAGCAGGTCGGGCGCGATGCTGATGCTCGCGCGGCCGTTCACGCGCAAGGTCTCGCCCACACCGGGGATCAGAAAGATCAGCGCGACGCGCGGGTCCTGCACGATGTTGCGCAGGCTGTCGATGCGGTTGTTGCCGCGGCGCTCCGGCATGAGCAGCGTCTTCTCATCCTCCACCACGACGAAGCCGGGCGGGTCGCCGCGAGGTGATGCGTCGAGGCCCCCGGGGCCCACGGTGGCGAGCACCGCGAAGGGCGAGGCTTCGATCAGTGCGCGGTAGTGCGCATGCACGACCCCGACTTCCTTCTTGATGGAGCCCTCGCCCACCTCGCCGAACAAGGCAGCGAGTTGATCGAGACGAGTGACCAGGTGCGTGGCGTCATCAGGCGGCATGACGCGATGGTAGCTGGTCGCTCGGAGCGGCCCGGCTCACTGCATGTGCAACGCCGCCTGCAATGCTTCGTCGGCCTTCGCGCGCCAGCTCTCGTCGCTCGCAGCCACCGCCTCCCGCGCCGCAGCCACCGCGGCCTGCTTGTCGCCGAGCTCCGACAGCGTGCTCGAAAGGTTGATCCACGCCGGCGCGCTGCGGTGCGCAAGGGCTGCCGCACGAAACGCATCGGCCGCGCCGCGCTTGTCGCCAACGGCGTGGAGGCTGTTGCCCAGGCCCAGCGCCAAGCTGAGGCTGTCGGGCCAGCGCTGGAGTGCGCTGCTGTACGCCAGCACCGACTGCGCGGGCGCCGCCACACGCTCGAAGCCCACGGCCGCGTCGATGGCCTGCTTTTCTTCGGCCTGCGCGGGCCACTGCCCCGGCGGCAAGGCGACGAATGCCCAGTAGCCCGATCGCTTCCAGGTGTGTTCGAAGGTGCGCATGGGCAGGACTTCGCGCTTCGTCGTGCCGGACCGAAGCATCACCTCGCCCTGGTCGACGTCGTAGCCCACCAGCACCGCGTAGTGCCACATGCGCGCCCACGACAGGCCGAGGTTCTGCAGCACGACCACCGGATGGCCGGCCTGCACCTCGCGCAGCAGCGCTTCGAGCTGCGTTGGCAGACGAGTCGCGACGGCGCCCTGCCTACGCGCCCCGGCCATCATCTCGACTTGCAAGGTGCCGGTGCGGGCGGGCAGGAAGACCTGTTCGCCGAGCTGCGCGGGGTCAGCCGGCAAGCCGGCCGCTGCCAGCGCGGTGGCCAGCGCCGCGGGCCCGCACTGGTAGTCGGCCTGCGGGAAGAACGGCGTGGCCGCGAGCTCCACTGCATGCGCCAGGTCGGTCGGCGTGTGCTCGCGCAGCGCCTTCGTCTGCACCGCGCAGCCGCCGGCCATCAGCATCCAAATGGCCGCACAAAGAAACAGCGCGGTCCGACAAAGCGGCCGCGCTGTGATGAGGACGAATCGCATCGAGGAAAGAATCCCGCGCGGCGGCCCGGCCAGGGGGCGCGCCGCGCATCAGGCGATCAGCAGATCAGCGGATCGAACGCGTGAACGGGAACACCTTCGTGAAGCCGAGGATGTCGGTGATGAGCAGGACGACGAAGATCGTGACGATCACGCCCAGCACATCGCTGGCGCCGGCGGGCGCGGTGTCGATGGTTTGCGAGACGGTGGCGACTTCATCGTCCGTCAGCGCGGCGACACGGGCACGCGCCTGGTCGACGCTCACGCCGCGCTCGGCCAGGGCCGCGGCCACGTCGGCGCGGGCGAGCGTCTCGTTGACGTGCTCGCGTGCGGCGGAGGCGCTTTTCACGCCTTCGCTCGCGGCCACCTGTTCGGTGCTGATCAGGCCCGCCGCCTGGGCGCTTTGCACGCTGCCGGCGAAGCTGATGCAGGCGACGAGCAGGGAGGCGATCCAACGTGTCGTTTGTTTCATGGTGTTCCTTTCGGGAAAGATCATTTGATGTTGCGCCGCAATACAGGTGGTGTCTCCGGCGGCGGTCTGATCGTAACCATCCGCCATGCCCCTGTTGGTCTCGGATTGAAACCTGGCAGGCAATCGAGGCGCCCGCGCAACAGCCGCCGCCTGCTAACCTATCGAGATGCCCCTGACCACGACACGCAGCCGTCCATGATGCCCGCCCTGTGTGTCGCGGGCCCGACCGCCTCGGGCAAGACGGCGGCCGCCCTGGCGTTGGCCGATTCCTTCGCGCCGAACCGCCCGGTGGAGATCATCAGCGTCGATTCGGCGCTCGTGTACCGAGGCATGGATATCGGCACCGCCAAGCCCAGTGCCGCCGAACTCGCCCGCGTACCGCACCACCTCATCGACATCATCGAGCCGACGCAGGCCTACTCCGCCGCGCAGTTCGTGGCCGATGCGACGCAGCTCATCGCCGACATTCATGCGCGCGGCCACCTGCCGCTGCTGGTGGGCGGCACGATGCTGTACTTCAAGGCATTGTTCGAGGGCCTGGATGAGATGCCGGCGTCCGACCCCGCGACGCGCCGAGCGCTCGATGAAGAAGCCGCGCGGCTCGGCTGGCCGGCCATGCATGCAAAACTTGCCGAGGTCGACGCCCTCACTGCCGCACGATTGCAACCCGGCGATTCGCAACGCATCCAGCGCGCGCTCGAAGTGTTTCGCATCAGCGGCCGGCCGCTGTCGTCCTTCCATCGCGAGAAGACACCGCGCGACACGCCGCCGCTCATCTCGCTCGAACCCACCGACCGCGCCTGGCTGCACGAACGCATCGCGCAACGCTTCGACGCGATGCTCGCGGCCGGCTTCATCGACGAAGTGAAGACGCTGCGCGCACGTGGCGACCTGCAGACCGAGCTGCCCAGCATGCGCTGCGTGGGCTACCGGCAAGCCTGGGAGGCGCTGGACGCCGGCGAGCCGATCGACCTCACCGCACTGCGCGACAAGGGCATCGCAGCCACCCGCCAACTCGCCAAGCGCCAGCTCACCTGGCTGCGCGGCATGCCGCAGCGTCACGTCATCGCCTGCGAGCCACCCGAAGCCATCGACCAGGTCGTGCAGATGGCGCACCGACTCCTCTCGATACCCACCCCAGCGAACACCGATGCTTGACGTCACCGCACTCACCAAGCGCTACGGCGACGCCGCCGTCTTCAGCGGCGTCAACCTGCGCGTCGCGCCGGGCGAGTTCGTCGCCATCCTCGGCGAATCAGGGGTGGGCAAGTCCACGCTGCTCAACTGCATCGCCGGGCTGGACACCGTGGACGGCGGCAAGGTGCTCATCAACGGCACGGCCATCAACACGCTGGACGAGACCCGGCAGGCGCTGTTCAGGCGCGATCACCTCGGCTTCATCTTCCAGGCCTTCCATGTGCTGCCGCACTTGAGCGTGGACCAGAACATCGCCCTGCCCCTGCTGCTGCAGGGCGCGCCCGACCCGAAGCGCGTGGATGCGCTGCTCAATGCGGTGGACCTCATCGGCCTCGGGCCGCGGCTCCCGCAGACGCTGTCAGGTGGGCAGTTGCAGCGCGTGGCGATTGCACGGGCGCTGGTGCATCGCCCCAAGCTCATCCTCGCCGACGAACCCACCGGCAACCTCGACCCCAAGACCGCCGAGCGCGTGATGGACGTGCTGGCACAGCAGGTGCGGCAGCATCACGCGGCCTGCGTGCTGGTCACGCATTCGCGCATGGCGGCATCGCGCGCCGACCGCGTGCTCACACTGACACCCAACGGCATCGAAGGCTGAAGTGAAACTCCCCCCCCGAAGCGCCTCCGGCGCCTCCCCCCAGGGGGCGCCGCCAGCCGACCGGCAAAGCCGGGTCTTCGGCGGCCGCTTGACGGACTCGTTTCACGCGTCGCGGGTGCCTCTCTTCGGCGCCATGGGAAACTGAGATGATCGAACTGCTGCGGCAACTGTCCTGGCCCGAGATCCGCCACCACCCATGGCGCAACTTCGCCGCGCTGCTCGCGGTGATGCTGGGCGTGGCGCTCGCGTTCTCGGTGCAGTTGATCAACCAGTCGGCGCTCAGCGAGTTCAGCTCCGCCGTGCGCTCGGTCAACGGGCAGCCGGATTTCGAGCTGCAGGGCCAGCGTGGAGGGTTTGATGAAGCGCTGTACGAGCGCGTGGCGATGCATCCGCAGGTCGCCATTGCGAGCCCCGTCGTGGAGATCGACACGCTGGTGCTCGATGCGCAGAAGCAGCGCGTGCCCTTGCGCGTGCTGGGCATCGACCCGCTTGTCGCCGGACCGCTGTCGCCGGCGCTCATGCCGCAGCCCAACGCCGGGCTGAGCCGGTTGGCGCTCTTCGACCCGAAGGGCATCTACCTCAACGGCCCGGCCCGCCTGCGTCTGGCCGAGCCGAAGATGCTGCGGCTGCAATCGCAGCGCGGGCTGGTGGAGTTCCAGGTGATGGGCGGCGTCGCCGCTGGCGGCGTGCCGATCGCGGTCATCGACATCGCCGCAGCGCAGGAGCGCTTCGGCTGGCTGGGCAAGCTCAGCCGCATCGATGTGCGACTCAAGCCGGGCGCGGATCGCCAGAAGGTGATCGACGAGCTCGCCCTGCCCGACGGCGTGCGCGCGGCCTCGCCCGACGAAGGCGCGCAGCGGGCGTCCAACGTGTCGCGCGCCTATCGCGTGAACCTCACGGTGCTCGCGCTCGTCGCCTTGTTCACCGGCGCCTTCCTCGTGTTCTCCATCCTCTCGCTGTCAGTGGCCAAGCGGCAGCCGCAGCTCGCCTTGCTGGGCGTGCTGGGCCTGGGCGCGCGGCAGCGCATGCAGATGGTGCTGGCCGAATCGGCGCTGCTTGGCTGCGTGGGCAGCCTGCTCGGGCTGCTGCTGGGGACGGCGCTCGCGGCCGTGGGCTTGCGGCTCTTCTCAGGCGACCTGGGCGGTGGCTACTTCCCAGGCATTGCGCCGCCGCTGCGCTTCGATCCACTGGCCGCGCTCTTCTACTTCCTGCTCGGCATCGCTGCTGCCGTGATCGGCGGCTGGATACCTGCGCGCCAGGCGCAGCGGCTCGCGCCAGCGCTCGCGCTCAAGGGCTTGGGCATGACGGACAGCGGCACCCACTGGCGCTGGTTCGGGCCGGCACTGCTTCTCGCGAGCGGCCCGCTCGCGCTGCTGCCGCCGATCGCCGATGTGCCGCTCGCCGCCTACCTTTCGGTGGCCTGCCTGCTGCTCGGTGGCATCGCCTGCGTGCCGGCGGGCATCGGGTTGCTGATGCGCGGCGTGCGTCCCCCTGAGCATGCGCTGGCACTGCTGGCGGTGGAGCGTGCGCGTCACCAGCGGCAAACCGCCACCGTCGCGGTGGCGGGCGTGGTGGCCAGCCTGAGCCTCGCGGTCGCGCTCACCATCATGGTCGCGAGCTTCCGCGATTCGGTGACGCGCTGGCTCGATGCGCTGCTGCCGGCCGACCTCTACGCGCATGCGGCCACCACCGGCGGCACCGGCGACATCGTCGTGCTGCCGCCGGCGCTCGTGGATGCCGCCGCGCGAACCACCGGCGTGAAGCGCGCCAAGGCGCAGCGCGTGGCCTCGGTGGTGCTGGATCCGCAGCGCCCGGCCATCGGCCTCATCGCGCGCGACATCGACGACCCGGCCACCGAACTGCCCCTGGTGAGCGACCTGCTGCCCGCACCGCGCGACGCCACGCCCGTCTACGTGAGCGAAGCACTCGCCACGCTGTACCGCATGGGGCCGGGGACGCGTTTCTCCATGCCGCTGCCCGACGGCCGCCGCGTGCCGGTGTTCGTGCGCGCGGTGTGGCGCGACTACGTGCGGCAGCACGGCGCCGTGACCATGCACCTCGCGGACTACAGGCGGCTCACGTCAGACGATCGCGTCAACGACATCGCCCTGTGGCTGGACACGCCGGCCGACGCGCCGCGTGTGCAGGGCGCACTGCGCGAGGCCGCACGCAAGCAGGGCTTGGACGATGCGCTGCTCGAGTTCGCCGCGCCCGGCGAAATCCGCGCGGTGTCGCTGCGCATCTTCGACCGCAGCTTCGCGGTGACGTACTGGTTGCAGGCTGTGGCAATTGCGATCGGCCTGTTCGGCATCGCAGCGAGCTTCTCGGCGCAGGTGCTGGCGCGGCGCAAGGAGTTCGGCTTGCTCGCGCACCTGGGCCTCACTCGCCAGCAGGTTCTCACGGTCGTCGCAGCCGAAGGCGCCGTGTGGACGGCCGCGGGCGCGCTGGTCGGCCTGCTGCTGGGCATCGGCGTGAGCGTGGTGCTGGTGCATGTCGTGAACCCGCAGAGCTTTCACTGGACGATGGACTTGCTGCTGCCCTGGTGGCGGCTCACGCTCTTGTGCGCGGCCGTGATGGTGGCGGGCACGTCGACCGCATGGCTTGCAGGGCGAAGCGCCGCGAGCCGGCAGATGGCGCTGGCGGTGAAGGAAGACTGGTAGACCAACCAAGGAGATATTCATGAAGCTTCGCCCTCTCGGACGCTCGGGCATCGACGTCTCGCCGCTGTGCTTCGGCGGCAATGTGTTCGGCTGGACGGCCGACGAGCCCACCTCGCATGCGCTGCTCGATCGCTTCGTCGATGCAGGCTTCAACTTCGTCGACACCGCGAACGTCTATTCGTGCTGGATCGACGGGCACCGCGGCGGTGAATCGGAGACCGTCATCGGCAACTGGCTCAAGAAGAGCGGCAAGCGCGACCGCGTGGTCATCGCCACCAAGGTCGGCATGGCGATGCCCGAGCTCGGCGCGGGGCTGGACCGCGTGCGCATCGAGAAATCGGTGGAAGACTCGCTGCGCCGATTGCAGACGGATCACATCGACCTCTTCTACGCGCATGCCGATGACGACAAGACGCCGATGCAAGAGACGCTCGCGGCCTTCGACTGGCTGGTGAAGGGGGGGAAGGTGCGCGCGATCGGTGCGTCCAACTTCAGCGGCGCGCGGCTCGAACAGGCTCTTGCAGTGAGCGAGCGCGAGGGCTTCGCGCGATATGAATGCTTGCAGCCGCAATACAACCTCGTGGACCGCCAGCCCTTCGAGAGCGATCTCGCGCCGGTGTGCAGCCAGCATGGCGTGGCGGTGGCGAACTACTTCGCGCTCGCCAGTGGCTTCCTGAGCGGCAAGTACCGGCGTGTTGAAGATGCCGAAGGTCGTGCACGCGCCGCGCGGGTCAAGAACTACTTCAACGAGCGCGGCCTGCGCATCCTCGATGCGCTCGACGCGGTGGCCAAGCGGCTGCACACGACGCCGTCGACGGTGGCCATCGCCTGGACCATGGCGCAGCCGGCCATCACATCCGCCATCGCGAGCGCCACGTCGATCGCGCAGCTCGATGAACTGCTGAAGGCGGTAGATCTGAACATCGATGCCGAATCGATGGCGCAGCTGCAAGCGGCGAGCGCGCCTTGATGCCAACTCGCCTGCCGATCACGATGCCTTCGTTCAATCGCCGCTTGCTCATCGCAGGGCTGGCCGCCTCGGCGCTGCCGTGGCCGGCGGGCGCGGTGAACGACGGCGTGCATCCACGCGCCCTGCGTTTCCCGGCGGACTTCGGCTCGCACCCTGACACGCGCACCGAGTGGTGGTACGTGACGGGCGAGTTGCAGGCGGGCGATACGGTGTTCGGCTTCCAGGTGACCTTCTTCCGCTCCAGCACCGGCATCGGCGGCGATCACCCGAGCCGCTTTACCGCGCGGCAGATCCTCTTCGCCCATGCCGCCGTGAGCGACACCGCCGGCGGCCACCTTCGTCACGACCAGCGCATTGCCCGTGAAGGTTTCGGCGTTGCGCAGGCCAAGCAGGGCGACACCGACGTGCGGCTGCGCGACTGGCGCATCGCGCGCAGCGGCACTGTCGAGGCCAGCCGCTACGACATCGCCGCGCGCAGCGAGCCGGGCGGCTTCGCGCTCGCCCTGGCCTTGAACGCGTCGCGCACCGTGCTGCAAGGCAACGCCGGCTATTCGGTGAAGGGCCGCAAGCCAGGCGAGGCAAGCCACTACTACAGCCGCCCGCAGCTCGACGTGTCGGGCAGGCTCACGCTCGACGGCAAGGAACGGTCGGTCACGGGCCGCGCCTGGCTGGACCATGAGTGGAGCGATGCCTACATGGATTCAGAAGCAGCCGGCTGGGACTGGATCGGCATCAACCTCGACAAGGGCGAGTCGCTGATGGCGTTTCGCATGCGGCGCGCCGATGGCACGGCGCTCTACGCCGGCGGCAGCTGGACTGACGCGCAAGGCCACACCCGCAACTTCTCGCCCGACGAGGTCCGCTTTTCGCCGGGCCGCGTGTGGACCAGCCCACGCTCGCGCGGCAAGTACCCGATGGAATGGACGATCGAGATCCCGAACGGCCGCTACACCATCAAGGCGCTCATGGACGACCAGGAGATGGACAGCCGCGGCAGCACCGGCGCGTACTACTGGGAAGGCTTAAGCGAGCTGGGTGATGCGAAGGGCCAGCGCGCAGGCCGCGGCTACCTGGAAATGACCGGCTACGCAGAGCCAATCCGCCTGTAAGTCAGCAGCGCAAGCGCAGCGACGCGCCCCTCAAGCCACGCCCGCGGATCCGGCTTCGCCGGTCCGCCGGGTGGCGCCCCTCGGGGGCAGGAGCGCAGCGACTGGGGGGCTCTACTAATGCGCCCCGCCGGCATCGCCCATGTTCTGCCCCTTCTTCGGCTTGGTGAGCCACACCACCGTCACCATCAGCACGAACAACACCGACGACAGGTAGAACAAGTCCGTCGCCGCCAGCGTATAGGCCTGCTGGTCGATCAGCCGGTTCACCATCGCCAGGCTCTGCTCGGGCGACATGCCCGCAGCGCCCAGCTGCGACAGCGTCGCGGTGGCCGCGTCGTTGCCGCGGTTGATGCTCTCCGCGATGTGCGCGTGGTGCATGTTGGCGCGGCTTTCCCACACCGTGGTGAAGATCGACGTGCCCACCGCACCCATGGTGATGCGCACGAAGTTCGACAGGCCCGCCGCTGCCGGCATGCGCATCGGCGGCAGCCCGGAGAACACGATGGCCTGCAGCGGGATGAAGAAGAAAGCCATCGCCGCGCCCTGCAGGATGGTCGGGATCAGCACGCCGCGGAACTCGGTCTGCACGTTGAAGTGCGAGCGCATCCACAGCACCAGCCCGAAGCCGAGGAAGGCCACCGTCGCGAGCTTGCGCGGATCGATCTTCGTCACGTTCTTGCCCACCCATGGCGACAGCACGATGGCCAGCACCCCCACCGGCGCCATCGCCATGCCGGCCCAGGTCGCGGTGTAGCCCATGTACTGCTGCAGCCACAGCGGCATCAGCACCACGTTGCCGAAGAAGAGGCCGTAGCCGAGCGACAGCGCCACCGTGCCCAGTGCGAAGTTGCGGCTGGCGAACAGGCGCAAGTCCACGATGGGGTGCGTGTCCGTCAGCTCCCACGCGAGGAAGAACAGGAAGCCCACGCCCGCCATCACCGCGAGCACGATGATCTGCGTGGAGTTGAACCAGTCCAGCTCCTTGCCCTTGTCGATCATGATCTGCAGGCTGCCCACCCACAGGACCAGGAGGCCCAGGCCCACGTAGTCCAACGGCACGTGCTTGGGGCCAGGGTCACGCTTGTGATAGATCGACCAGGTGATGCCCGCGGCCACGATGCCCACCGGGATGTTGATGTAGAAGATCCACGGCCACGAGATGTTGTCGGTGATCCAGCCGCCCAGGAGCGGCCCGACCACCGGCGCGACAAGCACCGTCATGGCCCACATCGCCATCGCACTGCCCGCCTTGGCGGCCGGGTAGCTGCCAAGCAGGAGCGTCTGCGACAACGGGATCATCGGGCCCGCGACGAGGCCTTGAACCACGCGGAAGAAGATCAACGATTCGATGTTGGGCGCCAGGCCGCACAACCATGACGCGATCACGAAGAGGATCACGCTGGCCGTGAACAGGCGCACCTGCCCGAAGCGCTGCGTGAGCCAGCCGGTGAGCGGGACCGAAATGGCGTTGGCCACCGCGAAGGAGGTGATGACCCAGGTGCCCTGCGCCGGGCTCACGCCCATGTCGCCTGCGATGGCCGGGATGGACACGTTCGCGATGGACGAGTCCAGCACGTTCATGAAGGTGGCCAGCGACAGCGCGACGGTGCCCAGCACCAGCTGCGTGCCGTGCAGCGGGCCGGTCTGGACCACGCGCGGCGGCGGAGGGACGGGAGACGCCGGGGGCGACCCCGGCCCGTCGAGGACGGCCGATGAGCTGCTCATGGCAAGACGTCTTTCAGCGAAGGCTCATGGCCAGGCGCGCGCCCGGCTTGACCGAGGAGACACGCGTCGCGCTGCGTCCACCGAGGTTGGCCGAGATGATGTCGTGCACCATGCGGTCGGCCGCGCTGTCGGGCGCATCGAAGGCCTGGGTGGTGTTCGTGCGGGCATTGGCGCTGGCGGCGGCCAGCGGCTGGCCGCTCTGCTCGGCGATGTCCACGTCGGCTTCCATCGACAGGCCCACGCGCAGCGGATGCTCGGCGAGCTGCTTGGGGTCGAGCTCGACACGCACCGGCACACGCTGCACCACCTTGATCCAGTTGCCCGTCGCGTTCTGTGCCGGCAGCAGCGCGAAGGCCGCGCCCGTGCCTGCGCCCAGCCCGGCGACGCGGCCGGTGTATTCGATCTTGCTGCCGTAGATGTCGGCATGCAGCTTCACCGGCTGGCCGATGCGCATCTGGCGCAGCTGCACTTCCTTGAAGTTGGCCTCGACCCACACCTGCTCAAGCGGAATGATGGACATGAGCGGCGCACCGGCCTGGATGCGCTGGCCCACCTGCACCGTGCGCTTGGCCACCTGGCCCGACACCGGCGCCGGCAGCTCGGTGCGCTGCAACGCGAGGTAGGCCTCGCGCACGGCGCCTGCGGCACGCTGCACGTTCGGATGATTCTCGACGCTCGTGCCTTCGGTCAGCGCCTTGTTGCTCTGTGCCTGCTCCTGCGCGGCAGCCAGCGCAGATTGCGCACCGGCCAGCGCGCTCTTGGCGGACGACAGCGTGGCCTCGGCGTGCTTCATCTCTTCGCCGCCGACGGCGCCCGTGGCCACGAGCGGCTTGCGGCGGTTCAGGTCTTCCGCGGCGCGGGCCACATCGGCCTGCATGCGCGACACCTCGGCTTCGCGCAGGCGGATGTTGGCTTCGAGCGTGCCGTTGTTGGCGTACATGGTGCGCACTTCACGCACCGTCTGCGCAAGCTGGGCCTGCGCGCGTTCGAGCGCGAGCTTGGCATCGCTCGGGTCGAGCTTCACCAGCGGCTGGCCGGCCTTCACGATGTCAGTGTCGTCGGCCAGGATGGCCAGCACCGTGCCGCTCACTTGCGGCGTGATCTGCACGACGGGTGCCTGCACGTAGGCGTTGTCGGTGTTCTCGTAATGGCGCAGGTACAGCGCCCAGTAGCCACCGTAGGCGAGGCCCGCGATCAGCGTGAGGCCGGCCACGGCAAGCAGCGCGGGCTTGCGCTTGCTGGCCGACACGGCGGGTGCAGGCGCTGCGGCAGGTTGTGCCACCACGGGTTGGGCAGCTTGCGGTTGGGCGACGGGCGCCTTGTCTTGCTCGGTGTTGCTCATGTTGTCCTCTTCGATCCCTGAGGGTGTCGTCGTTGTGTTCAGTCGCTGTGTTCAGTGTTGCGCGGTGGCGGCGGCAAGGGTCGCGGGTGCATCGGCCTGGTAGCCGCCACCCAGCGCGCGGGCCAGGGCCGCTTCGGCGGCCAGGTGGCGCGCCTTGAGGTCCGATGCCGCGCGGCGCTGCGCGAGAACATTGGTCTCGGCTGTCAGCACCACGAGGTAGTTGCCCAGGCCGTTCTGGTAGCGCTGCACCGACAGGTCGAAGGCCGACTCGGCGGACTTCAGCGCGTCGTCCTGCGCGAGCTGCTGGCGCTCCAGCGATTGCAGCGTGCTCACCTCGTCGGCCACCTCGCGCAATGCGCGCAGCAGGGCGCTGTTGTAGCCGTCGATGGCGGCGTCGACCTCGGCGTTCTTCGCGCTCAGGTTGGCGCGCAGCTTGCCGCCTTCGAAGATCGGCAGCCGCACCGCCGGGCCGATGCCGTAGGTCTGGCTGCCGGACTTGATGAAGCTGTCCAGGCCCAGGCTCGACAGGCCGGCAAAGGCCACGAGGTTGATGTTCGGATAGAACTGCGCACGCGCCACGTCCACATCCTTCAGCGCGGACTCCACACGCCAGCGCTGCGCCACCAGGTCGGCTCGGCGGCCGATCAGGTCGGCCGGCAGGCCTTGCGGCAGCGGCGTGGCCTTCACCGCCGCGAGCTGCGGCGTCAGCGTGTCGTAGGCGGTGGGCGTCTGGCCGCTCAGCTCGGCCAGTGCATGGCGGGTGCGGGCGATCTGCTCGTCCAGCGCTTCGATGTCGACCTTGGTCTGCGCGATGAAGCCTTCGGCCTGGCGCATCTCGACGTTGGTGTCCAGGCCCGCGCTGATGCGCTGGCGAACGAGCGAGAAGGTCTGCTCGCGCTGGCCGAGCGATTGTTGCGCGACCTTGCGAGCATCGACCAGGCGGGCCAGCGTGACGTAGGTGTTGGCGACGTTGCCGGCCAGCAGCACGCGCGCGGCCTGGCTCTCGGCCTGCGCCGCGCGCAGCTGGCCGATCGCCGCGTTGATGCTCGCGCGCTGGCGACCGAACAGGTCGAGCTCCCAGCTGGCGTTGATCTGCGCGCTGTTGTTCCAGCGAGTCGCACCGGCCAGCGGCGGCGGAATGAGGCCGTGCTCGGTGAAGCGCTGATCGGTCATGTCCAGCGCGCCGCTCACCTGCGGCAGGCGCGCGGCACCGGCGACATCGACGGCAGCTTGCGCCTGCACGAGGCGGGCCTGCACGGTTTGCAGGCTCGGCTGGTTGCCGAGCGCGCGCTCGACGACGGCGTTCAGCTGCGCATCGCCCCAGCTGGTCCACCAGTCGGTCTTGGGCCAGGGGGTGGACGAGCCGTTGGCGCCGGCTTCTGCCGAGCTCATCAGCTCATGCGTGTGCGGCACGGCGCCGCTGGTGCTGGCACAGCCCGCCACGAGGGCGGCCGTGGCGAGCACGGCGCCGAACATCGTGGCGGCGGTCAGCAGCGACGCGCCGCGGTCGCGCAGCAGGGTGGTCGCGCGCTCCTGGCGCTTCGGCTCGCGCGCGGGGCGTGTCGCATCGTGTTGGTCATGGCCGTCGCGGCATTGGCGCGAACGGGGGCACAGGGCGTTGTTGTTCATTGTGTTTCCTCCTTCTCGGCCTGCAGACGCTGGCCGTTGAGCAGCATCTGCTGCAAGAACTCCTTCAACTGCGACCACTCCTGCTTGTTGAAGCCGCGCAGGAACTCGTTGTTCACGTCTGCCAGCACGTGCGGTACCTGCGCCGCGGCGGCTTCGCCCTCAGGCGTGAGCTTGAGGTGGACAACACGGCGGTCGGTCTCCGAGCGCACCCGCTCGATCAAACCCTTGGCCGCGAGGCGGTCGAGCATGCGGGTCATGGCGCCGGCATCCATGCTCATGTCCTTGGCCAGCTCGAAGGCCGTGTCGGCACGGCCCATCTTGATGAGCCACAGCGGCTTCCATTGCGCGTCCGTGAGGCCGAGCTCCGTCATGCGGCTTTCGACCTCGCGGCGAAGGCTCGTGACGAGCTGGAACAAGAGATGCCCCATGCTCTCAGACATGTTGTAGTCGTCGCCCACGTAGAAGCAGACGGACCGGGACGAATGGGTGGAAGACATGGAATACAGTTGCCAAGACAATATTTGCTCAGGCAAATTTTGCTACGGCAGGCAAATCCGCGGGAAGCTTAGGGGTTTGTGCGGATTCCGCCCGTCTAGACTCCCCCGCCATGGCCACACGACTCGACAGCATCAACACCGAACCAGAGAAGAAGAGCGTGAGCTCGCTGAGCGGGCTCGCGCCCTTCCTGCGCCCGTATCGAGGACGGATCGGCCTGGCCATCCTCTTTCTCGTGATGGCCGCGGTGAGCACGCTGGTGTTTCCGGTGGCGCTTCGCTCGCTCATCGACCAGGGGCTCGTGTCCAGCGACCCGGGCGCGCGCGTGATGGCCTTGCGCGAGCACTTCTTCATGCTCTTCGCCGTTGGCGCCGCCTTGGGGGTGTTCTCCGCACTGCGCTTCTACATGGTGACCTGGCTGGGCGAGCGCGTCACCGCCGACCTGCGCAGTGCGGTGTATGCGCATGTGGTCGAGCAAAGCCCCGAGTTCTTCGAGACCACGCAGACCGGCGAGGTGCTGTCGCGCCTGACCACCGACACCACGCTCGTGCAGACCGTCGTGGGCTCCAGCCTCAGCATGGGCCTGCGCAATGCGGTGATGGGCATCGGCGCGATGGTGATGCTCATCATCACCAACCCCTACGTGATGTCGCAGGTGCTGGGCATCCTCGTGCTGGTGGTGCTGCCCTCGCTGTACTTCGGCCGGCGGGTGCGCAAGTTGAGCCGCGCGAGCCAGGACCGCGTCGCCGATTCGAGCGCGATTGCGGCCGAAGTGCTCAATGCGATTCCCGTGGTGCAAAGCTACACGCAGGAGCGGCGCGAGGCGGATCGCTTCGCGCTGTCCACGGAGGGCGCCTTCGGCACGGCCATCAAGCGCACGCGCATGCGTTCGTTCCTCGTCGCCTTCATCATCACTGCCACATTCGGCGCGCTGCTGTGGGGCCTGTACCAGGGCACCCAGGCGGTGATCCACGGCAAGATCAGTGCGGGGCACCTGGGCGAGACGGTGGTGTACGTGATCATCCTCGTGTCTTCCGTCGCGGTGCTGGCCGAGGTGTACGGTGACTTGCTGCGCGCTGCCGGCGCGACGGAGCGGTTGATGGAGCTGCTGCGCGCGAAGTCGCCCATCGGATCGCCCGCCAACCCCAGGCCGCTGCCGCCCACGCGCGCGGGCTCCGTGGTTGCCTTGCGCGACGTGAGCTTTCGTTATCCGTCGAGGCCGCAGCATGCGGCGCTTGCGCACCTGAACCTTCAGGTGAACCCCGGCGAGACGGTGGCGCTCGTGGGCCCGAGCGGCGCGGGCAAGAGCACGGTGTTCCAGTTGCTGCTTCGGTTCTATGACGCGGCGCAAGGCGAGATCACCATCGACGGCGTGTCGGTGAAGGACACCTCGCTCGACGCGCTCCGCGGGCGCATCGGCATCGTGCCGCAGGACAGCATCATCTTCTCGGCGGATGCGATGGAGAACATCCGCTACGGTCGGCCAGATGCGAGCGACGAGGAGGTCATCGCGGCGGCGAAATCAGCCTTCGCGCATGACTTCATCACCTCCTTGCCTCAGGGCTACCAGACTTTCCTCGGCGAACGCGGCGTGCGCCTGTCCGGCGGCCAGCGCCAGCGCATCTCCATCGCTCGGGCGATGCTCAAGAACCCGCCGCTGCTGCTGCTCGATGAAGCGACCAGCGCGCTCGATGCCGAGAGCGAGCGCATGGTGCAGGCTGCGCTCGAATCGGCCATGCGCGACCGCACGACACTCGTGATCGCGCACAGGCTGTCCACCGTGCAGCGTGCGGATCGCATCGTCGTGCTGGAGGCTGGGCAGATCGTCGAGCAAGGAACGCATGCGCAGCTCGCCGCAGCCGGTGGCCTCTACGCAAGGCTCGCGGCGATGCAGTTCGACATGCAAGTTGCATCTTGAGCTCGGCCCAGGTCGCGGACGCTGCGTTGTAGGACGAGGCCCCACAGGCCGGTGCTGCCATGTCCGACAGACGCGGCAGTACGGCGGCTTCGATACTCGAAGGCGCTGCCCACTCCCCGCAGTGAAGAAGGAGATATCCATGAAGCAAGAACGATTCATTCGCGCGACCGCGCTGAGCCTGGCTGCCGCCAGCATGTTGATGGCCGGCTGTGCCGACATGAGCGAGCGCCAGAAGGGCACGGCCACGGGCGCCGGCATCGGGGCCGCGGCCGGCGCCGTGCTGAGCTCGGTGACCGGCGGCAAGGCCGGCACCGGCGCGGTCGTCGGGGGCGCCATTGGGGCAGTCGCCGGCAACCTCTGGTCCAAGCGCCAGGAAGAACGCCGTGTCGCCATGGAGCAAGCCACCCGCGGCACCGGCGTCGACGTGACCCGCACGGCCGACAACCAGCTCAAGGTCAACATCCCGAGCGACGTGAGTTTCGACACCGGCAGCGCCACCATCAAGCCGCAGATGCGCTCGGTGCTCGACACCTTCGCGCAGACCCTGCAAGGCGACCCCAATTCTCAACTCACTATCGTCGGCCACACCGACAGCACCGGCTCGCCGGCAGTGAACAACCCGCTGTCGGTCGAACGTGCGCAAAGCGTGCGCGATTACCTCGCCGCCCGCGGCGTGTCGCCCACCCGCGTGCACACCGAGGGCCATGGCGAGCGCGAGCCCATCGCCGACAACTCGAGCGACTCGGGCCGCGCGAAGAACCGCCGCGTGGAGATGTTCCTGCGCGAGCCGGCTTCGCAAGGCTGATCGAGAGCTTGCACTCCCTTCGAAACGGGCATGCCTCACGGCGTGCCCGTTTTTCTTTGGACTGCCCAGCCGATATGTGCATAATCCATGCGCATATTCGATGGAGCCCAATGTGCTGCGCTTCGACAACGCCCCCAAAAGACCCACCAACCTCAGCCTGAACGCCAAGGTCCTCGACATGGCGCGCGAGCTTGGCATGAACGTGTCACAGACGGTGGATGCATTGCTCGCTGAAGAGGTGCGCCGCCGCTACTGGGAACGCTGGAACCAGGACAACAAGGAAGCCGTGGCCGCCTACAACGAGCGCATCGAGCGCGAAGGCCTGCCGCTCGCGAAGTACCGCACCTTCCTCAAGGGCCGTTGACCGATGGCCCGGTTCGATATCTATGCCAACCCTGACACGTCCGAACGAAAGCTGGTGCCCTACTTTCTCGACGTGCAGAACGACTACATCGACGAACTGACCACGCGCGTGGTCATCCCGCTGCGCCGGGAAGCGGCCTTCGGGCCCAGAGCGCGCAACCTCAACCCGACGGTGCCAGTGGGCGCAGACAATGTGGTGCTGGACACCGCCGCCCTGGCCGCCGTGCCGCTGTCTGAATTGCGCAAGCCGATCGCCAACGTCCGCGAGCATCGAGCCGAGGTGATCGAAGCCCTCGACACACTTTTCGGAGCCTTCTGAATTGACCCGCCCCATCCGCTCCCAATACGAAGACTTCATGCGCCACGTGAACACGCACGGCGTGTTCAAGGCCGACCGCACCGGCACCGGCACGAAGAGCGTGTTCGGCCACCAGATGCGCTTCGACCTGAACGAGGGTTTTCCGCTCGTCACGACGAAGAAGGTGCACCTCAAATCCATCATCCTCGAGCTCTTGTGGTTCCTGCGCGGCGATGGCAATGCGCGCTGGCTGCAGGAGCGCGGCGTGACGATCTGGGATGAATGGGCCAAGCCGGATGGCGACCTGGGCCCGGTGTATGGCGTGCAGTGGCGCTCGTGGCCGACGCCCGATGGCGGGCACATCGACCAGATCGCCGACGTGGTGAAGACGCTCAAGAGCAACCCGGACTCGCGCCGCATCATCGTGAGCGCCTGGAACGTGGCCGACCTGTCGAAGATGGCACTCATGCCCTGCCACGCCTTCTTCCAGTTCTACGTGGCCGATGGTCGGCTGAGCTGCCAGCTGTACCAGCGCAGCGCGGACATCTTCCTCGGCGTGCCGTTCAACATCGCGAGCTACGCACTGCTCACGCACATGCTCGCTCAGCAGTGCGACCTCGGCGTGGGCGACTTCATCTGGACCGGCGGCGACTGCCACATCTACAGCAACCATGCGGAGCAGGTCGAGTTGCAGCTGTTGCGAAAGCCCTTTGCCTATCCGACGCTCAACATCAAGCGCCGGCCGGCGTCGATCTTCGACTACGAGTACGAGGACTTCGAGGTGCTCGGCTACGAGCACCATCCGGCCATCAAGGCGCCGGTGGCGGTGTGATGCGACGACGGCGTCGCGCTACGACAGCGCCTGGATGATCTCGGGCGGGGCCTGCACGAGCTCGATTAGCACGCCCTCGCCGCCCACCGGAAACTCGTCGCTGCTCTTCGGGTGCACGAAGCAGATGTCGTAGCCTGCGGCGCCCTTGCGGATGCCGCCAGGCGCGAAACGCACGCCGTTGGCCGACAACCATTCCACGGCTTTCGGCAGGTCGTCGATCCACAGCCCGATGTGGTTGAGCGGCGTGGTGTGCACCGCGGGCTTCTTGTCGGGGTCGAGCGGCTGCATCAGGTCCACCTCGACCTTGAAGGCGCCGCGGCCCATCGCGCAGATGTCTTCATCGACGTTCTCGCGCTCGCTCACGAAGTTGCCGGTAACCTCCAGGCCGAGCTTGTCGACCCACAGCGTCTTGAGACGCTCCTTGCTCGGGCCGCCGATGGCGACCTGCTGGATGCCGAGGACTTTGAAGGGGCGTTGTGTCATGGCGCGCTCACTGGAACTTGATGATCACCTGGTCCACCGCCAGGCTCTCGCCCTTCTTGGCGACGACGTCGGCCACGACGCAATCCTGCGTCGCAAGGAGGATGTTCTCCATCTTCATCGCCTCGATGACCGCCAGCTTCTCGCCGGCGCGCACCGCCTGCCCCGGCGCGACGGCCACGTCCACGAGCAAACCCGGCATCGGCGACAGCAGGAACTTGGACAGATCCGGCGGCGCCTTGAAGGGCATCAGCTCGTTGAGCTGCGCAGCGCGCGGCGTGAAGACCTTCGCGTCGATCTGCGTGCCGTTGTGCATCACGCGGTAGGCCAGGCCCAGGCGCTCGATCTGCGCGACGAAGGGCTGGCCGTTGCAGCTGCCGCGGATGACCACGTCACGCAGCGGCGTGTGCATCTCGATGCGGTAGCTCTTGTCACCGGCCCGCACGTCGAAGGCCTTTCCGTGCACGTGCACGGTCATCGCCAACGACTGCGTCTCGCCGTTGCGGCCGGTCACCACCACGAAGTCTTCACCCGCCTTGTACTCATGCCCCGGCAGTTGCCCGCTGATGCGCATCGCCCGCTGCGTGTGCACGCGGTTGGCCACCGCCGCCAGCACGCGCAGGAAGTCGGGGTCGTCGTGCGGCACCGCCGCGGCCGAAAAGCCCTGGCCGTAATTCTCGGCAATGAAGCCGGTGTTGAAGTCGCCTGACACGAACTTCGGATGCGCGAGCAGCGCCGCCTGGAACGGGATGTTCGAGTTGATGCCGCGGATGGCGAAGCCATTGAGAGCCTGGCGCATCTTCGCGATGGCCTCGTTGCGGTCGCGCCCGTGCACGATCAGCTTGGCGATCATCGAGTCGTAGTACATCGGGATCTCGCCGCCCTCGTACACGCCAGTGTCCACGCGCACACCGTTCTCTTCCGGCGGCGGCGCGTACTTCACGAGCCGCCCCGTCGACGGCAGGAAGTTGCGGAACGGGTCTTCCGCGTTGATGCGGCATTCCATCGCCCAGCCGTCACGCTTGATCTCGCTCTGCGTGAAAGGCAGCTTCTCGCCGGCGGCCACGCGGATCATCAGCTCCACGAGATCGAGCCCCGTGATGCCTTCGGTCACCGGATGCTCCACCTGCAGCCGCGTGTTCATCTCGAGAAAGTAGAAGCTCTTGTCGCGGCCGACGACGAATTCCACGGTGCCCGCCGACTGGTAGTTCACCGCCTTCGCAAGCGCCACCGCTTGCTCGCCCATCGCCTTGCGCGTCGCTTCGTCGAGGAAGGGGCTGGGCGCCTCTTCGATCACCTTCTGGTGCCGACGCTGGATGGAGCACTCGCGCTCCCACAGGTAGACCGTGTTGCCATGCGCATCGCCGAGCACCTGGATCTCGATGTGCCGCGGCTCCTCCACGAACTTCTCGATGAACACGCGGTCGTCGCCGAAGCTGTTGCGCGCTTCGTTGCGGCACGACGTGAAACCTTCGAAGGCCTCCTTGTCGTTGAAGGCCACGCGCAGGCCCTTGCCGCCGCCGCCGGCGCTCGCCTTGATCATCACCGGGTAGCCGATGCCCTTGGCAATCTCGACGGCCTGCTCCGCGGTGTCGATGGCGGCGTTGTAGCCCGGGATGGTGTTGACGCGCGCTTCCTTCGCCAGCTTCTTGGACGCGATCTTGTCGCCCATGGCCGCGATGGACGCGTGCTTCGGGCCGATGAAGACGATGCCCTCTTCCTCGACGCGCCGCGCGAATTCCTCGTTCTCGCTCAGGAAGCCGTAGCCCGGGTGCACCGCCTGCGCGCCCGTCTGCTTGCAAGCCGCGATGATCTTGTCCATCACGAGGTAGGACTCGCGTGACGGCGCCGGGCCGATGTGCACGGCCTCGTCGGCCATCTCCACATGGCGCGCCTCGCGGTCGGCGTCGGAGTAGACGGCCACTGTCCTGATGCCCATCTTGCGGGCAGTCTTGATGACGCGGCAGGCGATTTCGCCGCGGTTGGCGATGAGGATCTTGTTGAACATGGTCGTGCCGCTCACAGAGGAATGTTGCCGTGCTTGCGCCACGGGTTGTCGAGCTTCTTGTCGCGCAGCATCACGAGCGACCGGCAGATGCGCTTGCGAGTCTCGTGCGGCTGGATCACGTCGTCGATGAAGCCGCGTGCGCCCGCCACGAACGGATTCGCGAACTGCGCCTTGTACTCGGCCTCGCGCGCCGCAAGCTTCACCGGATCGTTCTTGTCTTCGCGGAAGATGATCTCCACCGCGCCCTTCGCGCCCATCACCGCGATCTCGGCGTTGGGCCAGGCGAAGTTCACGTCGCCGCGCAGGTGCTTGGAGCTCATCACGTCGTATGCGCCACCGTAGGCCTTGCGCGTGATGACCGTGATCTTCGGCACCGTGCATTCGGCGTACGCGTACAGCAGCTTCGCGCCGTGCTTGATGATGCCGCCGTACTCCTGCGACGTCCCCGGCATGAAGCCCGGCACATCCACATAAGTCACCACCGGGATGTTGAACGCATCGCAAAAGCGCACGAAGCGCGCCGCCTTGATGCTGCTCTTGATGTCCAGGCAGCCCGCGAGCACCAGTGGCTGGTTGGCGACGATGCCCACCGTCTGGCCTTCCATGCGGCAAAAGCCGATGACGATGTTCTTCGCGTACTCCGGCTGCAGCTCGAAGAACTCGCCGTCGTCGGCGGTCTTCACGATCAGCTCCTTGATGTCGTAGGGCTTGTTCGGGTTGTCAGGCACCAGCGTGTCCAGCGAGTAGTCGACGCGGTCGGCCGGGTCGTTGCTGGGCCTCACCGGCGGCTTTTCCTTGTTGTTGAGCGGCAGGTAGTTGTAGAGACGCCGCAGCATCAGCAGCGCATCGACGTCATTCTCGAACGCGAGGTCGGCCACACCGCTGCGGCTCGTGTGCGTGCCGGCGCCGCCCAGCTCCTCGGCCGTCACTTCCTCGTGCGTCACGGTCTTCACCACTTCGGGGCCAGTGACGAACATGTACGAGCTGTCCTTCACCATGAAGATGAAGTCGGTCATCGCGGGCGAATACACCGCGCCACCGGCGCAGGGGCCCATGATCATGCTGATCTGCGGCACCACGCCCGAGGCCATCACGTTGCGCTGGAAGACGTCTGCGTAGCCGCCGAGCGATGCGACACCTTCCTGGATGCGTGCGCCGCCTGAATCGTTGAGACCGATGACCGGCGCGCCGACCTTCATGGCCTGGTCCATCACCTTGCAGATCTTCTCCGCATGCGCCTCGGACAGCGCACCGCCGAAGACGGTGAAGTCCTGGCTGAAGACGAACACGAGGCGGCCGTTGATCATGCCGTAGCCCGTCACCACGCCATCGCCGGGGATCTTGTTGTCGGCCATGCCGAAGTCGTGGCAGCGGTGCTCCACGAACATGTCCCATTCCTCGAAGGTGCCTTCGTCGAGCAGCAGCTCCAGCCGCTCGCGGGCGGTGAGCTTGCCCTTGCCGTGCTGCGCGGCGATGCGCTTTTCGCCGCCGCCTTGGCGCGCCTGTTCGCGCTTCTTTTCGAGCTGGGCGTTGATGTCGTGCATGGTGTGGTCGTCCTCGGTGGTCCGTCTATCGTTTCGCGAAGAGATCGAGCAGCGCGCGGGCTGCGGCGGAAGGCGCGATGCGTGCCTCGGCGACGTCGCGCAGGGTCTGTGGCAATGCGTCGTGCACGCCGGGGTGGTGCTTGAAATCGTTCTGCAGGCGCGCGTGGATCAGGTCCCACATCCACGAGAGCGACTGCTTCTTGCGGCGTGCGTCGAAATCCCCGCTGGCATTTCGTTGTTCATGGAATTGCGTGACGTTCTGCCAGAAGGCATCGATGCCTTGGCCCCTGAGCGCACTGATCTGCATCACCTTGGGTGTCCAGTGGCCGGGGTGGCCGTGGAAGCTGAAGACACGCAAGGCGCTCGTGATGGTGGCTTCGGCGCGCATGGCGGCATCGGGGTCGATGTCGGCCTTGTTGATGACGACGAGGTCGGCGAGTTCCATCACGCCTTTCTTGATGGCTTGGAGGTCGTCCCCGGCGTTGGGCAGTTGCAGCAGCACGAACATGTCGGTCATGTTGGCCACGGCGGTCTCGCTCTGGCCGACGCCGACGGTCTCGACGATCACGATGTCGTAGCCCGCGGCCTCGCACACCAGCATCGCCTCGCGCGTCTTCTCGGCCACGCCGCCGAGCGTGCCGGACGCGGGCGACGGGCGGATGTAGGCCGCATCTTGGACGGAGAGCTTCTCCATCCGCGTCTTGTCGCCGAGGATGGAGCCGCCGGAGATGGAGGACGACGGGTCGATGGTCAGCACCGCGACACGGTGGCCACGGGCAATCAGGTCGAGGCCGAGCGCCTCGATGAAGGTGGATTTGCCGACGCCGGGGACGCCGGAGATGCCCAGGCGCAACGACCGTCCGGTCTCGGGCAGCAAGGCGTTCAACAGCGCGTCCGCCCGCGCCCGGTGGTCACCCCGTGTCGATTCCAGCAGGGTGATCGCCTTGGCAATGGCTCTGCGCTCGCCTTGGCGAACGCCATTTGTCAACGCGTGATCGGCGAGGCTCATCTCCACGAATCAGGCCTTGCCGACATGCGCCTTGATCTGCTCCAGCACATCCTTCGCACTCGCCGGAATCGGCGTGCCCGGCCCATAGATTCCCTTCACCCCCGCCTCGTACAGAAACTCATAGTCCTGCCGCGGAATCACGCCGCCCACGAACACGATGATGTCTTCGGCGCCCTGCTCCCTGAGCGACTTGATGATGGCCGGCACCAGCGTCTTGTGCCCCGCCGCCAGCGTGCTCACGCCCACCGCGTGCACGTCGTTCTCGATGGCCTGGCGCGCGCACTCCTCCGCCGTCTGGAACAGCGGCCCCATGTCCACGTCGAAGCCCAGATCGGCGAACGCGGTGGCCACCACTTTCGCCCCGCGGTCGTGCCCGTCCTGCCCGAGCTTGGCGATCATCACGCGCGGGCGGCGGCCCTGCTCCTTCGCGAATTCGGCGATCTCTTCCTGGAGCTTGGCCCAGCCCTCGGCACTGTCGTAGGCAGCTGCATACACACCGGTCACCTTTTGCGTATCGGCGCGATGGCGCCCCCAGACTTTCTCCAGCGCATCGGACACCTCGCCCACCGTCGCGCGCGCGCGGATGGCCTTGATCGACAGGTCGAGCAGGTTGCCCTCGCCGTTCTCCGCGCATTCGGTCAACGCGGCCAGCGTCGACTGCACCGCCTGCGAATCACGCGAGGCACGCAGCTTCTTCAAGCGCGCCACCTGGTTCTCCCGCACCGCGTGGTTGTCGATGTCGAGGATCTCGATCGGGTCTTCCTTCGCGAGCTTGTACTTGTTGACGCCGACGATCACATCCTTGCCAGAGTCGATGCGCGCCTGCTTCTCCGCCGCGCTGGCCTCGATCTTCAGCTTGGCCCAGCCGCTTTCCACGGCATGCGTCATGCCGCCCATCTTGTCGACTTCTTCGATGATGGACCACGCCTTGTCGGCCATGTCCTGGGTCAGCTTCTCCATCATGTAGGACCCGGCCCACGGGTCCACCACGTTGGTGATGTGCGTCTCTTCCTGGATGATGAGCTGCGTGTTGCGCGCGATGCGTGCCGAGAACTCGGTAGGCAGTGCGATGGCTTCGTCGAGCGCGTTGGTGTGCAGCGATTGCGTGCCGCCGAACACCGCGGCCATCGCCTCGATGGTGGTGCGCACGACGTTGTTGTATGGGTCCTGCTCGGTGAGCGACCAGCCCGAGGTCTGGCAGTGCGTGCGCAGCATCAGGCTCTTCGGGTTCTTCGCGTCAAAGCCCTTCATGATCTTCCACCACAGCAAGCGCGCCGCGCGCATCTTGGCCACTTCAAGATAGAAGTTCATCCCGATGGCCCAGAAGAAGCTCAGGCGCCCGGCAAACTCGTCGACATCCAGGCCCTTCTTGATGGCCGTCTTCACATACTCCTTGCCGTCGGCCAGTGTGAAGGCCAGCTCCAGCGCTTGATTCGCGCCGGCTTCCTGCATGTGGTAGCCCGAAATCGAGATCGAGTTGAACTTCGGCATGTTCCGCGCCGTGTACTCGATGATGTCGCCGATGGCGCGCATCGACGGCTCGGGCGGGTAGATGTAGGTGTTGCGGACCATGAACTCCTTGAGGATGTCGTTCTGGATGGTCCCGCTCAGCTTGTCCTGCGACACGCCCTGCTCTTCAGCCGCCACGACGTAGCCCGCCAGCACCGGCAGCACCGCGCCGTTCATGGTCATGGACACGCTCACCTTGTCCAGCGGGATGCCGTTGAACAGGATCTTCATGTCCTCCACGCTGTCGATGGCGACGCCGGCCTTGCCCACGTCGCCGGTCACGCGCGGATGGTCGCTGTCATAGCCGCGGTGGGTGGCGAGGTCGAAGGCCACGCTCACGCCCTGCGCGCCGGCGGCGAGCGCCTTGCGATAGAAATCGTTGGAGGCTTCCGCGGTGGAGAAGCCCGCGTACTGGCGGATGGTCCATGGCCGCACGGCGTACATCGTGGCCTGCGGACCGCGCACGAAGGGCGCGAAACCGGGAAGCGTGTCGGTGTAGCTCAAGCCCTGCATGTCGGCCGCGGTGTACAGCGGCTTGACGGTGATGCCTTCGGGCGTCTGCCAGTTCAGCGCGTCGACGCTGCCACCGGGCGCGGACTTGGCGGCCGCCTTCTGCCACGCTGCCAGCGATTGCGAATTCAAGAGTTCATCGGCCATGCATGCCCCTGCGTCGAAGGCGACAGGTGTGCGTCGAAACGGCCCGGCCGCCCCCACGTGCGGCTTGATGCGCCGCCCCGTCTCCCCCATAATTCAAAATTGAATTATAGCCAAACAGCTCTTTCTGTTGCCTGACTTTGGTGCCACCCCACCTTCCCTTCATGCCCGCACCTCGCACCGACACCGCCAACTCCAAAACGCCGAGCACCACGGGCCTGGCCGACCTGCCCCTGTACCAGCGGGTGGCCGAACGACTGCGCGAGCGCATCGTGGCACACAGCATGGCGCCTGGCAGCTGGATCGACGAACAAGCCCTGACGGCGGAGCTGGGAATCAGCCGCACGCCGCTGCGCGAGGCGCTGAAGGTGCTGGCGGCCGAAGGCCTGGTCACGATGAAGCTGCGGCGCGGTGCCTACGTCACCGAGGTGTCCGAGCGCGATTTGTCCGAGGTCTTCCACCTGCTGTCGCTGCTGGAAAGCGATGCCGCGGCCGTGGTGGCCGAGCAGGCGAGCGACGAGCAGATCGCCGAGCTCGCTACGCTGCACCAGCGGCTGGAAGACACGGTGGATGAACGCGACGCCTTCTTCGCCGCCAACGAGCGATTCCACATGCGGCTGCTGGAGATCGCCGACAACCGCTGGCGCAACCAGATGGTGGCGGACCTGCGCAAGGTGATGAAGCTGTACCGCCACCACTCGCTGTTCAAGCAGGGCCGGCTGGAGGCATCGCTGAAGGAGCACCGGCGGATCATGTCGGCGCTGAAGGCGCGGGATGCGGTGAAGGTGCGGGATCTGATGCAGCAGCACCTGGCCAGCGGGAAAGAGGCGGCCGCGCGGCGGTGAATCGTCGGGGGTTGCAGCCTGTCACCCCGGCGAACGCCGGGGTCCATCGATGTGCCATATGCCGTGACGATGGATCCCGGCGCGAGCAGAGCGAGGCCTGTCCTGAGCTTGTCGAAGGGCCGGGATGACGGGGCGGGAGGCGTTCGGAATGCCGGCTGTTTGAATCCGCCCTCGCCGCCTTCCGCAGCCTGCCAAAATGCGCGCCATGCGCCGCCCTTCCTCCGCCCCTGCCATCAGCCTCATCGCCGCCGTTGCACGCCACGGCGCCATCGGCCGCAACAACCAGTTGCTGTGCCGCATCTCCGAAGACCTGAAGTTCTTCAAGCGCACCACCCTCGGCTCGCCGGTCATCATGGGCCGCAAGACCTGGGATTCGATCGGCAGGCCGCTGCCGGGGCGTCGCAACATCGTCATCACGCGCAACCCACGATGGCACGCCGACGGCGTCGAACGGGTGGCCTCGCTGGACGAAGCGCTGGCGCTCGTTGCCGATGCGCCCAAGGCCTTCATCATCGGCGGCGGCGAGATCTACGCCCAGGCCATCGACCTCGCCGACGAACTGGTGCTGACCGAGATCGACGCCGACTTCGAGGCCGATGCCTTCTTCCCCGCTTTCGACCGCAGCCACTTCACCGCGCAATCCAGCGACATCCAGACCAGCGAGCACGGTTATCCGTACCGCTGGGTCACCTACCAACGACAACACGGAGTCTGAACACATCATGTCGGGACACGGTTTTCATGTGCACGGTCCGCACGACCACGAACTCGAGCACGCGGCGCAGCATGGCGACGCCCACGCCGGCCAGATCGCCGTCGTGACGGCCATCATCGCCACGGTCGGCGCACTCTTCGGCTACATGGGCGGGGCCACGCAGGCCAACGCCGGGCTGTTCAAGAACGAAGCGGCCATCCACCAGACGCGCGCCTCGGACAAGTGGAACGAATACCAGGCCAAGAGCAACAAGCAGAACCTCGCCGAGTTCGCGGCCGACACCGTGCCCGAGGCCGTCCGCCAACGCTATGCCGACAAGGCCAAGCGCTACGAGACGGAGAAGGCCGGCATCATGGCCGAGGCGCGCGCGCTCGAGGCACAGGCCGAAGACTGGAGCAAGAAGAGCGACGAGCAGTTGCACCAGCATCACCGCTGGGCGCAAGCCACCACTGCCTTGCAGATCGCCATCGCCATGGCCGCCATCGCGCTGCTCACCAAGCGCAAGTGGTTCGAGTACGGCGTGTATGCGCTGAGCTCCATCGGCGTCGTGGCCGGCATCGCGGCCTGGCTCCACTACTGAGCCAAGCTCAACTGCCGTCGTCGTTCAGATCCGGCACCTGGATCCAGAACGGCGCGGCGATGCGCCACGTGCCGGCTTCCAGCTTCATCGCAAGCGCCGTCCGGTTCGGCGCGTGTGCACGGCGGTTGCCGATGTCCAGCGGCGAACCCAGCATCGGGTGCGGCTGCGCAGAGGCGCTGCGCAGCGCTCGCGTCACCGACTCCCGTGTGATGGGTTCTCGCATGCCCCGCAGCACGCCGACGAAGAACTGTGCCGCCACATAGCCGCCCTGGGACAGGGAACTGGCGGACAACCCGGCCTCTCGCATCAAGCGCCGCCAATCGTTCAGCGGCATCGACCGGCTCTGCCACGGCTCGAACTCGGACATCGCGTACACCGGGTCGGACGTGTTCTTGAGTGCATCGGCCACCGCGGCGGTATAGGCCGGCGCGAGAAAGACCCAGTTCACGCCCTTGAAACCCTGCTCGCGCACTGATGCCATCCACTGCACGACAGCGGGCTCATGCCCGGTGTAGATCGCCGTGTCGCAGTTCTGCGCCTTGAAGTCCCACAACACCTCGGCGGCATCGTCGCCGGGCGCCACCTTGTGCATGGCCGGCGAGGGCTGGCCCGTCTTCTTCGCCAACTGAGCGAGCGCGCGTTCGTAGCCCTTCGTCATGTTGGGCAACTCGAGGATCGCCACGCAAAGCCGCTGGCTGTGCAGCCGTTCCCGCGCGAAGATCACGGCGCTGGCGAGGCCCATGTACGGGCCGTTGTTCATGGGCACGATGTTGGGCGACGAGAAGAAGCACTCGGGCGCGACCGAAGCGCCTTGCAGCGACATGATGCCCGCGTCGACATAGCGCTTGCCGTTCACGGCGCAGTCGAGCACACCCGATCCGCCCACCAGCGCCACCACGCTCGGGTCGGAGACCATGCGCTCGGCGGACCGGGTCGCCGTGGCGGCATCGGGCATTTCGTCGAGTGACAGGTACTCGATGCGGCGGCCGTTGATGCCACCGGCCGCATTGACGGATTCGAAGTACGCGGCTGCCGCACGCGACGCCTCCGGAAAGGCCACGGGTCCGCTCAAGGCGCTGACGGCGCCGACACGGATGGGCGCTCGTGCCGACTGGGCGTGTGCGCCCGATGCTGCAGCGATGCACAGGCCCAGGGCCGCGAAACGCCGGCGCCACGGCGCGACCCGATGGCGGGGGATGATGTCTCGATCATTCATGCCACGTGCACCCCGTGTTGGCCGGACTGCCGTTCGCGCCACTGCGCATAGGCGCCGACGAGCCCCTGCGGCAGCCACAGCGCGAAGGCCGCAGCGACAGCACCCAGCCCGCCCAGGTACCACACGCCGAAGTCACCGGCCAGTTCCTGCAGCACGAACAGGAGCAAAGCCCCGACCAGCGGCCCGGCCGTGCTCCGCAGGCCGCCCACCAGCACCATGAACAGCATCAGCACCGACCACTGCACGCCGAAGTTGCTGCGCGGCAGGAAGGTGATGGCGCTGGCAAGCCAGGCCACGCCCGCGAGCGCCGAGCCGAACGCCGCGAGCACGAAGATGGCGCGCTTGGTGGGCATCACGCGCACGCCGAGCGAGGCCGCGGCCTCTTCGTCCTCGCCGATGGCGCGCGTGGCGCTGCCCACCGCGCTGCGCAGCAGCACGCGGGTGGCGCCGAACACCAGCGCCAGCGCGGCCAGCGCGAACCACCAGCCGAGGTTGCGCCGCAGCTCAGGCGGCACCGCGTTGAGCGCGAGCAGCGAGGTGCCGGTTTCACCCTGCACCAGCGGGTCGAGCATCACGCCGATGCGGATGACCTCGGCCAGCACCCAGGTGGCGATGGCGAACTCGCCTTCCTTGAGCCTGAGCACGTAGAACGACAGCAGCCACGCGACCGCGGCCGCGCCCACCGCGCCGGCAACCAGCGCCGGCCACACGAGCAGGCCGCCGTCGACGAGGCGCAATGCGAAGTAGCCGCCGAGCCCGAACCAGGCTTGCTGGCCCACCGACACCAGCCCGGCGTGGCCGGCCATCAGGCCCCACATCGACGCGAGCAGCATGTAGATCGCAAGCGTGGTGAGCTTGTCCACCACGGACGCGCCGATGAAGACCGGCACGGCGCCGAGCACGGCCAGGACCAGCAGCGCGGGAACGAATCGACGGGACTTCATGGGTGTGCTCCCTGGCGAGATGCGCTCATGGCGTTCGGGCCGGCGCGGCGTTGGGAGGCGGTCCGCACCGGCCACACGGGCTGCCCCAGCCCGTGCCGGTGCTGCCGCCACAGCCGCGCGCCGAGCACCGCGAGGAACAGCAGGTGCCCGGCCAGTTGGAAGCCGTGCGGCGACACCAGCGCCCCGAGGCTTTGCGCCACGCCCAGCAGCACACCACCCAGCAGCGTCCCCCACAGCGAACCGATGCCGCCGATGACCACCGCCTCGAACGCCTGGATCAGCAGCAGCGGCCCGGCATAGGGCTCCACCGTCGCGCGCACCGCCAGCAGCGTGCCGGCCAAACCCGCCAAGGCCACGGCGATCGCGGCAGCGGCCAGGTGAACCCTGCCGGCATCCACCCCGCACAGCGATGCGGCTTCAGGGTCGGAGGCCGCAGCGCGAATGGCCCGACCCAGCCGCGTGCGGGCCAGCAGCGCCTGCAAGCCGGCCAGCACCAGCACGGCCATCACGAAGGTCAGCACCGGCAACTGGCCGACGACGAGCCCGCCGGGCAGCGTCCAGCTCGCCCAGGCCAGAGGGCCGAGCGAATCCGCCAGCGAGCGCGCCTGAGAACCGAAGACGCCGTAGAGGCCGTTCTGCAGCAGCGTGCCCAGGCCGAAGCTCACGAGCAACGGCAACAGCAGCCCCGCCCGCAGCGTGCGTGCAAGCACGAAGCGCTGCAGCAGTGCGCCCAAGAGCGCCATCGCGGGCAGCACCGCGAGCACGGCGGCCCAGGGTGACCAGCCGGCCTGCTCCACCAGCGCGATGACGGCGAAGGCGCCGGTCATCGCCAGATCGCCGTGCGCGAGGTTGATGATGCGCATCACGCCGAACATCAGCGACAGGCCCGCGGCCAGCACCGCGTAGTAGCCGCCCAGCAGCACGCCTTGGACGAGGGCGTCGGTCATGCGGGAATCTCCTGCAACGAAACGGAAGACGGCGCCGGGTCGTGCGCGACGCCGAAGTAGGCCTCGGTCACCTGCGCGCGAGACACGTCGCCACGGCGCGCCTCGAGCACCACGCGCCCTTCGCGCAAGCACACCACGCGGTCGGCAATGGCCAGCGCGCGCGACAGGTCCTGCTCGACCAGTAGCAAGGTCGTGCCCGCGGCCTGCCGCAGTTGCCGCAGGTTGGCGTACACCTCCTCCACCACCAGCGGCGACAGGCCCAGCGACACTTCATCGAGCAGCAGCACCTCGGGGTCGGTCATCAATGCACGCGCGATCGCCGCCGCCTGTCGCTGGCCGCCGGACAGCGCCGCGGCAGGCCGTTCGAGGATGTCGGCGAGCATCGGCAGCGCATCGAGCACGCGCTGCAGCGTCCAGTGCGATGCGCCACCGGTTCGCGAGCCGCGATGCTCGTCGGCCACGCGCAGGTTCTCGCGCACCGTCATGTCGCCGAACAGCCGCCGGCCTTCGGGCACGAGCGCAAGACCGCGCTTCACGCGGCGATGCGCGGGCCATGCCGTCACGTCCTCGCCATCCAGGCACACCTGGCCACCCGCGGCCGCATGCACGCCCGCCAGGCAGCGCAGCAAGGTCGTCTTGCCCGCGCCGTTGGCGCCGATCAGCGCCACGGCTTCGCCGCGCGCGAGGCTGAGCGAGACCTCGCGCACCGCCACGAGCTGGCCATGCGTCGCGCGCAGGGCGCGTGCTTCGAGCACCGTGCCCTTCGATCCATCGGCCGTCATGCGGCAGCCCCTCCGAGGTAGGCCGTGACGACGCGCGGGTCGGCCATCACGTCCAGCGGGCGGCCTTCGGCGAGCACGCTGCCCGACTCCATGCAGACCAGCCGGTCGACCACCTTGAGCAGCGCATGCAGCACGTGCTCGATCCACACCAGCGTCAACCCGTCGGCACGCAGGGCGCCGACGAGCGACACCAGCTGCAGCAGCTCGGCCTCGGTCAGCCCGCCGCCGATCTCGTCGAGCAGCAGCAGGCGAGGCCGCGTCGCCAGCGCACGCGCGAGCTCCAGGCGCTTGCGATCCAGCAGGCCGAGCGTGGCCGCCGGGCGCGCGGCAAGCGTTGCGAGGCCGCTGCGCTCCAGCGCCTCGCTCGCGCCGTCGAGGGCGGCAGCACCGCGCAGGCCGGCGCCGTGCTGCGCGGCGACGAGCACGTTGTCCAGCACGCTCATGCCGAGGAAGGGACGCGGCACCTGGTGCGTTCGCGCGATGCCGGCCCGGCAGCGCGCGGCCGCATCCAGCGCGCCCACGTCGTGCCCATCGAACACCACCCGCCCGGCGCTCGCCGGCAAGGTGCCCGCGAGCACGCCGAACAGCGTGGTCTTGCCCGCGCCGTTGGGCCCGACCACGCCGAGCGCTTCGCCGCGCCGGATGTGGATGTCCACGCCGTGCAGCACCTGCAGCGGCCCGAAGTGCTTGGCCAGGCCCGTGCCCGCCAAAAGGATGTCGTCCATGCTCGAAAGGCGCTCAGCCTCAGGCCTTCAGGCTGTATGGCGTCATCGCGGCGGTCACCGGCACCCTGGGGTGGTCGGCGTTGGACACGATCTCGATGCCGAAGCGGTTGCCACCCTTGCCGCCACTCTTGCCACGCACCCACTGCACCCCCACGAGGCCCGTGGGCGCGCAGTTGGGCACGGGGCCGCTCGTGAAATCGACCGTGCCCACGGCGGTTTCCACCTTGAGCTTGGCGATGGATGCCGCCAGCGCCGAGCGGTCCTTCGCATCGGCGCTACCGCGCACGGCCGCCATGGCGGCATCGAAGAGCGAGGCGGTGGCTCCCAGTTGCTGCTGCCAGGGCTTGCCCGACGCCTTCTCGTAGGCATCGGCCAGTTGCGCGCTCGACAGGCCCGTGGCGGGCGACTGGAACGGGAAGTTCCGGTGCCAGTACGCGCCCGCATGCAGGCCGTCACCCAACTGGCCGAGGGCCTCCAGCTCCGCGGAGAAGAGGCCGGCCTTGGCCAGTTGCACCACCTTCATCTGCTGCGCGAGGCCGCGCTGCGCCGCCTGCCGCCAGAACACGGCGAAGTCCGGCGGGAAGGGGAAGGTGTTGAAGATCTCGATGCCCTCCTTCTTGAAGGCAGCGATCTGCGCCGAGAAATCCGTCATGCCGTTCTGGTACGGGCCGGCATCGAAGACGGTGAAGCCGGCCTTGCGCAGGGCGGGCATCAGCATCGCGCGGATGGCATTGCCGTCGGCATCGGCGGGCAGCAGCATGCCCACCTTCTTGTTCGTCGCCACTTTGCTCCACTGATCGGCGTAGAGCCTCGCGAAGTTGCCCACGCCGAAGCAGAAGTGGTACGTCCACTTGAACGGAGACGCCTCGCCCGGCTTGGCGCCTCGGCCGAAGTAGAAGGACTCCCATGGCGAGGTGGTGGACAAGGCCGGCACGCCTGCGGCCTCGCAGGCATCGGCCACCGGGTTCACGGTCTCGGGCGTGGAAGCCGAAAGCACGAAGTCGACCTTGTCGGCGTTGATCAGCTCCTTGGTGACCGCCGCAGCGCGCGCGGGGTTGCTCTGCGTGTCCTTCGCGATGAACTCGAGCTTGACGGTCTTGCCGCCCACCTGCACGCCCTCGCCCACATGGCGACGCACGAGGTCGAGCACGAAGCCATCGGCCTCGCCGAACAGCGCGAGCGGCCCCGATCGCGGGCTCACGAAACCAATGCGAAGCGTGGTGTTCTGTGCCCGCGCGAGCATCGGGAACGCGGCGGCCCCCACTGCGGCGGCGGCGCCTTGCAGCACGCGTCGACGCGGCGCGCTGTGCGGGCGTGCGTCGGCGTCGCCATCGGTGAATGTCAGGGATTTGGATGCATCCATGTCGCTTGTCTCCGTGTCTGTCTTGTTGGCTCGATCGCAGCGCGGGTCGATCGATTGATCAAACCGCGTGGCATGCCTCATCCATTGCAGGCAGCGCGCCATGTCGCGGCTGCGCCCAGCCCCGCAGGCACCCGCCCGCCGCCGTTTCACGAGGCAAGGACCCGGACATACCCTGAGACACGCGGCGCCCCGTCCGCTGTGGCGCGGCAACGGGATTACCCTCGCTCCGCGTTGATGAAATGATCAAGTCCGCTCGACCACGGCAGCGCGCGCTCGATCATTTGGTGGAGGCCCGCACGTCGCCGAGCGCTTGCCCGCCCCCTGCCACAATGCGCGCCATGCCCACGATCCGCGTGCTCCTGGTCGACGACCATCCCCTCGTCCGCGACGGGCTGCGGGCCCGGCTCTCGGGCGTTCAGGGGCTGGACGTGGTGGGCGAAGCCGGCGGCGCCGCCGAAGCGCGCGAGCAGGTCGCATCGCTCTCGCCAGACATCGTGCTGATGGACATCGGCATGCGCGACATGAACGGCATCGAGCTCACCACGCAGCTGCTTCGGGACCACCCGCAACTTCGCGTGCTGATGCTCAGCATGTACGACAACGCCGAATACGTTCAGCGATCGCTGCAAGCCGGCGCGCGCGGCTACGTGCTCAAGGGCGCGCCGTCGATCGAGATCGTCAACGCCATCCGCGCGGTGGCCGAAGGCGGCACGTTTCTCGGCCCCGCGGTGTCGCGCAAGCTCTTCGAGAAGGAAGCGCCCGCCCCGGCGCTATCGGCCCGTGAAAGCCAGATCCTCTCTGCACTCGCACGCGGGCTGTCGAGCAAGCAGATCGCGCGCGAGCTGGACCTGAGCGTGCGCACGGTGGACGCGCATCGCCAAAGCATCAAGCGCAAGCTGGACCTGGACGGCCAGGCCGAGCTCATCAAGTACGCGGTGGAGCACGTCCGCCGCCATGGCAGCGACGCCTCGGGCTAACCCTTAGGTGGTCTGGCGCGGTCCCGCCGCGCATTGAGACGGATGCGCCGCAAGCCGCGCTCATCCGATGATTCCGCATGGACGCTGACCCGTGATTCGCACGCGGCACGGCGTTGCCCAGAACAAGTTTCATCTCAGGAGACATTGCCATGCGGGTTCTGCTTGCGCTGCCGTTCGTCGGCTTGTTGTGGGTGCCGTTCTACAACGACACCACGCCCACGCTGTTCGGCTTTCCGTTCTTCTACTGGTACCAGCTCGCCTGGGTGCCGCTCACCTCGCTGCTGATCTGGATCGTGTACCGACACGGCGCACGCAAGGGAGAGGCGTGATGGAACAGCACCTCGACTGGACGGCGCTTGGCGTCTTCATCTTCTTCTTCGTGCTCGTCACCGTGCTGGGCTTCGGCGCATCGCGCTGGATGCGCGGCAAGTCGAGCGGCGACGCGCACCTCGATGAATGGGGCCTGGGCGGGCGCAACTTCGGCACCTGGATCACCTGGTTCCTCGTGGGCGGCGACTTCTACACCGCCTACACCGTGATCGCCGTGCCCGCACTGGTGTACGCCGTGGGCGCCTATGGCTTCTTCGCCCTGCCCTACACCATCCTCGTGTACCCGATCGTCTTCATGATCATGCCCAAGTTGTGGGCCGCGGCGCACCGCGACGGCCACGTGACGGCGGCAGACGTGGTGTACGGCCGGCATGGCTCGCGCGCACTGGAGCTGGCGGTGGCACTCACTGGCGTGGTTGCCACCATGCCCTACATCGCGCTGCAGCTGATCGGCATGGAGGTCGTGATCAAGGCGCTCGGCCTGACCGGCGAGCTGCCGCTGGCCGCGGCCTTCCTCATCCTCGCGCTGTACACCTACTCGGCGGGCCTGCGGGCGCCGGCGCTCATCGCCTTCGTCAAGGACATCATGATCTACATCGTGGTGCTGGTGGCCGTGGTGCTGGTGCCGATGAAGCTGGGCGGCTACGGCGTGGTGTTCCAGTCCGCGGGCGATGCCTTCGCGGCCAAGGGCGGCATGACCGGCCTCACGCTCAAGACGCAGCAGATCCTGCCCTTTGCCACGCTGGCGCTGGGCTCGGCGCTCGCGGCCTTCATGTACCCGCACACGCTCACCGGCATCTTCGCGGCGAAGAACGCGGACACCATCCGCAAGAACGCCGTCTTCCTGCCGGCCTACACCGTGCTGCTCGGGCTGATCGCGCTGCTGGGCTTCATGGCGCATGCGGCGCACATCTCGGTCAAGAGCAACAACGACGTCGTGCCGGCGCTGTTCAACGCGCTCTTCCCGAGCTGGTTCAGCGGCTTCGCATTCGCGGCCATCGCCATCGGCGCGCTGGTGCCGGCGGCGGTGATGTCCATCGGGGCGGCCAACCTGTTCACGCGCAACTTCTGGAAGCCCTACGTCGACGCGAACGTGTCGCCGGCGGGTGAAGCGAAGGTGGCGAAGATCGTCTCGCTGGTGGTGAAGTTCGGCGCGCTGGTCTTCATCCTCTTCATGCCGACGAAGTTCGCGCTCGACCTGCAGCTGCTGGGCGGGCTGTGGATTCTTCAGACCTTCCCGGCGGTCGTGTTCGGGCTCTTCACCAAGCGCCTGAGCGCACCCGCCTTGCTCGCCGGTTGGGCCGTGGGCATCGCAGGCGGCAGTTGGCTCGCCTATGCAGACGGCCTCAAGCCTGTTCACACGCTGATGATCGGCGGCAGCGGCTACACGGTGTACACCGGCTTGCTGGCCCTGGCCGTGAACGTCGTTGTCGCCATGGTGGTGCAGGTGTTGCTGGGTGCACGCAGTGGTCGTCGCGAAGCCGCCTTGGGCGGCGCGGCGGGCTGATGCCTGTCGAACACCGGGCGCGCCCATGCGCCTGAAGGCCAAGCTGATCCTGCTGGCGGCCGTCCCGCTGCTGCTGTCGCTGGTGCTCATCGCAGCAGCGGTGCACACGCAGTCGCGGGACCTCGCGCAGCGCGAGCACCAGTTGGTCGAAGAGGCCTACATGGCCGCGCGGCGCGCCGAGCTCAAGCACTACGTCGAGCTGGCGATGAGCACGATGCAGCCGCTGCGCCAGCGTGGCGACAGCCCGGCGCAGGCGCAGCAGGAAGCACTGCGCCTGCTCGCCTCGCTGGACTACGGCGACGACGGCTACTTCTTCGTCTACGACCTGCAGGGGCGCGTGCTGATGCACTCGCGCCAGCCCGACCTCGTTGGCCAGAATCTGTGGGCACTGCGCGACCTCGAAGGCCAGCAGACCATCCAGCAACTCATCGCGCGGGCGCGCAACGGCGGCGGCTACGTGCCGTACCTCTGGCGCAAGCCGTCGAGCGGGCAGATGGCGCGCAAGCTCGGCTACGTGGTGGCCGTGCCGGAGTGGGACTGGATGGTGGGCACCGGGCTGTACCTCGACGACATCGACGCGACGATGTTTGCGCTCGACCGCCAGGTCAGCGGCCACATCCGTGCGACCTTGCTGTGGATTGCCGGCATCGCGGTGCTCGGCGTGGGGCTCATCAGCGCGAGCGGCGTGTGGCTCAACCTCTCGGAACACAAGGTGACCGACGCGAAGCTGCGGCTGCTCGCGCGGCAGGTGGTGCAGTCGCAGGAGGACGAGCGCGCCCACCTCGCGCGCGAGCTGCACGACGGCACGAGCCAGACGCTGGTGTCGGCCAAGCTGCTGATCGAAGCGGCGATGGACAAGCTGGGCAGCGGCGATTGGGCGGTGGTCCAGTCGCTGGCCAAGGCCCTGGCGAGGCTCAATGATTCGCTCGATGAAGTGCGTCGCATCTCGCATCGCCTGCGTCCGGCGATGCTTGACACGCTGGGCCTGCCGTCGGCGCTTGAATTGCTGGGACGCGAGTCTTCGGAACACGGGCCGGCGCGCGTGCGAGTGCGCATCGAGGGCGCGCCCTTCGAGCTGCCCGTCGAGATGAAGACGGTGTTCTTTCGCATCGCGCAAGAGTCCATGACCAACATCGGCAAGCATGCGCAGGCGCGTGAGGTAACCATCGTGTTGAGCTTCAGCACGCGCACCGTGCGCCTTGCGATTCATGATGACGGACGAGGCTTCGACGTCGCCGCCGTGCAGCTCGATCCGCGGCGCGGCATTGGCCTGCGCAACATGCGCGAGCGCATCGCGTCCATCGGCGGGCAGTTCGAGGTGCACTCTGGCGCGGCATCCGGCACGCGGATCGATGCGCATGTACCGGCCGATGCGATCGAGCGATTGCGCGGAGCCTGAGCACGTCGGGCGGTGAATAATGCGCCCCACACGCCACTGCCCACGACCCCATGAAGATCGCCACCTGGAACGTCAATTCGCTGGCCGTGCGCCTGCCGCAGGTGCTCGACTGGCTGGCCGCGAACCAGCCCGACGTCCTCTGCCTGCAGGAGACCAAGCTCACCGACGACAAGTTCACCCACGCGGAGTTCAAGGCAGCGGGCTACGAGTCGCAATGGTTCGGCCAGAAGACCTACAACGGCGTCGCGCTGCTGAGCAAGGCGCCGGCGGCTGACGTCTCAAAGAACATCTTCGGTTTCGACGATGAGCAGACCCGCGTCATCGCCGGCACCGTGGGGGATGTGCGCGTGATCGGCGCCTACTTTCCGAACGGCCAGGAGCCTGGCAGCGAGAAGTTCGCCTACAAGATGAAGTGGCTCGATGCGTTGCGCGAATGGGTGCGGGGCGAGCTTGCGAAGCACCCGAGGCTCGCGCTGCTGGGCGACTTCAACATCGCGCCCGAAGACCGCGATGTGTGCGACCCCGTGGCCTGGGCCGGGCAGATCCACTGCACGCCCGAGGAGCGCGAACACTTCCAGCAGCTCGTCGCGCTCGGCCTGCACGATGCCTTTCGCCTCTTCGAGCAGGCGCCCAAGCTGTACAGCTGGTGGGATTACCGGATGCTCGCCTTCCGCCGCAACCAGGGTCTGCGCATCGACCACATCCTCGTGAGCGATGCCTTGAAGCCGCGGGTGTCGGCCTGCCACATCGACAAGCTGCCGCGCAAGAACGAGCGGCCGAGCGATCACGCGCCGGTGGTGGTCGAGATCGAGTGAGGCCGGGCGGTCGGGTTTGGGACCTTCGACAGCGCCCGACGATCAGTCGTCCAGCCCCAGCTCCTGAATCTTGCGCGTGATCGTGTTGCGCCCGATGCCCAGCTTCTGCGCCGCCTCGATGCGCCGGCCGCGGGTGATCTCGAGCGCGGTGTGAATGAGCTGCGCCTCGAACTTGCGCGTGAGCAAGTCCCACACATCCGGTGCGCCGGCCTGCAGGAGGCTGCGCGACTCTCGCTCGAGATCGAGCAGCCAGGGCGCGGGCGCCACGGGCGCGGGGCTGACGCCCTCGGGTGTGTAGCCGGGGATGGCGGGTGCCGTGAAGGGGCTCGGGGCGCTCGTCATGGAAGAACTCTCCGTCAAAGTCGCGAAATCAGCGGTCATGGCCGGCAACGCCATCGTGCTCGGCGATGCGTTGCCCTCGAGCAGCAGTTCCGGCGGCAGGTCCTTGGCCTCGATGACCTGGGCCGGCGCCATCACCGTGAGCCAGTGGCAGATGTTTTCCAGCTGGCGCACGTTGCCGGGGTAGTCGAACTTCACGAGCCGCGCGAGCGCGGGCTCGGTGATGCGCTTGGCTTCCACGCCCAGTTCCTTCGCGCTCTTCTGCAGGAAAAAGCGCGCCAGGCCTGGCACGTCCTCGCGCCGCTCGCGCAAGGCGGGCAGGCGAAGGCGGATCACGTTCAAGCGGTGGAACAAGTCTTCGCGAAACCCACCCTGCTTCACGCGCTCCTCGAGGTTCTGGTGCGTGGCCGCGATCACGCGCACGTTGCTCTTGAGTGGGCTGTGGCCGCCGACGCGATAGAACTGCCCGTCGCTCAGCACGCGCAGCAAGCGCGTCTGCAAGTCGAAGGGCATGTCGCCGATCTCATCGAGGAAGAGCGTGCCGCCGTCGGCCTGCTCGAAGCGCCCGCGCCGCGTGGTCTGCGCACCGGTGAAGGCGCCGCGCTCATGGCCGAAGAGTTCGCTCTCGAGCAGGTCCTTCGGGATGGCCGCGGTGTTGATCGCAACGAAGGGGCCGGCAGCGCGCGGGCTGTGCTTGTGCAGGGCACGCGCAACCAGCTCCTTGCCCGAGCCTGATTCACCGGTGATGAGCACGGTGACCACGCTCTGGCTCAAGCGGCCGATCGCGCGGAACACATCCTGCATCGCCGGCGCCTGGCCGAGCATCTCCGGCATCTCGGCCGAGCCGGTGTCGCGCACTTCCTCGCGCATGCTTTCGTCGACCGCGCGGCGGATGAGTTCCACCGCCTTGGTGAGGTCGAAGGGCTTGGGCAGGTATTCGAAGGCGCCGCCCTGGAAGGCGCTTACCGCGCTGTCGAGGTCGGAGAACGCGGTCATGATGATGACCGGCAGGCCGGGGTTCCTCTCCTTCACCTTGCCGAGCAATTCGATGCCCGAGCCACCCGGCATGCGGATGTCGGACACGAGCACCTGGGGCACCTCGGTGTCCAGCGCCGTGAGGACGTCGCGTGGGTTCGTGAAGCTGCGTACCGCGAGATCCTCGCGCATCAGTGCCTTTTCCAGCACGAAGCGGATGGATTGGTCGTCGTCAACGATCCAGATGGGTTTCATTCCCTGCCCTTGAAGCCGATAGGCCTCGTTCGCTGCCGTGACCGCTCTCCCGCAGCATCGGCTTGTGGCCTCAGGGCAGCGGGATCACGATCTTGAAGTTCGTCTTGCCCGGCACGCTCTCGCATTCGATCATGCCCTGATGTTGCTGCACGAAGGTCTGCGCCAGCGTCAGTCCCAGACCCGACCCGCCATCGCGCCCCGATACCAGCGGGTAGAAGATGCGATCACGGATCGACTCGGGGACTCCCGGGCCGTTGTCCTCGATATGCAAGTCCAGTGCCAGACGATAGCGCTGTTTGCCCAAAGTCACCTGACGGGCGATGCGCGTGCGCAAGGTGATGCACGCATCGCCCACCGCGATGCGCTCGGACAGCGCCTGTGCGGCGTTGTGCGCGATGTTGAGCACGGCCTGGATCAACTGCTCCCGATCGCCGCGGAAGTCGGGGATCGAGATGTCATAGTCCCGCAACACGGCCAGGCCGCGCGGAAACTCGGCGAGGATGAGCGAGCGCACCCGCTCGCACACTTCGTGAATGTTCACGTCGCTCACCACGTGGGGCTTGCGGTGCGGCGCGAGCAGGCGGTCCACCAGCGCCTGCAGGCGGTCGGCCTCCTGGATGATGACCTGCGTGTACTCGGTCAGTGCCTTGGATTCGACTTCCATCTCGAGCAATTGCGCCGCGCCGCGGATTCCGCCCAGCGGGTTCTTGATCTCGTGCGCAAGGTTGCGGATGAGTTCCTTGTTGGCCTGCGCCTGGTCGAGCGCGCGCTCCTCTCGGTCTTGCCGGGTCTGCTGCTCGATCTCCACCAGCTCCACCACCACCGTGTCACGGCTCGTGGCCTCGGCGGAAAACGGATTGGCGCGGTCCATCTGGTTCACGATGACGTGCACGGGCAGCACCTCGCCATGCACGGAACCCGGGCGCTTGAGCTGCGCCTCGAGCCGGCTGGTGGCATAGTCGTTGCGCATGACGGCCACCACCGTGTCGCGCAGCTGCTGCGCGTCGACGAACCAGTCGAACAACGAGCCTCGCAGCACGCTGCGGCGCGACAGGCCGAGCACGTGCTCGAACGCGGCATTGGCGAAAACGCAATGCCCGTCGGGGCGGACGATGGCGACCATCGTCGCGAGGTGGTCGAACGAGGTGTACGGGTTCGCGTCGACAGCGGTCGGGGGGGAAGTCTTGGCCTTCACTGGGTGCGTTACTGCGGCAGCTTGGTCAGTTCGCGCTTGATGGCGGCGATGTCGTTTTCCTTGCGGGCGATGCCGGCCTTCATGTCGGCCACGCGGTCGAGGTACTTCTGGTAGTTCTTCTCGTCGCCGTTGCGCTCGGGCTGGCCGCCGTTGTAGTCCTTCTGCATCTGGGCGAGCTTCTCTTCCTCGCGGCGCAGCTCGCTTTCAAGGATGCGGCGGGCGTCGCTGTCACGGGCGCGCTGGTCGTTCGGGTCCACGCGCTGGTCGGGCGATCGGGCGATGGCAGGCGATGAAGCGGAAGGGCTGGCGGCACGCGGGCGGGTGCCCTGCACGACGGTGATGGGCGCGCCCTCGAGGGTCCGGCAGCCCTTGGCGGCGGCTTCCTTGGCGGACAGGGTGTCGGTGTAGAGCACCGGGTTGCCGGGGCAGCGGTACACCTCGCGCGCCGGTTGCTGGGCCCAGGCGGAACCGAGGCCGAGGAAACACAGAACGAACCATGCGACACGTTTCATGCGGAAAACTCCTTTCGCGGTCAACGCGAGCGCCTGCATCCAAGATGACTCGGGCCATTGTCGCTGACATCCACCGGCCATGGCACCAAGGCTGGGCAAAGCCTGCGGGTTGGAGCGCCCAATGAAAAAGGGACGGCTTTCGCCGTCCCTTCACACCAGGCACGCGCCGATCAGGCGGCGTAGTACATGTCGAACTCGAGCGGATGCGTGGTCATGCGGAATCGCTGCACTTCCTGCATCTTGAGGTCGATGTACGCGTCGATGTACGCGTCGGTGAACACACCGCCCTTGGTCAGGAAGGCACGGTCGTTGTCGAGGTAGTCGAGGGCCTGGTCCAGGCTGTGGCACACGGTCGGGATCTTTGCGTCCTCTTCCGGCGGCAGGTGGTACAGGTCCTTCGTCGCGGCTTCGCCCGGGTGGATCTTGTTCTCGACGCCGTCCAGGCCAGCCATCAGCATGGCCGAGAAGCCCAGGTACGGGTTGCACAAGGGGTCCGGGAAACGCGCTTCGATGCGGCGGCCCTTCGGGTTCGACACATACGGGATGCGGATCGAGGCCGAGCGGTTGCGCGAGCTGTAGGCGAGCTTCACCGGGGCTTCGAAGCCGGGCACCAGGCGCTTGTAGCTGTTGGTGCCAGGGTTCGTGATGGCATTCAGCGCGCGAGCGTGCTTGATGATGCCGCCGATGTAGTACAGCGCGAATTCGCTCAGGCCGGCGTAGCCGTCACCGGCGAACAGGTTCTTGCCGTCCTTCCAGACGGACTGGTGAACGTGCATGCCGGAGCCGTTGTCGCCGACGATGGGCTTGGGCATGAAGGTCGCCGTCTTGCCGTAGGCGTGCGCCACGTTCGTGATGACGTACTTCTGGATCTGCAGCCAGTCGGCGCGCTGGACCAGCGTGCTGAACTTGGTGCCGATTTCCATCTGGCCGGCATTGGCCACTTCGTGGTGGTGCACTTCGACCGGCACGCCCAGCGATTCGAGGATCAGGCACATCTCCGAGCGCATGTCCTGGAAGGAATCGACCGGGGGAACCGGGAAGTAGCCACCCTTGACGCCCGGGCGATAGCCGGAGTTGCCGTGCTCGTACTCCTTGCCGGAGTTCCAGGCGGCTTCCTCGGACTCGACCTTCGAGAAGGAGCCGGACATGTCCACGTTCCAGCGGACGCTGTCGAAGACGAAGAATTCGGGTTCCGGACCGAAGAAGGCAGCGTCGCCAATGCCGGAAGCCTTGAGATAGGCTTCCGCGCGCTTGGCCAGCGAACGCGGGTCGCGCTCGTAGGGCTTGCCGTCGCCCGGCTCGATCACGTCACAGGTGAGGATCAGCGTGGGCTCTTCGAAGAACGGGTCGATGTTGGCCGTGTTCGGGTCCGGCATGAGCAGCATGTCGGAGGCTTCGATGCCCTTCCAGCCGGCGATCGACGAACCGTCGAAGGCATGGCCCGACGCGAACTTGTCTTCATCGAAGTGCGACAGGGGCACGGTCACGTGTTGCTCTTTGCCGCGGGTGTCGGTGAAGCGGAAGTCGACGAACTTGACTTCGTTTTCCGACACCAACTTCATCACGTCGGCGACGGTCTTGGCTGCCATCAAAAATCTCCTAGCGGGATGCTATTTGTGTGGGTGGTGGGACGACATCCGCAAGGCACGTGAAGGACGGGTGCCTCAAAAATGCGCACAGGAATGTAGCAGAAAGCATGCCGGAAACCCTGAGTCATCCGGGGTGATGCCGTGGCTTGCGCAAGGACGGGGCAAGCCAGGGCTTGTGCGCTCTTCGCCTGCCCCAAATTGCACCATATTGGCGCACAGGAACACCCCTTCCAGGTGCGACTACCGGGCAGTCAGCGCACCAGTTCAGGGCCCAACTTGACGCCGTACGGCGCCAGTCCGCCGATGAGCGCCGGGTAGGCGAGATCGAGCTGTTCGGGCCGGCCCTTCACGCCCAACTCGATGTGCCGGCCGTGCTGCGGGTGGTCGACGCTTGGCAGGCTGAAGACCTTCACGCCCTCGAAGCGCGACTCGATTTCCTCCATGAGCGGCGTGAGCGTGGCCTCCATGGAGCCATAGACGATGACCGAACGCTCTTGCCATTGGTCGCGGCGATGCAGGTGGGCATAGCGGTGGTCGAGCAGCCACTCGATCATCGGGTGCGCCATCACCGGGAAGCCGGGGACGAAATGCACGTCGCCCACGCTGAAGCCGGGGATCTTGTTGAACGGGTTGGGCACGATCTCGGCGCCCACGGGGAACTCGCCCATCTGCAGCCGCCGGTGCATGTCGGGGTGGCTTTCGTCGAGCACGATGCCCTGGTCCGCCGCCATCTGCCTTGCCCGCTCCGTGATGAGCTGCCGGGCTTGCGGATGCAAGGCCAGCGGCCGGCCGAGCGCCGCCGCCGCGCATTGCCGCGTGTGGTCGTCGGGCGTGGCGCCGATGCCACCGCAGGAGAACACCACGTCGCCGCTCGCGAACGCATCTCGCAGATCAGCGGTGATGCGTGCCGGCTCGTCGCCCACGTAGCGCGCCCAGGAGAGCATGAGCCCGCGTGCGGCCAGGAGCTCGATGACGCGCGGCATGTGCTTGTCCACGCGCTTGCCCGAGAGGATTTCGTCGCCGACGATGATGAGACCGAAGTTCATGGGAAGAACGCCTCGAGGCGGGTTGAAGTTCAGGCCGGCGGAAGAACGGGCGGCGACGCCGGCGGTAGCTCCGGCACCACGGGTTGCGCCTCGGCACGCAGATCGGCGAGCGCTGCGAGCGTGTAGTGCGCGAACCAGAGCGCCGAGAACGCGAAGACCAGCATGTAGACCCAGATCGCCAGCGGGATGAGCACCGGCGCGAGCAGCAGCGCGGAGACACCGGACACCCACACGAGCGAGGGCGCCGCGCCCAGGTACCCCGTGACCACGCCCATCGCCAGCAGCCACAGCCGGTGGCGTCGAACGAGCATGCGCCGCTCTTCGCGCGATGCATGCTCCGCGAGCACGTCGTAGGTCATCATGCGGTAGGTGAGCCAGCCCCAGATGAGCGGCGGGATGACGAGCACCAGTGGCGGGATCAGCCACAGCGGGATCGACAGCACCAGCGCGAGGAGCGCCGCCGCCGTGCAGATGAGCGTGCCCACCACGCTGCCGAGCATCGAGCCGCCGTGCCTGCGTTCAAGCGACGGAAAGCGCCGCGTCTCCACCAGCTTGACGATGGCTGGCGTCATCAGCCCCACCACCAGCACGAGCGACAGCACCACGATCACGGGCGTGGACACGAGCACCAGCAAGAGCGGCCCGAGCGCCACGCTGAAGCCGCCGAAGCCCCAGTGCGCCAGCGTGTCGTTCAGGCTGTGCACGATGCCCCAGGTTTCCAACTCGCGGCGGATGGCATCGATGGCGGGCTCGTAGAAGAACCAGCCGAGCACGAGTGCAACGCCCGCCATCACGAGGAAGGGCGCGAACGACAACATGATGACGCGCCAATGGAGGCAGTAGATCGCGGCGCGCCAGCCCGCATCGAGCAGGCGCGCCATCGACGGCTGCGAGGCCCGCAGCCCTGCGACCGCGGGCATGCCTTGGTCAAGCTCAGTCATCGTCGCCGCCAAGTACCGCGCCAAGCAATCCACCGGCCGCACCGCCGAAACCACCAAGGATGGAGCCCTCTTCGCGTCCGCCGCCACCGGTCTGCGGCGCGGCCGCGAACACGCGCGACGCGAGGCGCGAGAACGGCAGGCTCTGGAGCCACACGGTGCCCGGCCCCGTGACCTTGGCGAAGAACACGCCTTCGCCGCCGAACATGGCCGTCTTGATCTTGCCGACGTACTGGATCTCGAAGTCCACGCTCGGCGTGAGCGCGACGATGCAGCCGGTGTCGATGAGCAGTGTCTGGCCGGGCTGCAACTCACGGCGCACCACCGTGCCACCCGCATGCACGAAGGCCATGCCGTCGCCTTCGAGCTTCTGCATGATGAAGCCCTCGCCGCCGAAGAAGCCCACCGACAGCTTCTGCTGGAAATGGATGCCCAGCGACACGCCACGCGCGGCGCAGAGAAATGCGTCCTTCTGGCAGATGAGCCGGCCGCCCAGCTGGCGCAAATCCATCGGCACGATCTTGCCGGGGTAAGGCGCGGCGAAGGCGACGCGCTGCTTGGCGCTTGCCTGGTTGGTGTAGACGGTGGTGAAGAGCGATTCGCCGGTCACGAGCCGCTTGCCCGCGCCCAGCAGCTTGCCGAAGAAGCCACCCTGGCTGGCGGAGCCGTCGCCGAACACCGTGTCCATGGTGATGCCCGCGTCCATGAACATCATGCTGCCGGCTTCGCCCACCGCGGCTTCGCCGGGGTCGAGTTCGACTTCCACGAACTGCATCTCCGCGCCTCGGATCTCGAAGTCGACCACATCCATTGCCATGCGTTTCTCCCGGGTTTGAATCGCACGGATGTTAGCGTCCAATGCGTGGCGAAGAGGAAGAGCGGAGATAGACTGAGCCATGCCCGATCACGAACCGATGACCATGAACTCCACTGCCGATGGCGAATCGGCGTCATCGGCGCCGCGACCTGGGGACACCTACGTCCAGTCCTTTGCGCGCGGCCTGCAGGTCATCCGCTCGTTCAGTGCGCATTCGCCGCAGCAGACGCTGTCTGAAGTTGCTCAGCGCACCGGGCTCACGCGTGCGGGCGCACGCCGCATCCTTCTCACGCTCGAGGGCCTGGGCTACGTGCGCTGCAACGGACGGCAGTTCAGCCTCGCGCCGCGCATCCTCGACCTCGGCTTTGCCTATCTCTCGTCGCTGCCGTTGTGGAACCTGGCCGAGCCGGTGATGGAGCGCTTGGTCGAAGAGGTGAAGGAATCATGCTCGGCCTCGGTGCTCGATGGCGCTGACGTGGTGTATGTGCTGCGCATCCCGACGCACAAGATCATGAGCATCAACCTCGGCGTGGGCAGCCGGCTGCCCGCCTACTGCACGTCGATGGGCCGAACGCTGCTCGCGGAGCTGGACAACCGCGCGCTGGATGAGCTGATCCGCGATCATCCGCTGGTGCGGCGCACCGCGCGCACCATCGTCGATGCGACTGCGCTCAAAGCAGAACTCGCCCGCGTGCGCGAGCAGGGCTGGTGCATCGTGGACCAGGAGCTGGAAGAAGGCCTGGTGTCGCTGTCCGCACCCATCCGCGACCGCGGCGGCCGCGCCATCGCGGCGATGAACATCAGCGGACAGGTGAACCGCACTTCCGCCGCATACATGGTGGAGAACTTCCTGCCCAAGCTGCGCGCCGCGGCGACAGAGATCTCGCGCATGCTGCAGCACAAGTCCTGAGCTTCGTGGTGGCACTCGCGCTCCTCGCGGCCGCCACTTTTGCCAGTTGATTCGATCGGGAGGCGACCTTCGCATGAAGCTCATCGCAAGCTGGGTCTTGATGGCGGCGCTGACCGGATGCGCATCGTCACCGCTGCCGCCTGAAGGTCGATGGGACGCCGCACCGTCGATGACCCAGGGCCGAGCGGCACACGCCGTCGTCGCATCGCCAACGGGCATCTACGCGCTCGGTGGCACGGGTGCGTCGGGCCGGCCGGTGCTGGAGGTCGAACGCTTCGATGGACACATCTGGGAGGCCATCGCCACCCTGCCCGGCCACGGCCTGAACGCGCCGGCCGCAGCGATGCTCGACGAGCGCATCTACCTCATCGGCGGCTTCGACACCACGACCAACGTCCCCGTCTCGCAGGTGCGTGTCTTCGACATCGCCACGCGGCAATGGAGCGATGCGCCCGAGCTGCCCGCGCCGCGCGGCGGACATGCGGCGGCGGTGCTTGACGGGCGCATCCACGTCATCGGCGGCGGCAATTCGCGCTCGACGATTGCCGATCATTCGGTATTCGACCCGCGCACCTCGACGTGGAAAGACCTCGCGCCGCTGCCCCGTTCGACGGGCAGCCCCGCCGCGGTGGTTCACCAGGGCGTGCTGTATTCGGTCGGTGGCCGCAGCGGGCCGTCGGACTTCGGCGATGTTCACCGCTACGACGCAGCCAACGACCGCTGGCTGCCGATGCCGTCCATCCCACCGCGCGGCACTGCGGGCGCGGTGTCGTACTGCGGTGCCATCCACCTCTTCGGCGGTGAATCACAGGCGACGGAATCGACGATCGCCGAAAGCCTGCGCTTCGATGCAGCACGCCAGCAATGGACACCGATGGCGCCCATGCCCACGGCACGCAACTTCGCGCGTGCCGTCGTGCGCGATGGCGCCGTCTACGTGGTGGGCGGCAGCCGCGCGGCAGGCAGCAGCCACGCCTCGGCGGGGAGCGCCATCGTCGAGCGCTTCAACGCGCCTTGCGGCGGCGCAAGGGCCGTCGCCGAATCACATCCCGAGCGCTGATTCCGCGCTCACGCCCGGCAGGTTCAGCGCACGCGCCACCGGGTCGCAAGTGATGCGGCCGCGATGAATGTTCAGCCCTCGACGCAGGTGCACGTCGTCCACCATCGCTCGCTCGCCCTTGGCCGCAAGCGCGAGGCCGAAGGGCAGCGTCGCATGATTGAGCGCATGGCTGGACGTGGCCGGCACGGCACCGGGCATGTTGGCTACGCAGTAGTGGATGATGTCGTCCACCTCGTAGGTCGGCGCATCGTGCGTCGTCGGCCGCGAAGTCTCGAAGCAGCCGCCTTGGTCGATGGCCACGTCCACCAGCACGCTGCGCGGCTTCATGCGCGAGAGCATCGCGCGGTTCACCACCCTGGGTGCGCTCGCGCCCGGGATCAGCACTGCGCCGATGACCACATCGGCCTGCAGCACTTCTTCCTCGATGTTGGCGACGCTCGAGAAGCGCGTGCGCGCGCGGCCCTGGAACAGCTCGTCGAGCTGGCGCAGTCGAGGGATCGAGCGGTCCAGCACCGTCACCTCCGCACCCAGCCCCACCGCCATGCGTGCCGCGTGCGTGCCCACCACGCCACCACCAATCACCACCACACGAGCCGGCACGACGCCCGGCACACCGCCTAGCAGCAAGCCTTTGCCGCCCGCGGGCTTGCGCAGCGAGAAGGCCGCAGCCTCGATGGCCAGGCGCCCCGCCACCTCGCTCATCGGCGCGAGCAGCGGCAAGCCCCCGCGATCGTCCGTGACAGTCTCGTAGGCGATCGCCGTGCAGCCCGATTCGAGCAGGCCATGCGCCTGTTCCGGATCGGGCGCGAGGTGAAGGTAGGTGAAGAGGATCTGCTCGCGCCGCAGCATCTTCCATTCGACCGGCTGCGGCTCCTTGACCTTGACGATCATGTCGGCGCCCGCGAACACCTCTGCCGCGCCCGGCACGATGCGGGCGCCCGCCGCCACATAGGCCGCGTCGTCGGCGCCGATGCCCAGGCCCGCGCCGCTTTGCACGATCACCTCGTGACCGTTGGCCACGTACTCGCGCACGGCCATCGGCGTGAGGCCGACGCGGTGCTCCTGAACCTTGATTTCCTTGGGCACACCCACGCGCATGACGGCCTCCGAAGCGTTCGTTGAGTGAAGCCAGTCTAGGAATCGGTTGGGCGCATTTCCTGTGGTTTGCGCTGAGGAGGAACCCTTGAACGCTGGGGAAACTCTCGGACAAGGCCGGTGGCAACTGGATTTCCCTCGCCCGTCGTTTCGACCGGCGCATCGACATCCAGCAATTGCACGGATTTCCCGGCCTTGTTCGCGCCACCGGCCTGCGCCGAGCGCACGCAAGATTCGGTTTGCGCGCATGCCGCGCAAGGGAGACCACAATGTTCTGCGCTAGTCATTCGATTCCGCATGAAGACTGCCGCCACTGCCAGGTGACCGTGAAGTCCATGCGTCCGACGATCTTCGCGGAGCTCGCCGCGGCAGAGCTGCGGTCGGGCACGGAATGCTGCCCGGGTTGCGACTTCATCTACCACGAAGCGATCGCCTGTTGCCCGCAGTGCGCAACGCCGCATCCGCTTCAAGTGGAGGCACGACCCGAGCAAGTGGCCGCGGCACGCCAGCCGGTGGCGGATCTCGACTGGCTGACCTTTCGTGATCTGGGCGAGCCCGGTCTTCGGCTCTGATTCCGGTTCGAGCGTTCAGGCGCTCTTCATGTGCCAGGCCTTGGGCCGGGTGAAGGCCTGGATGCCATAGGTCGAGAGCGTCAGTCCCACGCCCGATTCGTTCACGCCCGACCAGGGCAGGCGCGGGCTGACACGGTCACAGCAGTTCCAATACACCGAGCCCGCATTCACACGCGAGAGAAGCCGCGACGCCCGCGACTCGTCAGGCGTGTAGACACCCGCTGTGAGGCCATAGCGCGTGTCGTTCATCAACGCCACGGCTTCGTCGTCGCCTCGCACCTTCTGGATGCCGATGACCGGGCCGAAGCTCTCTTCGCGCATCAGGTCCATCGAGTGCGCCACATCGGTCATCACCGTCGGCTCGAACCAGTTCCCGGCCCGGTCGATGCGGTGGCCACCCGTCAAGAGGCGTGCGCCGCGGCGCATCGCATCGTCCACCTGCGCCTCGAGCACCTTCAGCTGTGGCGCGCGCGTGATCGCGCCGATGTATGTGGCCTCGTCCATCGGGTCGCCCACCCTGAAGCCGCGCACCGTCTCGACGAAGGCCGCGACGAACGCGTCATGGATGCGCTCGTGCACGTAGATGCGCTCCACCGAGCAGCAGCTCTGGCCTGTGTTGTACATCGCCCCATCGGCCAGGGACGCCGCCGCATTGGCGACGTCGGCGTCCTCACACACATAGGTCGGGTCCTTGCCGCCGAGCTCCAGTTGCAGCCGGATCATGCGTGGCCCCACCGCTTGCGCGATGCGCCGGCCGGTGGCGTTGGAGCCGGTGAAGAACACACCATCGATGCGTTCGCCGACGAGCGCCGCGCCCACCTCACCCGCCCCCACCACCGGCTGGAACACCTCCTTCGGAACTCCGCTCTCGTGCAGGAGCCGCGCGATGTGCAGCCCCGTGAGCGTCGCGAACTCCGATGGCTTGTAGAGCACCGCATTGCCGGTGAGCAGCGCCGGCACGAACACGTTGCCGCCGACGAAGTACGGGTAGTTCCAGGCCGACACGTTGGCGATGACACCCAGAGGCACATGCTCGATGCGCTCAGCCATCGCCGCGTCTTTGAACACGGTCTCGGCGCCGACGCTCGCATCCACCGCATCGAGGAAGAAGTCGATGCGGCCCAGCAGGCCCTTCACCTCGTTGCGCGACTGCGTGATGGGTTTTCCGACCTCGCGCGTGAGCGTGGAGGCCAGCATGCCGATCTCCGATTCCAGCCGGCCACGAAAACGCCGGATGCAGGCCTTGCGTTCTTCCAGCGGCGTTTGCGCGAATGCAGGCTGCGCGGCACGTGCGCGCTGCGCCTTGATGGCGACCGTGTCGGCGTTGTCGGTGGGCACCTTGGCAAGCGTCTCGCCGGTGGCCGGGTCGATGATGGTCAGTGCGTCCATGGTTTCACATCGCCGCGTTGAAGAAGCGTTCGAAATCGGCCGCGGTGCATGGCCGTGGGTTGGTCTGGTGGCAGATGTCGGCAAGCGCGATCTCGACGAGCCGGGGAACTTGCTCGCGACCCACGCCGCGCGCAGCGAGACCGCCCTGGATGCCGATGTCCTTCTTGAGTTGACGCAGCCACGGCACGAAGGCGTCGCCACCGCCCGCCACGCGACACACATGCGCGAGCTCGTCGAACTTCTCCTTCGCCGCCTCGCGGTTCCAATCCAGCACCGTGTCGATCATCAGCGCATTGGCCAGGCCATGGTGCAGGTCGCACACCGCACCCAGCGCGTGCGCGCAGGCATGAACCGCACCCAGGTCCTTCTGGAAGGCGATCGCACCCATCATCGACGCCATCATCATGTCGCCGCGCGCCTCGATGTCGCCGGGCTCCTTCACCGCCACCGGCAGCGCCCGCGCCGCGATGCGCGCACCTTCGAGCGCGATGCCATCGCACATCGGGTGGTAGGCCGGCGACAGGTAGCTCTCGATGTTGTGCGTGAGCGCATCCATGCCGGTGGCGGCGGTCACGGAGGCCGGCAAGGCGAGCGTGAGCTCGGGGTCGGCGAAGACCGCCTTCGCCAGGAGCTTCGGCGAGAACACCACGCGCTTCACGTGCGACACGTCTTCCGACACGACGCTGGATCGTCCCACCTCCGAGCCCGTGCCCGAGGTCGTCGGCAAGGCGACGAAGTGCGGAAGCTCGTGCGCGATGGGCCGCACCTGCGGGTGGTCCCACACGTACTCGATCACGTCGCCCTCGTGCACCGCCATCACGCCCACGAGCTTGGACACGTCCAGCGCCGCGCCGCCGCCGAAGCCGATGACGCAATCCGCGGCATGTGCCTTGAACGCAGCGGCGCCGGCCATGACCTGGCTGGCCGTCGGGTTGCCGAGCACGCCGTCGAACACGGCGACCTCCAGGCCGTCGAGGTGCGTCTTGAAATCAGCCAGCACCGGCAGTGCCGCCAGCGCGCGGTCGGTGACGATGAGCGGCCGGCGCAGGCCACGATCTCGCAGATGCTGGGCCACCTCCTTGCGCGCACCGGCGCCGAAGCGAATGGAGGTAGGAAAGGAGAAACCTTGAATGCCCATGTGCGACAGCCCGTGCGGCCCCGTGTGGTGGTCAGATTCAGATGATCTCGAAATACCGTTTCAATTCCCAGTCGGTCACGCCGTCCAGCCACTGGCGCCACTCCCACTCGCGCGACGCCGCGAAGTGATCGACGAAATCGTCCCCGAGCCAGTCGCGCGCAATCGCCGACTGCCGGAAGTTGCGCGTGGTCTCGATCAACGTGCGCGGCGCGCGCGGGACGTCTTCCGCGCCCTGGTTGGTGCCGGTGATGGGCGGCGCCGTGAGCTTCAGCCCCTTCTCCACGCCATGCAGTCCCGCGGCCAGCACGGCGGCCATCGCGAGATAGGGGTTGATGTCCGCGCCCGGGCAGCGAGTCTCCAGCCGTGTCGACTTGGCGCTGCCTGCGATGACCCGAAAACTCGCGGTGCGGTTGTCGATGCCCCAGGTCGGCTTGACCGGCGCCCAGAAGCCATCGACGAGCCGCTTGTAGCTGTTGATGGTGGGCCAGAACATGGGTGCGAATTCCATCAGGCAGGCGACCTGCCCGGCGAGATAGCTCTCGAACACCGAGCTCATGCGACGCGGCGACTTCGCATCGAAGAACACATTGCGTTCCCCATCATTGAGGCTCTGGTGGATGTGCCCGCTGCAGCCCGGGTACTGCGCATTCCACTTCGCCATGAAGCTCGGCATGATGCCGAAGCGCGAGGCGATCTCCTTCGCGCCGGTCTTGAAGAGGATGGCGCGGTCAGCCGCCTTCAGCGCCTCGCTGAACAGGATGGCCACCTCGTACACGCCCGGCCCCGTCTCGGTGTGCAGGCCCTCGATGGGCACGTCGAACTCGCCCATCTCGTCCATCAGCGCGTTGAAGTATTCGCGCTTGTGGTTCATGCGCAAGAGCGAGTAGCCGAACATGCCCGGCGTGATGGTCTGCGGCGCCACGCCCTGCTTGGCCGCCCAGCTCTGCGGCGTCTCCGCGAAGTTGAACCACTCGTACTCCACGCCGCACATGGGCTGCAGCCCGAGCTTCGCGCCGCGCGCGAGCACGCGCTTGAGCGTCTGCCGCGGGCAGATGGGGGACGGCGCGCCATCGGCGGTGACGAATTCGCCGAGGAAGAAGGGCACGCCGCCGTCCCAGGGCACGCGGCGGAAGGTGTCGAGGTCGATGCGGGCCAACGCATCGGGGAAGCCATGCTGCCAGCCGGTGAGCGTGGCGTTGTCGTAGCAGGTGTCGCTGCTGTCCCAGCCGAAGACCACGTCGCAGAAGCCGAAGCCGCCGTCGGGGTGGGGTCGTGCCGCGCCGAAGAACTTCTCGGGGTGCAGGTACTTGCCGCGCAGCACGCCATCGATGTCGCTCACGGCGACCTTTACCTTGGTCGCGCCGCTTTCGCGAATGGCCGTGAGCGCGGGGTGATCGCCGGACTTCTTCGCTGCACTCGATTCACGTGGCATACCGGGCCCTTTCCTGTTTGCTGCCGAGACCGGACAGGGCCTTCATTTCTGCGACTCCAACTTCGCCCCATAGCGCCGCGTCCACTCCGCGAGGATGCGGTCGCGGTTGTCGGCCGCCCAGCCGAAGTCCATCTTCACCAGGCGGCGCTCGTAGTCGTGCGGAATGTTGGGCAAGGTCTCGGCCATGCCCGGCTGCGCGGTGATCGCGAAGTTGCGGCCATACAGCGTCATCGCGTCGGGGCTCGCGGCCCAGTCAGCCAGCAGCTTCGCGGCCTGCAGGCGGTGCGTGCCCTTCACGATCGCGAAGGATTCGAGGTCCCAGCCCAGGCCCTCTTTCGGAAAGACGAGGTCGATGGGCGCGCCCTTGGCCTTGTTGATGTTGCCGCGGTATTCGAAGCTGATGCCCACGACCGCGTCCCCGGTCGATGCCATCGTGCAGGGCTTGGAACCCGACGCGGTGTACTGCGACACGTTGGCATGCAGCGCATCCATGAATTGCCAGCCGCCGCCGCGGCCGTTGTCGTCGCCGAAGAGCGTGAGCCAGGCCGTCACGTCGAAGAAGCCGGTGCCCGACGACACGGGGCTGGGCATCACGACCAGGCCCTTGTAGACCGGCCTGCCCAGGTCCTTCCAGGTCTCGGGACGCGGGATCTTGCGCCTTGCCGCCTCCGCCGTGTTGAAGCACACGGTCGCTCCCCACACGTCCATGCCCCACCAGGCCGGCGGGTTCTTGGCATCGCGGAACTGCGGCGAGAGGTTGTCGAGGTGGGCCGGTGCGTAGGGCAGCAGCACGCCGCGCCTGTCCAGCAGCGCGAGGCTGGTGGCGGCCACGCCCATCACCGCGTCGGCCTGCGGGTGGGCCCGCTCATCGAACAGCTTCTCGGTGATGACCCCGTTGGGGTGACGCACCCACTTGATCTCGATGTCCGGCTGCACCCGGGCAAAGCCGGCGGCATAGGCCTTGACCTGATCGGGCTCGAGCGCGGTGTAGACCACGAGCTGGGTGCGTTGGGCGTATGCGGCCAGAGAGAAGGCGGCCGGACACAAGGCGGCGAACATCGCCACGCCCCATGCCGGCCGGCGCCACGACCATGCCATACGCAGACTCCACGAGAACCCGGGTGCGAACCAGTGTAGGCATCGCCGAACCCGCGTCAACCGAATGCCCCGGATGCCCCTATGATGGGTTCGTGACGAAGGCGCCTGAAGCGCACGGAGACATCTCACCGACATGCTGCACCTGCTGAACCTGCTGGCGGCCATTTCACTTCTCGTGTGGGGCACGCACATCGTGCGCACCGGCGTGCTGAGCGTGTTCGGCGAGAGCTTGCGCCAGGTGCTGGCCAAGAGCTTCAGCAACCGCTTCACCTCCATGGTGGCGGGCGTGGGCGTCACCGGCATTGTTCAATCGAGCACCGCCACCTGCCTCATCGTCGCGTCCTTCGTCGGCAAGGGCATCGTGTCCACCACCGCGGCGCTCGCCGTCATGCTGGGCGCGGACATCGGCAGCAGCATGATGGCGGTGGTGTTTTCGTTCGACCTGTCGTGGGTGTCGCCCCTTCTGATCTTCGTGGGCGTGGTCACCTTCGTCACCCAGCAGGACAGCAGCGCCGGGCGCGTGGGCCGCATCCTCATCGGGCTGGGGCTCATCACGCTCGCGTTGCACCTCATCGTCGAGTCGACGCGCCCGCTCACCGAATCGCCGGCCGTGCGCGCGCTGCTGGTGGCGCTGCCCAACGACGTGCTGCTGGACGTGGTGGTGGGCGCTGTGCTCACCGTGCTGTCGTATTCGAGCCTTGCCATCGTGCTGCTCACCGCCACGCTGGCCGCGTCGGGGCTCGTGCCCACGGGCGTGGCGCTCGGCCTGGTGCTGGGTGCCAACGTGGGCAGTGGCGTGCTCGCCATGCTGGCCACCAGCGGCGCCTCGCCCCAGGTGCGTCGGCTGCCCGCCGGCAACTTCATGTTCAAGGCGGCCGGTGCGCTCATCGCAGTGCCGCTCCTGCCGCAGGCGCACGTGCTGCTGCAGGATTTCCTCGGCAGCGTGCACCAGCAGGTGGTGTTCTTCCACCTCGGCTTCAACATCGCCATCGCGGCCACCTTCGTCGGGCTCACGAGCGTCGTGGCGCGCATCGCGGAGCGCCTGCTGCCCACGCCGCACCTGGGGTCTGGCACCGCGCGGCCACGGCACCTCGACCCATCGGCGCTGGCCACGCCGTCGCTTGCCATCAGCTGCGCCGCGCGCGAGGCGCTGCACCAGGCCGACGTGGTGGAGACCATGCTGCGCGGCATCATGCCCGTGATCCGCAACAACGACCTGTCGCTCGCGCAGCAGCTGCGCCAGATGGACGACACCGTCGACGAGCTCTACTCGGCGATCAAGTTCTACCTCACGCAGATCTCGCGCGAGGCCTTGTCCGAACGCGAGAGCCGCCGCTGGACCGACATCGTCTCCTTCACCATCAACATGGAGCAGATCGGCGACATCATCGAGCGCGTGCTGCAGGACGTGGAAGACAAGAAGATCCGCAAGAACCGCAGCTTCTCGGATGCCGGCGTGGCCGAGATCGCCGCGCTGCACGAGCGGCTGATGGCCAACCTGCGGCTGGGCATGAGCGTGTTCCTCGACGGCCATGCGCGCGACGCGAAGAAGCTGCTGGAAGAGAAGGCGCGGTTTCGCGACATGGAGCACGAGTACGCCGCGAGCCACATCTCGCGATTGCGCGACAACACGGCGCAGAGCATCGAGACGAGCTCGCTGCACCTGGACCTCATCAGCGACCTGAAGCGCATCAACTCGCACATCTGCTCGATCGCCTACCCGATCCTCGAATCGGCCGGGGCCTTGTCGAAGACGCGCATCCGGCAGTCGCGCTTCGCGGCGATGCCGCCAGAAACCGGCGCCGACTAGCTCAGCCGTTGCGCGACTGCAGCCAGGTGCCGTGGATGAGCACGGCCTCGAAGGTGAACTCACCGCGGGCCATGCGCTCGACGAGATCGTCAGCCGCAAGGCACTCGAAAGCCATCACCTCGCCATCCTGGTTGCTCGGCACGAGGTGCGACGGCACGCGGGCGGAGAACATCGCGATGCGCTCGACCATGTAGCCGTCTGATACCGGGCGCTTCACCACCAGCCGGCCGAGCGCGCGCACCTGCGCGAGCTCCCTTGTCCGCAGGCCGGCCTCTTCCCAGGTCTCGCGCTCGAGCGTGGTTTCCACCGATTCGCCGTGCGCCGCAAGCCCGCCGACCAGCGTGTCGAGCATGCCAGGGTCCACCGCCTTGTCCAGCGCGCGGCGCTGCACCCAGACGCGGCCGGCATCGTCCTCGCCGACGAGGTGCACCGCCTGCGTGGCAATGCCGAGCACGCGCACGGCGGCGCGCTCGATGGCGGCCGTCACGACGCCCGCTTCGTCAGTCACCGCGACGCGCTCGTCTCGCCACTTTCCGCCGTGGCCTTGCGCATGCAGCCACCGCGCGATGGCCGCCAGCGATTCGTCGACTGGTCCTTCGACTTGCCAGCCGTTGCTGCTCAGCCGTAGCGGCAGTCCCGCGGCCGTCATCGACCGCGCCAGCCCCGGCTCGATCGAGCCACAGGTGGCGGCGCCGATGCGCCACGGGTCACGCGGCGCTGCCGGCGGGACATCGGCACGGATGAGGTGATCCTGGAACCAGGGCGCTGTGTGCAGGGATGGCATCGAGTGGGCGGCGCAGCGTGGAAGACGAGAGCATCCGGACGGACGCGCGGGGGCATTCTCACCCGTCTTGCCCTGCGCCGCCTGGACGCCGCTCGCCCTAGCGGCGAACCACTCGCCACGCCGCCAGAACCGCCATGCCTGCCAGCAGCATCACCGCACTCGACAGTTCAGGCACCGGCGACGTCGTGTCGAAGTGCCAGCCGCCCGTTGCCACGATCACGCTGACGTCGATCTTGGCGTCGGCATTGGCGAAGTGCGCGTTGAACGCGGAGGGGCCGGCGCCGCCGAGCCGCAGCGAGTTCGGATCGAAGGGATCGAACAGGCTGCCCGGCGCGCCGCTCCACTGGAAGCTCGCGCCCTGGTACTTCGGGATGAAGTCGGTGGCGATCGTCACCGCGTCCATCGCTTGCGGCACGGTGAACTGGTCCAGAAGAATGAGCGCCTTGTCCGAGCTGTAGTCGAAGTGCACGCCCTTGATGTCGAAGGACACCGTCATGCTGCTGCCCGGGCCGTTGTAGAAGTAGGCGTAGCTGTCGCCGCCCACCTGGAAGTACGGGTTCACCACGTCCAGCGTGAAGCTGCCGGTGACCGTGGCCCCGTCGTAGAACTCGATGGGCCGCGATTCGGGGAATGGAAGCGGCAGCAGCTCCGCATGCGCCGTGCCCGTGAAGCTGCCCTTGACATGAAAGCCCATCGCCATCTCCCTGCGTGGTTTGCGCCGACTGTAGCCACGGCAGCGCAAAGCAGGTGAACAGGTCTTCGGCGATCAGGGGCATCGGCCCCGCGACGGTGCGGCGTGCACGCGAGGCGGTGCACGCCGCATCGCTTTCTCGTCAACGGAAGGCGTAGGTCGCCGTCAAGTACACGAAGCGGCCGCGCGGGTCGGCGTACTGCGGCTCGTAGCCCGACTGGAAGGAGGTCTGCCCGCCCGCGTTCGTGTACGGCGGGTTGCGATTGAACAGGTTGCGCGCGCCAAGCGTGAGCGACAGGTTCTTCACGCCGGTGTACTGCACCTGCGCGTCGAAGGTCTCGTAGGTGCCGACGTGGCGGACGGGCAGGTCGAAGTTCGGCGAATTGCCGAGGTCGTCGTAGCCGCATTGCCAGTTGTAGGCACCGCTGAACGTCCACGGCCCGCGGTTCAGGCTCATCGAGAGATAGGTCTTGAGCCGCGGGATCACGCCGCCGGTCGCGCCGTTCACCTGGTTGATGGCGGGCGAGAAACTGCCGTCCGGGTTCTGCGCCTCGTACTTCACGAAGTAGGTGCCGGTGTAGTTCACCGTCACGCGCCCGAGATCGCCGGCCGGGATGCGCAGCTTCGCATCGAAGTCGATGCCCGCCAGCCGGATCTCGCCGATGTTCAGGTTGCTCTGGTCGATGAGGATGATCTGCCCGGGCAGCGTCGGGAAGGCCGGATCGACAGGGCCACGCTGCACGAGGCTTGCGTACTTCGCGAGGCTTGCATCATCTTGCAGGATGACACCGGGGTTGATGCCGTTGTTGATCTGGTCGCGCAACCGGATGCGGAACGCATCGACCGCGACCGATGCACTCGCGCTCGGCTCGAACACCATGCCAAGCGTCGTGTTCACCGAGCGCTCGGGCTTGAGCGTCTGCGTGCCCTGGAAGAGCACCGGGAACTGCGTGCCGCAGTCCTTCACCTGGTCGTTCGTCGTCGGGCAGCGCGCCGGGTCGCTCAGGCCGGGCACGGTGACGCTGGTCTGCGACGGCAGGTAGAGGTCTTGCAGGCTGGGAGCGCGAAAGCCCTTGCCGATGGAGCCGCGCAGCAGGAAGCCCTTGGTCGGCTGCCAGCGCAGGCTCGCTTTCGGCGTGGTCGAATTGCCCACGCCCTGGTAGCGGTCGAAGCGCACCGCACCGCTCGCTTCCAGGCCCTTGACGATGGGCACGTTCACTTCGGTGAACACCGAGTCGACGTCGCGGCTGCGGGTGACGTTGCCGAAGTTGCCGCCATAACCGGACACGTCGCCGGTCTGGATGGCGTCGCTTGCCTGGAAGTCGTACTTCTCCTTGCGCACCTCGGCGCCGAGCGCGAAGGACAGCGGGCCGGCGGTCATCTGCATCAGGTCGCGCGAGGCCTTGGCCTGCAAGCTGTCGAGCGTGGACGTGATCTTGAACGCCGGTCCCACATAGTTGGTGGCGCGGATCTGTGCGTCGATGTCGGGCGTGTTCGGCCCGAAGAAGTTGACCTGCCCGCTGTTGAGCAGGGGCATGATCTTCGTGAGCATCGGAAAGCCGTCATTGACCTGTTCGTCCACCTTGCTCTGCGAATGCAGGAAGGCGGCATCGAAGTCCCAGTTCATCGCCGTTCCCTTGACGCCTGCCACCATGCGCGGCGCGGTGGAGATGTCGGTGATGTCGCGGTTGCCGTTGACGGCCGCGCGGTACCGCACCAGCAGGTCGGGCGTGGGCCCGCCGGTGATGCCCTGCACGTAGGCGGTCGGGTAGAACGGGCTCGACGGCGTGAGCAGGATGGTCGATGACGGGAACGCTGTGTACGTGTTGTAGGGCGCCTGGTTCGCCAGCGGGTTGTTCAGCGGAATGTTGAACTGGTCCGACAGCGGCACCGGCTGGATGATGTTGTTCTGCTTGTTGCGGTTGTACGAAAGCTCGAGGTAGGCGCTGATGTCGGGCGTGATCGCGAAGTTGGCCGAGCCATACAAGCTCGTGCGCTCCGAGGCGGGCACGAGCTGCACGAGAGGCGCCGGGTCGAAGCGGCACGACAGCGTCGAGCGGAACGGGTCGAAGATCGAGTAGGGCCCGGGGCAGGTGGGCGCCGACGGGTTGCGCGAGCCGAACGAACCGTCGGCCGCGGCGATGTTGGCCGGAAAGGTGTTGCCCGACGTGGTGTCGTTCTCATTGAGAAGGTCGATGCCGCTGCGCGAGAACGAGCGGTCGCCGCCGAAGAGCGAGCCCTCCTTCTGCAAGGACAGGCCCAGCATCACGTTGAACCGGTCGGTGCCCGGCGTGCCCAGGCCCCACAGCACGCCCACGCGCTTCACGCTCGCACCGCCATCGGTGGTGTTGCCGTAGTGCGCGGTGATCTCGGTGCCGGTGTAGTCGCGCCGCAGGATGAAGTTGACGACGCCGGCAATCGCATCCGAGCCGTATACCGCGGACGCACCATCCTTGAGTACCTCCACCCGTTCGATCGCCGAGATCGGGATGCTGTTCACGTCGACGGACACCGAGTCGCCTGTGAAGCCGATGCCGTAAGGCGCGATGCGCCGGCCGTTCATCAGCACCAGCGTGCGGATGGAGCTGAGCCCGCGCAGCGAGATGGACGAGATGCCGCCGGTGGTGCTGCTGGACACCGTGGATGCGGCAATGGCACCGGAGCTCGCCATCGCGCTCACCGTCTGCAGCAACTGCTCGACGTTGGTGGCGCCGGTGCGCTGGATGTCGTCGCGCGTGAGCACCTGCACCGGCAAAGCGGTCTCGGCATCGACGCGCTTGATGGACGAGCCGGTGATCTCCACGCGCTCGAGCGTCTGCGGTTGCGACTGCGCCCAGGGGATGGTGGGCTTCAGGGCAAGCAGGCTGCCGACGGCGGGCACCAGAAAGGAAGCAATGCGACGGGTCCTGGGCTTCATCATCACTCCAGTAGAGGGAAGTAGATGAAGCGCAAGTTACGGTCGGCGGCTCGAACCCTTGTTGCTGTTCTTGCGAATTTGAAGCGGTGCACCGCGTGCGCCACAAAGAGCGCGCCGCGGAAACGTGACTGAAACAAAACTCACAGGGACCACTCGGGATATCGCACCGAGGGCGCGTCGTTGCCGGCTGCGTCATCCACCTTGACCGACAGGCAATAGCCGCGGCCGTGCACTGTGTCGAGCCGCAGCGATCCGACCCCGAGTTCGCGCAGCTTTCGGCGGATGCGATAGACGTGGACGTCGGCGCTGCGGCCGATTTCCTTCACCGGCCCACGCAGCGCACTGGCGATGGTCTCGCGTCGAACGAACTGGCCCGCGCGCGCGGCGAGCAGGAAGAGCAAGTCGAACTGATGCGCGGTGAGTTCCAGCGGCAGGCCCTCGATGGTCGCGCTGCCATCGCGCGCATCCATGATCAGCGGGCCGACGTGAAGCTCGGTGGGCTCGGTCGTGCCCATCGTGCCGATCTCCACCAGCCGCCGCAGCTTGGCCGCGATCAGCCTCGCCGAGGCAGGCTTGGCCACCACCTCGGTGGCACCGGATTGCAGGCATTCGATCTGCTCCTGCTCGTCCGCCGTGCAGCTCAACAGCATCAGGGGCACGCGGGCACTGCTCTGCAAGCTGCGCAGGACGGCGCGGCAGGCCGGGCCCAGGCCTTCGGCATCGACCACGATGGCCTCGAAGCGCCATTGCTTGAGCATCGCGTTTGCCGACTCACCACCGTCCACGAAGAAGGGCTTGAAGCCGAAGGGAGGCAGGTCGTGCGCCAGCGAGGTCGCGAAGGTGCGGTCGCGGCTGACGATCAGGCAGAGGTAGGGCATGCCGGTGTGCTTTCAAAGCCGCGTCGCAGCGCCTCGCCACTGCGGCCGCGGCGGCGGCGCAGCTGGCGGAACAGCGACCAGCGGTTGCCGAAGCCGGCGCGCGTGGCGACCTCTTCCAGGTCGAGGTCGGTGCGCGCGAGCAGCCGCTCGGCCACCATCAGGCGCTTTTCCTGCAGGTAGGCATGCGGCGTCTGGCCATAGACCTGGCGGAACAGCCGCACGAGGTGAAATCGCGACAGGTGGGCAGCACCTGCGATGTCCGCCAGCGTCGTCGGCTGCTCGTGGTTGCTCCAGATGTAGTCGGCGGCGATGGCCACGCGACGGTGCAGCTCGTGCTGCGTCGCGGGCTTCACGCTGGCGATTCGCCGTGCAGCGAAGCGCCAACCGTCCTCCGCCGCCAGTGCATCGTCCAACAGTGCGAGCGCCTGGCACTCACACCATGTGGCGTCGAATTCATGCGTCTCGAGGTGTCGAGCGATTTGCGAGAGCCGCTCGCCCACGCGATCGCCACGGTGCCGCAGGTGCTCGAGAAAGCGCGGCACGCAGCGCGCCGGCTCGACGGCGTCGACGCCGTTGAGCGCCGCCTGCATGAGCGTTGTATCAGCGAAGTAAAGCGAGAGTGCACGCACTTCGCCGTCACTTCGGTAGACGCCAGCCGGCTGTGCACCGGCGTTCAGGATGAGGTAGGCGTCTTCATCCAGTCGCAGGCGCACACCCCGGCGCGTGAGCTCTTCCGCGCCGCGTGCCATCGCCTTCACGCACATGCGGCTGTCCGCCGGGCCGCAGGAGGGCGCGCGGTCGTGGTGCCAGAAGAGCACGTCGCCCGGTGTGGCAGCGAGCGCGGCGGGGGTGCGGGCGATGAGCATCTCAGCCTCTCAGCCCACCGCACGGGCCAGCTGGAGCAGCTTCCGGTTGATCTCCTTGATGCTGCCTTCGAGCACGGCGTCCACCGCGTCCTGCGCCCCTTTCCACAAGGGCAGCGCTTTCGCGAAGGCGCGTTGCCCGGCGGGCGTGAGGCGCACGAGGCGCTGGCGCCGGTCGTTGCCCACCTCGAGCGCGACCCAGTCGCGGCCTTCGAGAACGCGCAGGTTGCGCAGCAGCGCCGTCTCGTCCATGGCGATCTGCGTCGCGATGTCCTTCACCGTCGCTTGCGGCATGCCCGCCACCGCCCACAGCACCGCGAGCTGGCTGGCCTGCATGCCTGACGGCCTCAGATGCTCGTCGTACACCCGCGTCACCGCGCGCGCCGCCATTCGCAGGTTGCCGCACAGGCAGTTCAGGCCACGCGGACTGTAGTAGTCGATGTCCATGCGAACCAGTATAGATGCGTATGCAGGTATTCATGAAGACCCTGGCTTTCATCGTTACGCCATGGGGCGCGGGCATCGCACTCTAGGCCCTGGAACTGCCCCGCGGCGAATGGGCCCACGCGCGCAAGATTTCGATAGCGCGGCAGCCGCCGCGGCCCTAGATTGGCGGCCGCCCAAGGAGAAACACCGAATGCGCTGCCGCCGATTTGCCGTGGCCTGCTGGCTGGCCATGACCGCCCTTGCCCAGGTCCATGCCGAGGAGCCACCCATGGAGCACCCTTGCCGCACCGACGCCCGCTATCGCGCGTTCGATTTCTGGATCGGCACCTGGGACGTGCGCCCGGCCAACGCGCCGGCCGACGCGCCCCCGGCCGAGAACGTCGTGACCCTGGAGCACGACGGCTGCGTCATCCAGGAGCACTGGCGTGGCCGGCGCGAGAACACCGGATCGAGCTTCAACATCTACGACGCCTCGCGCAAGATGTGGTTCCAGACCTGGGTCGACTCGACCGGCGAGCTGCACGAGTACCGCGGCAACCCGGACGAGCAAGGCAACATGATCTTCAGCGGCGAGGTGCCGGGCCAGCCCGGCCAGCCCGCACGCGTGCCGACACGGCTGAGCTTCCTGCGGCTCGGCGCCGACAAGATCCGCCAGTGGAGCGAGTCGTCGGTTGACGGCGGCAAGACCTGGACGACGAACTACGACCTGATCTACCTGCGCCGCGGCAAGGGCTGAGCTGCCGTGCTGGCGCGCCAGGCCGAGGGCGTCATGCCGAAGGCACGGCTGAAGGCAGCGCTGAAGTGGCTGTGGCTGGCGAACCCGGCATCGAGCGCCACCTCGGTGAGGTCTTGCGCCCCTTGCTCGATGCATTCCAGCGTCACCCGCAGCCGCAGGCTCGTGAGCTGGGCATGCACCGTGGTGCCGGTCTGCGCACGGAAGACGCGGCACAGATGGAACGGCGAGACACACAGCGCCCGTGCCATCTCATCGAGCCCAAGGTTCTCGCGGTGCCGCACTGACAACAGGGCCATCGCCGATTGGGCGAGCGCCCGGTGCTGGCTGCCCGCGCCCGCCGGCACCGGCGCTGCCTCGCCCTGCTCTTGCGCCGCATTGCGCAGCACCTCGCCGACGATGCCGAGCACGCCCTCCTCCGCCTCGAGCTCATCCATGTCGCCGGCCAGCAGGCGATGCAGCAGCGCACGCTGGCGAAGGTACAGGCGGGTGCTGCAGTGCGCCATGGCGAAGCGGAACGGACCGCCGCGCGCACGGTGTGCAAAGGCATCGACCGACGCGGCGATGTCCTGTGCCGTTTCGTCGTCCACGCCCCACCAGTCGCAGAGGTCGCCCCGCGGGTCCAGCCGCTCACGCAGGTAGCGTTGAGCGCAGTTGTAGATGCTCACCACGGTCGGGTCGGCGACGAACTCCGGCCCGTTCACATGGCGGATGCGCACCGAGGTGCGCGGGAACGCCACCAGCTGGCTGCGGATGGGGCCGGTGTCGCGAAAGCCCGCAAACGCCGGCGTGCAGCGCCACTGCGCCACCTTCACGCGACGTGTCGAGAAGACGACGCGCTCGATCGTTGCGAGATCGGGTGGGGGAGCGTCGTGGCTGCTCGTCATGCCGGTATCGACCCTCAAGTCCGGGTCGGCAGGCAAGGTGCCGGCGGTAGCGAAGGCACCTCGGACGGCATGTCGCGTGCTGCCTCGGCGTAACAAAGCCCGAGCTGCGCGAAGTAGGCGGGCATGGCGGATTGCAGGCTGCCCGCATAGCGCCGATGGGCGTCGTCGGCTGCGCCGTACTGTGCGCGCGCAAACCGCAGCCTGGCCTGGACGGCCATCGCCACCGGATGCTCCTCGAGCCACGTGCCCAGGTCACGAAGCAGTGCGCGCGCCGCGTCCGTTTCGTCCACTTCGAGATGAAGCCAGGCGGCATCCAGGCAGGCGTGTGTGCGCCACATTCCCACCGGCGCGGCGAGGACGGCGGCATGCAGGCTGCGCAGCGCGCCCGCTGCATCGCCCACGGCATGGTCGGCCAGCGCGCGACAGTGCAGCAGCGACGCCTGGAGGTCCGCGTCATCCTTGGCCTGGGGCAAGGCTGCGGCCTGCTCGATCGTGGTCAGCGCCTCGCCGGGTTGGCCGGACTGGATCAGCGCTGCGACCAGCCACGGCATGCATTCATGCACCGTGAGCCAGTCACGCAGTTGCCGGCTCACCTCGATCGCCTCGGCGACGTGCCCGGCGGCGTCACCATGCCGCCCCATCGCCGCCGCATGATGGCCACGAGCCATGTGCGAATACGCGCGAGCTGGCAACGGCAACTCGGACTGCACCTGGTCCAGCGTCCGCAGCACGCGCTCGATCTCTTGCGGCGCCCGCCGTTCGCGATAGAGCAGGCACAGGGTGTCGGCGCTGGAGGCCATGCGGAAGCGTTCGTTCAGCGCGCTGGCCATCGCGAACGAATCCTCGGCGTGCCTGATCGCGAGGTGAATCAGGCCGAGTCCGAAGCACGCGTGAGCAAGGTTCAAGGAGGTGAGCGCGAAGTAGCTGTTGAGCCGGTGCTCCGTGCACAAGGCGACGGCGTCGCGCCCCAGTTGCATCGCACGCAGCATCTCGCCCCGCTTGGCGCAAATGAGCGCGGCATTGACGGTCCAGCCGAGGCGGTGAACCTGGTTGCCGCTTTGCTCGCTCAGGCGCAGCGCTCGCGCGAGCAAGCCATCCGCCATGCCGAAGTCGAGCTGGCCGATCGCAATCGACGAGCGCAGCAGCAAAGTCACCGTCACCCACTCCTGCAGCTCATGGCCCTCGGCCAGGCGCAGCGCTTCGTCCAGATGCGCGACGGCGCGCGGAGAGTCGCGCAAGTTGTTGCAAGCCATGCCGAGGGCCTGGTGCACACGTGCGGCCAACAGCGCGTCGGCCGAGACTCGCGGGTCGTGCAGCAGCCGCTCGCCGAGCGCGAGGGCACGGCTGTCGCCGAGGGCGGCGACGGCCGCCAGGTGTTCCAGCCGGATCGGCAGGCTGTCCTGCTCGATGTCCAGCACCACCTGCAACAGGTTGACCGCGGCGTTCCACTTTTGCTCGCCCACCGCCTGCATGGCGCGTGCGAGCACGGGGCCGGCCAAGGGGTCGGACGAATCGAAGGCGTCAGCAAGCGCCGGAGATTGCCCCGGAAACAGGGCCAGGCGGATCTCCCGCGTCAGCTGGTTCGCGAGGACGATCACGTCGTCGCCCGGTAGTCGGATGCGTGCCCCTGCACCCGGGCCGACGCCGTACTCCAGCATGAAGCGCTCGCCGTCGCGGCGGATGCAGGTGTGCACCACGTGGGTCGCGCCGAGGACCCGCTTGACCCGAAGCATTTGCGCATCGACGTCGCCGCCTGCCGGTTCACCGCCCAGCGCGGTGAGGACCGATGCCGTCGACGCCAGCGCGAGACGATGGTCCGCGCTCAGCGAACGGGCGACCATCGACATGAGGCCCAGTTCGATCCAGTCGAATTCCGCCGCACCGGTCTCGTTGCGAAACGGCAGCAGCGCGAGGGTCAGGGTGCGGCCCTCATCGGTGTGTGCAGGCGGTGGCGGCGGTGCCGACAGAGGCGATTCCTGCGCAGGGTCGAGGGACCGCACTTCGGGCGCTTCGCCCGTCTCGACCGTGCCGACGAAGCGATAGCCGGTGCGGTGCACCGTGCGGATCAGCGAGGCGTCCTTGTCGTTGTCGCCGATCGCCTGCCGGACCTTCATCACCGCCCTCGCGATGACGCCCACCGACACCACTTCGCCGTGCCACAGCACGTCCAGAAGTTCGTCCTTGGACACGACCCGCTCGCGGTGCTGCAGCAGGTAGACAAGAACGTCGAAGGGCCGCGGCTCGATGAACTGAAGACACCCTTCGGCGATGAGTTCACGGCGCATGGCGCGCACTTCGCAGCGCGCGAACCTGAACACCATCTCCGTCATGCCTCTTTCGCCACTCATGCTGTCTCTTGTCTCTTGTCTCTTCCTGCCTGCTGGCCCGGCGCCCTTGCAGCACGAAGCATGCCGTTGCGCAGCGCCGCAGCCAAATGGCGTCCACGGCGCAACAGAATGCACGGGTGCCGGCCGAACAGCCGCCCCGTCAGAAGTCGGTCATCGCACCATCATGTCTTCTGCGATGCACCCCCCTATTCTCGGTTCACCGGGGTCTGACAGCCTGGCGGGTCCGCCATGGAGGCCATGCTGCGCGCGGCCCGACCATAACGCAGTCGATGGGGTCTCCATGAGTCTTGCTTCTTTCGGGCAACGCCTGCTGGGCGGGTCGCTTCGCAGCCTGTTGATGCGACGCCTGCGCGTGACCCACGTCGGCCGGCAATGGCACGTGGTTCTCGAACCGGCGCCGGCCGTCGCCAGCCCGCACGACCAGGCCGTGGCAAAGCACCTGGCCGCCATGTCGCCGCAGCGCCGGCATCGCATGCGCGGGCAGTTGTCGCAGCTGCTGCGAAGGCATCCCCGGGCGCGCGCCATCTTTCGTCATCTCGCGGCCGTCGAACACGCGCTTCGCGTTCCAGGCGCGTGCGCCTTCGCAGACTTGCCCCCTTGCGTCCTGCGTGCCGCGCAAGCGCAGTTGCACACGCTCGTCACCGACTGGACTGCGCTCGGCCTGCATGACCTGCGCGCGACGCTGCAAGTCGCGCTGAATCAACGCGCAATCCCCACGACCGCCATCGGCCACCCGGACGTGCTGCCGATCGACTTCGGCAGCGGACTGCAAGTCCAGGACGCCAGCGTCTCGATGTTCATGGAGGCGCACGGCGACTGGTTCCCCGCACGCGAGCAGCAACGACCCCACGCCGAATGACCGACACCCCGAGAGACGCGACGCGCTTGGAGGTGAAACATTAAGTTTCATTTCTTCAAACCTAGGGGGCTGCCTCCCCAGCCACTCATCACTACGCTCACACCGCTCTGCCCGCATGCCGTTCCTTTGAAGGAGTGATGAGCCCATGAGCGTCAAGATCCCCTCCAGCTTTGATTTCGGCATCGATCTCGGTGTCGACATCAGCGGCATACCGACCAACTACACGGTCAACACCAACGTCTCGCCGATCACGCTGAACCTCGGGCCCATCGAGGTGAAGCCGCTGGAGTTCAAGCCGGTCGACATCTCGCTGCGGCTCAAAGAGATTCCCTCCATCCGCGCCCACCTGCCGCTCGACTACCGGGTCGGCTTGTCAGTACTGGGCTCCGAACTCCTGTGCGTGCGCCTGTGCGGGCAAGGCCAGGTCATCACCGAACCCTACGTGGCCAACCCCTGCGAGACCCGCAGCAGCCTGCAACGCCAGCCCGACCTGGCCACGCTGGACCGCATCGTGTCCAACGGGGCCAGCCATGGCTGACAAGCGCCGGGCTTCGGTCGATTTCCTGGGGCCGCCCTCGCGCCTTCGCCTTGCGGCGGCAGATGCGCAGGCCATCGCATCGGCGCGCGACGTGCATTGGCCCGAAGGGCAGCGCGCCCAGAAGTCCATGGCCGCGCCCGTGCTGAGGCGTGGCCGCCATGCCGCCAACACCCGCCTGCGGCTGGACCCGTCGACGCCGCCCGGCGACTACACCGCGGTGCTGGAGTTGGCCGACGGCGGCCAGCGCGAGATCACGATGTCGGTGGAGCCTCGGCCGCGCCTGCGCGTTTCACCCAGCGAGCTGCGCTTCGACGGAGCACCCGGCGCCGCCGTGTCGGCGCGGCTGCTGCTGGAAAACCGCGGCAACGTGCCCATCGCCATCGGCGACGCGCTGGTCACCGGTGTGTTCGACGACGACGGCATCGAGACCGCGCTCGCCAGCACCTACCGCATGGACACCGACGACCTGAGCAAGCTCGTGGGCAACGTCTTCGCGCGGCTGCGCGAAGCGCACGGCGGCCTGCTGCGGCTGCGCGTGGCCGAAGGCGCCGGCGAGCTACCCCCGGGCGAGCGCCGCGTGCTGGTGCTTGACACCTCGCTCAGCTCCAAGCTGCGCCGCGGCCACGGCTATCACGGTGTGCTCGAGATCGGCGAGCACGGCATTGCGGTGCACCTGCAGATCGAAGGTCCGGCAAGCCCCAACGAGACACAAGGAGCGGCGTGATGAAAGATTGCAAGCCTTGCGACGACACCGGCTACGACGGCATCGAGAACGGCCTCAAGTCATTGCTGAATGCGCAGCTCCTGCTCGGCAAGGAGCTGATCAAGCTGGCAGGCGGCGCCACCGGAGTACTCGATACGCTCAAGGGCATCAAGATGCCCAAGGGCCACAGCTGCTGCGAAGTGCCGGAACCCTGCTGGATGCCGCTGTCGCTGGGCGAGATCAAGTGCAGCCTGCGGCCGGGCGACGCAGGCACCGTGTGCCTCGTCGTCACCAACGGCGATTTCCGGCCGCACAGCTACCAGTTCGCGGCCACGGGCAAGAGCGCCTCGGCGGTGTCGTTCTCCACCACCTCGGTCACGCTCGGCCCGAAGGAGCGGATCGCCGTCACGGCCACCTTCACGGTGCCCAAGGACGCCAACCGCGTCGAAGACTGCCGCTGCATCGACCACGAGGCGCTGGTCTGGGTGCGCGGCTGCCGCAACCACTACCTGCGCTGGACGGTGGACGAAAGCGCCTGCGCCAAGCCGTGCTGCAACGAGGTGGCGGTCAATGACGACCCCGACTATGTCCTGCATTGGTACGACCACTTCTACATGCCGCGGCCATGCTTCGGCACCTTGACCACACCCGGTACGACGGGCGCCGTGATCGGAGCGAACCCATGAGCCGAGTGACCGAGTTGTTGAAAGGCGCGGTCGAGCTGAACCTGCGCTACACCTCGACGCTGCTGCATTTGTCCAAGGACTATCTGAAGGATGCCAACGTCGTGCTCACGCGCGGCCCGGAACCGGCCCCCTCGACCGACGATGGCGGCACCGCCCCCACGTCTCGCCCGCCCTTGCTGATCGTCGGCCGCGCCGGCGAAACAGGCAATGGCGCCTTCGCCATCAACAACCCGAGTGACCGCGAGATGAACGTCCACCTCGTCGTGCAAGGCGAACTGGACGAACGCACGGTCAGCGTCGATCCGGCGCGGCTGATGCTCAAGCCCGGCGAAAGCACCATCGTGCGGATCCTCGCGCACATCGACGACAAGCTGCCGGTGGATCATGACCACATCGGCTCGGTCGTCGCACCGGGCCTGACGAACCAGGGCGTGCCCTTCATCGTCCGCCGGCTGCCCGACGCGAACGGCGGCGGCGACACGGCCACCCCGGCCGCACCCAAGGCACGCAGTCGCCGCGGCAAGACCTGAGCGCCCATGGACGTTGCCGCACCGCACGATGCCGCAGGTGTCGAGCGGCTGAACTCCCTGCTCGACGAAGCCAGGAGCTTCGTGGACTGGCTGCACGATCGCGTGGCCGGCACGCCGCCCGCCTTTGACGAGGCAAAGGACTCCGGCATCACCGGCAAGGCGCACGCTTCCGGCCTCACCGGCAAGGGCCTGCTGCACACGCTGAAGCTGATGCTCGCCCGCGTGCTCGACGACCCTTCATCGCTCGCCACGCACTACGCGAAGTTCGCGGGCCTCGTGCTCGACGCAGCCCAGCAGAAGCTCGACCTCGAACCCGACGCTGGCGATCGGCGCTTCAAGGACCCGCTGTGGCGCACCAGCCCGCTGCACCGAATGCTGCTGCAGGTCTACCTCGGCTGGCAACGCACGCTGGGCGAGTGGGCGAAGGCCCAGCGCTTCACACCCGACGATGAACAGCGCGTGCAGTTCGTGCTCGATCAACTGATCGCGGCGCTCGCCCCTTCGAATCTCCCGCTCAACCCTGCCGCACTGAAGCGGGCGGAGACCACCGAAGGCGCGAGCGCCGTCAACGGGCTCAAGCAATGGGCCGACGACGTGCTGCACCGCCGCGCCATGCCGCAGCAGATCCGGCCCGATGCATTCCAGGTCGGCGTGGACCTGGCCACCACGCCGGGGGCGGTCATCTACCGGCATCCGCTGTTCGAGCTGATCCAGTACGCCAGCAGCACGCCGACCGTGCACCGAAAGCCGCTCTTGATGGTGCCGCCGCAGATCAACAAGTTCTACATCTTCGACCTGCGGCCGGAGAACAGCCTGTTCCGCTATCTCGTCGAGCAAGGCTTCCAGCTGTTCTGCCTGAGCTGGCGCAACCCCGATGCGTCGATGCGCGATGCCGGGCTGGAGCAGTATGTGCAGGCCACGCTGCAAGGCATCGAGGTGGTGCGCTCGATCACGCGCGCGGCGTCGATCGGCCTGGTCAGCGCCTGTGCCGGCGGGCTCACCGCCATTGCGGCCATGGGGCTGCTGGCGACGCGCCGGGAGCGCGCCGTCTCGCATCACAGCCTGCTGGTGACCGCGCCGCTGGCCGACAACGGCTCGGTGCTCGAACGCTTCGCCTCGCGCGAGACGATGCTGGCTGCGGTGGAGTGGTCACAACAGCGCGGCGTGATGGAAGGCGCCGACCTCGCGCGCCTCTTTGCCTGGCTGCGGCCCAACGACCTGGTGTGGAACTACTGGGTCAACAACTACCTGATGGGCCGCCAGCCGCCCTCGCTGGACGTACTGTTCTGGGACAACGATTCCACCCGCCTGCCGGCGGCGCTGCAGCGCGATTTCGTCGACATGATCGACCGCCGCGTGTTCGAGAGGCCGGGCGCATTGACGCTCGCAGGCACGCCCATCGACTTCCGCAAGATGCGCGTGGACGGCTACTACGTCGGCGGGCGTGAGGACTACCTCATGCCCTGGCACGGCGTCTACCGCGCCGCCCGCCATTTCGGCCAGCGCCGGACTTTCGTGCTGAGCACCAGCGGCCACGTGCAAAGCATCGTGCGTCCGCCGCGGCTGGGCCGCACCGAGCATTTCACGCGCGGCGACCTGCCGCCCGACCCGCAGGACTGGTTGGCGGGCGCCGAACGGCGCGAGGGCTCCTGGTGGCCGCACTGGGCCGGCTGGCTCGCGCAGCACAGCGGGCCGCGGGTGAAGGCGCGACGCTCGCTGGGCAGCGCGGCCTATGCCCCGATCGTTCCGGCACCCGGGGAGTATGTGCTGGACGCCAAGCCCCTGCACCGCGGCGTCCAGTGACATCTGCGCGCGATCAAAGCGAACAGCGAAGCGCTCTGGTGCACGCTTGTCGGTGAAGGCTGCGAACCAATCCGACCATTGAACGACGCTGACGTTGCTCTGGATGAGCTTGACGCCAAGCAGATGCTCGGGATGCTTCAGTCGATGTTCCTGGATGAATGCGGGGCTCGCGAGCGGAAGAATGCGTTCCTCGAACAGGGGTTCGACCTTCCTCGAGAAGCGCGAGAAGAACCATTTCATCCGCGTCGATCCGCCGGAGTGGCAGCAGGCGCTGCAGCAACTGGATCAAGACTGGACCAAGCATCAAGCGGAAGGAGCGCACCGGTTGGCGTCTTCGCGACTGACCCCTGAAACCTACCGCCATGCTCCCAGACTCGAAGGGAGGCGCCGTATGCACCTCGAAGAAAGACGCCCCTAGAGAGTTGATTTCTCTAGGGGCGCCGGTCTTTCCTGGAACTATCAGTACTGTGTCTTGGTGGAGCCGGGGGGAATCGAACCCCCGTCCGCAAGCCATCATCGGGCAGATCTACATGCGTAGCTCTCTGATTTGGTTTTAAGGGTGGCCGCCGCGCAGGAGCACGCTGCGTTCACCCCGAGTCACTAGATTTAGCCCTGTGCTGAGTAACCCAACTCAGAGCGAGCCAATGTGTATGACTTCGCAGTCCTTGGGTTGCCCCTCAGACCCGGCCCATCGGCCAACCGTTGCGAAGCTCACCGGTTTTAAGCGGCGAGGGCGTACGAAGAGTCGTTCGCAGTTACTTTGATCCAGATGGATTTACGAGGTGACTGGCCCTCGGCATGCCCTGTTCCAACTCCGCACCCACGTCGAAGCCAAGTCGGCCCCAGGAATCTCTTAGTTTAGGCCAAGCCGAGAAGGTTCAAGAGATCGGCGGGTTTGCGTGCGATGTATTCCGCACCCCAGGCCTCGATGGGCTCGCCCGCGCCGAGGTAGCCCCAGCCGGCGACAGCGGTGGCCATGCCGGCCGCATGGCCGGCCTGGACGTCGCGCACGTCGTCACCCACGTAGATGCATTGCGACGGCGTCAGGCCGACGCGGCGGGCCGCCTCGAGCAGGGGCGCGGGATGCGGCTTGGAGTGCGGCGTCGTGTCACCGGCGATCACCGTGGCCGCTCGCAGATGCAGCCCGAGCGAGCGCACCAGCGGGTCGGTGAAGCGCGTGGCCTTGTTGGTCACGATGCCCCACTTGGTGCAGCGGCGCTCCAGTGCTTCGAGCACCGGCAGCACCGCGTCGAAGATGCGCGTCTGCTGCGTCATGCGCAGTTCGTAGCGGCGCAGGAAATCGTCGCGCAGCCCGAGGAAGGATTCGTGCTGCGGGCCGATGTCGAAGGCCACGCCGATCATGCCGCGGGCGCCCGAGCCCACCATCGGGCGGAAGCACTCGTAGGGAAGCGCCGGCAGACCGTGCGCCTCGCGCAGCTCATTGGCCGCGCCAGCGAGGTCAGGCGCGCTGTCGATGAGCGTGCCGTCGAGGTCGAAGAGCACCGCGTCGAAACGGTGGGCCATCATGCGCTCTTGCGGCAGGCGAAGAGGTAGTTGACGCTGGTGTCGCCCGACAGCCAGTAGCGTTGCGAGAGCGGGTTGTATTCCATCCCGCGCGTGGCCTGCAGCTGCAGGCCGGCATCACGGCACCACTGCGCGAGCTGGCTTTGCCGGATGAAGCGCGCGTATTCATGCGTGCCCTTGGGCAGCATCTTGAGCACGTGCTCGGCGCCGACGATCGCGAAGAGGAAGGCCTTCGCGTTGCGGTTGATGGTGGAGAAGAAGACCCAGCCGCCGGGCTTCACCAGAGCGGCACAGGCCTGCACGACGGAGGATGGCTCAGGGACGTGCTCAAGCATCTCCATGCAGGTGACCACATCGAAGCCCGCAGGCGATTCAGCCGCCAGCGCCTCGGCCGCCACCTCGCGGTACTCGACATTGGGCGTCTGCGCTTCCAGTGCGTGCAGTTGTGCGACCTTGAGTGCCTTGGTGGCGAGGTCGATGCCCAGCACATTGGCGCCACGGCGAGCCATCGAATCGCTCAGGATGCCGCCACCGCAGCCAATGTCCACCACCCGCTTGCCCGCCAGACGCGCCTGCCGATCGATCCAATCCAGTCGAAGCGGATTGATCTGGTGCAGCGGCCGGAACTCGCTCTCGGTATCCCACCAACGGTGGGCCAATTCGCCGAATTTCGCGAGCTCGGACGGGTCGGCATTGAGGGTTGTCATTCCTCGATGTTAACCAATGGTCCTGCATCCATATCCCTTCGCCTGCCCATAAAACAAAACCCCGCCGAAGCGGGGTTTTGAGGGTTCCGGGAAACCGGATTACTGCTTGTTGCGCGTACCGACCACTTCGATTTCCACGCGACGGTTCTTCGCGCGGCCTTCGGCGGTCTTGTTGTCGGCGACGGGCTGCTTCTCGCCCTTGCCTTCGGTGTAGACGCGGTTCTTCTCGACACCCTTGCTCGTCAGGTAGTTCTTGACGGCATCGGCGCGCTTGACCGACAGCTTCTGGTTGTAGGCATCGCCACCGACGGAGTCGGTGTGGCCGACCGCGATGATGACTTCGAGGTTGATGCCACCCATCTTGCTGACGAGGTCGTCCAGCTTGGCCTTGCCCTCGGGCTTGAGCGTGTCCTTGTTGAAGTCGAAGAACGCGTCAGCAGCGAAGGTCACCTTCTCGCTCACCGGGGCCACGACGGCCGGGGCGGGCGGGGGCGGCGGGGGAGCAACCGGGGGCGGGGGCGGAGGAGCAGCCGGCGGCGGGGGCGGCGGAGCCTTCGGTTCGGGCTTGATGGCGCCGTCGCAATCGGGGTGAGCCGTGGCGGGCGTCCAGTTGGCATCACGCCAGCAAAGCTCGTTGGTGCCGTTCTTCCAGGGAATGCCATTGGCATTGACCCAATTGTCAACCGTCTGCGATTGAGCGAACACGCCCGATGCCGAAGCGGCGAGCGTGGCGGATGCGAAGAGCGACGCCACCTTGTTCAGTTTCTTCATGATTCTCCTCTCGAGGGAAGGTGCAGTTTTCTGCAAAACGTCCGAACCGGAATCGGAAAGCGTTGGCAAACCTTCGCTCACGGCGAATGGTCTACCACCCGAATGATTGTGCCAGCAGAGACCGAATTTGCTCCCTTTGCCCCAACCCGCATCAAGCAGTGTTGCGCTGGTGCTACAACGATGCGCACTTAGAATGGCGGGCTTCGCCTCCCCCTCCATGTCCCTTTTCGGCGGGCACTCGCTGCCCTCGCCTTGCCCATGACTCAATTCGCCAAGGAAACCCTGCCGATCAGCCTCGAAGAGGAGATGCGGCGCTCCTACCTTGATTACGCGATGAGCGTGATCGTCGGTCGTGCACTGCCCGATGCGCGCGATGGCCTGAAGCCGGTGCACCGGCGCGTGCTGTTCGCCATGCACGAGCTCAACAACGACTGGAACCGGCCCTACAAGAAGTCGGCTCGTATCGTCGGCGACGTGATCGGTAAATACCACCCGCACGGCGACAGTGCGGTCTATGACACCATCGTGCGCATGGCGCAGGACTTCTCCCTGCGCCACATGCTGGTCGATGGCCAGGGCAACTTCGGTTCGGTCGACGGCGACAACGCCGCGGCCATGCGATACACCGAAATCCGCCTGTCGAAGATCGCGCACGAAATGCTTGCCGACATCGACAAGGAAACCGTCGACTTCGGCCCCAACTACGACGGCTCCGAGAAAGAGCCTCTGGTGTTGCCGACGAGGCTGCCCAACCTGCTCGTCAACGGCGCGGCAGGCATTGCGGTGGGCATGGCCACCAACATCCCGCCGCACAACCTGAACGAAGTGGTCGACGCCTGCCTTCACATGCTGAAGAACCCGGCGGCGACCATCGACGAACTGATGGAAATCATCCCGGCGCCGGACTTCCCGACCGCCGGGATCATCTACGGTTTGTCAGGGGTGCGCGATGGCTACCGCACCGGCCGCGGCAAGGTGGTGATGCGCGCCAAGTGCCACTTCGAGGACATCGACCGCGGCCAGCGCCAGGCGATCATCGTCGACGAGATCCCGTACCAGGTGAACAAGAAGAACCTGCTCGAGCGCATGGCCGAGCTGGTTCACGAGAAGAAGATCGAGGGCATCAGCCACATCCAGGACGAGTCCGACAAGTCGGGCATGCGTGTGGTCATCGAGCTCAAGCGCGGCGAAGTGCCCGAGGTGGTGCTGAACAACCTGTACAAGCAGACGCAGCTGCAGGACACCTTCGGCATCAACATGGTGGCGCTGATCGACAACCAGCCCAAGCTGTGCAACCTGAAGGACCTGGTCGAGATCTTCCTCGAGCACCGCCGCGAAGTGGTGACGCGCCGCACGGTGTTCGAGCTGCGCAAGGCGCGCGAACGCGGCCACGTGCTCGAAGGCCTCGCGGTGGCGCTGGCCAACATCGACGAGTTCATCGAGACGATCAAGACCTCGCCCACGCCGCCGGTCGCCAAGGCGGCGCTGATGAGCAAGAGCTGGGATTCGTCGATGGTGCGCGAAATGCTCGCGCGTGCCGAGAAGGAAGCGCCGGGCGGGCGCGAGTCGTTCCGTCCCGAAGGCCTGCCGAAGGATTACGGCATGCAGGCCGATGGGCTGTATCGCCTTTCGGATGCGCAGGCCGGCGAAATCCTGCAGATGCGCCTGCAGCGACTGACGGGCCTTGAGCAGGACAAGATCATCGGCGAGTACAAGGAAGTCATGGCCGAGATCGCCGACCTCCTGAGCATCCTCGCCACGCCCGCACGCGTCACGACCATCATCTCGGACGAGCTCAATGCCATCAAGCTGGAGTTCGGCCAGACCAAGGTGGGCGCGCGCCGCAGCCACATCGAGCACAACGCGCAAGACCTCGGCACCGAAGACCTGATCACGCCCACCGACATGGTGGTGACGCTCTCGCACACCGGCTACATCAAGAGCCAGGCGCTCTCCGAATATCGCGCGCAAAAGCGCGGCGGCCGCGGCAAGCAGGCCACGCAGACGAAGGAAGACGACTGGATCGACCAGCTCTTCATTGCCAACACGCACGACTACATCCTGTGCTTCACCAACCGCGGCCGCGTCTACTGGCTCAAGGTCTGGGAAGTGCCGCAGGGCTCGCGCAACTCGCGCGGCAAGCCCATCGTGAACATGTTCCCGCTGCAGCAAGGCGAGAAGGTGAACGTGGTGCTGCCGCTGACCAACGGCTTCCGCAGCTTCCCGCCCGATCACTACGTGTTCATGGCCACGGCGCAGGGCACGGTCAAGAAGACGTCGCTCGATGAATTCAGCAACCCGCGCAAGGCCGGCATCATCGCCGTCGACCTCGACGAAGGCGACTACCTGATCGGCGCCGCGCTGACTGACGGCAAGCACGACGTGATGCTGTTCAGCGACAGCGGCAAGGCCGTGCGATTCGACGAGGACGATGTGCGCCCCATGGGCCGCAACGCCCGCGGCGTGCGCGGCATGATGCTCGAGGACGGCCAGAGCGTGATCGCCATGCTCGTGGCTGAAGACGAGACGCAAAGCGTACTCACCGCGACGCAGAACGGCTTCGGCAAGCGCACCAGCATCGTCGAATACACCCGCCACGGACGCGGCACGAAGGGGATGATCGCCATCCAGCAGAGCGAGCGCAACGGACGCGTCGTGGCCGCCACGCTGGTTCGCCCGGATGACGAGATCATGCTCATCACCGACCGCGGCGTGCTCGTGCGCACCCGTGTGTCCGAGATCCGTGAACTGGGTCGTGCCACGCAAGGCGTGACCCTCATCGCGCTGGACGACGGCACCAAGCTGAGCGGCCTTCAGCGCATCGTCGAGAACGACGCCAACGAGTCGGGTGGCGATGTCGCATCCGGCGACGAACCCACCCCCGAGGAGAACACCTGATGAATCGTTGGATCGCCACGGCGCTGCTCGCCAGCGCCACACTTGCGAACGCGCAGACAACCGCTCCTGCCGCCTCTGCGCCCACGTCGGCCGCAAAGAAGGAGCTGATCGCCAAGCTCATCAACCTGCAGCAGGCCGGGGTAGACGACCTCGCCAAGACCATCACGCAAGGGCCGGTCGTGAACCTCGGCCAGCAAGCCGGGGCCGCATTGCAGACGGTGCCCGCCGACAAGCGTGACGCAGCCGCCAAGAGCATCGATGCCGACCTGAAGAAGTACATCGAAGATTCGGCCCCCATCATCAAGGACCGCACGACCAAGCTGGCGCCGGTGGTGATCACGCCCATCCTCGAAGACAAGCTCACCGAGGACGATCTCAAGCAGATCATTGCGTGGATCGAATCGCCGGTGCGCAAGAAGTACGAGGCGCTCTCGCCCGAGATGCGCAACAGCCTCGGCCAGCGTGTGCTCGCCGACCTGTCGCCGACGATGAACCCCAAGCTCTCCGCCTTGCAGGACAGGATCATCGGCACGCTGCGCACGGCCGGCGCCAAGCTGCCGCCCAAGCCGACCGCGCCCGCGGCCAGCGGCGCCAAGCCCGCGTCCAAGGCCGCCAGCAAGTAAAGACTGCCACCCTTCCGATGATTCCTGCGCACGAAGCCTGGTCCGGGCCTCGGCGCAAGCGCTTGCACATGCGAGAATTTGGCGCACGCCATGGCTGAGACCAATTCCCCCGCCAACAATCCAGCGCTTCTGGCGCTTCGAACCCAGATCGATGCGGTTGACCGCGACCTGCTCCAGCTGTTGAACCGGCGTGCAGCTCTCGCCCAGGAAGTGGGCGAGGTGAAGAAGAAGGAAGGCTCGGTGGCTTTCCGCCCTGAGCGCGAGGCGCAGGTCATCGACGGTCTCAAGACGGTCAACCCCGGCCCGCTGAAGTCCGAGAGCGTGGCTCCGATCTGGCGCGAGATCATGTCGGCCTGCCGGGCGCTCGAGACGCCGTCCCGCGTGGCGTACCTCGGCCCCGCCGGCACCTTCAGTGAGCAGGCGGCGCTCGGCTTCTTCGGTTCGTCCATCGTGCGCGTGCCCTGCGCGAGCATCGACGAGGTGTTTCGCACCACCAGCGCCGGCGCTGCCGACTTCGGCGTGGTGCCGGTCGAGAACTCCACCGAGGGCGTCGTCGCCCGCACGCTGGACCTCTTCCTCACCGAGCCGCTGTTCATCATCGGCGAGACCAGCCTCTTCGTGCGGCAGAACCTGCTGCGGCGCGACAACTCGCTGGATGGAATCCAGGCAGTCTGTGCACATCCCCAGGCGCTGGCCCAGTGCCATGGCTGGCTGAGCTATCACCTGCCCAACGTCGAGCGGCGTCCGGTGTCAAGCAACGCCGAAGGTGCGCGCCTGGCGAGCCTCGATTCTTCGTTGGCAGCACTCGCCAGCGAGCGGGCCGGCAGCGAATTCGGCCTGCACGTGGTGGCGCCCGCCATCCAGGACGACCCGCACAACCGCACGCGTTTCGCGGTCCTCACGCACCCGCTGCGCCATCCGCAACCCCAGGCGTCGGGCCACGATTGCACGAGCCTCGTGGTGTCGGTCACCAACCGTCCGGGCGCCGTGCACGACATGCTGGTGCCGCTCAAGCAGCACGGCGTGTCGATGACGCGCTTCGAATCGCGCCCCGCGCGCTCGGGCCAGTGGGAGTACTACTTCTACATCGACGTGCAAGGCCATCCGGATCAACCGGAAGTGGCCGCTGCCCTGAAGGAATTGCGCACCGTGTGCGCCTTCTTCAAGGTGCTGGGCACCTACCCCATCGACGTTCACTAAAACGGGCCGAGCACCAGGATGTTCAATCAACTCGGCGTCATCGGTTGCGGCCTCATGGGCGGGTCCTTCGCGCTCGCGCTCAAGCGGGCGGGCCTGGTCAAGCGTGTGATCGGCTACAGCAAGTCGCCCTCGACCACGGAGAAGGCCAAGAAGCTCGGCGTCATCGACATGGCGGCCGAATCGGCGCTGCTGGCGGTGTCGGGTTCGGACATCGTGCTCATCGCCGTGCCGGTCTCGGCCACCGAAGCCACGTTCAAGGCGATCCGCCACCTGGTCGAGCCCGGCGTGCTTTTCATGGACGTGGGTTCGACCAAGCGCGACGTCATCGACGCCGCTCGGCGCGTGCTCAAGGAACGCGTGGCGAGTTTCGTGCCGGCCCACCCGATTGCAGGCAAGGAAGTCGCTGGCATCGGCCACGCCGACGCGTCGCTATACACGAACCGGCAGGTCATCCTCACGCCCATCACGCAGACCAGCCCCGACCTCGTACAGAAGGCGACCGATGTGTGGGCCGCCATCGGCTCGCAGGTGCTGCGCATGACGCCGGAGAACCACGACGCCGCCTTCGCCGCCGTGAGCCACCTGCCGCACATGCTGGCCTTCGCCTACTTCAACTCGGTGGCACGCCAGCCGGCAGGCAAGGACTTCCTGTCACTCGCCGGCCCGGGCTTTCGCGACTTCACGCGCATCGCCGCGAGCGACCCGACAGTGTGGCGCGACATCCTCGTGTCCAACCGCGAAGAATTGCTCAAGCAGTCGATGCGCTTTCGGCACACGCTGGACGCGATGGAACACGTCATCAAGTCCGGCAACATCGAGGCGCTGGAAGACCTGATCCGCGGCGCGTCCGACGCCCGCTCGGCCTGGCAGATGAACGCCGTCAAGCCGCCCACGAACCGTTGAGGGCACTGGGCCCTATCCTGTTGTCGAGCCTCTGACGCCGCCCGCTCCGGTCTTGTCCCCATGTACAGCACGCCCTTTCTCGATCTTCCGCCGCTGCTGAGCGCCGCAGGCACGGTCTGCCTGCCGGGCTCCAAGAGCATCTCGAACCGCGTGCTCTTGCTGGCCGGGCTGAGCGCAGGCACGACCGTCGTGCACGACCTGCTGGACTCCGACGACACGCGCGTGATGTTGGCCGCCTTGCGCGAGCTGGGTTGCGAGGTCGATTCGGCCGGACCTGCGCTGCGCATCACCGGTCTCGGTGGCCGGCTGAAGAACCGCGATGCCAAGCTCTTCCTTGGCAACGCCGGCACCGCCATGCGGCCACTTGCCGCGGCACTCGCTGTGATGACGGCGACGCAAGGCGGCCGCTTCGACCTGGGCGGCGTCCAGCGCATGCACGAGCGCCCGATCGGCGACCTCGTGGACGCGCTGCGGCAGATCGGTTGCCGCATCGACTACCTCGGCAGCGACGGCTACCCGCCGCTGCGCTTGACGGCAGGCTCGGGCAGCGTGAAGACGCTTGCGCCCATCCGCGTGCGCGGGGACGTGTCGAGCCAATTCCTGACGGCCTTGCTGTTGGCCCTGCCGCTGGTGAGCACGACTTCGCCGGTGGTGATCGAGGTCGAGGGCGAACTCATCTCCAAGCCCTACATCGAGATCACGCTGAACCTGCTCAAGCGCTTCGGGATCGACGTCAAACGCGACGGCTGGGAGCGATTCACGATCGCGCAAGGAAGCGCCTATAAGTCGCCTGGCGACATCCACGTCGAGGGCGACGCGTCCTCGGCGTCGTACTTCGTCGCGCTGGGCGCCATCGCCGCCACCGGCTCGCCGCTGCGCATCGAAGGCGTCGGGCTCGATTCCATCCAGGGCGACATCCGCTTTGCCGAAGCGGCGCAGGCCATGGGCGCCGACGTCGCCACGGGCCCGGGCTGGCTGGAGGTCAAGCGCGGCGCGTGGCCGCTGAACGCGATCGAGCTGGACTGCAACCACATCCCCGACGCCGCGATGACGCTGGCCGTGATGGCGCTGTATGCCCAGGGCACGACGCGGCTGACCAACATCGCCAGCTGGCGGGTGAAGGAGACCGACCGCATCGCCGCCATGGCCGCCGAGCTGCGCAAGCTGGGCGCGACCGTGGTCGAAGGCGCGGACTTCATCGAGGTCGCGCCGCCTGCCCAATGGACGCCGGCCGCCATCCACACCTACGACGACCACCGGGTGGCGATGTGCTTCTCGCTGGCTGCATTCAATGCGTTGGCAGCGGGGAATGCATCGCCGGTGTCGGTGCGCATCCTCGACCCGAAGTGCGTCGCGAAGACCTTCCCTCACTATTTCGAGACGCTTTTCTCCGTGGTCGACACGGACACGTCCCGAATCCCCGTGCTGGCGGTGGACGGCCCAAGCTCATCGGGCAAGGGCACCGTGGCCAGCGCTGTCGCCCAGCGGCTGGGCTACCACTTCCTCGATTCCGGCGCCGTCTACCGCGCCACCGCCCTGGCGGCGATGCGCGCGGGCATCACGCCTGCGGATGAGCATGCGGTGGCAGTGGTCGCCGCCACGCTCGACCTGGCCTTCGAAGGCAGCTCAATCCGCCTCGGTGGCGAGGAGGTGGCCGAGCAACTTCGCGACGAGGCAGTCGGCTCCATGGCCTCCAGGATCTCCGCCCTCCCAGCCGTGCGCAACGCCTTGCGAGAACTGCAACTGTCCTTCCGCCGCATCCCGGGCCTCGTGGCCGACGGCCGGGACATGGGCACGGTCATCTTCCCGGGCGCCGACCTGAAGGTTTTCCTCACGGCGAGTGCCGCCAAGCGTGCGGAAAGACGCCATAAGCAATTGATTTCTAAGGGAATTCCATCTAATATCGATAGTCTTCGCGCCGATTTGGAAGCGCGTGACGCCCGGGATCAAAACCGGGCCGTCGCACCTCTCAAGCCGGCACCGGATGCGCTGCTTCTGGACAATTCAGATCTTTCCATCGACGAGTCGGTGAACTGGGTCTTGAATTCCTGGGAACAACGCAGACCTTTCGGGAGTCCACAAGACGCCTGACAAGGCGAGCGGCTGAAACACCGCTCAACGAGGCCCGACGCTTTCCCTCCCGCGCTGTTCCAAGCGCATCAAGGCGTCGGATCATCAACCTAACCCCGCGGCGGCAAGCCGCAAAGAAAGTCCCCATGTCCCAAACCCAAACTGCCACCAGCTCCGGCGGCGAATCGTTTGCCGCCCTGTTCGAAGAATCGCTGAAGCGCTCCGAGATGCGCAGTGGCGAGGTCATCACGGCCGAAGTCGTCCGTGTCGACTACAACTTCGTGGTGGTCAACGCAGGCCTCAAGTCCGAAGCCTACGTTCCCATTGAAGAATTCAAGAACGACCAGGGCGAGCTCGAAGTCCAGGTCGGCGATTTCGTGTCGGTGGCCATCGACGCGATCGAAAACGGCTACGGCGACACCATCCTGTCGCGCGACAAGGCCAAGCGCCTCGCCTCGTGGCTTTCGCTGGAGAACTCGCTGGAATCCGGCGAATTCGTGACCGGCACGGTCTCCGGCAAGGTCAAGGGCGGCCTGACCGTCCTCGTCAACGGCATCCGCGCCTTCCTGCCGGGTTCGCTGCTCGACACGCGTCCTGTCAAGGACATGAGCCCGTTCGAGGGCAAGACCATGGAGTTCAAGGTCATCAAGCTCGACCGCAAGCGCAACAACGTCGTGTTGTCGCGCCGCGCTGTCGTCGAGGCTTCGATGGGCGAAGAACGCGCCAAGCTGCTCGAGACCCTGTCCGAAGGTGCCATCGTCCATGGCGTGGTCAAGAACATCACTGAATACGGTGCGTTCGTCGACCTCGGCGGCATCGACGGCCTGCTGCACATCACCGACATGGCATGGCGCCGCGTGCGTCACCCGAGCGAAGTGGTGCAAGTGGGCCAGGAGCTCACCGCCAAGGTCCTCAAGTTCGACGCCGAGAAGAACCGCGTCTCGCTGGGCATCAAGCAGCTGGGCGACGACCCGTGGCACGGCGTGTCGCGCCGCTACCCGACCGGCACGCGCCTGTTCGGCAAGGTCACGAACATCGCCGACTACGGCGCGTTCGTCGAGATCGAGCCGGGCATCGAAGGCCTGGTGCACGTCTCCGAAATGGACTGGACCAACAAGAACGTGGCCCCCAGCAAGATCGTGTCCCTGGGCGACGAAGTCGAAGTCATGGTCCTCGAGATCGACGAAGACAAGCGCCGCATCAGCCTGGGCATGAAGCAGTGCAAGGCCAATCCTTGGGAAGAATTCGCCGCCACCGTGCAGCGTGGCGACAAGGTCAAGGGACCCGTCAAGTCGATCACCGACTTCGGCGTGTTCGTGGGTCTTGCCGCCGGCATCGATGGCCTGGTTCACCTGTCGGACCTGTCCTGGAACGAGCCGGGCGAAGCCGCGGTTCGCAACTACAAGAAGGGCCAGGAAGTCGAAGCCGTGGTCCTGGCCGTCGACGTCGAGCGCGAGCGCATTTCGCTCGGCATCAAGCAGCTCGATTCCGACCCGTTCACGAGCTACACCTCGGTCAATGACCGCGGCATGATCGTCAACGGCAAGGTCAAGACGGTTGACGCCCGTGGCGCTGAAATCCAGCTCAACGACGACGTGACCGGCTACCTGCGTGCTTCCGAAATCAGCCGTGACCGCGTGGAAGACGCGCGCAACGTGCTGAAGGAAGGCGACGAAGTCTCGGCGCTGATCATCAACATCGACCGCAAGACGCGTTCGATCCAGTTGTCGATCAAGGCCAAGGACAACGCCGACCAGCAAGAAGCCATGCAGCGCCTGTCGCAGAACAACGAGCGTGAGACCGCCGGTACCACGAGCCTCGGTGCGCTGCTGCGTGCGAAGCTGGACAACCAGAAGGACAACGGCTGATCCATCAGCTGCTTCTGAAACTCTGAGACCGTGGAGACCGCACAGGCCCCCACCCCAACCCTCCCCCAGCGGGGGAGGGAGCAGATGGCGCGCCTCGGGCGTGTGATGCACTCATGACTCGATCCGATCTCGTGGCCCAACTGGCCGAACGCTTCAGCCAGTTGACTCACCGCGATACCGAGTTCGCCGTCAAGACGATCCTCGACGCGATGTCCGATGCGCTTGCGCGCGGGCACCGCATCGAGATCCGCGGTTTCGGCAGCTTCTCGATCAACCGCCGCCCGCCGCGGGTGGGGCGCAATCCCCGCTCCGGCGAGCAGGTGGTGATCCCCGAGAAGCTGGTTCCCCATTTCAAGCCTGGCAAGGCCCTTCGCGAGTCGGTCGATGCCCAGGTGCCGGTGTTGGACGACCCGGCCGACAACAAGGCGCCAAGCGCCCCCAAGAGCACGCCTGCCACGGGCGACTGATTGCTCTTGTCCGCTGCGCTGCGTGCGCGACACGGGCCACTAGAATGCGCCCGGGAGATGCGATGCGGCTTTTCACCTGGCTCTTTCGGGCCTTCATCTTTTTTGCGCTGTTCGCCTTCGCGTTGAACAACCAGCAGGACGCGAGCGTCCGATGGTTCTTCGGCCAGGAGTGGCGAGCACCCATGGTCTTCATCGTGTTGGCCGCCTTCGGGCTCGGCTGCGGCTTCGGCGTGTTCGCGATGGTGCCCAGCTGGTGGAAGCACTGGCGCGTCGCGCGCCGCGTGCAGCCTGCGGAGCCCGTCGCCGCTGAACGCGAGCGCCCTGCACTGGCCGCGCCAACCACCATCGACCCCCTGGCCGAGCACCCGCCGCGCGATGGACTTTGACCTTCAGTGGGTTCTTCTCGGGCTTCCCGTGGCCTTCGCGCTCGGGTGGATGGCATCTCGGCTCGACCTGCGACAGTGGCGACGCGAGCAACGTGACTCGCCCAAGGCCTACTTCAAGGGCCTCAACTTCCTGCTGAACGAACAGCAGGACAAGGCCATCGACGCCTTCATCGAGGCGGTGCAGCATGACCCCGACACTTCCGATCTTCACTTTGCGCTCGGCAACCTGTTCCGCCGCCGTGGCGAGATCGAACGAGCGGTGCGTGTGCATGAGCACCTGCTGCACCGCGCCGACCTGCCCGCCGCCGAGCGTGACCGCGCGCAGCACGGCCTGGCGCAGGACTACATCAAGGCCGGCCTTTTCGACCGCGCCGAAGAAGCGTGGAAGGCGCTCGAAGGCACGGCCTTCGACACCGAAGCCCGGCTGGCCCTCTTGACCCTGCACGAACGCTCCCGCGACTGGCGCGCTGCCGTGGAAGACGCCACCAAGCTCGACCGCAGCGGCGGCACGGGCTCGTATGCCTCGCGCATTGCGCACTACTGGTGTGAGCTCGCACAGGAAGCCGACGGCCGAGGCCAGACGGCCGACGCCGATGAAGCGCTGCGCAAGGCACGAGAGGCCGCGCCGCAAGCCGCGAGGCCCATGGTCCTCGCCGGCGTGCGTGCGCGCATCGCCGGCCAGCATGCGCAGGCGGTGCAGGCATGGCGCCAACTGCTGGTGATGCATCCGCAGGCGTTCTCCCTCGTCGCGCGCGACTTCGCCGACAGCGCTCGCCAGGCGGGCGAAGCGGAAGGCGCCTTGCAGGAGCTGCGCAACCTCTATGGCAAGCTGCCTTCGCTGGACCTCTTGAGCGCCATCAACCAGCTCGATGACGACATGGCCGCGCAACGTTCGCGCGTCTCTGAGCACCTCAAGGCCCACCCCAGCCTGTCGGCCGCACGAGAGCTGCTCAAGCTGCGCACCTCGGAACGCGGCGTGAGCGAAGACCCGGACGTGCTCAGCATCGAATCGGCCATCGCCCATGCAGCCAAGCCTTTGCAGCGCTACCGATGCGCCGCCTGCGGCTTCGAGGCGCAGAATTATTTCTGGCAATGCCCCGGCTGCCTGAGCTGGGACAGCTACCCCACCCAGCGCTTGGAGGATCTCTGATGGCGTCCATGGTCGATCGCGAGAAGCTCGCGGCGTCGCGCGTGCTGGTGGTGGGCGACGCGATGCTCGACCGCTACTGGTTCGGGGCGGTGGATCGCATCTCGCCTGAGGCACCGGTGCCGGTGGTGCGCGTCAACCGCGAGGAAGAGCGGCTCGGCGGCGCGGCCAACGTGGCGCTCAACGTCAAGACGCTCAGCGCGCAGGCCACCTTGCTCACCGTCGTCGGCAACGACGAGCCCGCGCGCAAGCTGCGGCAGTTGCTCGAGCGCGAAGGCGTCGCCACGCTGCTCGGCGAAGACCCGCAGCTCTACACCATCGTCAAGCTGCGCGTCATCGGCCGATCGCAGCAACTCATCCGCATCGACTTCGAGAACCAGCCTGACCACGAGGTGCTCGCCGGCATGCTCAACGACTTCGAGCGTGTGCTGCCCGTGCATGGGGCGGTGCTGTTCAGCGACTACGGCAAGGGGGGGCTGGAACACATCCCCCGCATGATCGAACTGGCCCGCGCCGCGGGCAAGCCGGTGCTCATCGACCCCAAGGGTCATGACTACAGCCGCTATGCAGGCGCGACGGTCGTCACGCCCAACCGCGCTGAACTCGCGCAGGTGATCGGCCCGTGGAACAGCGAAGCGCAGCTGCACGAGCGCGCGCAGAACCTGCGACGCGAACTCAGGCTCGGCGCGCTGCTGCTCACACGCTCCGAAGAAGGCATGTCGCTCTTCGACGATGCCGGCCATGTACAAGTGCCGGCGCAAGCGCGCGAGGTGTTCGACGTGACCGGCGCGGGCGACACCGTCATCGCCACCATGGCGGCCATGCTCGCGAGCGGCCTTAGCCTGCGCGACGCGATGCCCATCGCCAACCGCGCGGGCGGCATCGTGGTCGGCAAGTTCGGCACCGCAGGCGTCACTTACGAGGAGCTCTTCGCATGAAAGTCGTGGTCACCGGCGCGGCCGGCATGATCGGCAGCAACCTCGTCCATGGCTTGAATGCCATCGGCATCGACGACGTGATCGCGGTGGACGACCTCACCGACGGCCCGAAGTATCGCAACCTGCTGGGCGCGAAGCTGTCCGACTACTTTGACCGCGCCGACTTCTACACCCGATTCACGCGCGGCGAGTTCGGCCGCGTCGATGCGGTGTTCCACGAAGGCGCGTGCTCCGACACCATGGAGCACAACGGCCGCTACATGATGGACACCAACTACCGGTGCTCCAAGGAACTGCTCGACGCCTGCCAGGCGCAAGGCACGCGCCTCTTGTACGCATCGTCGGCTGCCACCTACGGCGGCAGCGACTCCTTCCGCGAAGAGCCGCAATTCGAGCAGCCCCTGAACGTCTACGGCTACTCCAAGCTGCTGTTCGACAACGTCGTGCGGCGCATGTTGCCCAAGGCCACGACGCAGGTGGCAGGCTTTCGCTACTTCAACGTCTACGGCCCGCGCGAGCAGCACAAGGGCCGCATGGCGTCGGTCGCCTTCCATCACTTCAACCAGTTCCGCGATTCGGGCAAGGTGAAGCTGTTCGGTGAATACGGCGGTTACGGTGCCGGCGAGCAGTCGCGCGACTTCGTGTTCGTCGACGACGTGGTTGCGGTGAACTTGTGGTTCCTGCAGCACCCGCAGGCCAGCGGCATCTTCAACCTTGGCAGCGGTCGCGCGCAGCCCTTCAACGACGTGGCAGTCGCCACGGTCAATGCATCACGCGCCTTGAAGGGCGAAGCCGCCCTGCCCTTGAGCGATCTCGTGCAGCAAGGTCTGATCGAGTACGTGCCCTTCCCCGAGGCTCTGGTCGGCAAGTACCAGTGCTTCACGCAGGCAGATCTCGCGCGCCTTCGCAGCATCGGCTGCCAGCATGCGTTCAGCGATGTCGCCACCGGCGTGCAGCGCTACGTGGACTGGCTGTCTCGTCAATCCTAGGGCCCTCCGACGCGGGGCCCCTGTGCCCCTCCTCGGTGGGTCGACCGCGGCCCTCCCAGTGTCGTTCAATGACGGCACGCCACACACCGTGTCGTGCACATCATCAACAACACGTTTCGGAGGAACCCATGTTCAAGCAAATCATCGCCGTCGCTCTCGCCTTCTTCGCCGCTGCCGCATTCGCATCGGTGGACATCAACAAGGCCAACCAGGCCGAGCTGGAAGCCGTCAAGGGCCTGGGCACGGTCACGGCCGGCAAGATCATCGACGAGCGCAAAAAGGGCGAGTTCAAGAATTGGGCCGATGTGCAGCAACGCATGCACGGCATCAAGGATGCACGCGCCACCAAGCTGTCCACCGCCGGTCTCACGGTCAGCGGCGAAGCCTACAAGTCCACCGGCGCCGTGGCACCGGCCAAGGGCAAGAAGGCCATGAAGGCCGCAGACAAGGCCAGCGATGCGAAGGTGTCGAAGAAGAAGGCGGCGCAATGAGGCCGGTGAAGATGGCGCCGCCCGCGCGCTGAATCGCGGCAGACCTTGATCAGGTGGCACCCCGCAAACCAAAGGGTTCGCGGGGTGTTCTTCATTGGCGTCACTTGGCTGCGGCAACAGCTTCGTATTCGTTCTGGGCCTTGTTGCCGACGCGGCTCTTCGGCTTCCAGCCGAAGAACTGCATCACCTCGTCGCGACGCGCGAAGGTGTCAGCACGGCCGAGCGCCATCAGCTCGCGCGTGTAGGGTGCTTCGAAGAGCAGGTAGCTCGCCAGCGCCGCGCCGCGCGCATCGTCACCTCGACCCGACACACCCACGCCGCGCAGCAAGGCGCGAATCGGCGCGGGCAGGCTTCCAAGGTGCTTGGCGGCGATGTCATCGAGCCGCTTGCTGGGCGCGATTACCAGGACGTCGATCGGGCGCAGCGAGGTGCGCGCGCGCGCCTCGGCGGGCAGCAGCCCGAGCGTGCTGTTGATGCGTTGCAGGCGCTCGACGTCCACCGCCAGCGCATCGAGGAAGATGTTGGACAGCGCATGGCCCGCGATCTGCGCGAGGTTCGGATATTCGCTGCTGGCTTGTCGCTCACCTGGCGGCTCATGCATGCGCCCGGCCCCCACCACGAGGATGCGTTCCGCGCCCAGGTGCACGGCAGGTGAGATTGGCGCGGATTGCCGCATCGACCCATCGCCGAAGTACTCGATGTGGCCTTCGATCACGAGCGGCACCGCGGGGAACACGAAGGGAATTGCCGACGAGGCCAGCAGGTGCGGCACGCCCACGTCGCTACGAACGGCGATGCGCTGCGAGCGCGTCCACGGCACGATGTCCTTCACCGCGTCGTAGAAGGTCACGTGCATGCCGGAGCCGTAGCTCGATGCCGTGACGGCCAGCGCCTGCACATGCCCGTCGCGCATCACCTGCTTGAGCCGCTTGGTGTCGATGAGCTTGGCGAGCAGCACGTCCAGCGGGCTGTTGTCGAGCAGCGACCGAGGCCTCGCACGACGAAAGCGCGCGATCATCCAACCCATCGACATCATCGTGAGCCAGCGGGCGCCGGTGCGGATGACGCCGAGCGAATCGGAGCGGTAGATCTGTTCGGCGCGGAAGTTGCGCCAGATGTGGACGAGGCCGTTGACGGCCTTGTCGAAGTCGTCGGCGCCGCAGGCGAGCGCCGTGGAGTTGATCGCGCCGGCCGAAGTGCCGGCGATCACGGGAAACGGGTTGCCCGCGGGCGCATCGCTGTGGCGCCGGATATTGGCTACCGCATCAAGCACGCCCACCTGGTACGCGGCGCGGGCGCCACCGCCCGTCAGGATGAGGCCGGTGGTCGGGATGTCGGACATGCCACAGTGTAGACAGCGATGCCCGGGTGGCGGATCAGGACGTGCCCGGAGTGGGGCACGAATCCAACAGCCACCCGCGTTGGGCGGCGCTCAATCAACGGTCGCGGTCGTGCCCATGGCCGCGGCCGTGGTCTTCGTGATCGCGGTCGTGCCCGTGGCCACGGTCGTGCTGCTCGTGTCGGTCATGGTCACGGCGGTCGTCACCGCGCCGGCCATCATCGCGCCGGTCGTAGCCGCGGCGCTCGATATCGCGGCGGTGCGCCGGCACCCAATGCTGCTGGTACCAGTCTTCGCGCACGAAGTACACCGGTTGGCCGCAGGCGCTGTAGCGGCCGCAATACTGGCCCCAGTTGCGCTCGTAGCCCGCCGGCACGTGCAGGTAGATGGGGCGCTGGTACACCGCCACGGGCGACGGCGCGATGACCACGGGTTGCTGGTACACCACCACCGGCGGCGGCACGCCACCGATGTCGATGCGGCCGTACACGCCCGGCTGGTTCACCTGGACGGACACGCCGACCTGCGCTTGCGAAAGCCCGGGAAGCGCGCAAGCGGCCATGGCGGCGGCAAGAAGAATTCGTTTCATCAAGAACTCCTGAAAGTCTCCTGATTCAACGCCCAGCGTGCCACGGCTGCCGACCGCGGCGCATCTCAAACGTGTCTATTCGTACACGACCTTCGCGCGGCCGTGACTTCCTTCCTGCCAGCGTGCGATGGCCGCATCGCTTGGGAAGAACTTGCCTTCTTCGCCCAGGTCCAGCTCGCCGCGCGCCGATTGCCGCTCGAGCACGAGGCGCACGCCCAGGCCCTGCGTCGTCGGCCCCAACTCGCCCATGGTCTTGCGCATCGGGAAGTCGCGCAGCACCTCGGCCACCGGCGGGATGCTGCCGTTCACTTCCACGCGCAGGTACTTGGCAAAGCGGCAGCGCGCCGTCGTGAGGTCCCACACCTGCTGGACGTTCAGCCGCAGGCCGCCGGAGAAGCGATCGGGCTGCACCTTGCCCTGCACGATGATGAGTTCATCGTCCTTGAGCAGGTCCTTGTTGGCGTTGAGGATCTCCTCGTTCGCCACCGCCTCGATCGCCTCGGTCTTGTCGTCGAGCTTGAAGATCGCCACGCGTCCGCGCTGGCCATTGATGACGCGCAGGTCGCTCACGATGCCCGCGAGCAATTGAGGGTCGCGGCTGTCGACGATGTCGGCATTGCGGCGCTTGGCGAAGAGCCTCACCTCATCAGCGCTCTGGTCGAACAGATGGCCTGAGAGGTAGAAGCCGAGCGCGCCCTTCTCGAAGGTGAGCCGCTCCTTGATGCTCCAAGGCTCGGCATGCACGAGGTCCGGCTCCTGCGAGGACGCGGCATGCGAATCGCCGAAGTCGAAGAGCCCGCCCTGGTCGGCATTGGCATGCTGCGTGTCGGCGTAGTCGAATGCCAGCGCAATGCTCGCCACCAGCGATGCGCGCTCCAGCCCGAGGATGTCGAAGGCGCCGGCCTTGATCAGCGCCTCGACCGTGCGCTTGTTGATGCGTGCACGATCGACCCGCGTGCAGAAATCGAACAGCGACTTGAACGGCCCGCCGTCCTTGCGCGCCTGGATGATCGCCTCGATGGCGCTCTGGCCCGTGCCCTTGATCGCGCCCAGGCCGTAGCGCACGACCTTGTCGGCCACTGGCTCGAAACGGTAGCCGCCGGTGTTGACGTTGGGCGGCTCGAAGGTGAGCCCGAGCTTGTCGACCGCATCGTCGTGGAAGATCTTGAGCTTGTCGGTGTCGTCCAGCGCGATGCTCATGTTGGCCGCGGTGAATTCGGCCGGGTAGTGCACCTTGAGCCACGCGGTCTGGTACGCGAGCAGCGCGTAGCAGGCGGCGTGCGACTTGTTGAAGCCGTAGCCCGCGAACTTTTCCATCAAGTCGAAGATCTCGTTGGCCTTCAACTCGTTGATGCCGTTCTTGGCCGCGCCCTCCGCGAACATGCCGCGGTGGGCGGCCATCTCCTCGACCTTCTTCTTGCCCATCGCGCGGCGAAGCAAGTCGGCACCACCGAGCGAGTAGCCGCCCAGGCGCTGCGCCACCTGCATCACCTGCTCCTGGTAGACCATGATCCCGTAGGTCTCCTTGAGCACCGCCTCCATCAACGGATGGGGGTACTCGACCTCCTCGCGGCCGTGCTTGCGCGCGCAGAAGGTGGGAATCAGGTCCATCGGGCCAGGACGGTACAAGGCCACGAGCGCAATGATGTCCTCGAAGACGCTGGGCTTGGCGTCTTTGAGCATGCGCTGCATGCCCGAGCTTTCCAGCTGGAACACGGCAACCGTCTTGCCCTCGCTCATCAGCTGGTAGGCGCCGCGGTCATTGAGTGGGATGTCTTCGAGGACGAAGTCCTTCTTGGCCGGATGGCGCGCGCGGATGTAGTCCTTGGCGAGCTCCAGGATGGTGAGTGTGGCGAGGCCCAGGAAGTCGAACTTCACCAGGCCGGCCGACTCCACGTCGTCCTTGTCGAACTGGCTCACCGCGCTGTCGCTGCCCGGCTGCATGTACAGCGGGCAGAAGTCGGTGATCTTGCCCGGCGCGATCAGCACGCCGCCCGCGTGCATGCCGATGTTTCGCGTCACGCCTTCAAGCCGCATCGCGAGCGTCAGCAGCTCGGCGACTTCTTCCTCGTTCTTTTCGCGCTCCTCGATCTCGGGTGATTCCTTGCGCGCGTAGATCACGCCGGAGTCCGGGTTCTCGGGCACGCGGGCCAGCGTCACGCTCTTGCCCGGCGGCGCGGGCACGAGCTTTGCGATGCTGTCCACATGGCCGTAGCCCATGCCCAGAACGCGGCCCACGTCCCGCAGCGCGGCCTTGGCGGCCATGGTGCCGAAGGTGGCGATCTGGCTCACCGCGTCACGGCCGTACTTCTGCTTCACGTAGTCGATGACGCGATCGCGATTGCCCTGACAGAAGTCGATGTCGAAGTCGGGCATCGACACCCGGTCCGGGTTCAGGAAGCGCTCGAACAGCAGGTTGTAGCGCAGCGGATCGAGGTCGGTGATCTTGAGTGCGTAGGCCACGAGCGAGCCCGCTCCGGAGCCCCGCCCCGGCCCGACCGGGCAACCGTTGTTCTTCGCCCAGTTGATGAAGTCGGCCACGATGAGGAAGTAGCCCGGGAAGCCCATCTTCAGGATCGTGTTGATCTCGAAGTCCAGGCGCTCGACGTAGCGCTGTGTTTCCTTCTCGCGCTGTACCGGGTCGGGGAAGAGCTGAAGCAGGCGCTCTTGCAGGCCATCATGAGAGGCGACGCGGAAGTAGTCCGACATTGGCATCGGCACGCCGTCGTCCTGCAGCGGCGTCGGGAAGTTCGGCAGCTGCGGCTTGCCCAGCACCAGCGTGAGGTTGCAGCGCTTGGCAATTTCCACCGTGTTGGCCACGGCGCTCGGGATGTCGGCGAACAGCGCCTCCATCTGCGCTTGGGTCTTGAAGTACTGCTCGCGCGTGAAGCGCTTGATGCGCCGCGGGTTGGTGAGCGTCTCGCCGTCGGCCACGCAGACACGCGCCTCATGGGCCTCGAAGTCTTCGTCAGCCAGGAACTGGACCGGGTGAGTAGCCACGACCGGCAGTCCCAGCTCCGCGGCGAGCGGCACGGCCGCACGAACCTGCGCCTCGTTGGTCGGCTGGCCCGCGCGCTGCAGCTCGATGTAGAAGCGCTTGTCGAAGATGCCGGCCAGCCGTTGCGCGAGCTGCTTCGCACGCGCCGAGTCTTGTGCGAGCAGCGCCTGGCCCACGGCGCCCAGGTCCGCGCCGGACAAGGCGATGAGGCCCTGGCCCAAGGCCTCGAGCCATTCCCACTTCACCCAGGCCTGGCCACGCTGGACGTTGCCAAGCCACGCGCGCGACAAGATTTCGCAGAGGTTGAGGTAGCCGGTCTTGTCCTGCACCAGCAGCAGCAGGCGGCTCGCGGCCTTCTCGCCACCTTCGGGCTCCAGCCACACGTCGGCGCCGATGATGGGCTTGACGCCCTTCTTGCGGGAATTGCTGTAGAACTTGATCGCACCGAAGAGGTTGCTCAGGTCGCTGATCGCGAGCGCCGCCTGCTTGTCGCTGGCGGCAGCCCCCACGGCCTCGTCGATTCTCAGGGTGCCGTCGACGACGGAAAACTCGGTGTGCGTGCGCAGGTGAACGAAGGCCATTCGGCCGATTTTACGGAGGCCGCCGTCCGTAGAATCCCGCCCGTGCAAGCAATTCTGAACATCTCGGCCTACCTTTTCACGCCGCTGAACGACACCGCCGCCTTGCGCGAGAGCATCCGCTCACAAGCGCTGGAACGCTCGCTCAAGGGCACGGTGCTGCTGGCCGAGGAAGGAATCAATCTCTTCCTGGCAGGCAGCACTGAAGGCGTGCGCGGCTTCGTCGGCTGGCTGCGGCGCGACACACGTTTCGCATCACTGCAACCGAAGGAAAGCTGGTCCGACACCGTGCCCTTCGGCAAGCTGCTGGTGAAGGTCAAGGCCGAGATCATCCGCATGAACCACCCGACGATTCGCCCGGCCCATGCCCGCGCCCCGGCGGTGGATGCGAAGACGCTCGCGCGCTGGCTCGACGCCGGCCACGACGACGAGGGCCGGCCGGTGGTGACGCTGGACACACGCAACGAGTTCGAGGTGCAGCACGGCCACTTCCACGATGCCATCGATTGGCACATCCACAAGTTCAGCGATTTTCCCGACGCCGTGCTCGCACACCGCGACGAGCTGCGCGGCAAGACGGTGGTGAGCTACTGCACCGGCGGAATCCGCTGCGAGAAGGCCGCCATCTTCATGGCCGAAGCCGGCATCGACCACGTCTACCAGCTCGAGGGCGGCATCCTCAAGTACTTCGAGGAAGCGGGCGGCAGGCATTTCGACGGCGAGTGCTTCGTGTTCGACGAGCGTGAAGCACTCGACGCCTCGCTCAACCCCGCGCCCGCCGGGTGACAAGCCGCGGGGCTTGGAAGTAAGCTCTGGGCCCGTCGGCCAGCACCACCGCGATGGCATCCACCCGAGACAACCTGCGCTCGATCCGGAAATACCGTCGCAAGGCTGCCGGCTACGACACCACCACCGGGCCGACATGGCCGATCCGCATGCGCTGCATCGAGCTGCTCAGGCTCGATGCGGGCGACACGGTGCTCGACGTCGGCTGCGGGACGGGCCTGAGCTTCGAGCCGCTGCTCGAGCGCGTGGGCCGCACCGGCCGACTCATCGCCTTCGAGCAGAGCCCCGAGATGTTCGCCCGCGCCGAGCAGCGCGCAAAGGGCTTGCGTGCGCAAGGCTGGACCATCGAGCTGCAGTGCGCGAGCGCCGAGGAGGTGAAACTCACCGGTCGGCCCGATGCCGCACTCTTCCACTACGTGCACGACATCAGCCGCACACCCGAGGCCGTGGAGAACCTTTTCACACAACTGGCGCCGGGCACCCGCATTGCCATCGCAGGGATGAAGTTCTTCCCCTGGTGGCTCGCACCCCTGAACCTCGTCGCCTGGCTGAAGAACCGCCCGTACAACGTGCGGGCGCATGAGATGCACAAGCCGTGGTCGCTGATGGAACAGCGCTTGCAGAATTTCACCTGGAAGCCCACACAAGGCGGCATGGGCTACATTGGTTCGGGACGTGTTCGAGGAGCTGGGCTGTGACACTTGCACGATCTGATTTGCCGCGATCTGATACGACGCGCCGCGCCGCATTGCAGTCGTCGCTCGCGGCGCACTACGAGCATGTGCGGCGCTTCACGCTCGCACTCGCCGCGCCGCTCACCGACGAGGACTGCCAGGTGCAGTCCATGCCCGACGCGAGCCCCACCAAGTGGCACCTCGCGCACGTCACCTGGTTCTTCGAGACCTTCATCCTCGAGCGCTTCGAGCCGGGATTTCGCGCTTTCGAGCCCATGTTCCGCGTGCTCTTCAACAGCTACTACCAGGGCGTAGGCGAACGGCATCCGCGGCCGCAGCGCGGGCTCATCACGAGCCCCACGCTCGAGCAAGTGAAGCGCTATCGCGCCAACGTCGACGAACGCATGGCGGGTGTGCTGGCCGCGCGGCCGGATGACGCCGAGTTGGCAGAACTCGTCACGCTCGGCCTGCACCACGAGCAGCAGCACCAGGAGCTGTTGCTCACCGACATCAAGCACGCACTGTCGTTCAACCCTTTGCACGCGCCGTATGCCCGGCGCTGGCCGATCGGCGCGGTGAGCCCGCAACCGCTGCGATGGCACGGCCATGAAGGCGGCATGTTCCAGATGGGCCACGTGGCCGAGCTGGACGGTGCGTTCTGCTTCGACAACGAGACGCCGTCGCACCCGACCTTCTTGCCGCCCTTCGAACTGGCCGCGCGTCCGGTGAGCAATGACGAGTTCATGGCCTTCATGGACGATGGCGGCTACCGCCGGCCCGAGCTGTGGCTGTCCATGGGATGGGACTGGGTGCAGGCTGCCCAGCGCGAGGCGCCGCTGTACTGGCGCCGCGACGGCCAGCGCTGGCTCGCGCATTCGCTCCAGGGCCTGGTCGAGATCGACCCGCACACGCCCGCCTGCCACCTGAGCTTCTTCGAGGCCGAGGCGTACGCCCGCTGGGCCGGCGCGCGGCTGCCGACGGAAGCCGAGTGGGAGCTGGCCGCGCGCGCGCTGACCCGATCGAGCCCGCTGCAAGGCAATTTCGCCGAGCGTGGCGCTTTCCACCCCTTGCCTGCCGCGAGCCGCGACGACGAGGAGCCGGTGCAGTTGTACGGCGACGTGTGGGAGTGGACACAGTCCAACTACAACCCCTACCCTGGCTATCAGCCGCTGCCGGGCGCCGTCGGCGAATACAACGGCAAGTTCATGTGCAACCAGTTCGTGCTGCGCGGTGGCTCATGCGCCACGCCCGCGGGCCATGTGCGGGCGACGTATCGCAACTTCTTCCCGCCGGATGCACAGTGGCAGTTCAGCGGCGTGCGGCTCGCGCGATAGCGGCTCAGGTGTTCAGGCTCTTGAGCACGTCCGATCTGAATTCGCGCTGGTAGAGGATGTAGATCACGCCGAGCGTGGACAGCATGTACACCCACGGGGAGAAGAACCAGCCGATCGCGGCGAAGGCGAAATAGTAGGCACGCAAACCATCGTTGAAGGTTTCCGCCGCGAGACCAAGAACGCGGCCGGCCTTCTGCGAGAACGCGATGCGTGCAGATTCGGCACCATCACCGAGCTGCTCGAATTGCTTCGCCTCCGGCGCCGACCCGATCAGCAGTGAACCGAAGGTGTACTGTCGCATCGACCAGGTGAAGCGGAAGAAGGCATACACGAACACCACGAGCATCAGCAACAGCTTGAGGTCGAACACGAGCACCGAGGTGCGCGCGGCGAAGGGCAACTCGCGCACGAGCTCGGTCGTCTTCTCCGTCGTGCCCAGCGTGGCGAGCAGGCCGCCGATGATCAGGATGGTGGTCGACGCGAAGAACGAGGGGCTGGTCGAGAGGCTCTGCACGACCACGCCGTCCACCACGCGCACCTCGCGGTAGGTGGTCTGAAGCATCCACTGCTGGCGGATGCGATTGGTGGACGCGAGCACCGACGGCTGTGTGCTGGCTCGGTGCCTGGCGAACCACGCATAGCCCGCCCAGCCGCAGAAGAAGACGACGATGGCCGCCCAGTCCACCCAGGGCAGCAAGGCCATGACCTTGACGAGGGGTTCCATGCGGCGGACTGTAGCGCAGGGTGGGCGAAGCAATGCTCGCCCACCGCACGCTGATCACGCCGCGAGATCGAACACGATGACCTCGGCGTTGTCACCCTTGTCGATGATGGCCGCAGCCTCCTTGCTCAGCTGCGCCGCATCGCCCGCCGCGAGGGCATGGCCATTGACCGAGACCTTGCCGCGCACCACGTGCACGTAAGCCTTGCGAGTCGGGTCCAGCGTCACGTGAGCCGCTTCTTCGCCGTTGAACAGGCCTGCGTAGATGGACGCGTCCGCATGCACGACCAGCGAGCCTTCGCGGCCATCGTTGCTCGCCACCAGCCGCAGCTGGCCGCGCTTGGTGGATTCGTCGAAATGTTTCTGCTCGTAGCCCGGCTCGATGCCCTGCACGTTGGGCTGGATCCAGATCTGCAGGAAGTGCGTGGTCTGCGATGGTGCGTGGTTGAACTCGCTGTGCATCACGCCGCGGCCGGCGCTCATGCGCTGTACGTCGCCAGGCACGATGGCGGTGCCGTTGCCCATGTTGTCCTTGTGCGCGAGCGCGCCTTCGAGCACGTAGCTCACGATTTCCATGTCGCGGTGGCCGTGCGTTCCAAAGCCCGTGCCCGGCGCGATGCGGTCTTCGTTGATGACACGCAGGTTGCCGAAGCCCATGTGGTTCGGGTCGTAGTAGTCGGCGAAGGAAAAACTGTGGAAGCTCTTGAGCCAGCCGTGGTCGGCAAAGCCGCGATCGGAAGACTTGCGCAGTGTGATCATGTGTTGTCGCTCCTTTGGTCTGTTCAATGTAGGTGCCGGACCGCCGGACCGCGAGTACCGCCACTTGAAGCATTCGTTCAAATAAGATGAACGCATGTCCGCTGCCCGCAATGTCCTCACGCCCGAAGCGCTCGCCATGATGGATGTCATCGCCCGCACCGGCAGCTTTGCCGCCGCGGCGCGCGAGCTCGGAAAGGTTCCGAGCGCCCTCACCTACAACGTGCGCCAGCTCGAGGACGCGCTGGACGTGCTGCTCTTCGATCGCCGCTCGCGCCAGGCCAAGCTCACCGCTGCGGGCGAGGAACTGCTCAACGAAGGCCGCCGGCTGCTGGAGCAAGTCGATGCCGTCGCCAACCGGGTCAAGCGCGTGGCCACCGGGTGGGAGACGCAGCTCACGGTGGCGGTGGACGGCGTCATCTCGCCAAACACGGTGTTCGAGTTGTGCGAGTCCTTCTTCGCCCTGCGCCCGCCGGGTACCGTGGACCACGGCGTACTCAACGACAGGCGCGGCCCGGGCACGCGGCTGCGGCTGCGTTCGGAGGTGCTGGCAGGGACCTGGGAGGCGCTGACCAGTGGACTCGCCGACCTGGCCATCGGCACGCGCATCGGGCCCGACCTCGCGCCGGTGCCGGGTGTCCAGGTCGAGACGCTGGGGGAAATGCGTTTTGTTTTCGCCGTGGCACCGCACCATCCGCTGGCCAAGGCCGACGGGCCGATCAGCGAGGCCGAACTCATCCGCCACCGCGCGGTGGCCGTGGCCGATTCAGCGCAGCGCATGGAGCCCGTCACGGTGAACCTGCTGCCGGGGCAGGAGGTGTTCACCGTCGCCAACACGCAGGCCAAGATCGAGGCGCAGATCCGGTGCCTGGGCTGCGGCTACATCCCCGAGCCGATGGCGCGCGACCACATCGAGGCCGGGCGGCTGGTGGTGAAGGACACCGAGCGGCGCAACACCCCCGCGCGCTTCGGCTATGCCTGGCGCACCGGCAACGGGCCGCTGGGGCTCGCACTGCAATGGTGGCTCGAACAGCTGGAGAGCCCGACGACCCGACGGGCTTTGCTGGAGCGGCACGGCAGCGTGCTGGCCGTCTGAGCCATGCACCGCAGCGACCTGCCCGGTGCCGGCTACGTCGGCCGCTTCGCACCCTCGCCCACCGGGCCGCTGCATGCGGGCTCGCTGGTGGCAGCGCTCGCTTCGTGGCTCGATGCGCGCGCCCATGGTGGGCGATGGCTGGTTCGCATCGAGGACGTGGACATCCCGCGCTGCGTGCCGGGCATGGAGACGACCATCCTCGACCAGCTCGCCGCCTGCGGTCTGGTGCCCGACGAAGCACCAGTCCTGCAGTCTCACCGCGGTGACCTGTACGAAGCCGCCTTGCAGCGCCTGCTGGCCGCCGACCTCGCCTACCCCTGCGGCTGCTCGCGGCGCGAGATCGAACTGGCCGTGCAGGCCGAGGGCCTCGCCCTTGTGCGGCATGGCGAGCTCGTGTACCCGGGCACCTGCCGCAATGGCCTCAGGGGCAAGCCGGCGCGCGCGACGCGCCTGCGCACTCTGGACCAGCGCGGCCATGACGTTCGCATCGCGTGGGCCGACCGCCGGCTCGGCCCGCAATCACAGGACCTGACCCGCTGTGTCGGCGACTTCGTGCTGCATCGCGCAGACGGCCTTTGGGCCTATCAGCTGGCGGTGGTGGTGGACGACGCGTTGCAAGGCATCTCGCACGTCGTGCGCGGCGAAGACCTGGCCGACAACACGCCGCGGCAGATGCGTTTGCAGCGCGCGCTCGGCCTGCCCACGCCGATCTACCTGCACACTCCGCTGGTGATGGGCGCGAACGGCGAGAAGCTGTCCAAGCAGAACGGCGCGCAGGCGCTCGACCTCAGCGATCCGCTTGCGGCTTTGCGCGCGGCCGGGACAGTGCTCGGCGTCAAAGCGGACGCGACTCGCATCGACAGGTGGCTCACCATGGCCACCGACCAGTGGCGACAGCGCTGGGCCGCCGCGGTGGCATGATGCCCACCCTTCAACACTCACGCGAGGACCCGCCCATGAACACCACCCCATCCGGCCTGCAGTACGAAGACACCGTCGCGGGCAGCGGCGACGAAGCCAAGGCCGGCCAGCAGGTCACCGTGCACTACACCGGCTGGCTGTATGAAAACGGGGTGAAAGGCGCGAAATTCGACAGCAGCAAGGACCGCCGCGACCCCTTCGAATTCGATCTTGGCCGCGGCCATGTCATCAAGGGCTGGGACGAAGGCGTGCAAGGCATGAAGGTCGGCGGCACGCGTGTGCTGGTGATTCCCCCTGAGCTCGGCTATGGCGCACGCGGCGCCGGTGGCGTCATCCCGCCCAATGCCACGCTGATGTTTGAAGTGGAATTGCTTGGCGTCTGAACGGAACCACGCCCCCGCGGTTCACGAGGAACCCGGGGGCGCTGTTCGAGGGCGACCGTGCTTAGCCGTTCGCCTTCTTTTCAGACTTGATGTCAGCCTTGGCCTTAACTTCCGCGGCCTTTGCTTCCTTCTTGCAGGCGCGCTCTTCAGCGCCCTTCTGGTCTTCGCACTTCTCCTTGGCAACGGCGTACTGCTGTTCGGCCTTCACCTTTTCGAGCTTGATGCGGTCGCCGTCCTTGCCGCTGCGGTTGAAATCGAGTTCGGCCAGGGCGATCTTTTCCTTCGCCTTGGCTTCCTTCTCGCAGACGTCCTTGGCGTTGTCCTTCATCGAGCCGCAAGCGTCCTTGGCGGCCTTGTACTCGGCAGAGATCTTGTCCTTGGCGGCCTTGTAGTCGTCCCGGCTCATGGCGTCGGCGGCAAAACCGGTGGAAGCGGCGAACAACGAGGCAATGACCAGCGACAGCTTGAGAGAGCGGAATTGAGTCATGGTGAGTCCTTTCAGGCAGGTTGTGTGGGAATCAGTCTTCAAGGTGCATGCCCTTGAAGTTGCCCATGCCGTCCAGCTCCCTTTCGGCCTGGCGCATCTGGAACAAGGTCCAGGCGGCTGCCATCAAGGGCGGCACGAGGGCCAAGGTCAGGACCAGGATGCTGCGCATGGGGACTCCCTTCGTTGTGGATAACGCAGGTAAGTATCGGCAGTGCAACCTGCTTGGCACAGCGGACGCGGCCGCGAACGGGCGTAGTTTTCGTCCTACGGAGGGCGGCTGCGGCGGTGCGGCCCGTTGCGGGATGTATGCGTCTGTGTAGGATATGCCTGACGCTGTTGCACGTTGTCGCCCGATGGCAGCCAGCTTGACCGTGCCACACACTGAAGACAAAGCTCAGTGTCGTCCGTCTGCTTGCGTGCGTGTTGGATGCAAGAACACGGCGATCGAGCGACCCGGCCGCAATGGAGTCAGGACCACCCGATCGACGCAGTCATGGCGCACTTGAGAACCTACATTGTTGAGGACAGCCCGGTGATCCGCGAGAACCTGATCGCGACGCTGGAAGAAATGGTGCCCGTCGAAGTCATCGGCACGGCGGAGGATGAATCGAGTGCGGCGCAGTGGCTCGGCAAGTCCGACAACACCTGCGATCTGGTCATCATCGACATCTTCCTGAAGAGCGGCTCTGGCCTCGGCGTGCTGCAGACGGCGCGCAACGCGGCCGCCGGCCGCAAACTCGTGGTCCTGAGCAACTACGCCACGCCCGACATGCGCCGCAAGTGCCTGCAGCTGGGCGCCGACAAGGTGTTCGACAAGTCCAACGAGATCGACGGCCTCATCAACTATTGCGCCAAGCTCGCCTCGGGCGAGGAGACCAGCGGCTTCGGCCAGCTCCAGTCCTGAGGTGCGCGGCGCAGGCCCTGCTTGCAGGGCTTACTGGATCAACCCGTTCTTCAGCGCGTAGTAGGTCAGGTCGCTGTTGGACTCGAGCTTCATCTTCTCCATCACACGGGTGCGATAGGTGCTCACAGTCTTCACGCTCAGGTTCATGCTGTCGGCCATGTGGCCGATGGTCTCGCCCTTGGCAAGCCTGAGGAAGACCTGGAACTCGCGCTCGGACAACTGCTCATGAGGCGGCTTGTCGCCGGCACCGGCCAGGCCGTCGGCCAGCAGTTCTGCGACGCCGGCAGTGATGTACTTGCGCCCGCGGTGCACCGTGCGGATCGCCTTGACGATCTCCTCGGGGTCGCATTCCTTGTTCAGGTAGCCGCTCGCGCCTTGCCGAAGCAAGGTGGTGGCGTAGTGTTCTTCCGGGAAGCCGGAGAGGATCAGCACCGGCAGCTCCGGAGCGCGCGCCTTGATGGCAGCCAGCGCGTCGACGCCGCTCTGGTCCGGCATGGACAGGTCCATGACGAGGACGTCGATCTCACCCTTGCGGACAAGATCGAGCGCCTCGCGCCCGTTGGCGGCCTCGCCGGTGACCTTCAGGTCCACCTGATCGGCGAAATACTGGCGCAGACCGGCGCGCACAATGGCATGGTCATCGACGATGGCTACTCGGATCATGGCGTTCGTGACTCACAGGTGCGATGAGCAAGTTTAGATGCAAGACAAATCCCTGCACCTCCTGTTGCGTTTGAAGCGCAGCCCCTTCGTCTTCCCGTTGGCGGCGCTGGCGGCCTTGGCATTGATCTTCATCAGCGAGACCGCCTACTACCAGTCGACCCGGGCGATGGAAGCGCTGGGCACGATCGCCTCGGCGCGCAACCACCTCACCAACCTCTCGCGTCGAATCGTCGACGCGGAGACCGGTCAGCGCGGCTATCTGCTGACGGCGCGCAAGGAATACCTCACGCCCTACAGCGATGCAGCGCACGACATCGACACCGACCTGCAGTGGCTGCGCAACTACTACGCCGGCCAGGCGGACCAGGTGAAGCGCGTCGAGCAGCTCGCCACGCTGCTGCACGGCAGGCTGTCCGAGCTCGGCCAGACCATGCGCCTCTTCGACGAGGGCAAGGACGAAGCGTGGCGCACCTTCGTGCTCTCGGACATCGGCAAGGAGCAGATGGACGAGATTCGCGGCATCTCCGAGCAGTTGCTCAAGGAGGAGATGCGCAAGGACAAGGGCGGCCGTGACGACATTTTCGAAACCTTGCTGCTCAATCGCATCGGCGTGGCAACCATGAGCGCTTTGAGCCTGCTGGCTCTCGGCATGTACCTGCGCCAGACCGCCGCACTCGAAGCCCACCGGCGCGAGCGCCAGGAGGCCATCGAAGCCGAGCGCGACCAGCTCGAACAGGAGGTGGCGCGCCGCACCGCGCAGCTCACCGAGCTCGCGCAGCAGCTGACCGAACTGGCGCAGCACCTGCAGACGGCACGCGAGGACGAACGCAGCCGCCTCGCGCGCGAGCTGCATGACGAGCTCGGCGCCCTGCTCACCGCGGCCAAGCTGGACGCCGCCCGCATCAAGTCGCGCCTGGGCACGGCATCGCCGGAAGCGAGCGAGCGGCTCACCCACCTGAGCGAGATCCTCAACAACGGCATTGCGCTCAAGCGCCGCATCATCGAAGACCTGCGGCCATCGTCGCTGAGCAATCTCGGGCTGCTCGCTGCGCTCGAGATCCAGTCGCGCGAATTCGCCGAACGCTCGGGCATCGAGGTCGATTCCCAGCTCGAAGTCGTGAGCCTCAAACCCAACGTGGAGCTCACCGCCTACCGTCTGGTGCAGGAAGCCTTCACCAACATCGCCAAGCACGCCAACGCCACCCGCGTCGAGGTGCGGCTGGCCGAGGAGGCCGGCGTGGCGGTCGTCTCGGTGAAAGACAACGGCACCGGTTTCGACACCCGCAAGCGGCGCGTGTCGGCGCATGGCCTGCTGGGAATGCGCTATCGGGTCGAGGCTGATGGCGGAGTGTTCACGCTCGACTCCGCGCCCGGCAAGGGCACTTGCGTGCGCGCATGTCTGCCGCTCGCCTTGACGGAAGAACAGACGCCGCAAGCGGCGTGACCGGCAACAGCCGCATGGGGCGCCGTCCTACAAGCGCGCGCTGATCCCGCCGACAGCGCGAAGCGTCCGCCTCTCATGGACCGTGCATGCGCGGCTCCCTAAGCTTGAGGCGAACGCATTCGACAGATGCGCACTCGGAGGAGCCAAGCCATGCTGCATTACGCGGTCGTGTTCTTCGTCATTGCACTCGTGGCCGCCCTGTTCGGCTTCGGCGGCATTGCGGCGGGCGCGGCGGGCATAGCGAAGATCCTGTTCGTTCTCTTCGCCATTCTTGCCATCGGCAGCTTCCTCTTCGGACTGATCAAGAAACCTTAGTGGCGATATAGCCAGCGCCACACCGTTCGCCCGCGCTCTCCCAACATCCACCGAAAGGAAAATTCATGATTGCCACCACGAAGCCCTTTGGCCAGTCATCGGGTTCGCTCGCCGACCAGGCGGCGCAAAACGCCGACAGCGCCATCTCGTCCAGCAAGCGCGTTGCCAACGAAGCCCTCGATACCCTGTCCGACAAGGTGCAAGACGTGAAAGACCAAGCCGCTCCCGTGCTGAACCGCGTGGCCACCAAGGCCGAGGAACTGGCCCGCCGCAGCGCCGATGCGATGCGCGACAGCGGCGCGCAGATCAAGGAACGCGCCCAGCGCGCCTCCTATGCGACGGTCGGCTACATCAAGGACGAACCGGTCAAATCCATCCTCATCGCGGCCGCTGCAGGCGCGGCCCTGATGGCCTTGGTGACGCTCCTGAGCCGCGACCGCGACTGAGCGGCTCGCCGCTCCTGATGCAAGGGTTCGCCGTTACGCGGTGAACCCTTTCGCGCACCACGGCGCCCAATTTGGTCCTGGACGGGGTTCACCATGATCCATCCGCTGTTTCGCCTGATCGTCTCCGACCCGCAGTTGCTCGCGGACCATGTGGAGGCGTATTCCGAGCTCGTTGCCGAAGAGGTGGGCGCCGTCACCAGCCAGATCAAGAAGCGGGCGATGCTGCATGCGGTGTCGCTGGCCTGTGTGTTCGTCGGCGTGGTCCTCGCCGGCGTGGCGGTGATGCTGTGGGCGGTGATCCCTGCGGACAACATGAATTCTCCGCTGGCGCTGTTCATTGCGCCCTGCGTGCCCATCGCCTTGGGTGTATGGGCGCACTTCGCCGCCAAGGCGCCGGTGGCCGAGCATGGCTTCAAGACGATCCGCGAACAACTGGCCGCTGATGCAGCAATGCTGCGCAGCGTGACCGCCCCATGAGCGCGACACTGCCCACAGAAGACACTGCCAACGGCAGCGACACCAAGCCGCCGTCGGCACTCCAACGCCTGGCCGAATCGCGCGAGAGGCTGCGCCAGTACATGGTGCATGGCGACTCGCGGCACGAGGCGCGCCGGCGCAATGCCGCCGCCCACGCCGAGGGCGAATCGCCGTCGACGCTCGACAAGCTGCGCGCGATGCCGGTGATCGGCGTGCTGATGGACGCGATGTCGGCGTGGTGGGCCAACCATCCGCTGCAGCCTGCGGCGAGCGTGGCCGAAGGCGTTGTGCGGGATGCCGCCGCGCCGCTCGCGCGCCGGCATCCGCTGATGGTGGTCACGGGCGCCTTCGTCGTCGGCGCGGCCATCACCTGGTTGCGGCCATGGCGGCTGCTTGGCAAGACAGCGGTGTTCGCCGGTCTCTTCTCGCAGGTGGTGTCGCGCGTGGTGACACACATGCCGTGGGAATCGATGCTGGGCGCGATGAGTTCATTCGCGAACGGGGGCACCGACGATTCCCCGCCGCGCGATGACGAGCCTTCCGCGTCGAACGAGCCGGCGGCAAGCGAGCCGTCGGTCGCGCTGAAAGAGGCCGCTTGAACGCGGCTTCGTCCTACACGTCGAGCGCCCGCGCTCCGATGGTTCGCACTGGGGCGCGCTTCTACAGTTGACTCGAACGCAGCATCGGCGCGGGTCCTGTGCGTGCGATGCGAACACCAACCTGTCGAGGAACCCCAACATGGATGTCAAGACACAGCAGCGCCTCGTGCTGAACGAAGAAGCCATCGAGGCCGCCAAGCGCGGACTCGATGACGGTGCCGTGACGCCCAGCTACGGGCCGTGGCGCGATGACATCGTCACGCTGCTGAACGGCGCCCTGGCCACCGAGCTCGTGTGCGTGCTGCGCTACAAGCGCCACTACTTCACCGCGCATGGCCTGTCCGCGCCGCGAATCGCCGAGGAGTTTCTCGAGCATGCAAACGCCGAGGCCGGCCATGCCGACCGCATCGCCGAGCGAATCGTCCAACTGGGTGGTGAACCAGATTTTTCACCCGACACGCTGACCAAGCGCAGCCATGCGGCGTACGACGAATCCAAGGACCTGCGCCAAATGATCCGCGCCAACCTCGTCGCCGAACGCGTGGCGGTGGAAACCTATCGTCAGATGATCGAGCTCATCGGCGACAAGGACCCGACCACGCGCCGACTGCTCGAGGACGTGCTCGAGGATGAGGAAGAGCACGCCGACGAGCTCAAGGACATGCTCGAAGAATGACCCTTTCCGGCTCGGCCCCGGAGGGTGGAGGGGCTGACACAGCCTTCATTGCCGCCCGCCAGTTCCAACTTTCCAACCACTCACAGGAGAACACCATGCTTGCACGCACCACTCTCGCCGCGATCCTCGTCGCCACTTCCGCCGCCGCCATCGTCAGCCTCGAAGGCTGTGCCGTCACTCGCGGACAGGAAACCGTGGGCGCCTACGTCGATGACGCGACGATCACCACCCAGGTAAAGGCCCGCTTCGTCGACAACAAGGATGTCGACGCCGGCGCCATCAAGGTTGAAACGCTCAACGGCACGGTGATGCTGTCGGGCTTTGCCAAGAGCAACAACGAGCGCGCGACGGCCGAAAGCATCGCCCGCAACGTGAACGGCGTGAAGTCAGTCAAGAACGAGATCGCCATCCGTCCGTGACGATGGATTAGCCCTCGCGTCAATCGCTGTCTGGCCGGAACGGGCCCGGCGCTTCTGCCAGAAGCGCCGGGCTCGATTCATTTGGGATGATGGTGGATCGCCCATGAAAAAAGGCCTGCTTGCGCAGGCCTTCTTCATTCAGGCGGATGCCGTGCAAGATCAGCGGGTAAACCCGCCGCGCTGCGGCTTGAACCCAGGCTTGCCACCGGGGCGATGAGCCGGCTTGCCGGCGCCCGGGCCCTTGCGGGCCGCGAAGCCGGTCTGCTCAGGCTTGCGGTCGAAGGCACCGCGCGATGCGCCGTCACGGCGATCGAACGCGTTCGCATCGCGAGGAGCCGGCACAGTGTCGCGGCGAGGTGCGAAGGCTTCGTCACGACGCGGGGCAAAGCCCTCTTCACGGCGGGCAGCGAAGCCCTCGTCGCGGCGCGGTGCGAAGCCGCTGTCACGGCGGGGAGCGAAGGGCTTGCCCGGGCGCTTGCCGAAGTCATTGCCACGGCCGAAAGGCTTGCCGCCGAACTTCGAATCGCCGCGCGGGGGGAACATCTTGGGCTCCGGCGCCTTGGGCTCGAGGCCCGACACGGTCGCGACCGGGATGTTCTGCGTGGTGAACTGCTGGATGCGGCGGATCATGCCGGCGTCCATGCGTTCGGCCAGCGTCACGGCCAGGCCGTTGCGGCCCGCGCGACCCGTGCGGCCGATGCGGTGCACGTAGTCTTCCGCTTTCATCGGCAGCCCGTAGTTGATGACGTGGCTGATGGTCGGCACGTCGATGCCGCGGGCGGCCACGTCGGTTGCGACCAGCACGCGCAGGTGCTTGGTACGCAGGCCCTGCAGCACGCGGTTGCGGCGGCCTTGCGGCATGCCACCGTGCAGCGAGGCCACCTGATGGCCCATGTCGGCCAGGCGGTCGGCGAGCCAGTCGGCATCGCGCTGGGTGCTTGTGAACACCACCGCCTGCTCCATGTCACGCTCGGTCAGGATGTGGTCGAGCAAGGCATTCTTGTGGGTCGCGTTGTCGGCCCAGTGCAGGCGCTGCTCGATGTTCTCGTGCGTATCGGTGTGCGAGGCGACGTCGATGCGCTGCGCGTCCTTCAGGAGGCTTTCGGCCAGGCGGCCCACGTGGCCGGCGAAGGTGGCGCTGTACATCAGCGTCTGGCGCTCGGACGGCAGGTGGTCGGCAATGGTCTGGATGTCTTCGATGAAGCCCATGTCGAGCATGCGATCGGCTTCGTCGAGCACCAGCACTTCCACGTTCTCGAGCACGGCCTTGCCGGTCTGGAGGTGATCCAGCAGGCGGCCAGGGGTGGAGATGAGGATGTCCAGCGGGCCACGCAGGGCCTTGATCTGCGCCGGGTAGGGCACGCCGCCGACGACGGTGGCGACGCGCAGGCCTTGCACATGGCGGCCGTAGGTGTCGGCTGCCTTGGCAACCTGGATGGCCAGTTCACGCGTGGGGGTGAGCACCAGAACGCGCGGGCCGTAGACCACGCCCTTTTCGCGGCGCTTGGTGTTGTCGCCACGTGCGGCGAGGATGCGCTGCAGGGCGGGAAGGATGAAGGAAGCGGTCTTGCCGCTGCCGGTGCTGGACGAGACCATGAGGTCATGGCCTTCCAGGGCGGGCGGGATCGCCTTGGCCTGGACGTCGGTGGGGGTGTCGTAACCGGAATCGGCCACGGCCTTGGAGAGGGCTTGGTTCAGGCCCAGGGATTCGAAAGTCATCTCATCTCTTTCACGCAAACGGTGCAAGGCGCCACGCAATGGCGCGGCGCAACAAGGCACCCGCAAACCCGGTGTTCGGGTTCGCTCGGTCAAGTCGCCGGGAGAACGTTCTGAAGGGAACAGTCAAAGCGACGGCATCGCCGCCAACCATTGCCCAAACGCCTTGCCATCTTCATGGCAGCGCGCTGCGTGTCAAACGCTTCAGGAGATCGACTCAGGCCGCACGGCTTGCGTGGGGTGACTCGAAAGAGGTCAGAGGGGATGAACGAATGCGCCGGTTTCCAGCTGGAAATCCAGCGCAGCCTTTGATTCTATCAAACCTAGGGTTTGTCCGGTGGGTTTATTTCCGCGCTGTTTACAAGGACAGCAGGTGCTCGCGGTAATACGCCAGCTCTTCGATGGACTCGTGGATGTCGGCGAGCGCCGTGTGCGCCTGCGCCTTCTTGAAGCCGGCCATGATCCCGGGCTTCCAGCGGCGTGCCAGCTCCTTGAGGGTGCTCACATCCAGGTTGCGGTAGTGGAAGAAGGATTCCAGCTTGGGCATGTAGTTCGCGAGAAAGCGGCGGTCCTGGCAAATGCTGTTGCCGCACATCGGCGACTTGTTGCTGCCGACGTACTTCTTCAGGAATTCGATGCTCAGCGCCTCGGCCTGTGCCTCGTCCACGGTGGACGCCTTCACCCGGTCGATCAGCCCGCTCTTGCCGTGCGTGCCCTTGTTCCAGGCGTCCATCGCATCCAGCGTGGCGTCGCTCTGGTGGATGGCGAATACGGGCCCTTCCACCTTGACGTTCAACTGCGGGTCGGTCACCACCAGGGCGATCTCGATGATGCGGTCACGGTCGGGGTACAGCCCCGTCATTTCCAGATCAATCCACACGAGGTTGTGTTCGCTCGGGCTCAGCACGGTCTCGGACATGTCGTCTCTCCTTGACCGGCATTCTCGCAGGCGGCGCCGAATGCGCGGCTGGCCGCGGTGAATCTCGGCGCGCCCATGTGACATCGTCACGCACGACCTACACTTCCGGCCATGACGTCGTTCCCCCTGACCTTGATCTTCGTGTCGGCGCTGCTGGCCTCGCTGCTGATGAAGTTATGGCTCGCCACGCGCCAGATGCGGCACGTGGCGGCGCACCGGAATGCGGTGCCGGGCGCCTTCGCCGAGACGATCTCGCTCGCTGCCCACCAGAAGGCTGCCGACTACACGCTGGTCAAGGCCCGCTTCGGACTGCTGAGCATGGCTTTTGGTGCGGCCGTGCTCGTCAGCTGGACGCTGCTCGGAGGCCTCGATGCGCTGAACCAGGCCATGCTGCAAAGTGTGCAGCCGCGCTGGGGCAACATGGCCTACCAACTCGCGCTGCTGGGCGTGTTCACGCTCGTCGGTGGACTGCTCGATTTGCCCTTCGAGCTCTACAGCACCTTCCGCATCGAGCAGCGCTTCGGTTTCAACCGACTCACCTGGAAGCTGTACATCACCGATGCGCTCAAGGGAATCGCGGTGGGCGTGCTGATTGGCCTGCCGATCGCCGCACTCATCCTCTGGCTGATGGGCAGTGCCGGCCGGTGGTGGTGGCTGTGGGCATGGGGCGCATGGATGGGCTTCAACGTGCTGATCCTGGTCCTCTACCCGACCGTCATCGCACCCTTGTTCAACAAGTTCGAACCCCTGCCCGACGAGTCGCTGAAGGCGCGCGTGCAGGCGCTGATGCAGCGCTGCGGTTTCGCCGCCAAGGGCTTGTTCGTGATGGACGGCAGCAAGCGCTCGGCGCACGCCAACGCCTACTTCACCGGCTTCGGCGCGGCCAAGCGCGTGGTGTTTTTCGACACGCTGCTCAACAAGCTCACGCCCGGCGAAGTCGAGGCCGTGCTCGCGCACGAGCTCGGCCATTTCAAGCACCGGCACGTGCAAAAGCGCATCGTCTCGATGTTCGCGCTGAGCCTGGCCGGCTTCGCGCTGCTGGGATGGCTGTCGTCGCAGGCATGGTTCTACACGGCATTCGGGGTGCGCCCGGCTCTCGGCGCACCGAACGACGCTGTCGCGCTGTTGCTGTTCATGCTGGTCGTGCCGGTCTTCGGCTTCTTCATCTCGCCGGTCTTCGCACTCCTGTCACGCAAGCATGAGTTCGAGGCCGACGCCTACGCCTGCGCGCAAGCCGACGGCCGAGACCTTGCCGCCGCCTTGCTCAAGCTGCACGAGGACAATGCGTCCACGCTCACGCCGGACCCGATCTACGTGCGCTTCTACTATTCACATCCGCCGGCCGGCGAACGGCTCGCGGCCCTCCCCCTCACACCCTCTCATCAAGCCGGGTGACACCATGACCAACCTTCTGCACAGGAAATGCGAGGCGCTCGAGGGCGGCTCGCCGATGAGCGAATCGGACATCCGTCGCCACCTCAACGAGGTGAACGGCTGGCACCTCAGCAACGGCGCCATCGAGAAGACCTTCAGCTTCAAGGACTTCCTCGAGACCATGTCCTTCGTCAATGCGACGGGCTGGATCTGCCACACGGAAGATCACCATCCGGACATGGCCGTGAGCTACAACCGCTGCGTCCTTCGCTTCAACACACATTCGGTGGGCGGCATCTCGATCAACGACTTCATCTGCGCGGCGAAGGTGAACGCGTTGGTGGCCTTTGTCGGCTGAGCGCCGCACGGGGGCTTTGCGGTGAGCAAGGCCCAGGAGCCGGAAGGCGGGCTCGACCTCGGGCTGGTCGTCGCGGGCTACGGCCGCCACTATGTGGTGGAGACGCCGGAAGGCCGGCGCATCATCTGCCATCCGCGCGGCAAGAAGAGCGAATGTGTCGTCGGCGACAAGCTGCACTGGCAGCCGGCGGGTGACGAAGGCGTCATCGAGCATGTCGAGCCCCGGCGCAATCTCTTGTTCCGCCAGGACGAATGGCGCACCAAGGCCTTTGCGGCCAACCTCGATCAGATCCTCGTGATGGTGGCGAGTCAGCCGGTGTTCAGCGAATCCCAGCTGGCGCGCGCGCTCATTGCCGCCGAGAGCGCCGGCATTGCGGCCCATGTGTTGCTCAACAAGGCCGACCTGCCGCAGATCGATGATGCACGCGCGCGGCTCGCGCCCTACACCCGCATGGGCTACAACGTGGTCGAGATGGCGCTGAAGGCCCGGCCCGACGAGGCACGCGCGAAGCTGGCCGCACTGCTGGACCAGAAGTCCACGCTGGTGCTCGGCCCGAGCGGGGCTGGCAAGAGCACCTTGATCAACCTGCTCGCGCCGGACGCCCGCGCGCAGGTGGGCGAGATCTCCCAGGCGCTCAACTCGGGCAAGCACACGACCACGACCACGCAGTGGTACTGGCTGGATGCGCAGCGCCGCACCGGCCTCATCGATTCACCCGGTTTCCAGGAGTTCGGCCTGCGGCAGGTGACCTTGCAAGACCTGCCGATGCTCATGCCTGACCTGCGTGAGCACGTGCCGAATTGCCGCTTCTACAACTGCACGCACCAGCACGAACCGGGCTGCGGCGTGCGGGCCGCGGTGGAGCGCGGAGAGGTCAGCGAATCTCGCTATCGCATCTACGGCGAGATCCGCCAGGAGCTGGGCCAGACGCGCTGGTGAACGCGGAGCCTGGTTTCCTAGCCAAGGATGTTGGCCAGCGACAGCAGCGCGACCAGCAGCATCCACAGCACCACCGAGCGCCACACGAGGCCGACGATGCTGCGCAGGTGCGCAGGGACCGGCACGGCGCCTGGTGTCGATCCTTCGGCGTCCATCTCGCCAAAGCCGGCGCCGCGGTCGAAGGTCTTGGAGCGATCCGGCGTCACGCCGGGCGCGGCACTGCCGCCCAGCTGCACGCCAACGGCGCCTGCAGCCGCAGCGAGGATGATCCCTTCGTTGGGATGCTTCCACAGACCCGCGTCGCGACGCCAGCAGCTCACCGCCTCCTCGAAGTTGCCAACCACCGCGAAGCCGAAGGCGGTAAGTCGCGCGGGCAAATGGTCGACCACGCTGAACAGCCGCTGCGACAGCGCCATCAAACGCTCGTTGATCGGCTCGCCGACCGTGCGGTTCTTGTAGGCCCAATAGCGGCTTGCGAACTCGGCCATCCGGTACAGCACCGCGCCGGCCGGGCCGAGGCCCAGCGTGGACAACACCACGAACCAGAAGAACACGCCGAAGACGTGACGGTGCGCAGCCAGGAGCGAGTGCTCGATGATGTGGCGAAGCAGCTCCGTGCGCGGCAGCTCGCTCGCATCAAGGTGGCGCCATTCGGTGAGCAACCGCCGCGCCTCGTCCTCGTCACCGCGTTCGAGCGCATCGCGAATGTCGGTGAAGTGATGGCTGAATTGCCGAAAGCCCAGCGTCACATACAGCACCGCGACATTCCAGGCCAGGCCGAGGAAGACGCTGATGTGAACGAGCCCGAGGTACACCAGCCACGCCAGAAGTGCGGGTGCGAGTGTGGTCACGCACCACACCACCCAGGCGTGGTGCGGTCGGCCAGCATCGAAATTGCGTCCCGTCCAGCGCATCCACGAGGTGAGTGCGTCATGAACCGGATTGCCCCGGGGAAGCGGCTTGAGTTGCTCGACGAGCAGCGCAAAGAGGACGGCGAAGAAGCTCATTCGTCGCGAATCATAACGGCGGTGTTTTCACGAACCCGCCGCAGCGAATTTCAGGCCGCAAGGAAACGGTAGAAGTTGCGCAGCATCGCAGCCGTCGCGCCCCAGATGAAGTATTGCCGCGCGCCCGACTCGCCGGGCACGTAAGGCATGGAAAGGAACTCGCGCCTCTTGCCCGCCACCTCGATGCCGTGGCGACGATGGTTGGCGGGCGACATCAGGAATGACAGCGGCACCTCGAAGACCTCTGCCACTTCGAAGGGATCGGCCTCGATGCTGAACGGTGGCTCGATCAGTGCCACCACTGGCGTGACGACGAAGCCGGTACCGGTGGTGTAAGTCGGTAGTGAACCCAGCACCTCGACGTGCCGAGCGTGCAGGCCGATCTCTTCTTCAGCCTCGCGCATCGCGGTGGCGATCGCGTCCACGTCGTAGGTCTCCGCGCGTCCGCCGGGGAAGCTGATCTGGCCGGGGTGGTCGTGCAGGTGATCGGTGCGCTGCGTGAGCAGCACCGTGACTTCCGACTCTCGCTGGACCAGCGGCACGAGCACGGAGGCATTGGTCGGTTCGCGGTCGCTGAAGCGATGCTCGACCATGATCTCGGGCGACCAGGTTGGCGGCGACTTGAAGCGCCGACGCAAGGCCTCGGGTGTGAGGCTGGCGGGAGAAACCGCGGGGAGGTGGTCGTCAATGCCGAGGATGGGCAGCGCCGTGGGATCGAAGCTCGTGGCCATCGGCGATTCTTAAACAAAAAAGCCGCCCGGGTGGGCGGCTTTGTTTGGGGTCAGCCTCCGTGCATGGGAGGCTGACTTCGTCAGGCCAGCTTCGCCTGCGGCGGAAGTTGGCTTCGCGCGTCGCGCGACCTTTGCTGCGCAGAGGCTGACTTCGTCAGGCCAGCTTCTCTTTGATCCGAGCCGACTTGCCCGAACGATTGCGGAGGTAGTACAGCTTCGCGCGGCGGACATCGCCGCGGCGCTTGACTTCGATCGAGGCGATCAGCGGGCTGTAGATCTGGAACGTACGTTCCACGCCTTCGCCGCTGGAAATCTTGCGCACGATGAAGCTGGAATTCAGGCCGCGATTACGCTTGGCAATCACGACGCCTTCGTAGGCCTGCACGCGCTTGCGGGTGCCTTCGACGACGTTCACGTTGACGATGACCGTGTCGCCGGGCGCAAAGGCCGGGATGGTCTTGTTCAGGCGAGCAATCTCTTCTTGCTCGAGGGTCTGGATCAGGTCCATGGTTTCTCCGTGCGATCGTGCCAACGCGGTGTTGAGAATTGGGTTCGGACACCAGGCTTCAGCACGGGGCTGGGGCTTGGCAGGGTCGGTCCGGGCCTGGCAGAGGATCGAAAAGCCTTTGATTATAGCCCAAGGCCGGCAAGGTACTTCTCGTCCGCCTTCGTGAGCTTTCCTGCAGCCCGGGCGGCGGCGATCAGGTCCGGACGCCGCCGGGCGGTCAGTTCCAGCGAGCGCTCGCGTCGCCAGCGGGCGATGTCGGCGTGGTGGCCGGACAGGAGCACCGGCGGGACCGGCTGCGCCCCCCCCTCGCCCACCAATACTTCGGGCCGGCTGTAGTGAGGGCAATCGAGCAGGCCGTCGGAGAAGCTGTCTTGCTGGTGCGACTGCGCGTCGCCGAGCACGCCGTCTTGCAGACGGGCAATGGCGTCGATCAGCGCCAGAGCCGGCAATTCGCCTCCGGACAGCACGAAATCGCCGAGGCTCAACTCGATATCGACGTGGCGATCGAGGAAGCGCTGGTCGATGCCCTCGTAGCGCCCGCACAGGAGGATGGCGCCTTCGCTCCTCGAGAACCCGGCGACCACCTGTTGGTCGATGCGTCGCCCGGTCGGCGTGAAATGCACCACCGGCGCCGTGTCGCCACGCGATTGCCGAACTGCTGCGAGCGCACGCTCCAGCGGCTCGACCAACATCACCATCCCAGGCCCGCCGCCGTACGGCCGGTCGTCGACACGTCGATAGTTGTCGTCCGCGAAATCGCGCAACTGCCACAGGTGCATGCCCACCTGCCCGGATTCGAACGCGCGCCGCGTGACGCCGTGCGTCAGATGAGGCGCGAACAGTTCCGGGAAGAGCGTGATGGCATCAAAGCGCATGGCAGCGCCGATCAGTAGTCCAGGCCCCAGTCGACGATGATGCGTCGCTCTGGCAGGCTCACGTCGCTGACGTAGGCCGCAACGAAGGGCACAAGCCTCTGGGCCGCCTCGTCGTCCGCCGGCACGCCCTCGGGCGCGATGCGCAGCACGCTGTGCGGGCCAGTATCGAGCAGACCGACCACCGTGCCGAGCGTTTCGCCTTGCAGGTTGACGACCGTGAGACCGATGAGATCGACCCAGTAGTACTCGTCGGGGTCGGCGGTCGGAAAGCTGGCACGCGAGACAAACACCCGTGCGCCCTTGAGCGCTTCCGCGCCGCTTCGGTCTTCCACGCCTTGCGGCAAGGCGACGATCCCGTCACCGTGGTGCTTGACCTGTGCGATCTTGAGGAAGGGAGGAAGGGCTCCTGCCGTGGCGGGCCGCTTCGGGCCGAAGGCCTCGGGCGGTTTCAGGAACCAGCGGCGCGTTGAGAACAGCGCCTGAGGATCGGCCGCAAAGGGCTGGACTTTGACCCAGCCCTTGACGCCCCAGGCGTCGAGGATGCGACCGACCTCGACGGCGTCTTCAGGCCAGGCGGGCTCGTCGCCCGCGGCTTGAGGCGCCGCGTTCACGCCTGCACTCAGGCCTTGGCCTTGGCCTGGGCGACCAGGCGAGCCACCGTCGGCGACAGTTGGGCGCCTTGGCTGGCCCAGAAGTCGACGCGGTCGAACGCCACGCGCAGCGGCTGCTCGGCACCGGCGGCCACGGGGTTGTAGAAACCCACGCGCTCGATGAAGCGGCCGTCGCGGCGGATGCGCGAGTCAGCAACGACGATGTTGAAGAAAGGACGCTTCTTGGCGCCGCCACGTGCGAGTCGAATCACGACCATGTTGTTTCCTTGAATTGTGAAAACATCCACCGCACCAGGAGACACTCAGGGCGAGCAGATCAGTGGCGCAAGCAGCCCCATGCCGCTCTTCGCCGGTGTTTCAGTGCCGTAGATACGCCGCAAGTCTGCCTCTTTCGAAGTAGGCGTGGGCCGTCACCAAAACCAAGCATTATAAACTCCTGAATCACCCCAAGGTCATTCGAATGCCCTCTTCTCTCTTGATTCGCCCCAGCACGCCCGACGATCTGCCCTCCATCACGGCCATTTACAGCTGGAACGTGCAAAACGGCACGGGCACTTTCGAGCTGGAAGCGCCGGAACTGCCCGAAATGACGCGCCGCCGCGACGACGTCCTCTCAAAGGGACTGCCCTGGCTCGTGGCCGAGCGGGAGGGCCAGGTGCTCGGTTACGCCTACGCCAACCACTTCCGTCCGCGCAAGGCCTACCGTTTCTGCCTGGAAGACTCGATCTACCTCGCGGACGCTGCCCGCGGCCAGGGCGTCGGCCGACTGCTGCTGGCAGAGCTGCTGTCACAGTGCGAGGCTCGCGGCGCCCGGCAGATGCTCGCCGTCATCGGCGACTCGAACAACCTGGGCTCGATCGGCGTGCACAAGACGCTCGGCTTCGAGCACACGGGCCTCATCAAGTCCGCCGGCTGGAAGTTCGACCGATGGCTCGACGTGGTGATGATGCAGCGCGCACTGGGCGTCGGCGACAGCGCCGCACCGGCAAACGGGGCGTGATCAGCATGCGCAAGTCAAAGACGCTGGCGACCTGGATCGCCGTGATCGGCGGCAGCATGGGCCTGCACCGCTTCTACCTCCACGGCTTTCGCGATGCATGGGGTTGGATGTTCCCGTTGCCCACGCTGCTCGGCTTGTACGGTGTCCAGCGCGTGCTGGACCTCGGCCAGGACGACCAGTTGTCGTGGGCGTTGATTCCCCTCGCGGGCTGCGCCATCGCCGCAGCCATGCTGACCGCGATCGTCTACGGCCTGATGGCCGACGAGAAGTGGGACGCCCGCTACAACGATGAAGGCCCGGCCACGCACAGCGGCTGGGCAGCCGTCATTGGCGTGATCGTCGCGCTCTTGATCGGCGCGGGCGTGCTCATGGCCACCATCGCCTTCAGTGGCCAGCGCTACTTTGAATACCAGATCGAGGAAGGCCGCAAGATCAGCCAGTGAGGCTGGGCAGCGCAAGGCTCAAGGAAAGACTGTCAGGCCGATCCAGTACGCCACCGCGGCGACGAAGGCCGATGCGGGAATCGTGAAGATCCACGCCCAGACGATGTTGCCGGCCACGCCCCAGCGCACCGCCGACGCGCGCTGCGTCGAACCCACGCCGACGATCGCACCGGTGATGGTGTGGGTGGTGGACACCGGCACGCCCAGCGCCGTCGCGAGGAAGAGCGTGATCGCGCCACCCGTCTCGGCGCAGAAGCCGCCCACCGGCTTGAGCTTGGTGATCTTCTGGCCCATGGTCTTCACGATGCGCCAGCCGCCGAACATCGTGCCCATGCCGATCGCCACGTAGCACACCCAGATCACCCACGCCGGCGGCATCTTGTCGCCGGCCGTTGCGTAACCGGTGGCGATGAGCAGCATCCAGATGATGCCGATGGTCTTCTGCGCGTCGTTGCCGCCGTGTCCGAGGCTGTACAGGCCCGCGGACACGAGCTGCAATCGCCGGAACCAGTTGTCCACTCGCAGAGGCGACGATCGCTTGAACAGGTTGGCCACGACCACCATCAGGAAGGAGCCGAAGATGAAGCCCAGCAGCGGCGACAGGAAGATGAAGAGCACGGTCTTCCAGATGCCGGCTGCCACCAGCGAGCCCGCACCGGCCTTGGCCATCACCGCGCCGACGATGCCGCCGATGAGCGCATGCGAGGAGCTCGACGGAATGCCGTACATCCACGTGACGATGTTCCACACCAGCGCCCCGACGAGGGCGCCGAACACCACATGATGATCGACCACGCCCGGCAACACGATGCCCTTGCCGATGGTCGCGGCCACCTTGAGCTGGAAGATCGAGATGGCGATGACGTTGAAGAAGGCCGCGAACACCACCGCCTGCTGCGGCTTGAGGACGCCGGTGGACACGACGGTGGCGATGGAATTCGCCGCGTCGTGAAAGCCGTTCATGAAGTCGAAGGCAACCGCCAGCGCAACCAGCAGCGCGACGACCCAGAAGGCAGCCTGGATTTTGTCCATCTGAAGTGAGCGGGCCGGGTCAGGAATTCTCGAGGACAACGCCCTCGATGAGGTTGGCCACGTCCTCGCAGCGGTCGGAAATGGATTCGAGCAGTTCGTAGATGGCCTTGAGCTTGATGAGCTCGCGCACGTCTTTCTCTTCACGGAAGAGCTTGGACATTGCGGAGCGCATCACCCGGTCGGCGTCGGACTCGAGCTTGTCGATTTCCTCGCAGGTCTTGATGGCCGCCGCTGCCGTCGCATGATCGTTCAGCTTGGGCAGCAGCGACACCGCATGCTGCACGCGCTCGCAGCACTTCGCGCTCAGGTCGCCCAGGCGGATGATGTCCTCGGTCATCGCGCGCACATCGTAGAGAAGCATCGTCTCTGTTGCGTCCTGCAGCAGATCGAGAATGTCATCCATCGCGTTGATCAGGCTGTGGATCTGTTCGCGGTCGATGGGCGTGATGAAGGTCTTGTGCAACAACCGGTTCACCTCGGCGGTGATGCGGTCGGCCTGGCGCTCGGCATTGCCGACCTCCTGCGTGTACTTCTCGCGCAGGGCGGTGTCACTGTAGTTCTGGATCAGCAGGATGAAGGAACGTGCGCCTTCGACGATGAACGCCCCGTGCTGGTTGAACAACTCGAAAAAGTTGCCCTCTCGGGGCAGCAGCTTGCCAAACAGCATCGGAGTCTCCTCGATCCACCATGCGCACCACGAGGCCGCCCGGTCATCAGATTTTCAAAACCCGCGCAGTGTAGTTCAGGGCGCTTGCGGGTCGAGCACGCCGCGTGGCGCCTGGAAGGTTTCCAGGTGGGCCAGCAGGGAGGCGAAATCTTCGTCGCGCCCGGCGGGGTTGAAGTCCTCCGTCACGACGGTCAGGACCGGCGTGTCGTCGCGGGCGCGGAAGTGTTCGACATAGGCATCGCACAGCGTCGACAGGTAGGCCTCGTCCACGCCCTGCTCCATCGGGATGGCGCGCCGCCGGATGCGCTCGATGAGCGTGGCCGGCTTCGCCTGCAGCCACACGATCAGCCCGGGCCGCGGCAGGCCCTGCGCCATCTGCGCCTGGATCTGCGCGTAGAGCCGGTACTCCTCGTCGTCCAGGTTCATGCGGGCAAACAGCGCGTCCTTGTCGAAGATGAAGTCGCTCACGACGCCGCGCGAGAACATGCCCGTCTGCGCGAGATCCTGCATCTGCTTGACTCTTTGGAAGAGGAAGAAGAGCTGCGTCTGGAAGGCGTGGCCGCGAGGGTCCCGGTAGAACCGCTCAAGGAAGGGGTTCTCCTCCGCCTTCTCGAGCAGCAGCTCCGCGCCCAGATGCTGGCCCAACCGGCGGGCGAGCGAGCTCTTGCCGACACCGATCGGCCCTTCGATGGCGATGTGGCCGAAGCGATCGAGCAAGTCCGTCATGCGCTTCGAAAGACGAAGTAGACCGCGCCGACGAGGCACAGGCCCGCCCAGATGAAGTCGGTCTTGAAGGGCTGGTTCATGAAGAACATCGCAAAGGGCACGAAGACCAGCAGCGTGATCACCTCCTGCATGATCTTCAACTGCGCCAGCGTGATCCCGCCGTTGAAGCCGATGCGGTTGCCCGGCACCTGCAGCAGATACTCGAAGAGTGCGATGCCCCAGCTCACCAACGCCGCGACGTACCAGGGCTTGTCTTCCAGGTTCTTCAGGTGGCCGTACCAGGCGAAGGTCATGAAGACGTTCGACGCGGTGAGCAACAGCGCGGTTTGCAGTGAAACGGGCAATGAGTTCATGGGGCGATGCGTTCGATTCGTTGGTCGGCCACGCGCGGCAGCCAATGGCTGGCAGCGCCCAAGCCCGGAATGCGGATGTCCGGCGCGACATCCAGCAGCGGCCGCAGCACGAAGGCGCGCTCATGCATGCGTGGATGAGGCAGTGTCAGGGTGTCGGTGTGGATCACGTCGTCGGCATGCAGGAGCAAATCCAGATCCAGGGTGCGCGGTGCATTGCGGTGGCTGCGTTCGCGGCCGTGCGTCAGCTCGATGGCCTGCAGCTCGCGCAGCAAGTCGTGCGCATCGAGCCCGGTACGAACGAGCGCCACGGCGTTGAGATAGTCGGGGCCGGTCGCGTCGATGGGCGCCGAGCGGTACAGCGGCGACACGGCGACCAGCGTCGTCACGCGCAAGCCGGCCAGCGCATCCGTGGCTGATTGCAGGGCAGCCCGCGCATCGCCCAGGTTCGCACCCAGGCCGATCCAGGCCAGCACGCCGGATACAGGCTGCGTGCCCATGCTCGCCCCGCAACCGGCTCAGGCGTCGGACGACGGCGCCGGGCCAGCGGCACCTGAGCCCGCAGGCTTGCGGCGACGACGGCGACGCTTCTTGGCCGGGTCGGTCTCGGCAGATCCACCGCTCGACCCGACCGACGCACCGGCCGCACTCGGCGATCCGCCCTTCGAGCGGCGCGCCTGGTCCTGCTCGCGCGCCACATCCATCAGCGCGCGGCGCTCCTCGTCGTCGCCCATGGAGAAGTCTTCCCACCATTCGGCCAATGTGCCGTCGGTCTCGCCGGCATCGGCACGCAGGCGCAGGAAGTCGAAGCCGGCGCGGAAACGCGGCTGCTCCACCAGCGTGAACGGCGCGCTGCCGATGCGGCGCTCGAAGCGCGGCTGCATCATCCAGATTTCGCGCATGTCGGCCGCCAGCTTGCCGCGGCCGGAGATGTCGCCGATGCGCGCATCGAACACTGCATCAATCGCCTGCTGAAGCGCCGGGAACGAGGGTTCGCCCTGCGCCTTCAGCTTCTGCCAGCGGTCCAGCACGTCGTGCCAGAGCATGCAGGCGAGCATGAAGCTCGGCGCCACCGGCTTGTTCTCGCCGACGCGGCGGTCGGTGTCGGCCAGCGCCATCTGCACGAACTTCTCGCGCCCATCGTGGCGATGCGCTTCATCGAGCACGACGTCGAGGATGGGGAAGATGCCCTGGTGCAGGCCCTGCTTGCGCAACTCTTCCAGGCTCGCGAGCGAATGCCCGGTCTGCAGCAGCTTGATCATCTCGTCGAACATGCGCGATTGCGGCACGTTTTCGAGCAGCGCGGCCATGCGCCGGATGGGCTCGCGCGTCTTGGGCTCGATCTCGAAGCCCAGCTTGGCGGCGAAGCGCACCACGCGGATGATGCGCACCGGGTCTTCGCGGTAGCGCGTCTCGGGGTCGCCGATCATGCGCAACAGCTTCTTCTTCCCGTCCTTGATGCCGCCGTGGTAGTCGACCACGATCTCGCGCTGCGGGTCGTAGTACATCGCGTTCACGGTGAAGTCGCGCCGGGCGGCATCCTCGATTTGCGGGCCCCATACGTTGTCGCGCAGCACGCGGCCTTCCGCGTCGACGACGTGCGTCTTGCCGGCCAGGTCGCTGCGGGATGTCTTCTCGTTGCCGCTCACCGTCTCGGCGGCGGCCGAATCCATCATCGCGCGGAAGGTCGAGACTTCGATCACCTCGTGGTCGCGGCCGCGACCGAACACCACGTGCACGATGCGAAAGCGCCGGCCGATGATGAAGGCGCGGCGGAACAGGCCCTTCACTTCCTCTGGCGTGGCATTGGTGGCGACGTCAAAGTCCTTGGGTCGCAGGCCGAGCAGCAGGTCGCGCACGGCGCCGCCGACGATGAAGGCCTCGAAACCGGCTTCGGTGAGCGTCTGCACGACCTTCACGGCGCGCTCGTCGACCAGCGTCGGGTCGATGCCGTGCTCGTCCTTGCCCACCTCGGTGCGCTTGCCGCGGGGCGTGCCCTTCGCCTTGGAGGCCGAATCGCCCTTTCCCAGCAGTTTGTCGATGAGCTTCTTGATCATTTGAAAAGGTTCAGGATGCGCCACCCGCGTTCGCGGGCGATGGCTTCGAGCGGGGGCGACGGGTTCGTCGCGACGGGATGCGTGGCCTTCTCGAGCAGCGGCAAGTCGTTGATCGAGTCGCTGTAGACGCTGGTCCGCCCGAAATCGCTCCAGCGCTTGCCTCGGGACGCGAGCCACTGCTCGACCCGCGTGACCTTGCCCTCGCGGTAGCTCGGCACGCCGTCGATGCGGCCCGTGATGGTACCCCCGGGCCCGCGTTCGAGCTTCACGGCGATCAGGTCGTCGATGCCGAAGGCCCGGGCGATCGGCGCGGTGACGAACTCATTGGTGGCCGTGACGAGTGCGACCAGGTCGCCCTGGTCGATGTGCTCGCGCACCAGGCGGCGCGCCGATTCATGCAGGTGAGGCGCGATGACCTCGGCCATGAAGCGGCCGTGCGCGGCTTCGGACTCATGCAGCGGCCGCTCGCGCAGGGGCCGGGTCGAGAACTCGATGTAGGCATGCACGTCGAGCTTGCCCGCCTTGTAGGTCTCGAAGAATTCGTCGTTCAGCCGCTTGAATTCATCGGCATCCACCCAGCCCTCGCGCACCACGAACTCGCCCCAGGCGTGGTCGGAGTCGAGCGGGATCAGCGTGTCGTCCAGGTCGAAGAGCGCGAGGTTCACGGCTGCTCCTGCGAGGCGAGCATCTGCTTGAGCAGGGGCACGGTGATGGCGCGCTTGTTGACGAGCGCGTAGTCGTCCAGGCTGTCGAGCAAGGCCATGAGGTACTTGAGGTCGCGGGTGAAACGGGTGAGCAGGTGGTCCATCACATCATCGGAGAGAAAGAGCCCGCGGCGGTCGGCCTCGCGGCGCAGGGCGGCGCGGGTCTCGGCTTCGGACAGCGGCTGGATGGCCAGCACGTGGCCCCAGCCGAAGCGGGTGCGCAGGTCGTCGCGCAGCGGCAGGTCCACGGGCGGGACGCGGCCGGCGGCGGCGATGGGCACGGCGCGCGTGGTCGCGTCCACGAAAACGGCGAAGGCCGATTGCTGCTGGTCGGCGTCGAAGTTGTCGCAGGCGTCGAACACGACGAGCGAGGTGTGCTCGTCGATGCTCCAGGGCGCGGCATCGGCGGCGCTGAACCAGCCGACCTGTTCACCCTGCTGCTGGAAGCGGTGCGCCAGTGCTTGCAGCAGGTGTGTCTTGCCGCTGCCCGACGGGCCCCACAGGTAGACGGGTGCCGAGCCGGCGTGCACGGCCCGCAGGTGATCCAGGGCCATCACGTTCGAACCTGGAACGAAGGTCTCGAAGCTTCGTGCGATGTCCGGGCCGAGAGCGAGCGGGATCTGCTTCATCGCTCAGGCCCCGTACAGCGGGCTCTGCACGTACCAGCCGCGCAGGCGGCCGGCGGCCACCACGAGCACCGCGCTCACGGGCAGGGCAACCAGAACACCGGCAAAGCCGAAGAGATGGCCGAAGGCCAGCAACGCAAAGATCACGGCCAGCGGACTCAGCCCGATGCGTTCGCCCACCAGGCGCGGGGTGAGGAAGAAGCCTTCCAGCATCTGGCCGAAGCCATAAACCACGGCCACTGCGACGAGCCCGTACCAGTTCGCGAACTGCAGCACGCCGGCCAGCAGCGCCAGCAGCATGCCGAGGCCGAAACCGAGGTAGGGGATGAACATCGCGAGGCCCGTGAACACACCGACCGGGACGGCCAGATCAAAGCCGAAAAGCGCCAACCCGATGCTGTAGAACGCGGCCATCACCAGCATGACCAGGAGCTGGCCGCGCAGGTACTGGCCGAGGACGGCGTCGCACTCGCTCATGAAGCCATGGAAGCCCGGGCGCAGGCGCGGGGGCACCATCTCCTGCATGCGCAGCATCAGCCGCGGCCAATCCATCAGCAGGTAGAACAGCACCACCGGCACGAGCACCACGGTGCCCAGGATCGTGAGCACCATGCTGCCGCCAATGCGCGCCGACAGGACGATGGTGGCGAACCAGTCCTCGAAGTTGGCATTGAGCGTCTTCAGCGCGAGCTGCTGCAGGCTGTCCACGTCCAGCGCCACGTGGATGCCGAACTGGGCAAGCCACGGTTCCAGCGAGGTCTTGAGCGTCTTCGCCAGCAGGGGCACCTGCTCGCGCAGCAGCGGGATCTCCTTGGAGAGGATGGGCACCATCAAGAGCAGCACGGCGGTGAAGGCCAGCAGCACGATGACCTCGACGAACAGCACCGCCAGCACGCGCGGCACGCCACGGGTCGCCAGCCGCTCCACCGCTGGGTGCAGCGCGTAGGCCAGCACCGCGCCGATGAGGAAGGGCGTGAGCACCGGGGCCAGCAGCCACAGCAAGCCGAGCGCCACCAGCCCGAGCGCGAGCCATGACAGGGTGCGGCGTTGCGTGGAGGAAAGATTCATCGAGCGAACGGGGCGGCCGGCGTGGTGCGGCCTGTTGTCGGTGGTTTGAGCGCCGCGGCTTGTGGTCGTCGCGATCGAGCGGAAATTCTACGGTCTGGCATCGGCCCGGCGCCGATGGCGTGGCGCAGTGTAGGCGGCGGGCGTCGAAGCGAGCGCGATGCGCACCTTTGGCGGGGCCGGTTCAATGCAACCGGGGCCAGCCGGCGCCGCGCAGCTCGGCCACGCGTTCGCTCAAAGCGGCATGGTCATCGGCCTCTGGGCGGTGCCGGAGGTAGGCCTCGATGTCGTCGACCGCCTGAGGGTACTGTCCGAGCTCGGCGAGCACCAACCCGCGGTCGCGTCGCTCGTCCCAGGCCTGGGGCAGCAGGACCACCAGCCGGTGAGCGACCGCGAGAGCCCGCGGCCAGTCTTGCGCCGTGCGGTGGATCTCCTTCAGATTGCGCAGCATCCGGGCCAGTACGTCGCGTGGCGGGGCCGCCTGCAGGAAGAGCCCGAGCGGCGCGTCGAAATCGCCCATCAGGCCGTGGCTGCGCTTGTACGGGCTCAGGAGTTCGTCCAGCTCCTCGCGCGACAGCGAATGGCCGGTGAAGGGGTCGATGACCACCTCGCCATGCTGCTGGCCGGTGTGCATGCGCAGCTTGATGAGGAAATGACCGGGGAAGGACACGCCTCGAGCCGTCAGGCCGATCTGCGTGGCGAGCTCGATGTAGAGCACGGCCAGGGTGATGGGAATGCCGCGGCGCGTCGAGAGCACCGTGTGCAGGTAGCTGTTGCGCGGGTCGTAGTAGTCGTTGACGTTGCCCGCGAAACCGAGTTCCTGGAAGAAGTAGCGGTTCAGCCAGCGCAGGCGCTGCACGGGCACGGCATCCGCCGGAATGCGCCGCTTGAGCCGGTCCGCCATCATGTCGATGTCGGCCAGCACCGCCTGCGTGTCGAGATCGGGGTATTCGTCCTGGGCGATGGCTGCCGCCGCCTCGATCAGCGAGAGGCTCGCATCGTCCGCCACCAGCGAGGAAAAGTATTCCAGCGCGGTGGGCGCTTCGAACTGCAGCGGCTCGGACATCGGATCAGTTTAGCCCCGCCGCGCGAACTCGCGCAGGCGCAGCCCGGTTGCGATCAAGGTCGCGAAATAGAGCAGCGCGGCGACGCCAAGCACCCCCGCCATCCATGCGGCGCGCTGCAGGCTTCCGGCAGCCAGCCAGTTGAGCTGGTGCCCCGCCCACCACAGGCCCGCGCCCATCACCGCACAGCCGAGCACCAGGCGCAGGATGTAAAGCGGCCATCCCGGCTCCGGCTTCCATGACCCGCGACGCCAGAGGATGAACAGCAGCGTGCCGGCGTTGACGACGCCGCCCAGGCCGGTGGACAACGCCAGCCCGGCGACGCCGAAGCCCAGGCCGTAGACGAAGAGCAGATTGAACAGCTGCGTGAGCACGAGCACCGCGACGCCCACGCGCACGGGGGTGCGGGTGTCCTGCCTTGCGAAGTAGCCCGGTGCGAGGATCCGGATCGACACGATGCCGATGAGGCCCACGCCGTAGCCGGTGACGGCAAGCGCCGCGCCGTGCACCTGTTCTGCCTTGAACTCACCGCGCTGGAACAGGGTGGACACCAGCGGCTCGGCGAAGACCAGCAGCGCGACGGCGCAAGGCAGCGCCAGCAGCATCAGCTGCCGCAGGCCCCATTCGATGAGGCTGGAATAGGCGGCTTCGTCCTTGCGGGCATGGGCAGCGGACAGCTGCGGCGTCAGTACCACGCCGAGCGCGACGCCCAGCAGCGCCGACGGGAACTCCATCAGCCGGTCGGCGTAGGTCAGCAACGACACCGCCCCCACGCCGAGGTGGCTGGCGATCTGCGTGTTGATGAGCTGCGATATCTGTGCGACCGACACACCCAGCAGCGCGGGCGCCATCTTGCTGAGCACATGCCGCACGCCTTCGTGGTGCCACGCCTCGCCCAGCCGCGACCAGGTCAGCCCGAAACGCGGCAAGGCACCCACGCGTCGCAGCGCCGGAATCTGCACGCCGAGCTGCAGCACGCCGCCGATCATCACGCCGGCCGTGAGTGCGTAGATCGGCTCGATGCCCCAACGCCGGAAAAGCGGTGTCAGCAGCAGCATCGCGGCGATCCACGACAGGTTGAGCAGCACCGGCGTGGCCGCCGGCACCACAAATCGCCGCCAGGTGTTGAGGATGCCCGCCGCAAGCGCCACCAGCGACATGAAGGCGATGTAGGGGAACATCCAGCGTGTCATCACGACCGCCGGCTCGAACCCGCCGCTGGTCTTCAAGCCGCTGCCCATCAGCCAGACCAGCACCGGTGCGCCGATGACGCCGATCACGCAAAGCACCACCAGCGACCACAGCAGCACGGTCGCGACCGCGTTGATCAGCCGCTGGGTGGCTTCGTCACCATCGCGCTCGTGCGACGCCGCCAGCAGCGGCACGAAAGCCTGGGAAAAGGCGCCCTCCCCGACCAGGCGGCGGAAAAGGTTTGGAATGCGAAACGCGACGTTGAAGGCGTCAGTGAGCGCGTTGGCGCCGAAGATCGACGCCTGCAGCATGTCGCGCACCAGCCCGGTGATTCGCGAGGCGAGCGTGAGCAAGGAGACGGTGGAAGCGGCCCGCAGGAGGTTCATTCGGTCGTTCGGGCGCGCCCGACTCGGCAATTGGCGACTGGAGAGGCCGGGATTATAGAAAGCGGCTACTAACGTCTGGCATCGGGATTTGCGGCCGGCTGGCGGTGAATGCTATACTCGCTGTCTTTGCTTCTGGCAGGTCCTTTCTTGTCCGAAGCTCCACCTGGATTCAAAGCTCAAGCATGGCCACCTCATCCAAAGCCAAGAAAAAGACGGTCCGCATCGCGTCGGGCCGCAAGCGCGTCCGCCAGGACGTCAAGCTGAACGCCGCCAACACGGCGCTGCGCTCCAAATTCCGCACTGTCGTCAAGAACGTGCAAAAGGCTGTTGTCGCTGGCGACAAGGCCAAGGCTACTGAACTCTTCCAGGCTGCCCAAAGCGTGATCGATTCGGTCGCCGACAAGGGCATCTTCCACAAGAACAAGGCTGCTCGCCACAAGAGCCGTCTGGCCGCCAAGGTCAAGGCGCTCGCGACTGCCGCCGCATAAAGACGGCAAACGATCCAGGTGAAAAAGGGCTCGCAACTGCGAGCCCTTTTTGTTTTGCTGGTCGACTTTGATGCGTTGGCCTTGGCGCGTCGGCTTTGATGCGCCCACCTCGGCCCGAGGCCTCGCTGCGCCGCAGGCACCTCAGCCTCACTTCACCGGCGGCGAATCCTCGTCGGGCAGCAAGCAAGCCTCGCTGGTCTGCAGCTTGTTGTCTCGCGCAAAGTTGACGACGAAGTCCCAGGCCATGGGTTCGATCTCGCGAAGCTTCTCGTTGACGATCACGCACTTCACGCCATTGATGACCTGCGGCACGCAATAAGGCGAGTAGCCGATGAAGGAGCCGATGCCGCCGGCCGAGCCCTCGGGCCGGAAGCAGGACATCGCCCCGCAGAGCCTTTCGGCCCAGTCGCTCGGCCTGAAGGTCTTGCCGTCCAGCGTGATGCCCTGGATGAAGACTTGGCGCGGTTTGGGATCGGTCATTCGTTGCTGGCGGGCCGGCAAGGCGGCCCAGGAAGGGTGCTCGATCCACAAGGGACTGCGAACGGCAGGCGGTATTGTGCCGCGTTTGTGCTGCGTTGCAGCACGGTCGAACTGGAAGTCTCTGGCGCCCATCCCCTACACATCGGCACATTGGGGCGGACCCTTAGAATCGATCGCCTCGGCGCCGTGCGAATCATCGCGGTTGCCGCTGACATTTTCCTGTCGGCGCGCTGTCAGGCCGCTGGCGTCACCCACCTCGTCAACGCGGAGAGCGCTCGATGAATGCCCCTGAGAAAGTCCCTGCAACGCCCGAACCCCATGTGATGAAGACCTACGGCCGCCTGCCGATGGCCCTGTCGCATGGCCGAGGCTGCTGGCTGTGGGACACCGAGGGCAAGAAATACCTCGACGGCCTGGGCGGCATCGCCGTCAACACGCTGGGCCATGCGCATCCCAAGCTTGTGCCGGCGCTGCAGGAGCAGATCGGCAAGCTGATCCACACCTCCAACTACTACGCCGCGCCGCTGCAGGAGCGCCTGGCTGCCAAGCTGTGCGAAATCTCCGGCCTCGACAACGTCTTCTTCTGCAACAGCGGCTTGGAAGCCAATGAAGGCGCGCTGAAGATCGCCCGCAAGTTCGGCCACGACAAGGGCATCGAACGGCCCGAGGTGATCGTCTACCAGAACGCCTTCCACGGCCGTTCCATCGCCACGCTGTCGGCCACCGGCAACCCGAAGGTGCAGGCCGGCTTCGGGCCGCTGGTCGAAGGGTTCGTGCGCGTGCCGCTGAACGACGTCGGCGCGATCGAGCACGTGGCCGCCACCAACCCCAACGTGGTCGCGGTGTTCCTTGAAGTGATCCAGGGAGAAGGCGGCATCAACCCGACCAAGGTCGAGTACCTGCAGGCCGTTCGCCGCATCTGCGACGACAAGGGGTGGCTGCTGATGCTCGACGAGGTGCAGTGCGGCATCGGCCGCACGGGCAAGTGGTTCGCGCACCAGTGGGCCGGCATCAAGCCGGACGTGATGCCGCTGGCCAAGGGCCTGGGCTCCGGCGTGCCGGTGGGCGCCATCGTCTGCGGCCCGCGCGCGGCCAACGTGCTGCAGGCGGGCAACCACGGCACCACGTTCGGTGGCAACCCGCTCGCGATGCGCGCCGGCATCGAGACGCTGACGATCATGGAAGAAGACAAGCTGCTGGACAACGCCGCCAACGTCGGCGCTGCGCTGCGCGCGGGCCTGCAGCGCGAGCTCCAGGGCGTGGACGGCGTGGTCGAGATCCGCGGCCAGGGCCTGATGATCGGCATCGAGCTGGCGCGCAACTGCGGGGAACTGCTGTCGCGCGCGGCCGAGGCCGGCCTCATGATCAGCGTGACCGCCGATCGCGTGATCCGCCTCGTGCCGCCGCTCATCCTGAGCGCGCCGGAAGCGCAGCAGATCGTCGCGATCCTGTGTCCGCTCATCAAGGACTTCCTCGCCACGCCAGCGCCACAACAATGAAACCCGGCATGAGCCTGATCAAGCACTACCTGCAGTTCAAGGACTTCCGCGCCGAGGAATACGCCTACCTCTTCGAGCGCGCGGCGATCATCAAGAAGCGCTTCAAGAATTACGAGAAGTACACGCCGCTGGTCGATCGCACGCTCGCGATGATCTTCGAGAAGGCCAGCACGCGAACCCGCGTGAGTTTCGAGGCGGGCATGTACCAGATGGGTGGCTCGGTGGTGAACCTCACCACCGGCGACAGCCAGTTGGGCCGCGCCGAACCGGTGGAAGACAGCGCGCGAGTCATCAGCCGCATGGTCGACATCGTGATGATCCGCACCTTCGAGCAGACCAAGATCGAAGCGTTCGCGGCCAACTCACGGGTGCCCGTCATCAACGGCCTGACCAACGAATACCACCCCTGCCAGATCCTCGCGGACATCTTCACCTACATCGAGCACCGCGGCGGCATTGCGGGCAAGGTGGTGGCGTGGGTGGGCGACGGCAACAACATGGCCAACACCTGGCTGCAGGCGGCCGACATCCTCGGCTTCACGCTGCACGTGAGCACGCCCGGCGGCTACGAGATCGACGCGAAGGTCGCGGGCGTGACCAACACGAACTGCCTGAAGATCTTCAAGAACCCGCTGGACGCCTGTCGAGGCGCCCACCTCGTCACCACCGATGTGTGGACGAGCATGGGCTACGAGGCCGAGAACGAGGCGCGCGTCAAGGCCTTCGCAGACTGGTGCGTCGATGGCGAGATGATGGCCGCGGCGCAGCCCGACGCGCTCTTCATGCACTGCCTGCCGGCGCACCGCGGCGAAGAGGTCGAAGCCGACGTCATCGACGGCCCGCAATCGGTGGTGTGGGACGAGGCCGAGAATCGGATGCATGTGCAGAAGGCGCTGATGGAGTACCTGCTGCTGGGCCGAATCGGCTAGAGAGAGATGGACCACCCCCACGTCGCTTCGCTCCTGCCCCCCGAGGGGGCGCCGCCCGGCTTGGGGCGGCCCGGCGCTCGGGCGGATGTCAGCCCCCACGTCGCATGAAGCTCGCGCTGGTCACCGACCTCCACGCCAACCGCGATGCGGTCGAGGCGGTGATGGCGCACTCGGTGGCGCAGGGCGCGCAGCGCTACGCTTTCCTCGGCGACTTCGTGGGCTACGGCGCCGAGCCGGGTTGGGTGGTCGATTTCGTCATCGAGCACGTCAGGCTGGGCGCGGTGGCAGTGATGGGCAACCATGATTCCGCCGTCGTGAAGGGCCCGACACCGACGATGGTCCCGCAAGCTCGCGAGGTCGTCGAGTGGACGCGCAAGCACCTCGACGACGAGCAGCTCGCCTTCCTCGAACAGCTGCCCATGTCCGTTCGCGAGGACGACCGGCTCTACGTGCATGCCAACGCCTTTGCGCCCGACCAGTGGGCCTACGTGGTGAGCCGCATGGAAGCCATCCGCAGCCTGCATTGCACCGACAGCCGCTTCACCTTCTGCGGCCACGTGCATGAGCCCAAGCTCTTCCACCTGACGCAAACCGGAAAGGCCGGCGAGTTCGTGCCGGTGGCGGGTGTGCCCATTCCGCTGTCGCTGCAGCGCCAGTGGCTGGCCATCCCCGGCTCCGTCGGCCAGCCGCGCGACGGCAACCCTGCCGCGGCCTACGCGATGTTCGACACCGCCACGCACACCCTCACCTTCCACCGCGTGCCCTACGACCACGAGGCGGCGGCAGCCAAGGTCCGCGCGGCCGGCCTGCCTGAGCGGCTGGCCGAGCGGCTGGTCGATGGCGACTGACGAGGCGCCGCCTCGGGCACCGCTCGAGGAAGGCCAGGTCATCGACGGCTTCGTGCTGGAAGAGCGCACGCACAAGGGCGGCATGGCCACGCTGTGGCGTGTGAGCCGGCTCGACGCGAGCGGGCCGGACGCCGACCTGCCGCTGATCATGAAAGTGCCGCGCATCAAGGGCGGCGACGACCCGACCACCATCGTCGGATTCGAGGTGGAGCAGATGATCCTGCCCTCGCTCGCCGGCATCCACGTGCCGCGCTTCGTGGCCAACGGCGACTTCACCGGCCAGCCGTACATCGTGATGGAGCGCATCGCCGGGCCATCGGTCAAGGCGCGGCTTGATGCGGCGCCCATCCCGCTCGTGGAGGTGGCCGACATTGGCTGCAGGGTGGCCAACGCGCTGCACGACCTGCACCGCCAGCACGTCGTGCACCTGGACGTGAAGCCGAGCAACATCATGTTCCGCCCGAGCGGTGAAGCGGTGCTCATCGACTTCGGCCTGTCGCGCCACGACCGCCTGCCCGACCTGCTGGAAGAAGAGTTCGAGCTGCCCATGGGAACCGCGCCCTACATGTCGCCGGAGCAGGTGCAATTCATCCGCAACGACCCGCGCAGCGACTTGTTCGCGCTCGGCGTGATGCTGTACCACCTCGCGACCGGCGAGCGGCCCTTCGGCAATCCGACCAGCGTGCGCGGCCTGCGGCAGAGGCTCTACACCGACCCGGTGCCGGTGCGCACGCTGCGACCGGACTGCCCGCCCTGGCTTCAGGAGATCATTCTTCGCTGCCTGGAGGTGAACCCCGCCAACCGGCACGAGAGCGCGGCACAGCTCGCGCTCGACCTCCACAACCCCTACCAGGTGGTCCTGACCTCACGCGCCGAACGCAGCACCCGGCAAGGCGCCTGGCGCCGAATGAAGCGCTGGTTCAAGTCCATGGGCGCGGAGCCGCGTGCCGACACGAGCGTGAGCACGCAGACGGCACGCAGCCCGATCGTGCTGGTGGCAGTGGACGTGATCGGCGCCGAGCCGCGGCTGCTGGAAGCAATTCAGGCCACCGTGCAGCGCGTGATGACCACGGCACCAGGCGCGCGGCTCGCGTGCCTCGCGGTCATGAAGGTCAACCGCATCGGCATGGACGAACTCACCGAGAAAGACGGCAGCAGCCGCCACGTCAACATGCTGGTCCAGCTCAAGCACTGGGCGCGGCCGCTGGTTGCGGCGCTGGGGGAAGGCGAAGCGACGCGCGTCACCTTCCACGTCATCGAAGCGCCCGACCCGGCCACGGCGATCGTCGATTACGCGCGCCGCAACCAGGCCGACCACATCGTGATGGGCGCGCGCAGCAGCTCGGTGCTGAGGCGCTACCTGGGCAGCGTGTCGGCGCAGGTGGTGGCCGAGTCGGACTGCACCGTCACCGTGGTGCGGGCAGCCGACGCGGTGGCACCGTAGCGCGACTACTTCGGCTCTGACGCAGCCGCGGGCGGCACCACCACCACGGCGGTGTCACCAGGCGCGCCCTGCTTGCCCGGCTCACCCTGCGGCCCCGGCGGTCCGGGGACCGGCACAGGGACCGGCACCTGCTGCTGCACGACCACCGGCGGCGGTGCGGGCTCGGTGCTCGTGGTGCTCGACGTGCCAGAGGTCGAGGTGGCAGGCGGCGGATTGGTGACGACGGTGGTGGGCCGATCGCAGGCGCTCAGGGCCAGGACGCTGGCGAACGCGGGGATCAAGAGGACAGACTTCTTCATGCGAGCTCCTCGAAGTTGCTGGCTGAACCTTAGCCCGGCCTCCGCGCCGACGCCGTCAGCCGGCAACGCACCTTCGTGTCACCCTTGTCCTACGCTCGATGGCCTCAACCCGCTAATGGTCCAGCGCCTGTGCGATGAGCCGATGCACCACCGGCGGCTTGTCGCCGATGTGAAAAGCGAGCCGCCGCTCGCGCAGCGACAGGTCGAAGGCACTCATGCGCTCGAAGTGCCGCAGGTGCTCGACCCACGACTCATCAACGAAGTGCTCGATGTAGCGCGCCGGGTCGGCCGGGTCGCGGAAGAGTCCCCACGACAGCATGCCGTGGCGTAGCCGGTTGCGCCGGCTCTCCTGCATGACCTGCAGGAAGTCGTCCGTGCGCGCCGGGTCGATCTGGTACTCGACCGTGATGAGCACCGGCCCTTCGTGCGGATCGAGCTCGATGTCCGTGCCCGCGGGCCGCGCGAACTGCGCCGGCGTCAAGTCCTCCATCACGCCCGACTCGACCTTGAACCGATTCGTGATGGCCAGGCATGCAATGGCGAGTGCCGCGGCAAACGCGAGGCTTGCCTGCACGCTCGTCCAGGTGGCCACCTGGCCCCACAGCGCCGCACCCACCGCGCAGCTGCCCATGAGCGCCATCTGGTAGATCGACATGCCGCGCGCTCGCACCCAGTCCGGCAAGGCGAGCTGCGCGGACACGGTGAGCGAGTTGGCCGATGAGATCCACGCCGCGCCCGCCACCACCATGGCCAGCGCCGCGACGAGGATGTTCGGCGCGATGCTGATGACGAGCATGGCCACCGCCTGGATCACCGTGCCCCAGGTGACGATGTCGTCGCGCGAGACGCTGGCTCGCAGCCGCGGCAGGAAGAAGGCCGCGACGATCGCGCCCGCGCCCATGCAGGCCAGCAGCAGCGTGAAAGTGCCCGCGCCGCCGCCGTGCAGGCCGCGCGCCACCAATGGCAACAGCGCCATCAGCGCCATCGATTGCAGGAAGAAGATCGCCACGCGGATGAGCACCGCATGCATGCGCCGCGATTGCCACACGTACTGCAGGCCCACGCGCATCGCACCGACGAAGCGCTCGCCCGGCAGCGCGCTCACCTTGCGCTCGTTCTTCCAGCGTCGGATGACGAAGAAGGCGCCCACCGACAGCACGGCGTTGAGCGCGAACACGTAGGCGCTGCCGAGGCTCGCGATGATGGCGCCCGCGACGATGGGGCCGATGATGCGCGACGCGTTCATCGCGACGCCGTTGAGTGCCAGCGCCGCCGGCAAGTGCGCGCGCGGCACGAGCTCGGGCACGATGGCCGCGAACACCGGCCAGCGCATCGCAAGGCCCACGCCATTGGCGAAGGTGAGCGCGAGCAGCACCGGCGCGCTCATCCCATCCGCGCTCACCACGATGCAGATGAGCACCGCCACCACCGCCACCCACACCTGCGTCGCCATGAAGTAGCGGCGTCGGTCGAGGATGTCAGCCAGCGCCCCGCTGGGCACGCCGAGCAGGAAGACGGGCAGCGTCGAGGCTGATTGCACCAGCGCGACCATGATGGGCGACGGGCTCAGCGAGGTCATCAACCAGGCTGCGGCCACGTCGTTCATCCACATGCACACGTTGGCCGCCACCCACACGCCCCACAGCATGCGAAAGACCGTGTTGGTGAGCGGCGTCCAGGCGGAGACGGTCGCGACGGAGGGGGCAGAAGCCAGGGGCTGCGGTTGGGGAGGCGTCGCGCTCATGCGGCTGAACTTATCAGGCCGGCGCGAAGTGCGAGACCGCAATCTCCACAATGGCCGTGCACGATTCGCACGGCGTCTGCGCGTCGTGACGAGGGAGCATCAGTGCACCGTCAGTGCGAGTTCAGCGAGTCGCTCGTCTCCACGTGCACGACCTTGCCGCCCTTGGTCTCGAATTCGCAGCGGTAGGTGAAGGGCACGAGGTTCATGCCGGGCGCGGGTTCGACGGCGCCCTGCGCTTCGAGCAGGGTGTGGTCGTTGGGGGCAGGACGCAGCTTGCGCGAATCGGAGCCGAAGGCGATGCGGCCCACACGCGGATACTTCTGTTTCAACGCGGATGCCGTGGCGCTCTCGCAGGCTTCGGGCGACACGCTCGTGAGGTCGGGCTCCCAGGGCTTGGCCGTGCCGCCGGCGGTGCTCCCCGTCTCGCGGAACAGCGCGCCCGACGTACCACCCGTCTTCGCGTTGTAGGCGCAGCTGTAGCTGAAGTTGACCTGCTCGCCGCCCGGCCGGCGGTAGCGGCCCTCGCCCTTCACGCCCAGGTCCTCCTCGGGCGTGGGCGCGATCTGCCGCTTGGCGCCGAAGAACTCGACCTCCTGCGCCTCCTTGCCGCGCATGCGCTTGACCGTCTCGGCCACGGCGTTCTCGCAGCGGTCGGCCGCCTTGGTGTGCTCGGACACCTCGGCGGCGCGAACCCCGATAGAAACAAGGCACGCGGCAAGGGCGAGGACGGTACGGCTGAGCTGGATCATGGATTCGGCAGTCGAAAGGATGAGCGGCCATGTTCTCGTCTTTCGCGCCCCGCGGCAAGCCGACCCGGGAAAGCCCTGCCTCTGCAGCCCAGCGCCTCAGTTGAACGGCGAATACCGGCCGCCCATCGAGCGCGGGCCCGGCGAGAAGTCGACCCGCCGCCGCTCCTCGATGCGCTCGCCCCAAGCGTCGCCACCCCATCGCCCCCCGCCCAGCCGGCCCTCCACCAGCTCATAGCCCAGCAGCGCGAAAACTCGTTCGCCGATGAAGATCGGCCGCGCGTTGCCGTACCAATCCACGCAGGATGCGACACAGGCGTCGTCACGCTGACCGCTCGCGCGCGACCGCAGCTGGCCAAGTGGCGAGAAGGCGAGGTCGCGCACGCGCAGGAACACGACCGACGCCGCGCCCGCGGCGCCGCCATCCTCGCTCAATGGCCGCACCCCGCCGCGCCCGATGGTTGGCAAGCCAACGATGCCTTCGCGCGAACCCGTCGGCCGGTAGAAGAAGCCATGGCTGCGCGCCTCCGCTTGCGTGGCGCCCGGCACCACATGGCGGCCGGCCAGCTCGGCCTCTCGACGCGACAGGCGAACGCTCGTGAAGTGCAGATCGCCGTGCGCATTGCCCACCAGCAGCGCGTCCTCGCCCATCGCCTCGATGCGCTCGACCTGGTGGCCGGGCGAGAGCGGCTGCGCATCGGCCGAGAAGTCGGCATAGCGAACCGCCCATGCGCCGGTCCGTGGCAGGCCCGGAACGATGCCGGTGTTCGGGCCACCCCACAACAGCCAGTCGCCCACGAAGCGGTTGTGCACTGCGAAGCCGCTCACCGAAGGCAACGCGCGGTAGTGCTCGCGCTGCGCCGAATCGCGACCATCGCCGAAGGCCGAGAGTGGCACGCGCAGCATGGCCATGTCGCCGCGCGTGCGCTCGCTGCCCCACATGCTTTCTCCCCGGCCATCGCTGCGCAGCAGCACGTTGAGGTGGCCGCTCGAGTCCTCGAGAAAGGACATCTGGTCGATGGGCACGCCCGCGGTCTTGATCGCGGTGGGCGCCGCGCCGTCCAGCGGAATGCGAAACACCGCCGAGCCAGCGGCTTCACGTCGCGACGCGCTCGTCCACACGTACACCGAGCCTTGCGACACGTAGAACACCCGGCCTGCGGGCCCAAGCACGGCGGTCGATTCCCAACGCAGGTCCGCGCCTGACAAGTCGCAGCTTGTGATGGTGTGCAGCGCCAGCGTTTCGCCAGCTTCGAAGTCGTCGTCGGTGCGGTAGATGCGCGTGGCCGGCAGGATGCGCTGGAAATCCGAGGGCGTCGCGCCAGGGCGCCAGCGGCGGCAAGCCGGCAGCTGGTCCCACGGGTCGCCGGCGCCGTACGGCTGCAGCACGCTCGGCGTATAAAAGACGAGCTTGTTGCCGACCAGGCGGCTCGCGTAGTTGCGCGATGAGTAGTAGTCGAAGCTGCGCAAGTGCCAGGTCGCGCGGTAGGCCAGGCGGCCGTCGCGAGACAGCTCGAACAGCCCGATCTCCGTGCCGCCGCGCTCGTAGCTGTAGCCCACGACCACCACCGTCGAGCCCGACACCAGCAGCTCGTCGTACCAGGCGCCTTGCGGGCTGCTGCCGGGCCCGAAGGCATCGATGCGGTCGGAGGGCTCCAGCACATCGCCGCCTATGCGCACGGTGAAGAGCCGCCCGCGCCGCAGGATGACGAGGTGGTCGCCCGCGCGCTTGACGATGCCGCCTTCATCGACGCCGGCGGTCTGGTTGTTGGTGATGGACTCGGACTTGGCGTCGCTGGACTTGGCCACCGATTCGGCCATCGGCGCTGCCGCGGGCGCGGCCATGGCCGAGCCGGACGTCGGCGCCTGCTGCGCGTCGGCCATCGCCTCCTTTCGTCGCACGCCAGAGCGCGCTGCCGCATCGCGCCAACGCTGCAGCGCACGCATGAACTGCGCATCGCTCTCGTAAGGCTTGAGCGTGCCGCGCGACGAGGCCGCTTCGGCGAACGGCATGAACCCGGCCGCGACGCTCGCGGACGCGGTGGTCAAGGCATGGACAAGAACGGCTCTTCGGCTGGGCATGGCGCATCTCCGGGGCTGTGATGCCCGGTGATACGCAGGGGAAACGCAAACGGGGTGAAAGCGGCGTGAGAGCGAAAGCCTCAGCTCAGCTTGATCTGGTTGCGCACGTCCTTCACGCCCCACACCGACCAGGCGTCCATCTCGGCCAGCCGGCGCTCTTCCTCGCGATTGAGGATGCCTGACAAGGTCACCGCCCCATCCTCGATGCGGATGCCGATCTGGTCGGCATGCACCATCGGGTCCATCTCGAAGACAAGGCGGACGGCGTCGGCCAGCTCGTCGTCGTTGTCGTCCTCGGCGGGCTTCACCTCGAGCTGGTTGACCACGTTGCGGCAACCCGGCGTCCACCAGGCCAGCGCCTCGACCATGCGCTTGTGGCTCAGGCTCATCACCTCGCCTGTCAGCGCGACCACGCCGTCAGCGACCGTGAAATCGATGCTGCCGGCCGGCCAGTCGTCCTGCGTTTGCTGCACCACCTCCATGCGGCCCTTGTGCAACTGCCTCAGGTTCACGTTGCGCAACTCCGTTTGCGATTGAAGCGAGCGCACGAAGCCATCGCGGATCTCGCCATCGGTCCGGGGCTCGGAGGGCACGAGCTTGAGCGCGTCGATCACCTTCTGCATGCCCGACACGCGTTGCGCGACCTGCATCGCCACGCGCTTGGCTGCAATGTTCTCCACCTCGCCTTCGAGGACCAGCCCCTGCCCGTTCATCACCACCTGGATCGGGAATCGGTGCGAGGCGACGCGCGGGTCCAGCTCGAATGCCGCGCGCACCTGCTTGCCGAGATCGTTGCTGTCGTCCTGGGACAAGGCCATGCGGGCTCCTCCGGTGAAACGACCCGACGTCCACGGGCCGCAAGCATCTTCGCCCCATCCGCGGATGCCTGCACCTGCGGACCGCGAAGACGGTAGGGGCAATCAGCGCAGCGTCTTGCGGACCATGAGCTTCAGACCGGACCAGGTCGCGTCCACCGCACAGACCTTCACGTCCACCCAGCCCATCGGCAGGACGATTTCGCGGATGACGTCTTCGGTGATGTTGGTCGGCTGCTTCGACGCCTTCTTGGGCCAGGACACCCACAGCACCGCCGTGGGCGGCAAGGTGTCGCGCAGCGCCTTCGTCCAGCGCGCCAGGGTCTCGCGCTCGGTGACGAAGAGGTGGACGAGCGAGGTGCGCACGTCCGGCTCGGCCACGAGCTGTGCGCCTTCTGGCCAGGGCGCGACCAGCTCCTGGTACGGCCGGGGCGGGTCGATGGCACAGACCTGCTGGCCGGCGGCGATGCCCAACTTTTTCGGCAATGACGTGCCGGAATACCCGGCCGAAGCTGCGCTGCTCATGGCGGGCGATCCTAAACTCGGCCGATGTCTTCTCGTGACATGACCCCGGCCACCAACCCCTGTACCGCCTGCGGCGCGTGCTGCGCGAGCTTTCGCGTCGACTTCGCACGCGACGAACTGGACGACGAAGGCGGCCACGTGCCGTCGGGCCTGGCCGTGGACGTCACCGGCCACACCTGCCGGATGCGCGGCACCGACCATGCCTCGCCGCGCTGCGCGGCCCTGGTCGGCGCGGTGGGCGTGAAGGCGCATTGCGGCATCTACGAATGGCGCCCGTCGCCGTGCCGCGAGTTCGGCCTGCGCTCGCCGATGGGCGTGGGCGACGAGGCCTGCAACCGGGCGCGGCAGCGGCACGGGCTGGCGCCGCTGCCGGCCTGAGCGTTCACCCAGCGAAGGCGTCAGAGCGTCGGCGCCTTCGCGTTCTTGCCCGCCTTCTCGACTTCCTTCGCGCGTCGCTGCTCGTCCGCCTGGCCGAGCGCCTGTTCGGTCGCGGTGATCATCTGGTAGGCGGCACCCTGGTTCACCACCCCCACCTGCATGCGATCGACCAGCTTCGGATTGCTCGTCAGCGGAACGAGCAGCGCCTGCACCACGATGCCGCAATCGGGTGTCACGTTCACGCCGCCATCCGGGTCTGACGAGCCGGTGCATTTGTTGAACAGCGGCGATGCGGTAGTGACGAGCTTCCCCTGCGGGTCGTAGGTCCAGCGCACGATCGGCAGCTGGCCACTCGCGCCGCGCTGCTCGCGGGTCGGTGGGCCGTACTTCTTCAGCAAGGCGTCGAGCACCGTGTCGAGCGTCGGGCTCTGTTCGGGTGCAAATCGCTCCTCGCGCGCCACGCTCAACACCCGCTCGTGACCAGGCAGCCCCATGGTGCCGACGAACCATCGGGCCTGCCCAGGCTTTAGTGCCTCGCGCACCCCGTTTCCACCGCGGACCATGTCTTCGATCTGCCTCTCCTGCACGATCTGCTTGCCGGTCTTCACGACACGCGCCTCGGCGAAGGCCGCGCTGAAACCCTGGCGGACGTTTCGCCCTTCGGCGGCCTGAAGCCTGAAGCCTCGGCCGGTCGCGGGCTGGGCCACCAGCAGGTCGTGCGTGCACAGGACGGCGCTCATTGCTTCTTCGTAGCCAAGCCCGGGCCGCACGCCGAGCACATCGTCCACGGGTTGATCGGCGCCCCGCTGCGGCGAGGCGATCTTCGCGGGGCATGACAGGTCGGCGCGCGCCTGCTTCGCCACGGCTTCGGCGGATGCGCCCGCATCGTGGTTGGCGGTCGAGGTCGCGGCCTTCTTCGCCGTCGCACCGCCCGTGGCATCACCGGATTTCCCACAGCCAGCCAGCAGCGTCGCGAACACGGCAACGGCGCTCGCCAGCGCAAGTCGTTCGAGCGAGGTGTTCATGGTGTCGCCTCGCTACTTGTTCTGGTTGCGCATCATGGTCGCCGCTGCTGCTCCCGACGCGGCTGGCTTCTTTTGTGCCGCGGCAGCAAGGGCTTGGGGCTCCCGCCGGGCCATGTCGGCTCGCTGGGCCATGCGTTGCTGCATCGGCGGCGCGGCCTGCGCGACCGCCGCGGGCGCCTGGCCCCCCACGGCGGCAGCCCGGTGGCCCGGTGTCGCCGCATGCGCATTGATGTCCTGGTCGGCGACCACCACCGTGAGCTTTCCGGCAGTCAGCGCGAACAAGCCCGGGCCCTGGCGGTTGTTGGCCTTGCGCACGTTGAATCCGACGAAGCGGATGCCTGACGCCACCGTCGTCTGCTGCACGATGCGCGTCACGTCGATGGGCCGGGAGAACGCGGCGCGGTCGGTGCAATCGGCGGTGAGCGTCGCGATCTTGGAGCCAACCGTCGTGTCCGCGACGTCGGCCTTGCCGTCACCAACGTAGGCATAGACGTCGACCACCACCGGCTCGTTGCCCACGCATTGGGACGGCGTGCCGCTGAACTGGAAGCTGGCCGACCGCAGGCGAGTCGCCGGCGCCTCGGGCAGCTGGTATTCCATCTCCGACACGAAGACTTCGCCAACACCGGGCTTGGCACCTGACGCGCGCTGCCAAAAGCCGACACCCATGGTGCGCGACGGCTTGACCAGGGTCGAGCCGGTGACGTAGCCCCAGGACATGGCCACCTTCGCCGGGACCGCGATCTGGCGGTCTGCGGCCAAGCTGGCGCCCGATGCGAGCGCACCCACGATCAGAAGCAGTGACTGGCGATTCATGGTGGTCCCCTCCGGTGTTGCCCGGACGAGGGTCGTCAGGGCTTGAGGGGCAAGATATTCCCGGTCGCGTTACCGGGCGGTTACCGCGGTGCGATGCATCGAAGACCAGGCCGTTCAGGCCATGCGCCGCGAGGCGGCTGCAAGCAGCGCGCGATTGGTCGGGTTGCGCTCGAGAAAGCTCTCGCGGTACGCCTGCGGCACATGCGGCAGCGCCACCTGCCGGACCCACGCCGTGCCGCGCCCCAAGGCCATCAGTGCGTCTTCGTCTGCGCCGCAGGCTTCGAACACGGTGGCGGCGATCCACCACGCATCGGGCAGGTACATGTCGGCGGGCACCACTTGCTCCAGGCGTGGCAGCAGCGTGCGCAACTGCGCCGCGGCCTCGGCCGGCCGGCCATCGCGATGCAGCGCCCTCGCGCGCAACAGCCCGCCGCGCATGACGACACCGCCGAATTCGAGTGTTTCAGCCATGCGCAGCACCTCGTCGAGGCGTGCGACCGACAAGCTGGGCTCGAGATGCTCCGCCTCGTCCAGGAGCGCCTGCATCCTCACATGCGGGTCGCCGCCGCGCCGCAGGATGTCGAGCGCCCGAGACAGGCCGCCACCGTCGGCTTGACCGAGCGCGTGATCCAGCCGGGCCGACAGCGCCGTGGTGCGCGCCCGCACGGAATCGACCGTCGGCGCTTCGTGGTCCAGCGCCTGTCGCGCGCGGGCGAACTGGCCCAACTGCATCAGGAAGCACGCCTTGTGGTTGTTCGCGACGGCGATCCACGTCTTCTGGCCGTCGCGCTCGAAGCGGGCAATGGCCGAATCGAGCCGAGCGAGCGCGTCGTCGTAGAGGCCGACCATGCCGCAGTACAGGCCGACGTAGGTCTCCACCACGCCGCCGGCCGGCCCGTCGGTGGTGCCGAGTTGAACCTGCAGCGACCAGGCGCGTTGCGAGAGCTCCAGGGCCTCGTCGGCATGGCCGAGGTTGCCCTTGACGGTGGCCAGGTTGGAGATCAGCGTGGCGAGCTCGGACAGGTCGCCTTGGGCGCGCGTGTTGTCGATCGCGCGCTCCAGCGCCGATGCCGTGTCGCGCAGGCGGCGGGCGGCGTTCAGCACATAGGCGTAGTCCGACCAGAAGTGAGCCTTGTGCTCGACGTTGCCATCGCGCTCCACGGTGTCGCGAAACGGCTCGATGGCCGCAAGCGCGTCGCTGGCATGGCCGCCTTGCGCGAGGCCCACCGCGTGGAGGCGTGCCGCCTCGAAGCGCGGCCATGGCGAATCGAGCTGCCGTGCCAACTCGCCCGCCTGCACCGCGGCGGCCACGCCCGTCTCGTGATCGGCGGCCATCAGCGCGGCGATGGCGCGCGCGGTGAGTGCGGCCACGCGTTGGCGGTTGGTGTGGGCTTGCGCGAGCAGCGCGTCGATCACCCCGTTCGCATGCGCGACGCCGTGCACGACGATCAGCGCGGGAATGCTCTCGCAGCGTGCGTCGAACGAGCGGTCGGCGTCGGCGGCCTGGTTGAAGCACTCGCTCGCCGAATGCCAGAGTTCGACCTCATGGCTGCGTTGCGAGGCGCATTGCGCCTGGCGTGCGGCAGCCACGTAGGCATCGGCGGCCAGGGTCCATTCGCGGGCGCCGGCCCAATGCGGCGCGATGCTGGCCGGTTGCGCGCACTGCTGCACGAGGAACGCAGCGATCCGCCGATGCAGCAGCTGCGCGATGGGCGGCGGCACCGAGGCCAGCGTGGCTTCGAAGATCAGGTCGTGCGCGAAGGCGCCATCGCGAATCACCTGTGCCGACTCGAGTTCGCGCCAAGGCTCGGCAATGTCGAGCGGGTGCGCCTCCAGCACCGCCACGGCCAGCTCCGCGCCAAATTGCGGCCCGGCCAACGCGGCGGTGCGTGCGAGCTTGAGCGCGCCAGGCGACAGTTGCGACAAGCGCCGCTCGATCAGCGCGCCCACGGTATTGGGCTGAGGCAACCGTCCTTCGGCCGTGAGGCCAGCCAGCACCATGTCCTTCAGTGTTTCCAGCGCAAACAGCGGATTGCCACCGGTGTGCTTGAGCAAGGCGGGCCCGAGCTTGGCCGAATCGAGCTCGGGCAAGGCCAGCGACTCGATCAACTCGGTCATCTGCACGAGGCTGAGCGGCGCGAGCGGGATCGACTCCAGCCGGCGATCTTCTTCGAGCGCGGCATGGAGCGCCGTCACCGCGGCGCTGGTTTCGGCCGTCCGATGCGCGAAGCCCCAATCGAGCATCGCCAAGGTCTCGGACTGCGTGAGCGACTGCAGGAACTCCACGCTCGCGTCATCGGCAAAGTGAAGGTCGTCGACGATGACGGCACGCAGGCCCGCCGATGCGGCGTCGGCCAGCGTGGAATCGACCGCACGTTGCAGCAGCAGCCGCTGCGCCGCACCCGCAAGCGATGCAGCATCACCGAGCTCAGGCAGGACGAGAGCGAGTGCCTGCCGGCGCGCATCGTCGGGCGGCGCAGTGCCGAGCGCGAGCACCGCCCGCAGCAGGCGCGCCAGCATGGCGTAGGCGATGCCACCTTCGCCTGGCCGCGCCTGCACCGACACGACATGCTCGGCACGCGTCGTGAAGTCCTGCAGCAGCCGCGTCTTGCCGATGCCGGCTTCCCCCAGCAGCACGAAAGCACGATGGCAAGACCAGGCTTGCGCCATCGCGAGCGACTGTGCGGCGCGCCCGACCAGGCGCGGCGGACGAAGCAGGCTCGCCGGCGCGACGGCGCGGCGAGCAGGCAACGACGCCGCACCGCGCTCGATGGTGGCCAGCAACTCGATGGTTTCCGCCGACGGCCGCGCGCCCAGCTCGTCCTTCAGGCGCTGCTCGAAGCGTTCGAAACCTGCGATGGCGGCGCTGCAGTCGCCACGCAGGTAATGCAGCCGCATCAACCGGCGCTGTGCGTGCTCCGACAGCGGATCGGCCTCGGCCAGGCGTTCGGCGTAGACGAGGCCGCGTGCGATGGCACCGTCCGATTCGAATTGCGCGGCAGCGGCGGCCAGGGCTGCATTGCGTTGTTCGTGCCAGCGCGAGCGCGCTGTGCGCAGCCATCCCGCGAGGTCGGGCAGGTCGTCGAATTCGAGATCGCCCAGCAGTTCGTCGCGTGCGGCCTGCGGGTCGGCATCGATTCTCGCGAGGCCTGCGCGAAGGTCCGTGTCGACGTCTGCCGCCAGCTGCAGCAGGCTGCCCGTGTCCACCACCGCGGCTGCGCATTCGCGCCGCAGCCTGAACAAGCGCTGGCGCAGGTTGGTGTCGGCCTTGTGCGCGTCCACGTCCGGCCACAGCAGGCTCGCCACGTGGTCCGCAGCCACCGGCCCGTCGAGCGCGACGACCGCCAGCAAGGCTGCGTCCTTGGGGGACAGCCGTAGCGAAGCGGGCGGCACGTCACGTGCAAGGCGCGGCAAGCCGAGCAGCACCAGCCGCCAGCGCGAAGCAGCCGGCGTGTCGGGCGCGGTGTGCACGGTAGTGGCCGGCATCGTCGACTCTCCCACGCCATGACCCGGTCCGGCGAGGGGCGCCGGACTTCAGCGTGGCATTGGAATTGTGTTGTAGTGGCCGGCGCGTTACCAATGGGTTACTGCCCCCGTACGAACCCTCGCTGCGGGCGTTCGGGAACACCGGCGCGGCGGCCACGCCTCTAGGGCACTTGTCCTAACTTTCCACCGCTTCTAGCTTTTCGTGCCCATGGCCGCGCGCTGATGATCCGGCCCACACCCTGTCAAACCCACCGGAGGATTCATGTCCCAGCCCACCCTGAGCAATGTCGCCATCGATGTCGTCGGCCAATACCAAGAAGCCGGCAAGCACCTGGTTCGCGCCTACCGCGTGAGCACCGAGCGCGCCGTTGGCGTCGTCAACGAGCGTTTCGCCGCCGCGGTCAATGCGCGTCAGCTGCCGCTCGTCAGCGACACCGTCAAGGCCCGCGTGATCGGCGTGCAGCAACAAGTCAGCGGCGTGGTGGCCAACGGCCTGAACGCCGGTGCCGCCGGTGCCGATGCCACCATCGACCGCCTGAGCCAGGGCGCGCAAGCCGGCATCGAGCGCATCGCTCAAGCCGGCACCAAGCTTGAAGGCGTGCTGCCCCCGGCCGTCATCGGCACTGCGAGCTCGCTGGCCATGCCCGCGGCTCAGGTGTCGCTGCAGATCAGCAACTTCGTGGCCCAGGGCAGCAAGCGCCTGTCCGACCGCGTCGTCGGCGCTGACGCCGTGACGGCGAAGAAGCCGGCCCGCAAGGCAGCTCGCAAGGCCGTGGTCAAGAAGACTGCCGCCCGCAAGACCCGCACGACCCGCCGCGCATAATCCTCGCGGCACGCGGCCGGAGCGTTTCCGGCCGCGGCCTGGATTCATCTCGCCACAGAGGACACAGAGAACACGGAGGAGGCGCTCTTCCCTGGGTTCTCTGTGTCCTCCGTGGTTGAAGTCTTTGACGCACACGGGGGCTGATGCGATGGCTGCAAGGTCGAACAAGGGCACGGACAAGCGTGTTGGCTCGGCAACGAGCGGCAGCGCTGCGACCTCGAAGGTTCGCGTCAAACCTCAAGCCCTGCCCTCGGCTCCCGCTGCCGAACCCGAGAAGCAGACGGGCGCCAAGGCGCTGCTGCGAGCCGGCCTGAAGGCACTCAATGACGTGCGCGACGATGTCGTCACGCGACAAAGCCGCGTCTTCGAGGCGCTGCTCGGCCTGGACACCACGCAATCCGCGAGCGACCGCTCGGCGCGCGAGACCAAGCTGCTGAATACCGGTGTCGCCAGCGGCATCGAGAAGTTCGAGGAAATCTTCGACCAGCGCGTGGCCCGTTCGCTGGAACGCCTGGGCATGCCGTCGCCGCAGGCACTGGCCGCCTTGTGTCAACAGCTCGAAGCCATCAACGAACACCTTCAACGCATCCAGGCGCCGCCGCCGTCGCCGAAAAAGCGCGCCGCGAGCGGCAAGCCCACCAGCCGCAAGACCACGTCGCGCTGAGGCGAGCCAGCATGGCGGCGGCCGCAACCAGGACGAGAGACCGCATCCTCGAGACCAGCCTGGCGCTGTTCAACCAGGAAGGTCTCGCGGGCGTGTCCACCCACCGCATCGCGGCGGAGCTGGGCATGAGCGCGGGCAACCTGCACTACCACTTCCGCACCAAGGAACTGATCGTCACCTGGCTGTTCCGCCGCTTCGAGGAACGCTTCGCGCCGTGCATCGATGCGAACGCCTCGGTCACCGCGCTGGACGACCTGTGGCTGTCGCTGCACCTCACGTATGAAGCGATCGACGAGTACCGCTTCATCTACCGCGACATCGACTACCTGCTGAAGGAGTTTCCTCAGCTGGAGACGCGCGCCCAGTCGCTCACGGCGCGCAACCTGGTGGCAACGAAGGCGATGTGCGCGGGGCTCGCCGAGGCCGGCGTGATCTCGGCAACGCCCGAGGACGTGGAGATGCTGGCCTTGCAGATCGTGTTCTCCACGACCTGCTGGTTCTCCTTCAAGCGGCTGACGCCGCCGCAGAAGGCGCCGGCTTACGGGCCATCCGCGCTGGCGGCGTACTACACGCTGACCTTGCTGTCGCCCTATGTGAGGGGCGAGTCGAAGGACTATCTGAACTATCTGCGGGCGAAGTACCTGCGGTAGTGGCACTCAAGCCCGCGAGCGGCGCAGCACCAGCAGGCCGAAGCACACCGCGCTCGTGATCAGCGCGAAGAGGAACAGCGGGCTCGCGAGCTCCCCCACCGACGCCATCGCATCGCTCACCAACCAGTGCGGCGTGACCGGCCAGCCGTTGATGAAGAGTTCTTCCGCATTCTTCGGATTGAACCCCGGCGGCGCGCCGTGGATGAGCGAGACCATCGCGTTGTTGAAGAGCTCGGTCGCGGTGTCGGCAATGACCGTGATGCCGTAGACCTGGCTCAGCATCACATGCCCCGCGACGAGCGCGGCCACAAGCACCGGCACGCCCCAGCGCTTGAGCCAGGCGGACGAGGCCATCGCCAGCAGCAGCAGCGGAAGCACCCACAGCACGCCGAGCAAGGTGCCGAAGGCCACCCGAACCAGCGTCGCGAGGCTGCCCAGGATGGTCGACGTCCAGGGCACCGCCACCAGACCGGCGGGGCCCGAGGTCAGCGTCACGCCCAGCACGCCGACCACCAGGCTGCACAGGTAGCCCACGCCCAGCGCCATCAGCGGGACCAGCAAGGTGTGCATGACCAGGGTGGCGCCCACGCTCGTGGTGTTGGACACCGGCAGCGACAGCCAGAACTCGATGGAGCGGTCCTGGTGATCGCGCCGCGCCAGGCCCGAGGCCTGGATGAAGGTCACGATCCAGGTGACGAAGAACACGAAGGCAGTGGTGGCGACGATGGTGCCCACCATCAGCGCGAGCGGCATGTGCGGCTGGATGTGGCCCTTGTCAGTGAACAGGAACACCGCGAGCACGAGCAGCGGCGGCACGAACATCACCGCGAGCCAGCCGCGGTGGTGCTGCATCCATTCGCGCAGCAGCAGGGTCTTGAAGGTCGTCATGGAAGGGTCTCCTCGGTGCGCCGTTCAGGCCACCGTGCGGTCGAGTTCAGGGGCGCGGGTGAGTGCGACGAAGAGGTCGACGAGCTTGGGCCGCATGCGCTGGCCGAGCGCGGCGATGTCCTCCGCCGGTGCCCCATCGAAGAGCGCGATGGCCTCGCCTTGCTGCCGGTATCGCAGCAGCGGATGCGCGGCTGCGATGCGCTCGGCGCTCAACGCGTCGTGGCTGAGCGCGACGAAGCGGCGGTCCACGTCTTCCAGGCTGATGTTGAGCACCAGCTTGCCTTCGTTGAGGATCATCACGTCGCTCAGCAGCGTCTCGATCTCCTCCACCTGGTGCGTGGAGATGATGACCGTGCGCTCGCCGTCGCACCACTCGTCGATGAGCATTTCGTAGAAGGACTTGCGCGACAGGATGTCCAGGCCGAGCGTGGGCTCGTCGAGGATCATCACCCGCGCATCGATGGCCGCGATGAGCGACAGGTGCAGCTGCACGACCATGCCTTTCGACAGTGTCTTGACCTTGTCGCTCAAGCCCACGCTCGTGCGCTTGAGCAGGGCCCGGGCACGCTCTGCCGAGAAGCGCGGATGCAGGCCGGACATCAGGGTGATGAGCTGGTCCACGCGCGCCCAGCGCGGCAGGATGGCCACGTCAGGGATGTAGCACAGCGATTGCAGCAGCGCCACGCGCTGGGTAGCGGGCTTCAGGCCCATCACGCTCAGCTCGCCCTCGGCCGGCAGCAGGCCGACCAACGCCTTCATCAGCGATGTCTTGCCCGCGCCGTTGTGGCCCAGCAGGCCGACGACGCGGCCCTTGGGAATCGCGAAGTTGAGGTCGTCGCAGGCCGTCTTGCGGCCGTAGCGCACGCTGAGGGCCTTGGCTTCAATCAGGTGGTCATCGTTCATTGCTGCTCCCAGTCCAGGTCTTGCGGCTTGATGCCCAGGCGGCGCAGTTTCGCGACGATGAGCGGCCATTCTTCATTGAGGAACCGCGCCCGCTCGGCCTGCAGAAGCCGGCGACGAGCGCCAGGCTGCACGTACATGCCCAGCCCGCGTCGGCTTTCGACCAGGCCGTCGTCCACAAGGGATTGAAGCGCCCGGGTCACGGTCAGCGGGTTGATGACGTACTGGCTGGCCAGTGTTCGCACCGACGGCATCGCCTCGCCCTCGGGCGGGTCGCCGTCGAGCAACTGCCCGGCGAGGTGGCCGGCCAGCTGCCGGTAGATCGGCAAGTCGTTGTTCCAGGAAGGCATGCAGCATCCATGGGTGTGTTGGTGATGTAGCACACCATAGCGGAGCGCTCCGGCTGCCGCTAGTCAGCGTGCGACGAACTGTCGGAAGGCCGGGACGAACTGCATGGCAACATGTTGGATGCCTGGCCTGCCGGACTGACCATGGCTTGTCGATTCCGGCCCACGCCGTTCGTCGTGCAGATGAGGGCAGCGATGCAGCCCGAAGCCGAACCTGGGAGAAACCCGATGCACACCGTCGTCCGCATCCAACCCCGCCGAGCCGGACTCACGCGATGAGCAGCTCCCCCACCCACCGCGCCATCGAGGCCGTCTGGCGCATCGAATCCGCCAAGATCATCGGCGCACTGGCCCGCATGCTGCGAGACGTCGGCCTGGCCGAGGAAATGGCGCAGGACACGCTGCTCACCGCACTTGAGACCTGGCCCGCGACGGGCGTGCCCGACAACCCCGGCGCCTGGCTCACCGCCGCCGCCAAGAACCGCGCGCTCGACTGGCTGCGCCGGCAGCAGCTGCTGGCCCGAAAGCACGAAGAGCTCGGCCACGAAATGGCCCTGCGCGAGGAGGTGGCGCGCGTGGACTTCACCGAACTGCTGGACGACGACATCGGCGACGACCTGCTGCGGCTGGTCTTCACCGCCTGCCACCCGGTGCTCTCGACCGAGGCGAGGGTGGCGCTCACGCTGCGCATGCTGGGCGGACTCACCACCGATGAGATCGCTCGGGCCTTCCTGGTGCCCGAGCCGACCATTGCCCAGCGCATCGTGCGCGCCAAGCGCACATTGTCGGAAGCGCATGTGCCCTTCGAGGTGCCGCGGGCCGACGAGCTGCCGTCGCGTCTAGCATCGGTGCTGGAAGTCATCTACCTCATCTTCAACGAAGGCTATTCAGCCACCGCAGGTGATGACTGGATGCGGCCGGCGCTGTGCGAGGAAGCCTTGCGGCTCGGCCGCATCGTGGCCGAGTTGACACCGCGCGAGCCGGAGGTTCACGGGCTCGTCGCACTCATGGAAATCCAGGCCTCGCGCTCCCGCGCTCGCGTAGGCCCGGCCGGCGAGCCGGTGCTGCTGCTGGAACAGAACCGCGCGAAGTGGGATCAGTTGCTCATCCGCCGCGGCTTCACGGCGCTGGAGCGGGCCGAGGCGCTCGGCGGAAGCCTCGGGCCTTACGCCCTTCAGGCCGCCATTGCCGCCTGCCACGCGCGGGCCCGAGCGGCAGACGAGACGGACTGGGCTCGCATCGCCGCCCTGTACGACGCGCTCTCGCAGCTCGCGCCCTCGCCCGTCGTGTCGCTCAATCGCGCGGTGGCCATCTCCATGGCCTTCGGGCCGGCGGCGGGGCTGGAACTGGTGGATGAATTGCTCGCCGAGCCTGCGCTCAAGAACTACCACCTGCTGCCCAGCGTGCGCGGCGACCTGCTGGCCAAGCTCGGGCGGCGCAGCGAAGCGCGTGCGGAGTTCGAGAAGGCGGCATCGCTCGCCCGCAACCTGAAGGAGAAGGAGCTGCTGCTGTCCCGCGCCGCGGGCTGCGCGGACGCCTGAGGGCCGGGGCAAGACCCGGGCTGCATCCAAGACCCGGTGGTGCGCGTAGAGGGCTGGAACCTCTGCGCGCCCATGGCAACACCCACTCCTTCATCTTCACCAGCCCACGGGCCCGGTCTGCGCCACCGTGCGCAGGCCGGCCTGCATGACAGCTTCGTCATGAACGGGTCGCACGCCGACGCTAAGGTCCAGCGTCGACCCATGGAACCAGCTTTCTTGACCCCCACACTCCGAGCCGCCGGCATTGCGGTCACTGCCCTGTGGGTCGCGAGCAGCGCCGCCATCGCCCAGGAGGCAGCCCCCACCCCCGACGTGAAACTGGCCGCGGGCCCCGCGCAGCTGCTGCCGCAGGTGGTCATTGCCGGCAACTACGTCAACGCCATCGGTACCTCCGACGCAGCGAGCCAGGGCAGCGTGACGGCCAGGCTGCTGGAGAGCCGGCCCACGCTGCGCCCGGCCGAGGTGCTGGAGTTCGTGCCCGGCGTGATCGTCACGCAGCACAGCGGCGACGGAAAGGCGAACCAGTATTTCCTGCGCGGCTTCAACCTCGACCACGGCACCGACTTCGCCACCTGGGTGGACGGCATGCCGGTCAACATGCCCACGCATGCGCATGGCCACGGCTATTCGGACCTGAACTGGCTGACCCCGGAAATCGTCAACCTCATCTCGTACAAGAAGGGGCCGTACTTCGCCGACGAGGGCGACTTCTCATCGGCGGGTGCGGCGCACATCGACCTGCAGGACACGCTGCAGCGCGGCATCGGCAGCCTCACGGTGGGTGGACATGGCTATCGGCGATCGTTGCTCGCGAATTCGTCGGCCTTGGGCTCGGGCCAACTGCTGTACGCACTCGAAGCGGCGCACAACGACGGCCCCTGGGATTCGCCAGAGAAGTTCCACCGCATCAACGGCGTGCTGCGCTACTCGGCGTCCACCGACACCGTGCAGACCTCGCTCACCGCCATGGCCTACAACGCCGGATGGAACGCCACCGACCAGGTGCCACTGCGCGCCGTCAACTCCGGCCTCATCGGCCGCTTCGGCAACCTCGACCCGAGCGACGGCGGCAACACCTCGCGATACAGCTTGTCGGCCTCGCGGCGCGAGACGCTGGCGGACGGCGAGTGGCGTGCCAATGCCTATGCCATCCGCTCGCGTTTGAAGCTCTTCTCGGACTTCACCTTCTTCGCTGACGACTCGGTGAACGGCGACCAGTTTGAGCAGGCGGAGAACCGTGACACGTTCGGCCTGGGCGCCAGCCGTTCGTGGAACACCTCGCTCGCCGGCCGCGACAGCACGACCACCCTCGGCATCCAGTTGCGCCACGACCGCCTCGACCCCGTTGGCCTGTACGCCACTGCCCAGCGCGTGCGCCTGTCGACCACCCAGGAAAGCCGCGTGCGCCAGACGAGCCTTGGCCTGTACGCCGAGAATTCCACGCAATGGACGCCCTGGCTGCGCAGCGTGGCCGGGCTGCGCGCCGACCGCTTCGACTTCAAGGTGGCGAGCTCCATCGCGCAGAACAGCGGCAATGCGAGCGCGGGCATTGCCTCGCCCAAGCTGTCGCTGATCTTCGGGCCGTGGAACAAGACGGAGTTCTTTGCGAACTACGGCCAAGGCTTTCACAGCAACGACGCGCGGGGCACCATCGCCACCGTCGCGGCGAAGGCGCCGCACGATCCCGTGGAGCGTGTCGATGCGCTCGTGCGGTCCAAGGGGGGTGAGCTGGGACTTCGCACGCAGGTCATTCCGGGCCTGCAAAGCTCGCTCGCCCTCTGGCAGTTGTCGCTGGGCTCGGAGCTCGTGTTCGTGGGCGATGCCGGCGAAACGGAGCCCAACCGCGCGAGCCGGCGGCATGGCATCGAGTGGAACAACCACTACGTCGCCCGTCCGTGGCTGCTGCTGGATGCGGACCTGTCAGTGTCGAGCGCGCGCTTCGCCGATGCGAACCCGATCGGCAACCACGTGCCTGGTGCCATCCGCACGGTCGCGTCATTCGGCGCGACGGTGACGGAATTCGGCCCGTGGTTCGGGCAGTTCCAGTTGCGCTACTTCGGGCCTCGGCCCCTGGTGGAGGACGACTCTCAGCGCTCCAAGGCGACGACCCTTGCCTACGTGCGGGCGGGCTATCGCATCAACCGCGACGTGAAGGTCGCGCTGGATGTGTTCAACCTCTTCAACCGCCGCTCAAGCGACATCGACTATCTCTATGCGTCGCAGCTCAAGGGCGAATCCGCGCCGGTGGAGGACATCCACTTCCATCCGGTCGAGCCACGCAGCGTGAGGCTCACACTGACGGCGAATTTCTGATCGGAAGGCGCGCGGCCGCAGGGCATTCACTGCGCGCATGCCGTGGCACGGACTGCGCATTCCCCTGCGACGTGAGCGGACCACACCTTCGCCCTACACTGCCCGGCTGCAGGAGATTTCATCCATGGAACTGTCGGTCTGGCTCACGTTTTTCGCGGCCTCCTGGGCCATCAGCATCTCGCCGGGCGCGGGCGCCATCGCGGCGATGAGCTCCGGCCTGAACCACGGCTTTCGCCGCGGTTACTTCACGACCCTCGGCCTCATCCTCGGCATCTGGACGCAGGTGCTCGTCGTCTCGCTCGGCCTGGGCGCGCTGATCGCCACCTCGTCACTCGCGTTCGCGGTCATCAAGTGGCTGGGCGTGGCCTACCTCGTGTGGCTGGGCATCGCGCAATGGCGGGCGCCGGCCACCCCGCTCGCGGTGAGCACGCAGGAGCAGGCGTCTGTCCGGCGCCGCGACCTCGTCATGAAAGGCTGGATGGTCAACGCCGTGAACCCCAAGGGCACGGTCTTCCTTCTGGCCGTGGTGCCGATGTTCCTCGAGCCCGCGAACCCGCTGGCGCCGCAATACCTCGTCATCGGCGCGACGCTCGCATTCACCGATACGGTGGTCATGGGGCTTTACACCGCCATGGCCGCGAAAGTGCTGCGCCTGCTGCGCACGGCTCGGCAGATGCGGGTGTTGAACCGCACCTTCGGCAGCCTGTTCATCGCGGTGGGGTTGTTGCTGGCGACGTTCAAGCGGGCGGCTTGAGATCGCACTGAGCTTGTCGAAGTGCCCGCACCACTGGCCGCAAGGGCTTCGACAAGCTCAGCCCGAACGGGTGGTTCGGTCTCACGAGGGAATGACCGCCGTCACCTCGATCTCCACCTTGGCCTTGTCTTCCATCAAGGCCACCACCTGCACGGCGCTCATCGCGGCGTTGTAGACGCCGATCACTTCGCGAAACACTGCCCCCACCTCCTTGCCGCGCGCGATGTACTCGCGCTTGTCGGTGAGGTACCAGGTCATGCGGGTGATGTGCTCGGGCCTGGCACCCGCCTCGGCCAGCACCTCGCGAATGTTGACGAGCGCCTGCCGCACCTGCGCGACGAAGTCTTCGCTCTCGAATTCGCACTGCGCGTTCCAGCCGATCTGGCCGGCCACGAACACGGTCGTGCCGGTCGCGGCCACGCCGTTGACATAGCCGCGCGGCGGCTTCCATCCTGCGGGTTGGAGGATCTTCATGCCTTGCCTCCCGATGCTTCGGCGCGCAGGCGAAAGCGTTGCAGCTTGCCCGTCTCGGTGCGCGGCAGGGCATCGCGGAATTCGATCTTGCGCGGGTACTTGTAAGGCGCGATGGTCTGCTTGACGTAGTCCTGCAGCGTCTTGCACATCGCGTCGTCGCCCGCGAAGCCCGGGCGCAGCACGATGTAGGCCTTCACGATCTGCCCGCGCTCTTCGTCGGGCGCACCGATCACGCCGCATTCGGCCACCGCGGGATGCGCGAGCAGCACGCTTTCCACCTCGGGCCCGGCGATGTTGTAGCCGCCGGTGACGATCATGTCGTCGGTGCGCGCCTGGTAGACGTACCAGCCGTCCTCGTCCACGAGGTAGGCGTCGCCGGTGAGGTTCCAGCCGCCTTGCACGTACTGCTTCTGCCGGTCGTCGCCGAGGTAGCGACAGCCGGTCGGGCCCTTGATGCCCAGCCGACCGACGCGGCCCGGCGGCAGCGGCTTCAGCTCGTCGTCGAGGATGGCCGCGGTGTAGCCCGGCACCGGCTTGCCGGTGGCGCCAGGCTTTGCGTCGGTGTCGGTGTGCGAGATGAAGATGTGCAGCAGCTCTGTCGAGCCGATGCCGTCGATCATCTCGATGCCGGTCGCGTCCTTCCACAGCTTGCGCGTCGCCGCGGGCAAGGTCTCGCCGGCGCTCACGCACTTGCGCAGCGACGAGATGTCGTGGCCCTTCACCGTGGCCGCCATCGCGCGATACGCGGTGGGCGAGGTAAAGCACACCGTGCCGCGGTACTGGGCGATGGCCCCGGGCAGCACGTCGGGCGTGGCCTTCTCCAGCAGCACGGTGGACGCGCCGATGGACAAGGGGAAGAGCAGCAGGCCGCCAAGGCCGAAGGTGAACGCCAGCGGCGGGCTGCCGATGAAGGTGTCGTCGCGCGTGGCCTGCAGGTGATGCCTGGGCCAGCACCAGCAAGCGGCCATCACGTCGCGGTGGAACTGCACCGCGCCCTTGGGTGTGCCCGTGGTGCCGGAGGTGAAGGCCATCATGCAGACGTCTTCGGCGGCGGTGTCGACGTTGGCGAACGTGGCTGGCTTCGTCGCGGCACGTGCTTCTAGACCGTCGGCTGCATCGCTACGGAAGAACATCACCTGCTTGAGGCTCGGGCACTGCGGCTGCGCGAGGCGGATCTCCTCGGCCAGCCGCTCGTCGCACAGCGCATGGCTGATCTCGGCCTTGGTGACGATCTGCGTCAGCTCCTTGGCACGCAAGAGCGGCATGCTGCCCACCGCCACGCCGCCGGCCTTCACCACCGCGAACCAGCACGCAGCCAGCATCGGCGAATTCGCGCCGCGCAGGAGCACGCGGTTGCCGGGCACGAGGCCCATGTCCTGCACGAGCACGTTGGCGATGCGATTGGCTTGCGCCTGCAGCTGCGCGTAGGTCCAGCGCAGCTCGCTGCCGATGAGGCAGGGCCGGTCGCCGTCGCCCTGCTCGACCCAGCGGTCCAGCAGGTCGTGCGCGCAGTTCATGCGCTCGGGGAACTGCAGCTCGGGCAGGTCGAATCGAAACTCCGGCCACCATTCGCGCGGCGGCAGGTTGCGCTCGCAGAAAGTGTCCACGTGGGCCGTCGTCGTCATGTGGCGTCCTTCAGCAGTTCGCGGGCGATGATGAGTTGCTGCACCTCGGTCGCGCCCTCGTAGATGCGCAGCGCGCGGATCTCGCGGTACAGCGACTCGACCATGCGTCCGCTGCGCACGCCTTCGCCGCCGAAGAGCTGCACCGCCGCATCGATGACCTGCTGCGCGCCCTCGGTGGCGGCCATCTTGGCCATGGCTGCCTGCTTAGTCACCGTCTCGCCTTGGTCGCGCTGCCAGGCGGCGCGGTAGGTGAGCAACGCGGCGCTGTCGACGGTGGTCGCCATCTGCGCGAGCTTGGCTTGCGTGAGCTGGAAGTCGGCCAGGCGCTGGCCGAACATCGGTCGCTGCGTGGCGCGCTGCAGGCCTTCGTGAAGCGCGCGGCGAGCGAAGCCGAGCGCTGCGGCGGCCACGGAAGTGCGAAAGACATCGAGCGTGCGCATCGCGATCTTGAAGCCCTCGCCGGCTTCGCCGATGCGCTGCGTGGCGGGGATGCGGCAGTGGGTGAGCTTCAGCCGCGCGAGAGGGTGTGGCGCGACGACGTCGATGCGCTCGGCGATCTCGAAGCCGGGCGTGCTCGCATCGACGATGAAGGCCGAGATGCCGCGTGCGCCGGGCGCTTCGCCGGTGCGGGCGAAGAGCACGTAGAAATCGGCGATGCCCCCGTTGGAGATCCAGGTCTTCTCGCCGTCGAGGATGTAGGCGTCGCCCTCGGCGCGTGCTGCGCAGGACATGGCCGCGACGTCGGAGCCGGCATCGGGTTCCGACAGCGCGAAGGCCGCGATGGCCTCGCCGCGTGCAACCCGCGGCAGGTAGCGTTCACGCTGCGCCGGCGTGCCGTGGAGCGAGATGGCGCCCGAGCCCAGGCCTTGCATCGCGAAGGCAAAGTCCGCGAGGCCGTGATGCCAGGCGAGCGTCTCGCGCAGGATGCAGATGGCGCGCGTGTCGATGGTGTCGGTCACGCCACCGTGGGCGGTGCCGGCAATGGCGTGGCGGAGGTGCCCGCCTTGGCCGAGCTGGCGGACGAGTGCGCGGCATTCATCATCGACGCTCAGCCCGCTGGAATGCGTGACGGCCGTCACCGCCCATTCATCGACGGCCTTCGCCAACTCACGATGCCGCGCCTCGAAGAACGGCCACTGCAGATGCACGCGGTCCATCGGTCAATCTCCTTCGAAGACCGGCTTGGTCTTTGCGGCGAAGGCTTCATACGCGCGGTGAAAGTCCTGCGTCATCATGCAGATCGCCTGCGCCTGAGCTTCGGATTCGATGGCCTCATCGACGCCCATCGCCCACTCCTGATGCAGCATGCGCTTGGTCATCGCGTGGCCGAAGGTCGGCCCGGCAGCGATCTCGGCAGCCCAGCCGACCGCATGCGCCGACAAGTCATCCGAGCGCGCGATGCGGTTGTAGAAGCCCCAGGCCAGCGCCTCGTCGCCGCTCATCGAGCGGCCGGTGAACAAGAGCTCCGACGCGCGCCCCTGCCCGATGATGCGCGGCAACATGCTGCACGCGCCCATGTCGCAGCCCGCGAGGCCCACGCGCGAGAACAGGAAAGCCACCTTGCTGCGCGCCGTGCCCATGCGCATGTCCGAGGCCATCGCGATGATCGCGCCAGCGCCGGCGCACACGCCGTCGATGGCTGAGAGGATGGGCTGCGGGCAGGCACGCATCGCCTTCACCAGGTCGCCCGTCATGCGGGTGAAGGTGAGCAGGTCCGGCATGCTCATCCTGGTGAGCGGGCCGATGATTTCGTGCACGTCGCCACCGGAGCAGAAGTTCTCGCCAGCGCCCTGCATCACGATCGCGCGCACGTCATCGGCCTGCGCGAGCAGGCGAAACAGGTCGCGCAGCTCCGCGTAGCTCTCGAAGGTCAGCGGGTTCTTGCGCTCGGGCCGGTTGAGCGTCACCACGCCGACCTTGCCTTCGACATGCCAGCCGAAATGCGTTGGCGAGATACCGGCAGCGTCGCGCCGGTTGCCGGTGAGGAGGTGCGAATCCATGGTTCGGCTCATGCCGTCTCCTTCTTCGGTTTGCTTCGTTTGGGCAGCGCCGCATCGACGCCGCCCAGGTGCTTCTTGAGGGCCGCGAGCATCGCGTAGACCTGCGACTTCTCGTCCGCGTTCCAGCCGGCGAAGAGCTCGATCACCCATTGCTCATGCACCGCGGCCATGCGCCGGAACTGGCGCTTGCCCGCGGGCGTGAGCTGCACGGTAAAGGCCCGTCGGTCGTTGGCGCGCGGCGTGCGCTTGACCAGGCCTTCGGTTTCGAGCTGGTCGGTCACGCCCGTGACGTTGCCGCCGGTCACCATCAGCCGCTGCGACAGCTCGCCCATGGTCAATCCTTCGGGCTCGCGTTCGAGCTGCGCGAGCAGGTCGAAGCGCGGCAGCGTGGTCGCGAACTCGCTGCGCAGCCGGTTGCGCACCACCGATTCGATGCGCGTGGTGCAGGCCAGCATGCGCAGCCACAGCTTGATGGCCTGGTGGTGGTCGTCGATGACGCGCGACTCCAGGTCTTGCGGGAGGTCGTCTGGCACGGCGCTCACATCACTTCTCCGCCGGCGACGGCAATGGCCTGGCCGGTGATGGACGAGGATTCGCGGCGGCACAGCCACAGCACCGCACGCGCCACTTCGTCGGGCTGGATCAGCCGGCCTTGCGGATTGCTCGCCGCAAGTTCGGCGCGCGCTTCGTCGGCACTGCGTCCGGTCTTGCTGCTGATCTGCTGCACGGCCTGCTCGACGATGGCCGTCTCGGTGTAGCCCGGGCACACGGCGTTGACGGTGATGCCCTTCTTCGCCACTTCGAGCGCCAGTGCACGCGTGAGGCCGAGCACGCCATGCTTGGCGGCGCAGTAGGCGGCCACGTAGGCATACCCCTTCAAGGCCGCCGTGCTCGCGACGTTCACGATGCGGCCGAACTTGCGCTCGACCATCGCCGGCAGCACTTGCTGCGTGCACAGGAAGGTGCCGGTGAGGTTCACGTCCAGCGTGCGCTGCCAGGCATCGACGCTCGTGCGCATGAACGGCTGGCTCTCGACCTGCCCGGCGTTGTTGATGAGGATGTCGACCGGGCCGAAGTCGGCCGCGGCGTCGAAGGCGCGCTTGACGCTGTCGGCATCGCTCACGTCCGCGACGATGCAGTGCGTCGCAGGCAATGGCAGCGCCTTCAGGCGCTTGGCCGAGCGGCCCAAGACGGTGGTCGCCACGCCTTCGGCAGCGAGCGCCATCGCGATCGCCGCGCCGATGCCGCTTCCGCCACCCGTCACCACGGCATGCAGGCCCTTCATGTCAGACCCCTTGCGCGAGGTTGGCCTGCTCTTGCGGCGTGAGCCCTGCGGTTTGGGCCGCCAGCGCACGCTCGCGCTCGAGGTTGCGTTCAAGCTGCGACTTGCCCGACAGGTACTGCACCGGCCAGTCGGCCCCGATGCCGTTGGTGTGCCCGATGCGCGCCGCCTCCAGCAGCGTCCAGGCCGGATTGGCGAGGTGCGGCCGCGCGAGGGCGCACAAGTCCGCGCGGCCCGCCGCGATGATGCTGTTGACGTGGTCGGCTTCCGAGATGGCACCGACGGCCATGGTCGCGATGCCCACCTCGTTGCGGATGGCTTCCGCGAACGGCGTCTGGAACATGCGGCCATACACCGGCTGCTGCTTCTTGCTCACCTGGCCGGACGACACGTCGATGAGGTCGGCGCCGGCCTGCTTGAAGGCCTGCGCGATCGCGACAGCGTCCTCGGGCGTGTTGCCTCCCTCGACCCAGTCATGCGCGGAGATGCGCACGGACATGGGCTTGTCCTCGGGCCACGCGGCACGCATCGCCGTGAACACCTGCAGCGGGAAGCGCAGGCGGTTGGCGAGCGAGCCGCCGTATTCATCGGTGCGCTGGTTGGTCAGCGGCGACAGGAACGCTGACAGCAGATAGCCGTGCGCGCAGTGCAGTTCGAGCCAGTCGAAGCCAGCGGCCGCGGCACGGCGTGTCGCGGCCACGAAGTCCTCGGTCACGCGCGCCATGTCCTCATGCGTCATCGCCCGCGCCCAGTCGCTCACGCCGTCGATGTATTGCTGCGGCGAGGCGGAGATGAGCGGCCAGTTGCCCGATGGCAGCGGCAGGTCCTCGCCGTCCCAGGGCACGCGCGTGGAACCCTTGGCGCCGGCGTGGCCCAGCTGCATCGCGATCTTGGCGCTGCTGCCGCTGTGCACGAAATCGACGATGCGCTTCCAAGCCGCCGCTTGCCCGTCGTTCCACAGGCCGGGGCACCCGGGCGTGATGCGGGCGTCGGGACTGGTGCAGGTCATCTCTGCAAAGACGAGGCCGGCGCCGCCCAGTGCGCGCGCGCCGAGGTGCACGAGGTGGTGGTCTGTGGGCATGCCATCGACCGCGCTGTATTGCGCCATCGGCGACACCACGACGCGGTTCTTCAGCGTGAGGCCGCGCAGACGGAAGGGCGTGAACATTGGCGGCACGCCATCGGCCACCCTCAAGCCGGCGCGCTCGGCAATCCAATGCTCGTAGCCGCCGACGTAGCCGGCATCGCGCTGTCGCAGGTTTTCGTGCGAGATGCGCTGGGAGCGGGTGAGCAACGAGTAGGCAAACTGATCGGGGTCGAGCCGGGCATGGCGCTCGACGTTCTCGAACCACTCGGTGGAGTTGCGCGCGGCGTTCTGGATCTTGAGCACCTCGACGCTTCGGCGGGCTTCGTAGGCATGAAGCGCTTCCATGAGGCCTGCTCCTTCCCCCGCTGGAGCAAGACTGGAGGCGAGGTCGATGGCGTCTTCCAGCGCGAGCTTGGTGCCCGAGCCGATCGAGAAGTGCGCCGTGTGCGCCGCATCACCCATCAGCACCACCGGCGTGCGGCCGTTCGCGCCGCCTCTCGGCTCGATCCACGTCTTGCACACCACCCGGGGAAAACGGATCCACTGCGCCGACCCGCGCAGGTGTGCCGAGTTCGACATCAGCGCATGCCCATCAAGGTACTTCGCAAAGAGCCGCTCGCAAAACGCAATGCCCTCTTCCTTCGACATCTGCTCAATGCCCGCCGCACGCCACACCTCCTCAGGTGCCTCGACGATGAAGGTGGAGGTGCTGTCGTCGAAGCGGTAGGCATGCGCCTGGAACCAGCCCCACTCGGTCTTCTCGAAGGCAAAGGTGAAGGCATCGAACAGCTTGCGCGTGCCCAGCCACACGAAGCGGCAGCGCCGCAGGTCGATGTCGGGCTGGAAGGTGGCGGCGTACTTGGTGCGGATGCGGCTGTTCAGGCCGTCGGCCGCGATGATCAGGTCCGCGTCCACCTGCGTGTCGTCGGCCACGTCCGATTCGAAGCGCAAGTCCACGCCCAACTCGGTGCAACGGTCCTGCAGGATGTCGAGCAGCTTGCGTCGGCCGATGCCGCAGAAGCCATGCCCGGACGAGCGGATCTTGCGGCCCTTGAAGTTGACCTCGATGTCGTCCCAGTGGTTGAAAGCGTCGAGGATCTGCGTGGCGGTCTTCGGGTCGCTGCGCTGCAGCGCGGACAGCGTCTGGTCGGAGAAGACCACGCCCCAGCCGAAGGTGTCGCCGGCGCGGTTGCGCTCGAGCACCGTGACCTCGTGCGACGGATCCTGCTTTTTCATCAGCAAGGCGAGGTAGAGGCCGGCCGGGCCGCCGCCGATGCAGGTGATGCGCATGAAGCTGTCTCGCGGCAATTGTCGCGACTGGTGGGCTTGGGAGAACTTACTTTAGGTTCAGATATTTGAGATGTCAAATAATTGCAAACCCTGAGTCGACTGTGCGGAATAACCGACACCATGGCATTCAAAGCGGTGCTAACGTCATTTGCATGAAACGCCTGTGGGACATCTCCCCGCCCATCGCCCCGGACTCGCCGCTGTTCCCCGGAGACGAGCCGTATTCACAGAAGTGGACGGCGCGCATCGGCCCCGAGTGCCCGGTGAACCTGAGCGCCATCACACTGTCACCCCACATCGGCGCTCACGCGGATGCACCGCTGCACTACGCCGACGATGCGCCGGCCATCGGCGCGGTGGACCTGCAGCCCTACCTCGGCCCGTGCCGCGTCTTCCACGTGATCGGCCACGGCCCGCTCGTCAAGCCGGAGCACCTGCTGCCCTTCATCGAAGGCGTGCCCGAGCGCGTGCTGGTGCGCACGTGCGATCGGGCGCCCACTGCATGGTCGGAAGACTTCGTGTCGTATGCGCCCGAGACCATCGACTGGCTCGCGAGCCTGGGCGTGACGCTGGTGGGCATCGACAGCCAGTCGGTGGACCCGGCCACCAGCAAGACGCTGGACAGCCACCACCGCCTGCTCGCGAACAAGCTGCGCGTGCTGGAGAACCTGGTGCTCGACGGCGTGCCCGCGGGCGACTACGAACTCATCGCCCTGCCCCTCAAGCTCACCCATGCCTGTGCCAGCCCCGTGCGGGCGGTGCTGCGCGAACTCTGACCTCAGCCCCAAGTCCAACGACTTCACAAGACCTCAAGCGACACCATGAACCGACAAGAATGCACAGCGCTCGACGAGCGCGACAAGCTCGCAGCGCTGCGCGAACAATTCGATCTGCCCGAGGGCGTGATCTATCTCGACGGCAATTCGCTAGGCGTCCTGCCACGCACCGCCGCCGCCCGCGTGGCGCAAGTCGTGACCGACGAATGGGGCCGCGACCTCATCCGCAGCTGGAACACCGCCGGCTGGATCGACATGCCGCAGCGTATCGGCAACAAGATCGGCCGGCTGATCGGCGCGAGCGACGGCGGCGCGGTGGTCGCGGATTCGACCTCGGTCAACCTCTTCAAGGTGCTCACCGCAGCGCTCAACCTGCAGCGCGCCGACTACCCCGAGCGCAAGCTGATCGTGTCCGAGCGGCACAACTTCCCGACCGATCTCTACATTGCCGAAAGCCTGGCCCGCGAACGCGGCCTGGAGCTGCGGCTGGTGGATGCGGAGGAGATCGAGCGGCACCTGACCGGCGATCTCGCCGTGCTGATGCTGACGCACGTCAACTACCGCACCGGCCGCATGCACGACATGGCCAAGCTCACGCGAATGGCACACAACGCCGGCGCACTGGTGGTGTGGGACCTGGCCCACTCCGCCGGCGCTGTGCCGGTGGACCTGACCCGCGCCGAAGCCGACTTCGCGGTCGGCTGCGGCTACAAGTACCTCAACGGCGGCCCTGGCGCGCCGGCCTTCGCGTGGGCGCATCCGAAGCACACCTCGCGCATGGACGCGGGCCAGCTGTGGCAGCCCTTGTCCGGCTGGCTGGGCCATGCGGCCCCCTTCGAGTTCACGCCCAACTACCGGCCGGCTTCGGGTGTGGCGCGCTTCATCTGCGGCACGCCGCCCGTGATCTCGATGGCCGCGCTCGAATGCGGCGTGGACACCGTGCTGGCGGCGCAGGCGCTGGGCGGCATGGAAGCGTTGCGTGACAAGTCGCTGGCGCTCACCGATCTCTTCATCGAGCTCGTCGAGTCGCGCTGCGCCGGCCATGGGTTGAAGCTGCAGACACCGCGCGAGCGCTGGCTGCGCGGCAGCCAGGTGAGCTTTGCACGCGAGGATGGCGGCTACGCCATCATGCAGGCGCTCATCGAGCGCGGCGTCATCGGCGACTTCCGCGCCCCGGACATCCTTCGATTCGGCTTCACCCCCCTGTACACGCGCTTCGTCGATGTCTGGGACGCCGCCGAGCAGTTGCTGCAGGTGCTGCAAAGCGGCGAGTGGAAGGAAGCGAAGTTCAACCAGAGGGCGGCGGTGACATGAGCACGTGCCCAATGAACACCGAGAAGATCGTCGCCGACGAAGGCGCGCAGCTCGATTTCAGCCGCGACATGAGCTACGCGGATTACCTGCACCTCGACGAAGTGCTGAACGCGCAGCACCCACTCTCGCCCGAGCACAACGAGATGCTCTTCATCGTGCAGCACCAGACCAGCGAGCTGTGGATGAAGCTCATGCTGCACGAGCTGGCCGCGGCGGTCGAATGCGTGTCACAGGACAAGCTGGGCAGCGCCTTCAAGATGCTCGCGCGAGTCAGCAAGATCATGGAGCAATTGGTGCACGCCTGGGACGTGCTTGCCACGATGACGCCGCCCGAGTACTCGGCCATCCGGCCGTATCTGAGCAACAGCAGCGGCTTCCAGAGCTGGCAGTACCGCTGCGTGGAGTTCATGCTGGGCAACAAGAACGCGGCGATGTTGAAGCCGCATCAGCACCGGGCGGACATCCTCGAACGGGTCGAGAAGGTCTACCGCTCGCCCTCGCTGTACGACGAATCGCTGCGCCTTCTCGCGCGCCGCGGCCTGGCCATTCCGCCGCAGTACGTCGAACGCGACTGGACCCAGCCCTACGTGAGCAGTGACGAGGTCGAGCAGGCATGGCTCGTGGCCTACCGAAACCCCGAGCAGCACTGGGACCTGTACCAGCTTGGTGAAGAACTCACCGACCTCGAGGACGCGTTTCGTCTTTGGCGCTTCCGCCATGTGACAACAGTGGAGCGCGTGATCGGCTTCAAGCGCGGCACCGGTGGCACGAGCGGCGTCGGCTACTTGCGCAAGATGCTCGACGTGGTGCTATTCCCCGAGATCTGGAAGCTGCGCACTGACCTGTAGCAATGGACCGGACGCCGCAAACTTGGCGAAAACTCAATCCATGCGCAGCCTCCATCATGCCGTCGCCCGCGGTCCTCTTGCCGAAGGAGCCCCGATGACCGAGCCCAAGGCCTCCCCCATCCACGAAGTCTTCACCTACCTGCGCGTGCGTGACACCGACGCCGCCGTGCGGTTCTATGTGCAGGCCTTCGGCGCCGTCGAACGTTTTCGACTGGTCGAGCCCTCGGGCCGCATCGGCCATGCAGAGGTGCAGCTCGGCCCGGCCGTGCTGATGCTGTCGGACGCTTTCCCCGAATACGGCCTGCACGCGCCGTCCCCGGGCCAGGACACGGGCACCGCCGTGCACCTGCATGTGGACAACGCCGACGAGATGGCGGCCAAGGCAGAGGCGGCGGGTGCAGTCATCGTGATGCCGCCGACCGACCAGTTCTACGGTGAGCGCTCATGCCGTCTCAAGGACCCGTTCGGCCATACCTGGCTGATCGGCCATTCGATCGAGACGCTGTCGCATGAAGAGATGCAGCGCCGCTACACGGCGCTGATGCAGCAACAGGCGTAGGGATCGTTGCAAAAGAGGGTCAGCGAGCTTCGGCGGGAAACGCCAGCGTCGCCTGGGCGTGGCCGCCAGCGCCCACCGTCACCGCCTTCTCCACCATCCGGCCGTTCAACGTGGCCTGCACGCGGTACTGCCCGGGGGCGAGCTTCACCAGCATGAAGGGACCGTCAGCCTTGGCATCGAGCACGACGCCGCCGCTGCGGTCGATGACCTTCACGTTCGCGTTGGCGGTGAACTCGGCACGTCCACCATCGGCTTGCCGCTGGTCAAGCTCGATCGACAGCGGGTAGCTGCCCTTCATGGACTTGAAGGCGGCGGCCTCGTCGTCCGAGACGCCGCCCGTCACATAGCTCACGCTGCCGGCCTGATGCTCGGCCGGCAGGCCCGCGGCCAGCGCGGCGCCCGCGGACATGAACAACGCGAACCCGCCCAGAACAAGTGCCTTCGATTTCATCGCTCACTCTCCTCGTTGCGGGTTCGCCGTGGGCTTACCCGAGGTTCACCGGCACGAAGATCTTCTCGCCTTCGCGCTGGACCAGAAGCGCGACGCTCTTGGGTTTGCCCTGGAGCACGCTCTTCACCGTTTCCATCGACTGCACCGGCCGGCCGTTGATGGCCAGCAGCACGTCGCCCGGCTCGATGCCGGCACGCGCGGCCGGGCCGCCCACGTCTTCCACCACCAGGCCCTGGTCCAGATGTGCCGCACGCTTTTCCTGCGGCGTGAGCTGGCGCAGGGCCAGGCCCAGCTGGCCGGGCTCGGTCGCTCCATCCTTGTCGGCAATTTGCTTGCCCGGGTCTTCGGCGCTGCCGAGCTTGGCCTCGATGTCGTGCCAGCCGCGGTCACGCCACACCTTCAGCTTGACCTTCTCGCCGGGCGCGGACATGCCGATCAGGCTCGACAGTTCGCCCGAGTGGTCGATGCGCTGGCCATTGACCTGCGAGATCACGTCGCCCGACTTGAGGCCCGCCGCCGCTGCCGCGCTGTTGGGCGCAACGTTGGCCACCAGCGCGCCTTCGGGGCGCGGCAGGCCGAAGGATTCGGACAGCGACTGGTTGAGCTCCTGCACCGTCACGCCCAGGCGTGCGTGCTGCGCCTTGCCGTGCGCGACGATCTGGTCCTTCACCTTCAGCGCCACGTTGATCGGGATCGCAAACGCCAGGCCCATGTAGCCGCCGGACTGCGAGTAGATCTGCGCGTTGATGCCGACCACCGCGCCGTTGCCGTCGAAGAGCGGGCCGCCGGAGTTGCCGGGGTTCACGGCCGCGTCGGTCTGGATGAACGGCACCACCGCATCGCCCGGCAGCGAGCGGCCCTTGGCGCTCACGATGCCCTGCGTGGCGGTCTGCTCGAAGCCGAACGGTGAGCCGATGGCGAGCACCGGGTCGCCGACTTCGAGCGCCTGCGGGTCGCCCAAGCGCACGGTCGGCAGGTCCTTCGCGTCGATGCGCAGCACGGCGATGTCGGTGGCGGAGTCCGATCCCAGCACCTTGGCATTGAACTCGCGCCGGTCGCTCAGCTTCACCGTCACGTTCTTGGCCTCGCGCACCACGTGCGCATTGGTGAGGATGAGGCCGTCCGCGGAGATGATAAAGCCCGAGCCCTGGCCCTTGAACGGCACCGACGGCATGCCGCCCTGGCGCCCGCCGCGGCCCTGGAAGCCAGGCAGGCCGCGGAAGAACTGGAAGAACGGGTCGTTCTCTGCCCCTGGCGGCAGGCCGGATTCCTCGGCCGTCGCCTTGTGCATGCCTTCGACCGTCACGCCGACCACTGCGGGGCCGGCCTGCTTGACGATCGCGCGGTAGTTGGGAACGGACGGCGCCAGCATCGGCACCGGCGCGGCGGGCACGGTGGCGGCCGCGGCGACCGTGCCATTGGCGGCCACGACATTGGCGGCAGCAGATCCATTCGTCGCGGCATTGGTGGCCGCGGGTGTGGCGGTCTTCGCATCGCCCTTGAGCCAGCTCGGATTCAGGCTGAACGCGCCCGCCGTGCTCACCAGAACACCCCCCGCGACCAGTGCGGCAGTCAGTGGTTTCATCATGGTCTCTTCCTCGTTCGGTGCGCGGAACATTCCGCATGCGATCGAAGATAGGGACGCTCGATTAGGCCTCCGTTAGACGATGGTTAAGCGAGGATTAAGCCGAGGCGACGGTCAACGAGCCCATGTCCCGCAGGCAGGGCGCTTGCTGCGCAAGACCCATGAGGATCGCCACCTTCAACGTCAATGGCGTCAACGGCCGGCTCCCGCGGCTTGTCGAATGGCTGAACGAGACTCGCCCGGACGTGGCCTGCCTGCAGGAAATCAAAACGGGCGATGCGACCTTCCCGGCCGAGGCCATCAAGGAGGCGGGGTACGGCGCCATCTGGCATGGCCAACCCAAGCACCATGGTGTCGCGATCTTGATGCGCGGCGCAACGCCAGCTGAGCGCCGACGCGGATTGCCGGGCGACCCCACCGACCTGCAGGCCCGCTACCTCGAGGCCGACGTGAACGGCTTGCGTGTCGCCTCCGTCTACTTGCCCAATGGCAACCCGCAGCCCGGCCCGAAGTTCGACTACAAGCTCGCGTGGTTCGATCGATTGATCGCGCATGCGCAAGAGCTGATGGACGACGGCGTGCCCGCCGTGCTCACGGGCGACTTCAACGTCGTGCCCACCGACGCTGACATCTACAACGCCTGGCTGTGGCGCTTTGACGCCGTGCTGCAGCCGGCATCGCGCCAAGCGTGGCAACGCTTCCTGGCGCAAGGATGGATCGACGCCACGCGCCATCTTCACCCCGACGAGCGGATCTATACGTTCTGGGTGGACGTCGATGCGTACAGGCGCAATGCTGGTTTTCGGATGGACTTTCTATTGCTTCATCCGTCGCTGGCAGGCCGGCTCGTTGCGACGGATGTGGATCATCTTCACCGAGGCAGACTCAAGCCCAGCGATCATGCGCCGGTATGGATCGAACTCTCGGACTGAAGCCCACCGGCATGCCTCGGCTGACAAGCGTCAAGACGCCTGCAAATGCGCCGCCATCTCCTCGGCCACGCGCTTCGCGCCAAAGCAGCGGAAGCGGAATGCACCGTGCGCATGCTCGACCGCCACGATGCCGGTGACCCAGCCGAACTCACGCCGTGCGGAGCGGATGCTGCCGAAGGGGATCGAAATCGGCTCCAGCCCCTGGTGCAGCGCGACGTTCATCCGATTGGGCATGAAGTTCAGCGCCTCCGAGGTCACGACCACCTTGCCGCCGACCCACAACCCACCGTGCTTCTCGCCGTAGCGATCGACAGCGCCGCGCGCGGCGCCCGCGACGAGCGCCGACTGAACCGCCAGAGGAATAAATGCATTCGCGAACTTCTCGATGTGCAGAGGCGGCATGGCGATGGGTGGAGATTCGTTGGGGCGCGATGCTAGCGTCGCTTCGCGACCGTGCGTCTCCCTCCAAAGTGGGATACGAGCGAAGGGCGAGCCCATGGCAATCCATGCCGTCACCGGCCGCTTTCCGGCATCGTTAACCTCCGCAGGCCGAGGCCCGCGCAGGTCGTCCAGCCCGTCGACCTCCCGCAGCTCCGCTCGCATGGACAGACCGTCGCAGTCGCCTGAAACTGCACCCAGGCCGCCCGGGAAGCACGATGTCGTTCGGCACGGGAGCGCATTGACGGTGTCGATCATCTCCGCCTGCGCCACCCACAGAGGCAGCAGAGGAGTTAGGAAGAAGTGGCCGCTCGGCAGCGGGTGCTGTCGATCGCACCTGACTTCGAACTCACGGTCTCGGACGTATTGCGGTCGCTCGGACGGTCGCCCATGGCAGATCGGAACCAAGGTACTGCTGACGTTCGAGACGTCCAGTGCGGCCCATGCCAAGTCCGGGAAGATGGGACTTGTCCTGCGCATGCGTTATGGCGCAGGATTGGTTCCCACGCCTTCAACGCGATTCGCCTGTAGGGGACAACAATGTGCGCGCCTTTGCCTCATACTGGCCTGGAGCAAGTCCCATGACAACGGGTGCGGGAATCGTTGATGAAGAAGCGCTGAACATCTATACGGACGGTTCGTCCTACCCCGATAAGAAGAGAGTAGCGGGCGTAGGGGTTCGTTTTGTGTGGGTGAACGAAGCAGGGTCAGAGGAAACTCACGACTACGCGCCCACGGGGTGGCAGAAGGCGACGATCGACGAGATGGAAATCGAGGCGTGCACCGTCGCCTTGAATGAAGCGTGCCTCTTCTTTCCGGACATGAGCCGGTTCAAAAAGATTGTTCTTTTCTCCGATTCCATGTACGTCACCGCCAACTTCGTGAAGGCGATGCATGTCTGGCCTCAGCAGGCTTGGCGCGGCGCACGCGGCATTCCCGTGGAGAACATCGATCTCTGGAAGAGACTGAGGAAGGCCGTGCAAGCTTGCCCAATCCGCGTCGACGTGAAATGGGTCAAGGCTCACAAGTCAAACGTCCACAACCGAGCCGCTGACAAACTGGCAAAGCAGTCGGCCTCGATGCCGTTCAACAAGCCGCTGTCCGTAAGCCAGACTACTCGCAAGTGGTCAGATCGGCGGACCAAGCGGGGCTGCGTGCCTGTTCAGGGACAAGAGATCAAGATCAGAATCATCTCCACAGAGTACAAGAAGTATGCCAAGGACTTCGAGTACAGGCACGAAGTGATTGAGCCTACAGATGGATCATTCCGGGACGTAGATTTCGCCCGGCACGACCATGTCTTGAGCCGAAACAAGTGCTTGCTGGTCCGCTTGAACGCGGATCAAAGAAATCCCCGGATCGAGGAAATCATCGAGGAGCTCGATCCGAGCGAATACAAATAGCCGCGTATTCACACTACCAGCCAGTAGCGGTAGTGCGCCAGCGCCGGCAGTGAGGTGCCACCGTTCGGGAAGGTCTTCCGAACCGAAGTTCGACTCCAATTGTCGTCCTGGGCGTTCCAGTGTTATAGGCACCTGGGGTGCACCAAGTCCTTGTCGCCTACGAACGACCGTCTGTGCGGAAGGTATAACGTTGCAGATAAATGCGACGATTCGGTCATTTACTTCTAGTTGTTCCCTTGGAGGCTTCGTGAGCTGCATCGTTCATAACGCACGTGGCGCACTGCGTAGGGTTCTTGCGTTCGCTCTGCTGGCTGCCTCGCTTGGCACTGCCGTAGCGTCCCAGAGGTTGACTATGCGGATCTGGTTCGCAGTCCCAGCGCATACAAATCGAATGCAGAATTCCGAGCGTACCTGCTCGGAATCGGGGTCGCGATTCAAACCGACTACGTGTGCAACGAAGGGGACCGGGCGATCCTCGACGATCCGGATCGCATCGTCGAGGCATTGGTGAAGTTTGCAAGCACCATCAAAGGTCGTATGGCACTCGAGGGCGCGACCGGAATTGGTGGCATCCATTACAAGGCGAGATCGGGCGCCGTACTAATAATCGCGTTCACGGAAAGTTTTCGCTGTCTTCCGTACAAAGACCCGAAAACGCAGATTTACCCTTGAACGAGCCCACACCTTCCATCAAGCGGACGACTTCTAGCGAGCGGCGATCGCTTTCAGCCGCCGCTCATGTCAAACGTTTGGTGTCGTCATGAGAGTGCAGCGCATCGGTCTCACCATTGAACAGCTTCGGTCAGTTCCCGACGCCGAGCGCTCCTTGGTGGTGGTTCTCGCACATGCCCTCAATGAAGTGAACTCGCTAAATAAGCTTGCTTTCCTTAGCACCAAGTTCAGTGCCGAGCCTGTATGGTTGGCTCACGCCGAGGCAGCTCAAACGTTCATCATCGTTCGCCCTCTGGTCGGAAAACTGAATGAAGCCTGGGAGACCATCCAGCGAGGCTTTTTCCGAACCAGACTCTCCAAGGAGTACGAAGGGCTGCTTGAAGACTCCGCCACTGCAGCTCTGACCTTCCTCAAAGGCTACTTCGGGCGAACCAATCTCGTGAACATGGTGCGCAACAACTTCGGTTTTCACTACTCACTGGAGCACGCAAAGACGACTATTCCGGATGAAGCACTTCCGGACGATCTAGCTATATACCTACACGAGACTAACGGTAACTCTCTCTACTACTTCGCCGAGTATCTGATGACCAAGGCGCTTGTCGACGAAATCTCTCCAGACGACCCAGAGGAGGCGCTCGGAACGCTCTTGAAAGAGGTGTCCACGGTTATCAGTCATCTGAACGAGTTCGTCCAAGGGCTCTTGTTTGTCGTCTTCGCCAAGTACATCGGTGAAGAGTCGATGCGCAGTTCAGTGACAACTGTCGAACTCGGAGCAGTTCCGGAGTCGAGCGCGGTTCGCATTCCGTTCTTCTTCGAGGTCCGCGGGCCTACCAATGCCAGCGCCGCTTGACTTCTCCCTCGGGCGTACGGTTTCCAGTGCGTTCCTCCTGCTTTCAACCGCCGCTGATGTCAAACGTTGAGCGGCTGCGTCCAGGCAGCGCGCTTTGCGAGGTCAGTTTCAGCATTGGGTCGTGAGTCCCAGTCCGCAGCCTGCGTGAGCAGCCATTTGCCCGGCACCGCCTTAACGGACCGTCGTCGTTGCAAGCACGACTGTCGGCAAACGGCCGGTTCGGATGCACAGCAGACAGATGTCCGGGGGATCGAAGAATGTCAGGTATCGGCGGCAGCCGCCGTTGAACCGCCAAAACCGAATGGCAGCACCCAGTCTTACGCAGCCATTTGCAGCGCAACTGGGCCGAGTTCGACACCCGATGAACTGCCCCGCGGAACATTCCGCAGGTGATCGAAGATCGGGACGCTCAATGACACCTCGTTCAGACCTGGGTTCAGCGAGGATTAAGCAGTCCCGACCCGCCCCCTACTTGGCGCTCACGCTGAACCACAGCTGGTCGTAGTAGACGATACCGCCCACCCCGCTGGACGCATTGCCGAAGCCCACGAACACGCGGTCGGTGTAGGTGCCGGACCAGCCCTTGAACCGTCCACTGCCGCCCGCGATCACGCCATCGCCGCCCCCGGCGATCACGACCTGTGCGCCCAGGTCGGCGTGCAGCGGGGGCTTCAGCGCCGGGTCGATGGGCGCGCCGCAGGTGCCGTTGGGCCCGGAGACGACCTGCAGGTCACCCTCGTTCAGCGAGAAGGAGATGAACTCGCTGAAGCACAACGAGCCGCCCGCGCCGTAGGTGAAGGTCTTGCCCCACACGAAGGCCATGCCGCGCTTGATGCCGGTGCCGACGTCATAGACGGGAAACTGCGTCGTGGGAAAGCAGATGCCGCTGCACCAGTCCGCGAAGGCGGGCAGCGCGGGCGCGGCGCTGACGTTGGCCGCAGGCACGCCGTTGAAGACAAGGTCGACGCCTTGCGCCGCCCAGGCATGGTTGGCCAACGAGACTGCGGCAAGCGTCAGCATCGACGGAGCGAGGAGTGAACGTAGCTTCTTCATGGCCGTTCCACCTTTCAGGTGAAGGTCGCGACTGCGCGCCTGTCGGCATGAGCGCCGGCAACTCGCCGGCGGCCCGCGAGAACACGTCTCCTCGGACTCCCTGCCTTGGTGTAGGCCGGCAGGGGGCCATCCGCAATGCTCGTCTGCCCGCCGGCACACGGCAATCGCACGGTGCCTTGCAGCGCTCAGGGTGCAGGAAGGCGCACGGTGGCGCGCAGGCCGCCCAACGGCGAGTCGTCGAGCGACACCCTGCCGCCATGCCGCAATGCCACGCTCTTCACGATGGCCAGGCCCAGCCCCGTCCCCGGCTCGTCGATGCCCGCACGCCGGTAGAACCGATCGAAGACACGCTCCCGCTCGGACGGCGGAATGCCCGGCCCCGCGTCGTCCACATGCACCACCGCTTCCCCAGCCTCCTGCAGCACGCGCAGTTCCACCCGTGCGCCGCGCGGCGAGTAGCGAACGGCGTTGTCGGCGAGGTTGCGCACCATGGCGCTGAGCGATGCGCGGTCGCCTTGCACCTGCACCGGCTGGTCGGCGAAGAGCTCGAACTCGACGCCGCGGGCGAGCGCCATCGGCACGGTGTCGGCCACGGCTTGGCGGACGATCTCGCTCAGGTCGAGCGGCGCCATGGCGACGGCGGGTGCGCCGGGTTCGCTGCGGGCGAGTGCGAGCAGTTGCTCGACCAGCCGCGTGGCGCGGTCGATGCCGGAAGACAACGCCGATGTCGCCTCCTCGCGCGCCGGCTCATCGGCGGCGCGGCGCAGCATCTGCAGCTGCAGCTTGAGCGCCGTGAGCGGCGAGCGCAGTTCGTGGGCCGCGTCGGACACGAAGGCGCGCTGCGTGTCCAGCGATTGCGACAGGCGGTGCAGCAGCTGGTTGAACGCACTCACGAGCGGGGACACTTCTTCGGGCAACGCCTGGGTGGGCAGCGGCGCGAGCGACTGGCCGTCGCGCGCCTGCACCTCGGCAGCCAGCGTGTTCAGCGGCCGCAGGGTGAGCTTGGCGATCCACCACACCACGAGCGCCAGCACCGGCGCGATCAAGAGCAGCGGCACGACGCTGTGCAAGGCCGCGTTGGCTGCAAGCCGCTCACGGATGTTCAGCGGCTGCGCCACCTGGATCACGCGCTGCGGCGTCGCCACGCTGAAGGTGCGCCAGGTCTGGCCGCCGGCGGAGATGTCGGCCAGGCCCAGCATCGCCCGCGCCGGCAGCTCGGAATGCAGGCGCGACTGGTAGACGCTGCGCCCGTCGATGCTCCAGATCTGCACGACGAAATCGAGGTCCTCGTCGGCGAAGGCGCTGGCCTGGTCTGGCGAGATCTCGCCCTGGTCGCGCAGCGACAGCGCCATCTGCCGAAGTTGATAGTCGAAGAGCGACTCGGTCTCGGCCAGCACGCTGCGGTAGGTGAGCAGGCCCATGATGCCGGCGGCCACGGCGAGCATCGCCATCAGCGCCAGCAGCAGCCGCACGCGCAGCGACTTCACGCGCCGCCGCCCACGAAGTAGCCCACGCCGCGCACGTTCTGGATGAAGTCCGCGCCCAGCTTGCGGCGCAGCTGGTGGATGTAGACCGAGACTGCGTTGCTCTCGATTTCCTCGCCCCAGCCGTAGAGGCGGTCTTCGAGCTGGGCGCGTGACAGCAGTGCACCGGGGCGCTGCATCAGCGCTTCGAGCACCGCGAACTCTCGGGCGGACAGGAGCACCGGCGCGCCGTCCTTGGTGACTTGTCGCGTGGCCGGGTCCAGCGTCACGCTGCCGTGGCTGAGCACCGGCTGGGCCCGGCCGCTGTGCCGCCGGAACACCGCGCGGATGCGGGCGTTGAGCTCGTCAAGTTCGAACGGTTTCACGAGGTAATCGTCGGCCCCCGCATCGAGCCCCGCGACGCGGTCACCCAGGCCGTCGCGTGCGGTGAGCACGATCACCGGCGTGCTGTCATGTCGGGCGCGCAGGTCGCGCAGCACGTCCAGTCCATCGCCCTTGGGCAGACCCAGGTCCAGCAGCACCAGGTCGAAGCGTTCGCTCGCAAGCGTGGACTGTGCCGCTGCCGCATCACGCACCCAGTCCACCGCATAGCCGTCCAGGCGCAGCGCGGCACGCAGGGTGTCGCCGATCATGCGGTCGTCTTCGACGAGGAGCAGGCGCATCGTGGGGCAGTGGGTGGGCGGTGCCGGTTGAAAGTCGTCAGGGGGATCGAAAAGCATAACCGCGCCCGGCACCGTACCTGTGCTCACGCGACATTGCTGCAACGCGGTATCGTGCGAATCGTTTGCCGATGCCTGCCGCCACGCCGCGGCCCGCCCCATGCCCAAAGTCCTGCGTCACACCCTCCTCTCGGTGCGCGACCTCGCCGTCACCGCCGGGCCGTTCATCCTCGTCGCGCTGCTGCTGCTGGGGCTCGCGTACATCGCGCTGGACCCGACGCCGCCCAAGAAGGTGGTGCTCGCCACCGGCCCCGACCAGGGCGCCTACGCCGAGTTCGGCAAGCGCTATGCGGCGGCGCTGGCCAAGCGCGGCATCAAGGTCGAGCTGCGCAGCACCCAGGGAGCGGCGGAAAACCTCAGGCTCCTGCGCGACCCGAAATCGGGCGTGGACCTGGCATTCGTCCAGGGTGGTGCCGGCGAGAAGCTGCGCGCCGACAACCCCGACGCCGACGACGTGGTCTCCCTGGGCAGCCTCTTCTACGAACCGGTATGGCTCTTCTACCGCGAGGATTCGGCCCAGCGGCTGCTGAAGTCCAACACGCTCGCGAGCCTCACGCAACTGCAGGGCTGGAAGTTCAACATCGGCGCTCGCGGCAGCGGCGCGCCCAACCTGATGCGCCGCATGCTCGAGGCCAACCATGTCGACGTGACGGTGCTCAACCCGCAACGCCTGGAGCAGACGCCCGCCGTCGTCGCGCTGCTCAACGGCGAGCTCGATGCGCTGGTGTTCGCGTCCGCGCCCGAATCGCTGATGGTGCAGATGCTGCTGCAGACACCCGGCATCAAGCTCTTCCACTTCACCCAGGCCGAGGCCTATTCGCGCCGCTTCCCTTTCATGAGCCCGGTGACGCTGCCGCGCGGCGTGGTGGACCTGGCGCAGGACCTGCCGCCGGACGACATGCACCTCGTCGCGCCGACCGCCGCGCTGGCTGCCAAGCTGCACACGCACCCGGCTCTGATCCAGCTCTTCGTGCAGGCGGCGCAGACCATCCATGGCGAGGCCGGCTGGTTCCAGCACAAGGGCGAGTTCCCGAGTGCGAAGAACACGGAATGGCCGCTGTCGAAGGAGGCCGAACGCTTCTACCGCAACGGGCCGCCTCTGCTGCAGCAGTACCTGCCCTTCTGGCTCGCGAACCTCATCGACCGCATGTGGGTGGCGCTGGTGTCGATCATCGCGATCCTCATCCCGATGTCGCGCATCGTGCCGCCGCTGTACGAGTTCCGCATCCGCTCGCGCATCTTCCGCTGGTATGGCCAGCTGCGCACGGTGGAAGACGCGCAGGACAGCCGGCCGGCCGAGCAGCTGCTCAAGGACCTCGACGGCATCGAGACGCGCGTGGGGCGCGTGAGCGTGCCGCTGAGCTATGCCGACGAGCTGTACGCACTGCGCAGCCACATCAACATGGTGCGCCGCAAGCTGCAGGCGTCGCTGACGAATCCGACAACAACATCGAATTGAGGGTCACATGAGTTCGCCAAGAATGAGGGTCGTGGTCATCGGCTGCGGCTTCGGAGGGCTGGAAGCCGTGCGCGCGCTGTCCAAGGCCGACGTGGAGATCACGCTGGTCGATCGCACCAACCACCACCTGTTCCAGCCGCTGCTGTACCAGGTCGCCACGGCCGGCCTGAGCGCGCCGGCCGTGAGCGCACCCATCCGCCACACGCTGCGCCGCGAGATGAAGCGCGGCAACCTCACCGTGCTGCAGGCGGAGGTGACGGGCATCGATGCGGCCACGCGCCAGCTCACGCTCGACGGCAACGAGTCGCTGGCCTACGACCACCTCATCGTCGCGGCCGGCGCGACGCACAGCTACTTCGGCCATGACGACTGGGCCCGCTACGCGCCGGGCCTGAAGACGCTGGCCGATGCCTTCAGCATCCGCGCCAAGGTGATCGGCGCCTTCGAACGTGCCGAACGCTGCCTGTCGGACACCGAGCGCGCGCCGTGGATGACCTTCGTCGTGATCGGCGCGGGCCCGACGGGCGTGGAGATGGCGGGCACGATGACCGAGATCGCGCAGCACACGCTGCCGATGGAGTTCCGCCGCATCGACTCGACGAAGACGAAGGTGGTGCTCATGGAAGGCTCCGACCGCGTGCTCGGCGCCTTCGTGCCCAAGCTGTCGGAGAAGGCGCGCGACCAGCTCGTCAAGCTCGGCGTGGACGTTCGCACCGGGTGCAAGGTGACGGCCATCGACGAGACGGGCGTGACCTACGAATCAAGGGTCGGAGATGCGCTGAGCACGCAGCACCTGCCGAGCAAGACGGTCATCTGGGCCGCGGGCGTCGCCGGCTCGCCGCTCGGCCGGGCATTGGCGCAGAGCGCGGGCGCCACGCTGGACCGTGCAGGCCGCGTGGCCGTCGAGCCCGACCTGAGCCTGCCCGGCCACCCCGAGATCTCCGTCATCGGCGACCTGGCTTCGGCCAAGAGCTACGGCAAGGGCGAGCCCAAGCCTGTGCCGGGCGTGAGCCCTGGCGCCAAGCAGATGGGCCGCACGGCGGCGGCCAACCTGCTGCGACGCCTGCGCGGCGAAGCGACGCAGCCCTTCCGTTACGTCGACTATGGCAGCCTGGCCACCGTGGGCCGCAAGGCCGCGGTGGTGGACCTGACCGTGCCCGCTCTCGGCGCCGTGCGCTTCTGGGGCTTCTTCGCCTGGCTCTTCTGGCTGTTCGCGCACATCTACTTCCTGATCGGTTTTCGCAACCGGCTGATGGTGATGATCGACTGGGCCTGGGCCTACTGGACCTACGAGCGCAATGCGCGGGTGGTGGCCGAGCCCGAGCGGGCGGCCGAGGTGGTCAAGACCTGACAGCCACAGCGTCGAGGGACAGCCAACTCAACCCTGCCTAGAATGCCCAGGCACCCGCCGCCCTCGCCTACCCGGCGCCCACCCGCGGCAACACAACGGACCACACCATGGACACCCGCACCTCGCCTTTCCGCCTTCGCATCGAACAGGTCCAGGAAGTCTTGAAGCGCCGCAATATCGCCGCGCTGCTCGTGCCTTCTTCCGACCCGCATCTGTCCGAATACCTGCCCGAGCGTTGGCAAGGGCGCCAGTGGCTGTCGGGCTTCACGGGGTCCATGGGCACGCTGGTCGTGACGCAGGACACGGCCGCAGTCTTTGCCGACAGCCGCTACTGGACGCAGGCCGAGACGGAACTGGCAGGCAGCGGCATCCAGCTCGTGAAGATCCCGACCGGCGCCGGCACGCAGCATGTGGACTGGATGGTCGAGAACCTGAAGGCCGGCGACACGGTGGGTGTCGATGGCGACGTGCTGGGCCTATCGGCCGCGAACCACCTTCGCTACACGCTCGAAAAGGCCGGCATGAAGCTGGACACTGGCGTCGATGCGCTGAGCGAGGTGTGGCCCGATCGGCCGGGCCTTCCGAGCGCGCCGGTCTATGAGCACCGCGCGCCGCAAGCACCGATCTCGCGCGCTGACAAGCTCGCGAAGGTGCGCGAGGTGTTTCTTCGCCATGGCGCCACGCATCACTTCGTCTCCACCGTGGACGACATCGCGTGGCTGTTCAACCTGCGCGGCTCCGACGTCTCGTACAACCCCGTCTTCCTCGCGCATGCACTGCTCGATGCGCACGGCGTGACGCTCTTCGTGGGCGAAGGCAAGGTCGATGCGGCCTTGCAGAAGGTGCTGGCCGCTGACGGCGTGCGCACCGCGCCCTATGCCGACGCCCGCAAGGCGCTTGCCGCGCTGCCGTCCGGGGCGGCATTGCTGATCGACCCGCGCCGCGTCACGCTCGGCTTGAAGCAGAGCGTGCCCTCCGGCGTGAAGCTCATCGAATCGATCAACCCCAGCACGCTCTTCAAGAGCCGCAAGACCCAAGGCGAGGCACAGCACGTGCGCGAAGCCATGGCGCAGGACGGCGCGGCGATGTGCGAGTTCTACGCCTGGTTCGAGGCGGCGCTGGGCAAGGAGCGCATCACTGAACTCACCGTCGACGAGCACCTCAGCGCGGCCCGCGCCAAGCGCCCGGGCTTTGTCGGCCTGAGCTTCAACACCATCGCCGGCTACAACGCCAACGGCGCGATGCCGCACTACCGCGCCTCGCAGGAATCGCACTCGGTGATCGAAGAAGACGGCCTGCTGCTCATCGATTCCGGTGGCCAGTACCTGGGCGGCACGACGGACATCACCCGCGTGTGGCCCATCGGCACGATCAACGATGCCCATCGGCGCGACTACACGCTGGTGCTCAAGGGAACGATTGCCTTGAGCCGCACGCGCTTCCCGCGCGGCACGCTGTCGCCCATGCTCGACGCCATCGCCCGCGCGCCCTTGTGGGAGCACGGCATGGACTACGGCCATGGCACCGGCCACGGCGTGGGCTACTTCCTGAACGTGCACGAAGGCCCGCAGAGCATCAGCAAGACCATTCCCGAAGCCACGATGGCCATGGAGCCCGGGATGATCACGAGCATCGAGCCGGGCCTCTACCGGCCGGGCCAGTGGGGCATCCGCATCGAGAACCTGGTGATGAACGTGCCGGTGACGACGGCCGAGGGCAACACCTTCGGCGACTTCCTCGAATTCGAGACGCTCACGATCTGCCCGATCGACACGCGTTGCATCGACCGCTCGCTGATGCGCGCCGACGAGATCGACTGGCTGAACCGCTACCACGTCACGGTGCGCGAACGCCTGTCGCCGCTGGTGAGTGGTGATGCCCTCGCCTGGCTGCAAGAGCGCACGAAAGCCATCTGAAAGAGCAAGCGCACCGACGCGCCCCCCAAGCCACGCCCGCGGGACCGGCTCCGCCGGCCCGCCGGGTGGCGCCCCTCGGGGGCAGGAGCGCAGCGACTGGGGGGCCATTTTTTTCAGTCCATCCGCTGAAACCCGCAGTTCATCGCAACCCGCTCGCGGCGCCCGGGGCCGGCTCCTAAAGTTCGTTTCATCGCAACACGAAACGAACCCAGGAGCCCACCATGTTCAGCCGCCTCACCACCTTCGCCGCCATCTTCGCCGTCGTCACCACCGCTTCGTTCGCCTACGCCACGAACGTGAAGCAGCACCAGCGTGACCTCGCCGCCCAGGCCGCCGCCCCGGTGATCGTGCTTGAGCGCGTGGTCGTCAACGGCACCCACGTTCCCGCCTCCAACTGAACCGCTGGGCGGCCTGAAGCACCGCCCGTCCCTTCCTCTCGATAGACCTCCGCCGACGACTTCGTCGGACTTGTCCGGGACCGGTTCATTCCGCCCGAGGCCCAACGATCTCCGGGCCTCGGGCTTTTTTACGTTTGGACGGCGTTCTTTCACATGGGCTTCACACGGCCCTATTCCCTGTTCATCACGAGCGGCGACATTGGTCCGGTCAACCACCCGCAGACCTCCATGTCCAAGCTCATCGTCCACGGCGGCAGCGCGCTCAGCGGCCGCATCGTCCCCTCGGCCAACAAGAACGCGGTGCTGCCCATCCTCTGCGCGACGCTGCTCACGCGCCAGCCGGTGCGGCTCGTCGGCGTGCCCGAGATCACCGACGTCAAGAAAATCCTCGAACTCTTCCGCACCCTCGGCAGCCGGGTCGAGATGGACTTTGCGACCGGCGTGCTCGACATCCACCACCGCGACACGCTCTTCGACCCGGCGCGCCATCACCTGCCCGAGGAGATGCGCTCGTCGATCATGCTGGTGCCGCCGCTGCTCGCGCGCTTCGGCGCGGCGCGCATCGAGAACGACGTGCAGGGCTGCACGCTGGGCGCACGCGAGATCGACCCGCACGTGGAGGTGTTCGAGCACTTCGGCGCCACGGTGCATCGCGGCGCCGACGGCCTGCTCGTGCGCAGCGCCGGGCCGCTGACCGCCGCCTCGCATTGGCTCGACTACGCCTCGGTGACGACCACCGAGAACTTCGTGATGTGCGCAGTGCTCGCCACCGGCCAGTCGACGCTGATGAACGCCGCCTCCGAGCCGCACGTGCAGGAGTTCTGCCGCTTCATGCACATGCTGGGCGCGAAGATCGAAGGCATCGGCACTTCGCGCTTGTCGGTGAGCGGCGTGGACTCGCTCGGCGGTGGCGAGTTCACCTTCACCGAGGATTTCCACGAGATCGTCACCTTCCTCGCGCTCGGCGCCATCACGGGCGGCAACGTGGCAGTGCGCAACTCGGCGCCGGAGCAATTCCCCCTCATCGACCGCAGCTTCGCGAAGTTCGGCGTGCGCATCGCGCACGAAGGCGGCTGGTCGCGCGCCATCGTCGATGGCGACCGCCTGAAGGTGCGCGAGCCCTTCACACAGCACATCCTGCAGAAGATCGAAGCCGCGCCCTGGCCCTACCTGCCGGTCGATCTGCTGCCCATCTTCATTGCGCTGGGCGTGAAGGCCGAAGGCAGCGTGATGTACTGGAACAAGGTCTACGACGGCGCGCTCGGCTGGACGTCGGAGCTGTCGAAGTTCGGCGCCCACGCCTTCCTGTCGGACCCGCACCGCATGGTCACCTTCGGCGGCAAGCCACTGGTGCCGGCCGAGGTCGAAAGCCCCTACATCATCCGCGTGGCCATCGCACTGCTGATGGTGGCCGCCGGCATCCAGGGCCGTTCGGTGATCCGCAATGCGAGCCCGATCCGCCGGGCTCATCCGCGCTTCGTGGAGAACCTGCGTTCGCTGGGCGCGCAGATCGAATGGGACGAATCCGGTGATTGAGGGGCGGACGACGACCGTTGCGCGGAACGCCCCGCCCCCTATTTCCAAGGCGGCCGGCGCCTGCGCGGGGTGACAAAATCGACGGATGTCCGAGATGCTCCGCCCTCTTCGCCGAACCTTGCTCCGCGCCGCCGCCTGTGCGGCGCTTTGCTGTGCGGCCAGCGCCTGGGCGCTGGATCCGCCGGCCGGCAAGGTGGTGCTCACTGTCGCGGGCGAAATGCAGCACCGCAATTCCCCCGAGGGGGCGGCCTTCGACATGGCCATGCTGCAAAAGCTCCCGCAGCGCAGCTTCATGACCAAGACGCCCTGGTATGCCGAACCACGCAAGTTCACCGGCGTCGCCTTGCGTGACCTGCTGAACGCGGTGGGCGCAGCGCCCAAGGCCATGAAAGCCGTGGCGCTGAACGACTACCGGGTGGAGATTCCGGTGGACGACGCGCTCAGGGGCGACCTGCTGGTGGCCTACGCGCTTGACGACAAGCCCATGCTCGTGCGCGACAAGGGGCCCATCGTGCTGATGTTTCCCTTCGACTCGCGCCCCGAGCTGCGCAACGCCATCAACTACAGCCGCGCCGCCTGGCAGCTGAAGACGCTGGAGCTGCGTTGAGCAACGACACACCCCGCGACGTCGTGCCGCGCAGCCCGCGCGACCGGCGGCAGCAGGATGGCCGCGAACCGCGCGCCCGGCGCGTCTGGCTCAGCATCATCGGTGTTGCCCTGGCCCTGGCGCTGCTGGGTGCCGCATATGTGCAATGGCGGCAGTACCAGCTGCTGGACGGCACCACCCATTTCCAGAACGATGCGCTGGGGTGGAGCTTCTTCCAGCTCGAAGCCGAGCAGCTGCGCCTGCGCAACGAGATGCAGCAGGCAGTGGCTGACCCGACGAGCGACGCGGTGCAGAAGCTGCAGCTGCGCTACGACATCTTCGTAAGCCGCCTGGGCCTCGTCGACCATGAACGCGCGGCCGGCATCATGTCAGCGCAGGCCAGCTACGCACCCACCATGGCCCAGGTGCGCGCCTTCGTGAAGAGCGGCGACCGCTACTTCTCCGAGAACCCGCAGGCCAGGCTCACGCCCGAGGCCATGCGCGGTCTGCTGGCCGAGATCGACGCGCTGAGCGTGCCGCTGCACGACCTGTCGCTGAGCGCCTCGCACCTGCTGTACGAGCGCGTCACGCAGCGCAACACCGCGGTGCGCACGCAAAGCAAGCAGGGCATCGCCCTCACCTTCTTCCAGTGCGTGCTGTTGCTGGTGTTTGCCTTCACCGTGCTGCGGCAGTTCCGCGCGCTGCTCCTGCGGCGCGAACGCCTGGAGGTGCTGGCCGACAGGCTGAGCGTCGCGCGAACGGAAGCGGAGTCGGCGAGCCGGGCGAAGAGCGTGTTTCTCGCCAACATGAGCCATGAGATCCGCACGCCCTTCCACGGGCTGCTGGGCATGATGTCGCTGCTGCAGGAGACGCCCCTGACCTCGCAGCAGGCGGGCTACCTGCACACCGCCAAGGACTCGGCCAACCACCTGCTGGCCATACTCAACGACATCCTCGACATCTCCAAGCTCGAATCCGGCAACCTGCACGTGGTGCCCGAGCCCGTGGACCTGGCGCGACTGGTGCGCGAGGTGGATGCGCTGATGCGCGTGCAAGCGCAGTCCAAGGGGCTGTCGCTCAACGTCGCGATGGACGCCGACGTGCCGCGCTGGGTGCGCGCCGACCCGACGCGGCTCAAGCAGATCCTGTTCAACCTGCTGAGCAATGCAGTGAAGTTCACCGCGGTGGGCCACGTGCACCTTCGCGTGGAGACCGGCACCGGTGCATCGGCCGGGTGCGTGGTTTTCTCGGTGATCGACACCGGCATCGGCATGGACGAAGCCACCCAGGCGCGGGTGTTCCAGCGCTTCGTTCAGGGCGACGACACCACCTCGCGGCGCCATGGCGGTGCGGGCCTCGGGCTGGAAATCTCGCGCAGCCTGGCGCGGCTCATGGGCGGGGACATCACCGTCAACAGCGCACCCGACGAAGGCAGCACCTTCGTGCTCGCGCTACCGCTCCTGAAGATCGGCCCGCCCTCGGTGGGCGCCGCCGTGCCGCCCACCGGCAGCGACGGCCCGGGCCGCATGCTGAAAGTGCTGGTGGCCGAAGACCACCCGGTCAACCGCATCTACCTCGAGGCCGTGCTCGACAAGCTCGGCCACCAGGCCGTGTTCGCCGAGAACGGAGAGGAAGCCGTGCGCGCCGCGCAGGAGCAGGACTTCGACATCGTGCTGATGGACCTGCACATGCCGGTGATGGATGGTTTCGCGGCGACCCGTGCGATCCGTGCACTGCCCTTGCCGCGAGGCGCGATGCCGATCGTCGCGCTGACTGCCGATGCCTTCCAGGATTCCCAGGAGCAGGCGCGGCAGGCCGGCATGGACGAGATGATCACCAAGCCCGCGCACCTGCCGCAGTTGCGTGACCTGCTGGTGCGCTACGGCGGTTCTGCCTCCGCCACGAGCACGCCACCGGCGGCATCGGCACCCGACAGCCATGCAGACATCGTCGACCGGGCCACGGTCGAGCAGTTCCACGCGACGCTGTCGCCGCAGAAGTACACCGCCTTGCTCGGCAGCTTCTTCGACTCGCAGGCCGGCATGCTCTCGCGCCTGCGCGAGTCAGCGGATGCCGGCGATCGCAGCGCAGTGTGGAACCAGGCGCATGCCTTGAAAGGCGCCGCGCTGAGCCTGGGCTTGCGCGCGGTGGTGGAACAGGCCGAGGCGCTGAAGCAATCGGCCGCCGGGCCGGAGCGCCGCAGCCTGCACGCGGCCCTGGACACGCTGGAGCGGCACCTGCTCATCACGCGCGACCTGTGCCAGAGCCTGGGTTGGCTGCCGGCTGCGGCATCGCCGGGGCGCACGGTGAGCTGAGCTTCTCAATCGCCCCCGCCTCCGCAGCCACCACCGCATCCGCTGCCGCAGCCACCACCATCGCCGCCTCCGTCACCGCCGCCGCCTGCATCGCTGCCGCCATCGCCGCCGCACGACCCACCGCCACCGCCGCAGGACGAACCGCAGCCGAATCCGACGGCGCAGTGCGTGTTGACTCGATCGGCGCCGAGCAGGCGGCAGTCCGGTGCGTAACGGTAGCCACCCTCGATGTTGAGTTGCATGTCGAGCGCGAAGAGCACGGGCAGCCGGTTCGGCTTGCGCGGGTCGATGCCTTCTTCCTTGCAGCTCCAGTACCAGGCGCGGCGCAGGCCGTTGAAGTTGCTGCCGTGGTTGGCGGCGGGCATCGCCTCCGTGGGCGTGTGGTGCAGCAGGCGTCCGAACACCTTCTTGCAAAACGCCTCGTAGCCGCGGGTGTGCAAGATGAACTCGTGCCACAGCGCATCGACCACCTTCGAGGGCATCGCCACGAAGCGGCCGTTGGCCTGCGCGCTTGCGATGAAGAACTGGCGAAGGCCGCGCTCGACCTTGTCGATCTCCATGTCGTTGAGCATCGGGTAGTGCCTGCGCAGCTTGTCGCGCAAGAAGGCCGGGAATGGATGCTCCAGCACCAGCTGTCGGCGTCGGCTCCGCTGGTAGATGCGATGGACGAGGGCCGCGACCACCGTGAGCACGCAGGCCACCGGGATCAGCCGTGGATTGGCGCCGTTCACCACCAGCGCCCAGAGCGCTGCGCCCAACCCCAGGACGTAAAGCGCGACCATTCGCGCGGGCATTGAACCGTTCATCGAGAGCCTCCCTTTCTTGTTGTTGTGGTCTTCTTGTTCTTCATGTCCCCACAATTTGCGTCAGGCGTGTGACACGCTCGTGACAGGGTCGGCCGAGCGACTACACCACCACCGGCTCCGGCTCCAGCCGGATGCCGAAGCGCCCGTACACGCTTTCCTGGATCGCCAGCGCCAGCGTCATCACCTCCGAGCCGATGGCACTGCCGCGATTCACGAGCACCAGCGCCTGCTTCTCGTAGACCCCCGCCTGCCCGACCGTCTTCCCCTTCCAGCCGCAGGCATCGATCATCCAGCCGGCCGCGAGCTTCACGCTGCCGTCGGGCATTGGGTAGTGCACGATCTCCGGGTCGCGGCCGATGATGTCGCGGCACTGCTCGGGCGTGACCACCGGGTTCTTGAAGAAGCTGCCGGCGTTGCCGATCTGCGCCGGGTCGGGCAGCTTGGCCCGGCGGATCGCGATGATCCAGTCGGCAATCTGCTGCGCCGTCGGGCGAGTGATGCCCGTTTCAGTGATCTTGCGCTCGAGCTCGAGGTACCCGAGCTCAGGCACCCAGGGCTTGGGCAGGAAGAAGCGCACCCGGGTGATCAGCGTGCGGCCGGCCAGCGAATGCTTGAACTCGCTGTCGCGGTAGCCGAACTTGCAGATGGATGCATTCAAGGCCACCGTGCGCCCGGTGACGAGGTCCACCGCGTCCAGCGAATGGAAGCGATCTTGCAGCTCCAACCCATAGGCGCCGATGTTCTGCACCGGCGCCGCACCCACGGTGCCTGGAATGAGCGCAAGGTTCTCCAAGCCGGGAAAGCCGTTTGCCAGGGTCCACATCACGAACTCGTGCCAGTTCTCGCCGGCCCCCGCCTCGACGATGAACCCGTCCGTGCGCTCCTCGACCAGCCGCCGCCCCATCACCTCGACCTTGATCACCACCTGCGGCATGTCGCGGGTGAGCACGATGTTGCTGCCGCCGCCGAGGATGAACTTGGGTGCCAGGCCCAGCTGCGGGTGGTCGACGACCTGGCGCACGTCGGCGTCGCCCGCCACCCGCACGAGGGTCTGCGCGACGGCCGGCAAGCCGAAGGTGTTGTATGGTTTCAGGCTCACACCCGACTCGATATGCATGCGAGAATTTTCGCCGATCCGCGAGGCTTCTCCCCCTCTTGTCCCGCTGCTTCACAAGACATCACAATGCCCAGCTTTGACACCGTCCTCGAACCCAACCTCGTCGAGGTGAAGAATGCGGTCGACCAGACCGCGAAAGAAATCGGCACGCGCTTCGATTTCAAGGGCTCTTCTGCCCGCATCGAGCAAAAGGACAAGGAACTCACCGTCTTTGCCGACAGCGACTTCCAGATCGGCCAGGTGATGGACATCCTGCTGGCCAAGCTCACCAAGCGCACGGTGGACGTGCGCTACATCGACCGCAGCGCCAAGATCGAGAAGATCGGCGGCGACAAGGTCAAGCAGGTGCTGACCGTGAAAAACGGCATCGACAGCGACACCGCAAAGAAGATTCAATCGCTCGTCAAGCAGAGCAAGCTCAAGGTGCAGGCCGCCATCCAGGGCGACACCGTCCGGGTGACCGGCGCCAAGCGCGATGACCTGCAGGCCGCCATGGCGCTCATCCGCAAGGACGTGCCGGACGCGCCGCTCACGTTCAGCAACTTTCGGGATTGATCTTCATGCGCCTTGTCGCTGCGCCGCTCCTGGCGCTGTTCGGCCTTGCCGCGTCGGCCCAGACGGTGACGATGTCCGGCAGCATGGGTGACAAGGCCTTGCTCATCATCAACGGCACGCCGCGCACGGTGGCCGCGGGTGGCAGCTTCCAGAACGTGAAGGTGGTGAGCGTCGCGCCGAGCGAGGCGGTCATCGAGATGGACGGCAAGCGCTCCACGGTCCAGCTCGGCGGTGCACCGGTCAACCTCGGCCGGGCGTCCGGCGAAGGCACCGGCTCGACCATTGTGCTCACGGCCGGTTCGGGCGGGCACTTCATCACCGGTGGCAGCATCAACGGCAAGGCCGTGCGCTTCATGGTGGACACCGGCGCCACCATGGTCGCGATGAGCACGGCCGACGCCGAGCGCATCGGCCTGAAGTACAAGAACGGCCAGATGGGCTATGCCAACACCGCCAACGGGCAGATCCCGGTGTGGCACGTCAACCTCGACGTGGTGCGGGTGGGCGACGTTCAGGTCTACAACGTCGACGCCATGGTCGGGCCCATGCCGATGAGCAACATCCTGCTGGGCAACAGCTTCCTCACGCGCTTCCAGATGAAGCGCGAGAACGACGTCATGACCCTCGAAAGACGCTGATTTCCAGGTCGTCTTCGACACTACGTCAACTACATTCCCACGCTTCTCGAATGCTCGCTAGCATGCGCGTTTTCGCATGCTTCCCCCCATGAATTCGAGCATTTCCTTCGTCCCGGCGTGGGCCCAGCACGCCATCTGGTACCAGATCCTTCCCGAGCGCTTCGCCAACGGCGACACCGACAACGACCCCACCGTTGAAAGCCTCGCCGGCGGCCGCCTGGGCGGCAAGCCCGGCGACGAGTGGCACAAGAGCCGCTGGACGTCCGACTGGTACGCGATGGAGCCCTGGGAAACCGCCAACGGCGGCGACAAGTGGATGAACATCCACGACCGGCGCTACGGCGGCGACATCGCAGGCATCCTACAGAAGCTGCCGTACCTGAAGGAGCTGGGCGTCAACGCGCTGTACCTGAACCCGGTGTTCGACTCGCCTTCGCACCACAAGTACGACGGCGCCTCGCTGCACCACATCGACCCGCACTTCGGCCCCGACCCCCGGGGCGACCGCGCGCTCATGGCCACCGAGACGCCGGACGACCCGACGACCTGGGTGTGGACGGCCGCCGATCTGCTCATGCTCACGCTGATCGATGAAGCCCATGCCCACGGCATGCGCATCATCTTCGACGGCGTGTTCAACCACGTGGGCGTGGCCCACTGGGCCTTCCGCGACCTGGTCGAGAAGCAGCAGCAATCGCGCTTCGCCGACTGGTTCATCGTGCACCAGTGGCGCGACGACGCCGCCGGCAAACCCTTCCAGTACGAGGCCTGGCGTGGCTACGACACGCTGCCCGAGCTGCGCAAGGAAGGCGACCACCTCGCCCCCGGCCCGCGCGAGTACATCTACGCCGCCACGCGCCGCTGGCTGGCCCCGCAAGGCGACGTGACGCGCGGCATCGACGGCTGGCGGCTGGATGTCGCGCCCTGGGTGCCGCACGGCTTCTGGAAGGATTGGCGCAAGCTCGTCAAATCCATCAACCCCGAGGCCTACCTCGTGGCCGAGAACATTCGCGACGTCGCCTTCAACGTGCCATACCTCGCGGGCGACGAGTTCGACGCCGTGATGAACTACAACTTCGCCTTCGCGAGCGACGAGTACTTCTTCCGCGACAAGACGCGCATCACCACGAGCCGCTTCGACGCGCTGCTGCGCGAACTGCGCGAGGCCTACCCCGCCTGCGTGGCGCCCGTGCAGCAAAACCTTTTCGGCAGCCACGACACCGCGCGCCTGGCGTCGCACGCCGTGAACCGCGACCGCCTGGACTACCGCGCCTTCGACGAGACCTACCACCCGCGGGACTCCCGCGCGCCGCTCTTCGACACGCGCAAGCCGAATGCCCACGAGCGCCAGCTGCACAAGCTCTTCGCGCTGTGGCAGATGACCTACCTCGGCGCGCCGGTGATTTTCTACGGCGACGAGGCGGGCCTTTGGGGCGCCAACGACCCCTGTTGCCGCAAGCCGATGCTGTGGCCCGAGCTGCGGTACGACGACGAGGCGATGGGCCCGGACGGACAGCCGCGTGAGAAGGCCGAGAAGGTCGCCTTCGACGAAGATCTGTTCGCCACCTACCAGCGCCTGATCGCGCTGCGCAAGGCCGTGCCAGCGCTGCGCACCGGAGAGGTGAAGACCCTGCTGTGTGACGACGAACGCCAGGTGCTTGTTCACCTGCGCAGCGACGGCGCCCTCGTAGCCATCAACCGCAGCGATGAGCCGCAGCAAGTCGTCATCCCCTTCGCCCTGCCGGCGGGGTGGACCGACAAGCTCAACGGCGGCGCAACGGTGGATTCGGCGGGCGGGCAGACGACCTTGGAGCTCAAGCCCTTGTGGGGCGTGGTCGTCGCCGCCTGAGGGCCGGTCAGCCGCCGCGCGAGCGGCGCCGCATGAACCCGCCGAGCGCGCCCAGCCCGAGCAGCATCAGGCCGTAGCTGCCCGGCTCGGGCACCGGCGACACCGCCGAGACGCGGATGTTGTCGATGTTGAGCGACCCCGGCCCGGCGCTCGCCACGTCGATGGTCAGCCGATCGATCAGGGCCGAGGAGCCGCTGCCGATCGAATCGAACAGCCCCGTGGCCTGGCTGCCGGCGACATCGAACAGCGCCACGCCGCCCAGCCACCCGGTGATTTCATAGCCCACCGCCGAGGCGTAGGCCGACAGATCCACCGATTCGAAGGTGAAGAGCCCGCCGTTGGTGACCGCGAGCCCGCCGAACGGCGTGGAGCGCAGGTCCTCCACGTACACGCTCGGCTGCGGCGCGCCGAAGGCATGTGCCTCGCGCCAGTCGCCGAAGGCAGCGGACACCGTGAAGCCGTCCTCGGCGTAGGTGCCCAAGGCGCTGCCCGTGAGTCCGGACAAGCCCGCAAAGCTGATGTTCGATGCGAGCGCCGCCTGCGTTGCGCAAGCGATGACGACGCCGGCCGCGAGCCGGGACATGGTGTGAAGTTTCATGGTCGTTTTCTCCCTGTGTTGAACGGGTCGAGTTGCTCGGACTCCCCGTGGCGCTGGTTCGTCGCCGGTTGCAGCGCAACATTTCAATCAAGCTAGGGATGGCGCGAAAGGCGCGCCACGAGAGCGGAAATCGGGGAATATCGCTAGGCCCGGATGTCGCAGCAGGGACACGGACCAAAAGCACGATCGTGCTAAAACCTTGGCAGGCCACGCGCAGCCGGCGCGGGCAGCAGGAGACAAGCGATGGACCTGAATTTCACCCCCGAGGAACTGGCCTTCCGCGCGGAAATTCGCGCGTGGGTGGCGGAGAACCTTCCCAAGGACATCAGCCACAAGGTGCACAACGCGCTGCGGCTGAGCAAGGACGATCTGCAGCGCTGGGCGAAGATCCTCGGCAAGAAGGGCTGGCATGGCTGGGCCTGGCCGAAACAGTTCGGCGGGCCGGGCTGGAACGCGATCGAGCGGCATCTGTTCGAAGAGGAATGCGCGCTGGCCGGTGCGCCGCGCGTCGTGCCCTTCGGCCCGGTGATGGTGGCGCCTGTGATCATGGCCTTCGGCTCGCCCGAGCAGCAAAAGCGCCACCTGCCCGGCATCATGAGCGGCGAGGTGTGGTGGAGCCAGGGCTACAGCGAGCCTGGCTCCGGCTCCGACCTCGCCTCCGTCAAGACCCGTGCCGAACGCCGTGGCGACTACTACATCGTCAACGGCCAGAAGACCTGGACCACGCTCGGCCAGTACGGCGACTGGATCTTCTGCCTCGTGCGCACGAGCACCGAAGGCAAGCCCCAGACGGGCATCAGCTTCCTGCTCATCGACATGAAGAGCCCGGGCATCACCGTGCGCCCGATCATCACCATGGACGGCGAGCACGAGGTCAACGAGGTGTTCTTCGACAACGTCGAGGTGCCGGCCGACAACCTGGTGGGCGAAGAGAACAAGGGCTGGACCTACGCCAAGTACCTGCTGGCCCACGAGCGCACCAACATCGCCGACGTGAACCGCGCCAAGCGCGAGCTGGAGCGGCTCAAGCGCATCGCGAAGGCCGAAGGGGTCTACGACGACGCGCGCTTCCGCGACGAGATCGCGAAGGTGGAAGTGGACGTGGTGGCGCTGGAGATGATGGTGCTGCGTGTGCTGAGCGCAGAGACCAGCGGCAAGCAGTCGCTGGACGTGGCGGGCCTCTTGAAGATCCGCGGCAGCGAGATCCAGCAGCGATACAGCGAACTGATGATGCTGGCCGCCGGCCCGTACAGCCTGCCCTTCATTCAGGAGGCGATGGAAGCGGGTTGGCAGGGCGACCACGTCGGCGCGGCCTACATCGCCCCGCTCGCGTCCACCTACTTCAACATGCGCAAGACCACCATCTACGGCGGCTCGAACGAGGTTCAGCGCAACATCGTGTCCCAAGTCGTTCTCGGCTGAAAGCGCAGGAGCATTCACATGGACTTCAATTTCTCCGACGACCAGGAAATGCTGCGCGACTCCGTGCGCAAGTGGGTCGACAAGGGCTACGACTTCGAACGCCGCAAGGGCTTCGTGAAGGCGGGCGGTTTCTCGCGCGAGGCGTGGGGCGAGATCGCTGGCCTCGGCCTCACGGGCCTCTACGTGCCGGAAGAGCAAGGCGGCATGGGCTTCGGCCCCGTCGATGCGATGGTGGTGATGGAAGAACTGGGCCGCGGCCTGGTGCTGGAGCCCTTCGCGCAAGGCGCGCTCATCGCCGGCGGTGTGCTTGCGGGCTACGCGCCGGAGGCCGTGCAAGCGGCCTGGCTGCCCAAGGTGGCAGGCGGCGAGGCGCTCATCGTGCTCGCTCATCAGGAGCGCGCAGCGCGCTACCGGCTGAACCATGTGTCCACCGCCGCCAAGCAGAACGGAAAGACATGGACGATCACCGGCGACAAGAGCATCGTGCCGGTGGGCGACAAGGCCGATGCCTTCCTCGTCCCGGCGCGCGTGTCGGGCAGCGTGGATGACGCGAACGGCATCGCGCTCTTCCTCGTCGAGCGCAGCGCTGGCGGCGTGAAGGCTCGCGGCTATTCGACGCAAGACGGCGCACGCGCCGCCGAGGTCGCCTTCGTGAACGCCGAAGCCACGCTCATCGCCGAGCCGGGCAAGGGCTTCGCCGCGCTGGAGCATGGCATCGACATCGGCATCGCCGCTAGCTGCGCCGAAGCGGTGGGCATCATGGACAAGATGGTCGCCGTCACCATCGAGTACATGAACACCCGCAAGCAGTTCGGCGTGCCCATCGCCACCTTCCAGGCGCTGCGCCATCGCATTGCCGACGTGAAGATGCAGCTCGAACTGGCTCGCTCGATGAGCTACTTTGCAAGCCTCAAGCTCAACGAAGCGCCCGAGCAGCGCCGCCGGGCGCTCGCGCAAGCGAAATACCAGCTCGGCACGTCGATGCGCTTCGTCGGCCAGCAATGCATCCAGCTTCATGGCGGCATCGGCGTGACCGACGAGTACATCGCCGGCCACTACTTCAAGCGCCTGACGGTGCTGGAGATGAGCTACGGCGACTCGATGCATCAGCTCAGCGAGGTGTCCTCGCGCATGCAGGACACGGCGGGCGTCTTCGCCTGAACGAAGCGCGCACGGGGCGGCGACGCCGCGTGCGTGCAACGGGCGCCGTGCGTCCCATAATGCGGCGATCGATTCCTTGCGCCGCACCGTGAGACCCGTCCGGCCGCCACGCGAGGTTCGCACTGCACTGCGCAGCACGGAGGTCGCCCCATGAGCCCGAGCCCGAACGCACACAGCCACCGCGCCCTCGGCGCCGCCACCGCCAGCCTGCTGGCCTTCGGCGTGTGCCGGTACATGATGATCGTGATGGTCAACGAGCCGAACGGCCCGTCCGTGCCATTCATCGTCTTCCTCTCGCTGGGCATGGCGACGAGCGTCATCCTGCACCTCGTCTTCGTGGGCATCGCGGCCGCGCGCTCGAACCGCCGGCCGTGGCTGTGGGTGCTGCTCGCCTTGATCGGCTTTCCCGTCACGTCCATCGTCGGCCTGGTGCTCATGGCCTATTTCGACGAGGAGCGCACCGCGCTGCCCGCCGCCCGATGAGGGACATGGCGCCGGGCTCGCTCACTGACGTCGCCGGGCTGCTGTGCGGCCACTTCACCGAGTCGCGCCGGCCCACCGGCTGCACCGTCGTCATCGCGCCTGAAGGTGCGGTGGGTGGTGTCGATGTGCGTGGTGCGGCACCGGGCACGCGCGAGACCGAGCTGCTGTCGCCGGCCAACTCCGTCGAATCCATCCATGCCGTGCTGCTCGCAGGTGGCAGCGCCTTCGGGCTGGACGCGGCCGGCGGCGTGATGCGCTGGCTGGAAGAGCGCGGCATCGGCGTGCAGGTAGGGCCTGTGCGCGTGCCCATCGTCTCGTCGGCCATCCTCTTCGACCTGATGGTGGGCGACTCGTCCGTGCGGCCTGATGCGCACGCGGGCTACGCCGCTTGCGTCGCTGCCGGCACCGGGGCGGTCGCGCAAGGCAGCGTCGGCGCGGGCACGGGCGCCGCCTGCGGCAAGCTTTTCGGCATCGAGCGCGGCATGAAGGGTGGCATCGGCAGCGCATCCATCACGCTGCACGGCGTGACGGTGGCGGCGCTGGTTGCAGTCAATGCCACGGGAGATGTGGTGGACCCGGCGACGGCCCGCATCGTCGCGGGTGTGCGCAGCACCGATGGAAGCGCCATGATCGGCGGAGCACAAGCCATCCTCGCGGGCGAGCTTCCCCAGCACCTGCGCATTGGCGCCGCGACGACCCTGGGCATCGTCGCCACCGACGCGGCGCTCACCAAGCTTGATGCGAATCGCCTCGCACGCATCTCGCACGACGGCCTCGCCCGCAGCATCGTGCCGGTCCACACACCCGTCGACGGCGACACCATGTTCGTGCTTGCGACGGGCAAGACACAGGCGCGCCTGGACCTCACGGTGATGGGCATCCTCGCGGCCGAAGTGACCGCCCGCGCCGTCCTCAATGCCGTGCTCGCCGCCACGCCTGTGGGCGGCCCCGGCGTGCCCGACCTGCCCTGCGCACGCGATTTGCCTGCGCCTTGACCAGAAGACACCACGACAACCGCCCCCCGGAGACGACCCGATGCCCCACCCCATCTCGCGCCGCGCCGCCCTGCTGGCCGCAGCCGCCGCCTCGCTGCTGGCCGCCTGTCGCACCGCGCCGCCCGCCGCGCCGGACCCCTTCCCGCCCATCGTCTTCGTGCATGGCAATGGCGAGAACGCGGGCCTGTGGCTCACCACCATCTGGCGCTTCGAGAGCAACGGCTGGCCACGTGAGCGCCTGCATGCGATCGACCTGCCCTACCCCCTCGCACGCGACGACGACGGCAAGCTGCAGGACGGCCGCACCTCCACCGCGGAGCACATGAAGTTCCTCTCCGACGAGGTGGACCGCGTGATGAAGGCCACCGGTGCGAAGAAGGTGGTGCTGGTGGGCAACTCGCGCGGCGGCAACGCCATCCGCAACTACCTCGCCAACGGCGGCGGCGTGAAGAACGTGTCGCACGCCATCCTCGGCGGCACCCCCAACCATGGGGTGTGGGCCGATGCCAAGCGCATTCCAGGCAGCGAGTTCAATGGTGCCGGGCCCTTCCTCTCCAGCCTCAATGCGCCCAAGGGCGCGGAAGGCTGGGAGGTGACGCCGGGCGTCAAGTGGATGACCATCCGTTCGGACAACAACGACAAGTACGCGCAGGCCGACGGCGTGTGGATCGGCAGCAAGGGCACGCCGACCAACGTGAGCTTCGAAGGCCCGGCGCTCAAGGGCGCGGACAACGTGGTGCTGCCGGGTGTCGATCACCGCGAGACCTCGTTCAGCGCGAAGGCGTTCGAGGCGGCCTTCCGCTTCATCACCGGCCGTGCGCCGTCCACGATGTCCTTCACGCCGGAAGCGTCGGTCGTGCTCAACGGCAAGGTGTCCGGCCTCGGCCTGAACAACGAGCCGGGCCGCGGCAACTACGCCAACAACCTGCCGCTCGTTGGAGCGACGGTGGAGGTGTATGCCACCACCGAGCAGGGCGAACGCGGTGGGCCGGCGGTGCATCGCAAGACGATCGGGGCCGATGGGCTGTGGGGGCCGTTCAACGCGAACGGCAAGACGAGCTACGAGTTCGTGATCACCGCGCCGGGTTACGCCACGACGCACATCTACCGCTCGCCCTTCCCGCGCTCGTCGTCGGTGGTGAACCTGCGCGCCGAGCGCATCGCCGATGCCGACCGCGATGCGAAATCGGTCGTGACGCTGACCCGGCCGCGCGGCTACTTCGGCATTCCGCGCGACCAGATCACGCTGGATGGCAAGTCGCCGCCTGGGGGCATTCCGCCGGGCGTGGCCGGGGTGTCGACGGCCAAGCTCAAGGTGCTGGACGCACCGAACCGCGGCGTGGCCGGGGAGTTCAACGGCGAGCGCATCGCGGGCAAGGCGTGGCCGGCAGCGGACAATCACGTGGTCTTTCTCGAACTGCACTACTGATTGAAGCTCTCCCAGATCCTCTTTTCCCAAGGCTTCGGCGCCCGCCGCGAATGCGAGGGGCTGATCGCGTCCGGCCACGTCAGCGTCAATGGCCAGCGCATCGACAACCCCTTCGAGGACATCGCCACCGATGGCCTCGTCTTCACCGTGCGCGGCGAGCCCTGGCCGTTTCACGAGAAGGCGCTGATCGTGATGAACAAGCCGCGCGGCCATGAGTGCTCGCAAAAGCCCAAGCATCATCCGAGCGTCTACAGCCTGCTGCCGCCGCCCCTGCGCATCCGCGACGTGCAAAGCGTCGGCCGGCTCGATGAAGACACCACCGGGCTGCTGCTCTTCACCGACGACGGCGCGCTGATCCACCGCTGGACCTCACCGAAGAAGCACGTGCGCAAGGTGTACGAGGTGGGTTGCAAGCACCCCGTCACCGCCGACCAGCTCGAGCGGCTGCTCGCCGGCGTGAAGCTGGTGGACGACCCGGCCACCGTCGCCGCCGCCGCGGCCGAGATCACCGGCGAGCGCGACGACGGGTTGCATGGCCTGCGGCTCACGCTCACCGACGGCAAGTACCACCAGGTCAAGCGCATGCTCGCCGCGGTGAGCAACCGGGTGGAGTCGCTGCACCGCAGCGGTTTCGGTGCGTTGACGCTGCCGGACGACCTCGCCCCTGGCGGCTGGAGATGGCTGCCGGGACCCGAGGCCATCACGCCTTAGAAGCCTCCGGCGTGAGGTCCGGCACGGCGCGGGCCGGTCACCCTGTGCGCCCGGCGGCCGGAGGTGATACCTTCGATCAGCTCAGCAGTAACGCGGCCGCCGCCGCGTGAAAAGCAAGACCCGCAGTGCCCGGACGCCGCCCGTGATCGACCTTCACCCTACTGCGTCCACCACTCCTGCCCTTGACGGCGACGCACCTGCGCCCATGACCGACGGCGAGCGCATCGATGCGCAGGTCGACGCTCAGCGCGTGGCCATCGTCCATGAGCTGACACCGCTGCCGTTGCTTGCCGGCATGGCCTTCGCGATCCTGGTCGCCGCCGTGCTGTGGAGGTACCGGCCCCCCGCGGTCGTCGGCACCTGGCTGGCCCTGAAGATCGCAATCGGTGTGCTGCGCCTGCTCGAGACCCGCCGCTACCTTCGCACGCCCCGCGTGGAGGGCGACTCGCCCGCCTGGCGCCGGCGCTCGCTGATGCTGCTGGTGGTCGACGGCCTGGTGTGGGGCGCGATGGGCGTGATCTTCATGCCCGAGCAGGCGCCGGGCATCCGCGCGGTGATGCTCGCGTCGCTGATCGGCATTGCGGGTGTCGGCGTGTTCAGCTATGCCAGCGATGCGCGCGGCTGCGTGCTCTTCGTCTTCACGCTGCTTGCGCCGTCGGTGGTGGTGCAGGCGCTGCGCGGCGTGGACGAAGGCTGGCTCGCGTCGCTGGGCATCGTGGTGTACCTCGCGATGATGTGCCTGGAGGCCCGGCGCAGCGAGGCGCGGGTCGTGGAGATGCTGCGCCTTCGTTTCGAGCACGCGTGGATCGCCGAGGAGCGGCAGCGCGCCATGCGCCTGTCCGAGCACGCCAACGCGGCCAAGAGCCGCTTCCTCGCGACCGTGAGCCATGAGATGCGCACGCCGCTGAACGGCATCCTCGGCATGACGCAGATGCTGCAGCGTTCGTCGCTGGACGGCGAGCAGCGCGCGCAACTGGAGATCATCCACGACTCCTCGCGCCACCTGCAGGCAGTGATCGGCGACCTGCTGGACCTGTCGCGCATCGAGTTCGGCAAGCTGGTGATGGAGGAGCGGCCTTTCGCGCTGGCCGACACCGTGCACGAGGTGACCGGGCTGCTCGGCGCCGTGGCCACCGACAAGGGCCTGCGCTTTGAGCTCGTCTGGGCGAGCGGGCTGCCCGCCTGGGTGGTGGGCGATGCATCACGTGTCAAGCAGGTGCTGCACAACCTCCTGGGCAACGCCATCAAGTTCACCACGCAGGGCGAAATTCGCCTGTCGGTGAGCCGGGACGACGGCACACTCAGCTTCGCGGTGACCGACAGCGGCGACGGCGTCGCACCGCACCTGCGCGAGACCATCTTCAACGCCTTCGAGCAGGGGCCGTCGCACGCCTTGCAAGGGCGCAACGGCACGGGCCTGGGCCTCACCATCTCGCGCCGACTCGCACGCGCGATGGGCGGCGACGTGCGCTGCACCGAACCCGCGGCGGGCGCCGGTGCGAGCTTCGTCTTCACCATGGCCTGCAAGATGCCGCTGGCCGAACCGACGCCCGCCGCTCTGCGTGAAGAGCCATCCGAGGCGGCGCTCGCCGGCTGCGTGCTGGTGGTGGACGACAACCCGGTCAACGCCCTCGTCGCAACCGCCATGCTCAAGCGCGTGGGGCTGGCCGTCGAGGTGGCCGAGGACGGCCTCGCGGCGCTCGATCGCCTGCGGGCCGGCGGCATCGACCTCGTGCTCATGGATTGCCAGCTGCCGCTCCTGGACGGCTGGGAGGCGACGCGGCGCTGGCGACGCCTGGAGCCGGCCGGCCAGCGCCTGCCCATCGTCGCGCTCACTGCCAATGCAGTGCTGGGCGACCGCGAACGCTGCCTGGCCGCCGGCATGGACGATTACCTCTCCAAGCCCGTGGACCTGGAGGCGCTGATCGCCATCGTCACGCGGCTGCTGGCCCAGCCGGCCTTGCGACAGGCTGGATAATCGCCCGATGCGGGTTTTTCGCGGTTTTCATCATCCGGGCATCGCGCCCGCCTGCGCCCTCACCATCGGCAACTTCGACGGCGTGCATCGCGGCCACCAGGCCATGCTTGCGCTGCTGCGCAACGAAGCCCAGCACCGCGGCCTGCCGTCGTGCGTGATGAGCTTCGAGCCGCACCCGCGCGACCACTTCGCACGGCTGGCCGGCAAGCCCGAGCTGGCGCCGGCGCGCATCGCCACCTTGCGTGACAAGCTGAGCGAACTGGAGCGCGTGGGCATCGACCAGGTGGTGGTGCTGCGCTTCGACCAGTCGCTGGCGTCACTGCCGCCCCAGGCCTTCATCGACCAGGTGCTGGTGCAGGGCCTGCACGCCAAGTACGTGCTGGTCGGCGACGATTTCCGCTTCGGCGCCAAGCGCGCCGGCGACTACGCCATGCTGGACGCCGCGGGCAATGCGGCGGGCTTCGACGTCGCGCGGATGATGAGCTACGAGGTGCACGGCCTGCGGGTGTCCAGTTCGGCCGTGCGCGAGGCGCTGGCCGAGGGCGACATGGGACGGGCAGCCACGCTGCTGGGCCGCCCTTACAGCATCAGCGGCCACGTGGTTCATGGCCGCAAGCTCGGCCGCGAGCTGGGCTTTCGCACGCTCAACCTGCGCTTCCACCATCCCAAGCCCGCGGCCATGGGCATCTTCGTCGTGCGGGTGTTCGGCCTGGCGGACGGCCCGCTGCACGCCGTGGCGAGCCTGGGCGTGCGGCCCACGGTGGAAGACGCCGGCCGGGTGCTGCTGGAAGTGCACTGCCTGGACTGGCCTGCCTCGCTCGGCCCTGAAGGCGGCTACGGCCAGTGCATTCGCGTCGAGCTGCTGCACAAGCTGCACGACGAGCGGCGCTATGAATCGCTGGACGCCTTGCGCGAAGGCATCGCCCGGGACGAAACCGACGCGCGGCGCTGGTTCCGGGAGATGGGCTGAGAACCCTGCCCGCGCCGGTAGAATCGGCCCTTATGCCCTCGACCACCGTCCGCCCGAGCTCACCCTGCTGGCACAGCGCCACGCGGCGCCAGACGACGCGCGACCGAATTTGACGCGGCCTTCCGCGGATCCACAGCCTTCCGCACGCGCAGCCCCGTTCAACCGAACGTGGCACCCTCCCCCGCGGGCCCTGCTCACCGGCCGATGCACCCAGGCCGGGCCGCCCGCACCCCGGGTCTGATCTCTTCTCGAGAATGCAAGCATGTCCACCGAACCGACCGACTACCGCGCCACCCTCAACCTGCCGGACACACCCTTCCCCATGCGTGGCGACTTGCCCAAGCGGGAGCCGGGCTGGGTCAAGGAATGGGAAGACAAGGGCATCTACAAGAAATTGCGCGACGCGCGCTGCAACGCGCCCAAGTTCGTGCTTCACGACGGCCCGCCCTACGCCAACGGCCAGCTGCACATGGGCCACGCGGTCAACAAGATCCTGAAGGACATGATCGTCAAGGCGCGCCAGCTCAAGGGCATGGATGCGCTGTACGTGCCGGGCTGGGATTGCCACGGCCTGCCCATCGAGAACCAGATCGAGAAGACCTTCGGCCGCGGGCTGCCGCGTGACGAGGTGCAGGCCAAGAGCCGCGCCTATGCCACCGAGCAGATCGCGCAGCAGATGGCCGATTTCAAGCGCCTGGGCGTGCTCGGCGACTGGGAGCACCCGTACCGCACGATGGACTTCGGCAACGAGGCCGGCGAGCTGCGCGTGCTCAAGCGGATCATCGAGCGCGGCTTCGTGTACCGCGGCCTGAAGCCGGTGTACTGGTGCTTCGACTGCGGCTCGTCGCTCGCTGAATTCGAGATCGAGTACGCCGACAAGGCCTCGCAGACGCTGGACGTGGGCTTTCTGTGCGCGCAGCCCGAGCGGCTGGCGGCTGCCTTCGGCCTGCCGTCGCTCGCCAAGGACGCGTTCGCGGTGATCTGGACGACCACCGCCTGGACCATCCCCGCCAACCAGGCGCTCAACCTCAACCCGGAGCTCGAATACGCGCTGGTCGATACCGAGCGCGGCGTGCTGCTGCTGGCGTCGGCGCTGGTGGACAAGTGCATGGAGCGCTACGGCCTGACCGGCACGGTGCTGGCCACGGCCAAGGGCGAGAAGCTGGGCGGCATCGAGTTCCGCCACCCGCTCGCGCACGTGGACCCGGGCTATGACCGGCTGAGCCCCATCTATCTCGCGGACTACGCCACCGCCGAGGACGGCACCGGCATCGTGCACTCGTCGCCCGCCTACGGCGTGGACGACTTCAACTCCTGCCGCGAGCACGGCATGAGTGTGGACGACATCCTCAACCCGGTGCAGGGCAACGGCTCCTACGAGGCTGCGTTGCCCCTCTTCGGCGGCATGAACATCTGGAAGGCGGCGCCCGTCATCATCGACACGCTGCGCGACGCGGGCCGGCTCTTCGCCACGTCCAAGCTCGTGCACAGCTACCCGCACTGCTGGCGCCACAAGACGCCCGTGATCTACCGCGCCGCGGCGCAGTGGTTCGTGCGCATGGACGAGGGCGAAGGCGTGTTCACCGTGGACAAGGCGCCGGAGACCCTGCGAGCCACCGCGCTCAAGGCGATCGACGACACCAGCTTCTTCCCCGAGAACGGCCGTGCGCGCCTGCGCGACATGATCGCCAACCGGCCCGACTGGTGCATCAGCCGCCAGCGCAACTGGGGCGTGCCGCTGCCCTTCTTCCTGCACAAGGATTCGGGCGAGCTGCACCCGAAGACGCTCGAGTTCCTCGACCGGGCCGCCGAGATCGTGCAGCAAGGCGGCATCGAGGCGTGGTCCAAGCTCGACGTGCGTGAGTGGCTGGGCGCCGAGGCCGAGCAGTACACCAAGAGCAACGACATCCTCGACGTATGGTTCGACTCCGGCTCGACCTTCTTCCACGTGCTGCGCGGCTCGCACCCGGGCGGCAGCCACGAGAGCGGCCCCGAGGCCGACCTCTACCTCGAAGGACACGACCAGCACCGCGGCTGGTTCCATTCGTCCCTGCTCATCGCCTGCGCACTCGAAGGCCGCGCACCGTACCGCGGCCTGCTGACCCACGGCTTCACCGTGGACAGCCAGGGCCGCAAGATGAGCAAGAGCCTGAAGAACGGCATCGAGCCGCAGGAAGTGAGCAGCAAGCTCGGCGCGGAAATCATCCGCCTGTGGGTGGCGGCCAGCGACTATTCGGGCGACATCGCGGGCGACGACAAGATCCTCGCGCGCGTGGTGGATGCGTATCGCCGCATCCGCAACACGCTGCGCTTCATGCTGGCCAACACCTCCGACTTCGACCCTGCGAAGGATGCGGTGCCGCTGTCGGACATGCTGGAGATCGACCGCTACGCGCTCGCGCGCGCGGCCGAGTTCCAGGCGGAAGTGCTCGCGCATTTCGAGGTCTATGAGTTCCACCCGGTGGTTGCCAAGCTGCAGGTGTATTGCAGCGAAGACCTGGGCGCCTTCTACCTCGACATCCTGAAAGACCGGCTCTACACCACCGCGCCGAAATCGCTCGCGCGCCGCTCGGCGCAGACGGCGCTGTGGCGGCTCACGCACGCCATGCTGCGCTGGATGGCGCCGTTCCTCAGCTTCACCGCGGAAGAGGCGTGGAAGGTGTTTGCGCCCGGCCAGTCGGAATCCATCTTCACCGAGACCTTCAGCGACACGAGCGAATGGGGCGACCCGAAGCTGCTGGACAAGTGGAGCTTCATCCGCCAGGTGCGCGACCTCGTGAACAAGGAGATCGAGACCGTGCGCACCGAAGGCAAGGTCGGCTCGTCGCTGCAGGCGGAAATCGAGATCGTCGCCAATACGACGGACTACGAGCTGCTGGCTTCTCTTGGCGACGACCTGAAGTTCGTGACCATCACCTCGAGGGCAGACGTGGTCAACGGCCCGGAGCTGAAGATCACCGTCAAGCCGTCCGCGGCCAGGAAGTGCGAGCGCTGCTGGCACTGGCGCGACGACGTCGGCCATGAGGCCACGCATCCGACGCTGTGCCAGCGCTGCACGAGCAATTTGTTTGGTGCGGGTGAACGCCGTACAGTGGCGTAAGTGCAGGAGAAGTGCCATGAACGTTCGCGACGAGTATTCCGCCATCTTCAAATTGCCGGTCGATCAGCGCCTGCAGCTTGTCGAAGACTTGTGGGACAGCATTGAGGCGGATGCACCGATGGGATTGAGTTCCGAGCTCAAAGACGAGCTGGCGCGCAGGGAGGCGCACTACCGCGCACATCCCGAGACGGCACTTTCCTGGGAAGACGTACGAAAGCGACTCAAGAACGACCAATGCGACGACTGATCGTCTACCAGGATGCCGTAGCAGAAATCGAGACCGCCCATCGCTGGTACGAAGCCCAGCGCGAAGGCCTTGGCCAACAGTTCGAATCCGAATTGCGGGCTGTGCTCGAACGGGTCGCCCGGACTCCGCTTGTCTTTCCCGTCGAGATTGGCGACTACCGCAGGGCCAAGTTGAGACTGTTTCCCTATCTCGTTTTCTTCACCCACGACGACGACTCCGTGCGGGTGAACATGGCGCTGCACGCAGCACGAAACCCTGAACTCCGCCGACGGCGCTTGAAGTGAGCCTTTGCATGGTGCGTACCTCTCGACCTTCCAATCTCTTCCCATGGCTCGGCATTGCCTTCATCGTCATCTTGCTCGACCAGCTGACGAAGGCGCTGATCCTGCGGGAGCTCGAATACCGGGACAGCCACCCCGTCAACCAGTTCCTGAACATCGTTCGCGACCACAACCCCGGGGCGGCGTTCTCGTTTCTGGCCGGTGAGGCCGGTTGGCAGCGCTGGTTCTTCACAGCGCTCGGCCTGGTGGCCACGGTGTTCATCATCTGGATGCTCAGGCGCCATGGCGGCCAGCGGATGTTCAGCTGGGCGCTGTCGCTCATCCTCGGTGGAGCGCTTGGCAACGTGATCGATCGGCTGGTTCACGGCTATGTGGTGGACTTCATCCAGGTCCACTACCAGAGCTCCTACTTCCCGTCCTTCAACGTCGCCGACAGCGCGATCACGATCGGCGCGGGGCTCTTGATCCTCGACGAGTTGCTTCGCGTGCGGCGAAGCTGACGCAAAACGTTCCGGAATCACGCGGTGTGAGCGCGGGCACACCAAGGGCTTCTACCTAGGCAGCGAAACAGGCAACGGTTGGTATGCGTCCCATACGCGCGGCGCCGGTGCAGCAGTGACAAAACGCGTCATCGGCCAACGCCGGCAAGCCTGCGTTTGGTCGGCCTTGTTACCGGTGAATTGGCCGATAAAACCCGTGATTTCCTCACCACCGCGAAGTGCGCGGAAGGGTCACAGTGAGACACCCAAGTTTCACCCGCAGGCCCGCCATGAAGTCCCTCCGCCCGCACCTCATTGCCGTCTCCCTGGTCGCCACCCTTGCCGCCCCCGCGCTGGCACAGGCACAGGCTGTCGCCGCTGCGAGCATCTCCAGCGCCGAAACCGCCAAGGCGTACAAGATGGATGCGGCGCGCCACGTGTACAAGGCTTACGCAGACAAGATCTACAAGGGCAAGCTGCCCCCGCTGATCCATGCGGTGGTGGTGCTGGAAGTGTCCGTCGACGAACACGGCAATGTGCGCGACATCAACACCATCCGCGTGCCCACGCACGCGCCGGACGTGACGGTGGCCGTGAAGGAAATGATCCAGCACGCCTCACCGATGCCCGCTCCCTCGCGCATGGGCGGCGTGAAGTTCACGGAGGTCTGGCTCGTTGACAAGAGCGGCCGCTTCCAGCTGGACACGCTGACTGAAGGTCAACGCTAGACCAGCGAGCGCAGCGAAGCGCCAATCAAGCCACGCCCGCGGATCCGGCTTTGCCGGGCCGCAGGGTGGCGCCCCTCGGGGGCAGGAGCGAAGCGACTGGGGGGCCCACGTCCTTTAGACTCGGCGTCATGTATGCGCGATTCTTCGGCCTGAAACGGGAGCCTTTTTCGATCGCGCCCGATCCGCGCTATCTCTACATGAGCGATCGGCACCGCGAGGCGCTGGCTCACTTGCTGTATGGCGTGAAGGGGGGCGGCGGCTTCGTGCTGCTCACGGGCGAGATCGGCGCGGGCAAGACCACCGTGTGCCGCTGCTTCCTCGAGCAGATTCCGCCGCGCTGCAACGTCGCCTACATCTTCAACCCCAAGCTCACGGTGGAGGAACTGCTGCGCACGGTGTGCGACGAGTTCCGCATCCCGGTCACGCACGACGGCACGCCGCTGGCCACCGTCAAGGACTACGTCGACGCACTCAACGAGTTCCTGCTGAAGACGCACGCGGTGGGGCAGAACAACGTGCTCATCATCGACGAGGCGCAGAACCTGTCGCCCGACGTGCTGGAGCAATTGCGGCTGCTCACCAACCTCGAGACCAACGAGCGCAAGCTGCTGCAGATCATCCTCATCGGCCAGCCGGAGTTGCGCACCATGCTCGCGCAGCCGGAGCTGGAGCAACTGGCGCAGCGCGTGATCGCGCGCTTCCACCTCGAGGCGCTCACGCCGGCCGAGACCACGCAGTACATCCGCCACCGCCTGGCGGTGGCCGGCATGACGCGCGCCCTGCCCTTCGACGCGCAGGCGATGACACGCATCCACGAGCTGTCGCGTGGCGTGCCGCGGCGCATCAACCTGCTGTGTGATCGTGCACTGCTGGGCGCCTATGGCAACTCGCGGCCCAGCGTGGACCGCGCGATGGTGGACAAGGCGGCGCAGGAAGTATTCGGCGTCGCGGCCGATGGCGTTCGTCAGCGCTGGACGCCGCGGCGCGTGGCCATCGCGGGCGGTGGGGCACTCGCCTGCATCGCGCTGCTCGGGCTGGGCACCGTCGCAATGGATTCGCGCCACTCGGCGCCCACCGCCGTGGCGTCGGCGCCCAAGCCCGCAAGCGGCGTCGCTTCTGCGAAGCACGCGGCGAGTGGCACGGCCGCGGTCAAGGTCGCGATGGCGAGCGCCAGCTTGCCGGCAAGCAAGGCTGCTGCCGCGGCCTCGACGCCGCCCGCGCCGCTCGCCTCCGGCATCCAATCCGCCATTCGCAGCGAACGCGACGCCTGGCGGGCCCTGGCCCCCGCGTGGGACTTGAAGCTCGCCGACAACGGCGACCCCTGCCAGGCCGCGGAGCATGAGCAGGTCCAGTGCTTCAAGAGCGCCAACAGCAACCTCGCCCTCATCCGCCAACTCGCGCGCCCGGGCATCGTGAGCGTGCGCGACGCGAGCGACCAGACCGGCTTCGCGCTGCTGACCGGCCTGGGTGCACAGACCGCCACGCTGCGCACCGGCGACGTGACGCAGACGGTGTCGCTCGCCACGCTCGCCACCGTGTGGAAGGGCGATTTCGCCACCTTCTTCCGCGTGCCACCGGGCTACGTCAACAAGGTGGTCGATGGCGACAGCGGGCCGATGGCCGAGTGGTTGTCGGCACAGCTCGCGCGCGTGGACAGTGCATCGGCCAGCGGTGGCCCGCTCAAGCCGCGCGTGTTTGCGTTCCAGCTCGCGCAAGGCCTCAAGGCCGACGGCCTGGCCGGCCCCACGACCTTCATGCAACTCAACCGCGCCATGGGCATCCCCGAGCCGCGGCTGCAGAACGAGAGGTAGCCGCGTGTCCTACATCCTCGATGCCTTGCGGCGCGCCGACGCGGAACGCGAACGCGGCTCCGTGCCCAGCCTGCATGCGCAGTCGGTACTGCCGGGCAGCCCCGACGCCGGGGCACGCCGCAACGGCCGGCCCATGGTCTGGGTGGTGGCGGCCCTGGCGCTCGCGCTTGCGGCGTCGCTCGCCTGGCAACTCATGTCGCGGGATGCGGTGCGCGAGGCGCCACCGTTGCTTCCAGCGCAAGCGGCGTCGATGGACACGGGACCCGCGCCCATGGCTGCCCAGGCGCCTCCGCAGGCACCCACCCTTGCGGCCCAGCCCGCAGCGCTTCCACCGGTTCCGGCCGCGAGGCCGGAACCGGCCCGCGTGGCCACCAACGCGGCGCCTGTGCAGCAGACGCAGGCCCGCACCTCGGTGCCCGCGACAGCCCCTCAGGCCGCGCCGGGCACTCCTGTCCCCGCATCTCCCGTGCCGCCGGCCAACACCACTGCAGCCGCCGCTCAACCTGCGCCAGCGGCCAACACGCGGATTCCCAGGCAGGAAGAACTGCCCGAAGAGATCCGCCGCGTCCTGCCGAAGTTCAGCGTCGGCGGCTCGATCTACTCCGAGAGTGCGGCCAGCCGATTCCTCATCCTCAATGGCCAGATCTTTCACGAGAACGACAAGGTGATGCCCGAGCTCGTGCTCGAGCAGATCAAGCTGAAGTCCGCGGTGCTGCGCTACCGCGACCAGCGCTTCACGATCTCCTACTGAGACGGGCCGGTCGTCGGCGCCGGCGATGGGCCTTCGGGAAGCTGTGCAAGCTCGCGTTCGATGTTGCGTCGCGCGGCCGCTTCGCGGCGGGTCCGCATCCATTCGGTGAAGTAGATGTTCGGCTGGTCGAGCAGGCCGCGAAGGAACCGCGTGCGGCCGGCGACGAATGCATCGAGCGTCACTGCGCCGGGCACGAACTCTTGCAGCACGCCCTTGGCATAGGCGTCATAGGTCGCCGCGTCGGCACCCAGCACGCCGAGGTCGATGTCGAGGAAGGTCTGCGCGTCGCGTGACATGACGCGATCGGCGTGGTGGCTTGCCGTGAGCAGGATGAGCTCGGTCACTGCACCGCGTTCGTCCGCGGCCGCGTCGCAGTGCATGGCCATCGCCGCCTCGGCGAGCTTCGCGCTCAATGCCTCGTTGTCGCGTCGGCCAGCCACGTACACCGCGTCGTGGAACAGCAAGGCGATGAGCGCGGCGCGCGGCGCATCGAAGCTTGCTTGCCTGAACTCGACGAGGCACGCCTCGATGTGGCTCCACGCGTGGTAGTGGCGGCCAGGCGAGTCGTAGGCACGGCGTGCGATGCGAACCAGTTCGTCGTCGCAGCCGGGGATGTGGGGCAACGCAATGCTCATGCAGCGTGGTGTCGGGCGATGCGGCCATCGTAGGCGCAGGTGATCACCTCCTGGGCGAACGGCAGCACGTCGGTCACGAAATTTTCGTGCGCGGCCTGCCAGAGGCATTGCCGGCCGGCGGACCAGCAGCGTGCGACCGAGTCTTCGCCAGCGCTGAAAAGACGGCCATCGCTGGCGAAGCGCAGCTTTCGCACGGCGGCGGCGTGCGCCGGCCACGTGGCGTCCTGTTGCCAGGCATCGCCGACGCGCGACCATCGCGTGATGCAACCGGCGATGTCACCGGTCACGAGCCGGCGGCCGTCCGCGGACAGGGCCACCGCGCGCAGCGCTCGGGCGCCGGGCAGCACGCCTTGCCCTGCCATGCGTCGCAGGTCGACGAGGTGCACGCTGCCGTCCTCGCACGCGGCTGCGAGCCATCCTTCTTCGCTGAGGTCCAGCGACCACACCCAGCTGCCGCACGCGGCGAGCGTCGTCGACTTCGCATCGGATGGCCGCGTCAAGCGCAAGAGCCCATCTGCCCCGCCCGTCACGATGAGGCCGTGCCACGCAGCGACGCACAGAATCGCCGCGTCATGCGGACGGAACACCTGTGCGCACTCGCGCGTGTCGAGGCTCCACACGCGCAAGGTCCGATCGCGCGAGACAGAGGCGAGACGGCCCGCATCCAGCAGAGCAAGACCCAACACCGACTGGCCGTGCCCACGCATCACACCATCGGCCGCGCCCTGCGCATTCCACAGGCGAATGGCCGTGTCCCGTCCACCGCTGGCCACGCGGCCGCCCGGCAGCGCACACAAGGTCCACACATAGCCCTCATGACCGCCGGTCGGCACAGGTGCGTCACCCACCCCACCCACCGCCTCGAACATCACATCGCTGCGCACGATGTGCTTGACACCGCGCGTCACCGTCTCGCCCGCGTGCCAGATGCGGTGGTCGAAGAGGATGAGGCTGCCGGCCCGCGGACGCACGCGCGCGACGACGGGCGGATGCGGCTCTCCGGGTGGCGTGGTCTGCGGGCCGTCGGCAAAGAACAGCGTATCGCCGCCATCGAAGGCATCGCCGTCGGTCAGGTAGATCATGAAGGTCAGGCGCGATCGCTGCGCAGTCCCGCGGTGGTGCACGCCGTCCTAGTGGATGTGGAAGGCCTGGCCCGGCCGGTAGCGGCACCAGCGCAAGCGCTCGTTGACGCCGCGCATGCGCCAGAGCACGCCGTCGTCGTCTTGCTGAAGCGTCTCGGGCGGCACGCGGGCGCGAAGGCGTTGCGCGAACTGCTCGGCCAGGGCCGCGTCGTCCATCACGAGACGCTCGTTGTTGCGGTAGGACGGCGGATAGTCGCTGTCGGCGCCGCGAAAGCCTGCGTCTTCTCCACGCGCGATCAGCGCGTCGCATTCGGCCGGCGACAGGAAGCTGGGGATGACCGCGCAGTAGCCCAATGACAGCGAAAGCGGGTGGGTGATCATGATCGGTCCGACAAATTTGGTTGGTCAACCAATTGTTTTGACTGTACCGCCGTCGTCTGCACCAAGGCAAATCATTTTTGGTTGGCCAACCAATTTTTGTGACAATGCACCCATGCCACGCCAGCCCACCACCGATTCCCGCCGCGCCCAGATCGTCGCCGCCATGCTCCCCGTGCTGGCCCGCAACGGCTATGGTCGCGCCACCATCGTCGAGATTGCCCGGCAGGCGGGGCTGGCGCCCGGGCTCATCCACTATCACTTCGCGAACAAGCAGGAGATCCTGGTGTCGCTGGTGCGCTCGATGGTCGAGTTCGCCAATGCTCGGCTGGAGCAGGCCGCAGTCGGCGCATCGACGCCACTTGAGCGCCTGCGCGCCCACATCGATTCACGCCTGGCATTGGGCGACGGCGCCAACGCCGAGATGGCAGCCGCCTGGGTAATGATCGGCGCGGAGGCGGTGCGCGAACCCGAGGTGCGCGCGGTCTATCAAGAGGCCGTGGCCGCCGAGCTCAGCGCCTTGACGCACCTGCTGGCCGATGCGCTGCGAGACGCGGGGCGCGACGACAGCCTCGCGCGCACGCTCGCCGGCGCGCTGCTTTCCATCATGGAGGGCGCCTTCCAGCTCGGGAGTGCGGCCCGGGAGGTGATGCCGGTGGGCTACGCCGCTGACGCGGCGTGGAACCACGCGCGGCTCAGCATCGAGGCGGCGCCGGCTCGCAAGCCACGGCATCGCCCACGCGAAGCCGGCCGCCCCGGGTGATGCGCGCCGTCATGCCGCCGTGGCCACGCATCGCGTTGTAGCTGCCGGCGCCGAGCGCCGCTTCCATCTTCGAGCAAGGCTCGCAGGGACCGCTGATCTCCATCAGCACATCGCCTATGCGCAACTGCATGGCCTGGTCGGCGAAGAGCGTTCGCGCGGCAATGAGATTGAGGCCCGACACCACGAGGTTGCGGCGCAGCGTCGATGCATCGATGGCCGACAAACCCGCCAGCGCGGCAATGACCGGCAGATGCTCCTGCTGCAAGAGCGTCGCCTGTCGCTTGTGGCCCGCCCGCGCGGCCATGCTGCGGTCGCCTTCGAGCCCTCGGCCTTCGACCGCAAGCACCTCCTCCACCGACACTGCCGGCGCTCCACGCCGCGGCCGCAGGAAGATCGCCTCGACGCGGCCCGCACCCGCGAAGCGCCGCGTCAGCTCGCGCAGCGTGAGGCTCTCGGCCGACGACACCATCAGGGCAGCAGCACGCTGGAGCCCGTCGTCTTGCGCGCCTCCAGGTCACGATGCGCCTGGGCCACGTCGGCCAGTGCATAGCGCTGGTCGATGCGCACCTTGACGGCACCGCTTTGCACGACAGCGAAGAGATCGTCTGCCATCGCCTGCGTGCTCTCGCGCGTGGCGATGTGGGTGAACAGCGTGGCGCGGGTGATGTAGAGCGACCCCTTGGGCCCGAGCTGCCCGATGGCGAAAGGCGGCACCGGCCCCGACGCATTGCCAAAGCTCGCGAGCAGCCCGAAAGGCCGCAGGCAGTCCAGCGAGCCTTCGAAGGTGTCCTTGCCGATCGAGTCGTACACCACCTTCACGCCCTGGCCACCGGTGATCTCCTTCACCCGCTGCGTGAAGTTCTCGCGCTGGTAGTTGACGGCGTGCGCCGCGCCGTTGGCCAGCGCCAGCTCGCACTTCGCGTCGCTGCCGGCGGTGCCGATGAGCTTGAGCCCCAGCGCTTTCGCCCACTGGCAGGCAAAGAGCCCGACACCACCCGCGGCCGCATGGAACAACACGAAATCGCCGGCCTGCAACCCGCCCTGGGGCAGCGTCTTCTTCAGGAGGTACTGCGCAGTCAGGCCCTTGAGCATCATGCCGGCGGCTGCATCGAAGGGGATGTCGTCCGGCAGCTTCACCACGCCCTTGGCAGGCATGACGCGCGCCTCGCTGTACGAGCCTGGCGGGTTGCTCGCATAGGCCGCGCGGTCGCCGGGTTGGAGATGCGTGACGCCCTGGCCCACGGCCTCGATGACGCCAGCGCCCTCCATGCCCAGCGCGAGCGGCAGCGGGTTGGGGTACAAGCCCGTGCGCTGGTACACGTCGATGAAATTGAGCCCGCAGGCGTGGTGGCGAATTCGAATCTCACCGGGGCCGGGCTCGCCCACCTCCAGGGTCACGAGCTTGAGCTTCTCCGGTCCACCGAATTCCTCGATGCGAACAGCGCGAACGGACTGCGTCATGGGTGTCTCCTGCAAAGAGCGTGTATCGTGCCATCTCTTCCAACGCCTTGCCCGATGCGCCGTCTCGTCACCGCTCCCAACCTTGCCATTGCCACGCTGTGGGCCGACATGCTCACGCAGGGCGGCATCGATGCAAGCGTGCAGCGCGCCTATGCCAGCAGCATCGCGGGCGAGGTACCGCCCGACCAATGCCTGCCCGAGGTGTGGGTGATGGACGAAGCGCAATGGGAGGCGGGGCGCACGCTGCTCGAACAGCTGCGGCGTTCACCGCACCGCCACTGGGTCTGCCCGGCCTGCCACGAGCGGGTGGATGGGCCCTTCGAGCAATGCTGGAACTGCGGCGGGCCCATGCCCTGACGGCCGCGGATTGCTTCTTCACTCCCGTTCTCTCCTATCAACCATCGCCTCGCGCGAAGTTCCCGAATGACCCGCATCGACGCACGTGCCGCGCTGCTCATGACCCTGCCGCCCCTGCTGTGGGCCGGCAACGCCGTGGTGGGCCGCCTTACCGTGGGCAGCGTGCCGCCGCTCATGCTCAACTGCCTGCGCTGGGCGCTGGCCGCACTCATCCTGCTGCCGTTGGGCTGGAAGGCGCTGCGCGATCCGCACGCCATCGCCGTGCGCTGGAAGTACCTGCTGGCCATCGGCCTGCTCGGCGTGGGCAGCTACAACTCGCTGCAGTACCTCGCACTCGTCACCACCACGCCGATCAACGTCACGCTCATCGCGGCGAGCCTGCCGGTGTGGATGCTGGCGCTGGGTGCGCTGATGCACGCCGAGCATCCGTCTCGGCAGCAGATCGCCGGCGCCTTGCTGTCGCTGGCGGGCGTGGTGCTGGTGATCGCGCGCGGCGACCTGGCGACGCTCGCACACGTGCACTTCGTCGTCGGCGACTTGTACGTGCTGGTCGCGGTGATCGCCTGGGCCTTCTACAGCTGGCTGCTCGCACGGCCACCCGCGTCGATGCGCGGCGAGGCGCGGCCCGACTGGGACTGGGCTGGCTTCCTGCTGATCCAGGTGCTGTTCGGGCTGGCGGGTTCGTCAGTGGCGGCGGGTGCGGAAGCTGCCATCACGCACGCGAGCATTCACTGGAGCGGATGGGTGGTGCTCGCGCTCGTGTACGTGGCGGTGGGGCCGTCCGTCATCGCGTATCGATGCTGGGGCTTGGGCGTGACACGCGCCGGCCCTGCACTTGCGGCCTTCTTCGGCAATCTCACGCCGGTGTTCGCGGCACTGATGTCGGCCGCCGCGCTCGGCGAGGCGCCACAGTGGTTCCATGCGGTCGCCTTCGCGCTCATCGTGGGCGGCATCGTGGTGTCGTCGCGGGCAAGGCGCCTCGCGACTTAAGCTCCCTGCCCGCTGGGGGAGGGTTGGGGTGGGGCCTCACCCCAGCCCTCTCCCAGGGGGAGAGGGAGCAAGATCAGAACGTGCCGGGGTAGGCCCCACCATCCAGCAGGATGTTCTGCCCCGTGAGGTAACCCGCCTGCACGCTGCAGATGAAGGCGCACACCTCGCCGAACTCGTCGGCCGTGCCGAAGCGCTGGGCGGGAATCGCCTGCATTCGGCGCTTCCACAGCACGTCGAAATCCTGCCCCGTCTTCTTCGATGCGTTCTGCGTGCCGCTGCGCAGGCGGTCGGTGTCGAAGGCGCCGGGCAGCAAGCCGTTGATCGTCACGCCGCGCGCGGCGATGTTGCTGCGCGCCACGCCGGCGACGAAGCCCGTGAGGCCGCTGCGCGCGCCGTTGGACAGGCCCAGCGTGTCGATCGGCGCCTTCACCGCGCCCGAGGTGATGTTCACGACGCGGCCGAAACCGCGCGCGGCCATCCCGTCCACCGTCGCCTTGATGAGCTCGATCGGGGTGATCATGTTGGCGTCCAGCGCATTGATCCAGGCCGCTCGGTCCCAGTCGCGGAAGTCGCCGGGCGGCGGGCCGCCGGCGTTGTTGATGAGGATGTCCACTTGCGGGCAAGCGGCCAACGCCGCGGCACGGCCCTCGGGACTGGTGATGTCCCCGGCCACGGCACGCACCTCGCCGCCGTTCAACGCCCGCAGCTCGGCGGCGGTCGCCTGTAGCGCCTCGTCGCCGCGCGCCGTGATCACCACGTTCACGCCTTCACTCACCAGCGCCTTCGCGCAGCCTTTGCCGAGCCCCTTGCTCGCCGCGCACACCAGTGCCCACTTGCCTGCGATGCCGAGTTTCATCAACGCCTCCGTGTTCGACCGTCTTTGCTCGAGGGCTTCAGCGCGACTTCAGCGCGAGCGCGCCAGCAGCCAGATGCCAGCAATCACCAGCACCGTGCCCGCCGCCACCCAGGCAGTGAAGGGCTCGCCGAGGATCACCACGCCCATGAGGATGGTGGACAGCGGACCGATCATCCCCGTCTGCGCCGCCATGGTCGCGCCGATGCGCTCGATGGCCATCATCACCATCAGCACCGGCGCGAAGGTGCACAGCGTTGCGTTGAGCAACGACAGGCCGATGACCTGCGGCGCGACCGCGAAGGCCGACACCGGACGCAGGATGAGGAACTGCGCAATGCACAGCACGCAGGCCACCGTCGTCGCGAGGCCGGTCAGCCGGAGGGCACCGAGGCGCTTGACCTCTTCACCGCTGTAGACGAGGTAGACCGCATAGCTCACGGCCGAGCCGAACACGAGCGCCGCACCCAGCGCGACGTGCGAGCCGACCAGCGTCACCTCATGGCCGAACACCAGCAGTACGCCGCAATAGCTCACTGCGAGCGCGATCAGCTGGCGCTGGTTGACCCGGCGCTTGAATACCACCAGGCCGAGCGCGAGCACGAGCGTCGGGTTGAGGTACAGGATGAGCCGCTCCAGGCTCGCCGTGATGTAGGCGAGCCCGGCGAAGTCGAGAAAGCTTGCGAGGTAATAGCCGCTGAAGCCCAGGCCCAGGATGGTGAGCAGATCGCGCTTCGTGAGCGGCGGCTTGCCGCGACCCGCCCACCACGACAGCGCGAGGAACATCGGCAGCGCGAAGAGCATGCGGTACATGATCAGCGTGACCGCATCGACGCCATAGCGGTAGGCCAGCTTCACGATGATGGCCTTGCCCGAGAACGCGATGGCGCCGCAGGTGGCGAGCAGCAGGCCGGGCCAGACGGGGCGCGACGCCGGGGCGGCCGGGTCTGCCGCAATGGTGGGGGAAGACATTGCGTGAGATTCTACGGACCGATGACTCCACCCGTGCGCATGAGGACTTGGCTCGACCGCATCACCGCCGCCACCGCCTGGCTCGTGCTTCCGCTGGCGTTGCTGCTGTTCGCCCAATGGCCGTTGCGCGACGTGGTGCACGCCGGCTCGCGCCAAGCCAACGACATCGCGCAATGGATCTTTGCGCTTTATGTGGCGCTGGCGGTGCGGCATGCGACGGGCGTGGGCTCGCACCTTCGCGCGCCGGTGCTCGGTGCTGTGCGCTCGTCGCGCTGGCTGGCTGCGGCCCAGCGCTTCGGCCATGCGTTGTGCGTACTGCCCTTCGCGCTCTTCGTGCTCGCAAGCGGCGCGCCCATGGCCTGGCGTGCGCTGCTCGCGCTCGAATCGTTTCCTGACACCTTCAACCCCGGCTACTTCATCATCAAGTGCGCGGCGTGGCTGATGGCGCTTGCGATGGCGCTGCAGGCACTGCTCGACCTCGCCGCCCCCGGGGACAGCGCCGCGTGAGCGCCCTCGGCCTGGCGATGTTCGCGCTGGCGCTGGCCGGCATCGTGCTGAGCGGCGTGCCGGTGTATGCAGTGCTGCTCTTCGTGGCCGCCATGTTCGCGGCGGTGGGTGTGGCGATGGGCGCGGTCGATGCATCGCTGCTCACCGCCCTGCCCTTTCGCATCGTCGGGCTGCTCGAGCATGACCTGCTGCAGGCGCTGCCGCTGTATGCCTTCATCGGCGCGCTGCTCAACCGGCTGCCGCTCGCGCACACGCTGCATCGCACGGCGACGCACCTCTTGCGGCGCCATTGCGCCGCACCGCGTTTGTCCGCGCTGGGCGTGGCCGCCTTGCTCGCGCCAATGAACGGCTCGGTCGGGGCGAGCCTGCACATGCTGTCGCGCGGCGTCGCACCGGCCATGCGGCGCGCAGGCACCAGTGCCGAGGACACTGCGGCGACGCTGTGCGTGGCGAGCACGCTGGGCGTGGTGATCCCGCCATCTCTGGTGCTGCTGTTGCTGGGCGACGCGATGATGCGCGAGCATACCGAGGCCGTGAACGCCACGCACGCGGCGGTGCGCATCGTCAACACACAGGACGTCGTGCGCGCGGCCTTCGTGCCGGGCATGGCGGTGCTCGCATGCACCTGGCTGTTGACGATGTGGGGCGGCCGCCGATCGGCGCCTTCGATCAAATCGTCTGAATTCAACGGCCCCGGCGATGCGCGCGCGGACATCGCCGTACCGTCGCGCGACGAACGCTGGACGTCCGCCCTCGTCGCCGCAGCCATCGTCACTTTGCTGATTGGCGTTGCAATCGGTTGGTTCTACGCCGTCGAGGCCGCAGCCATGGGCGGCATCGCGCTGCTCGCCGTCGCCGTGCTGCGCCGGCAACTCCCCTGGCGTCTGCTTCGCCTGGTGCTCGCCGACACCATGTCACTGACGGGCGCGCTCTTCGCGCTGCTGATCGCAGCCACCACCTTCTCGCTCGTCCTGCGCGCCTTCGGCACCGACCGCCTCATCGCCGACGCACTGCAATCGCTCGCGCCGCATCCCACCGTGCTGCTGCTCGCCGTGCTCGCCGGCATTGCGCTGTGCTCGTTCGTGCTCGATGCTTTCGAGATGATCTTCCTCGTCATCCCGCTCGTCATGCCGCCCGTGCTGATCAGCGTGACCGACGCCGCCTGGGTCGCGGCGCTCGTCCTCCTCGTACTGCAGCTCGGCTTCCTGCTGCCGCCGGTGGGCTACGCACTCGTGATGTCGCGCGCCCTGCTCGACGAGCCGGTGAGCCTGCGCTCGCTCGTGCGCAAGCTGTGGCCGCAATGGCTGCTGCAAGCCGCGCTGATCGTGCTGGTGCTGGCGTGGCCGCAGTCGACGCGCTTCACGCGCGAGGAGGCTGCGGCACCTGGCGTCGCGGCACCCGACGACGCCGAAATCAACCGGCGGATGCAAGAGGCGATCCGGCTCCAGCAGGAGGAAACGAAGTGAGGTCCCGGCTCAGCGGGGGCAAGACTTTCAGCCTGGAAAGAATCGCTGGCCGGGCATTGCGTCAAGCGCTTCAGTGGCCAGCTTCTTCAAACAGCCGTTGTCTCGCAGGCGATCGACGAGCGACGACCTGATGTTCTGCCACTGGGCATGGACGAGGTCAGCGGCCTCTTCCCGCTCGACGCCGAAGAGATGCGACTCCGAGAGCAGGTTGTCGAGTGACACCACGGCGCCATCCTCGCCGAAGCCCATGGCCAGCATCATGCGGGGCGTCGCCGGGCGTGCGGTGAGGTCGAACGCCGGCGACAGCGCGAAGAAGCCGTCGTCCCCGGCGACGAAGCCGGTGTTGCGGTCGTGGTCGTCCGTGTTGCCCACGAGGCAGTTGAAGGCGATGCGCTGGTAAAGCTCCCTCACGTGCGCTGTGGGTGCACGCTCCCACACGCGCATGCGACCAGCGAGGTTGGTGTACGACCCCATGTACGAATACATCTGCACTTCGGGCCGTGACCACAGCAAGGTCTTGGCGCTCGCGTACCGGCGCCGCGAGTAGCTGCCATCGGCAAGCCGCGCGCGATCGAACCGCTCGACCAGCAGCACCGGTGCCTTGCCCACGCGGACGACCTTGTGTCGAGGCACACGAATGCCGCTGTCGGACGCGAGGCTGAGCAGCGCGGCCTCCATGGCGGGCACGGGCGGCAGGTCGGGGCTGTCGCGTGAGCTCGGAAACTTCGCAAGCCAGAGGCTCTGGTCGGCTTCGATGGTCGTCTTTGGGCGCGCCCCGCCGGCCGAGGTGCCTTGCGCCATCAGCTCGCGATCGTCATCGTCGACGTCGGCACCCGTTTCGATCGCGCGATGAATGTCCAGCAGGCGCTGAAGACTCGAAATGCCAGGTGCACGCTCGTGGCCCGAGGGCGGCGTGTCGGCATCCGTGCTGAATCCGAGCGCGCCGACGGTCTGTCCCCGAGAGAGCAGCAGGTAACCCATCTCGTCCTGCGGACCATGCAACCGGTCGATGAGACGCCGGCCCCAGTCGTCTGGTGCGCTGTCCTGCAAGGCGGAGAACCAGCCACCGAGATGGGTGCTTGCAACCTGCCGCTCGTTCAATGGCAGGACGATCGGATCGATGGGGACCGCCTGCGGCCGTGCAAGGTAGGACTTGCCGTAGACGAAGCTGCCAGTGGGCAATCCGCTTGCAGTGCGCTGATGAATGAATCGGCCGCAGACCACCGGCTCGCTACTGCCGGGCAGCCAGATCCAGACAAAGACGGCCGCCTCAGAAGTCATTGCCCACGTCCTTGTCATGCACGCGCACGCGCTTGTCGCTGACAGACAAGGACAGGGTCAGGCCATCACGATCGAGGCCGGGATCTGCAATGAGATCGAGCTCGCGCGACAGGCCCAGCGCCGTGAGGATGGCAAGGTAGGCACCGAAGGAGGTGCTCAGCGCGCCGCGCTCGACGGCTTCGACGGTGGAACGCGAGAGGCCGGCCTTGTCGGCAAGGTCTTCCAGGCGCAGCTTGCGCCGCTGCCTTGCCACGCGCAGGCGCGCACCCAGATCGGCAGCCTGCCGGATGGCCATGGGATCAAGCGTGTGCAACCGAGGTGTGCGTGCCATAGCAAGCATTATCTGATTTAATGCTTGCTATAACAAGCACGGAGCCGAATTCAATACGCCGCGGCCTGCCCGTCGCGCCGCGGGTCGCTGGCCGCCACATAGCCTTCCACCGACGGGTCCCCCAGGCGCCAGATGAATTGCCCCGCGCCGAAGTCCTGGTAGCTGTCGTTGATGACCTCGACCTGGTGCCCGCGCTCGACGAGGCCTTGCAGCGTGCGCGGGTCCATCCCCGATTCGACGTTGATGGACAGCCCTTCGTTGAAGCGCCATCGCGGCGCGTCGCAGGCGGTCTGCGGGTTCTGGTGGTGGTCGAGCATGCGCACCAGCGTCTGCATGTGCCCTTGCGGCTGCATGTTGGCACCCATCACGCCGAAGGACATGACGGGCGCGCCGTCCTTGGTGAGGAATGCCGGGATGATGGTGTGGAAAGGCCGCTTGCCGGGCGCCACCGCGTTGGGGCTGGCCGGGTCGAGCGAGAAGGCGTGGCCGCGGTTCTGCATCGACAGTCCGTAGCCCGGCACCACGACGCCCGAGCCGAAGCCCAGGTAGTTGCTCTGGATGAAGCTCACCATCATGCCGCGCTCGTCGGCGGCGGTGAGGTAGATGGTGCCGCCCTTCACCGGGTTGCCGGCCTTGAAGTCCTGTGCGCGGTTGCGGTCGATGAGCCTGGCGCGGCTCGCGAGGTAGGCGTCGTCGAGCATGGCATCGGCGCTCACGCTCATGGCCGACGGCTCCGCGACGTAGCGGTACACGTCGGCGAAGGCGAGCTTCATCGCCTCGATCTGCAAATGCTGGTGCTCGGCGCTGTCCACCGGCATCGACGCGAGGTCGAAGTGCTGCAGGATGCCGAGCGCGATCTGCGCGGCAATGCCTTGCCCGTTCGGCGGAATCTCATGCAGCGTGTGGCCGCGGTAGTTCTTGGCCAGCGGCGTGACCCACTCGGGCTCGTAGCGCGCGAAGTCCTGCGGCGTGATGCCGGCACCTTGCTGCTGCGCATGGTTGCACGCGGCCTGCGCGATCTCGCCGCGGTAATAGGCTTCGCCGCGCGTCTGCGCGATGAGCCGCAATGAGCGCGCCGCGGCGGGGAAGCGAAAGAGCTCGCCGACCTGCGGCGCGCGCCCGTGCGGCAGGAAGGCTTCGGCGAAACCCGCGCCGCTGCGCAGCTCGTCGGCGGCCGCGGCCCACTTCCCCTGCACCACCACCGGCACGGCATAGCCGCGCTCGGCGATGTCGATGGCGGGCTCCATCAGGTCCGCGAAGGGCAGGCGGCCGAAACGCTCGCTCAGTGCGGCCCAGGCGGACACGGCACCGGGCACGGTCACCGCGTCCCAGCCGCGCTTGGGCGGCGTGCGGGCACCATCGCCGTACCTGGCCTTGAAGTATTGCGGCGTCCACGCCTCGGGCGCCCGGCCGGACGCGTTCAGGCCGTGCAGCTGAGTGCCGTCCCAGAGGATGCAGAAGGCGTCGGAGCCGAGGCCGTTGCTCACCGGCTCCACGATGGTCATGGCCGCCGCGGTGGCGATCGCCGCATCGACCGCATTTCCGCCTTTTTGCAGCATGCGCAGGCCGGCTTGCGCCGCCAGCGGGTGGGAGGTGGCCACGACGTTGCGGCCGAAGATGGGCAGGCGCTGGCTGGCGTAGCCGGCGGACCAATGGAAGTGCTTTGTCATGGGCTCGTCCCGGAGTGGTCTGCAGGATTGTGGATCACCACACCGGACACAGAGAACACAGAGGAAATCCAGCCCCGCCAGCTACTCCACCTGCGCATGCGCGGCCCGATGCAGCCGGCGAATGCCCAGCCACACCGCCAGCGCAATGAACGGCACGCACACCGCCACCGTGACATCGGGCGACACCGGCCAGCCGGCCGCTTTTGCGCCCTTGGCCACATAGCCCACCAGCCCCGCGCCGTAGTAAGTGACGGCCGCCACCGACAGACCTTCCACCGCACTTTGCAACAGCATCTGCGCTTTCTGCCGACGGTTCATCGCGTCGAGCAATTCCTGGCTGCTTTGCTGCTGCTCGATCTCGACGCGTGTGCGCAACAGGTTGCTGGTGCGAGAGATGCGTTCGGACAAGGCCTGCTGCCGGCGTGCGGCCCACACGCAGGTCTGCATGGCGGGTGCGAGCCGCCGCTCCATGAATTCGCCCAGCGTCTGCAGGTTCTCCAGCCGATGCTCGCCCAGCTCTTCGATGCGCCGCTGCACGAGCTCGAAGTAGGCGCTGCTTGCCGAGAAGCGCGCATGCGTCCTCGCGTAGAGGCTTTCCACTTGCCCCGCCAGCAGCGTGAGTTGCCGCAAGAGCTCTGGCTCCTGGTGCCGCTGCGCACTGCGGATGAGCTCGGCCACGTGGGCCAGGTCACGCTCCGCATGCACGAGCGAGGTGCCCACTTCGCGCGCCATCGGCAGGCCCATGAGCGACATCATCCGGTAGGTCTCGATCTCCAGCAGTCGCTGCACCGCGCGGCCCAGGCGCCGGGGGCTCATGCCGTTGGCAATGACGATGAATCGCTCGAAGCCATCGGCCGCGAGTTGCAGGTCGGTGTAGACCTCCGCGTCGTCATCCATCACGCTGGCGCCGAGCAGGCTGTCTTCCTGCAGGCAGCGCCGCACCAGTTGCTGCACGCGTGGGCCCGCATCCGCCCCCTTGTCACTTCGGACCATGAGGTGCATGCCCACGATCCACTCCCCCGGCATCGCCGCGAGCCAGTCGTGCGGTACGTCCGCCAGCGCCGGCGAATCAAAGGATTCCGGCGCCTCGTGCAGCGCCTTCCAGAAGGTGCAGGTGTGGAACTCGGTGTGCTTCTCCCAGCGCAGGTGCACGCCGCCCAGGTCCACGCTCAGGTGGTTGGCATCGTCCGCGGGAAGCGGCAAGTGGCGCCTGTGCAGCAGCTGAGCAATGTGCTCGCGCGCCGCATCCGCCTCGCCGACCAGCGCGACATGCGACAGCATCAACGGCGACGTCAACCGCTCGTACGGCCGCGCATGAACTTCGTTGTGGAGCGCTTCGCGCTGGGGGTGCGCCGTCAACATTGGGGCTGGCCTGTGCGATTGGTGAGCCGCCGAGCATACAAAACCCGCCTCACCAAAAAGCGACACCCGACTCAAAAACGCTTGCGCTCCCCAGCAAGCAAAGCGAAGCGCCGATCAAGCCACGCCAGCGGATCCGGCTCCGCCGGTCCGCCAGGCGGCGCCCCTCGGGCGCAGGAGCGCCAGCGACTGGGGGGCCGTCAGTCCTCCGAGAAGGCGACTTCGCGCTTGCTCTTGATCGAGGGCAGCATCACGATCACGATCATCAGCGCCGCGGCAATCAGCAGGCCGGCCGAAAGACCCCGCGTCATGAAGGTGCTCCAGTCGCCACGCGACAGCAGCAGTGCGCGGCGCAGGTTCTCTTCCATCATCGGCCCGAGGATGAAGCCCAGCAGCAGCGGCGCCGCCTCGCAGCTCAACTTGTAGAACACGTATCCCACCACCGCGAAGACGGCCGTCATGTAGACGTCGAAGGTGTTGTTGTTGAGCGTGTACACGCCGATGCAGCAGAAGAGCGTGATGGCCGGGAAGAGGAACCGGTAGGGCACCGTCAAGAGCTTGATCCAGATGCCGATCAGCGGCAGGTTCAGGATCACGAGCATCGCGTTGCCCACCCACATCGAGGCGATCAGGCCCCAGAAGAGTTGCGGGTTGCTCGTCATCACCTGCGGTCCGGGCTGGATGCCCTTGATGGTCATCGCGCCCACCATCAGCGCCATCACCGCGTTGGGCGGAATGCCCAGCGTGAGCATGGGGATGAACGACGTCTGCGCACCCGCGTTGTTGGCCGACTCGGGGCCGGCCACGCCCTGGATGGCGCCCTTGCCGAAGGGGATGCGGGGGTTGCGCACCAGCTTCTTTTCCATGGTGTACGACGCGAACGACGCGAGCAGCGCGCCGCCGCCCGGCAGCACGCCCAGCACGGAGCCGAGCGCCGTGCCACGCAGCACCGACGGCCAGGCTTCCTTGAAGTCGTCCTTGGTGGGCCACAAGCCCTTCACGTCCTTGGTGAAGACCTCGCGGTGCTCGGCCGGCATGCCCAGGTTGGCAATGATCTCGCCGAAGCCGAACACGCCCATCGCGATCACGACGAAGCCGATGCCGTCGGTCAACTCAGGAATGTCGAAGCTGTAGCGCGCCTGGCCGGAGATCACGTCGGTGTTGATCTGCGCGAGCAAGAGGCCGAGGATGATCATCGCGATCGCCTTGATCAGCGAGCCCGACGCAAGCACCACCGCACCGACCAATCCGAGCACCATCAGCGAGAAGTACTCGGCGGGGCCGAACTTGAAGGCGAGTTCGGTGAGCGGCGGCGCGAAGGCCGCGATGACGATCGTGCCCACGCAGCCCGCGAAGAAAGAGCCCAGGCCCGCGGCGGCGAGCGCTGCACCGGCGCGGCCTTGCCGGGCCATTGCGTAGCCGTCGATGGCCGTCACCACCGAGCTCGATTCACCGGGCACGTTGATGAGGATGGCGGTGGTCGAGCCACCGTACTGCGCACCGTAGTAGATGCCGGCCAGCATGATGAGCGCGGGCGTCGCATCGAGCGAGTAGATCGACGGCAAGAGCATCGCGATCGTCGCGACGGGGCCAAGGCCCGGCAGCACGCCGATGAGCGTGCCGAGCACCGAGCCGAAGAAGGCGTACATCAGGTTCTGCAGCGTGAAGGCCACGCCGAAGCCCAGCGACAGGTTGTGGATCAGGTCCATGGTCTTTTCCTCAGCCGCCGATGAAGGACGGCCACATCGGGATGGTGAGCTTCAAGCCGAGCACGAAGATGGCCCAGGCCCCCACCGTGAGCACGACCGCGGCGCCGATGACACCCTTCCAGTGGAATTCGTCACCGGCCAGGCTCGTCATGACGATGAGGATGGGCACGGTGATGATGAGACCCAGCCGCGGCAGCGCGATGCCGAAGACCGTGATGGCCGCGACGATGACGAGAAGCGGCTTCCACGCGATGCTGCCGATCGGGTCGCCGCCTTCGGTCTCGATGGTGAGCGACTTGAACAGCACGATCGCGCCGAGGATGGCCATGATCACGCTGAGCATCAGGGGGAAGTAGCCGGGGCCCGGACGTGCCGAGGCGCCGAGCGGGTAGTTGGTGGCGCCGACCGCGAAGACGACGCCGACGACGACGAACATCAGGCCGGACCAGAAGTCACGCTGGCTCTTGATTTTCAAAGGATGTCTCCTGGCTTGCGGGATGCTGACCTGCGCAGATTCTAGGCAGCGCACCCTCGGGCCCGTCTGTGGTTTACACGTAGCGGCACGCCGCTTGGACCCGGGTGTTCACGTCGAAAGGCTCACTCCCAGGCGGGCGTCGCGCTCAGCACTTCGTCCATCGTGGTCATGCCTTCGGCCACCTTCATCGCACCGGCCATGCGCAAGGGCCGCAAGCCATCCTTCAGGGCCTGCTGCTTGAGCCGCGTCGAATCGGGCACCGGCGAGATGCATTGCCGCGCCGCATCGCCCACGGTCAGCAGCTCGTACAGGCCCGCGCGGCCGCGGTAGCCCGTCATGCGGCACTCTAGGCAGCCCACCGGCTTGTAGGCGCGCACGCTGCCGTTCAGCCGCCAGGGCTTGACCATCTCGGCCAGGCGGTCGGCGGTCATCTCATCGTCGGGCTGCTTGCAGCTCACGCACAGGGTGCGCACGAGGCGCTGTGCCAACACGCCGATGACCGTCGCGCCGATCAGGTAAGGCGGCACGCCCAGGTCCACCAGCCGCGTGATGGCCGAGGCGGCATCGTTGGTGTGCAGCGTGCTGAACACGAGGTGGCCGGTGAGCGCGGCCTGGATGGCCATCTCGGCGGTCTCGAGGTCGCGAATCTCGCCCACCATGATGATGTCCGGGTCCTGGCGCATCAGCGCGCGCAGGCCTTCGGCGAAGTTGAGGTCGATGGCCGATTGCACCTGCGTCTGGTTGAACGCGGGCTGGATCATCTCGATCGGGTCTTCGATGGTGCAGACGTTGACCTCGTCGGTCGCGAGGCGGCGCAATGTCGAATAGAGCGTCGTCGTCTTGCCAGAGCCGGTCGGGCCGGTCACCAGGATGATGCCGTGGGCCTTGCTGACCAGCGACTCCCAGCGCTTCGCATCGTGGCTGCCGAACCCCAGCTGCTCCAGCGGCTTGACGGTGGTGTCGGGGTCGAAGATGCGCATCACCATCTTCTCGCCGAAGGCGGTGGGCAGCGTGGACAGGCGCATCTCGACTTCATCGCCATCGGGATTGCGCGTCTTGATGCGGCCATCGAGCGGGCGGCGCTTCTCGATCACGTCCATGCGGCCCAGGAGCTTCACGCGCGCGATCATCGCGTTCATCACGCCGGGCGGCAGCTGGTAGACGGTGTGCATCACGCCGTCGATTCGAAAGCGGATGGCCGAGAGTTCGCGTCGCGGCTCGAGGTGGATGTCGGAGGCGCGCTGGTCGAAGGCGTACTGCCACAGCCAATCCACCACCTGCACGACACCCTGGTCGTTGGCATCGAGCTGGCGGTTGCTGCGGCCCAGCTCCACCAACTGCTCGAAGCTCGCGAGCGCCGCGGTCTCGCCGGTCTTGATGGCTGCGCGCACCGAACGCGACAGCGTGTAGAACTCAGTGGTGTAGCGCTGCAGCTCGAGCGGGCTCGCGAGCAGAAGCTTGATGGCCTTGCGGGTGTGGCCTTCGATCTCCGCGACCCATGCGGTGTCGAATGGCTCGCAGGTGGCAATCGTGATCTCGTGCGCGCCGAAGTTCAGCGGCAACGCGCGGCGGCGCTCGGCATAGCTGATGGACATGACCTCGGCCACGCGGCCGACATCGACCTTGAGCGGGTCGATGCGCACGTAGGGCAAGCCGCAGCGGCCGGCCAGCCACTCGGTGAGCGCTTCCGCGTCGAGGATCTTGCCGCTGCCCATGCGCGTGAGTCCGGCGGCGCCCAGGCGCACCAGTGGATGCTGGGCGCTGTCCGCACCGCTGAAGCGCTTGCGCGTCACCTCGGCATCGTCGGGCGAGATCACCTTGTCGTCGCGCAGCCACTTGAGCAGCACGCGCCAGTCCAGGCGCCCGATGGGGGTGGTGCGGTTCGGGAGGTCGGTCGCGTTCATTGCTCTTCGGGCTGGAAGCTGCGGATCATCCGAAGCCACTTGCGGGCCGGCAGCTGGAATCGAGTTTCGATGTTTTCCGCCCGAGCGGCAAGCTCGTCACGGCCGGGCATCTCGAAGGCTTGGTCCTGCGACTTGACCGCAATGACGATGGTGTTGCCCTCCTTGGTCGGCCGCAGCGTGCGCACCCGCTCGGCGCCGAAGGCGTTGGCGATGCGCCTTGCACTGCGCTCGAAGCTCGCATCACGGCCGAACAGGTTCACGCTCATCACGCCGGCGTCGGCGAGCAGCGCATGGCAGTCGCGGTAGAAGGCCTCGCTGTCGAGCACAGGGCTGGCGGCGTCGTGGTCGTAGAGGTCGACACACAGCGCGTCGGCCGTGCCGGCATTGGCGACGTCGTGGGCAAAGTCCGCCGCGTCCATGTTCAGCACCTTCAGCTTCGCGCCGTCTTCGGGCAGCCGAAACCACAGCCGGCACGCCGCGATGACGGTCGGGTTCAGCTCCACCGCCGTCGTGCGCATCTTCATCACGCCGTGGCAAAAGCGCGTGATGGCGGCGGCACCGAGACCGAGCTGCACCGCATGGCCCCTGGCCACGTCGGCTTGCGGCCGGAACAGCATCCACACCATCATCCGCTGGATGTATTCGAGCTCCAGCGACTGTGGCTTGCGGATGCGCATGGCGCCTTGCACCCAGGGGGTGCCCAGGTGCAGGTAGCGCACGCCGTCGGCTTCGGACATGGTGGCCGGCGCGAGATCGTCGGCGGGGTTCTTTCGGGAAGGCATCGCCCCAGTGTAGGAGCGCCCGACAGGCACTCAGAGCGCCGCCAGCCTGGGCAGCGCGGCATGCGCATTGGCCGTGGTGATGCGCGCCGCATCGTCTGCCGACCAGCCGCGCAGCTCGCTCAGGGTCTGCGCGATGCGTGGCAGCTGCGCCGGCTCGTTGCGCATGGTCTCGCCCTGCGCGCGCCGATCGGCGGTCTTGTACAGCCAGTGCGGCGGGATGTCCGGCGCGTCGGTCTCCATCACTATCGCGTCGTCGGGCACCGAGCCCGCGAGCCGGCGGATCTGCAGCGCGCGATCGAAGGTCATCGCGCCGCCGAAGCCGAGCTTGAAACCGAGCTCGGTGAAGATCTTCGCCTGCTGCTCGCTGCCGTTGAACGCATGCGCGATGCCGCGCGCCGGGATGCGCCGCAGGTGCTTGAGCAAGGTGTCGGCCGAGCGCCGCACATGCACGATCACCGGCAGCTCGAACTCGACCGCGAGCTTCAGCTGCGCCTCATAGAAGCGCTCCTGCTTGTCGCGGTCCAGGCCGGGCACGAAGTGGTCCAGGCCAATCTCGCCGATGCCCACGAGCCGCGGGTCGCCGATGTGTTCTTGCAGTGCAGCACGAAGTGCTTGCAGATCCTCGTCGCGCGAATCGTCCACGCACAACGGGTGGATGCCCAGTGCATAAGCGAGCCGATGTTGATGCGCCAGCTCGCGCACCTGCTCAAGATTCCACACCGCCACCGCCGGCAGCACGATCTGACCCACGCCTGACTCTCGCGCGCGGCGCACGACATCGTCGCGGTCCGCATCGAATTCGCGGGCGTCGAGATGGCAATGGGTATCGATCCATGACATTCGCCGAATCATGCCGCTTTGCGCATGACCCCACGTGCACGAAGCGGGCGACCGTGATACGGTTCAGGCACCGGGCTTGCTGGAAAGCGAGCCGAGGGGGTGCAGCGATGAAGAAGGCTCCGCTTTACAGCCGTTCACGCCTACGACCGGGCTCCTTGGCCCGGCCCGAAGCGGCGGCGCACGCGCGAGACGCTTCCATCTCCACCTCCTCGCCAAACACCTTCGGGCCGTCGCCCCCTGCGACGCCGTCCTCTTGCGCGGACCCTCCCGAGGACGGCGCCCATGCCTCGCAACTCAGGCGCCCAGAGCGCCTGCGACGCTATTTCGCGCGCCACCGCACACCCCTGTGGGCCACCGCCGCAGTACTGCTCGTGCTCTGCGGCGCACTCGGGCAGCGTGCGATGTTCGCGCCCAATCGCGCGCTCACGCAAGAGGACATCGACAACGCGGTCAAGCAGTCGCTGATCAAGGAGGTGTTGCCCTCCCCCTATGCGCGGGCTTATGCGGCCATCCGGCCGTCGGTGGTGCGCATCGTGGGCAGCGACGACGATGACAAGGACGAGAAGCCAAGCGATGACCCGAAGCTGCATTCACGTTCGACCGGCACCGGCGTCGTCATCGTGGACAACGGCACCATCCTCACCAATCTTCACGTGGTGGCGGGCTCCAAGCACATCCGCGTGACCTTCTTTGACGGTCACGAATCGGACGCCAACCTCGTGGGCGTGCAGCCGGAGAACGACCTCGCGGTGCTGCGCGCCAAGAGCATCCCCGACGACCTGCAGGCCGCCACCATGCGCGGCACCGGCGACCTGATTCCGGGCGACGAGGTGCTGGCGGTCGGTTTCCCCTTCGGCATCGGGCCCTCGGCCTCGGGCGGCGTGATTTCCGGGCTCAAGCGCAGCTTCCGCGCGCCCGAGGGCGAGCGGCTCACCAACCTCATCCAGTTCGATGCCGCGGCGAACCCCGGCAACTCGGGCGGCCCGCTCGTGACCATGGACGGCGCGGTGGTGGGCATCGTCACCGCCATCCTCAACCCCGGCGAGCAAGGCACCTTCATCGGGATCGGCTTTGCCGTGCCGATCGAGAACGCCGCCGCGGCCGCGGGCATGCCGCCGTTCTGATTCACCCTTCAACGCAACATCCACCGTCCCCAAGGAGCCGCATGGACACGCCCGACACCGCCAACCTGATGGAGCGCATCCTCTACGAAGTGAAGCGGGTCGTCGTGGGGCAAGACAAGTTCCTCGAGCGCGTGATGGTGGCGATGCTCGCGCAAGGCCACTTGCTCGTCGAGGGTGTTCCGGGCCTGGCCAAGACCATCACCGTCAAGACGCTCGCGACCACGCTGCGCGGCAGCTTCAAGCGCATCCAGTTCACGCCCGACCTGGTGCCCGCCGACCTCGTCGGCACGCGCATCTACAACCAGAAGACGGGCGACTTCAGCACCTCGCTCGGGCCGGTGTTCGCCAACCTGCTGCTGGCCGACGAGATCAACCGGGCGCCCGCCAAGGTGCAAAGTGCGCTGCTGGAGGTCATGCAGGAACGACAGGTAACGATTGCAGGCGAAACGCACAAGGTTCCGTCGCCTTTTCTGGTGATGGCCACGCAAAATCCCATCGAGACCGAAGGCACCTACCCGCTGCCCGAGGCGCAGGTCGACCGCTTCATGATGAAGGTGCTGGTGGGCTACCCGAGCGAGGAGGAGGAGTTCGTCATCGTGCAGCGCGTGACGGGGGAGCCGGCGCAGGTGTCGTCTGTCGTGAGCACCGGCCAGCTGGCCGAGCTGCAGATGGAATGCCGCAAGGTCTACGTGGACCCCTCGCTCATGCAGTACGCGGTCAAGCTGGTGTCGGCCACGCGCGATCCTGCGCGCCAGGGCCTGCCCGACCTGGGCAAGTTCATCAGCTTCGGCGCAAGCCCGCGCGCCACCATCGGCCTGATCGAAGGCGCGCGCGCAATGGCGATGCTGCGCGGCCGCTCGTACGCCCTGCCCGAGGACGTGGTGGACCTCGTGCCCGACGTGCTGCGCCACCGCCTGGTGCTGAGCTACGAAGCGCTGGCCGAGGGCCTGAGCCCCGACGAGATCGTGTCGCAGATCGTGGCCAAGGTGCCCAAGCCCGACAAACCGATGTCCCACCAAGGCCATGAGCGCGCCAACAGCTGAAGCCATCCTGCGCCGTCTCGAATGGACGGTGGTCCGGCGCCTGGACGGCATGCTGCAGGGCGACTATCGGACCCTGTTCCGCGGCGCAGGGCTGGACTTCGCCGACCTGCGCGAATACCAGCACCACGACGACGTGCGCCACATCGACTGGAACGTGACGGCGCGCTTGCAGACGCCGCACGTGCGCGAGTTCACCGAGGACCGCGAGCTCAATGCGTGGTTCCTTCTCGACCTGAGCGGCAGCGTGGATTTTGGCTCGCAGGAGCGCACCAAGCGCATCGTGTCGGCCGAGTTCGTCACCGTGCTGTCGCGCCTGCTCACGCGCCACGGCAACCGCGTGGGCGCCATCTTCTTCGGCTCGAAGGTGGACGCGATGCTGCCCGCGCGCCATGGGCGCATGCACGTGCTGCAGCTGCTGCAGCGCATGCAAACGCATGCCTCGCCGCGCAGCGAATCGCCAACGCAGCTGCGCCATCTTCTGGAGGCGGCGCGCACGATGATCCCGCGCCGCTCGATGGTGTTCGTGGTGTCCGATTTCATGAGCGAACCGGGCTGGGATGCGGGTCTCGCAAGACTCGCGCAGCGTCACGAGGTGCTGGCCATCCGCCTGTACGACGCGGCCGAGCTGGAGCTGCCGGACCTGGGCCTCGTCACCATCCAGGACGCCGAAACCGGCGAGCAGATGTTCGTGGACACGCATGACGCGGGCTTTCGCGAGCGCTTCATCCAGGCCGCGCAGCACAACGAGGAACAACTGCACGAAGCCTTGATGCGTGCGGGGGTGGACACGCTCGAACTCGCGACGGATGATGACCTCGTGGATGCAGTACTCAGATTCGCGGAGATGAGGCGCCAGCGTAGCCGCCTGTCGGCCGGCGGCGGGCTGCCGGTGCACCTCTTGCGCCAGTCAGCGAATGCGGCGGCATCCGGCAGACATGGCGGAGGTGCCGCATGAACTTCGTCTGGCCCGACCTGCTGTGGCTTCTGCTCGCCTTGCCCATGCTGGTGCTGGCTTACTTGTGGCTCTTGTACCGCCGCAAGAAGAACACCGTGCGCTTTGCAAGCCTCGCGCTCGTCAAGCAGGCTGCAGGCAAGGGCCCGGGTTGGCGGCGCCACCTGCCGCCGGCGCTGATGCTGGTGGCGCTCGCGGCGATGCTGCTGGCGACCGCGCGGCCGGTGGCCATCGTCACGCTGCCGAGCCAGCAGGAAACCATCATCCTCGCGATGGACGTGTCCGGCAGCATGCAGGCCACCGACGTGCTGCCCAACCGGCTCGTCGCCGCGCAGGAAGCCGCCAAGGCGTTCATCAAGGACCTGCCGCGCAGCGTGCGCGTGGGTGTGGTGTCCTTCGCCGGCACGGCCGCGGTGGTGCAGCCGCCGACACAAAGCCGCGAGGACATCGTCGCCGCGATCGACCGCTTCCAGCTGCAGCGCGGCACGGCCATCGGCAGCGGCATCGTGCTGTCGCTGGCCACGCTGTTCCCGGATGCGGGCATCGACCTGTCGCAGATCACCGGCGCGCGCAACATGCCGATCGGGCCGAACGCCAAGCAGACCAAGGAGCCCGATCCGGTCGCACCAGGCTCCTACCCGTCGGGCGCGATCATCCTGCTCACCGACGGACAGCGCACCACCGGGCCCGACCCGATCGACGCCGCGAAGATGGCCGCCGACCGCGGCGTGAAGGTGTTCAGCGTGGGCATCGGCACCAAGGAAGGCGAGACCATCGGATTCGAAGGCTGGAGCATGCGGGTGCGGCTGGATGAAGACGCCCTGAAGGGAATCGCCAGCCTGACGCGCGGCGAGTACTTTTATGCCGGCACCGCGAACGACTTGAAGAAGGTCTACCAGTCGCTGAGCACGCGGCTGGTGGTGGAGAAGAAGGAAACCGAGATCGGAGGGCTCTTCGCGGCCTTCGCGGCGGCGATGGTGGTGATTGCTGCGGGGCTGTCGGTGGCCTGGTTTGGGAAGGTGATGTAACCCGCTTGGGTCTGTTCGCTGTTTGCCGGTCGCTTGGTCGCGATTCGCTGGTCGGGTTGGTTAGGGCTGTAGTGAGGTTCTTTCGCGGCGATCGGTAGGACCGCGGCAGGCGGTGCACACGACGAGCTACTTCCTCCCGCATAGGGAAGAGTTGAACCGCAGTGATGCGCTCCGCGAACTACTCCCTCTCCCCCTGGGAGAGGGCTGGGGTGAGGGCGTGGGCCTCTGCGATGTGAAGCGTTGGGCGCAAGCGCTGACAGGCCTCGTCAATCCCACCGCCGTCAAACCGCCAACCGCGACAAAGCGTCCGAATCCACCACCTCAATCCGCCCGTAGTGCAGTCGCACGATCCCGTCGGCCTCCCACTGCCGCAGCTGCCGGTTCACGCTCTGGCGCGACACGCCAAGCATCATCGCGAGTTCTTCCTGCGACACCGCGAGCGTCGTGCCTGCATCATTCGCGCGCGCCTCGAGCGTGAGGATGCGCTTGGCGAGTCGTCCGGGCAGCGGCATGAGGATGGCGTCGTCGATCCACATCGACGCCTGCCGCAGCCGGTGGCACACGAGCTTCGTGAAGGCCATCAGCACGTCGGGGCGCGATTCGACGAGCGCATGGAACTCGGCCGCGTTGACGATGGCGATCTCGCAAGCCTCGATGGCCATCGTGTCGTATGAGCGCTGCTTGCCGATGAGCAGTGATACCTCCCCAAACCAATGGCCGGGCTCCATCGCCGCGATGACCGCCGCGCGGCCGTTGGACGCGGCCATGCTCACGCGCAGCGAGCCGCTCACCACGCCATACAGCGCATCGGGCAGTGCGCCCTTGGGAAACAACGGCTCGCCTGCCGCCAGGGGCTTGAAGCGCGCCTGGGCCAGCAGCAAGGCCTGCACCTCGTCGGGCAGGCGCATCGGGTCGAAGGGCGGCGGGGTCGGGGACATGCAAGTGTTGTTCTGAGCGAGCTCAGGGCACGGTGACGGCTCGTGAACGGCAAACGCCGAGCCTACGCAGCCCGCCGGCCGAACACCATCGGCGCGGACCCGCGGCATGCGGTCGCACGCCGGTCCGGTGACGCTAGACCAGCCGTCCCTTGTTCAGACGCAGCACGCGATCGCACTTCCTCGCGAGCGTCTCGTCGTGGGTGACCATCACATAGGCCATGCCCTGGCGCCGCGCAAGATCGATCATCAGGCGGAACACCGTGTCCGCCGTCTCGCGATCGAGGTTGCCGGTGGGCTCGTCGGCCAGCACGCAAGCTGGGTTGCCGGCGAGCGCCCGGGCGATGGCCACGCGCTGGCGCTCACCGCCCGAGAGCTGCGACGGGCGGTGCAGCACGCGCTCGGCGAGGCCCACCTGCGCCAGCACCTGCTGCGCCGCCTGCCGCGCATCGTGCGGCGTCATGCGGCGGATGCGCAAGGGCATCGCCACGTTGTCCAGCGCCGTGAACTCCGGCAAGAGGTGATGGAACTGGTACACGAAGCCCAGGTGCCGGTTGCGCCAATCGCCCTGCTCGGCGGGCGCCATGTGGGCGAAGTCCTTGCCCTGCAGCTCCACCGTGCCTTCGGTCGGCGCTTCAAGGCCCCCGAGCAGGTGCAAGAGCGTGCTTTTGCCCGAACCCGAGGCGCCCACCACCGCCACCGTCTCGCCACGTTGCACGCTCAGGTCCACGCCCTGCAGCACGTGGACGTCCAGCGGGCCTTCCTTGAAGCGCTTGTGCAGGTTCACTGCGCGGATCACCGTCTCACTCATAGCGCAGCGCCTCCGCCGGTTGCACGCGGCTGGCGCGCCAGCTGGGGTAGAGCGTCGCGACGAAGGACAGCGCGAGCGAGATGAAGACGATGGGCAGGATGTCGCTGCTCTGCGGATCGCTCGGCATGCGGCTGATGAGGTAGACGCTGCCCGGCAGGAAGCTCACGTTGAGCACGCGCTCGATGGCCGGCACGATCACGTCGATGTTCAGCGCCACGAGCAGCCCGAACAGCATGCCCGACAGCGTGCCGATCACGCCCGAGGCCGCGCCCTGGACCATGAAGATGCCCATGATCGACCGCGGGCTCGCGCCCAGGGTGCGCAGGATGGCGATGTCCGCCTGCTTGTCGGTCACGGTCATCACGAGCGTGGACACGAGGTTGAAGGCCGCCACCGCCACGATGAGCGTGAGGATGATGAACATCAGCCGCTTCTCGATCTGCACCGCGTCGAACCAGTTGCGGTTGGTGCGCGTCCAGTCGCGCACGCTCACGTCGGGGCCGAGCGAGACGCTGAGCTCGTCGGCGACCTCGCGCGCGGCATGCACGTCCTTGAGTCGCAGCTGCACACCCGTCGGCCCGGCCACACGAAACAGCTTGGCAGCATCGTCCACGTGGATGAAGGCCAGGCCGCTGTCGTACTCGTAGTGACCCGCGTTGAAGGTGCCCACCACCGTGAGGTGCTTGAGCCGCGGCACGACACCCGCCGGCGTCATCTGCCCGCCGGGCGCGACGATGGTGACCTGGTCGCCCTCATGCACGCCCATGCTGCGGGCGAGCTCGATGCCCAGCACGATGCCCCAGCTGCCCGGCTGCAGCTTGCCGAAGACGGCGCCCTTGTCCGATGCGACGAGGTCCGTCACCGTGGCCTCGTCATCGGGCGAGATGCCGCGGATGATGGCGCCGCGCATGTCGTCGCCGCGCGCCACCAGCGCCTGCGCCGCGATGAAGGGCGCCGCGCCCACCACCGCCTTGTTCTCGCGCGCCTTGGCGGCGACCGTGTGCCAGTCGGCGAAGGCTTCGCCCTGCCCCTGGTAGACCTCGATGTGCGCCACCACCGAGAGCATGCGGTCGCGCACCTCCTTCTGGAAGCCATTCATCACCGACAGCACGATGATCAGCGCCGCCACCCCAAGCGCGATGCCGAGCATCGACACGCCGGAGATGAAGGAGATGAATCCGTTGCGCCGTCCGGCGCGCCCGGCCCGCGTGTAGCGCCAGCCGATCTGGAGTTCGTAGGGCAGGTTCATTGGGTGCGGATGCTAACTGCCTTAGCGAACGCCTTCGAGCAGCAGGCGTTCCAGCTCGGCGACCTCGGCGATGCCATTGGTGCGGCGCACCGCCTCACCGTCCTTGTATGTGATGAACACCGGCAGGCCCGCGACCTGGTTCTTCACCGCGAAGTCGTCCACGCTGATCGTGGTCCACGGGCGGTACATGACCCGAACGAAACGAACCTTGCCGTCAAGAGCGGCCGGCCGCTTGGACAGCGATTCGAACAGCGGATTGGCCCGCATGCAGAAGGCGCACGGAGTTTCGAAAGACGAGAGCATCAGCACGACGACGCCCTTGGACCTGGACAGGAACTGCTCCGCCTGCTTTGCGTCGATCTGCTCGATCGAACCGGTGACGTTGAGCGGGTTGGGTTTGGGCGGCGGAGGCGGCTCTCCGATCATCTTGCTTTGGAACTTGCCGTCCTCGAACACCAGCCGTGCGGGAATGCCGGTGATGCCGTACTTCTTCAGAAAGGGCTGGATCTCCGCCGGAAAGCGCGACCACGGCTGCCATGAGACCTGCACGAACCGCGCCTTGCCCGCCATCTCGCGCGCCGTCTCCTGCCAGGCGGTGTTGGCGTGGATGCAGGGCCGGCAATTCGGGTCCAGCGACGTGATCGACACGGCCAGCATGCCCTTGGACGACTGCGTCAACGCCTCGATGGCCCCAGGCTCGATGCTTTCGACATTGCCTGGCGCCGCAATCGCCGCGCACGCCGCCACTGCGAGCACGAGGCCCGCGAGAAGAGAACGGATCATGTTGTTTTCTCCCTGTGTCTTGATTTGTTGTGCGCGTCGATCGGCCCGGGGCCGCTGCGCTTGCGGCGACGAAGCAGTCAATGCGCCTGGTCCCAGTTCGGCCCCACGCCCACTTCAGCGACCAGCGGCACCTTCAACTGCGCCACGTCGGCCATCACCTTCGGCAGCACCTCGCGCGCCCAGTCGACTTCCGCCTCGGGCACCTCGAACACCAGTTCGTCGTGCACCTGCATCACCATCTTCGTGGCGCGGCGCTCGTCGTCCAGCCGCTTCTGCACGGCAATCATCGACAGCTTGATCAGGTCCGCCGCCGTGCCCTGCATCGGCGCGTTGATGGCCTGTCGCTCGGCGCCCGACTTGCGCGGGCCGTTGGGGCTGTTGATCTCGGGCAGCCACAGGCGCCGGCCGAACACGGTCTCTACGTAGCCGCTCGCCTTGGCCGACGCCTTGGTCTCGTCCATGTAGCGCTTCACGCCCGGGTAGCGGGCGAAGTAGCGCTCGATGTAGGCGGTGGCCGCGCTGCGCTCGATGCCCAGGCTCGCTGCCAGGCCGAAGGCGCTCATGCCGTAGATGAGGCCGAAGTTGATGGTCTTGGCGTAGCGGCGCTGCTCGCTCGTCACCTCGTCGGGCGGGATGCCGAACACCTCGCTCGCGGTCGCGCGGTGCACGTCCATGCCTTCGACGAAGGCCTTGAGCAGGTTCGGGTCCTCGCTGATGTGCGCCATCAGCCGCAGCTCGATCTGCGAATAGTCGGCGCTCAGCACCACATGCCCCGGCGGCGCGATGAAGGCCTCGCGGATGCGACGGCCTTCCGCCGTGCGGATGGGAATGTTCTGCAGGTTGGGCTCGTTGCTCGACAAGCGCCCCGTCACCGCCACGGCTTGCGCATAGTTGGTGTGCACACGACCAGTCGCCGGGTTCACCATCAGCGGTAGCTTGTCGGTGTAGGTGCCCTTGAGCTTGGAGAGGCTGCGATGTTCGAGGATCTTGGCCGGCAGCGGATAGTCTTCGGCCAGCTTCTCCAGCACTTCTTCGTCGGTGCTGGGCGCGCCGCTCGCGGTGCGCTTGAGCACCGGCATCGACAGCTTGGTGTACAGCACCTCGCCGATCTGCTTGGGCGAGCCGATGTTGAAGGGCTGGCCGGCGAGGTCGTAGGCCTCGCGCTCGAGCTGCATCATGCGTTCGCCCAGCTCCTGGCTTTGCCGCTGCAGCACGGCCGCATCGATGAGCACGCCGTTGCGCTCGATGCGCTGCAGCAGCATCGACACCGGCATCTCGATCTCGTCGTAGACCTTGCGCAGCCCGGGCTCCGATTCGATGCGCGGCCACAGTGCCTGGTGCACGTGCAGCGTCATCTCGCTGTCCTCGCACGAATACTCGGCCGCGCGGTTCACCTCGACCTGCGCGAACGGAATCTGGTTCGCGCCCTTGCCGCACACGTCCTCGTAGCTCAGGCCCTTGCGGCCGAGGTGGCGGTCGGCGAGGCTTTCGAGGCTGTGCGGCTTGTGCGCTTCGAGCACGTAGCTTTGCAGCATGGTGTCGTGCACATAGCCTTGCACCTGCACACCGGCATTGGCCAGCACGTGCGCGTCGTACTTGATGTTCTGGCCGAGCTTCTTCGCGGCCGGGTTCTCGAGCCAGGGCTTGAGCCGCGCGAGCACCTCGTCGAACGGCAGCTGGTCGGGCGCGCCGGCATAGTTGTGCCGCAGCGGGATGTAGGCGGCTTCGCCCGGCGCCACGCTCAGCGAGATGCCGACGATGCGCGCCACCATGCCGTCGAGCGAATCGGTCTCGGTGTCGATGGCGGTGATCGGGGCCGCTTCGATCTTCGCGATCCAGGCGTCCAGCGATTCGCGGCTGACGATGGTCTCGTAGTGGCGAGCCACGGGCGCCGCCACCACGGCGGGCGCGGCGGTGAACAGGTCGCCACCGGCAATCGCCGCGTCGCCCGCGAGCTCGGCCTCCAGCTCGCGGCGCAGCGTCTTGAAGCCATAGCGCTGGTAGAAGGCGAGCAGCCCGTCGCGGTCCACGTCGCGCAGCGCGAGCGACTGGAACTCGGGCCAGTCCATCACATGCCCGCTCAGGTCGCAGTCGGTCACCACCGTCACGAGGCGCCGGCCCTGCGGCAGCCAGTCGAGCGCGCGGCGCAGGTTCTCGCCGGCCACGCCCTTGACCGCATGCGCGTTGGCGATCACGCCGTCCAGGGAGCCGTGCTCGGCGATCCACTTGGCCGCCGTCTTCGGGCCCACCTTGTCCACGCCGGGAATGTTGTCCACCGTGTCGCCGATGAGCGTCAGGTAATCGATGATGCGCTCGGGCGGCACGCCGAACTTGGCCACCACGCCATCCACATCCAGCTTCTCGTTGGTCATGGTGTTGATGAGCATGACCTGCGGCGTCACGAGCTGCGCCAAATCCTTGTCGCCGGTGGAAATGACGACCTTGTGGCCCGCCTTGGCCGCCGCGCAGGCGAGCGTACCGATCGCGTCGTCGGCCTCGATGCCGGGCACTTCGACGATGGGCCAGCCGAGCAGCGCCACCACCTCGTGGATCGGGTCGATCTGCAGCGCGAGGTCTTCGGGCATGGCCGAGCGCGTGGCCTTGTACTGGTCGTACCAGTCGTCGCGGAAGGTCTTGCCCTTGGCATCGAACACGCACGCGGCGTGTTCGCACGGAATCTGCTCGCGCAGCTTCTTCATCATCGCGACCACGCCGTGGATGGCCCCGACGGGAAAGCCATCGGCACTGCGCAAGTCCGGCAGCGCGTGGAAGGCGCGGTAGAGGTAGCTGGAGCCATCCACCAGCAGCAAGGTGCTGGGGTCGGATTCGGTGATGTTCTCGGTCATCGGGCGATTGTCGGGCAAGCCCGAAAACCGCCGATCGCGCCCGGACTACTCCGTCGGTGCCGTCCGCGACAGCGCCCGGCGCACCTCGCCGACGAAGCGGCCGCTGTCGAAGCCCGCCTTGTCGACGATGTCGTGGATGTGGCCATTCAGCCGGCGGCGCATCGCCGGCGTGAGCTGCCGCGCGGTGACGATGACGATCGGGATGCCGGACGTCGTTGGGTGGCCGCTCAGCGCCTCCACCACGTCGAAGCCGCTGACCTCGGGCATCTCCAGGTCGAGCGCGATGAGGTCGGGCCGGAAGCGCCGTGCGAGCTCGATCCCTTCGGCTCCGCCCGGCGCGCGCAGCACCACGTGGCCCGACTGGCGCAGATGGGTCGCCATGATCTCGATGGCGCTCGGGTCGTCGTCCACCACCAGCACCGTGGCCTCACCGCCCGGCGTGAGGCCGATGCGATCGAGCCCGCGCGCGAGGGCCTGGCGGCTCACCGGTTTTTGCAGCACGAGCGACGCGCCGAGCGAGAAGCCGCGCCGGTGGTCGGCCATGACCGACACGACCACCACCGGAATGTCCGCCCACGCCGGCAGGTCGCGCAAGCGGGCGATGAAGTCCCAGCCGTCCATGCCCGGCAGCAGGATGTCCACGGTGATGAGGTCGGGCCGCAAGGTGCCGGTGAGCGCGAGCGCCGCTTCGGCCGAGGTGACGGTGCGCACGTCGAAGCCTTCGGACTCCAGCTGCAGGCCCATCAGCGCGGCGGCCTCGTCGTCGTCTTCCACCACCAGCGCCAAGCGGCGCGAGCCTGTGCGCGCAACGAACGCGGGAGCGGCGTCCGGACCCAGTTGCGGTGGCCGCGCCTCGACGACCGGCCCCGTCTGCAGCCCGCGCCATGGCAGCCACACCGTGAAGCAGCTGCCTCGGCCCGCCTGGCTCGTCACCGCGACGGTGCCGCCATGGAGTTCGGCCAAGCGCCGCACCATTGCCAAGCCGAGGCCGGTGCCCTCCACACGCTTGGTGAGCTGGCTCGCGATCTGCGTGAAGGGCATGAACAGGCGGCGTGCGTCCTCGGGGTCCATGCCGATGCCGGTGTCCACCACCGACAGCTCCACGAAGCTCTGGTAATCGCTGTCAGGCAGCGGCATGCGCATGCCCAGACCGAACCCGGGCAGCGCCCTCGCGGCGGCGTTGCGGTCCACCAGCCTCGCATGCACCGTCACCTCGCCGTCGGGCGGCGTGAACTTGATGGCGTTGGACAGGAGGTTCAAGACGATCTGCCGCAGCCGCCGCTTGTCGGCGAGGAAGACACCCGCCGGCGCGCCTGGTTCGCGGCGCAGCCGCACCCGCGTGGCACTCGCCTTGTCCGCCAGCAGCGCCACGCTCTCATCGAGCAAGGCCTGCAGGTCGACGCGCTCGAAGTCCACCTCGACCTTGCCGGCCTCGATCTTGGACAGGTCCAGGATGTCGTTGATGAGCGAGAGCAAATGCTGGCCGCTCTGGAAGATGTGCCCGACGTAGCCGCCTTGCTGCGGCGTCAGCGTGCCGGCCAGGCCGTCCTTCATGACCTCGGAAAAGCCGATCACCGCGTTCAGCGGCGTGCGCAGCTCGTGCGACATGCTGGAGAGGAACTCGGACTTCAGCCGGCTGGCCTCTTCCAGCTGGCGATTCTGCTCGGCGAGCGCCAGGTTGGCGCCTTCCAGCTGCGCGCTCAATTGCCGAGCATCGCTCGCCTTGCGCTGCTCTCGTTCGTGCGCCTTCATGAGCCGCGCGTAGAGGGTGCCGTTTTCCGCCACCAGCATCACGAGCACGAAGCTCGCGGCCAGCAAGCCGTAGATGCGCCCGCCATAGAAGCCGACGTCGAAGCGACCGGCGTTGAGCACCGCCGACAGGCCGATGTCGAAGGTCCAGGCGCTCATCACCACCAGCATCCACAGGTCGATGATGGAGTGCGGCCGGCGGCGCCACAGCACCCACACCGCGGCCACGCTGGCCAGCCACACGCTGCTGATCACCAGCTTCATCGCGCTGGTGTAGTGGTTGCCGTCCATGATGGCCGGCAGCCAGGCGCTGCCGACCGTGGCGATCGCAGCAAGCGCGGCAGCCGCGGCCAGCGCGAAGACGACGGCACCCAAGCCGCGGCCGTTCGACGACGAAGCCGACGTGTCTGTGGAAGCCGCCCCGGGCAGCGCATAGGCGATGACGAAGACCGGGAACCCGGCATGCCAGAACATGTAGATCCAGGCCGTCGTCTGCGCATCGCCTCCGAGCACGCCGTGGGGGGCGAATAGGCCCGGAAAACTCAGCGCATGGGCGACGGCGATGAAGGCGGTGAAGAAGTACCCGCAGGACAGCGCCAGCAGCCCCGGCATGCGCGCGATGCGGTACTGGCCGAGCAGCAGCAAGGCCGTCATCAGGTCGCCGAACACCAGCGCCGTCTCGTAGATGGGAATGAAAGCCCACACCGGTGCGAGCGGCGTCGTTGCGAACACGGCCATCACGGCGAACAGCGCGATCGACACGAGCATCACCGCCAGCGCGATCCGCCGCTCGACAGGCCCGGCGGGCGCCGTCGACAGGATGGCCGCAGGCGGTTCGCGAGTGGCGCGATCAGCGGACTCGACTGCCGGACCGGGCATGCGCAACCCGTGTCCGGGTCAGCGTGCCGCCGCCTGGCTTTGCCGCTTCATCACAGCATTCACTTCGGCGAGGAACTCCTTGTAGCGGATCGGCTTGGTCACATAGCCGTCACATCCGGCGGCCCGGGTTTCGTCCTCGTCGCCCTTCATCGCGAAGGCGGTGAGGGCGATCACAGGCAGGTGCGCGGTGCGCGGGTCTGCCTTCAGGCGCCGCGTGGCGGCGAGCCCGTCGATGTCGGGCAGCTGGATGTCCATGAGCACGAGATCGGGCTGCTCCCTTCGCGCGAGGTCGATGCCCTGGACGGCATGGTCGGCCTGCAAAATGGCGTGCCCGGCACTCTCAAGGATCGCAACGGTGAGCGCCATGTTCACCGGCGAATCCTCGACAACGAGTATTCGAAGCATGTAGTTCTGTTCTCCCTGTTCGCCGGCCAACGTCGCCGGCGGGCGTAACGATCTCGGAATTTGTCCCTGAAATCGTCTCCACCATTGTGATGAACGGTAACGACTTGCGCCATGGGGTCAACCTGTAAAGGCTGACAGCTTGTGACCGCTCACCTGCGGCAGTACGGTAGCACCTGCTCGAAGACGCGCTGCGGCTGGTTTACCCCTCGGACTCCCCTCGCCCGCCGCAAACCTGCTGGTCCCGTGTCCACCGGTTAAAGGCAGGGCGTTTTCGAGCACCCCTCCTCAAGGCGAAACCTCAAGGAAAAAACGCGCTCGAACTTGTCTGCCCGCGTTTCCTCCTCCCGTCCTACCCCGCCGCGGTGGCACGGGCCTAGAATCGCCCGCATGACCCTCGCTCGCCACTTTGCCGTCTCCTTCGGTCTCGCGCTCACTCTGGGCCTGGCCGGCACCGGCAGCGTTCACGCCGCGGATGCAACGCAGCCCGAGCAGCAGCCCGCCGCGGCCAAGGATGGCGAGCCGAAGGTTCAGTACACCGTGATCGAAGACGATGCCACTCGCATCGAAGAACTCAAAGTGCGCGGCCAAACGCAGCGCATGACCGTTAAGCCCCGGGGACTGAAGAGCTACGAGATTCTTCCGGCCACCCAGGGGCGCGACATGTCCGACAGCGCAGGCTCCCAACGTGGTGCGGCCGGCAAGCGTGTCTGGCAAATCATCACCTTCTAGGATTCCTGCAAGCCCAATGGCCGTCTTCACCGAGGTCTCGTTCGACGAGGCCGCATCGCTCGTGTCCCGGCTTCGCATCGGCGAGCTGACCACCCTCACCGGCATCACGGCCGGAATCGAAAACACCAATTATTTCGCCGATACCACCGGCGGACGCTACGTGCTGACGGTGTTCGAACGGTTGAGCTTCGAGCAGCTGCCGTTCTACCTGCACCTGATGAAACACCTGGCCGGCCGCGGCATCCCGGTGCCCGACCCGCAGGCGGATGAATCGGGCACCATCTTGCACACCATCGCCACAAAGCCGGCAGCCATCGTCAACCGGCTGCGCGGGCGCCATCACCTCGCGCCCGACACTGCGCACTGCGCGAGCGTCGGCGCCATGCTGGCTCGCATGCACATCGCCGGTGCGGATTTCGGCATGCAGCAGCCCAACCTGCGCGGCCTGCCCTGGTGGGAAGAGACGGTGCCTGTCGTGCTGCCGCACGTTGACGACCAGCAGCGCGAACTGCTCACCGCCGAGCTCGCATTCCAGCAGCACGTGGCGGCCTCCGCGCAATACCGCTCGCTGCCGCGCGGTCCCATCCACGCCGACCTCTTCCGCGACAACGTGATGTTCGAGGACGATGAGCTCACCGGCTTCTTCGACTTCTACTTCGCGGGCGTGGACACCCTGCTCTTCGACGTCGCGGTGTGCCTGAACGACTGGTGCATCGACCTCGAATCCGGCCGGCTCGAGGACGAGCGCGCCACCGCCTTCGTGGCGGCCTACGATTCGGTGCGGCCGCTGGGCGGTGCCGAGCTGCGCCTCCTGCCGGCCATGCTGCGCGCCGGTGCGCTTCGCTTCTGGATCTCACGCCTGTGGGACTTCCACCTGCCGCGCGACGCGAGCATGCTCAAGCCCCACGACCCGCGGCACTTCGAGCGCGTGCTTCGCGAGCGGGTGGAAAACCCCTGGCACTTCTCGCCGCAGCGCGGCGGCGAGCCTTCGCCCCAGAACCCGGCGCACGCATGAGACTCAAACTCGTCCCCGCCCGCCAGGGCCTCGCCTGGGTTCGCCACGGCCTGCGTGTGTTCTTCATGCGGCCAATGGCCTTCTGCCTGCTGTTCCTGATCTTCATGTTCGCGATGGCGACGTCCATGCTCGTCGTCGCGCCGTTGGCCACCATCGCCTTCATGCTCGCCACGCAGGACACGCTGCAGGGCCGCTTCCCGATGCCCAGCGTGTTCATCCGGCCGCTGCGTGTGGACCGCAAGCGCATGTGGGCACAGATCCAGCTCGGTGTTGCCTACACCGTCTGCGCGGTCGGCGTGTACCTTGTCTTCGTCGCGATCGATGGCGGCGCGATGGGCCGCTTCGAGGCCGCGATGACCGCCGGCCGCCCGCCGGAAGAGCTGCTGCCGCTGGCCACCGACCCGCGCCTTCAGGCCGCATGGCTCGTGCTTTTCACCGGCGTGGCCATCATCAGCGTGCCCTTCTGGTATGCGCCGGCGCTCGTGCACTGGGGCGCGATGAGCGCGGCCAAGGCAGCGTTCTTCAGCACCGTGGCCTGCTGGCGCAACAAGGGCGCGCTCGCACTCTTCTCGCTGGCGTGGGCCGGCATCGTCGCGCTGCTGGCGCTGTTCATCACCACGCTGATGGCGGCGCTCGCGAGCCCGCAGATGATGTTCCTGATGTCGCCGGCGACGCTCATGGTCTCGGCGGCCTTCTACGCCTCGCTCTTCTTCACCTTCGCCGATTGCTTCGAGCCGGACAGCCAGCAGGACGTGCCGCTCGACGCTGCCCCAAGGGAGACACCATGATCCAGGCCGCCATCGTCACGGGTGCGGGCAGCGGCATTGGCCGTGCGAGTGCCATCGCGTTGCTGAAGGCGGGCTGGCATGTCGCGCTTGCGGGGCGGCGCGAAGACGCTTTGAAGCAATCGATCGCGCATGCCGGCGACCACGGCGCGCGGGCCATCGCCGTGGCCACGGATGTACGCGACGTCGCCTCGGTCAACGCGCTGTTCGATGCCACGCGCGATGCCTTCGGACGCCTCGACCTGCTCTTCAACAACGCCGGCACCGGCACGCCGCCCGTGCCGCTGGAAGACCTGAGCGTGGAGCAGTGGAAGAACGCGGTGGACATCAACCTCACCGGCGCCTTCCTGTGCACGCAGGCCGCCTTCCGGCTGATGAAGGCGCAGACACCGCGCGGCGGCCGCATCATCAACAACGGCTCGATCTCGGCGCATGCGCCGCGGCCCTTCAGCGCGCCCTACACCGCCACCAAGCACGCGATCACGGGCCTCACCAAGGCCACTTCGCTGGACGGCCGCGCCTATGACATCGCCTGCGGGCAGATCGACATCGGCAACGCTGCCACCGACATGACCGAGCGCATGACGCAGGGCGTCCCGCAGCCGCGCGGCGACATGATGGCCGAGCCGCGCATGGACGTGGCACACGTCGCCAACGCCATCGTGCAGATGGCCAGCCTGCCGCTGGACGCCAATGTGCAGTTCATGACCATCATGGCCACGAAGATGCCCTACATAGGCAGAGGTTGACAGCCCCCCAGTCGCTTCGCTCCTGCCCCCGAGGGGCCACCCGGCGGACCGGCGGAGCCGGATCCGCGGGCGTGGCTTGATGGGTCGCGTTCCGCTTCGTGATTCAAGCTGCGGGGACGGTTGGGGCTTCGCGCAATTGCCTGGCGGCCTGCACCATGTTGCGCAGCGCGGCTTCCGTCTCGGGCCAGCCGCGGGTCTTCAATCCGCAGTCCGGGTTCACCCACAGGTTGCGCGGCGGCACCACTTCGGCGGCCTTGCGCATCAGGCGCACCATCTCGTCCACCTCCGGCACGCGCGGCGAGTGGATGTCATACACGCCCGGCCCGATCTCGTTGGGGTAGCGGAAGCTGCCGAAGGCGCGCAGCAGCTCCATGTCCGAGCGGCTGGTCTCGATGGTGATGACGTCGGCATCCATCGCCGCGATCTCGGCCAGGATGTCGTTGAACTCCGAATAGCACATGTGCGTGTGGACCTGCGTCTCGTCGCGCACGCCGGCAGCGCTCACGCGGAAGGCGCGCGTGGCCCAGGCGAGGTAGGCGGGGCGGTCATGTGAGCGCAGCGGCAGGCCTTCGCGAATGGCCGGCTCGTCGATCTGGATGATGGCGATGCCCGCGCGCTCGAGGTCGCACACCTCGTCGCGGATAGCAAGAGCGATCTGCAGCGCGGTGTCGGCGCGAGGCTGGTCGTCGCGCACGAAGGACCATTGCAGGATGGTGATCGGCCCAGTCAACATGCCCTTCATCGGGCGCTTGGTGAGGCTTTGCGCGTACACCGTCCAGTCCACCGTCATCGGCCGCGGCCGCGACACGTCGCCGAAGAGCAGCGGCGGCTTCACGCAGCGCGAGCCGTAAGACTGCACCCAGCCGTTGGCCGTGAAGGCGAAGCCTTCGAGCTGCTCGCCGAAGTACTCCACCATGTCGTTGCGCTCGGCCTCGCCATGCACGAGCACGTCCAGGCCGATCTTTTCCTGCAGCGACACGGCATGCGCAATCTCGCGGTGCATCGCCTCCACGTATTCATGCTCCGCGAGCTCGCCTCGACGGAGGGCCGCGCGTGCCGCACGAATGGCGCTCGTTTGCGGGAAGGAGCCGATGGTGGTGGTCGGGAATGCAGGCAGCTTGAAGCGCGCGTGCTGCAGGCGCTGGCGTTGTTCGAAGTTCGAGCTGCGGCGATCGACGTCGCCGGCCAGCGTCGCGGCGCGCCGCGCCACCTCAGCGTTCTTCACCCGCGGGCTGCTGCGCCGCGCGGCCTGGGCCACGCGAGCTGCGAAGAGCTCGGCGCGCACGGCCTCCGTGCCTTCGAGCAAGGCCTGCTTCAACACGCGAATCTCGTCCAGCTTTTCCTTCGCGCCGCTCAGCCAGCTTTGCAGCTCGGCATCGAGCGCCGCGTCCCCGCGCAATGTGGTGGGCACATGCAGCAGCGAGCACGACGACGAGACCCACAGGCGGCCCTGGCGGCGTTCGCGCGCATCACGCAGCCGGTCGAGCGCGGCGTCGAGGTCGGCGCGCCAGACGTTGCGGCCATCGATGATGCCCACCGACAGCTCGCGCTCCAGCGGCAGGGCGGCGATCACCGCGTCGAGTTCATCGCCTGCGCGCACGGCATCCACATGCAGTCCGGCCACCGGCAGCGCACAGGCCAGCGCCAGGTTGTCGCGCAGCGGCGAGAAATACGTCGCGAGCATCAGCGACACATCGGCCTTGCGCAGCGCGGCGTAGGCCGATTCGAACGCACCGCGCCACGCCGCGGGCAGGTCCAGGCCCAGGACGGGCTCGTCGATCTGCACCCACTGGATGCCCGCGCCGCCGAGGCGTTCGAGGATGTCCACGTACACCCGCACGAGCGAGGGCAGCAGGCTCAGCCGGTCGAAGCCTGTCGCCTTCTCCTTGCCCAGCCACAGGAAGCTCAATGGTCCGAGCAGCACCGGCTTGACGCGGTGGCCCAGGCGCATCGCTTCATCGACTTCCTTGAACAAGCGCCGCGACGCCAGCGTGAATTGCGTGTGGCTGTCGAACTCGGGGACGAGGTAGTGGTATTTGGTGTCGAACCACTTGGTCATCTCCAGCGCATGGCGCTCGTGGCCATGCGCATGGCCGCAGCCACAGTCGGCCGCGTGGTCCGTCTCATCCGCCACGCCGCGAGCTAGCGTGAAGTAGCGCGCCAGCTCGCCTTCGTGCTGCGTGAAGCCGAAGCGCCGCGGCTCGCAGCCGAAGAGCTGGATGTGGTTGGCCACCTGGTCGTAGAAGGCGAAGTCTCCGACCGTCACGAACTCCATGCCCGCGTCGCGCTGCAGCTGCCAATGACGCGCGCGCAGTTCGGCGCCCACGCTTTCAAGCTGGTGGGCATCGATCTCGCCGCGCCAATGGCGCTCGAGCGCGACCTTGAGTTCGCGGTGCTCGCCGATGCGGGGGAAGCCGGGGATGTGGGTGCAGATCATGGGCGCGGATTGAAGCTGTGGATTCAGCTTGCGATCGTCGGCGGTGGCGCCATATGATTCAAGCGAAACTTTTTTCCAACGATCATGAAATTGGCTCATGCAATCCTTGCTTGAACTGCGCCACCTGCGAACACTGGTCGCCTTGCGCGAGGCCGGCAACCTTTCGCGCGCATCACAACTGCTCAACGTCACGCAGTCGGCGCTGTCGCACCAGCTGCGCCTGATCGAAGAGCACTACGGCACCAGCGTGTTCGAGCGCAAGTCCAGCCCGGTCAATTTCACCGCGCCCGGGCAGCGCCTGCTGGCGCTCGCCGATGCGGTGCTGCCTTCAGTGGACGAGGCCGAGCGCGACGTCGCCAAGCTCGTCTGCGGCGCCAGCGGCGCGATGCGCATCGCCGTCGAATGCCACACCTGCTTCGACTGGCTGATGCCGGTGATGGACGCCTTCCGCCAGCGCTGGCCCGAGGTGGAGCTGGACATCGTCTCCGGCTTCCATGCCGACCCGGTGGGGCTGCTGCATCAAGACCGCGCCGAGGTCGCCATCGTGTCCGAGCTGAACGAGTCCGAGGAAAAGGGCGTCGTCTTCCATCCGCTCTTCAGCTTCGAGATCGTGGCCATCCTCCCGCAGGGCCATGCACTGCTGGCGCGCCCCTTCCTGCGGCCGCGCGATTTCGCGAAGGAAACGCTCATCACCTACCCGGTGCCCGACGAGATGCTCGACCTCGTGCGGCGCGTGCTCACGCCGGCTCACGTCACGCCGGCACGGCGCACCACCGAGCTCACGGTGGCCATCCTGCAGCTCGTGGCGAGCGGGCGCGGCGTGGCGGCGCTGCCGCTGTGGGCGGTCAAGGGCTACCTCGATCGCGGCTACGTGGCGAGCCAGCGCATCGGCCGCAACGGGCTCACCGGGCGCCTGTACGCCGCCGTGCCCGAGCGGCTGAACGAGCGGCCCTACGTGAATGAATTCGTGCAGCTGATGCGTCAGACCTCGCTCTTGACCTTGCCGGGCGTGACGCTGCTGTGAGCCGAGGCGCCATCGGCGATGGCGGCCTGCGCCGTGCCGGACGCCATCAGGCACAAGGCGGTGACGAAGGCGGCGATGGCCGACCACAGGTGGCGCACGAAGCGCCGAAGAAATTCGAGCCGCATCGTCTTTCTCCAGGAGCGGACGAGGCCTGCAGCCTAGGCCGCCTCCGTGAACGTCCGATGACGATTTCGTGAAGGCCGTGGGCCGCAAGGCGCCGGCGCCCGGTAAAGTCGGCGTTTTCGCGCGCCGGGACGGCGCACCCCCGGGACCCACGGAGACGGCATGGCCAACATTCACTTCATCGGCGGAGAAAAAGGCGGCGTCGGCAAGTCAGTCGTCGCGCGCTGCGTGGCGCAGTACTTCATCGACCACAACCTGCCCTTCCTCGGCTTCGACACCGACCGCTCCCATGGCGCGCTGATGCGCTTTTACTCCGGCTACGCATCGCCCGTGCTCGTGGACAAGTACGAATCGCTGGACGCCATCGTGGAGGCGGCCGTCGAGCAGCCCGAGCGCCGCATCCTCGTCGACCTCGCCGCGCAGACGCACGACCCGCTGGTGCGCTGGATGGACGAATCGGGCGTGCTCAATCTCGCCGACGAGATGAACGTGCCCATCTTCTACTGGCACGTGATGGACAGTGGCAAGGATTCGGTGGACCTGCTCAAGAAGCTGCTCGACCGCTTCGGCCGCCAGCTGCGCTACGTGCTCGTGCGCAACCAGGTGCGTGGCGCCGATTTCACGGTGCTGGAGCAATCCGGCGAGCAGGCCCGCGCCGTCGAGCTTGGCGCACAAGTGGTGTCGATGCGCCACCTGCACGACAGCGTGATGAACAAGATCGACGCCACCAACAGCAGCTTCTGGGCGGCCAAGAACATCGGCGGGTTGGAGACGGCCGAACTCGGACTGATGGATCGGCAGCGGGTGAAGATGTGGCTGCGCGACATCTACCGGGAGTTCGACGCGATCGGGATGTGACTTTCCCCGCATGCGCCCACCGGCGCGGCCGGAACCTTCAGCTACCATCCGCCGCACAAGCGAACTGCTTCACCACGGAGGACGGATGGGCAGCGTTTCACACGGCGGCCGCATGACGGCGCCCGGGGCGCATGAGCCGTGCGCCCGATACGAGGGGAATGAAATCGCAGTGAGCGCCATCGCCCGATGAGCGCATCGCTGGACACCCGCTTCACCGCCGAGACGCCCGAGGGCATCGCGCTTGCGCTGCGGCCAGCCGGGGTCGTCGCGCGCTTCTACGCCTTCGCCATCGACGGCCTCATCCGCACCGGCGTCTTCCTCATCGCGTCCATCGCGCTGCAAGGCTTCGGCGGCCTGGGGGCGGGCTTCACGCTGATCGCCTGGTTCGCGATCGAATGGTTCTATCCCGTGGTGTTCGAGCTCACGCTCGCGGGCGCCACGCCGGGCAAGCGATCCATGGGCCTGCGCGTGGTGATGGACTCGGGCCTGCCCGTCACACCGGCCGCATCGCTCGTGCGCAACCTGCTGCGCACCGCCGACTTCCTGCCCATGCTCTACGGCTTCGGCTTCACATCGATGCTGATGCGTGGCGACTTCAAGCGGCTGGGTGATCTCGCTGCCGGCACGCTGGTGGTGTATGCCAAGCCGGTCACCCTGCACGGCCCCATGCCCGATGCGCAGCCGCAGGCGCCCAGCCGGCCGCTGTCGCCGCGCGAGCAGGCCGCCGTCATCGCGTGGGCATCGCGCAGTACGCGCATCACCGAGGCGCGGCTGGCCGAGCTCGCGACCATCGCCGCGCCGGGCGTGGGCCTGGTGGAGGACGGCAAGACCGCCACCGCACGGCTCCTGGGCATCGCGCAGTGGCTGCTGGGCAAACGCTGATGCAACGACACACGCCATGACGCCGCTGCAATTCGAGACCACCTATCAAGCGCTGTGGGACGAGCTGGAAGCCGCGCTCGACCACATCGAAGGCACGCCCAGGTTCCGCAAGAAGGCCAAGGGCGACGACAGGAAGAAGGCGCGCAACGAAGGCAAGCGCCGCGCATCGCGCGTGGCGGCGCTGTACCGCGCCACCTGCGAGCACCTTGCACTGGCGCGCTCGCGCGACTATCCCGGCCACCTCACCGCGCGGCTCGAAGAGCTCACCGCGCGTGCCCACCAGGCCGTGTACCGCCGCCCCGACGGCAGCCTCTCGCGCCTCGCGCGGCTCTTTCTCATCGACGTGCCGCAAGCGGTGCGCGCGCACCGGCTGTACATGTGGACCGCCACCATCGTCTTCGGCCTGCCGCTGCTGGTGGTGGGCCTCCTGTGCTACTTCGACCCGGGCTTCGTGCTGTCGGTGCAGGACGCGAGCACGGTGAAGGAATTCGACGCGATGTACGGCCCGTCGAGCGCCGGACCGGTGGGCCGCGCGCGCAGTGCCGGCGGCGACTGGAACGCCTTCGGCTTCTACATCATGAACAACGTCGGCATCGCCTTCCGCTGCTTCGCGGGCGGCGTGTTCTTCGGGCTTGGAAGCCTCTTCTTCCTCGGGTTCAACGGTGCGGTCATCGGCGCGGTGGCCGGCTACCTCACCTTCCGCGGCTACACCGAGACCTTCTATTCCTTCGTCGTCACGCATGGCGCCTTCGAGCTCACGGCCATCGTCATCTCGGGTGCAGCGGGCCTCGCCATCGGCCACGCGCTGGTGGCGCCGCGGCGCCTCACACGCGCGCAAGCCCTGAAGAAGGCTGCCGCCGAGGCCGTGCCGCTCATGTACTGCGCCACCGCCATGCTCTTTATCGCCGCGGCGCTGGAGGCCTTCTGGTCGTCCTCGCGCTGGGTGTCTCCGCAGGTGAAGTACGGCGTGGGCGGCTTCTTCTGGCTGATGGTGTTCCTCTACCTCGGCTGGCAGGGCCGCACGACCGACGCCGACGACACGAAGGTCACGCATGCAGGTTGATGCACTCGCCGTCGACCTGCGTCCGCGCAGCATGATGGAAGCGGGCGACCTGGGCGTGCGCCTCGTGCAATGGCGTGCACGCGACGTCTGGGCGTGCTACCTGCCGGTCTTTCTGGTCGTGTTCGCGCTGGCGCTGGCCACCGCGGAGATCGCCGCATGGCTGCCCACGCTCATCATCTTCTGGCTCAAGCCCTGGATGGACCGCAGCCTGCTCTTCGTGCTGTCGCGCGCCGTCTTCGGCGAACGCACGCGCTTCGCGGACCTGTGGCAGGCGCAGCGTAGCGTGTGGTGGTCGCAGCTCGTCTCCACGCTCACGCTGCGCCGCTTCTCGCCCTGGCGCGCGATGACGCAGCCGGTCTACCAGCTCGAAGGCCAGCGCGGCGCGGCACTGGGCAAGCGGCGGCGGCAGCTGATGCGCGGCAAGAAGGGCGCGGGGGCCTTGCAGCAGGCGGCCTTCAACCAGCTGGAGTACATCTTCATGGCCTCGCTGCTGGTGCTGGGCCTGCTGTTCGACCCCTCGGGGCACCGCAACTTCATCTACGCCTGGATCAGCGAAGGCAGCACGCTCGTCTCGACGCTGCTCGTGACCACGGGGTATGCGCTGGTGGTGCTGGCGGTCGAGCCCTTTTTCGTGGGCTCGGGGTTCGCGATGTACCTGAACCGCCGGGTCGAGCTGGAGGCCTGGGACATCGAGCAGGAGTTTCGACGTGCGTTCAGCCGCTAGCGCCTGCGTACTCGCGGCGAGTATCGCATCAGGCGGTGCGGCGGCAGCACAGGCCGCCGACATCACGCCCGAGCGCGTGCAGCAGGCCGCCAGCGCCGTTCAGGCCGACCCGTTGCTGGGCGGCTCGCACATGGAACGCAAGCTCAAGTTCAAGTCAGACGACAAGGACGAAGAGGAGGACACGAAGCCCCACGAGCCGTCGGCGCCTTCGTGGTTCGACGGCTTCGCGTACTGGCTCGCCGAGTCCGGCCGGCTGCTGATGTGGCTGGTGGGCGCCATCGCCGTGGCCTTGCTGCTCGTGGGCGCACGCCGTTGGTTCTTCGTGCATGGCGGCTTCGCGGGGCGCAAGCCGGCCGTGCTGCCGAGCCATGTGCGCGACCTGGACATTCGCCCCGAGAGCCTGCCGCACGACATCGCCAGCGCCGCGCGCGCGCTGTGGCAACGCGGCGAGCACCGTGCCGCCTTGTCGCTGCTGTACCGCGGTGCGCTGTCGCGGCTGGTGCATGACCACGCCGTGCCGATTCGCGCGGCCAGCACCGAAGGGGATTGCGTGACGCTTGCCCGCCGCGCCCTGTCGGCCGATGCCGGCGCCTTCTTCGAGCAATTGGTGCAGGCGTGGCTGCTGCTGGTGTACGGCGCCCGCACGCCGGACGAAGCGCTGGTGATGTCGCTGTGTGATCGCTTCGACGCCCAACTGCCAGCGATGCCCAAGGCGCCCACCGGCCGCAAGTCGGAGGCCGCCGCATGACGCTGCATCGCGACGCGATCTGGAACATCGTCTTCGCACTCGCCGCCATCGGCGTGGGCGCGTGGTTCGTGACGAACACCTACTGGGTCGACGAGCGCGTGCGCGACCCGGCACGCGGCGAGGCCGCCACCGACCAGCACTACGCCGCCAAGAAGCTGATCGAGCGCCTGGGCGGCCGCACGGTGTCGCCCACCAACCTCGACAGGCTGCCGCCCGTGGGCGCGACGCTGGTACTCAACTCCTGGAACTACGACCTCTTCCCCGAGCGTGACGAGAAGCTTCGCGCCTGGGTGGAGGCCGGCGGCCACGTCGTGAGCGAGCAGTCGAAGCGACCAGCCTGGTTCAACGTGCACAACGAGACCATCAACCACAAGCGTCGTGGCGCGAGCGGGACGAGCGCGCCCGCTTCGACAAACAGGCCCGCGTCTGCCGCACAACCGGCCGCCGACCCTGCCAGCGAGGCCGAGCTTGAGACCAGGCCTCGCACCAGCGGGCGCCGCCCACGCGGCAACGCGATGCGTCCGCCAGGGGTAGCCGATTGCTTCGTGGCCCATGAATCCACCAACGACCAGCTGGCCTTCGAGCGGCCACGCGACTTCCGCCTGTGCGCCGTCTCCGAAGACCGCGTGCTGGTCAGCAAGGCGCCCTTCACCTGGTCGCTGGAAGGCCGCAGCGGGCCGGTGGTGGCGCGCATGCCCATCGGCCGCGGCATGGCCACGATGACCAGCGCCCCATTGAGCGACAACCGCGATCTCTTCGACGGCGACCACCCGGCCGCCTTCGTCGCGATGCTGGACCTGCGGCACCGCCCTGAGGTGTGGTTCGTGGACACGGAGCAGCGTGACCCTCTGCTGACGCTGATCTGGCGCCATGGCAAGCCGGCCGTGCTGATCGGCCTGGCGCTGATCGCGCTGGCGCTTTGGCGCGCGTCCTTGCGCTTCGGGCCGCGTGCGCCGGTGCCGCCGCTGTCGCGCCGATCGGTGGCCGAGCAGATCCGCGGCACATCGAGTTTCATTTTTCAGCGCGACGCCGAGGCCTTGCTGCAGGCACAGTGGCGGGCTTTGGAACAGGCCGGCCGACGCAGCATGCGCGACCATGACAAGCTCGACCGCCGCTCGCGCGCGGACGCCATCGCACGGGCCACGTCACTGGACGCCAATGCCTTGTACCGCGCTCTGGATCCCGCGCTCAGGCGGCACCGGCGCGACCTGCTTGCTACCCTCGCGCTGCTCGAGACCGCCGCGCGACGACTCACACTGAACCGCTGACAAGGACAACAACATGCAACTCAACCCTGCCGACATCAGCCGTGCCGCGGACATCCTCAAGGCCTTGCGCGACGAAGTGGGCAAGGCCGTGGTGGGCCAGCGCGCGGTGGTCGACCAGACGCTGATCGCACTCGTCGCCTCCGGGCACGTGTTGATCGAAGGTGTGCCCGGCCTGGGCAAGACACTGCTCGCCCGTGCCTTCGCCAAGGCCTTGTCGCTGCAGTACGCACGCGTGCAGTTCACGCCCGACCTGATGCCCTCGGACATCACCGGCCATGCGGTGCTCGACCCGACGCCGGGCAAGACCACCGACCTCGGTTCGCTGCGCGTGATCCGCGGGCCGGTGTTCACCAACCTGCTGCTGGCCGATGAAATCAACCGGGCGCCGGCGAAGACGCAGAGCTCGCTGCTCGAGGTGATGCAGGAGTACCAGGTGACGCTCGAAGGCCAGACGCTGCCGCTCGCGCGGCCCTTCATGGTTCTCGCCACGCAGAACCCGCTGGAGACCGAAGGCACGTACCCCCTGCCCGAGGCGCAGCTGGACCGCTTCCTGTTCAAGATCGAGGTCGGCTACCCGACGCTGGCCGAGGAATCGGCCATCGTCGTGCGCACCACCAGCGCGCAAAGCGGCGACCAGCTGCCGCTTGCGGGCGTGACCCCCCGGCTGGACGAGCGCAACGTGCTCGCGCTGCAGAAGCTGGCGGGCTTCATCCGCGTGGACGACAAGGTGGTGGACTACGCCGTGCGCATCGTGCGCGCGACGCGCAACTGGCCGGGCATCGCCAATGGCGCGGGCTCGCGTGGCGCGATCTCGCTGGTGCGGGCGGCGCGCGCAGCGGCGCTGCTCGATGCGCGCGATTTCGTGACGCCCGACGACATCAAGCACCATGCGCTGCCGGTGCTGCGCCACCGAGTGCTGCTGTCGCCCGATGCGCAGCTCGAAGGCCGCAAGACGGACGAGCTGCTGGCCGCGCTGCTGGACAGCGTCGAAGCACCGCGCCTGTGAGCCGAAGGCAGCGAACGCCGTGCGTCTTCCGCTGATCCCCAGTCGCGCCACCTTGTGGACGGTGGCAGGCGCCTGCGTGGCAGCCATCGCAGCGCTGGCCTTTGGCGTGCCCTTGCAAACGGTGGCGCGCACGAGCATTGCCGTGGGCACCATCGGCAGCCTGTGGGCGCTGGTGGACATCATGCGCAGCATGGTCGCGTGGCGGCACACACCGCTCGCGTGGAAGCGGCGCATGCCGGCGGCGCTCGCGCTCGGCGTGCAGCACAACCTCGCCTGCGCGCTGCTCAATGAAGGGCCCAACACCTGGCGGGTGGAGCTTTTCGACCACGTCGACCCGTCGGTGGATTTCGAGGGGCTGCCGCTGCAGGTGCTGGTGCCGGCCAAGGCCCGGACCGAGGTGCACTACCTGATCGTGCCGCGCATGCGCGGGCTGGTCACCTTCGAGCCTGCGGAGCTGCGGGTGCGCACGCTGCACGGCACCTTCGAATGGGTGCGGCGCGTGGGCGAATCTCAATCGCTGCGCGTGTACCCGAACTTCGCGGCAGTCTCGCGCTATGCATGGCTCGCGAGCGATCGGCGGCTGGCGGACATCGGCATCAAGAGCTATGCCCAGCGCGGCTCGGGCACCGATTTCAAGCAGCTCGCCGACTATCAGGTGGGCGATGCGATTCGCCACATCGACTGGAAGGCCACGCTCAAGCACAGTCGGCCGATCGTGCGTCAATTCCAGGACGAGCGCGACCAGTGCGTGATGTTCCTGCTCGACTGTGGCCGCCGCATGCGCGCCGACGAAGGCTCGGCGGCGCGAGCCGGCAGCCACTTCGACGAAGCGCTGAACGCGATGATGCTGCTCGCCTACGTCGCGCTCAAGGAAGGCGATGAAGTGGGCGCGATGACCTTCGGCACTGAAGCGGGTGACATGCGCCGCTTCGCGCCGCGCAAGGGGTCGACCGCCCTCAATGGCCTGATGGGGACGCTGTACGACGTGCAGCCCAAGGCCACGCATTCCGACTATCTGCTCGCCGCGCGCGACCTGATGCGCGTGCAGAGAAAGCGGGCGCTGATCGTGGTGCTCACCAACTTCCGCGATGAAGACGCGCGCGAGCTGGAGCCGGCGCTACAACTGCTGCGCTCACGCCACCTGGTGTTGCTCGCGAGCCTGCGCGAGCGCGTGCTGCGCGAGCTGGCCGAGCAGCCGCTGGACACGCACCAGCAGGTGGTGGAGGTGGCGGGCGCGCACCTCTTCGCGCAATCGCGCAAGGATGCCTTCCAGAAGCTCGCGGGGCGAGATGGGTTGCTGATCGACGTGGAACCGGCGCAGTTGCCGGCGGAGCTCGTGAATCGGTACCGGGCGGTGAAGCGGGCGGGGTTGTTGTAGGGCTGAATCGCGGTTCAAGCGCCGCGCTTTCTTCGCGCCGCAATACCGACTGCTCCGAGTCCGAGCAGCATCAGCGCATAGGTTTGCGGCTCCGGCACGACCGACACATCGCCATCCCGCACCGCCCAGGCCCGGTTGTGGCTGGTGTAAGGCTCCGCCGTGTGATACGCCGAGATCGGGTCGCCTGCCCACGCGTAGGCGGTCGGTGGTGGCCCGGCATCAGCGCTCGTCCCCGTCCAGTACCACTCGGAATCGAGGTTTCGGAAATCGCCCGTGTTGGTGAAGCCCCAGGTGCCGGGGCCCGTGGTGGTGAGCGGGTTGCAGGGGCCAAAGTCGCCCAGCGTCACGCAGTACATGTGCGAGATTTCCGACGCGCTCGCCGAGCCGCCGTTCATGGTCGGCAAGCGCCAGCCGGTGACGCCGTAGACGTCCAGGCCCGAGGCCCAGCTCATGGCGTTGTTCCAGGTCATGCGGCCGTCGGTGGTGTTCGGGCCGTCGTCGTAGGCGCCGCCCGCACCGGCATTCGCGTCTGCCAGCCAGGTGATGTTCAGCGTGGTGTCGTAGAACGCATCGACGGTGCCATCGCCGTTGATGTCGCGGGCCTGCAGCGTGGTCTCCCAATCGCCCTGCCCGGGGGTGGGCACGGCGAAGGCGCAGCCGCTGGCGATGGTGAGGGCGAAGGCGGTGGGCAGCTTGCGGTTCATGGGGACTCCTCGAACAACCAGAAGCCGCGAATCTAGGTGAAGCCCAACCCGCTGGGCAGTCCTAAGGCTAGGGGTCCGGCGGCCGTGCCGCCGCCGTCAATCGACCGGCGTGAGCTTGGCAACGCTCAAGGCCAGCCACTTGGTGCCATGCCGCCCGAAGTTGACCTGTGCCCGCGCGTCCTCGCCGCTGCCTTCCAGCGTGACGATCACGCCTTCGCCGAACTTGTTGTGGAACACGCCCTGCCCCGCGCGCAGGCCGTGGCTCGGCGCCTTGGGCACGATGGGCGGCGTGCGCTCGGCGACGCGGCCGGCACCGACGATGGAGTTCAAGCCCGATCCGCGCGCCCAGGCCGCCTGGTACTCGCGCGCAAAGCCGGAGCCGAAGCCCTGGTTGCGTGGCGTGAGCCACTTCAGCGCCGCGTCGGGCAGCTCGTCGAAGAAGCGGCTCTTGACGTTGTAGCGCGTCTGGCCGTGCAGCATGCGCGTCTGGCTGAAGCTCAGGTACAGCCGCTTGCGCGCGCGGGTGATGGCCACGTACATGAGCCGGCGTTCTTCTTCCAGGCCATCGACATCGGACACACTGTTCTCGTGCGGGAACAGGCCTTCTTCGAGGCCGGTGATGAAGACGGCGTCGAACTCCAGGCCCTTGGCGGAATGCACGGTCATGAGCTGGATCGCGTCCTGCCCGGCCTGCGCCTGGTTGTCGCCGGCTTCGAGCGATGCGTGGGTCAGGAAGGCTGCAAGCGGCGACATGATCTCGCCCGTTTCGGCGTCGGGCGTGACGGTGGCGATGAGCTCGGCGCGTGCCGTGCCGCCGTCGCTCACGGCGTCATTCATCCCCGTTTGGGCTGAGCCCGTCGAAGCCTCGCCGCGATGGGCTGGGGCCCCTTCGACAAGCTCAGGGCGAACGGGGGAAGGAACGGCGGGCGCCGACCCCGAGTGCTCATCCACCGGCAGCGCCACCGCATCCTTGCCGAACCCCTCCTGCGTCACGAAGCCCTCAGCCGCGTTGACCAGTTCCTCCAGGTTCTCCAGCCGATCCTTGCCGTCCTTGTCGGTCTTGTAGAAGTCGACCAGCCCCGACACGTGCAGCATGTGCTCGATGATCTCGCGCAGCGTGAGCCCGCGGGTCGCATCGCGCATCGACTCGACCATTCGCACGAAGGCCTGCAGATTGGCGCCGCTCTTGCCTGTCACCGCCCCCACGCTCTGGTAGAGACTGCGGCCGCTCACGCGGGCTGCGTCCTGCAACTGCTCGATGCTCCGCGCGCCGATGCCGCGCGCCGGGAAGTTCACGACGCGCAGGAAGCTCGTGTCGTCGTTCGCGTTCTCGATGAGCCGCAGGTACGACAGCGCATGCTTCACCTCGGCCCGCTCGAAGAAGCGCAAGCCCCCATACACCTTGTACGGAATGGCCGCGTTGAAGAGCGCGCTTTCGATCACGCGGCTTTGCGCATTGCTGCGGTAAAGCAGCGCGATGTCGCTGCGCGCCGTGCCCTCGCGGTGCAATTGCTGGATCTCTTCCACCAGCCACTGCGCCTCGCCGAAGTCGCTGGTCGATTCATACACCCGCACCGGCTCGCCGGGCCCGGCCTCGGTGCGAAGGTTCTTGCCCAGGCGGCGCGAGTTGCGCGCGATGAGCTCGTTGGCCGAATCGAGGATGTTGCCGAAGGAGCGGTAGTTGCGCTCGAGCTTGATGACCTTCTCGACCTCGTACTCGCGCTCGAACTGCGCCATGTTGCCCACCTGCGCGCCGCGGAAGGCGTAGATGCTCTGGTCGTCGTCGCCCACCGCGAACACCGCCGTGCCGGGGCCTGCGAACATCTTGAGCCACGCGTACTGCAGGCGATTGGTGTCCTGGAATTCATCGACCAGCACATGGCGGAAACGCCGCTGGTAGTGCTCGCGCAGCGCCTGGTTGTCGCGCATGAGCTCGTAGGTGCGCAGCATCAGCTCGGCAAAGTCGACCACGCCTTCGCGCTGGCATTGCTCTTCGTAAGCCTCGTACACCTTGACCATGGTGCGCGTCTGCTCGTCGCGTATCTCCACGTCTTTCGGACGCAGGCCGTCTTCCTTGGAGCCGGCAATGAACCACGTGACCTGCTTGGGCACGAAGCGTTCTTCATCGAGGTTCATCGCCTTGATGACGCGCTTGACCGCCGACAGCTGGTCGGCCGAGTCGAGGATCTGGAAGCCTTGCGGCAGCGCGGCGAGCTTCCAGTGCGCGCGCAGGAAGCGGTTGCACAGGCCGTGGAAGGTGCCGATCCACATGCCGCGCACGGGAATCGGAAGCATGGCACCCAATCGCGTGAGCATCTCCTTGGCGGCCTTGTTGGTGAAGGTCACCGCCATCACGCCGCCGGGCGACACCTGCCCCGTCTGGATGAGCCACGCGATGCGCGTGGTGAGCACGCGCGTCTTGCCGGAGCCGGCACCCGCGAGGATGAGCGCCGGCCGCGGCGGCAGGGTGACCGCTTCGAGTTGCTCGGGGTTGAGGTTGGCGAGAAGGGAACTCTGACTGCTCATCGATGGATTATCGGCCCCCCAGTCGCTGGCGCTCCTGCCCCCGAGGGGCGCCACCTGGCGGACCGGCGGAGCCGGATCCGCGGGCGTGGCTTGAGGGGGCGCGTCGCTGCGCTCGCTTTGGGGTGCGGCGCCCGCCCGAGGCGGGGGATCTGGGTCTCAAGGGACATTGGAAGCGCAATCGGCGCACGGTGGGCGGCGCGTAGAATGCGCCACCGGGCCCATATTTTGGCGCCCGGTTTTTTGTGCCCGCAGCCTCGCGGCACATGCACCGGACGATCAAGTCAAGCGCTCGCAGCCTTCGTCCAGACACTGCCCAACGTCTGGCCCCAACGGACACGCGATGCATGGAAATCTTCGATTACGACAACGTCCTCCTCTTGCCGCGCAAGTGCCGCGTGCAAAGCCGCAGCGAATGCGATGCCTCGGTGGAGTTCGGCGGCCGCAGCTTCAAGCTGCCGGTGGTGCCGGCCAACATGAAGACGGTGGTGGACGAACCCATCACCGAATGGTTGGCAGCCAACGGCTACTTCTACGTGATGCACCGGTTCGACCTCGACAACGTGGCGTATGCTAGGCGCATGAATGAGAAGGGGCTGTTCGTCTCGATCAGCTCGGGCGTGAAGGACGCGGACCACGCGGTGATCGACCGGCTCGCCGCCGAGGGCGTGCGGGTGGACTACATCACCATCGACATCGCCCACGGCCACGCGGAAACCGTGCGCCGGATGATCGAGCACATCAAGCAGAAGCTGCCGGGCACCTTCGTCATCGCCGGCAACGTCGGCACACCCGAGGCGGTGATCGACCTGGAGAACTGGGGCGCGGACGCGACCAAGGTGGGCATCGGCCCGGGCAAGGTGTGCATCACCCGGCTGAAGACGGGCTTTGGCACCGGCGGCTGGCAGCTGTCGGCGCTGAAGTGGTGCGCGCGCGTGGCGACCAAGCCCATCATTGCCGACGGCGGTATCCGCGACCACGGCGACATCGCCAAGAGCGTGCGCTTCGGGGCCTGCATGGTGATGATCGGCTCGCTGTTCGCAGGCCTGGAGGAATCGCCCGGCCGCACGGTGGAAGTCGATGGCAAGCTGTTCAAGGAGTACTACGGCAGCGCGTCTGACTTCAACAAGGGCGAGTACAAGCACGTCGAAGGCAAGCGCATCCTCGAGCCGGTGAAGGGCACACTCGCCGAGACCCTGCGCGAGATGCGCGAGGACGTGCAGAGCTCGATCTCGTACTCGGGCGGCACGAGACTCGCAGACATCCGCAAGGTGAACTACGTCGTGCTGGGCGGGGACAACGCGGGCGAGCACTTGTTCATGTAGCGCGTGCGCGGCACCGGCGATGGCGGTGCCCACCTACAATCGCCCCTCCCCCCTGTTCAACCCTTCCGCACCCCGCGGACAGCCCCGTTTTCCCCATGAGCGAACTAGCCAAGTCATTCGAGCCCGCCGCCATCGAAGCCCATTGGGCGCCGCTGTGGGAGCAGAGTGGCGTCTATGCGCCCTCGCTCGACGAGAACAAGCCCTCGTTCTCCATCCAGCTGCCGCCCCCCAACGTCACGGGCACGCTGCACATGGGCCACGCATTCAACCAGACCATCATGGACTCGTTGACGCGCTACCACCGCATGAAGGGCTTCAACACGCTCTGGGTGCCGGGCACCGACCATGCGGGCATCGCGACGCAGATCGTGGTTGAGCGGCAATTGGTGGAGCAAGGCCAGTCGCGCCATGACCTCGGCCGCAAGAATTTCGTGGCGCGGGTGTGGGAGTGGAAGCAGCACAGCGGCAACACCATCACCCAGCAGATGCGGCGCCTCGGCGACAGCGTGAGCTGGCAGCACGAATACTTCACGCTCGACCCGAAGCTGTCGGACGTGGTCACCGACACTTTCGTGAAGCTGTACGACGAAGGCCTCATCTACCGCGGCAAGCGCATGGTCAACTGGGACCCGGTGCTCAAGTCCGCGGTGTCCGATCTCGAGGTGTCGAGCGAGGAAGAAGATGGATTTCTCTGGCACATCCGCTATCCGCTTGCCGATGGTTCGGGCGAGTTGGTGGTGGCCACCACGCGGCCGGAGACCATGCTCGGCGACACCGCCGTGATGGTCCACCCCGAGGATGATCGCTACAAGCATTTGATCGGCAAGCAGGTGAGCTTGCCGCTGTGCGGCCGCACGATTCCCGTCATCGCCGACGACTACGTGGACCGCGAGTTCGGCACGGGCGTGGTGAAGGTGACGCCGGCGCATGACGTGAACGACAACGCAGTCGGTATCCGCCACGGCCTGCCGGTCATCGGCGTGCTGACGCTGGACGCGAAGATCAACGACAACGCGCCCGAGGCCTACCGCGGCCTCGACCGCTTCGTCGCGCGCAAGAAGATCGTGGCCGATCTCGAGGCGCAGGGCTTCCTCGTCGAGGTGAAGAAGCACAAGCTGATGGTGCCGCGCTGCGAACGCACGGGCCAGGTCATCGAGCCGATGCTCACCGATCAATGGTTCGTGGCCATGAGCAAGCCGGGCCGCGACGGCAAGTCCATCGCCGAGAAGGCGGTGGAGGTGGTGCAGGACGGCCGCGTGCGCTTCGTGCCTGAGCAATGGGTCAACACCTACAACCAGTGGATGAAGAACATCCAGGACTGGTGCATCTCGCGCCAGCTGTGGTGGGGCCATCAGATTCCGGCGTGGTACGGCACCGGCGGCGAGCTCTTCGTTGCGCACGACGAGGACGAAGCGCGTGCCAAGGCCGACGCCGCCGGCTACAAGGGCGAGCTGCGCCGCGACGACGACGTGCTGGACACCTGGTATTCATCGGCACTCGTTCCCTTCTCCACGCTCGGCTGGCCTGAGCAGACGAAGGAGATGGACCTCTTCCTGCCGTCCACCGTGCTCGTGACCGGCTTCGACATCATCTTCTTCTGGGTCGCCCGGATGATCATGATGACGGTGCACTTCACCGGCCGCGTGCCCTTCCGCGACGTGTACATCCATGGCCTCGTGCGCGACTCGCATGGCCAGAAGATGAGCAAGAGCGAAGGCAACGTGCTGGACCCGGTGGACTTGATCCAGGGCGTGCCGCTGGACGAGCTGATCCGCAAGTCCACCGTGGGCTTGCGCAAGCCGGAGACAGCGCCCAAGGTGGCCAAGCGCGTGGAGAAGGAGTTTCCGGAAGGCATCCCCGCCTTCGGCTCGGACGCGCTGCGACTCACGATGGCGAGCTACGCGAGCCTCGGCCGCGATATCAACTTCGACACGAAGCGTTGCGAGGGCTATCGCAATTTCTGCAACAAGCTCTGGAACGCGACCAAGTTCGTGCTCTCCAACTGCGAAGGCCTTGATTGCGGATTGAAGGAGCATTCGAAGGAAGAGTGCGCGCCGGGCGGGCCCTTCCATGGCTACCTGAGCTTCTCCGCGGCCGACCGCTGGATCACGAGCGAGCTGCAACGCGTGGAAGCGGCGGTCGAAAAGGGCTTTGCCGAATACCGGCTCGACCTCGTCTCCAGCGCGATCTACCAGTTCGTGTGGGAAGAGTACTGCGACTGGTACATCGAGATCGCGAAGGTGCAGATCCAGACCGGCGATGAAGCGCAGCAACGCGCCACGCGGCGCACGTTGATCCGCGTTCTGGAGGCGACGCTGCGCCTGCTGCATCCGATTGCGCCGTTCATCACCGCCGAGCTGTGGGAGCGTGTGGCGCCAGTGGCCGGCCGCAAGGCTGCGGACGATCGCTTCGGCATCGTCGTGTCGCCCTACCCCAAGTCGCAGCCCGATCGCATCGACGCGCAAGCCGATGCGTGGATGGCGCGGCTGAAGGAAGTGCTGAACGCGACGCGCAGCCTGCGCAGCGAGATGAACCTGTCGCCCGCGGAGCGCGTGCCGCTTTATGCCATCGGGGATGCAGCCTTCCTCAATGCTGCGGCACCTGTCATCAAGACCTTGGCCAAGGCGGCCGAGGTGAAACTCTTCACCGACGAGGCGGAGTTCGCGAAAGCCGCAGGCGTGTCACCCGTGGCGGTGTCCGGCGATGTGCGCATGGCGCTGCACGTGGAAATCGATGTTGCCGCCGAGGTCGAGCGCCTGACCAAGGAGACCAACCGTCTGGACGGCGAGATCGCCAAGGCCAATGCCAAGCTCGCGAATGAAAGCTTCGTCGCGCGCGCCAAGCCGGAAGTGGTGGCCGAGGCGAAGCAGCGTGTGGCCGAATTTACGGCGACACGGGACCGTCTGCTAGATCAAGTGAAACGCCTGGCGACGTCGACTTGAATTCAGGCTGAGCTGCCGGCGTGAGCGTCAGCAGCTCGTCGATGCGCTTGGCCACGGCCCAGGCACTGCGCAGTCGCGACTCGCGCGTCGTGCTGGCCACACGCGGTGTGATCTGCAGCGTGGCGTTGCCCGCGAGCGGACGGCCCTCATCGAGCCATCCAGGTTCGAGGCTGTCGAGCCAGGCAGCGGCCACGCGACCGCTGTTCAGCGCATGGGCCAAAGCGTGCTCATCGAACAGTCCCGAGTGCGCAATGCTCACGATGACCTGATCGGGCTTGGAGAAGGGCAGGAAGCGTTCGCCCAGCAAGCCGTGATAGCGGCTGAAGTAGTGGAGCTGCACGCATACCGCGTCACAGGTCTCGAGCAGTTCCCGCAGGCCCAGCGGCTTGACGCGCCAGCGGTCCCACACCGGGTCGCTCGCGTGCAGCGACGGGTCGTAGCCCACCACCTTGGAGCCGAAGGCGGCGAGCAGCTGCGACATCGAGCGCGCGGCGGGCGCCATGCCGATCATGCCCACGGTACAAGCACTCAGCTCCCGGCCCACCTGAAGACCATCCGAACCCACGACGGGAACGCGGCGCAAGAGCGACAGCAACGCGCCGATCATGAATTCGGCCTCGGCCTGCGCCGTGGCGGTCACGCTTCTCACCACCTCGACACCGGCACGCGCGCAAGCATCGAGGTCGATGTTCTCGACGCCGGAGCTGACGCGGCCCACCACGCGCAGCACGGGCGCGTAGTGCAATGCCTGCTGGTCCAGCGAGACGGACGGTGGGAGCACGAGCGCACGCACGTTGTACAGCGCCTTGCGGAACTCGCGCGCGTCACGCCCGAGCTCGGGCGCATAGCGGACGGTATGTCGCGCGCTGAGCCACTGCGTGACTTCATCCTCCAGGGGTTCGACGATCAGCAAGTCCATGCAACAAATGCCGCAGCAGCTCAATGAGGTGTTTCGCTCATGCCAGAATGGCCCGAACGCCTTTTTCACCTTTTCTCAGGAGATTGTAAGGAAATGTTGGTCAACAAAGCGATCTTTCCTGTGGCTGGTCTTGGCACCCGTTTTCTTCCCGCCACCAAGGCACAGCCGAAAGAAATGCTGCCTGTTGTCGACAAGCCCCTGATCCAGTACGCGGTCGAGGAAGCTTACGCGGCCGGCGTGCGCGAGATGATCTTCGTCACGGGGCGCCACAAGCGACCCATTGAAGACCACTTTGACATGACTTTCGAGCTGGAGGTAGCCCTCGAACAGGCGGGAAAACAAGAACTTCTTGACGTCGTTCGCGGTGTGAAGCCCGACGACATGGAGTGCATCTACGTGCGCCAAGCCCAGGCGCTTGGCCTCGGCCACGCGGTGTTGTGCGCACAGCGGCTGGTGGGCAACAACCCGTTTGCGGTGCTGCTGGCCGACGACCTGATGGTAGGGCAGCCCCCCGTGTTGAAACAGATGGTGGAGCAGTTCAACGAGTGGCGCGCGTCCATTCTGGCGGTGCAGGAAGTGCCGGCTGAACACACCCGCCGCTACGGCATCTGCGCGGGCACGCAGGTCAACGACAAGGTGATGGACGTGAGCCGCATCGTCGAGAAGCCGGCGCCCGAGGCCGCGCCGTCGCGCCTGGGCGTGGCGGGCCGGTACATCCTCACGCCCGGCGTGTTCCACGAGATCGCCAACCAGCCGCGCGGCGTGGGCGGCGAGATCCAGCTCACCGACGGCATCGCGGGGCTGCTGCGCCGCGAGAAGGTGTTTGCCTACCGCTACGAAGGCAAGCGTTACGACTGCGGCAGCAAGGAAGGTTTCCTGCAGGCCAACGTCGAGCTCGCACTGCAGCATCCGCAGCTCGGCCCGGGCTTCCGCGAATACCTGAAGAACCTCGAGATCTGACGAAGAGTCGACCGGCACCCGGCGCGCTTCAGCGCCGGCGCAGGTAGTGCACGAACTCGTCGTTGGCAGACGACTGCTCCACGAGTTCGTTGCCCGTCTGCCGTGCGAAGGCCTGGAAGTCGCGCACCGACCCCGGGTCGGTCGCGACCACTTTCAGCACCTCGCCGCTGGCCATCTCGGACAGGGCCTTCTTCGCCTTGAGGATGGGCAGAGGGCAGTTCAGCCCGCGGGTATCGATTTCCTTGTTCGCATCCATCGCGTGGTCCTCGTTCACTGCTTTTCAGTGGATGCCGGCCGCGGCGGCAAGTCCATGAACTGCGGCGTGATGCCGCGCGACTTGAGCCAGTCCGCGAGCGCATAGCCGGTGCCTGCCGGCCAGCAGCGCACGCTCTCGGGCGGGTAAGTCTTGTACTCGACCAGCTCGGGCGACAGCTTGATCTCGCCGCGTGCCATTGCGTGGTAGGCAATGATGATCTGGTTCATGCGCTGGAAGTCATACACGCCGATGAGCTTGAGCGCATCGACGGTGAGCGAGGTTTCTTCCGCCACCTCGCGCGTGATGCCTTCCTCGGGCGTCTCGCCTGCTTCCATGAAGCCGGTGATCAGACCGTAGAACTTGCCCGGCCACGCGGCATTGCGCGCGAGCAGCACCTGGCCCCCCTGGTCCGCCAGCTCGATCACCGCGGCCAGCACGGGCGTCGGGTTGTTCCAATGCGTCCATCCACAAGCGGGGCAGCGCAGGCGGCTCTTCGGCCCGCCGTCTTCTTCTTGGGTGATGTGGCGCAGTTCCGTCGCGCACTGCGGGCAGAACTTGTAGGCGTTCGGCGCTGTCGTCATGCGGGAAACACCCCCGTCGACAGATAGCGATCTCCGCGATCGCACACCACGAACACGATGGTCGCGTTCTCGACCTTCTTCGCGATCTCCAATGCCACCCAGCACGCCCCCGCGGCCGAGATGCCGGCGAACAGGCCCTCCTCGCGTGCGAGGCGGCGCGCCATGTCCTCGGCATCGCTCTGGCTCACCTGCACCGTCTCGTCGATCCAGGTCGGATCGTAGATCTTGGGCATGTAGGCCTCGGGCCACTTTCGGATGCCCGGGATGCGCGAACCTTCCGCCGGCTGGGCGCCGATGACTCGGACGTCCTTGCTCTTTTCCTTGAGGAAGCGCGAGGTGCCGGTGATGGTGCCCGTGGTACCCATCGCGCTCACGAAGTGCGTGATGCGCCCATGGGTGTCGCGCCAGAGCTCGGGGCCGGTGGTCTCGTAGTGAATGCGCGGGTTGTCGGCATTGGCGAACTGGTCGAGCACGCGCCCCTTGCCGTCGCGCTGCATCTGCTCGGCGAGGTCGCGGGCGTATTCCATGCCGCCGGAGCGCGGGGTGAGGATCAGCTCTGCACCGAACGCCTTCATCGTCTGCGCGCGTTCAATGCTCAGGTCCTCCGGCATGATCAGGAGCATGCGGTAGCCGCGGATGGCGGCTGCCATCGCGAGTGCAATGCCGGTGTTGCCGGAGGTCGCCTCGATGAGCGTGTCGCCGGGCTTGATGTCGCCGCGCTCCTCGGCGCGCCGGATCATGCTGATGGCCGGCCTGTCTTTCACCGAGCCCGCCGGGTTGTTGCCTTCGAGCTTGCCGAGGATGACGTTGCCGCGCTGCTCGTTGTCGACGCCGGGCAGGCGCACGAGGCGCACCAGCGGGGTGTTGCCGATGACGTCTTCGACGCTCGGGTACGTGATCTTGCGTGAGGCCATTCGTCGATTGTCGCCGAGCCGGGCCAAGCGCGTGGCGCGTGCCATAATCCGGCCCCTCAAGCGCGTACCCACGCTCCATCCCATGGCCGGAATGGCGAAATCGGTAGACGCAGTGGATTCAAAATCCACCGGGCTAATCCCCCGTGCCGGTTCGAGTCCGGCTTCCGGCACCAAGACCTTCTCGACCTTCCTCGCCTCTTCGCCGAAAGCGGTTATCTTTCGCTTTCCGTCGCACTGAGGTCTCCTCGAGCATGCCACCGCTGCCTCCCATCACCCGGGCGTTGATCATCATCAACACCGTGGCCTACCTCCTCGACATGCTGTCGGGCTACCGGCTGAGCGGATTCCTCGCGCTGTATCCACTGAGCTACGGCTTCCTGCCATTCCAGGTCGTGACCTATGCGTTCATGCATGGCAACTTCGGCCACCTCTTCTTCAACATGATCGGCCTGTGGACCTTCGGGCAGGAGCTCGAGCGGCTGTGGGGCCCGAAGCGCTACATGCAGTTCTACACGGCCAGCCTGCTCAGCGCAGCACTGGTGCAATTGCTCGTGACGTGGCTGCTGAACTCGCCATACCCGACCCTCGGTGCGTCGGGTGCGCTCTTCGGCCTGCTGCTCGCCTTCGGCATGCTCTTCCCCAACCGGCAGGTGATGCTCATCATCCCGCCCATCCCGCTCAAGGCGAAGACGCTGGTGATCGGCTACGGTGCGCTGGAGCTTTTCTTCGGTGTCACCGGCACGCAGGAAGGCGTCGCTCACTTCGCCCACCTGGGCGGCATGATCGGCGGCTTCCTGATGATCCAGTACTGGCGCGGCCGCCCGCCGTTCAAGGGCCGCCGTCGCTTCTGACAGGCCCTTTCCCGGCCAAGCATTCTCCAAAGGCCCTGAGCGGCCGAGGGACGCGAAAAAGGATCATGCTGAGAGCCATCGCGTGGAGGTTCTCATGCGCAGGTTGGCCGCTTGGATTCGAGGATGCGGGCTGCTCTGGCTGATGGCATTGCTCGCCCCGCTCGCGGCCCTCGCCCCCTTTCCGGCACTTGCACAACCAGCCGTCGATCCGCACAGCCCCGAGGTGCAACTCAAGATCGCCGCCCTGGAGCGCGCCCATGCGGCGGTCGTCGGCATCCGCAGCGTGGCGATCGACAACGCGCCTTCCAGCGAATACCTCGGGCAGGTCCGCCAGGGCTCCGGCGTCGTCATCGGCGCCGACGGGCTGGTGGTCACCATCGGCTATCTCATCCTCGAAGCGGACGATGTCGAACTCGAGGTGGCTGCGGGCCGCACCGTGCCTGCCCGCGTGATCGCCTATGACCTGGCCTCGGGCTTCGGCTTGCTGCAGGCCCTCACGCCATTGCGCGTCGCGCCGGTCAAGCTCGGCAGTTCAAAGACGCTCAATGGCGACGACCCGCTGATGATCGCCAGTGGTGGCGATGCGGGCGACCTGAGCATGGCGCGGCTCGTGTCGCGCCGAGCCTTCTCGGGCTACTGGGAATATCACATCGAGGATGCGCTGTTCACCACGCCGCCGCGCACCGACCACAGCGGCGCGGCACTCTTCAATGCGAACGGCGAACTGCTGGGCATCGGCTCGCTGGTGGTGATGGACGCGCTGGGCCCGGAGAAGCCGAACATGCCGGGCAACATGTTCGTGCCGGTGGACCTGCTCAAGGCGATTCTTCCGGAGCTTCGCGCGCACGGCGCCTCGCGCAACAGCACGCGGGCGTGGCTGGGCCTCAACTGCGTGGAGATCGATGGCATGGTGCGCGTGGTGCGCGTCACGCCTGCCGGCCCGGCGGCCGATGCCGGCATCGCGCCCGGGGACATCATCTTGCGCATCGATGGCGCGAACGTGAGCGACCTCGAAGGGTTCTACAAGGCGCTGTGGCGCGGCGAATCGCCCGAGCGCGACATCAACCTGGTGGTGTCGCGTGGCGGCATGCCGACTCCGGTCACCGCGCATGCGAAGGACCGCATGAAGACCTTGCGCCGGGCGCAGGGCGTGTAAATCAGGCGGCGACGAGACCTTCACGCACAGTCGGGTAGCGCAGCTTCAGTCGAAGTTCGCGCTTGAGGCGACGGTTGGTGAGGCGCCGTGATTCGCTCATGAAACTCATGACCATCGGCGACAGGCGTTGCGCCGCTTCGTCTCGGGAGATGCGTGGTGGCCGCGGCAGGCCGCACAGGTCCGCGGCGAGGTCGAAGTAGTCGCCCATCTTCAGCTCGGTGTCGTCGCTCGCATGCACGATGCGCTGCGGCAGGCCACGCGCGAGCGCCGCCACGCAGGCGCGGGCGAGATCATCGGCATGCACATGGTTGGTATACACATCGTCTGCGGGGCGCAGCACGGCCGTGCCGCGCTGCAGCCGCTCGCGCGGATGTCCGCCTTCACGATCAATCGCGTAGATGCCGGGGATGCGCAGGATCGTCACGCGAGCGCCCGTGGACCGGCCATGCCAGCGCAACCGCGCCTCGGCGTCGACCCGCCGGCGGGCGCGATCGGTGGCGGGGTTCACGGCCCGCGTCTCGTCGAACTGCGCGCCACCGCAATCGCCGTACACACCCGTCGTGCTTGCGTAGACGATGCGGCCAACGCGGCCTTTGAGACCGATGGCATGCAACAGGTTCGCGGTGCGCGGGTCCGTGGCCCCGGTGGCCGGCGGTGGTGCGAGATGCAGCACGGCATCGGCCAGGCCGGCCAGGCGCGCGAGCGTCTCCGGTTGGTCGAGGTTGCCGATCAGCGGAACCGCGCCGGCGCTGCGAATCGCATTCGCGCGATCTGCATTCGTCGTCAGCGCGAAGATCCGCCACCGCCCCCTCAACAAGCGCACCACCCGCATCCCCACGTCCCCGCATCCGACGATGAGCAGGCTCGGACGCTTGAATCGTGAAGAGTGCGAAGACATCAAGACCGTGCGGGGCGCGAAGAAGTTGAAGCGGGGCAAAATCGAGGCTCAGTTTACGAGAGCCCGACCATGACTTTCACCGTGACCGTGCAGCCCAGCGGCCGCAGCTTCACCGTCGATCGCGACGAGGCGATCCTGCAAGCGGCCATTCGCCAGGGCGTGGGCCTGCCGTACGGCTGCAAGGACGGCGCATGCGGATCATGCAAGAGCCGCCTGCTTGAAGGCCGCGTGATCCACGGCGCCCACCAGCACAAGGCGCTGAGCGTCGAAGAGGAGGAAGCCGGCTTCACCCTCACCTGCTGCGCCGCAGCGCAGACTGACGTGGTCATCGAGGCGCGCACCGTGGCCGGCGCCGGCGAATTCCCCGTGCGCAAGATGCCCAGCCGCGTGAGCACCATCACGAGGCCCGCGCCCGACGTGGCTGTGATCATGATGCAGCTGCCCGCCAACGACCCGCTGCGCTATCACGCCGGCCAGTACATCGAGTTCATCCTGCGTGACGGCTCGCGCCGCAGCTATTCGATGGCCAACGCGCCGCACACGCAGGGCGACAAGCCGATGATCGAGCTGCACGTCCGCCACATGCCCGGCGGCAAGTTCACCGACCAGGTCTTCGGCTCGATGAAGGAAAAGGACATCCTTCGCATGGAAGGGCCGTTCGGCAGCTTCTTCCTGCGCGAAGACAGTGACAAGCCGATGGTCCTGCTGGCGTCCGGCACCGGCTTCGCGCCGATCAAGGCCATCATCGAAGAGATGGAGTTCAAGGGCTCAACGCGCCCCGCGGTGCTGTACTGGGGTTGCCGCAGCAAGGCCGATCTCTACCTGCACGACTGGGTGCTGCAGGCCACGCAGCGCCTGCCCAACCTGCGCTATGTGCCCGTGTTGTCCGAACCCAAGCCTGAAGACGCCTGGACCGGCCGCACGGGCTTCGTGCACCAGGCCGTGATGGCCGACCTGCCCGATCTCTCAGGCCACCAGGTCTATGCCTGCGGCGCACCCATCATGGTCGAGTCCGCGCAGAAAGACTTCGTCCAGAAGTGCGGCCTGCCCGACGATGAATTCCTCGCCGACTCCTTCACCTCCGAAGCCGACAAGCACGGCGACTGACTCAAACGCCATGCAACGCAGACAAGCACTCCAGACCCTCGCCGCCGCCTCCACTGCATTCGCCCTGCCGTCGTTCGCACCCCTTGCGTCCGCACAAGCGGGCAAACCCATCCGATTCATCGTGCCCTACCCGCCTGGCGGTCCGCTGGACACGGTCGCGCGGCTGCTCGCCGACAAGGTAAAGGACACCTTGGGCGTGGTCATCATCGACAACAAGCCGGGCGCCGGCGGCAACCTCGGCGCCGACATGGCGGCCAAGTCGGCGCCCGACGGCAACACCATCGTGATGGGCGCGGTGGCCACGCACGCCATCAACCCGTGGCTGTTCAGCAAGCTGCCCTACGACCCGATCCGCGACTTCACGCCCATCACCGGCGTGGCGCAGGTGCCCAACGTGCTGGTGATGAACCCGCAGACGGCGGAACGTCTGAACATCCATCGCACGGCCGATCTCGTCGACTATGCCAAGAAGAATCCGGGCAAGCTGAACTACGGCTCGGGCGGCAACGGCAGTGCAGGCCACCTTGCCGGCGAGATGTTCAAGGCACAGGCGGGCGTCTTCATGGTGCACATCCCGTATGCCGGCGGCAACCCCGCTCAACTCGCGCTGCTGTCCGGCCAGGTGGACCTCACCTTCGACAACCTCGCCTCCGCCTCCGGCAACATCAAGGCCGGCAAGCTGCGGGCGTTGGCGGTCACCACCCACCAGCGCTCCAGCGCCATGCCCGAGGTGCCAACGGTTGCACAGACCAGCCCGGCACTCGCCAGCTTCGACGTCAACACCTGGTTCGGCATCTTCGGCCCCGCCAAGCTGTCGGCCGACATGACGCAGCGCTTGAACAAGGCCTTCGTCGATGCGCTTAATGCGCCCGACGTCAAGGCCAAGCTCGCGAGCCTCTTCGCCGAACCGATGGCCGGCACCCCTGCGCAGTTCGCGGCCTTCGTGAAGAGCGAGCTTGCGAAGTACGAGAAGGTCGTGAAGGCCAGTGGCGCGAAGGTCGACTGAACGCAGCGCCGCACTGCGTGTTGCAGCCTACGACTGCTGCTCCTTGCGCCGGATGTAGCCTGCGCGCTTGGCGTCCTCGGGGTACAGGAACTGCACCTCACCGTGGCGCCACACTCCCAGCCAGATCATGTTGCGGGTGAAGCATTCATGGTCGCTCGATGAGAACGGCTTGTCGTGCGTCGTCACGACGCCGGCGTACGGCCGCTGCAGGTTCTCCAGCGCAAGCTTCAGGGCATCGCCCGAGGTGTCGCCCTTGGTCTGGAAGACGGCGCGCATCATCAGCTGCACCGCGTCGTAGCTCTGCGCCGCAGCCATGAGGGAGCCGATGGGTTCCTTGCCGGCATGGCGCTTCAATCGAGCGATGAAGGATGAGCGCCGCTCGTTGGACAAGTCCTGGATGATGGTCTGGACCATGATCGCGCCCTCGACCGTGCCGCCGGACTTTTCATGCACGGCGCGAAAGGAGAACGGCCACGGCCCGTAGAGCGGCGCATTGAACTTCGCCTCGCTCTTCGACTGCGCCATCACCGCCGCCTCGGGCCCGACGGTGTAGCCGATCACGGCATCCGCGCCGGCCGCCTTGGCCTCTTGCATCTGCTGCGTGAGTGACTTCACGCCGAGGTCGAAGCGTGCGGTGTACACCGGCTTCAGGTTCTTCGCGGCGAGGAAGTTCTCGACATCCTTGAAGCCGCCTTCGCCATAGCCCGTCTTGTCCGCGAAGACCGCCACGCGGGTATAGCCGCGCTTGACCACGTCATCGACCAGGTGCGCCGCCTGCAGCGTGTCGGGCGCCGACATGCGGAAGATGTAGCTGCTCGCGGCCGGATACTTCGCCGTGACCGCGGAGCCGGTGGACACCGGCACCACCAGCAGGTGCTTGTGGTCCTGGAAGACGTCCAGCGACTTCAGCGCCACGCCGGTGTTGCAAAAGCCGATGGTGAAGTCGACCTTCTCGCGGGTTACCAGCTCCTCGGCATTCTTTCGGCCTTCGTCAGGATTGGCCTTGTCGTCGCGTGCGACCAGTTCCATCGGCCGGCCCATGTAGCCGCCGACCTCGTTGATCTCCTTCACGGCGAGCTCGGCACCCAGTCGCGCCGCGTTGCCGAAATCCTGCGAGCCACCGGTGAACGGGCAGATGAACCCCACCCTCACCGGCTTCGCTCCTTCAGCCTGCGCACCGCATGCCGCCACCATCAGAAGTGCGGCCGCAGCCGCCTTCGTGAAGACCTGTTCCATCTCGTCTCCTCGCTTGCCTCGGTGTCATGGACGATAGGCAAGTCGTGCGAGATGCGCAAAGGGACCGATCCCTGCGTAAGACTACGTAGCGCGCGTGCAGATGTCTCGATCGAATGCCTGGGCGTCAGCGGCGGCGCAACTTGCGCGAGCCGATGGCGATGCCCATCAATCCCAGCGCGAGGATCGCGTAAGTCTCCGGTTCGGGGACAGCCACGGCAGTGATGACGAGGTCGTCCACCTTGAAGCCATCGAGCAGGTCACCGGTGCTGGCGAAGGTCAGCGTGTACGAACCCGCCCCGACATTGAAGACGGACGTGGCGTACAGGCTGTCGAAGTCGTTGGCGTTGAAAAGACCTCCGGTCGATGGGCCCGGGTTGTTGATGAGGAACTGCGCCGCGTTGCCTGGCGTGTCCCCCAGCGCTATCGGTGTGCTGGCGCCCAGCGTCAGCGTGCCATCGTCACTGCCAGGGGCCGAGTACCAGAAGCTCACCGACAACGAGGACAGGGGCGTCGCGGACGTGAAGCTGAAGCTCGACGTCGGATGAACCGTGTTGAGGAACAGGAAGTCGTCGCTGCTGAAGGGAACGTTGAACCAGCCGCTCGAGAAGGACGTGCCGGCGTCGAAGGTCTCGGTGTAGGTGGTGGTGTTGCCGACGGTGGAAGTGACCACCGTGGCCTGCGCGGCACCAGCCGCCGCGATGAGGCTGGCCGCCAGGCTTTGCGACCATCTCGCCAGGGGACGAAGATTCATGACTGCTCTCCTCGTTGAGTAGGAGCGCAGACTTTAGTTTTCGACCCCTCTGGCGCGAGTGACAGCTTGTGAGAGTCCCGCGAACACAACAGGAACGGCGATTGCCTCCCGTCGGTGTTGTGCCTTCGCGTTTCAGGCGTCAGCAGTTGTGGCCGAAGTCCTGGTGCAAGGGCGTCATTCGCCCAGGTAGGCAGCCCTGACTTTCGGATCATTGAGCAGCGTCTTCGCATCGCCGCTCATGGTGATCTCACCCGAATCCATCACGTAGCCGCGCGTGGCCAGCTGCAGGGCGCGGCTTGCGTTCTGCTCCACGAGCAGCACCGTCACGCCTCGACTGTGGATGTCGTTCACCACCTCGAAGATCTTGTCGACCATGATCGGCGACAGGCCCATCGACGGCTCATCCAGCAGCAGCACCTTCGGGCGCGTCATCAACGCGCGGCCCATCGCAAGCATCTGCTGCTCGCCGCCGGACATCGTGCCCGCGAGCTGGTTGCGGCGCTCCTTCAGGCGCGGAAAGATCGCGAAGACCTTCTCGATGTCATCGTCGACTTCGCGGTCCTTGCGGATGAAGGCGCCCATCTGCAGGTTCTCGGTGATGGTCATGCGCGTGAAGGTACCGCGGCCCTCGGGCACCATCACGAGGCCCTGCTTGACCAGGTCCCACGGGCCTTGGCCCGCGATGGGCCGGCCCATGAACTCGATGCTGCCGGACGCCACCGGCTGGAGCCCCGTCACGGCCTTGAGCGTGGTGGTCTTGCCCGCGCCGTTGGCGCCGATCAGGCTCACCAGTTCGCCTTCATGCACCTCGAAGGACGCCCCCTTCACCGCCTGGATGCCGCCGTAGGCGACCTTCAGGCCGCTGACCTTGAGCAATGTGTTTGCCATGTTCTCTGTTCTCCAGTGCCCAGGGGTCAATGCGCAGTGTGGCCGGCGCCCAGATAGGCCTCGATCACTTTTTCGTTGCGCTGCACGTCGTACGGCGTGCCTTCGGCGATCTGCTTGCCGTAGTCGAGCACCGTCACGCGGTCGCACAGGCCCATCACCAGCTTCACGTCGTGCTCGATCAGCAGGATCGTGCGGCCGTCGTTGCGGATGCGGTCGATGAGCTCGCGCAGCACCACCTTCTCGGTCGCGTTCATGCCGGCGGCCGGCTCGTCGAGCGCGATGAGCTTGGGGTCGGTGGCGAGCGCGCGTGCGATCTCCAGGCGGCGCTGGTCGCCGTAGCTCAGCGTGCGCGCCTTGTAGTCGGTGTACTGGCCAATGCCCACGTAGTCGAGCAGCTCCTGTGCGCGCTTGGCGATGGCCGCTTCCTCGTGCTTGAAGGACGGGGTGCGGAACACCGCGCCGACCAGGCCCGAGTGCGTGCGCACGTGGCGGCCCACCATCACGTTCTCCAGCGCCGTCATGTCCGCGAAGAGGCGGATGTTCTGGAAGGTGCGCGCGATGCCGGCCTTGGCCACCTTGTGCACCGCACTCGGCTTGTAGGGCTCGCCGCCCAGCTCGAAGCTGCCCGAGTCCGGCGAATACAAGCCCGTGAGCACATTGAAGAAGGTGGTCTTGCCCGCACCGTTGGGACCGATGAGGCCATACACATGGCCGGCCTCGATGGTGATGCCGACGTCCGACAGGGCTTGCAAGCCACCGAAGCGCTTGGAGACGCCCGCGACCTTGAGAACCGTTTGAGTCATGCGCTTTGTCTCCTTACTTCGCCGGGGCGGGAGCCGCCTTGCCATGCTCCTTCGCAGGCCACAGGCCCCGCGGGTTCACGAGCATGATGGTGATCATCGCCAGCGCAATCAGCAGCTGGCGCAGGATGGATGAGTCCAGCCGGCCGCCAGTGAGGTTCTGCAGCGGGCTCGCCACGTAGCGCAGCACCTCCGGCAGCATGGCCAGCAGCAGCGCACCGACGATCACGCCCGGCAGGTGGCCGATGCCGCCCAGCACCACCATCGCGACGATGATGATCGACTCGTTGAGGGTGAATGCCTCGGGCGAGATGAAGTTCTGGAAGGTCGCGAACATCGTGCCCGACACGCCGCCGAAGGTGGCGCCCATGCCGAAGGCCAGCAGCTTCATGTTGCGGGTGTTGATGCCCATGGCCTTGGCCGCGATCTCGTCTTCACGGATGGCCATCCAGGCGCGGCCGATGCGGCTGCGCTCGAGCCGGTAGCAGATCAGCACGCTGATCATCGCGAGCGTGAGGAACAGGAAGTAGAAGTTGGTGACGTTGGGCACGTCCATGCCGAAGATCTCGTGCGGCTTGCTGAAGTCGAAGCCGAAGAGCGTCGGCGCGTCGATGGGACCGATGCCGCGCGGACCGTTGGTGATGTTCACCGGTGCATCCAGGTTGAGCAGGAACACGCGGATGATCTCCCCGAAGCCGAGCGTGACGATGGCGAGGTAGTCGCCACGCAGCTTGAGCGTGGGCGCGCCGAGCAGAACGCCTGCCAGGCCCGCAACGGCCGCGGCCATCGGGATGACGAGCCAGATGCTCACGTGCATGCCGTTCGGAAAGCTCGCCGCCAGTGACGGGAAGGTGTCCAGCAACTGCGGGCTCGCGAGCAGGCCGAAGAGATAGGCGCCCAGCGCGTAGAACGCGACGTAGCCCAGGTCCAGCAAGCCGGCGTAGCCCACCACGATGTTCAGGCCGAGTGCGAGCAGCACGTAGAGCAAGGCGCTGTCGAGGATTCGCACCGGGCCGCTGCCGAACTGCTGCGCGAAGAGTGGAAGGCCGATCAGCACGATGGCGCCGATCACCCAGGTCACAGGCTTGTTGTTGCCGAGAGTCATGTTGTTGGTCTCCTTAGGCGCGGTCGGCCACGCGTTCGCCCAGCAGGCCCGACGGCCGCAGCGTCAGCATGAGGATCAGCACGACGAAGGCGAAGATGTCCTTGTAGTGGCTGCCGAGGATGCCGCCGGTGAATTCGCCGATGTAGCCCGAGCCCAGCGCCTCGATCAGCCCGAGCAGCACGCCGCCCACCATGGCGCCGGCGAGGTTGCCGATGCCACCGAACACAGCCGCGGTGAAGGCCTTCAGGCCCGGCAGGAAGCCCATGTCGTGTTGCACCGTGCCGTAGTTGGACGCGTACATCACGCCTGCCAATGCGGCAAGCGCCGCACCGATCACGAAGGTGGCGGAGATGACGAAGTCCGGCTTCACGCCCATCAGGCTCGCCACGCGCGGGTTCTCGGCGGTGGCGCGCATGGCGCGGCCGAGCTTGGTCTTGTTGACGAGGTACATCAGGCCCGCGAGCGTCACGGCCGTGACGCCGAGGATGAGGATTTGGATGTTGTTGATCACCGCGCCGCCGATCTCATACGGCTCCGAGGGCAGCAGGATCGGGTAGGGCTTGGGGTTCGGCTTCCAGATGATCATCGCGAGCGTCTGCAGCAAGAGGCTCACGCCCATCGCGGTGATGAGCGGCGCGAGGCGCGGTGCGTTTCGCAAGGGCCGGTAGGCGATCTTCTCGATGGTGAAGTTCAGCACCGTGCACACGACGATGGCGGCCAAAAGCGACACCAGCATCAGTGCCCAGCCGGGCATCGTGCCTTGCAGCGCGGTCACCACCGTCCAGCTCGTGAGGGCGCCCACCATCAACACGTCGCCATGCGCGAAGTTGATGAGGTTGATGATGCCGTAGACCATCGTGTAGCCCAGTGCCACCAGCGCATACACGCTGCCGAGCACCAGACCATTGATGATCTGTTGGATGAAGGTGTCCATTCGGGAGCTCTCCTCGGGGTTGCTTACTTCATATCGGGCGACGCAATGGTCGTGCGCCCACCGCGGGATTTCTATTAGCAAAAAGCCCGCCGTGGCTTGTTGCGTGGCGGGCTCGGCGACGTTCGGTAAACGTCTGCTGGCGGCGGAATTCTAGGTGCCGCACCCTCTCAAGGACATGCGGAGTTTTCTCTAACTAACTGGCGAATCTCACCAAACAAAGGGATCACGAACCGCTTTTCTTCGCCTCGTTGTTCATGCGGCGCAATTCATCGAGCCGGTCCGCGATCTTGATTTCGAGGCCCCGGGGCGCCGGTTGGTAGAACACCTGGCCTTCCATGTCGTCGGGCCAATAGCGCTCACCGGCAGCGAAACCACCCTCCTCGTCGTGCGCGTAGCGGTAACCTTTCCCGTAGTCGAGCGACTTCATCAGCTTTGTCGGTGCGTTGCGAAGCCGCAGCGGCACCGCGCGGGTGCCGTCTTGCGCGATGAACGCCCGCGCCGCGTTGTAGGCGGTGTACACCGCATTCGACTTGGGCGCAATCGCGAGATAGACCACCGCCTGCGCAAGCGCCAGCTCGCCTTCGGGCGACCCGAGGCGCTCGTAGGTCTCGGCTGCATCGAGAGTGAGCCGCAGGGCGCGCGGGTCCGCCAGGCCGATGTCCTCGCTGGCCATGCGCACCATGCGGCGTGCGGCGTAGCGAGGGTCCACCCCACCATCGAGCATGCGCACGAACCAGTAGAGCGCGGCGTCGGGGTCGGAGCCGCGCACCGCCTTGTGCAGCGCGGAGATGGTGTCGTAGAACTGCTCGCCACCCTTGTCGTAGCGGCGCAGTTGCTCGCCGAGCGACTTCTCCAGGAGCGTTTCGTCGATCTCCGGCACGCTGGCTCCGCCGCTCGTCAGGTTGGCGACGAGGTTCTCGTAGGCATTGAGCAGCCGGCGGGCATCACCGTCGGCATAGCCGACGAGACGCCTGGCCGCGGGCTCGGTCATGGGCGGCGCATCGAGTGCGGCCTGCGCGCGTTGCAGCAGCAGCGCCTGGTCGTCGTCGCTCAGGCTCTTGAGCACGTGCACCGTGGCACGCGAGAGCAGCGCCGAGTTGACCTCGAACGACGGGTTCTCGGTGGTCGCGCCGATGAAGGTGAACAGGCCCGACTCCACGTGCGGCAGGAAGGCGTCCTGCTGCGCCTTGTTGAAGCGGTGCACCTCGTCGACGAAGACCACCGTGCGCCGGCCGCCGGCGCGCACGGTCTGTGCGCGCTCCACCGCCTCACGGATGTCCTTCACGCCGCCGAGCACGGCGGAGATGGGGATGAACTGCGCCTCGAAGGCGTCGGCCATCAGCCGCGCGAGCGTGGTCTTGCCCACGCCCGGCGGGCCCCACAGGATCATCGAATGCAGCCGGCCCGATTCGAAGGCCACGCGCAGCGGCTTGCCGGGCCCGAGCAGGTGCTGCTGGCCGATGACTTCGTCGATGGTCTTGGGGCGCAGCCGCTCGGCCAGCGGCGCGTCCGCGGGTTCGTCGAGGGAGGACAGCAGGTCGCCGGTCATCGGGGCATTGTGCCGGGGTTGCGTGGGCTGCATGCCAGCCGGGCTACCTGGCAGGCTAGGCCGCGAGCCTGACGCTGGCACTCAGGCCGCGGCCATCGGGGCCGCTGGCCAGTTCGAGCCGGCCCTTCAGCAGCTCGGCATAGCGCGACACGATGGCCAGGCCCAGGCCGGCGCCCTCGCCCAGCTTGATGCCCGCCGTGCCCTGCGCCCAGCGCTTGAGCAGCAGGTCGCGCTGCTGCAGCTCCATCCCGGGGCCGTTGTCGGTGACGGAGAGCACCACCTCGCTGCCATCGACGCGCAGCTCCACCGTCACCCGCGCGGGCTGGTCGTCCGCCGGCCTGCCGTAGCGCAAGGCGTTGTCGATGAGGTTGCTGAGCAGCCCTTCGAGCAGCTCGCGGTTGGCCTTGGCGCTCACTGGCTGGTCCAGGCCCACGGCGCCCAGGTCCACGCCCATCGCATCGGCCCGGGCCATGAAGGCCAGCACCCCATGGCGCACGATCTCGTCGATCATCAGCGGCTGCAGCACGAGGCTGTCGCTCGCTTCGTCGGCCAGCGCGAGCGCAAGGAGCTGGTCGACGAGGCGGCTGGCGCGGTCCTGGCTCGATGCCACGCCACGAAGCTGCGCATGCCAGACCTGCGGGTCCTTGTGCGCGAGGCCATAGTCCACCAGCGCGCGGATGCCGGCCAGCGGCGTGCGCAGCTCGTGCGCCACGTTGCCGGCGAACTCGCGCTGCGCCCGCAGGCCGCGGTGGATGCGCTCCATCAATGCGTTGATGGTCTGCGTCAGCTGTTCGACATCGCGGGACTCGGCATCGACATGCACCGAAGCCAGGTCGTTCGAATCGCGCTGCGCCAGCGCCTTTTGCAGCCGTCCGAGCGGCGCGAGCTCGCGGCCGATGGAGCGGCCGAGCCAGGTGCCGATGATGAGCAGCAGCACGGCCTGCGGCGCGACCGAATAGATCAGCAGCCGGCGCAGCAGCTTGCCGCGGCCGACGGTGGTCTGGGCGACCACCACCGCGAACGGCCGTGGACTTTCGCGCCGGATCGTCGCGATGCGCAGCGAGGTGCCGTCGCGCACGGTGTTGCGCAACTCGGGTGCTGCCCCCGCTGGCGGCAGCCTGCCACCAAGGCTGGGTGTGCCGGCCAGCAACGATCCGTCGGCCCGCACGATGGCATAGGCCAGCGTGTCGTTGCGGTCGAAGAGGATGCCGTTGAGCGCGGGCGCCGACAGGCCCAGCGCGAGGTCGCCGTCGCGCTCGACGACGTTCGATGCGATCGCATAGGCGTCGTCGACCAGCGTGCGGTCGAAGGCCTCGCGGGTGAAGAGGTAGGCGACCAGCGACGCGACGCCGCTGCCGACGAGCCAAACGAGCGCCAGTGGCACCAGCACCCGCACCAGCATGCGCTGGCGCAGGGACGACTTGCGCGTCGTGACGGCCGGCTGCCCGTCGAGGGTCATGCCACGCCGGGCGGCGGCGCGGGCGGAACCGTGGCGGGCGGGGCGTCGCGCGTCGCATCGGAGCCGCGCTGCTCGGCCTCCACCACGTAGCCCAGGCCACGCAGCGTGCGGATGGTGGCACCCGTGCCAGCCAGCTTCTTGCGCAGGCGCGAGATGAAGGCTTCGAGCGCGTTGTCGCCCAGGGCATCGTCGAAGCTGGACAGCTTGCCCGACAGCACCCGCTTGCTCACCACGTGGCCGGGCGGCGTCATCAGCTCTCGCAGCACTTCGAACTCGCGCGCCGGCAGCTCGAAGGGAATGGCACCGTTGGGGGCGTTGGTGAAGAAGCGGCCGGCCTTGCGATCGAGCAGGAGATTGCCGACCTCGCAGCGGTCGTCGATGCCGTGCGCGCGGCGGGCCATGGCACGCAGCCGGGCTTCCACCTCGCCGAGGTCGAAGGGCTTGCCGAGGTAGTCGTCCGCGCCCGCATCAAGGCCGGCAATGCGTTCGTCGGTGCGGTTGCGGGCAGTGAGGATCAGCACCGGCGTCCGGTCGCCGCGCGCCCTCGCCTCGCGCAAGGCGGCGAGGCCACTGTCATCAGGCAGGTTGAGGTCCAGCAGCACAGCATCGAAGGTCTGCACGCGCCACAGGTGGTGCGCCTCGGCCGAGGTGCTCGCCACGTCCACGCGGTGGCCCGCATCGATCAGGCTGCGAAGCATCACGTCGCGCAGGACGGCATCGTCTTCAACCAGGAGGATTCTCATGAGGCGTGTCGCGGGTCGCAGTGCAGGTCAGTGATCGGTCAGCCACGCACTGGCGCCAGGGCCGATGTGCATGGGCGTGAGCATAAGACAGACGACAGCTGAGGTGACAGGCGCGGCGAAGCGCCGGATTCACTGTTCGATCAGGTCCGCGCCTTGCGGCATGGTGAACTTGAAGTGGTCCGCCGGCATCGGCGCATTGGCCGTGAGCTGCGTGAACTGCAGCAGCGACTTCTGGCCGAAACTGTCGACGATCTCCAGCGCCGACAGGTCATGGCCCTTGAAGCCGATGCGCACCGACTGGAAGGCGCCGTCCTTGGCCTTCGGGACCGCCTGCGCCCAATCGAGCCCCGCCTGCGAAGGCAAGGCGCTCAGGGTGAAGTCCTTCTCGAGCGAGCCGCCGGCAAGCAATGCGGCAGGCGTTGCACCGAGCGCCTGCGTGAACTTGCGCGAGCTCACCTGGTTGAGATCGGCGTCGTAGATCCAGACCTTCTGGCCGTCGGCCACGATGAGCTGCTCGAAAGGCTTGGCGTACTGGAAGCGGAAGTGGTTGGGGCGCGCGAAATCGAAGGTGCCGCTGGACGACTTTTTCTTCTTGCCGTCGGGCGAGGTCACGACTTGCGTGAAGGCGGCATGCCCCGTCTTCACGTTGGCAACGAAGTCCTTGAGTGTGTCGACCGCATCGGCGTGCGCCGCGACGGACACGAAGGCGAGCACTGCAGCAGCGAGGAGATTCGTTGTTTTCATCATTCAGCACGGGCGGGGACGATGATGTCCCGGTTGCCGTTGGTGGACATGGCCGATACGAGGCCGGATTTCTCCATTTGTTCCAGCAAACGGGCTGCCCGGTTGTAGCCGATGCGTAAATGTCGCTGCACGAGCGAGATGGACGCGCGGCGATGCTGCAAGACCACGCCCACGGCCTGGTCGTACATTGGGTCGTTCTCGCCACCACCGCCGCCCGGCATGTCGGCGGTGCTCATGTCCCCGTCGCCGTCGAGCGTGCCGCCTTCGAGGATGCCTTCGATGTAGTTCGGCTCGCCGCCTTGCTCCTTGAGGTAGTTCACGACGCGGTGTACCTCTTCGTCGCTCACGAAGGCGCCGTGCACGCGCACCGGGACGCCGCCACCGGGCGTGAGGTACAGCATGTCGCCCTGGCCCAGCAGCGCCTCGGCGCCCATCTGGTCGAGGATGGTGCGGCTGTCGATCTTGCTGCTCACCTGGAAGCTCAGGCGAGTCGGAATGTTGGCCTTGATGAGGCCGGTGATCACATCCACGCTCGGGCGCTGCGTCGCGAGAATCAGGTGGATGCCGGCCGCCCGCGCCTTCTGCGCGAGCCGTGCAATCAACTCCTCGATCTTCTTGCCCACCACCATCATCAGGTCGGCGAGTTCGTCGATCACCACCACCACGAAGGGCAGGCGCTCCAGCGGCTCGGGCTGCTCCGGCGTGAGGCTGAACGGGTTGGGAATGCTTTGCCCCCGCTCGGTGGCCTCGGCAATCTTCTTGTTGTAGCCCGACAGGTTGCGCACGCCCATCTTGCTCATGAGCTTGTAGCGCCGCTCCATCTCGCCCACGCACCAGTTGAGCGCATTGGCCGCCTGCTTCATGTCGGTGACCACCGGAGCAAGCAAGTGCGGGATGCCCTCGTACACGCTCATTTCCAGCATCTTCGGGTCGATGAGGATGAGCCGCACGTCGCGCGCCTCGGCCTTGTACAGGAGCGACAGGATCATCGCGTTGATGCCCACCGACTTGCCCGAGCCGGTGGTGCCGGCCACGAGGCAGTGCGGCATTTTCGCAAGGTCGGCCACCACGGGGGCGCCGACGATGTCCTTGCCCAGACCCATGGTGAGCTGCGAGGCGGCATCGTTATAGACCTGCGAGCCGAGGATCTCCGACAGGCGGATCATCTGTCGCTTGGCGTTGGGCAACTCCAGCGCCATCGTGGTCTTGCCGGGAATCGTCTCGACCACGCGGATGCTCACGAGGCTCAAGCTGCGCGCCAGGTCTTTCGCGAGGTTGAGGATCTGCGAGCCCTTCACGCCGGTGGCAGGCTCGATCTCGTAGCGCGTGATGACGGGGCCGGGCGACGCCGCCACGACGCGCACCTCGACGCCGAAATCCTTGAGCTTCTTCTCGATGAGCCGCGAGGTCATCTCCAGCGTCTCGGGCGTGACCGAGGCCTCGACGCGCGACGGCGCGGCATCGAGCAGGTCGACCTGCGGGAGCTTGGTGTCGGTGAGCTCGGTGAAGAGCGGCTTCTGGCGCTCCTTCACGACACGCTCGCTCTTGGGCACCTCGATGACCGCCGCCTCGATGACGATGGGCACGTGCTCTTCGTGCAGCTGGTGCTCGACCTCGACCACCAGCTCGCGTTCCTTCAGCGCCTGCTCGCCGAGGCGGATGTCTTCGGCGCGCTCGATGCGTTCGACGCGTCGCTCCTTGACCGAATCGAACCAGGTGCCGATGCCCTCGGCGGCGCGCAGCCAGGAGAAGCGGAAGGCCATCGCAAGGCCCGCCACCAGCGCCGCGATCCACAGCACACCCGAGCCGACGAAGCCCAGCAGCTTCTGGCTCGACTGCCCGAGCAGCGAGCCGAGCACGCCGCCCGAGACACCGCCGGGCAGGCGCGCGTCCCACTGGTACATGCGGGTCCATTCGAGCGATGTGCTCGCGCACAGCAGCAAGGCAACACCAACCCAGAAGAGCCAGCGGGGTTTGGTCGATGCGACGCTGCCGCCGCCGCGCAGCACACGGGCCAGGCCACCCAGCCATTCGCGAGCGGCAATGGCCATCAGCCACCAGCAGGAATAACCGAAGAGGAAGAAGGTAAGGTCGGACACCCAGGCGCCGAGAGCACCGGCCTTGTTGAGCGGCGCGGCCGCATTGCCCGAGGTGGAAAACGCCGCGTCGGCGGCGTTGTGCGTGGCCAGCGCCAGCAGCGCCAGCAGCCAGGCCACACCGCCGGCCAGCAACATCAGCTGCACCTTCCAGCTGGCGTGTTCATGGTCCGGCGCGGCTTTGCGGGCCGCACCGTTGCGTGTGTAGGTACCGCCACTGCTGGCAGCGGAAGAAGAAGCTTGCGAAGCCCCGGTGTCGGACCGGAGCGAACCGAGCGGAAACGTCATGCGCGGATTGTGGCCGAATCAAAACCAGCGACGTTTGAAATCGTAGGCATGGTCCGGAACGCGACCGGTTGGCGGCGTGAGCGCCGCCAACCTGTTATCGCTGGATCAAGTCAAGCGTTCCTTGATGATCACCGAGCCGTTCTCTTGCGTCTCGACGATGCCGCGCTCTTCCAGGTCCTTCATCACGCGGCTGACCATCTCGCGTGACGCACCAACCACCTTGGCCAGGTCCTGCCGCGAGACCTTGTTGCGGATGATCTTCACGCCGGCTTCTTCCTCGGACATGTCCAGCAGCGTGCGGGCAACGCGGCCATAGACGTCCAGCAGTGCGAGCGATTCGATCTGGCGGTCGGCGTTGCGAAGCCGCTGCACCAGGCCGCGCAATATCGCGTAGGAGAGGCTGGAGTTTTCAGGCAGGCAGCGTGCGAATTCCGCGCGGCCAAGGATGAGCATGTCGGTTTGCACCTCGGCACGCACCGTGGCCGAATGCGGCTCGTTGTCGATGAGGCTCATTTCGCCGACGTAGTCGCCTGGCTGCAACACAGCGAGGATGACCTCGCGGCCGCGCGAGTCCGCGGTCAGCACGCGGGCGCGGCCGGTGAGCAGGATGAACAGCGCATTCGACTTGCGCCCGTGCTCCACGATGATCTCGCCGCGACGGAAACGCCGTTTGACCACGCTGTCCGCAATCCCTTGCGCCTGGTCGTTGGTGAGCATGGAAAAGAGAGGCACACGGCGGATCAGGTCGAGATTCGAAAGCATTGCCATACGGGAAGCTCCAGACAGTTGTTATCGCTATTGTTAGGGCGAGACCGTGAAGATGTCACGCTACCTACAATTTGGCTATTGTCACCATTGCGGCCGTTGACGCCAGCGCGAGAGAACCCCATGTCAGACTTGGCACCCTTTCGAGCCGCACTTTTCTGAAGCCTTCTCCATGAGCACCGTACAACACGCCCGGGTCCTGATTCTTGGCTCCGGCCCCGCCGGCTACACCGCCGCCATCTATGCAGCGAGAGCAAATCTCAAGCCCATGCTCGTCACCGGCATCGCCCAGGGCGGCCAGCTGATGACGACCACCGACGTCGACAACTGGCCTGCCGACGTCGACGGCGTGATGGGCCCGGACCTGATGACGCGCTTTCAAAAGCATGCCGAGCGATTCAATACGCAAATCGTGTTCGACCACATCAACACGGTCGATTTCTCCAGGCGTCCGTTCACGCTGAAGGGCGATTCGGGCACCTACACCTGCGATTCACTCGTCATCGCGACGGGCGCCTCCGCCAAGTACATCGGCCTGCCGTCCGAAGAGGCCTTCATGGGCCGCGGCGTGAGCGGCTGCGCCACCTGCGACGGTTTCTTCTACCGCGGCGAAGACGTCTGCGTGGTGGGCGGCGGCAACACCGCCGTGGAAGAGGCGCTGTACCTGTCGAACATCGCGAACAAGGTGCACTTGATCCACCGCCGCGACAAGTTCCGCGCCGAGCCCATCCTCGTGGACAAGGTGATGGACAAGGTCGCGGCCGGCAAAATGCAACTGCACCTGTGGAACACGCTGGACGAGGTGCTGGGCGACAGCTCCGGCGTGACCGGCGTGCGATTGAAGAACACGCAAGACGGCTCGACCAGCGAACTCACGCTCAAGGGCTGCTTCATTGCCATCGGCCACCAGCCCAACACCGACATCTTCAAGGGCCAGCTGGAGATGAAGGACGGCTACATCATCACCAAGGGCGGTCTGGACGGCTTCGCCACCATGACGAGCGTGCCGGGGGTGTTCGCGGCGGGCGACGTTCAGGACCATGTGTATCGCCAGGCCATCACCAGCGCCGGCACGGGCTGCATGGCCGCGCTCGACGCCCAGCGATTCCTGGAGCAATAAGCCGGGCAGTTCCGGGCGATTTGGCTGCGCCCGGATTTCTGGCTATAATCGCGGTCTTTGCCGAAAGCGGCTGGTCTTGTCTTGTTGTTTGAGCGCCCTTGGGTGCTTTGGCAGCAAGTGGAAACCGAGCCTTGCAGCGGCCTCCAGGGTGATTATTCAAGACGGGTCGAACAACCCCTCCTGCTCTGTTCACCGCGACACGAAACGAGATTCAAACGGAGAAGCGTCATGGCACGCGTCTGTCAAGTCACGGGCAAGCGCCCGATGGTGGGGAACAACGTCTCCCACGCCAACAACAAAACGAAGCGCCGCTTCCTGCCGAACCTGCAGTACCGCCGCTTCTGGCTCGAGACCGAGAACCGTTGGGTGCGCCTGCGCATCACCAACGCCGCACTGCGCCTCATCGACAAGGTCGGCATCGACCAAGTCGTCGCAGACCTCCGCGCCAAGGGCGAACTCTGATTCTTAGGAGCTGATCATGGCAAAAGGTGGACGCGAAAAGATCAAGCTGGAGTCCAGCGCCGGCACCGGTCACTTCTACACGACCGACAAGAACAAGAAGACCACGCCCGAGAAGCTTGAGATCATGAAGTTCGATCCCAAGGCTCGCAAGCACGTGATGTACAAAGAAACCAAGCTGAAGTAATAGCAGCTGTTTCGCAAAGAACCCGCCCGACGAAAGGTCCGGCGGGTTTTTTGTTGGGCGCTCGTCGAAGAGCTCTTTCCCGGCAGCGCTGGCGGCCGTGTCCTCAGGCCTTCGCGGCGACGCAGCTCATGGCCACGTCCCAGGCCACTGCCATGTTGGCGAAGGTCGCCGACGCATCGAGCGGGCGTTTCGTGTTCACCGAGCGCGCCGCCTTCAAGATCAAGGTCTTGCAGTCGGCAGCCACCTGCCTTGTTGCATCGATGGCCGGCGCGAACGTCGCCTCATCCAGCCAATGCAGATGCTGCGATGCCAGCTCGGCCGCGGCGCCCAGTTGGCGGATGCCCGCGAACGCCCACCGGTGGTAAGTCGCCAACCCCGCATCTTGCAGCTGTGGCAGTTCGCGAATGAAGCGCCCTTCGAAACGCGCGACTGGGTTCGGGCGAGCCCGCCGCTCGATGTGCTTTCGCAGGAGCACTCGCGCCGTGCGCTTTATTTCCTCTTCCGGTCTTGTCGCGACCCGGTCAAGCCTGACCAGCTCGGCGAAGAGCGGCAGGAACTCCGCGTCATCACCATGCACATCCAGCCGGAAGGTCTTGATGAAGTCTTCGCCCTCCAGGGTGAAGTAGCCGGCGTTGTGGAAATAGCCCAGCCGCTTGGCCGCCACGTCGATGTCGTTGAGCACGATCGTCGTCTTGGTGTGTTGCTGCCGGTAGTCGGTGCCTGCCGTGTCGGGCAACCAGAAGGCATCCGCCTCCGTCGAGATCCACTTGCCGGCGCCCAGGTGCTCCAGTGCATGGTCAATCAAGGGCCGCCAAACGGTCAGCTCCTGCACATCCACGCCATACAGTTCGCGCAGCTCGTCATGCGACGGCTTGAAGAAGGTCCACTGGTCGCCTTCGAAGTCGACAGCCAGCGTGAACCCCAGGCAGGCCCGCGGCTCCAGCTTCAGCGCGTGCAGCAGCTCGATCCACAGGTCGACGTAGCAGTTCTTCTCGACCCAGATGCAGTCTTGCGAATGCAGCGCGTGCGGCGTGTACGCGGCCGCGTCGAGCCCGCCGACGACAGCGATGCGGCTCATGGCCAGAGCAACGCCCGCACCGGCGCGGGCCAAGCCGACACATCGAAGCCGTGGTGCTTGATGAGCGCGAGCGTCACGCGCTCCAGGCCGAAACCAAGACACGCGGTGCTCGCCGTCTGGCCCGACGCATCGCGGATGCCGAAGGTGCCGCTGAAATGGTCCTGGTGCCAATTGAAGGAACAGATTGCCGTCGGCTTCTCCTCGGAGATGACCGGCACGAGGATCTCGAACTTCAGCCGCTGATCCCGCTGGCTCGCCGCCATCATCTTCCCGGCCCGACCGAAGAACGGGTCATGGGCCACGTCACTCTCCACGGGCAGCTGCAAAGATTTCAACAGCGCAAGCCCACGCTCCAGCCACGCGTTGCGCCACTCGACGACCTGCTCGTTCGTGCCCACGCGGATGAACTCGCGCATGCGAAATGCCTGCAGCCGCGTCGGCTCATCCGACGGCTCATGGCGGTAGACCCAGCCCGTCACCGTGACCAGCCGTCCGTTGCCCGGCAACAGCCCGCTGAACATCGGGTAGACCGGGTAGCACGCCGCCGGCGTGAGCATCGATTCAGTCGGCGCGAGCATGTCTTCCCAGCGCTCGCCACCGTTGACCTTGCCCGACAGCGCGAGCGCCTCGCGGTCGTTGCCGAAGAAGCTGCTGATGGAGCCGCTCAGGTGCGGGAAGTTGTCCATGTAGCCCACGCGCTCGATGAGCGATCGCGGCACGATCGGCGGGAAGAGAAATGTCTCCGCACCATCGTCCTTCGCAACCCGCGACACCAGCGCATTGAAGCGCTCGACGATGTCCTCGAAGGCCGCGCCGCGGCCCCAGCCGCCCTTCACCCCCGTCGGGACGATGAACCCGTGCCTCACCAGGTCGTCGTAGAAGCCTTGCTGGTCGTAGCCCATCGGCCGCGTCTCCTTGTCGTGGTGCAGGTCAGGCATCCTTGAGTACCAGCAGCATGGATGCGCTCTTCGCCGTGAGGCGCTCATTGGAGATCATGAGCGATGCGGACAGCGCATCGCGGTAGTGACGCCCGACGCTGAAGGGTGAATCATTCTTGTAGCCGAGCACGCCGATGATCTGCAGCGCCTGGTGCACGAGCCGCGGCGCGGCCTCGGAGGAGGCAATCTTGAGGTTGATCAGCTTGAGTGCCCAGGCCATCGAGAGCAGCTCCTGCATGCCCTCGGCCCGCACTATGGTCTGGTCGAACTCGGTCGCAGCCGTCACCCAACCGCTGCGCATCGACTGCAGTTGCACCGTGGCTTCAGCCAGCTGGTGCGCGGCCGGCGGCACCACGCCGGGTTGTTTGCGCGCCTGGCCACGCACGAAGGAAGCCGCGCGCGACACCGCATCGGCCGCGATGCCCCACCACAGCGAAGACCACAGGATGTGCGAGTACGGCACCATGGTCTGCGCCGACGATTCAGCGAACTCGCCGGGCAGGATCTGCTCGATGCCGGCTTGCGACTCCAGCCGCGCCGGCGGGCTGCAGGTGCCGCGCATGCCCAGCGTGTCCCAGTTGGACGTGGGCTTGAGCGTGTAGTCGCCCTGGCGAAGCAGCACCAGCACCTGGTCGCCGTTCGATGCATCGGGCGCCCGGCGCGCGGTGACGAGCAGCGCGTCGGCATGCTCGCCGTAGGAGACCGTGGTCGCATCCTTCTTCAGCGTGAAGCGGTCGCCCTCGACTTCCACGGCGCAGATGCTCGAGCGAGTGTCGCCGAAGGTCCCCACCTCAGACGTGATGGACGCGATGAGCCATTGGCGCTCGACGATCTCGCGCATGTAGTCGCGAAAGAACGCAGAGCCCATGCCGTGACGCGCGAGGCATGCGACCTCGATGTAGTGCATGGCGAGCACCATGCCGCTCGCGGCGCAGGCTTGCGACAGGGTCGAGCACAGCGTCGCCAGTTCCATCATCGAGCAGCCCGCACCGCCCAGCTCGCGCGGCACTGGCGCAGACAGCACGTGCGCCGCACGCAGAGCGTCCAGCGTCTCGGCCGGAAAACGGGCCCGCGCATCGACATCGGCCGCATGCACCGCCGCAACCTCGGCGGCAATGCCGCGCACCGCGACGAGCAGCGTTTCGAAGGTAGTGGCTGTGGTCATGCGTGTGGTCCCCCGTCGCGCGGCCTCGATGCCGCTGCAAGAATGGTCTGACCGACGCCTGACGTCGGCAATGCCGGGATTGGAACGGAATTCCAGATCGCATCACCCCCCTCAAACACGGTGTGAGCGTGAATCCGCGCACGATCGGGCGAAACGCATGACGTATTTCTCACTCGCCGACGACTTCACCATTCGCATCCGTCGCCAGCGGCCCACCACAAGTCACACGGCGTGAGAGCAATTGTTCACACACACCCCCAAGGCGAGGGGGAAGCCCCCCAAGAAGAGTGAATGACTGACGGCTCGCGTGATAAAAACAGTTGGTAGCAGATTTGCCTTGCCGTTCACTGTCCTGTCATGCCAGCGCCTCCTGTCCTTCTCGAAGACGCCGCACGCGCCGTGGTGGGCAGCCAGCGCACGCGCGTGGGCATCGACATCGTGCAGGTCAGCCGCATCGACGACTCCTTGCGGGAGTTCGGCGAGCGCTTCGCCCGGCGGCTGTTCACCGAGCATGAACTGGCGGATGCCGGCGCCGCGCCTTCGCAACGATCCGAACGGCTCGCCGCACGTTTCGCCGCGAAGGAGGCCACGCTCAAGGCCTTCGACCTGTGCGAATCAGGCATCGACTGGCGCGAGATGGAAATCCGCCGCCTGGTCGACGGCCGCTGTGCACTGCACCTGCACGGCAAGGCCGCAACGCTCGCCGCCACGAACAACGACGACATCGCGCTGAGCCTGAGCCACGACGGGGACTACGCGGTCGCCATCGTCGCGGCGCCGCCGCCCCGGATTCCCTTGAGTTTTGCAGTTTGACGCCATGAACGAAGAATTCACCATCGACAACATGATCCGCACGGTCCTGAAGGACCATGGCCGCCTCAGCCAGGACGCGCTGGCGATCCAGCCCGAGGCTGACCTGTACCAGGCAGGCATGACCTCGCATGCAAGCGTCAACGTGATGCTGGCGCTCGAAGGTGCCTTCGATGTCGAGTTCCCCGACCACATGCTCAAGCGCAGCGTGTTCGCAAGCGTCGTGGCCATCCGCGAAGCGATCACCCAGCTGCCGGGCGTGCGCGTGCAATGACCTTCCAGCCCGGGCGCGTCGCGACGCATCGGCGCGAACGCCTGGTTCGAGGCTGGGAGATCACTCGGGCGCCGGCTGGCAGCCTCACCGATCCGTCGCAATTGGCGGACACCGCGTCGCTGAGCTGGGTCGCCGCGGAGCAGGCGGGCACGGTGGCCGCGGTGCTGCGTGACGCGGGTGCATGGTCGCTCGACGGCTCGGCCGAACGCTTCGATGCGTCCGACTGGTGGTACCGCACGCACTTCCTCACGCCGGATGCGGCCGATGGCGATGCGATCGTGCTTGGCTTCGACGGGCTCGCGACGCTTGCCGACGCCTGGTTGAACGGCGAAGCCTTGTTCAGCACCGAGAACATGTTCGTGGCGCACGAGCAGGACGTGCGCTCGCGCCTGCGCAGCGGCCGCAACGAACTGGTGATCCGATTCCGCTCGCTGGACGCGGCCTTGCAGACGCGGCGCCCAAGGCCCGCTTGGCGCGCACCCATGATCGAGAACCAGCACTTGCGCTGGTTTCGCACCACGCTGCTGGGCCGCACGCCGGGCTGGTCGCCGCCCGCCGCGGCGGTGGGCCTGTGGAAAGACGCTTGGCTCGAGACCCGATCGGCCTTGGGCATCAGCGGGCTGCGTGTCGACGCATCGCTGGCCGGCTCGACGGGGCAGCTTGCCGTGAGCGCGACGCTCACTCCGCACGCAAGCCAACGCATCAATGCCGTCGCCCTCGAAGTGCAGCGTGATGGCCAATCACATCGCTCGCTGCTGGTACAAGGCGCGGAGGGCCTCTTCACCGGCACGCTGTCCATCGCGGACGTGTCGACATGGTGGCCCCACACCCATGGTGAGCCTTGCCTGTACGACGCACGTCTCGTCGTCTCACTGGCCGCCGCGGCCGAAGCCGTCGCGATCGACCTCGGCCGCGTCGGCTTTCGGCGCATCGAGCTCGACCGCCGCGACGACCGCTTCGCCTTGCGCATCAATGGCGTGGAAATCTTCTGCCGCGGCGCCTGCTGGACACCGCTGGACCCGGTGAGCCTGCGTGCATCGCCCGAGGCTTTGCGTGCGGCCATTGCACAGGCTCGCGACGCGGGCATGAACATGCTGCGCGTGGGCGGCACCATGGTCTACGAAGATGATGCCTTCTTCGACGCCTGCGACGAACTAGGCGTGCTGGTGTGGCAAGACTTCATGTTCGCCAACATGGACTACCCGAGCGAGCCGGCATTCATCGCATCGGTCGAGCGGGAGGTTCGCCAGCAACTGGCCCGCCTTCGTTCGCGGCCGTCGCTGGCGGTTCTCTGCGGAAACAGCGAGGTCGAGCAACAGGCCGCAATGTGGGGCGCGACACGCGATCGCTGGTCGCCAGCCCTCTTCCACGAACACATCGCGACGTGGGTGCGCGAGGCCTTGCCCGATGTGCCATGGTGGCCATCGAGTGCACACGGCGGCGCCTTCCCCTACCAGGGTGACGTCGGCACCACGTCGTACTACGGCGTGGGCGCCTACCTGCGGCCACTGGACGACGCGCGCCGCGCCGACGTCAGCTTCGCGACCGAATGCCTCGCTTTCGCCAACGTGCCCGATGCGTCGACCATCGCACGCATGCCCGGCGGCGAAACCCTGCGCATCACGCATCCGGGCTGGAAGGCGCGCACGCCGCGCGATCTCGGCGCCGGCTGGGACTTCGAGGACGTGCGTGACCATTACCTCGCCGAGCTTTTCAAGGTCGATCCGGCCCGGCTGCGCTATTCGGACCATGAACGCTACCTTGAGCTCAGCCGCGTGGCCTCAGGCGAGATGATGGCGGCCGCCTTCGGCGAATGGCGACGCGCCGGCTCGACTTGTGGTGGGGCGCTGGTGTGGTTCCTGCGCGACCTGTGGGCGGGTGCCGGGTGGGGTCTCGTCGACGACCAGGGCGCCGCGAAGCCGGCCTTGCACTTGCTCAAGCGCGCCTTGCAACCCGTGGGCGTCGCCTTCACCGACGAAGGCGGCAACGGGCTCTTCGTGCAGCTCGTGAACGAGCGCGATGCCGCCATCGGCACGAAGCTCGACATCGCCGCCTACAACGAATCGGCGGCACTGGTCGGCCATGCGGCGAAGGCCATCGAGCTGCCCGCACGCTCGACATCGGCGCTACCGGCCGCGGCGTACTTCGACGGGTTTCTCGACCTCTCGGCGGCCTATCGTTTTGGCCCGCCGCCGGCGCAAGTGGTGGTCGCCAGCCTTCTCGACGGCACGGACAAGCTCGTCGCGCAGGCCTTCCACTTCCCCTCGGGCCTGACGTCGCAACGCGATGACGACGTGGGCCTCAGCGCGGCCGTGACCGGGCGCTTCGACGGTGGCATCGAAGTCACCGTGCATGCCCAGCGGCTGGCCCAGCACGTGCGCATCGAACTGCCGGGCCATGCACCCGAGGACAACCACTTCCATCTCGCGCCGCGCGCGGCGCGAACCATCCGCCTGCATGGCAACGCCACCGGCTCGCGTCGTGGCGCGGTCCATGCCGTCAACGCCCGTCGCAGCGCGCACTTCGAGGACGCCGCTTGAGCATGGACGCACCGCGCACCCTCTACTTCGGCCCGGCGGGCCGCGAATCGCTGGCCTGGGTGCACGCGAGTGACCGGCCGGCACGGCGCGGCGTCGTCATCTGCAGCAGCTTCGGCCGCGAGGACCTGTGCATCCACCGCAGCCTCAAGCACATCGCGCAGGCGGCGGCCGCGCATGGCCTGCCCGCCCTGCGTTTCGACTACGCCGGAACCGGCGACTCAGCGGGTGGCGACTTCGACAGCGACTCCGTGGCGCGCTGGCTGGCCTCGGTCAATGACGCGATCGACACGCTCAGGCGTGAAACGGGCGTGAGCGAGGTCTGCCTCGTCGGAGTGCGACTGGGCAGCCTGCTCGCGGCATGGGCGGCGCGCGAGCGCACCGACGTCGCGGGCCTCATCGCCATCGCACCAGTCACCGCCGGTCGGCTCTTCGTTCGAGAGATGAAGGCCTACTCGCTGGGCGCCGCAAGCCAGGGCATGAACGTGCCCAAGGAGCGCACCGACGGCCTGCTCGAAGCGGGTGGCTACGCCATGGACCTGACCACGCAGGAAGCGCTCAAGGCGCTGGACCTGCTCAAGGAATCGAACGCGCCGGCCTATCCGACATTGATCATCGAACGCGACGACCTGCCGACCGATGCGCGCTGGCTCAAGCACCTCCACGCGCTCGGCGCCGATGCAAGGTCGCTGCGGGTGCCGGGCTATGCAGGCATGGTCCGCGAGTCGTCACCGCACCACTGCGACGTGCCCACCGCCATCATCGACACCATCGTGCCGTGGATGATCGAGCGTGCGCCGCTCGCCGATCCGGCCCCTGCCGCGGCGGTGGAACGCCGCGCGGCGCTGCGATTGACGCCGCCGCGCGGCATGGCGATCGTCGAGCAGGTCGAGCATATCGACGTGGGTGCGCGGCTCACGGCATTGGTCACGGCGCCGGACGAGTCCTTGCAAGCGGAGCCGCAACGCGCGGTCGTCCTGCTGTCCGGCGGCGCGGACCGGCGCATCGGCCCCGGCCGGCTCTACGTGCATCTGGCGCGCGAGTGGGCGGCCCGAGGCGTCGTCGTGTTGCGGCTCGATCTCTCGGGCATCGGCGACAGTCAGGCGAGGCCAGGCTTTGCCGAGAACCTGCCCTACCTGCGCAATGCGCTGGACGACATTGCCGCCTCCGTGCGGCACGTGCGCGAACGGCATGGCGTGAAGCAGGTGCAGCTGATCGGCCTGTGCGCGGGTGCCTACAACGCGTTGCGGGCAGCGGTCGAGACGACGGCCGTCGACGCCGTGGTGATGATCAACCCGCTGCTCTTCCTGTCGGTCGGGGACACACGGGTGGACCTGGTCGAACGCAAGGCGGAGGTCGTCGATTCGGTGCGCGGCTACAAGCGCAACCTGTTCGATCCCTCACGCTGGCAGGCGCTCCTCTCGGACCCGTCGAAGATCGTTCGCGTGCTGCGCAATCTCGTGGTGATGGCCGGCGGCAAGGCCACCAACCGCGGACGCGACCTGTTGCGCCTCCTGGGTGTGCACCTGAACAACGATCTGCCCACCGAGCTGCTGCAACTGGCCCGCCGGCACACGCAGATCCGCTTCGTCTTCTCCGACGACGAGCACGGCGAGACCTTGCTGTGGTCGCTGGGCGGCGCGACCGTGAAGCGCTTGCGCAAACGCGGCCTGCTGCACATCGATCATGCCCGCGGTGCCGACCATCTGTTCACGCTGCGGGAAGACCGCGAGGGGCTGTGCCGCCAGCTCACAGGGCTCGTCGACCCGCCAGTGGGCGGGGCAGCGCCGGCGCCTGCCGCGCTAAATGCCACCACTGGCTTCGGGATTTCCAAGCGCCTGGCCTGACGGACACCACTGCGTGCAGCTCAAGAAAAAAAGGCCCGCGACGCGGGCCCTTTGATCTGAATGCGGACAGCCTGGATCAGGCGTGCGCCGCGCGCAGCTTGAGCGCGAATTCCTGCAGCGCCGCAATCCCGCTTTCCTCGGCCTTCTTGCACCAGGCCTGCAGGTCAGCCACCAGCTGTTCTGCCGACACGTTGGTGCGGGTCCACAGCTGGCGCAGCTCTTCGCGCATGGCCACGAGCTTGGCGAGGCCCGCGCTCTGGGCACAGGCATTGGCGACCTGCGTCTTCAGGTGGCTCGGGATCTTGTCTTCGTCGCGATGCAGCCAGCGCTTGGCCAGGTGCATCTCCGTCCACTTGGCGGTGTTCTCGGCGCCTTCGGCCTTCAGGCGGGCCAGCTCGGCACCGCAAGCGCTGCGCAGGTGCTTGGCGTACTTGGCCATCACTTCGTAGCGGTTGGCGATGACGGCTTCCAGCGTCTGCGAATCAGCCACCGGCTTGATGCTGCCCAGCTTGAGCGTGGGCACCGTCTTGCGGACCTTGGCCCAGCCGAGCATCTCGAGACCGCGGATGTACATCCAGCCGATGTCGAACTCGTAGGGCTTGACCGACAGCTTGGCCGAGGTCGGGTAGGTGTGGTGGTTGTTGTGCAGCTCTTCGCCGCCGATGATGATGCCCCACGGCGACACGTTGCGCGATGCGTCCGGCGCTTCGTAGTTGCGATAGCCCCACCAGTGGCCGATGCCATTGATGATGCCGGCGGCGGTGATCGGGATCCACAGCATCTGCACCGCCCACACGGCCAGGCCGATGGCGCCGAAGAGCATCAGGTCGATGAGCAGGGTGATGCCGACGCCTTGCCAGGTGAAGCGGCTGTAGAGATTGCGCTCGATCCAGTCATCGGGGGTGCCGTGGCCGAACTTGGCGAGAGTCTGCTGGTTCTTGGCTTCGGTGCGGTACATCTCGCTGCCGGTCAGCAGCACCGCCTTGATGCCGCGCGTCTGCGGGCTGTGCGGGTCTTCTTCGGTTTCGCACTTGGCGTGGTGCTTGCGGTGGATGGCGACCCATTCCTTGGTCACCATGCCGGTGGTCAGCCACAGCCACAGGCGGAAGAAATGAGAAGGGATCGGGCCGAGATCGAGCGCACGGTGCGCCTGGGCGCGGTGCAGGAAGATCGTGACGGAGGCGATCGTGATGTGGGTGGTGACGAGCGTGAACAGGACGACCTGCCACCACGCCATGCCGGACAGGCCATAAGCCAGCCAGTTGATCAAACCATCCCAGATCGACATCAGAACATTCATTGAACTAGCCTTCATGCCGTCACCGACGGCGGGTGGCGCATTGTACCGAGGGGCCCCCAGGAATACCCCTCGGAAACTACGGGGTCTGGCGCCTTCAATTCACGCGATTTGAGATGGATCAGGAAACCTTCAACTGCGTTCCCACACCGCGGCGAAGAATCCGTCGGTGGCGTGCTTGTGGGGCCACAAGCGCAGGAATTCATCACGAACGAGCGTCTGCGCATCGCTCACGTGCGCCCGGCCGAGCACCTCGGAGGCCGCCATAGGCTTGAAGTCACGGGCGTGGGATTCGCTGAATGCACGGGCAATTCCCTCGTTTTCTTCGTCCAGCAGGCTGCAAGTGGCGTAAACGAGGCGTCCACCCGGCTTCACCAGCCGCGCCGCGCTGTCCAGGATGGCGGCCTGCTTTTCCTTCAGCTCGGCAATGGATTCGGGCGATTGGCGCCACTTCATGTCCGGGTTGCGTCTCAAGGTGCCCAGGCCGGAGCACGGCGCGTCGACCAGCACCCGGTCGATCTTGCCAGCCAGCCGCTTCACCCGCTCGTCGCGCTCGTGGGCAATCTGCACCGGGTAGACGTTGGACAAGCCGCTGCGTGCCAGGCGCGGTTTGAGCGCGGCCAGGCGGTGGCCCGAGGTGTCGAAGGCGTAGAGCCGGCCGGTGTTGCGCATGGACGCGCCCAGTGCGAGCGTCTTGCCGCCCGCGCCGGCGCAGAAGTCGACCACCATCTCGCCACGCTTGGCATCGGTCAGCAGTGCGAGCAGCTGGCTGCCCTCGTCCTGCACCTCGACGTCGCCGCTCGTGAACACTTCCAGCTTGGACAGGTTGGGTTTGCCGTCGATGCGCAGCCCCCAGGGCGAGTACGGCGTCGGCAGTGCTTCGATGTTGGCCTTGGCCAATGCCTGCTGCACATCCTCGCGCTTGGCCTTGAATGTGTTCACGCGCAAGTCGAGCGCGGCCGGCTGGTTCATGCTGTCCACCAGCGGCCAGAACTCCTCGCCCAGCGCTTCGTGCAGCGGCGTGGCCAGCCATTCGGGCAGGTTGTGGCGCAGCTTCTCGGGCAGCGCGGTGCGGTCCACCAGCTTGACCTTCTCCAGCCACTGCTGCTCCTGCTCGCTCAGGGCCGCGCGAAGAAAGCCTTCGTTGCCCTGCCAGCCAAGGATGGCCAGGCGGCGCTCCATCTCGCCCTTGCCCGATTGCGCGAGGTGCTGGTACAGCGAGCGGTTGCGCAGCACGTTGTAGGTGGTCTCGGCGAGCGAATGGCGCTCGCGCGTGCCGAGCATGCGGTGCTCGCGGAAGAAGGCGGACACGACGCCGTCGGCGGGCGAATCGAACTTCATCACGCGGTGCAGCAGTTCGGTGGCAAGTTCGAGGAGGGCGTTGGGATGCATGGGCGCGATTATCGTTGGCCCTTCTCGTGGGCCTTCTCGTTGACCTTTATCCTCGGGCCCCATGAGCGACACCGACCTGACCCCGCTTCCGCCCACGCCCACCGGCCGCTACCGCCATTACAAGGGCGGCGAGTACGAAGTGCTGGGTGCAGCGCGGCACAGCGAGACGCACGAACCGCTGGTGGTGTACCGGCCGCTGTACAACCAGTCGGGCTGGTGGGTGCGCCCGCACGCCATGTTCTTCGAGGACGTGACGGTCGATGGCCGCTCCGTCCCGCGCTTCGAACGCATCGGCTGACGCTGCGCATGGCCAACCACTTCCGCGCCCGTCCGCGCATGCTCATCGCCGCCGCCATCGGGGTGGCGATCGGCCTGGCCGTCCCGGCCAAGGCGGCGGTCACGCAGGTGCTCATCGGCTGGAACGCGGGCGTGTGGCTGTACCTCGTGCTGATCGGCCTGTCGATGTATCGCGCCGACCACAGCCGCCTGCAGCGCGTGGCCATCGCGCATTCAGAGGGCGCGTTGACCGTCTCGGTGATGGTGGTGCTCGCATGCCTGGCGAGCCTCGCCGCCATCGTGCTGGAGTTGGCTGCCGGCAAGCCGTCGCACACGGCGCCCGGTGTTCAGCAGGTGGTGCTCACCTTCATCACCGTGATGGGCTCCTGGCTGCTGCTGCCGACGCTCTTCACGCTCAACTACGCGAGCCTCTACCACACGGTCGAGCACGAGAGCGGCCTTGTATTTCCGAACGCCGAGCCGGGCTTCCGGCCGGACTACATGGACTTTCTCTACTTCTCGTTCACCATCGCCGTCGCGCTGCAGACGGCCGACGTCGCGGTGACGGGCCGCACGATGCGTACGGTGGTGCTCGCACAGTCGGTGCTGTCCTTCGTGTTCAACACCGCGGTGCTGGCCTTCTTCATCAACATCGCGTCGGGCCTGTTCTAGCTGAACAACTGCGACTCGCCGCCCGTGTGCGTGATGACGCCCCTCTCCTCGCGCAGCGCGCCGTCCACCAGCCAGCGCACGGCCTTCGGGTAGATGAGGTGCTCGCGCGTGAGCACGCGCGCCGCAAGCGTCTGCTCGGTGTCGTTGGACAGCACCGGCACCATCGCCTGCGCGACGATGGGCCCATGGTCGAGCTCCGCAGTGACGAAATGAACCGTGGTCCCCGCCAGCTTGCAGCCCGCCTCGAGCGCGCGGCGGTGCGTGTGCAGCCCCGTGAAGGCCGGCAGCAGCGACGGATGGATGTTCAGCATGCGCCGCTCGAAGCGCTTGACGAAGGCCGGCGTGAGGATGCGCATGAAGCCCGCGAGCACGAGCGCGTCGGGCGAGAACTGCTCGATGACGCGCGCGAGCTCGGCATCGAAGGCCTCGCGATCGGCATGGGCGGTGTGGTCCACCACCGCGGTCGCGATGCCGCGCTCCTGCGCGAAGGCGAGGCCCGCGGCGTCGGGCCGATTGCTCACCACCGCGGCGATCCGCGCATTCCAGCCTTCGGCGGCGCAGGCCCGCACGATCGCCTCCATGTTGGAGCCTCGGCCGGAGATCAGGATGACGATGTTCTTCATGGCGGCGAAAGTGTAGCGGCCACCTACAATTCGCCCCTCGACCAGAGAGCCCCACGATGACACAGCGAGTCTTATCCGGCATGCGCCCCACCGGCGCCTTGCACCTCGGCCACTACCACGGCGCCCTGAAGAACTGGGTGAAGCTGCAGCAGGACTACGAGTGCTTCTACTTCGTGGCCGACTGGCACGCGCTGACCACGCACTACCAAGACCGCGAGATCATCGAGCGCAACGTCTACGACATGGTGATCGACTGGCTCGCCGCCGGGCTCGACCCGGAGAAGGCCACCATCTTCATCCAGAGCCGCCTGCCCGAGCACGCGGAGCTGTTCACGCTCTTGTCCATGGGCACGCCGCTGTCCTGGCTCGAGCGCATGCCCACCTACAAGGACCAGATGGAGAAGCTCAAGGACCGCGACCTCGCGACCTACGGCTTCCTCGGCTATCCGCTGCTGCAGGCGGCCGACATCCTCATCTACAAGGCGGCCTACGTGCCGGTCGGCGAAGACCAGGCGCCGCACGTCGAGATCACGCGCGAAGTCGCACGGCGCTTCAACCACCTGTATGGCCGCACGCCCGACTTCGATGCCAAGGTGCAGGCGGCCATCGCCAAGCTGAGCAAGGACGACGCGCGCTACCTTGAAAAGCAGCGCCGCGACCACCAGCAAGAAGGCAAGCCCGAGGCGATGGCGAAGGGCGAATCCATCATCAAGAAGGCGGCCGCCAACATTGCCGGCTGGACGGCCGAGGACAGCGAGCTGCTGCTGGGCCACCTCAAGGGCACCGGCAAGACCGTGCTGACTGAGCCCGCCGTGCTGCTCACCGAGACGAGCAAGCTGCCCGGCCTGGACGGCGACAAGATGAGCAAGAGCTACGGCAACACCATCGCGATGCGCGAGGAGCCTGCCGAGGTCGAGCGCAAGATCAAGCGCATGCCCACCGACCCGGCGCGGGTGCACCGCAGCGACCCGGGCGACCCCGACAAGTGCCCGGTGTGGCAGTTCCATCAGGTGTATTCCGACGCGCCCACGCAAGCGTGGGTGCGCCAGGGCTGCACCACCGCCGGCATCGGCTGCCTCGAGTGCAAGCAGCCGGTGATCGACGCGATCAAGCGCGAGCAGCAACCGTGGCGTGAGCGGGCCGAGGCTTACCTCACCAACCCGAAGCAGGTGCACTGGATCGTCGAGGTGGGCACCGAGCGGGCGCGCACCGTGGCGCGCGAGACCATGCGCGACGTTCGCGACGCGATGGGGCTGGTCTACTGACCTGACAGACCGGCGGCTCTCGCCGCCCGGGGCCGGGCCTTTTCCTTCTCGGCGCGCAGCTTCTGGTTGACCGCGTGGCACTCCGGCGCGCTGAACTGCGCCGCGAGTGCATCGAGGAACAGCCGCGTGCGCGCCGGCATCAGCCGCCGCCCCGGGAACACCGCCCAGCATTCGGTTTCAGGCAACGACCAGTCCTGCAGCACGGGCACCAGTTCGCCATCTTGCACGTAGGGCATGGCGAAGTGGTCCGTCACCGCCGCGATCCCGGCGCCTGCGCGGGCCAGGCGGATCAGCAGCTCGGGTGAATTCGCGACGGCACGCCCGGGCGCGACGCCTTCCCAGTGCTGCTCGCCGCGGGTCAGCTCCCAGCGATGCGGCTCGCCGGTGCGCGTGAGGATGCGCAAGCCGTCGTGCTCCATCAGCGCCTCGGGTTCGCTGGGCATGCCACGCTCCGCGATGTAGGCGGGCGCGGCGTACAGCCCGATGGAAAAGCGAGCGATGAGCCGGGCGGCGATTGACGCGTCGTCCCCGAGGCTGCCCATGCGCAGTGCGAGGTCGAAGTTTTCGCCCACCAGGTCGACACGGCGCGGCGTGAGGTCGACCTCCAGCGTGACAAGGGGGTGCTTGCGCATGAACTCGGCCATCAGCCCGCCGAGCACCGCGTGGGCGAAGTCGCCGGGCATGGACAGGCGCAGCCGGCCGCTGGGCTCGACCTGCCGGTGCTGGGCCAGTTGCTGGGCGGCGGCCACCTCGGCCGACACCTGGTTCGCATGCTCAAGCACGCTGTGGCCGAAATCGGTGACGGTGAGCTTGCGCGTCGTGCGCAGCAGCAGGCGCTCGCCGAGTTGCGATTCCAGCGTGGCGATGCGTCGCGACACGGTGGATTTCGGCAGCCCGACCTTGTCGGCCGCCCGGCTGAAACTGCCCTCGTCGACCACCTTCGCGAAGAGCATCAGGTCATTGGCTTCCAGGTTCATGATCGGCCCCATCGTTCCATCAACGGAACAATCTTATCCAATTCACCATCTTCCGGTTGCTCAATGGGACAACTACATTGACTTCATCGCGTCCCAACAAGCACCGGAGAGACACCATGAAGATCCTGCAAATCAATTCCAGCCAACGTCCCCAGTCTTCCCAATCGTCCCGCCTCGCCGCGCAGATCGTCGAGCGCCTGCAGGCAGCCAACCCCGCCAATGAACTGACCGTGCGCGACCTGGGCGTCACGCCGCACCCCGCCCTGGACGAGGCCGCCATCACCGCCATCTTCACGCCGGCCGAGCAGCGCACGCCCGGCCAGCAAGCCCGCGTCGAGCTCGACGATGCGGTGATCGCCGAATTGAAGGCGGCCGACGTGATCGTCCTCGGCGTGCCGATGTACAACTTCGGCGTGCCCGCACAGCTGAAGCATTGGATCGACGCCATCGCCCGCACCGGCGTGACCTTCAAGTACACCGAGAAGGGGCCCGTCGGCCTCGTGACCGGCAAGAAGGTCTATGTGGCCCTCACCCGCGGCGGGCTCTACCGCAACACGCCGGCCGACACGCAAGTGCCTTACCTCAAGACCTTCCTCGGCTTCATCGGCCTGACCGACGTGCAGTTCATCTACGCCGAAGGCATGGCCATGGGCCCCGAGGCGGAACAGAAGGCCCTCGCCTCGGCTCAGACCCAGATCGAAGAAGTATTCACCGCCTGATCGACTGAACTTTGTTGACCCACTGGAGAACGCCATGTCCGCCACCGCCACCCTCGTCCGTCACGACACCGTCGCGCATCCGCGCGAGGTGGAACGGCTGGTGGCCGGGCAGGCCACCTCCGACGGCGCGGGCGTCAAGCTCACCCGCGTGCTGACGCAGCCGCTGCAGCGCCGGCTCGACCCGTACCTCATGCTCGACGCCTTCGGCACCGACCGCCGCGAGGACTACATCGGCGGCTTTCCCGACCACCCGCACCGCGGCTTCGAGACCATCACCTACATGATTGCCGGACGCATGCGGCACCGCGACAGCGCGGGCCATGAAGGCCTGCTGAGCAACGGTGGCGTGCAGTGGATGACCGCCGGCCGCGGCGTCGTGCACTCCGAGCTGCCTGAGCAGGAAGATGGCCGCATGGAAGGCTTCCAGCTCTGGCTCAACCTGCCCGCCGCTGACAAGATGAAGGCGCCGTGGTACCGCGACATCCAGCCCGAGGACATCCCCGAGTTCACGACGGATGCCGGCGTCACGGCGCGTGTCATCGCGGGCGCGAGCCACGGCGTGCAAGGTGCGGTGCAACGCGACGGCACGCAGCCGCTGTACCTCGACCTGCATCTCGAAGCCGGATCGCACTTTGCGCAGGCATTGCCGGCAACCCACAACGCCTTCGTCTACGTCTACCGCGGCGAGCTGCGCGTGGGCAATGACCCGGTGCCGTCGCAGCGCATGGCCATTCTGCGCAACGGTGGGGATGGCATCGTGTTGCATGCGGACGCACCGGCCCGCGCGCTGCTGATTGCCGGCGCACCGCTGAACGAGCCGATCGTGCAGTACGGGCCGTTCGTGATGAACAGCAAGGAAGAGATCTTCCAGGCGGTGCAGGACTTCCAGGCCGGCAAGTTCACCGGCGCCTGAGCTCGGCCACGACAGGCCTCCGGGGTTGAAAAAAGGGCGCTATCCTCAGCGCCCCATGTCAGGCATCCACATCACCGACGTCGAGTCCGCCATCAACTGGTGGCGCGACAAGCACCCGTCGCCGGACGGCATCACCGCCTGCGCGCAGGTGCTCGCATTGGCCGAGGTGTATGCCTTGATGGTGTACTACCACGAGCACGTCTGCGACGAGAACAGCATGCCCGCCAAGGCACGCGAGGCCTGGCTTGGCTGGTACGCGAGCACGCCGGATGCGCCGTGCATCGCCATCTGCTCCACGAGCCAGGGCGACAACGTCTGCAAGGGCTGCGGGCGCACCTTCCACGAGGTGCAACACTGGCCGGCGATGACGCCCGCCGAGAAGCGCGCCACCTGGCGGCGCATCACCATGGAAGGCACGGCGTGGCGCTTCAACCGCTACGCCGAGCGGGCGCGCGAAGCCACCGGCGTGGACCACCCCCCGCCTGAATCCCTCGAACCGGCGCAGCGGCCGTCTGAGTCGGCGGCTTGATCGCCACGACGTCTGCTAGACGAGCCGGAAGGTGATGCCCGCATCGCGCATCGCGCCAACCGCCTCCATGCCCAGGCCCGTCGCCGGCGTGAGCAGGCCGAAGTGCGGCGTCTTGCCGAGCATCCCCTTGGCCAGGCCCACCGCCGCTGTCGCGACCATCTCCGGCGTCGAGCGATAACCGGGGTGTCCTGTCGCGTCGAGCCGGCCCTTGAGCCGCTTGCCGCTTTGCGACGTCGCGAAGAGCTCGAAGCTGTAGCCGGTGTTGGCAAGCACGTCCTCGCTCGGCCCCTGGCCCGGCTTGGGCGCGAGCCAGTCGACGACCTTTCGCAGGGCGCCGCGTTCGAACTTGAGGGGCCCGGCCAGCGCCGCGCTCAAGTTGGCGAGTGGTGCCGCGAGTGACGCGGCCGCGGCCCATTGCAATGGCAAGGTGGCCGCATCGGGCAGGAAGCTCACCTCGGGCACGAGGCTCTTCATGCTCATCGCCTCCACGTAGCGGAAGTCCGGCGCGAAGAAGCCGCTGTCCGCCATGAGTGCCTGCGAGCGCAGAACCACGGGCGGGTTGACGAAGGGCGCTGGAATGTTGGGCGCCGTCACTGCCTGCACGTCCTCGTCGAAATGGGGCACGAAGCGGTAGGCGTTGCGCTGCGCCACCTCGCGCGCATTGAGCGCATCGACTGGCAGCAGGCACGCAGGGTTGCGCACGCAGTCGGTGGTGTCCAGCTCCAGCATCGATGACAGCGATGCCACCGTGCCGCCGCTCACCGCATCGGCCAGGCTCTTGATGCGCTTGCCGACGAAGCTGACCACCACCTTCATCTCGCGGCAGGGCTCGCCGAAATGCTCACGCACCTGCTCGGCCATCCACAGCGTGGCGAGGTCGAAGGGCAGCGCCTCGTAGCCGCAGGATGGAATGATCTTGACCTTGGCGCTACGGGCTGCGCGGTGATGGCGCGCAATCATCTGCTGCACCCAGAAGGTCTCGCCGCTCAGGTCGAGGTAGTGCGCGCCGTTGGCAATGCACGCCTGCACGACCGTTTCGCCATGGACCGCGTAAGGCCCGGCCAGGTTGAGCAGCACCTTGGTCTGAGCGGCCATGGCGTGCACCGCGTCGCCATTGGCCGCATCCGCGACGACGATGCCAGGCTGATCCGCAGCTGGCGGCACCAGTTCGGCGACGACTGATGAGAGCTTGTCGGCGTTGCGACCGGCCACGGCCCACTTGAGCGACTGCGTCGCCGCGCGATGCGCCATCGCGAGCACCGCCTGCCGGCCGGTGAAGCCGGTGGCGCCGAAGACGATGACGTCAAAGGGTCTTGCGGGCATCGAGGCACCTCCTGCGGGATGCCGCCGAGCTTACGCCCGGCACCTGCCCGCTGTGTGCGACGCCAAGCGCCGCCTGGGGGCTTAGCTCTGCGGCAATGCGAAGACGAAGCAGCTGCCGCCGCCCTCGTGCGGTTCGCAACGCACGCTGCCGCCATGGCGCTGGGCGATCTGCTTGACCAGGCTCAGGCCCAGCCCCACGCCGCCCGACTTCTCGGCATGTCCGGGCAGCCGGTAGAAAGGCTCGAAGATGCGTTCACGCAGGTCGACGGGCACGCCCGGGCCGCGGTCGCAAACGCGCATCTCGATCTCGCCGGCTCGGCGGCGAATGAGCACGCTCACCTCATCACCACCATAGCGGCGGGCATTCTCTAGCAGGTTGCGCAAGGCACGCCGCACGAGGCGTTCGTCGGCGACGGTCGTGACCGGCTGGCCGTCGGCGGGCGCTTCGACGCTCGCATCGACGCGCGATGCTTCTTCTGCCGCAAGACCGACGATGTCGATGCGCTCGCGGTTCTCGATGTCGCGCAAGGCGTCGAGGCGGCTGGCCAGCAGCACCTCTTCGACCAGTGCATCAAGCTCGGCCACGTTGGTGTCGATCTCGCGCTTGAGCCGCGTGCGCTGGGCCGCATCGGATTCGTCGATCATGGACACCGCCATCTTCAGCCGCGCCAGTGGCGAGCGCAGCTCATGGCTCGCGTTGGCCAGAAGCGACTGGTGCGAGCGCACCAGCGCCTCGATGCGCGCGGCAGCCGCGTTGAAGCTGGATGCCACGGAAGCGACCTCGTCGCGCCCGAGCACCTCGACGCGGTGCGAGAGGTTGCCCGCGCCGAAGGTTTCCATGCCTCGCTTGAGCGCTTGCAAGCGCCGCGTGAGCGCACTCACCACCGGGTAGGCGCCGATTGCCACCGCGACGAAGAGCACCAGCAGCACGATGGCCACACCCACGCCATGCTGCAGCGCTGGCGGCAGGAAAGGCAGGTTGAGGAAAGGCGGTTCGCCTTGGGCGCCCGGGCCGCGGTTGCCGCCAGGCGGTGCACCGGGTGGGCCGTTGGGATCCCCGCGGCCGGCGTTGGCACGCAGGCCGGGCCGCATCACCCACAGCGTGCGGCCGTCTTCCAGCTTGATCGCAAAGCCGCGGTTGATGCCCTCGCCGCCTTGCGCACTGCGACGCAGGTAGGAATCGGACGCGCCCACACGCTGGCCCTGCGGGCTGTCGAGCGCCAGCGGGATGCGAAGCCTCTGCGACCAATCGACGAGTGCTGCGGCCTGGTCCGCCACGGGCGCGTCGATGCCGGGCAGCGAGCGCTGGATCAGGTCACCCCAGGCGGCCATGCGCTCGGTCAGCACCGAATCGGCGCGACTGCGTTCCTGCTCGATGTGGCGCTGGAACACCCAACCCGAGGCGAAGGCGAACAGCGCCAGCACCGCCACGACGGTGAGGTAGATGCGAAGGGTGAGGGTTCTCAAGCCGGGCTACCGCGCGTCGTCGGCGTCCTGCTTCTTCGCGAACACGTACCCCGCGCCGCGCACGGTCAGCACGCGTCGCGGCATCTTCGCGTCGTCCTCGATGACGGCACGGATGCGCGAGATATGCACGTCGATGGAGCGGTCGAAGGCCTCCAGCGGATGGCCCTTGAGCGCGTCCATGATCTGGTCGCGCGACAGCACGCGGCCGGGGCTTTGCGCGAGCACGACCAGCAAGTCGAACTGGTGGCTGGTGAGATCGCACGGCTTGCCGTCCAGCCGCGCGACGCGCTCGCCGAGATCGATCTCGAGTCGGCCGAATCGCAGGACCTCTTCCTCGCTGGGCGCGGGCGCGGCGCGGCGCAGCAAGGCCTTGACGCGGGCGAGCAGCTCGCGCGGCTCGAAGGGCTTGGGCAGGTAGTCGTCGGCGCCGAGTTCGAGCCCGACGATGCGATCCATCGGCTCGCCTCGGGCGGTGAGCATCAAGAGCGGCAGCGTGCGGGTGCGCGGGTTGCTGCGCAGCTCGCGGCACAGGTCGAGACCGTCGCCGTCGGGGAGCATGAGGTCGAGCACGAGGCCGTCGTACTGGCCGGCGGCCAGGCGGTCGCGGCCAGCGGCCAGCGAGCCGACAGCGTCGATCTCGTAGCCGCCGCCACGCAGGTAGTCGCCCACCATGGCGGACAGCCGGGCATCGTCGTCGATCAGCAGAAGGCGGGTGGTCATGGGCGTCATTGGACCTCAAAACACGAGCGCCCCGCGAGGGCGGGGCGTGGGTTGAATGGCCGGCGTCGGTTCAACGGCGCTCGCGGCTTGCCGGCTGCGGGCCTTTACTGTTTGCCGTGTTCCTGCTGCATGCGCTGCATCCGCTCCTGCATGTGCTGCTGGCGCTGCTTCATGTGGTCGGCGATCTTCGCGCGCTGCTCGGGCGTCAGCACGCGGCTGATGTCGAGCATGGCTTGCAGCACGCGGCGGCTGCTCGCATCGTGCTGCGCGATCATCTGCTGGCGAACCGATTCGGCAGCGGCGGCGTCCACCGTCGGCGCCGTGAAGATCTGCAGGCTCTTCTCATGCAGGCCGCGGGCCGAGTCGTGCTGGGCCTTCAGGTCAACTGCCGCCTGCTGCACGATCTGCTTGACCTGCGTGCGCTGGGCGTCCGTCGCATTCAGGCCGTCCAGCATGTGGTCGACCGCGCGGCCGACGTGCTCGGGCGAGCCCATGAACATGGCCGGGCCTCCGAAGCCGCCGCCATGGTGGTGGCCGCCGGGGCCGGGCTGCGCCCAGGCCGAGAGGGCGACCGTGGCCGACACGGCGATCATCACACCCGCTGCCAGCCGCTTGAGACCGCGCGCCTTGCCCGCAGCCGTCGAATTCACCGTTGCCGATTCAGTCATGTCACTACTCCGTATGAATGGGGTGATCCCATGGACGCCATCTTCGGAGGCACCGGTGTAGCGAGGGTTGCCCGAGGGTAAAGATCAGTGAATGCCCGGCCGTCAAGCGTGAATTCGTAAGGTTCCGTTTCGGACCCCCCTAACTTCAGCAGACCCCCGCAACCGGGGGATATTTTCGTCTGGTCACAAGTTGCCTAATGGCATTCGTTCCATTCAAGAACAAGCATTTCTCCCACCGCAAGGCGTGACTTTCACCTCTGAGGAGCAACATGAAAAAGTTCCAACTAGCATCCCTCGCAGCGTTGTCGGCGCTGGCAATGTCGGCACACGCCGGCCAAGTCGTTACCTCGGGCAACGTGTCGCTGGGCATCCAGGACATGGGCGCCCTCGGCTTCGGCGGCGTTGGCATTTCGCTCGCTGGCTCCGGTGACGGCATCACGCCGGGCTGCCTGTGCGAAGGTTGGGGCGCGTCCATCGGCGCCGCCAAGGGCTGGTCTGCCAACGCCAACGGCGGCAATGTGAACGTCGGTCTCGTCAGCTTCGGCTCGACCGCCACCAGCGCCACCTCGATCGTCAATGTGGGCGGCGCGACTGGCCTGCAAGTCAAGCAGGAATACGGCCTCTCCAGCAGCACCTCGCTCATCCGTGACCGCGTGACGCTCACCAACAACGGCGCCGTTGCAGCAGACGCCCGCTACTCCCGCTCGATGGACTGGGACATTCCCCCGACCGAGTTCAACGAGTACGTGACGATTGGCGGCGTTGGCGCCACCAAGCTGATCTATTCGAACGACAACGGCTTCGCGATTCCGGACCCGCTGACCAACCCGGGTGAACTGTCGTCAGGCACGACCAACGTGAACTTCACGGACAGCGGCCCGAACGACCACGGCGCGTTCTTCACCTTCGACTTCGGCTCGTTGGCCGCCGGCGAATCGGTCACCTTCGACATCTTCTACGGTGCCGCCAGCTCCGAAGCCGCTGCCTTCTCGGCACTGGGTGCCGTGGGCGCCGAGGTGTACTCGCTGGGCCAGAACAGCCGCACCGGCAAGACCGACGGCACGCCCGACACCTTCATCTTCGGCTTCGCCGGCGTGGGCGGCACCCCCGTCCCGGCCGTGCCGGAACCCGAGACCTACGCCCTCATGCTGGCAGGTCTGGGCATCGTCGGCTTCATGGCTCGCCGCCGCCGCGCTGCCTGAGCTGGTTGATCGTCAGATAAAAGCGTCAGGCAGGAGAAACGGGGAGCTTCGGCTCCCCGTTTTTATTGGGACGTGGGCTTCATGCTGCGAGTTACCAGTCGATCGGCTGAAGCCGCGACTGCTCGCGAAAACGCCCAAAGAAAAAGCCGCCCGAGGGCGGCTTTTCTGTTTGGCGGAGAAGGAG